>CAWFMW010000058.1:0-61696 GCA_963816815.1 uncultured Alphaproteobacteria bacterium
TTGGGTACCTGCCGACCGTCATGATGGCCATAGGCTTTCTGGTGTCATTGCTGTTCTACATCCGCCGGCCGTATATCCCGGTCGAACTCGCCAACCAGCACCAGATGCTCTATCAGTTCCTGCTCAACAAATGGTATTTCGACGAGCTCTATGACTACATTTTCGTCCGCCCGGCGAAATGGCTCGGCTACCAGCTCTGGAAAAAGGGCGACGGCTTCGTCATCGACGGCTTCGGCCCGGACGGCGTTTCGGCCCGGGTGCTCGATGTCACCCGCAACGTGGTGAAGGTCCAGACCGGCTATCTCTATCACTACGCCTTTGCGATGCTGATCGGCGTCGCCGGGTTGATCACCTGGTTCATGTTCGGCTTGGGAGGCCAGTAATGACAACCTGGCCCATCCTTTCGGTCGTCACGTTCCTGCCGGTGATCGGCGCGCTGGCGGTCTATCTCACCCGCGGCGACGACGAGGCCGCGCGGCGCAATGCGCGCTGGATCGCGCTGTGGACCACGCTGGTGACGTTTGCGGTTTCGCTGATCCTGGTCTGGCGCTTCGACGCTGCCAGTGCGGATTTCCAGTTCGTCGAAAAAGCCAACTGGCTCGCCAGCGGCATCACCTATCACATGGGTGTCGACGGCATTTCGCTGCCGTTCGTGATCCTGACCACCGCCCTGATGCCGTTCTGCATCGTCGCGAGCTGGAAATCGATCACGATGCGCGTGCGTGAATACATGATGGCGTTCCTGCTGCTGGAAACGCTGATGGTCGGCACCTTTTCGGCGCTCGACCTCGTGCTGTTCTATCTGTTCTTCGAGGGCGGCCTGATTCCGATGTTCCTGATCATCGGGGTCTGGGGCGGCCCGCGCCGGGTCTACGCATCGTTCAAGTTCTTCCTCTACACGCTGCTCGGCTCGGTCTTGATGTTGCTCGCCATCATGGCGCTGTACTGGAATGCCGGCACCACCGACATCCCGACGCTGATGCACACCGCGGTGCCGCGCAGCTTGCAGACCTGGGCGTGGCTGGCGTTCTTTGCCTCGTTTGCGGTGAAGATGCCGATGTGGCCGGTGCACACCTGGCTTCCTGACGCCCACGTCGAGGCGCCGACCGCGGGCTCGGTGATCCTGGCCGCGATCCTGCTGAAGATGGGCGGCTACGGCTTCCTGCGCTTCTCGCTGCCGATGTTCCCGCTGGCGTCGCATGATTTCGCCTGGTTGATCTTCTCGATGTCGGCGATTGCGATCATCTACACCTCGCTGGTGGCCTTGATGCAGGAAGATATCAAGAAGCTGATCGCCTATTCCTCGGTCGCTCATATGGGCTTCGTCACCATGGGCATCTTCGCCGGCACCACGCAGGGCGTAGCCGGCGGCGTGTTCCAGATGATTTCGCACGGCATCGTCTCCGGCGCGCTGTTCCTGTGCGTCGGCATCGTCTACGACCGCATGCATACCCGCGAAATCGCGGCCTATGGCGGCCTCGTCAACCGGATGCCGCTCTACGCGCTGGTGTTCATGGTGTTCACCATGGCCAATGTCGGGCTGCCCGGCACGTCCGGCTTCGTCGGCGAATTCATGACGCTGCTCGGCACCTTCAAGGTCTCGATCCCGACCGCGACCTTTGCCACGCTGGGCGTGATCCTGTCGGCCGGCTATGCGCTGTGGCTCTATCGCAAGGTGGTGTTCGGCGCACTGACAAAGCCGTCGCTTGCCAGCATCAAGGACCTGACGTTGCGCGAGAGCCTGACGCTGTTCCCGCTGGTCGCGCTGACCATCCTGTTCGGCGTCTATCCGAAGCCGGTGCTCGACATGTCGGCGGCCTCGGTTCAGCAACTCGTCAACAATTACAATGCCGCCGTGACTGCCGTGAAGGCAGCCGCGTTGGTCACCCAGTAAGGCCCCGCCATGAGCTTCACGACTGCAGGTTATCAGTTGTTCCCGGTGATACCGGAGCTGGTGCTGGCCGTAGGCGCCATGGTGCTGCTGATGCTCGGCGCCTTTCGCGAGCAAGCGTCGACGACGCCCCTCATCACCGGCCTCACGGTTGCGCTGCTGGTCCTCTCCGGCGTGCTGGAATTGACGCTGCCGGCCGGCAAGCTCACTACATTTGGCAACAGCTTCATCGTCGACGACTTCGCCCGCTTCCTGAAGATCCTCACGTTGATCGGCTCGGCGGCGACGCTGATCCTCTCGGTGGAGTTCCTGTCCGACCCGTCGCGGCGCATTTTCGAGTATCCGATCCTGGTGCTGCTCTCCACGCTCGGGATGATGGTGCTGATTTCGGCCGGCGACCTGATCATGCTCTATCTCGGGCTCGAACTGATGTCGCTCGCGCTCTATGTGGTCGCGGCCTCCAACCGCGACAACGCCAAATCCACCGAGGCCGGGCTGAAGTACTTTGTGCTCGGCGCGCTGTCCTCGGGCATGCTGCTGTACGGCGCTTCGCTGATCTACGGCTTTACCGGCACGGTCGAATTCGCGGGCATCGCCGCCGCAGTGAAAACCGGCAGCACCGGCATCGTGTTCGGTCTCGTGTTCTTGCTGGCCGGGCTCTGCTTCAAGGTATCTGCCGTGCCGTTCCACATGTGGACGCCCGACGTCTATGAGGGCGCGCCGACGCCGGTTACGGCGTTCTTTGCCTCGGCGCCGAAAGTCGCTGCACTGGCCGTGTTCACCCGGGTGACGCTGACGGCTTTTCCGGGCATCGTGCAGCAATGGCAGCAGATACTCGTGTTCGTCGCGATCGCCTCGATGGTGCTGGGCTCGTTCGCGGCGATCGGACAGAAGAACATCAAGCGCCTGATGGCCTATTCATCGATCGGCCATATGGGCTTTGCGCTGGTCGGGCTTGCATCGGGCACGGTGGAAGGTGCGCAGGGCGTGCTGGTCTATATCGCGATCTATGTCGCGATGACGCTCGGCACCTTCGCGGTGATCCTGTCGATGAAGCGCAACGGCCAGCCGATGGAGCAGATCAGCGATTTCTCGGGGCTGTCGCGCACCAACCCGCTGCTGGCGTTCTTCTTCGCGATGCTGCTGTTTTCGCTGGCCGGCATTCCGCCGCTCGCGGGCTTCTTCGCCAAATGGTACGTCTTCGTCGCCGCGATCAAGGCGGGTCTGTTCACGCTCGCCGTCGTTGGCGTGCTGAGCAGCGTGGTGGGCGCGTTCTACTATCTCACCATCATCAAGGTGATGTATTTCGACGAGCCGGCCGGCGAGATTGAGCCGATGCGCATCGAATTGCGCACGGTGCTGGCGGTTGCCGGCATCTTCAACATCTTCTTCTTCGTCTACCCGGGGCCGCTGGTCAGCGTCGCCACGACGGCGGCGAAGTCCCTGTTCCCAGGATGACTTTCTCGCTCGGACCCAAGGCCATATCGGCGGGCTACCGTCTCGCTGTCTTCGATCAGGCCGGTTCGACCAATTCGGAAGCCATGGGGCACGCGCGCCAAGGCGAGCGTGGCTCGACCTGGTTCGTCACCACGCTGCAGACTGCGGGCCGTGGCCGCCGGCAGCGCGCCTGGGTCGCGCCGCGTGGCAACCTCGCCAGCAGCGTGCTCGAGGTCATGAATGTTTCTCCCGCCGTTGCGGCGACCATGGGCTTCGCCTTTGGTTTGGCGCATGAAAGCGCGCTGCAACGTGTCAGCGTAGAGGCCAAGCTGCGGCTGGCCGGATCGGATCAATTGAACTATCTCCTGAAATGGCCGAACGACATTCTGGTCCGCGGGCACAAGCTTTGCGGCTTGCTGGTGGAGGCCGAGGCCATGACAGACGGTGGCCTCGCCGTCGTGGCGGGGATCGGCACCAACATTATCGCCGCACCCGAGGGCACGCCGACGCCGGCCATTTCGCTGGCCGCGCTGGGCGTCCATGTCGGTGCGGAGGAGCTGTTCGCCGCGCTGTCGGATGCCTGGGTCGAGTTCCGCGGCATCTGGGACAATGGCCGCGGCTTCGGCGAGATCCGAAAGCTGTGGCTGGAGCGCGCCTTCGGCGTCGGCGAGCCGGTCGCAATCCAGACCGGAACCACGAAGGTGGAAGGCACATTCGATACGATCGATGATACCGGCTGCCTGATCGTTCGCACTGCGGATGGCGGGCGCATGCCGATCACGGCCGGTGAAGTCTATTTTGGTGCGGCAGCGTCGGTAGGAGCAGCCTGATGGCGCGGCCGGATGAATTGACCTTTGCGCCGCTCGGCGGCGTCGGCGAGATCGGCATGAACCTGTCGATCTACGGGCTCGGCAACCGCCACCAGCGGTCCTGGCTCGCGGTCGATCTCGGCGTCTCCTTCGGCGACGAGGAGCATCTGCCGGGGATCGACCTGATCATGCCCGACATCCGCTTCCTGGAGAAGGAGCGCAAGAACCTGATGGGGCTGGTGCTGACGCACGCCCATGAGGATCATTTCGGCGCCATCATCGATCTCTGGCCGAAGCTGCAATGCAAGATCTATGCGACCAAGTTCAGCGCCGCGCTGTTCGAGGCCAAATGCGCCTCAGAGCGCAATCCGCCGAAGATTCCCGTGACCGTGGTGCCATCGGGCGGCCGGATCGAACTCGGGCCGTTCACCGTCGAATTCATCCCGGTCGCGCACTCGATTCCGGAATCGCATGCGCTCGCCATCCATACCTCCGTCGGCACCGTGCTCCATACCGGCGACTGGAAGATCGACCCGACGCCGATCATCGGCCTGCCGACCGACGAGCGCCGCCTGCGCGAGCTCGGCGATGCCGGCGTGCTGGCGCTGGTCGGAGATTCCACCAACGCGGTGCGGGAAGGGCGCTCGCCCTCGGAGACCGAAGTTGCCGCCACCATCGCCAAGCTGGTGAAGGCGGCCAAGGGCCGGGTCGCGGTCACGACCTTTGCCTCCAACGTCGCGCGCTTGAAAGCGGTGGCGGACGCCGCCAAGGCCGCCGATCGCGAGGTGGTGGTGGTCGGCCGCGCCATGGAGCGCGTCGTGCAGGTCGCCCGTGAGACCGGCTATCTCGACGGCGTGCAGAATTTCCGCGGCGCCGATTATTACGGGCATTTCCCGCCGGACAAGGTGCTGGCGCTGTGCACCGGCAGCCAGGGCGAGGCGCGCGCGGCATTGGCCAGGATCGCCAACAACGATCATCCGCAGGTGACGCTGAACAAGGGCGACAGCGTGATCTTTTCCTCACGCACCATCCCCGGCAACGAGAAGGCGGTCGGCGCCATCATCAATGGCCTGGTCAGCCAGGGCATTGAGGTCATTACCGATCGCACTGATCTGGTCCACGTCTCCGGCCATCCGCGCCGCGACGAACTGCGCGACATGATCTCATGGGTCCGCCCGCAGATCCTGATCCCCGTCCATGGCGAGGCGCTGCATCTGTCCGAGCACGCCAAGCTGGCGCGTACCGCCGGCGTGCCGAAAGTCTTGACCATTCGCAATGGCGATCTGGTCAAGCTCGGACCGGGCGACCCTGGAGTCATCGACGAACTGCCGTCGGGGCGGCTCTACAAGGACGGCAATATCCTGGAAGACTCAAAATCCCGCGCGGTGGTCGAGCGGCGCCGGATGGGATTTGCCGGCTGCGCCTTCGTGGCGATCGCCGTGACGGACAAGGGCGAACTGGCTGACGATCCCGAGGTCGATCTCGTCGGCATTCCCGAGAAGAATGCGGCCGGCGAGGTGATCGACGAGATCGTGTTCGATGCGGTGGTCTCGACGGTGGAAAACCTGCCGCGAGCGCGGCGGCGCGATGCGGACGCGACGGCGGAATTGGTGCGCCGCGCGGTGCGGGCCGTCATCAACGAACAGTGGGGCAAGAAGCCGATTTGCCTCGTTCATGTTCTGACGGTTTGAGGTACAAGGCGTTTTCCGGCGAGCCGGCGGGCTCTCGCGGAAATGCGCGTCGAAGCAGGGAGTGGAGTGTCATGCTGGGCCGGCTCAATCATGTCGCGATCGCGGTCAAGGACGCGGAAAAGGCCGCGAAGATCTATGGCGGCGCGTTCGGCGCGGAAATCTCCGGCGCGGTGCCGCTGCCGGAGCATGGCGTCATCACCGTGTTCGTGACGCTGCCCAACACCAAGATCGAGTTTATCCAGCCGCTCGGCGAGGCCTCGCCGATCGCCAAATTCGTCGAGCGCAACGCCGACGGCGGCATTCACCACATCTGCTATGACGTGCCCGACATCATCGCCGCGCGCGACAAACTGATAAGCGAGGGTGCGCGCGTGCTGGGCGATGGCGTGCCGAAGATCGGCGCCCACGGCAAGCCGGTGCTGTTTTTCCACCCGAAGGATTTTTCCGGCGCGCTCGTCGAAATCGAACAGGCTTAAAGCATGATCCGGAAAAGTGGATACCGGTTTTCCCTCGCGACAAACGCGGAACGCGTTTGCGCGGAGATCATGCTCAAAGGAGAAGATCAGATCATGATCCGATCAAATCGGAGCATGATCTGATGGCCTACAGCCTCTCGACCGCGCTTGCGATCTACTTCGTGCTCTGGTGGGTCGTGTTGTTCGTGACGCTGCCGTTCGGCGTCCGTAGCCAGCACGAGGACGGCGAGGGCGCGCCCGGCACCGATCCCGGCGCGCCGGTGCTGGCGCGGATGGGGTATAAACTGCTCTGGACCACGCTGATTTCGGGCGTGGTTTTCGGCATCGGGATGTGGGCGTATTATCAGGGCTATCTGAACGTCGAACGGCTGTCGCGGCTGATGGGGCTGCCGTTCTAGGGAATGGGCACAATGCCGCGCAGCGTCGTTCCAATCATTTTGCTGCTTGCATCGGTCGGTGGATCGGCCGTCGCGATGGATCCATCCGCTATGGAGGAGACCAACTGCCTGATGGCCTGCGACGCCAATCAGGAGCATTGCGGTGCCGGGCAAACTCCACTCAACAGGAACCGTTCCGTTGCCGCACATCTTTCGCAGCCGGAAATGAAAGCGTCTCCGATCTCCGGTGTGCGCCGAACGACTGGGACTTTGACGACGCATGAGGAGAAAGCGCCTCGTTCAAATGAGGGCAAGCATTAGGACGGCGAGGGCGCTCCCGGCACCGATCAGGGCGCGCCGGTTATGGCGCGGATGGGCTGCAAGCCCACATCGCATTCCCGCCTAGTCGAACGCGACGCCTACCCGTTTATCCGTTCGCCAGGCTACCCGGCAGTAACGACGGGCGTGTTCACCGGGGATCACCAACCAGAAGCTTTCTGGAACCCCGGCCGGACTGGCGACTTCAAGCTGAGCGCCGGTGTCCGATACATTGCGGACGGTGCAGTCGATGACGCCGCCGTTGAACTCGATGGATCCCGCCTTCAATACCCGGTGCCGGGGCGCTGCGCGATGGTTCTCCAGAACCTGAAGCGGCTCAGGCGCCTTGGGCGCTGCTCCCTTGGCCGCTTGTTGTTCCAGCAGCCCTTCGGCGTGCTGCATCGCAGTCTGGATGGTCTCATTGGTCAGGGTGGGCCTGATTCTGCTCCAGGCCAGACGGAAGCGGACCTGACAGTCCTTGTAATTGATGGCGGGCCCGCGGTCATTGGGGGTGGGGGGCAGCCCATAGACGGTGCAAGCCCACCACCAGTGTGGACCATCCGCCTGCTTCATCATCCGTCCGACCGGGAAGCCGCGCCAAACCACCTCATAGTCGTCGTCCTGGCGGGCGCCGCCGATGACGGTGGGCCGCAATGCAACCGCGTCTGGATCGTCTGTCGTCACCGGATGTCCCTGATCCGATTTAGGGGCCGAATGATACCGTTAGTCACATCTATGCTATCGCGGCAATAGTCCGCCAGACGGTTCCTTGACTAGTATTCGAGTTCTGACAAATCCGGCGAGATCGGTTAATTTTGCGTCTCTTCCGGCTAGGGGAAATGAATGAATTTTCAGCGCATTTTATTATTGCTTGTGGTTCTGCTCGCCGCAGGCCTTGCCGGCGCCTTCTACATGAACTGGAAGACGCTGGGCCAGCTTCGGACGGTGAAAGCCTTTGTGGAGAGTTCGGTCTTTGCGGAAGCGGTGGCGGCTTGCGAGAAGGCGCCGAGCACGACCCCGTTCAAATGGAATGGCGGCAAGCAGACCGCCGTCATCGGCCTGACGTCGGTCAAGCTGAACAAGGACACGATCTTCCCGAGCTACACGCTGGTCGCCGATAGCGTGTTTTGCGACTACGACCCCGTGAAGAAAAAGGCCGACATCGGGTCGAACTTCCTGGAACGGGAAACATTCTAGGCCTGGTCGACACGTGGCGCGCGAGTTCCCAAATGGCGTCGGAAGAAGCGACCCGGATCATCGATCTCTACCAGCGCAAGGCATCGGACTGGATCGAGAGTCGCGGACAGACCAGGTTAGTTGAAATGGCCTGGCTCGACCGGTTCCGGGCGCTGTTGCCACTGGAAGCGCCGATCATCGACATCGGGTGCGGCGCCGCAGCGCCAATGGCCGCGTATCTGATCGAGCTTGGTCATCCCGTCGTTGGTGTCGACTCGTCACGGGCCATGGTCGATGCCTGCCGGCGGCACTTTCCCGCGCAGGAATGGATCGTCGCCGATATGCGCAAGCTTGCGTTGTCGCGGAAGTTTTCCGGCATCCTGGCGTGGGACAGTTTCTTTCACCTCTGCCATGACGACCAGCGCAACATGTTTCCGGTGTTTCGCGCGCATGCGTCGCCCCAGGCGACGCTGATGTTCACGAGCGGTCCCGCGCATGGGGAGGCGATCGGGAGTTTCGCGGGCGAGCCGCTGTATCACGCGAGCCTTGATGCGGCCGAATATCGTTCGTTGCTCGATCGGAACGGGTTTCGCGTGGTGTCGCATATCGTTGAGGACCCTGACTGCGGCGGCCACACCATCTGGCTCGCGCAACTCATTTGAGACCCTAAGTCAAATGCGGACGGTGATCGCTGGTCGCTGGCTGCGTTTTGCGATTATGATCCGGTCAAGAAAAGACCGACATCGGATCGAATTTCCTGAAGCGGGAGTGCGTGGGACCTCCTGCGCCGGCACGAGGGCAGTTTTGCGATGAGTTCAAAGCAACGAAATCCCTCGCAGGACGAATATCGGATTCTTCATGAGGCCGACCTGCGGGATTACCTCGCAGGGCTTCCCGCGGTTGCCGCTCGGCTTGGCGACGTACCTGCTTCCTGGACGATCAGCGAGATCGGCGACGGCAACCTCAATCTCGTGTTCATCGTCAAGGGGACTGCGGGCGGTGTCGCCGTCAAACAGGCGCTGCCTTACGTGCGGCTCGTCGGCGAGAGCTGGCCGTTGCCACTGTCGCGCTCGCATTACGAATATCTGGCGCTGACGCATCAGGCGCGGCTGGCGCCCGGACTGGTGCCTGATGTGCTGCACCACAATGAGGGGCTCGCGCTCGTCGTCATGGAGCTGATCGAGCCGCATGTCATCATGCGCAAGGGGCTGATTGCCGGCACGCTTTATCCGCGCTTTGTCGGGGACATCGCGACCTTCATGGCGCGCACGCTGTTCTTCTCGTCCGACCTCGCGCTTCCTGCCGCGAGGAAGAAAGAGGGGATCGCAGCGTTCGCGGGCAACCATGCGCTCTGCAAGATTACCGAGGACCTGATCTTCACCGATCCCTATCGTGTGGCCGAGCAGAACCGCTGGACGCAGCCGTGGCTCGACGCGGCGGCGGCGGCCTTTCGGGAAGACCTCGACCTGCACGCCGCGATTTCGCGCCTCAAGCTCAAGTTCCTGAACGCACCGGAAGCGCTGATCCACGGCGACCTCCACACCGGCTCGATCATGGTGACGGAAGGCTCGACCGTCGTGATCGATCCCGAATTCGCGTTTTACGGACCGATGGGCTTCGATATCGGAGCCGTCATCGCCAATCTCCTGATGAGCTATCTGGCTTCCGCCGGCCACGAGCGCTCGCCGGGCGAGCGGCGGCTGTTCGAGGTCTGGGTGCTGGAAACGATCGAAAACGTGTGGACCGAGTTTTCCCACGAGTTCCTTGAACTCTGGCGCACGGAAGGTCGCGGCGACGCCTATCCCCTGTCGCTATTTCCAGGTGCTGCCGGTGCGGCGCGCCTGGAGGCCGAGCGGCAGGCCTATATGGCGCGGCTGTTCGGCGACATCGTGGGATTTGCGGCGGCGAAGATCATCCGCCGCATTCTCGGGCTGGCGCACAATGCGGATTTCGAACTGATCGAGGATCCAAGGCAGCGGGCCATTTGCGAGGCGCGCAGCCTGCGGCTCGCGCGTGCCATGATGGTGGAAACAGCTTCGTTCCCCACGATCGGCGCTGTGACGAAAGCGGCGCGCGAAGCCTGCGAATGGCAGCCGGATTTTGCCAAGTGAGCGCTACCGGAGGGAGTTTGCTCGCAGGCCGTTAGCGCTATTTCATTAGCCGCAGCAGGGCCCGTCCGGCGGGCGATTTCAATTCCTTGGCGTCCAACGTTCCATCCTTGTCCGGATTGGCTGCGTTGAAGCGCTGCTCGACGACAGCAAGATATTCGTCCAGCGTCAGCGTGCCATCATGGTCAGGATCGGCTGCAGCCAACTCCCTGGCGCTCAGCCGGCCGCGCAGCTCACGCGCGTCGAGCGTGCCATCCCGATCCGGATCCAATTTGGAAAACATGGCGGACGCGGCCTTCTTCACCTCGGCCAGATCGAGGGTGCCATCATTGTCGGAGTCGAACATCTTGATCGGGTTGGCGCGGTCCTTCGCCGAGGCGGGACCGGAAAATGCCACAGCAGCAGCCAGTGCCAGACCAACGAATGGGCGTGAAATCATGCCTGATCTCCTGAGAAAGCCAGTTGCAGGTATACTTGCACTGGTGAATGGTCGTCCTTATCGTTTCCAACAGCCCGGCCCCGGACTGGTTCCAGCTATTCCACCGCCCGTTCCCGCAACCGCTGCGCATAAACGTTGATGATCAGCGCCGCCAGCAGGATGAGCCCCCGGATCAATATCTTCAAGAAACTGTCGATGTTAACGTGGTCTAGCCCGTTGTTGAGGACGCCGAGCACGAACAGGCCGACGATCGTGTTGCCGATGCCGCCGCGGCCGCCAAAGAGGCTGGTGCCGCCGACTACCACCGCAGCAATCGAATCCAGTAGATACGTATCGAACTCGTTCTGCTGCGCGCTGCCGAAATGCGCCACCCCGAGCATGCCGCCGATCCCCGAGCAGACCGCCGAGATCACCATGACGCTGCCGAGGATGAGTTTGACGTTGAGGCCGGAATATTCCGCCGCCTCTCGGTTGCCGCCGACCATGTAGACGTAGCGGCCGAAGCGGGTGTAGGTCAGCACCAGATGGCCGCCGAGCAGCATTAGCGCTGCCACGATAACGATCCAGGGAATGCCGCCGATCGATGTCGATCCCAGCGCCGTCACCAGCGGGGGCACCTTGTAGGCGATCTGTCCGCGCACCAGCAGCGCCGATACGCCGGCCGCGATCTGCATCATCGCCAGCGTCATGATGAAGGAGGGGATGCCGATCACCGTCAGCCCGAACGCGTTGACGAGGCCGAGCAGGGCGCACAGCGCCAGCGCCAGCAGGATCGCGGCCCATCCCGGCATCGGGACGTTGGCGATGTTGACGTAGGAGTCCTGCAGCGTGAAATAGGCGACCGCGATGCCGGTGACGTTGGCGATGGCGGCGATCGACAGATCGATTTCGGCGCACAGGATCACAAAGGTGAGGCCGACGGCGATGATGCCAGTGACCGAAATCTGCGTCAGGATGTTGCCGAAATTGTCGAGCGTTGCAAAAGAGGGGCTGGCGGCGGCGAAGAAGCCGAACAGGCAGATCAGGGTCAGGAACGGCGCGATGTTGCGCATCTGGGAGCGCAGCATCGCGCCGAGCCCGCGAGGCGGTTTACGATCCACGGCGACTGCGCTTTCCCCTGAACTCATGCCGGTCTCCTCACGCCGCTTCGAGCAGGCGGTCCTTGCTGATCTGTTCGTTGGCAAATTCCCGCACCACCACGCCGCGCTTGAGCACGATGACGCGGTCGGCGAGCGACAGCACCGTCTCGGGTTCGGTGGAGAGCACGATGATGGCGAGCCCCTTGGCGCGCAGATCCCGGACGATGTGGATGACGTCGTTCTTGGCGCCGACGTCCATGCCGCGGGTCGGCTCGCACAGCACCAATAGCCGCGGCGGATAACTCAGCCATTTCGCCAGCGCCACCTTCTGCTGGTTGCCGCCGGACAGCATGCCGAGGTCGAGATCGACCGCGGCGGGGCGGATGTGGAGCTGCTCGACCTGCCGGGCGGCAATCGCGCGCTCGCGCGATGGCTTGAGCAGCAGGGACGAAATGCGGTCGAGGATGCTGATTGAGACGTTCTTGTAGACCGGCTCCTGCAGGAACAGCATGTCGCGCCGGCTC
Source organism: uncultured Alphaproteobacteria bacterium (assembly GCA_963816815.1). GTDB lineage: Bacteria > Pseudomonadota > Alphaproteobacteria > Rhizobiales > Xanthobacteraceae > Bradyrhizobium. The sequence goes on from CAWFMW010000058.1 coordinate 12,326, forward strand.
TCGGGCACGAACGCGATCCCGGCGCGGCGGGCACCGGCCGTGCTGCGAAAGGCTTTTTGTTCGCCCGCAATCGCCAGCGAGCCCTGGTCCGGCCTGAGCTTGCCGAACAGGATCCTTGCCAGTTCGAGCTGCCCGCATCCCATGAAACCATAGATGCCGAGAACTTCGCCGGCGCGGACATCGAACGAAACGTCCCGCAGGCTGCGTGCCAGCGACAGCCCGCTCGCATTCAGCACCACCGGCTGATCGGCCGGTGGCGGCAGCATGATGTCGTGGCTGTAGGTCTCTTCCAGCGCCTCGCGGCCCTTGCCGATCATCGCCTCGATCAGCGCCGGCTTGCTCGTCCCCGATGCTGTGGTCTCCGCGACCTTCCGGCCGTTGCGGAACACGGTCACGACATCGGAGATACGCAGGATGTCCTCGATGAAGTGCGAGATGAAGACGATGCTGGTGCCTTCGTCCCGCAACTGTTTCAGCGTCGCGAACAGCCGTTCCACTTCCGGCGGCGACAGCGCCGAGGTCGGCTCGTCGAGGATGATGATGCGGGCGCCCGAAGACAGCACGCGGGCGATTTCGATTAGCTGCTGCAGCCCGATCGGCAGGTCGCCGAGCCGCGACATCGGATCGACGTCGATGCCAAACCGCTTCAATTGCTCGCCGGCCTCGCGCGCCATGCGCCGCCATTGCACGAGGCCCAGGCGGTTGGTGGGCTGGTTGCCCAGAAACACGTTCTCGGCCACCGTCAGGTCCGGCGCGACGCTGAGCTCCTGATGCACCATCGCGATCCCGGCTGCATGCGCGTCGCGGACCGAGCGAAAGCGGGTCTCCCGGCCGTCCAGAACGAACCGGCCGGAAAAATCCGCATGCACGCCGGCGATGATCTTCATCAGCGTGCTTTTCCCGGCGCCGTTCTCGCCGACGAGACCATGGATCTCGCCGGGTGAGAGCGCGAAGTCGACCCCACGAAGCGCCTCGACGCCGCCGAAGGCTTTTGTGATGTCGTGCAGTTCAAGGATGGGCTTAAGTCCGCTGGACATGCTGGCTCAGATCAGGAAGTGGTCCTCCATCCATTGCATGCCGGCCGCATTGGCTTTGGTCACCACCGGGCCGTCCGTAATGACATGCTTCGGAATACCCTGTCCGCTCTTCTCGCCGCCGGTCACCGCGGCAACGCCGGCGATGATGGCGCCACCATGGATGCGGCACGAGGGGTTGCGGACGGTCGCGAACATGCGGCCTTCGCTCACCGCCTGGATCGCCGGCGGCATGGCGTCGACGCCGCCGATCAGGATGTTGGTGCGGTTGCGTGCCTTCATGATGTTGGCGGCGGCCAGCGCCATGTCGTCATTGTGGAAGAAGGCCGCATCGATCTGCGGGTATTTTGTCAGATAGGTTTCCCACAGCCGGGCCGCCTTTGAGACGTCCCAATCCGCGGGCTGGGTATCGAGCACCTCGATGTTCGGGAACTGCTTGATGACGAACTCGAAACCCTTGGCGCGGCCCTGCGCGCCGGTATGGCCGAGCGCGCCTTGCGTCATGATGACCTTGCCCTTGCCGCCGATGGCGTTGCAGAGCGCCTGCGTCACCGACGCGCCCATGAACTCATTGTCGGGCGCCAGGAACGAATGAACCTTGATCTGGTCGAGCGGGGCGATCAGCGTGTCCATGTCGATCACGGGAATGCCGGCGTCGATCATCTTGTTCACCGGCTGGGTCAACGTGCCGATGCCGAACGCCTGGATGGCGACAAAATCCCATTTCTGCGATGCCATGTTGTCGATCGCGGCGCGCTGCTTGACCGCGTCGAGCTGGCCGTCGAACCAGGTCACCTCGACGTTGAACAGCTTGCCCCACCATTCCGCCGCCTGCTTGCCCTGCGCGCACCAGGTGGCCTGCAGGCCGGCATTGGAGAATGCCGCCTTTAGCGGCTTTTCCGACCGTGCCACCGCCGCCATCGCCGGGTTGATGCCCAACCCGCCGAGCAGGGCGGTCGATGCGCCGGCCACCGCCGCCGTCTGAAGAAGATTACGCCTTGTCGTAGAGGATTTCTCTGTCCCAGACATCGTTCGCTCCCTCGCTGTTTTTTAACCGACGGCGTCGATTGCACGCACCGCGGATCGAGGCAGTGTTTCACACTCGGCGCATTCGCGCTACCGGCCGACTTGATCGCCAGTATCAATGAGCTTCGGGAGTCTCGGTGCTTATTGGTTCATTGCGCTGCAACGAAACTTTCGATGTCGCCGAGCAGCTTCCGCCACGCCGCATCGATGTCGTCCGACCAGTCCGCTCCGACGATCTCGCGCAGCGTCTGCGCGATGATGCCGAAGAACGCGATGAACAATTCGCGCGATGTTCCGTAGGCGTCGTGCGAGGAAATCTCCGCTGCGATGATGCGGAAGTGGCCGGTGCGTTCTCCGGCGAAATCGAGGATGGCATCGATCGTCAAAGCCAGCATCGAACCCTTGACGAGTTCGCTGCCCTCGGTGCGGAACATCGTCCGCGCTTCGGGATGCGCGTCGAACAGCCGGCGATAGACCAGCGGCGTCAGATCCTCGCAACGCTCGGCAGCCAGTTCAAAACTTCGCTCGATTGGATTTGGCGATGCCATCATTGCCGTTCGTGATCGTCTCGAAAAAAGATGGCTTTGAAAACAAGATGCTCTCGAAAAAAAAGAGCAGGGCGCTAAGCCCTGCTCCAAAAATTGTGTCGACCCTTAATTTCCTCGAAAACTTGGATTTGATCTTGATTGTCGAGGCGACGCTGCTTGTGCGCGTCAGGGCTCCTCCCGAGACTTGGACCACCAAGCTTGAGCCTCTCGGCCAGCCTGAGGTTGGATTGGTAGACCATCTTTTTCGTCTTGTCACCATTTTCGGCAACCTTTGTTCAAAATTCCAGCATTCTGCGAAATGATTGGGAAGTTGCTACCGATAGTTGTGGATTTAGCTGCAGTTCACCCGTAGCTTGGTATCAGGGTAGGGTGCCCCTCAATTGCTGCAAAACGCGTCGCTTTTCGCCGGGTTTCCTCCCTAAAGCGGCAACATAGTTCCGGGAACCTGATCTCGACTTCGGACTCTCAAGGTGATTAAGGTCTGGAGTGGATGGGATTGCGATGCGCCGGCTGAAGAATTTTCTGCCAATTGTCCTGATTGCCTTGGCGGTGCAGATTTTTGCACCGATCGGCGCGTGCTGGGCGGCGACCATCGCGGCCTCCGATCCGCTAGCCGGCGCCGTCATCTGCCACGGCAATGCGGCGTCCGGTGCAGGGCAAACCGACCAGACCGGCCACCGCGCCCATGACGGATGCTGTTCCGTTTGCAGCGTGCTGCAGACCGGCGCGCCGGTCGACGTGCCGCAGTACGCTGCGATCGCCGTCGATCGGGTTGCCGAGCGGGTGGCCTGGTTAGACTTTGCCTTCCGGCTGACGAACGCTCGCGCCGGTTCGCACGCGCAGGCCCGCGCGCCTCCCGCCATTTCCTGACGACCTTGAACACCCGATGACCGGTGCGGCGATTGCCGTGCCGGTTGGTGCAGTCATTCAAGCCGGTCAAAGAGCCGGTGTCAGGAATATCTTATGTATCGTTATCATGCCTTGGGTGGCGCGAGCCTCGTTGTGCTCGGCGGCGCGCTCTCGCTCGTGCCGTCGGCTGCAGAGGCCCAGACGTCGCTGCCGGCGGTGACCGTCGAGGCTCCGCGCGGGACGACCGCCAGGCCAGCAGCCCGCAAGCCGGCGGTCCGTTCGTCCGCCCGGACGCAGGCGCGGCCGCCTTCGGCCACCCCAGCGCCATCGTCCTCTCTGACCGCGGGCATTACTCCGAGCGTGGCGCGCGCGCTGCTCTATCAGGCGCCCACCGGCCAGACCGAGACGACCATCGATCGCAGCCAGTGGGACAACCGGCCGGCGGTTACCGTGGCCGACGTGCTGCGGGAGAGCCCCGGCATATCAGTGAAGCAGGGCAACGGGCCGCGCGATATCGGCATTTCGATTCGCGGTTCCAATGCCCGGAATGGTTTCGGTATCCGCAACCTCGTGATCTTCGACGATGGCTTTCCGGTCACGCAGCCCGACGGGCTTTCCCGCAGCGACCTGATCGATCCGCGCGCCTATGGCGCGATCGATGTCATCCGCGGGCCGTCGTCGGCGCTCTATGGCAATTATGCCACCGGCGGCGCGCTGAATTTCCGCACCCGTCCGGGCGGCTCGATCGACGGGGTCGAATACGGCGTCGATGGCGGCAGCTTCGGCTACCTCAACAATTATCTGGCTGCAGGCAAGAAGGTCGGCAATTTCGAATACTCGCTGTTTGCCAGCGACGCGCGGGGTGATGGGTTTATCCAGAACAGCTGGTTCAATACCCAGACGGTGAATTTTCTCGGCACGTTGCACGCCACGCCTGACGACCGTTTCACGGTAAAATTCATCAACAACAATCTCGACACCCGCCTTCCGGTCCGGCTGTCGCTTAACCAGTATTATCAAAACCCCTTCCAGCAGGGCTGCGAAATGGCCGGCGTGGCAGGCTGCGGGTCGGTGTCGCTGTTCAACAACGGCTTCAACGGCACGAAGAGTTCGCTCACCGCGGTGCAGGCGGGGCTTGGCCGCGAGGATCGCCGCACCATCGTCGGCGGTCGCTGGGAACACGATTTCGACAACACCACCACCTGGCGCAACCAGTTCGTGTTCGACGACCGCAATATCAGCCAGCCCACGGGAGCCACCAGTTCCATCGGCGATTTCCCGTCCTACAACTACATGAGCGACGTAACCAAGCGTGGTGAGATATTCGGGCTGGAATCGACGACGTATTTCGGCGCGTTCTACAACACGCTGACGGCGTCAAGCGACAACCGCAACGTCATGCCGGGGGGCAACGCGAAGCTCGGCCTTTTGGCGAGCAATTCCTGGAGCGATACGTCGAACTATGGCGTTCGCGCGCGTGAAGAACTCAAGCTGACGTCGAACCTGACGGCGGTTGCCGGCATCGGATGGGAAGCGACCCATCTCAAGGGGATCAACACCTCTTATACCTACGGCACGCCTAATGTCCCGATAGCGACGCCGGGGGTACCGATCGTCGCCGACCGGCAATTCCAGAATACGGCGCCCGAACTGGCGCTGCTCTACAAGCTGAACCCGGAGTGGCTGTTCCGCGCTCGTGTCGCCACCGGCTACGGCACGCCGCAGGTAGGCAACCTCTTTATCCTCTCTGACGGCCGGAACGGCAACAATACGCAGCTCAAGACGCAGCAGAACCTCGGTTACGACATCGGATTCGACTGGACGCCGAACAACACGCTCAAATTCAGCGCGACCGGCTTCTACGAATTCTTCAAGAACGAGCTGGTTTCACAGGCCACCCAGGTCGGCGCACAGAATGCAAGCTTCACGTTCAACGCACCGAAATCGGAGCATCGCGGCGTGGAGCTTGCCGCCGACTGGAAGTTCTATCCCGGCTGGCGGTTCTCGGCCGCCTATACCTATCTCGACGAGGTCTACACCGAATACACCGAGAATTTAGTCAATGGCGCGACGTTCAGCTTCAACCGCGCCGGCAACAAGATTCCCGGCGTCTCGCCGCACGAACTGACGGCGCGGCTCGGCTACGATCAGATGTGGGGGCCGCTCGCAGGCCTCGGGGCGTTCGTCGAGGTCCAGTGGAAGGATTCGTTCTACATGGACAACGCCAATCTCCTGAAGGCGCCCGGCTACGAACTGGTCAATCTCAACGTCCACTACAACACGGACCTCAAGTCCGATTATTTCAAGTCGTTGAGCATGTATGCCGAAGTCAGGAACGTGTTCGACCGCACCTATGTTGCTTCCGCCAACAACATCGGCAACTCGGTCACCGCCGCCGGCGTTCAAAACCTCGCGAACGTGCTGGCAAACACCACCGGCTCGATCTACGCCGGCTCGCCGCGCGCGTTCGTGGCGGGAATAAAGCTGGCGTTCAAATGATAGGACAACCCTGCAGGAGGAGTACGGCCATGCTGCGAATGAGTTTGCTCGCGACGCTCGCGTTTTCGCTTTGCCAGACCACGGCGCAAGCGCAGATGAGTCATCATCAGCATGCCTCGGAAGCGGCGTGCGAGGAGGTCGAACTGCGTTGCGCCTCGAAGGTGACGCCGGCCTTCGCGTCCGACGGCACGCTTTGGCTGGCCTGGACGGCGGGCGGCCGGATCTCGGTGGCGAGCTCGAAGGATCTGGGGCACAGCTTTTCGACGCCGGTTCAGGTGACCAGGAAGAAGCTCAACCTCGACTGGGGGCCGGATGCGCGTCCCCAGATCGTCGTCGAGAAAACCGGCGGCATCGCGCTGGCGTTTTCGATCTTCCGGGACAAGGCGTTCAACGGCCAGGTGCTCGCCACCAGGTCGATCGACGGCGGCCGGAGCTTTGCCGAGTTGCAGCCGATCACCTCGAATAACGAGAGCCAGCGCTTTGCGGCGCTCGGCCTCGATGCGGACGGATCGGTGTTCGCGGCCTGGATCGACAAGCGCAACCGCGTGCCCGCGCAGCAGGAGGGCAGGAAATACGAAGGCGCAGGGGTGTTCTTCGCGTCATCGAAGGACGGCGGCGCGACCTACACCGAGGCGCGGATTGCCAGCGACAACACCTGCGAATGCTGCCGGCTCGGCCTCGCGTTCGCCGGGCCCGGCCGTCCCGTGCTGGTGTTCAGGAACATCTTCGAAGGCGGCGTGCGGGATCACGCCGTCATGACGTTCACCGATCCAGCGACGCCGGGCGAGGTTCGCCGCGTCAGCAACGACGACTGGCAGATTTCCGCGTGCCCGCATCACGGCCCCAGCCTTTCGATCTCGCCGGCCGGCACCTATCATGTGGCGTGGTACACCAACGGCAAGGCCCGCAAGGGGCTGTTCTACGCCCGCTCGCGATGACGAGGGCCGGACCTTTTCCGATCCGCTTCCGCTCGGCCGTTCCGACCGCAACCCGACGCGGCCGTACGTGCTGACGGGCCCGCGCGGCGCCACCATGGTCTGGAAGGAGTTCGACGGCGAGAAGACCTCGGTCAACGCGATGATTTCGCATGATGAGGGCAAGAGCTGGTCGAAGCCTGTCACCATTGCCTCGACGACGGACACATCCGACCACCCGCTGCTGGTCAACGACGGACAGGCGACCTATCTTTCCTGGATGACCAAGGCCGACGGATACCGCCTGCTGCCGATCGGAGACGGATCATGAAACGCCTGCTGGCTGCCATATTCCTGTTTGCCTCCCTGGCCGCCGCGCCGGCAGCGGAGGCGTCGTCCGAGCTCAAGCCGTTCGTGCGGGGAAGCTGGCAGGAAATGCTGCGTTCGCACAAGGGGCGTCCGACGCTGGTGCATTTCTGGGGCGTCACCTGTGGCCCCTGCAAGATCGAATTGCCGCTGCTCGGACAATTCATGAAGGACCATTCCGAGCTCGATGTGGTGATGATCAGCGCCGATCTCGTTCCGAACCTGCCCGGTGCCGCGCGCGGCATGCTGGAGAAGGCCGGGCTTGGCACCGCGGAGAACTGGCTGTTCAGCGATGGCTTTGTCGAACGCCTCCGGTTCGAGATCGACCCGGCCTGGCAGGGCGAGATCCCACGCACGCTGCTGATCGCGCGGGACGGAACGGTCACCACGATCGAAGGTTCGGCCGAAATACCCGACCTGGAAAAATGGCTGGACCGGCAAAGGGTCGCGAGCAAATAAAGACGCGCTCCCGCTATTGTGAATATTAACTTTGCCTACTCAAGTTAAGGCAGCAGCGGGCCTGGTCGCCCGCTGCGCCGGCCGTACTTCATAAATTGAAAGACATACGATGAAACCCGTTCTGAAATTCTTCGCCTTCGCCGCCCTGTTGCGCTCCCTTGGGTGCGCCCGCGCACGCCCAGGAGATCAAGGCCGGCGATCTCGTCATCACGCAGGCCTGGAGCCGGGCGACGCCCGGCGGCGCGAAGATCGCCGGCGGCTTTCTGACGATCGAGAACAAGGGCGCGGCGCCGGACCGGCTGATCAGCGGGGCCGGCGATATCGCGGGCAAGGTCGAAATTCACGAGATGGCGATGAACAATGGCGTCATGACCATGCGTCCGCTCGACAAGGGTCTCGTGATCGAGCCCGGCAAGACCGTCAAGCTGGCGCCCGGCGGCTATCACCTGATGTTGATGGATCTGAAGAACCCGCTCAAGCAGGGCGACAAGGTGCCGCTGACGCTGGAGTTCGAGAAGGCCGGCAAGGTCGCGCTGTCGCTCGACGTGCAGGGCGTCGGTGCGCAGGCGCCCGGCGGCGCACGATCATTCCGGCATGAAGAAATAAAGGGATAGCCTATGTCGAAAATTGCTCCTGCCGTCATCGCCCTTGCCGCGCTCGCGGCCTCGCCGGCAATCGCGCATGTCACCCTCGAGAAACGGCAGGCGCCGGTCGGCTCGTACTACAAGGCGGTGTTCGCCGTGCCGCACGGCTGCGCGGGATCGGCGACGGTCAAGCTGCGGGTGCAGATTCCGGAAGGCGTGATCGGCATCAAGCCGATGCCCAAGCCGGGCTGGACCCTCGAGACGGTCAAGGGCAAATACGCCACCGAGTATGAGCTTCACGGCAGCAAACTGTCCGAAGGCGTCAAGGAAGTGGTGTGGAGCGGCGGCAAGCTCGCCGACGACAATTTCGACGAGTTCGTCTTCTCCAGCTATCTCACCGGCGGGCCTGAAGCCGAACACCACGCTGTATTTTCCGGTGGTGCAGGAATGCGAGCAGGGCGTCAGCCGCTGGATCGATATTCCCTCGGAAGGCGCCAGCGGGCACGGTGAGGGCAGCAAGACGCCGGCGCCGGGCCTCAAGCTGATCGCAAAACCGTAAAGCAATCCCGATGGCGCGCGTGCTCGCCGGCCTTGCCGCGCTGCTGTCGGCGCTGTGCATTGCCGAGCGCCGCGTGGGCCCATGCGACGCTTGTCGTCGTCGGAGCCGGCCGATGGCAGCGTGCTCACGCTGCCGCCGAAGATGGTGCAGTTGCATTTCAACGAGAGCGTCGCGCCGGCCGTGATCGGCGTCATCGATGCCGCCGGCAAAACGCGCGACGTCGCCACCCGCGCGGTCGGCCAATCGGTGCTGATCGTTTTGCCCGACGACCTGCCGCAGGGCACGCAGATCGTCAGCTACCGCGTGGTCTCGCAGGACGGCCATCCCGTGGCGGGATCGATGGTGTTTTCGATCGGCGCCGTGACCGGGGCCGCGCCGCCGGCGAAAGCGAGTCCGCTGGCGGTGCTGATCTGGCTGGCGCGGATCGGGGTCTATCTCGGGCTGTTCGTCGGCGTCGGCGGCGCGTTCTTCGCGGCCTGGATCGGGCAGGGCCCGAGCGGATCGACGGTCAGCCGCGGCGCGCTCGCCATCGGTCTCGTCAGCGCGGTCGGCCTCGCTCGGCCTGCAAGGTCTCGATCTTCTCAATCTTCCGCTTCGCGGCATCGTGACGTCGGCGCCGTGGACGAGCGCGCTCGCCACCACCCTCGGGCCGTCGCTGTTGATCGCGATCGGCGCGATGGCGATCGCCTGGTTACGCGTGGAAAAGCCCGAGCATCCCGATTGCCTGGGTGTTGACCTCGCTCGCCATGGCGGGCGTCGGGCTTTCGCTCGCGACCAGCGGGCACGCCGCGACCGCCTCGCCGCAATGGCTGACCCGGCCGTCGCTGTTCCTGCACGGCGTCGCCGTGGCCTACTGGATCGGCGCGCTGGCGCCGCTGGCGGCCATGGCGCATCGGCGCAAGGACGACCTGCCGCGCGCGCTCAAGCAGTTTTCGGCCTGGCGGTGCCGCTGGTGGGGCTGCTCGTGCTGAGCGGACTGGCGCTTTCGATCATCCAGCTCGGCAGCGTGCGCGCGCTGATCGAGACCCCATACGGCATCCTTCTCTCGATCAAGCTGGCGCTGGTCATCGCTGTTGCTCGCCCTTGCGGCGCTGAACCGGTTTGTCTGCACGCCCGCGGTCGTTGCCGATTACAAGAACACCCGGCTGCTGCTGGGATCGATCGTGCCGGAATGCGTTCTCGTCATTTGCATCCTTGCCGTCGTCGCCGGCTGGCGCTTCACGCCGCCGCCGCGCGCGTCCGTGGCTCCCGTTGCCGCGCCGCTCTCGATCCATATCCACACCGATGCCGCGATGTTTCAGGTGCTGGTTTCGCCGGGCAAGGTCGGCGCCAACGATTTTGTGCTGCAGTTGATGACGGGCGACGCCGCCCTGCTGCCGGCCAAGGAGGCGACGCTGATCCTGAGTCTGCCGGAGCGCGGCATCGAGCCGATGGAGCGCCGCGCGACGCTCGGGCCGGACGGCTACTGGCATGTGCGCGGCGTCGCGCTGCCGCTGCCCGGCCGCTGGCGGATGCAGATCGAGGCGCTGGTCACGGATTTCCAGAAGATCACGCTGGAGAGTGAATTGCAGGTGCAGTGATGGAGGTCTCGTAGGATGCCCAGCCTTCGCGGAGCATGACGCCGTTGTGAAGGTGAGAGGACCGTGGGGCCCCAAAACGGGCCCGAAATCCGCGTTTCCAGCGGCTTTTCACGCTTCCCGGCCTTGTCTTTTCGCACCCGATCCGGTTTCACTGCACCTCTTCCGGTATCCCACTGATTCCTTGAGTTGTCCCATGCGATTGTCGCGGTTTTTTCTACCCATCCTGAAAGAGAATCCGAAAGAGGCGGAGATCGTCTCGCATCGGCTGATGCTGCGCGCGGGCATGATGCGGCAGGAAGCGGCCGGCATCTACGCCTGGCTGCCGCTGGGCTTTCGGGTCCTGAAGAAGATCGAGCAGATCGTCCGCGAGGAACAGGACCGCGCCGGCGCGCTGGAACTGTTGATGCCGACGCTGCAGCTCGCCGACCTCTGGCGCGAGAGCGGCCGCTACGACGCCTATGGTCCGGAGATGCTGCGCATCGCCGACCGCCACAAGCGCGAATTGCTGTACGGGCCGACCAACGAGGAAATGATCACCGAGATCTTTCGCGCCTACGTCAAATCCTACAGGAGCCTGCCGCTCAATCTCTATCACATCCAGTGGAAATTCCGCGACGAGCAGCGTCCGCGTTTCGGCGTGATGCGCGGCCGCGAATTCCTGATGAAGGATGCCTACTCCTTCGACATCGACGAGGCGGCGGCGCGCCGTTCCTATAACCGGATGTTCGTCGCTTATTTGCGCACCTTCGCGCGGATGGGATTGAAGGCGATCCCGATGCGCGCCGAGACCGGCCCGATCGGCGGCGATCTCAGCCATGAATTCATCGTGCTGGCGGAAACCGGCGAATCCGGCGTGTTCTGCAACAGCGACGTGCTCGATCTGCCGATCCCGCCCGACGACGTCGATTACGACGGCGATCTCACCGACATCATCAAGCAATGGACGTCGGTCTATGCCGCGACCGAGGACGTTCACGATGCCGCGCGCTACGAGCGCGAAGTGCCCGCCGACAAGCGCGTCAACACGCGCGGCATCGAGGTCGGCCAGATCTTCTATTTCGGCACCAAATATTCCGACGCGATGAAGGCGCTGGTCGCCGGCCCCGACGGCGTCGACGTGCCGGTCCATGGCGGCTCCTACGGCGTCGGCGTCTCGCGCCTGGTCGGCGCCATCATCGAGGCCTGCCATGACGATGCCGGCATCAAATGGCCGGAAGCCGTGGCGCCGTTCACCGCCGTGATCCTGAACCTGAAGCAGGGCGATGCTGCGGTCGATGCGCGCCTGCGAGAAACTTTATCGCGAGCTTCAGGCCAAGGGCGTCGATGTGCTCTATGACGATACCGACCAGCGCGCCGGCGCGAAGTTCGCCGCCGCCGACCTGATCGGTATCCCCTGGCAGATTCTGGTCGGTCCGAAGGGCCTCGCCGAGGGCAAGCTCGAGATCAAGCGGCGCAGCGACGGTTCGCGCGAGAATCTCAGCCCGGCGGAAGTGGTGGCGAAGATCGCGGGATAGGCTTATCCACCGCGGCTGATATGTTGGCCATTACGGCCACATTTGGCCCGAATCATGGGATTATCGAGTAATGGATGAGACCATGAGCGAGACAGTCCGAACCCCGCCTTTTGCGCCCTTCGAATGGCTGTTGTCCGGACGTTACCTGCGCGCGCGCCGCAAGGAAGGTTTCATTTCCGTCATCGCCGGCTTTTCCTTCCTCGGCATCATGCTCGGCGTCGCCACGCTGATCATCGTGATGGCTGTCATGAACGGCTTTCGCAAGGAACTGCTGGACAAGATCCTCGGCCTCAACGGGCATTTGCTGGTGCAGCCGCTGGAATTGCCGCTGACCGACTGGAAGGACGTCGCCGAGCGCATCAGCCAGGTCGACGGCATCCGCCTTGCAGCACCCGTCGTGGACGGCCAGGCGCTGGCGTCCTCGGCCTTCAACGCCGCCGGCGTGCTGGTGCGCGGCATGCGGTCGGCGGACCTGAACAACCTCACCTCGATCGCCAAGAACATCAAGCAGGGCACGCTGGAAGGTTTTGACGAGGGGCAGGGCGTCACCATCGGACGCCGGCTCGCCGATCAATTGTCGCTGCATGCCGGCGACACCATCACGCTGGTCGCGCCCAAGGGCGCGGTGACCCCGATGGGAACCACGCCGCGCATCAAACCCTACAAGGTGGCGGCCGTGTTCGAGATCGGCATGTCGGAATATGACGCCAGCTTCGTGTTCATGCCGCTGCCGGAATCGCAGGCCTATTTCAACCGCAAGGACGACGTGACCGCGATCGAGGTGTTCACCACCAACCCCGATCGAATCGACGCGTTCCGCAAGAGCGTGACGGAGGCGGCCGGACGGCCGGTGTTCCTGGTCGACTGGCGGCAGCGCAACTCGACCTTCTTCAATGCGCTGCAGGTCGAGCGCAACGTGATGTTTTTGATCCTGACCATGATCGTGCTGGTTGCCGCGCTCAACATCGTTTCCGGCCTGATCATGCTGGTGAAGGACAAGGGGCAGGACATCGCCATCCTGCGCACCATGGGCGCCTCGCAGGGCTCGATCATGCGGATATTCCTGATCACGGGTGCGGCGATCGGCGTGGTCGGCACGCTGACCGGCTTCTTCGTCGGCATGCTGATCTGCCTGAACATCGAATCGATCCGGCAGTTCCTGTCCTGGATGACCAACACCGAATTGTTCTCGCCGGAACTGTACTTCCTCTCCCGGCTGCCGGCCGAGATCGATTTCGGCGAGACCACCGCGGTCGTGATCATGGCGCTGACGCTGTCGTTCCTGGCGACGCTCTATCCGTCCTGGCGCGCCGCGCGGCTCGATCCCGTCGACGCGCTCCGGTACGAGTGAGGACGAGATGGCCGAGGAGGCAGGAAGATGTACCGGTTATCTATCTCCACGAGATAAAGCGCGAGTACAGGCAGGGCGAGGCGACGCTGACCATTCTCAACGGCGCCAAGCTCGCGCTGTGGGCGGGACAGTCGGTGGCGCTGGTGGCGCCGTCGGGTTCCGGCAAGTCGACGTTGCTGCATATCGCAGGCCTGCTCGAAACCCCCGATGACGGCGAGGTCTATGTCGCGGGCACGCCGACCTCGCAACTATCCGATATCGACCGCACCCAGATCCGGCGCACCGACATCGGCTTCGTCTATCAGTCGCATCGGCTGCTGCCGGAATTCACCGCGCTCGAAAACGTCATGCTGCCGCAGATGATCCGCGGCCTCAAACGTTCCGAGACCATCAAGCGCTCGGAGGAAATCCTGGCCTATCTCGGCCTCGGCGACCGCATGACGCACCGGCCGGCGGAACTCTCCGGCGGCGAACAGCAGCGCGTCGCCATCGCGCGCGCGGTCGCCAATGCGCCGCGGGCGCTGTTGGCGGACGAGCCGACCGGCAACCTCGATCCGCACACCGCCGATCACGTGTTCAAGGCGCTGATGCAGCTGGTGAAGGCGACGCAGGTCGCGATGCTGATCGCCACCCACAACATGGAACTGGCCGGCCGGATGGACCGGCGGGTGTCGCTGGTCGACGGCCAGGTCGTCGAAATGGAGTAGCGGCGTTCAGTAAACGCCGCGCTTGCGCACCGGTTGGTCCTGACCTGATAGGCCGCTGCGGTCGGTCAGCACTCCCCAGCCTTAGCCCTCAAATAGACGAGGCTCAGTAGCCGCTATAGTGGCGCTTGTAGCGGCGTGCCGACGGTTGGGATGATGCATGTGCGTAATAGGGATTGATCACGCATTGCGCCGAGCGGCCCGACGCCGTCGCGTTGCATTGGGGCAGGGTGTTATAGGCACATTCGTAGTAGGTGGTCCTGCCATAAACATGCAGGCACACCGGATAGCTGGGATCGTACGTTTGTGCTTGCGCCGGAGCAGCCGCCGAGGCCGCGCCGATTGCCAAAACTGCCAAAGCCAGGATGCGCATTAAAATCTCCTTCCGTGTGAGCGGCTGCGATCGGTCTGCATTTCCGCCTTGGCGTTGAAATAAGGATTGGCAGCGCAATACGCGTCTCGCCCGGAGGCGGTTGCCTGACACTGCGCCAGCGACACGAAACTGCAATCGCCGCCACCGCCGCCGAAATCGCAGCCTTTGATGCAGTAGGGGAACTCGCGCGCCGACGCGGGCATCGCAACCGCAGCCGACACAGCGCCGGCCGCCATGAGCGCCAGCCATGCTCTTCGCATGAATCCTCCGTCGCAGCCCAGATCTTCGGCCACTGATCTCCAGACGCTAAAGAGACGATCCACCCGCGCCCGCGTCAAATCACGTTCGCGCGCTAATGTCGCTCAGCGTGCGCGCTTGCATCGCGTAATCAACCCTCGGCGGACTGGTCAGTATCTGCCGGTGCCGGGGCCGGGCGGCAGCGCGCGGCCGGGCAGCGGACGGTACGCGGCGGACGGCGGTTCGCTCTCGCTGACATAATAGGGATTGGCGATGCACTGGAGAAACCGTCCCGAGGCGGTCGCCTGGCACTGCTCGTAACTCGTGAAGGTGCAGTAGCTCAGCCCCGGATACTCGTCTCCCTGAAGGCAGAACGGATATCGGGTGCCGACCGCTTCGGCGGGCGCGGCGCTGAATGCGGCCAATCCGCTTGCGGCAAGCACGGCCAGAATCGCTTTACGCATTTCGAATCTCCTCATCACATTTTCGCGCGTTGCCGGTTCCATTTTCATCGACACAAGCCGCACCGAAGCGCCGTCGTCAAGCGGTTCCGTCCTCTAATACCGCCGCAAAGCCGAATGTGAATGCTTTGCGGCGGGTTCCAATGCAAAGTTTCGAAAAACCCTTGCAGGACAACATTAACTTACGTTCACACTGCGGCTGTTTCGTGTGGGTTGTGGCCGTGAGGTTACAGTAATTCGAACGAACGATGTTATGAGCATGCCTCGGCCTTGGGGGCTGTCTAAAAGGAACGGATACAAAGAATGAAGAAGTTGTTGCTTGTTACGTCCAGTCTGATCGCGCTCGGCGCGGCCGCGCCGGCTGTTGCTGCTGATCTCGCTGCGCGTCCTTACACCAAGGCGCCTCCGATGATCGCTGCAGTCTATGACTGGACCGGTTTCTACATCGGTGCGAACGGCGGTTGGGGTTCGAGCCGCAATTCCTGCGATTCGGTTGTCGGATTGATTGGGCCTGAGGGCTCGCATGACGCGACCGGCGGCACGGTCGGTGGCCAGGTCGGCTATCGCTGGCAGGCGGGTACGTTCGTGTTCGGTGTGGAAGCTCAGGGCAACTGGGCCGACTTCTCGGGCAGCAACGTGAGCCAGGTGTTCCCCGGCTTCCGCAACCACACCAACGTCGATGCGTTCGGCCTGTTCACCGGCCAGGTCGGTTACGCCGTCAACAACGTCCTGCTGTACGTCAAGGGCGGCGCTGCCGTGACCTCGAACACCTATCGCATCAACACGCTCGGTGGAGCGCTCGCTGGCGTGACCGGCGACGACACCCGTTGGGGCGGCACCATCGGTGCGGGCCTCGAATACGCCTTCGCTCCGAACTGGTCGGTTGGCGTCGAGTACAATCACCTGTTCATGCAGGATCGTACCTATAACTTCACCACCCCGGCCGGCGCAGCTTTCGGTGCCGATCGCATCCGTCAGGACGTCGATCTCGTCACCGCCCGTCTGAACTACCGGTTCGGCGGCCCGGTCATCGGGAAGTATTGATCTCGCGAACTTGCGGAACAGAGAAGCCCCGGGCGCTGCCCGGGGCTTTTTTGTTGCGGCGCGCCGGGGCCAAGGGGCTGGAAAGCGGACGACGGTAGGCGCATATTTTGGCGATGGAAGCCTTTATCAAAATTGCCCTGCTGGCGGCGCTGATGGTTCTCACCCTTGGCGTTATTCCGGATCGGCGGAGAGGCGCAGTCATTGCCGTTGGGACATGCGTGGTGGCGGCTTTTGTCCTTCATTTCGTCGCGCCGTGAGGTCCGCCGCCAGGCCGTCAGCCAGTCAGAATTAACCACAGGGGTTATTCTTCAAACTGACCCACTCTCGTGCCTTGACTCCTAGAACAAAAAAGGAACAATGTTCCTCATATGTTCTCATATCGTAGGGAGTCGGACGATGTTGCGGATGTTTGTGGAAGAAGCGGCGGCATTGGCGTCGATTACGCTGTTCATCGGGATGATCGCGATCTGGGCGCAGGTGATTCCGCAGCTTTGAGGCCGTGCGGAAACCTGAACCAGCCGCGCCTTGCGGACGGGCTGGGGAAAAGCCGGATGGCGGGCGCGCATCCCGCGTTCCGCGTGGACTCCGCAAGGCCAAGGCATCACCATTGCGGGTAGCGAGTCGGCGCGCATGCGCGGCCGATGATCGCTCCCCACCATGATGCAAGAGCCCGTTAGGCGACCATGTCCAGTGCCGGATTCGTACACCTCCACGTTCATTCGGCCTATTCGCTGCTGAAGGGCTCGATCAAGATCGCCAAGCTCGGCGAACTGGCGAAGGCCGACCGCCAGCCGGCGCTGGCGCTGACCGACACCGACAACATGTTCGGGGCGCTGGAATTCTCCGACAAGATGGCGGGCTACGGCATCCAGCCGATCGTCGGCTGCGAACTCGCCATCGATTTCGGCGACCAGGATCCGAACGCGCGCAACGCGCTGGCCTCGGCGCCGTCGCGAATCGTATTGCTGGCGGCGCGGGAGCGCGGCTACCGCAGCCTGATGCGGCTGAACTCGCGGGCGTTCCTGGAAACGCCGGTGCATCAATCCCCGCACATCAAGCTCGAATGGCTGGAAGGCGATGCCGAGGATTTGATCGCGCTGACCGGCGGCCCCGACGGCCCGGTCTCGCTGGCGCTGCATGGCGATCATGCCGCCCTCGCAGCAGCCCGTTGCGACCGGCTGGCGAATCTATTCGGCGATCGGCTCTATGTCGAATTGCAGCGTCACGGCATCGACAAGGAACGCCGCGTCGAATCCAGCCTGATCGATCTCGCCTATGCCAAGGGATTGCCGCTGGTCGCGACCAACGAGCCGTATTTTGCGGCGAATGACGATTACGAAGCCCACGACGCGCTGTTGTGCATCGCCGGCGGCAAGCTGATCGCCGAGACCGATCGCGAGCAGCTCACGCCCGATCACCGCTTCAAGACCCGTGCCGAAATGGCGGTGCTGTTTGCCGACATTCCGGAAGCGCTGGCCTCCACGGTCGAGATCGCGGAGCGCTGCTCGTTTCGCCCGAAGACGCGCAAGCCGATCCTGCCGCGCTTCACGGTCGGCGCCGGCGCAGGCTCCGATGCGGAAGCCGAGGAGGCCGCCGAGCTGAAGCGCCAGGCCGGGGAGGGGCTCGCGCGGCGCCTGAAGGTTCACGGCCTGTCGCCCGGCACCACGGAAGAGGATTACCAGAAGCGTCTCGCCTTCGAGATCGACGTGATCAACCGCATGAACTATGCGGGCTACTTCCTGATCGTGTCGGACTTCATCAAATGGGCCAAGGGCCACGACATTCCGGTCGGGCCCGGCCGCGGCTCCGGCGCCGGTTCGCTGGTCGCCTATTCGCTGACCATCACCGATCTCGATCCGATCCGCTTCGGTCTGCTGTTCGAGCGCTTCCTCAACCCCGAACGCGTCTCGATGCCCGACTTCGACATCGACTTCTGCCAGGACCGCCGCGGCGAGGTGATCGACTACGTGCAGCAGCGCTACGGCCGCGATCAGGTGGCGCAGATCATCACCTTCGGAACGCTGCAGGCGCGCGGCGTGCTGCGCGACGTCGGCCGCGTGCTGCAGATGCCGTATGGTCAGGTCGACAAGCTCACAAAGCTGGTGCCGCAGAATCCGGCCGCGCCGGTGACGCTGGCGCAGGCGATCGAGAGCGAACCCAAGCTGCAGGCGTTCCGCGACGAGGACCCGGTGGTCGCGCGCGCCTTCGACATCGCCCAGCGGCTCGAAGGGCTGACGCGCCATGCCTCGACCCACGCCGCCGGCATCGTGATCGGCGACCGCCCGTTGAGCGAACTGGTGCCGCTCTATCGCGATCCCAAATCCGACATGCCGGTGACCCAGTTCAACATGAAATGGGTCGAGCCGGCCGGGCTCGTGAAGTTCGACTTCCTCGGTCTGAAGACGCTGACCGTGCTCGACGTCGCGGTGAAGCTGCTCAGGCAGCGCGACGTCCAGGTCGATCTGCCGACGCTGCCGATCGACGACGCCCCGAGTTACCAGATGCTGGCGCGCGGCGACGTGGTCGGGGTGTTCCAGGTGGAAAGCCAGGGCATGCGGCGCGCGCTGATCGACATGCGGCCCGACCGCTTCGAGGACATCATCGCGCTGGTGGCGCTCTATCGCCCGGGTCCGATGGCCAACATCCCGACCTATTGCGCGCGCAAGCACGGCGACGAGGAGCCGGAATATCTGCATCCGATCCTGGAGCCGATACTCAAAGAAACTTTCGGCGTCATCATCTATCAGGAACAGGTGATGCAGATCGCACAGGTGATGGCGGGCTATTCGCTCGGCGACGCCGACCTCTTGCGCCGCGCGATGGGCAAGAAGATCCGCGCCGAGATGGAAAAGCAGCGCGCGATCTTCGTCGCCGGCGCGGTCAAGAACGGCGTGCCGAAAGGGCAGGCCGACACCATCTTCGAGCTGCTCGCCAAATTCGCCGACTACGGCTTCAACAAGAGCCACGCCGCGGCTTACGCGCTGGTGTCCTACCACACCGCCTACATGAAGGCGCATTACCCGGTGGAGTTCCTGGCGGCGTCGATGACGCTAGAACTCAACAATACCGACAAGCTGTCGGAATTTCGCGCCGAGGCGCTTCGGCTCGGCATCAAGGTCGAGGCGCCCAACATCAATCGTTCGGGCGCCACCTTCGAGGTCGGCGAGAACACGATCTACTACGCGCTGGCCGCGCTGAAGGGGGTCGGTCCTCAGGCGGTCGAGTTGATCGTCGAAGAGCGGCGCAAGGGCGTCTTCACCTCACTCGCCGACTTCGCGGCACGGGTCAATCCGCGCGCCATCAACAAGCGGGTGATCGAAAGCCTCGCGGCCGCGGGCGCCTTCGACACGCTCGACTCAAATCGTGCCCGCGTCTTTGCCGGCGCCGACGCCGTTCTCGCCGCCTGCCAGCGCAGCCATGAGGCGGCAACGATCGGCCAAAACGACATGTTCGGCAACGCCGCCGATGCGCCGACCATCATGCTGCCGCAGATCGAGCCCTGGCTGCCGGCCGAAAAACTCCGCCGTGAATACGACGCCGTCGGCTTCTTCCTGTCCGGCCATCCGCTCGACGATTACGCCACTGTGCTGAAGCGGTTGCGGGTGCAGAGCTGGGCGGAATTTTCCCGCGCCGTCAAAACCGGCGCGACCGCAGGCAAGGTCGCGGCCACGGTGGTGTCGCGCATGGAGCGGCGCACCAAGACCGGCAACAAGATGGGCATCATGGGGCTGTCAGACCCGACCGGTCATTTCGAGGCGGTGCTGTTTTCCGAAGGCCTGGCGCAATACCGCGATGTGCTGGAGCCGGGCGCTGCCGTGTTGCTGCAGCTCGGCGCCGAGTTGCAGGGCGAGGACGTGCGGGCGCGGGTGCTGCATGCCGAGCCGCTGGATGACGCCGCGGCGAAAACCCAAAAAGGCCTGCGGATTTTTGTTCGCGACACCAAGCCGCTGGATTCGATCGCACGACGGCTCAACATGCCGGAAACCGCCGCATCCGGCGGTCCGGCAAAGGGCCTGCCGGCAAAACCTGCGCCCGCACCGACAGGCGGCGCCGATGGCGATGTCTCGCTCGTCATCATGCTCGACCTGCAAACCGAAGTGGAGATGAAGCTGCCGGGACGCTTCAAGGTCTCGCCGCAGATCGCGGGCGCGATCAAGGCGGTGGCAGGCGTGGTGGACGTGCAGACGCTGTAGGTGGCGTCTGGACGCCGCACGCGCGATGTTTTTCCAGGGATTCGCTTCGCAACTGATGGTTGTTTGGTATAATATATACATCCAATTCAGTAATTTAAGAGTCAAGTAACAAGCAAAGCCTAATCATTTCGGCGCCGCGAAGTTATGCCGCGCAACCGTAATCATTTGAATTCGGGCGTCACCGAACTCGGCGCCGCAAGGGCGAGGAAATTGCAATGTGCGAAAAATGTTCAATGGATCAGCTTCATCCGACGTCGCCCTCGCGGCGCTCCGTCGTTCTGTTCGCGGCATCGGCACTTGGGCTGATGCTCGCCGACACGGCTAACGCCAAGGGGGAGAAGACGCCTCCCAAGCCGCAGAATGTATTGTCGCCGGATGCCGCCCTCAAGAAATTGATGGACGGAAATGCGCGCTATGTTGACGGCATATCGCGGCGCCACGACTTCAAGCACGAAAGGGAAGCGCTGGTCGGAGGTCAGAACCCCTATGCGGCCGTCCTGAGCTGCGCGGATTCGCGGATCGCGCCCGAATATGCCTTCGACAGCGGGCGTGGTGACTTGTTCGTCTGCCGCGTGGCCGGCAATTTCGCCAACGATGATACGGTTGCGAGCATGGAATATGCCGTCGCTGTGCTTGGCACGCCGATGATCCTCGTCCTTGGTCACGACAGTTGCGGTGCCGTCGACGCCACGATCAAATCCCTGAAGGACAACAAGCCGCCTCCGGGACACATTCCGTCTCTGGTGGCTGCGCTGGCGCCTGCGGTGAAGGCGTCGGCACAGCAGAGCGGAAATCCGCTCGACAACGCCATCCGCCAGAACGTGATTGATAACATCGCCAAGCTGAAATCGGCTGCACCGATCCTCAACGCAGCCGTCGAGCAGAACAAGCTGAAAGTGGTTGGCGGCATCTATCGCCTTGCGACCGGCAAGGTTGAACTGTTGAGTTAAGCGGGCTGGATCGGGCGCGGCGTGCACAGCCGCGCCCGGGCGTGCCGGCACGATCAAGGCGGTTGCCGGCGTGGTCGACGTGCAAACGCTGTAAGCGGTCTGGACTGGGGCGGCCTTTCATCGGACACTCCCGGCGCCATGGGTGCAGGGAGAGTGAGCGTGCCGCAAGCTTTCATCAGGGTATTCGTTTTTCTTGCCGCTGTCCTTGTATCCGGCGCGGCTTCAGCCGTTGACATCAAAGTGTTGATTTCGGCCGGCTTCTTCAAAGTGTATTCGGAGCTCGGTCCTGCGTTCGAAAAATCGACGGGCCACAAGCTCGTCACCACGCGCGGGCCTTCGGTTGGCGACTCGCCGGAAGCGATCCCGGCTCGTCTGGCGCGCGGCGAAGAAGCCGACGTGGTGATCATGGACGGCGTCGGCGTCGATCTTCTCGACCAGCGCGCCCTGACACGGCCCGGCAGCCGCATGCCGCTCGCCGAGTCGTTCATCGGGATGGTGGTTCGTGCCGGCGAGCCCAAGCCTGACATCAGCACGGTCGAAGGATTGCGAAAGACCTTGCTTGCTGCAAAATCCATCGCCTATTCGGACAGCTCCAGCGGCACCTATTTGTCGACAGTCGGCTTCAAGAAGCTCGGCGTGGCCGATGAGGTTGCCGGCAAGTCACGCAAGGTGCGCGGTCCGCCCTCGGGGGAGGTGGTCGCCGCGGTCGTGGCGCGCGGGGAGGCGGAGATCGGCTTTCAGCAGGTCGCCGAACTGATCAATGTGCCGGGCACCGATTTCGTCGGCACGGTCCCGGGCGATGTTCAGCCGCCGACGCTTTTCGAAGGCGCGCTGCCGAAGGGCTCTCAGCAGCCGGACGCCGCGGTTGCCCTGTTGCGCTTCCTGTCGTCGCCAGAGGCCGCAGGCGTCATCGCGAAGGCAGGGTTGAGGCCGCTGGCTCCGCGTTAACGAGATCGCGCGCTACAGCGATCGCGCGATCAATAGCTTCATGATCTCGTTGGTTCCGCCGTAGATCTTCTGGATTCGCGCATCCACAAACATCCGCGCAATCGGATATTCCTCCATGTAGCCGTAGCCGCCATGGAGCTGCAGGCATTCATCGGCGGTCTCGACCTGTTTCTGCGAGCACCACCACTTCGCCATTGAAGCCGTCACGGTGTCGAGTTCGCCGGCGACGAGACGCTCGACGCACCAGTCGACGAAGACGCGTGCGATCATGGCTTCAGTCTTGCGCTCGGCCAGCTTGAACGCGCTGTTCTGGAATTCGATGATCGGCTTGCCGAAGGCGGTGCGCTCCTTGGTGTAGTCGGTCGTCAGCTTGACCGCGCGCTCCATCGACGCCACCGCGCCGACGGCGAGCGAAAGCCGCTCCTGCGGCAATTGCTGCATCAACTGGACAAAGCCGTTGCCTTCCTCGGCGCCCAGCAGGTTTTCCGGCGGCGCCACCGCATTGTCGAAGAACAGTTCGGAAGTGTCTGATGCGTGCAGGCCGATCTTGTCGAGGTTGCGGCCGCGCCGGAATCCCTCATTGCCCTCGGTCTCGATCACGATCAGCGAGAGTCCCTTGGCGCCCGGTCCGCCGGTGCGCGCCACCACGATGATGAGGTCGGCGGCCTGTCCGTTGGTGATGAAGGTCTTCTGGCCATTGATGACGTAGTTGTTGCCCTGTTTACGCGCGGTCGTCTTCACCCCCTGCAGATCCGAGCCGGTGCCCGGTTCGGTCATCGCGATGGCGCCGACGAACTCGCCGCTTGCCATCTTGGGCAGCCAGCGCAGCTTCTGTTCCTCGGATCCGTAGTTGAGGATGTAGTGCGCGACGATCGCGCTGTGCACGGAGACCCCGGTCGTCACTTCAGGCACGACGGTCTCGATGTCCTCGATGACGGCGGCCTCGTAGGCGAAGCTGGCGCCGAGGCCGCCATAGGCTTCCGGTACGCTCGGCAGTAAGGCGCCCATCTCGCCCAGCGCCCGCCAGGCCGAGCGATCGACCATCTTCTGCGTGCGCCATTTCTCGGCGTGCGGCGCCAGATCCTTGGCGAGAAACTTACGAAACTGTTCGCGAAAGACGTCCAGTTCCTCGGTCATCCAGGATGAACGGTATTGCATCTGACAACCCCAGCTTCAAACGATGAGACCGCCGCCGGCGACGATCACCTGGCCGCTGATATAGTTGGATTCCGGACTACAGAACAGATAGACGGCGCCGGCGGCCTCTTCGGGCGTGCCGCCGCGTCCGAGCGGTATCATTCTCGCCATGGCGTCGAGCATCTGCGGCTGGACGCCAACCTTGATGTCGCGTCCGGCCACATCGATGGTCTTCTGTTGGGTTTCGATCGGCTGGGTCAGGCGGGTGTTGATCAGCCCGAACGCTACGCAATTGACGTTGACCTTGTAGCGGCCCCATTCCTTGCACATCGTGCGCGTCAGCCCGATCAGGGACGCCTTGGCGGACGAGTAGCTGGCCTGGCCGGCATTGCCGTAGAGCCCGGCAATCGACGAGATGTTGACGACCTTGCGAAACACCTCGCGGCCAGCCTCGGCTTCCTTTTTCGCCATGATCCGGATCGGCTCGGCGGCCGCGCGCAGGATGCGGAAGGGGGCGACGAGATGGACGTCGAGCATGGCCTGGAATTGCTCGTCGGTCATCTTCTGGATCGTCGAGTCCCAAGTGTAGCCGGCATTGTTGACGATGATGTCGAGCCCGCCGAAGGTTTCGGTCGCAGCTCCCACGAAGCGGTCGGCAAAGCCCGGCTCGGCGACGCTGCCGTTGACCGCGATGGCTTCGCCGCCCGCCGACCTGATCTCGTCGGCAACGGCGTCACCCGGCGCGGCATCGAGATCGTTGACGACGACGCGCGCGCCCTCGCTGGCGAGCTTGAGCGCAATGGCCCGTCCGATGCCGCGCCCGGATCCGGTGATCAGCGCGACCTTTCCTTCGAGTTTGGCCATCAGGTTTCCTTTTGATGTCAGATTGCGATCACGGCTTCGCCGGCGAGTTTGACGTCGCCGTTTTCGTCTTTGGTCGTCAGCGCCAGTCTCGCGCAGCGCTCGCCCTCATGTTCGACGAATTCGGCGACATGGCCCTCGCAGGTCAGGCGCGCGCCGAGCTGCGTGATCGAGACGAAGCGGGTTGCGAACGTGCGCAGGCGCGCGGGAGCAATTGCGTCGGTCAGCGCCTGGCCAAGACAGGCCATGACCAGCATGCCGTGGGCGAAGACATCGGGATATCCGGCGGCCTTGGCGAAATCGAGATCGACATGAATGGGATTATGGTCGCCCGACGCGCCGCAATAGAGCGCTAGCTTGTGACGGCTGATCGGCGGGAACGTCTTGTGGACGACCCGGTCGCCGACCGCAAGTTGATGCGTTTCACTCATGCGGTCACCTTGTTCAGGACCACCACCGTGCGGGAGCAGTCCGCGACGTGCACGCCGTGCTGGTTGGTCACCCTGGTTTCGACGACGGCCAGCGTCATCGCGCCGCCCTTCTTGTCGGTGATGCCGGCAATGCGCGGCTCGAAGCAGCAGGGTATCTCCGACCATGACCGGCGCCTTGTAGGCGAAGCGCTGTTCGCCGTGCAGCACCTGCGCGAGGTCGGCGCCAAGCACGGTGAGGAACTCGAAGGCCTGTTCGGCGTCCATCATCTCCAGACAAAACAGGTAGGTCGGCGGCACCGGCGTCGCGGCATAGCCGGCCGCCTTCGCCGCCGCGGCGTCGTTGTAGACCGGATTGGACTCGCCGAGCGTCTCGCGGAAAAACCGCAATCGCCCGGGCTCGACATGGGCGGTGACCGGCGCGAGGCGTCGCCCGACGGCAGAATGATCGACCATGTCGGGCCTCAGGCGCGTTCGTAGAGGGTAACGACGCAGGCGCCGCCGAGGCCGAGATTGTGCTGCAATCCGAGACGCGCGCCATCGACCTGGGTTGCCTCGGCCGTGCCGCGCAGCTGGCGCGTCAGCTCGTAGCATTGCGCCAGGCCGGTCGCGCCGAGCGGATGCCCCTTCGACAGCAGGCCGCCGGAGGGATTGGTCACGATCTTGCCGCCGTAGGTGTTGTCGCCATTGTCGATGAAGCGTGCGGCGCCGCCCTCCGGACAAAGTCCCAGCGCTTCGTAGGTGATCAGCTCGTTCTGGGCGAAGCAATCGTGCAGCTCGACGACGTCGAGGTCATCAGGCCCGATGCCGGCGGCCTCGTAAACCTTGTGAGCGGCGGCCCGCGCCATGTCGAAACCGACCACCCGCATCATGTCCTCCGCCTCGAACGTGGAGGGGGTATCGGTCGTCATCGCCTGCGCCGCGATCCGAACGTCCTTGCGCAAGCCATGCTTGCTGGCGAACTTTTCCGAGACCAGAACGGCAGCCGCGCCGCCGCAGGTCGGCGGACACGCCATCAGCCGCGTCATCACACCGGGCCAGATCACCTGATCGTTCATGACGTCGTCGGCGCTGACCTCCTTGCGGAACAACGCCAAAGGATTGTTTTTGGCATGCCGGCTCGCCTTGGCGCGGACCTTGGCGAACGACGTCAACGGTGTTCCATATTTTTTCATGTGACTGAGGCCGGCGCCGCCGAAGTAGCGCAGCGCCAGCGGTACGCCGGGGGCGTCGACCAGTCTGTCGGCGGCCGCGTCGAATTCGTCGAATGCGCTGGGCCGGTCGGTGAAAACCGCGCCCAGTGCGCCGGGTTTCATTTGCTCGAAGCCCAGCGCCAGCACGCAATCGAGCGCGCCGGATTCGATCGCCTGCCGCGCCATGAACAGCGCGGTCGAGCCGGTCGAACAGTTGTTGTTGACGTTGATGATGGGAATTCCGCTCATGCCGACCTGGTAGAGCGCGCGCTGGCCGCAGGTCGAGTCGCCATAGACATAGCCGACATAGGCCTGCTGGATCATGTCGTAGCCTATGCCGGCATCGGCGAGCGCGAGCCTGGTCGCTTCCGCGCCCATCACAGGGTAGGGCGCGTTGGCCCCCGGCTTGACGAAGGGGATCATGCCGACACCGGCAACATGGACTCGCGAGGTCATGGTGCGCTCCCTGAATTACCCATTGGACTTTTAGTTACCCATGGGTAATATACGCGCCGGCCGTACCCGTCAATGCAGCACAGGCGACAATCGACATGGATGCACGCTCGCCCCCGTCCAACCCGTCGCCGTGGATGCCGTTCGAAAGCCGCCGCCGCGCGCGCGACGAGAAGCGCGAAGCGGTGTTGCGGACCGCGGTGCAGTTGTTTCTCGAGCAGGGCTATCACCGGGTCACGCTCAATGACGTCGCCGACCGGCTGAACATTACCAAGCCGGCGCTCTACAATTATTTTCGCGGCAAGGACGAGATCCTGTTCGAATGCTGGGCGCTCGGGCAGGAACGCGTCGACGAACTGATCGCGGAAATCAACCGCGGCGGCGGCACCGCGCTCGCCAAGCTGCGCAAGCTGGTTCACGCCTATGCCGGGGTCATGACGACCGACTATGGTGCCAGCCTCGTGCGCTTCGACCCGCGTGACCTGACCGAGGAAAACCGCAAGACCGTCCGCGCCGCGAAAAAGCGCATCGACCGGACTTTCCGCAAATATCTCGCCGACGGTGTCGCCGACGGCTCGATCAGGCCATGCGATCCGAAGCTGGCGGCGTTTG
This sequence comes from uncultured Alphaproteobacteria bacterium, assembly GCA_963816815.1. GTDB lineage: Bacteria > Pseudomonadota > Alphaproteobacteria > Rhizobiales > Xanthobacteraceae > Bradyrhizobium. The sequence goes on from CAWFMW010000058.1 coordinate 39,203, forward strand.
CAATCGCCGGCTCGCTGAACTGGATTGGTCACTGGTACCAGCGCGACGGGGCATGGTCGGCGGACGACGTCGCCCGCCAATTCACGGCTCAACTGACCGAGGGGCTCGCCAAGGCGCCGGCGCGAAAGCGCAGCCCGTCACCAACCAGAAAAAGCAGGCCGGCGAGTGGAGGGCGGAAATGAACATCACGCATGGATTGCGCAGGGTCCTGCAGGTCAATCCCGATGGGCTGGCGACGGCTTTCGGTACAAGGCGGCGCACCTGGCGCGAGACCGGCGAGCGCGTGGCGCGTCTTGCCGCCGGCTTCCGGGCACTCGGCGTCAACGCCGGCGACCGTGTCGCGATTTTGTCGCTGAACTCCGACCGCTACCTCGAAATCTATTTGGCCACCGGCTGGGCGGGCGGCGTCGTGGTCCCGCTCAACATCCGCTGGAGCCAGCTTGAAAACGAGGATGCGATGCGCGACTGCCGCGCCAAGGTGCTGCTGGTCGACAAGGCGTTCGCGCCGATCGCGGTCGCATTGGCGAAGACGATCGACGGCCTGACGCTGGTGTACGCCGATGACGGCGAGGTACCGGCCGGCATGCAGGATTTCGAAGCCCTGCTGGGCGGAAGCGATCCGATGCCGGATGCGATGCGCGATAGCTCGGATCTCGCCGGCATTTTCTACACCGGCGGCACCACCGGCCGGTCGAAGGGCGTGATGCTCAGCCACGGCAATCTGATGGCCAATGCCATGAACGCGCTGGCCGAGGGGCTGTTTGCGGGATCGGCGGTCTATCTTCACGCCGCGCCGATGTTTCATCTCGCCAATGGCGCTGCGATGTATTCGATCCTGTTGAGCGGCGGCTCCAACGTCATCGTTCCCGGCTTTACGCCGGAAGGCGTGATGGCGGCGTTCCAGAACGAACGTGTCACCGACGTTCTGCTGGTGCCGACGATGATCCAGATCCTGGCCGATCATCCAGCCCTCGGCAGTTACGACACGTCGAGCGTCAAGAAGATCGTCTACGGTGCGTCGCCGATCAGCGAAGCCGTGCTCGATCGCGCCATCTCGGCATTTCCCAACGCGCAGTTCACCCAGGCCTACGGCATGACGGAGCTGTCGCCGATCGCGACGCTGCTGCACTGGAACGAACATATCGGCAGCGGCCGCGCCAAGAACCGCCATCGCTCGGCAGGCCGCGCGTCGCTGGCGTGCGAGGTGCGCATTGTCGACAGCGAGAACAATCCGGTGCCGTGCGGCAAGGTCGGCGAAATCATCGCTCGCGGCGACAATGTGATGATGGGTTATTGGGAGCGCCCGGAAGAAACCGCCCGCGCCATCGTCGATGGCTGGATGCATACCGGCGACGGCGGTTACATCGACGAGCACGGCTTCGTCTTTGTCGTCGACCGCGTCAAGGACATGATCATTTCCGGCGGAGAGAACGTCTATTCGACCGAGGTCGAGAACGCGCTGGCGTTGCATCCGGCCGTCGCCCAATGCGCGGTATTCGGCATTCCAAGCGAACAATGGGGCGAACAGGTCCATGCCGTGGTCGTTCCAAAGCCCGATGCCGATGCCGACGCGGCAAGCCTGATCGCCTTCTGCAAGGAGCGCATCGCCGGGTACAAATGTCCCCGTTCGGTCGAGATACGCGGCGAGCCGCTGCCCTTGTCGGGTGCCGGAAAGATACTCAAGCGCGAACTGCGCCAGCCGTACTGGGAAAACCGGCAGCGCATGGTGAGCTGAAGCCATGAAGTCGTCATTGCGTTTTTGCGATGCCGTCCTGTCCGATCCGTCGTATAGTCGCACCAAGGGGGAACTGTTCTGCATCACGTGAATACCACCTGAAATCGCAGCAACGGAGATCCGCCATGAAAGTCAAAGACGCGATGCACAAGGGCGTCGACTGGGTCAGTCCCGACACGCCGATTACCGAAATCGCAAAGCTGATGCGGGCGCACGATATCGGCTGCATTCCGATCGGGGAGGACGACAAGCTGGTCGGGATGGTGACCGATCGCGACATCGTCTGCAAAGGGCTTGCCGGCAACGGTTTCGATGCCAGCCGCGCCAAGGCGCGCGACGTGATGACCGAGGGCATCCATTGCTGCCGCGAGGACGACGATCTTGCGAAAGCGGTGCATCACATGGAGATGCTGAAAGTCCGCAGGTTGCCGGTGATCAACAAGAGCAAGCGGATGGTCGGCATGATCAGCCTGGGTGACATCAGCCAGTTTACGTCAGGCGATTTGGTGTCCGGCTATGTGAAGAGCGTTGCGGCCCATCACTGAAGCTTCGGCCTGTTGCGATCGAAGCGCATTGAACGGCTCGCACCCGCTCGACCGTGAACGGGTGCGGGACGTCATGCTTGAAGTCGCTCGACCGCGCCGGCGCGGCACGAGCGGCCTCAATCGTGCGTGCTGAAGTGGCCGCGCCAGGCCTTCGCCGTCAGCCGCGCGAATTGCTCGCCCTCCATCCGGATCAGCGTGGCGTGATCGCCGCCTTCCAGGTAGATGGGCTGCCGCGCATCGATGCTGTTGTCGACGATGACGTCCAGCCCGTAACACTCGCCGAGCGGCGGGATGGCCCCGTGGTCGCAGTCCTCGAACAGCTGCTCGATTTCGTCTTCGCTCGCCAGGTCGACCTTGTGGCCAAGCTGACTTTTCAGGGCCGACAGATGCAGGTGGCGGGAGGCCGGAAGGACGGCCATCATGTAGCCGCCGTCGCGGCGCAGCACGACGGCCTTGGCCAGCGCCTCGCCGGGGACGTGGCAAGCCTCGGCTGTGCGCGTCGATGACATGGTCGGGGCGTGGGGGATCAGGTCGTAGGTGACGCCCTGATCCAGATATTTCTGCAGGGTCGGGGAAACGGTCATGGCGATTTCCTCCATTGCATGGGCAATTCGCACATCGGGAGGAACTCGCGCCGTCGCCTCACGATGCAGGCGAACACGATATCGGTGAAAGGATATGCCCGCCAAACGATCGCGACAATGCGAATTTCAGTGCCGGAACCGGGCGGCGCGAGGGGCTATGCCTTGCTGAGAGCGCAATTATTCAAGAAATGTTCATTTTAACGCGCGCTCTATGCAAAGCGCGGGGCGGCGACAGAGTGGAATCCCATGCGGTTAGCAAGAAGTTTGTCGATTCTCTCGGCGTGTCTGGTCGCGATATCAGGGCTGGCGGGACATTTGAGCAGCGCCGCCGCGCAAGCGCCGGAAAAGCGCATCGCGCTGGTGATCGGCAATGGCGCCTATGCGAAATCGCCGCTGGCGACCGCGGCCAACGATGCCGGCCTGATCGCGCAGACCTTGCAGGCGGCCGGCTTCGACGTGATCGGCGCCCGCGATCTCGACGGCGACACGCTGCGCAAGAGTTTTCGTGACTTCATCAACAAGGCCGAAGCCGCGGGGCCGGACACGGTCGCGATGGTGTATCTGGCCGGCTACGGGCTGCAATTGGGCGGCGACAACTATTTCGTGCCGGTCGATTCCACGATCAACCGCGATACCGACGTGCCGATCGAGGCGCTGCGGACCGGCGACTACATTCGTCAGCTCGCCTCGCTGCCGCTCAAGGCCGGCATCGTCGTGCTGGACGCGGCGCGGCAGCAGCCTTTCGTCAACGGACAGATCGCCAGCGGCCTCGCGTTGGTCGAGGCGGATCCGCACATGCTGATCGCGTTCAACGCGACGCCCGGAACGGTCGCGCCGGCCGAGCAGGGATCGTACGGCGTCTACGCCCAGTCGCTGGCCGAGATGATCCGGACCGGCGGATTGCCGCTGCCGGAAGTTTTCAATCGCGTGCGGCTTCGCGTCAACGAGGCGAGCAAGGGCGCGCAGGTGCCCTGGGACAGCCAGAAGGTCGATGCGGCCTTCACGTTCTTCGAGCGCGCACCGGATGCGCCCGCAGCACCGGCGCCGGATCAGGCCGCCGCCGCCCGCAGCAAGCCGATCCGCGAACTCGGCGTGCAGGACGCCTATGCCGCCGCGCTGGAGCGCGACACGCTGCCGGCCTATGAGGATTTTCTCGGCGCCTATCCCGACGATCCCATGGCGAAGCGGGTGAGGGCGATCGCGGCGGCGCGGCGCGAGGCGATCACCTGGCGCCGGACCTACCGCGCCGACACCCCGAACGCCTATTGGTCGTATCTGCAACGCTATCCGCGCGGGCCGCATGCCGCCGACGCCCGCCGCCGGCTTGGCATTCTCACCGCGGCGCTGGAGCCGCCGCCGACCTTTGACGTCATCGACTACGACGTGCCGCCGCCGCCGCCGGAAGAGTTGATCTATGTCGACCGGCCGGTGCTGGCCTTCGGCGATCCCGAGTTCGATTTTCTGCCGCCGCCACCCGCGCCGGTCTACTACCTGCCGCCGCCGCCGGATGACTTTCGTGATACTGGAGCCGCCGCCGCCACCGATCGGGCTGTTCATCCTGCCGCAGCCGTTCTTTGTGCCGATCCCGGTCTATGTGCGGGCGCCGCTCTATGTGGCGCCGCCGCCGAACAACATCATTTTTGCCAACATCCACAACACGACCGTCATCAACAACGTCATCAACAGGCCGCCGCAGCCGGGTGTTCCGGTGGGCGGACCTGGCGGCAGGCCCATCGGACGCCCCGGCGCTCCGGCGGCGCCCGGTCAGGTCGGTGTTGCCACGCCGACACTGCCGCCTGCGGTGGCGCAACGGGCCACGCTGATCCAGCAAGGCAAGGCGCCGGTACCGCCGAGCGCCGCGATCAATCCTGCCGCGCGGGCCAATTTGTCCGGCGCACCTGCGGGGCAGGCCGGAAGGCCGAACGGGCCGCTGCCGGCCAATGCGCCGGCCGGGCTGCCGCAGAACCAGACTTTGCCGAGGACCAATGCGCTGCCGGTTCCAGGCGCCAGAGGCGCGCCGGCCGCGCCGCCGAGCGCTGCGGTATCGCCTCCCGGCGCCGTCAATCCGAACGCGAGGCTGACGCCGGGCGGCCCGCCGCCGGGTGGTCCCGGCGGAAGGCCCGCGATCGGCGCGACCGCTCCGGCCGGTTCAGCCGGCCAGCCGAGAACAGCAACGCCGCCACCGGGCGCCGCGCCAAGGCCGGCCGCTGCGATCGCGCCAAAACCTCAGCCTGAACTGCGGCGAGCCCCGCCGCCCGCTGCGGTGAACGTGGCAAGGCCGGCCCCGCCGGCGGCACGCGTCGCTCCGGCGTCTCCACCGCCAAGGATGGCCGCCCCGCCGCCGCGGATGGCGGCACCGTCGCCACCGCCGAGGATGGCCGCTCCGCCGCCGCCCCCCACGCTGGCCGCCCCGCCGCCCCGGATGGCTGCGCCACCGCCGCGTCCGGCTCCGGCGGCCGCCCCCAAGAAGTGCCCGCCGGGCGCCCGGTGCTGATTTGCCAATCGGCCAGATCCGAAGGGGTCTGGCCGGCGGCGGCCCTAAATCGCTGATCTGGAAGGCCGAAAAACCGGCCTTATTTCCTTGCTTCTGGCTGGAATCCGGCTATACACCGCGCCATCTCACACGGAAACATGGCTCAAAAGGCCGTCCGGTGGCAGCCGGGCCATAAGGCTCGTCTGCTCACACGTTTCCGGAGGAACCAACCGGAGAATTATCACTATGTCGCTACCCGATTTTTCTATGCGTCAGCTGCTCGAAGCTGGCGTGCACTTTGGCCACCAATCGCACCGCTGGAATCCGAAGATGGCGGATTACATTTTCGGTGCCCGCAACAACATCCACATCATCGATCTCGCCCAGACCGTGCCGTTGCTGCACACGCGCGCTGAAGGCGGTCAGCGACACCGTCGCCAAGGGCGGCCGTATCCTGTTCGTCGGCACCAAGCGCCAGGCGCAGGACGGCGTCGCCGAGGCCGCCAAGCGGTCGGCGCAGTATTTCGTCAATTCGCGCTGGCTCGGCGGCACGCTGACCAACTGGAAGACGATTTCCGGCTCGATCAAGCGCCTGCGTCACCTCGATGAGGTGCTGTCGGTGCGGCGAGGCCAACTCCTACACCAAGAAGGAGCGGCTGACGCTGCAGCGCGAGCGCGACAAGCTCGACCGTTCGCTCGGCGGCATCAAGGACATGGGCGGTCTTCCCGACATGATCTTCGTGATCGACACCAACAAGGAAGACATCGCGATCCAGGAAGCGCAGCGGCTCAACATTCCCGTTGCCGCGATCGTCGACACCAATTCCGACCCCAAGGGCATCACCTTCGTGGTGCCGGGCAATGACGACGCCGGCCGCGCCATTTCGCTGTATTGCGACCTGGTGGCCCGCGCCGCCATCGACGGCATCTCGCGCGCCCAGGGCGACCACGGCATCGACATCGGCGCCTCCGCTCAGCCGGTCCGCGAGGAAATTCCGGCGGCTCCGCAGCCGACCGGCTTCCAGGGCCTGGCCGGTCCGCGCGGCACCGCCGACAACCTCAAGAAGCTCACCGGCGTGTCGGGTGCGATCGAGAAGAAGCTCAACGACCTCGGCATCTTCCACTACTGGCAGCTCGCCGAACTCGATCACGACACCGCGCACAAGATCGGTGAAGAGGTCGGACTTCCGAGCCGCGCCGATGCGCTGGGTCGCCCAGGCCAAGACGCTGACCGCGGAAGCGGAATAATTGGTACGCCGCGTGGCCGGGTCTTCCGGCCACCGGTTCTGCTCTCCCAGATTACGGCATTCCCTGTAGCTGACGGCGGCACGGCGCAAAGCGCGCGCCGCGCCCGCGGCTAACAGGCAAGAAGGATATTCGACGATGGCAACGATCACTGCGGCGATGGTCAAGGAACTGCGCGAGTCGACCGGCGCAGGCATGATGGACTGCAAGGCGGCGCTCACCGAAACCGCCGGCGACATGACGGCGGCGCAGGATTGGCTGCGCAAGAAGGGCCTGTCGAAGGCCGCCAAGAAGGCCGGCCGCGTCGCGGCGGAAGGCCTGATCGGCGCGGTGACCTCGGGCACCAAGGGCGTCGTGGTCGAAGTCAATTCCGAGACCGATTTCGTCGCGCGCAACGAGCAGTTCCAGGGCCTCGTCAAGATGATCGCCCAGGTCGCGCTCCACATCGGCGCCGACGTCGAGACGATCAAGGCGGCCAAGGTCGGCAGCGTCACGGTCGAGACCGCGATTTCGGACGCGATCGCGACCATCGGCGAGAACATGTCGCTGCGCCGCGCGGCTTCGCTCGAAGTCGGCCAGGGCGTGGTGTCGAGCTACGTCCATGGCGCCGTGATCGACGGCGCCGGCAAGATGGGCGTGCTGGTCGCGCTCGAATCGACCGGCAAGACCGATGAGCTCGCGCATCTCGGCCGCCAGCTGGCGATGCATGTGGCCGCGACCAATCCGCAGGCGCTCGATCCGTCCGGCCTCGATCCGGCGATCGTGACGCGCGAAAAGGACGTGCTGGCCGACAAGTATCGCCAGCAGGGCAAGCCGGAGAACGTGATCGAGAAGATCGTCGAGTCCGGCCTGAAGACCTATTACAAGGAAGTCTGCCTGCTGGAGCAGGCGTTCATCCATGACGAAAAGGGCAAGTCGGTCGCCCAGGCGGTGAAGGAAGCCGAAGGCAAGATCGGTGCGCCGGTGAAGATTGCCGGATTTGTGCGCTATGCTCTCGGCGAGGGAATCGAAAAGCAGGAATCCGATTTCGCAGCCGAGGTCGCGGCGGCCAGCGGCAAGAAGTAACCGCTGCGGTCCAAACCTTCCGGCGCAGGCGCGCCGGAAGTCACCTGCGCGGGACAAGGAAGCGATAAGCAATGGCTGAGCCGGTCTATCGTCGCGTCGTGATCAAGCTCTCGGGCGAATATCTCGCCGGCAGCCAGTCCTTCGGTATCGACCAGCCTACCGTTGACCGCATCGCCGACGATCTGATCGCGGCCCAGAAGCTCGGCGTCGAGGTGGCCGTCGTGATCGGCGGCGGCAACATCGTTCGCGGCGTGGAAGTCTCCTCGCGCGGCGTGTCGCGCCCGACCGGCGACACCATGGGCATGCTCGCCACCATGATGAACTGCCTGGCGCTGGAGGCGGCGATCGAGCGCAAGGGCGACGCCGGCGCGGACCCTGTCGGCGTTCGTGATGCCCGAGATTTCCGAGCTGTTCACCCGCAGTGCAGCGCACAAATACCTCGCCGAGGGCCGAATCGTCCTGCTCGGCGGCGGAACCGGCAATCCGTTCTTCACCACCGACACCACGGCGGTGTTGCGGGCGGCCGAGATCGGGGCGCAGGCGGTGCTCAAGGCCACCAATGTCGACGGCGTCTACAGCGCCGATCCCAAAAAGGACCCGTCGGCCAAGCGTTTCGACCGCCTGACGCATTCGCAGGCGATCGACGGCGGCTACAAGGTGATGGATGCGACCGCATTCGCGCTTGCCCGCGAGACGTCGCTGCCTATCATCGTATTCTCGATCGCCGAGCCGGGTTCGATCGGCGCGATCCTGCGCGGGACCGGCCACGGCACGGTCGTCGCCGGCTGAATGGCCAGTGCTGCTTCGAACCGCGGGCTTTTGGACGCCGGCGGCTGGTTTCTTAGGAGGGGAGAGCGTTATGCCCACGCCTGGTTTTGACATCAACGAATTGAAGCGCCGCATGCAAGGCGCCACCCAGTCGCTCAAGCACGAATTGGGCGGCCTGCGCACCGGCCGCGCGGCGGCGTCCATGCTGGAGCCGGTGCAGGTCGAGGCCTACGGCTCGCACATGCCGCTCAACCAGCTCGCCACCGTCAGCGTGCCCGAGCCGCGGCTGCTCTCCGTGCAGGTGTGGGACAAGTCCATGGTGAAGGCCGTCGAAAAGGCGATCGTCGATTCCAATCTCGGCCTGTCGCCGGCGACCGAAGGCCAGGTGCTGCGCCTGCGGATTCCCGAGCTCAACGAGGAGCGCCGCAAGGAACTGGTGAAGGTCGCGCATAAATACGCCGAAGCCGCCAAGGTCGCGGTTCGCCATGTCCGTCGCGACGGGCTGGATATCGTCAAGAAGCTCGAGAAGAATCACGAGATTTCCGAGGACGATCAGGAGCGGCTCGCCAATGACGTGCAGAAGGCGACCGACGGCATGATTGCCGAAATCGATCAGTTGCTTGCGGCGAAGGAAAAGGAAATCCTCACCGTTTGACGGCAACGTCCAGAGAATTGAGACTGGCCCTGGAATTCAGATAATGTCGAACGCCGCCGCCCCCGCAACCGGAAGGACCGGATCGATCCGTTCCCCTGCATGTGGCGATCATCATGGACGGCAACGGGCGCTGGGCGGCCGCGCGCGGCTTGCCGCGTGCCGAAGGCCATCGCCGCGGCGTCGAGGCGCTGCGCCGCGTCGTTCGTGCCGCCCATGAACTCGGCGTGCTCTATCTGACGATCTTTTCGTTCAGCTCGGAGAACTGGTCGCGGCCGGCGACCGAAATCGGCGATCTGTTCGGACTGCTGCGCCGCTTCATCCGCAACGATCTGGCGACGCTGCATCGCGACGGCGTCCGCGTGCGCGTGATCGGCGAGCGGGAAGGGCTGGAGCCGGATATCTGCGCGCTGCTGAACGAAGCCGAGGAACTGACCAGGGCCAACACCAAGCTCAATCTCGTGGTCGCGTTCAACTACGGATCGCGCCAGGAAATCGCCAATGCCGCGCAACGGCTGGCGCGCGAAGTGGCCGAGGGCAAGCGCGATCCGGCATCGATCGACGCCGATACGCTCGGCCGCTATCTCGATGCGCCCGACATTCCCGATCCCGACCTGATCATCCGCACCAGCGGCGAGCAGCGGCTGTCGAACTTCCTGATGTGGCAGGCGGCCTACAGCGAACTCGTGTTCGTGCCGATCCACTGGCCGGATTTCGACAAGGCCGCGCTCGAAAGCGCGATTGCCGAATATGCCAGACGGGAACGCCGTTTCGGCGGTCTGGCCGCGAAAACCGGATCGTGACCGAAGGCGAGGCCGCGCCGGCGGCAGCGAATCGTTCCGACTCGCGCAATCTCGTGATGCGCATCGCCGTAGCCGCCGTGCTGATCCCGCTCGCGATCGCGATCGCCTATGCCGGCGGCTGGCTCTGGACCGCGCTGGTGACGCTGGCCGCGATCGGCCTGTTCGTGGAATGGCTGCGATCGTGGGTCTCGCCGGCGCCAGTCGCGTGACGGTGCCGGGTGTGGCCGCGCTTGCGGTCGCCGGGCTTTGTTTTGCGATTGGCCGGCTCGATGCCGCGCTGATCGTGCTCGGCGTCGGCCTCGTTGCGGTGGCCGTCGATCGCGCCGGAGCGGCGAAGCTGGGCGGCGGCGGGATTTCTGTATGCGGCGGCGGCCGAGATCGCCTCGGTGCTGGTGCGCCTCGATCCCGTCAAGGGCTTCGCCGCGCTGATGTTCGTGCTGCTGATCGTCTGGGTGACCGACAGCGGCGGCTATTTCGCGGGCCGCGGCATTGGCGGCCCGAAACTTTGGCCGCGCGTCAGCCCGAAGAAGACCTGGGCGGGCGCCGTCGGCGGATTTGCCGCCAGCCTGGCCGTGGCGGCAGGCTTTGCCGCGTTCGATCTGGGCAGAACCGGGCCGTTATTGCTGCTTTCCGGGGCGCTCTCGGTCGTCTCGCAGCTCGGCGATCTCTTCGAATCCGCCGTGAAGCGGCGTTTCGGCGTAAAGGATTCAAGTCACATCATTCCCGGCCATGGCGGGCTAATGGATCGGCTGGATGGATTTGTCGCAGCCGTCGTCGTGGCGGCACTTTTCGGGTTCCTGCGGGGCGGCGCCGATGGCGTCGGCCGCGGTCTTATGGTTTGGTGAAACTATGAGCGCAGTTCCATTGCGTAACAACAAGGCCGCGGTAGCCGACGTACGCACCGTGACGGTGCTGGGCGCCACCGGTTCGATCGGCGACAGCACGATGGATTTGCTGCGCGGCGCGCGCGACCGCTATTCGGTCGAGGCGCTGACCGCGAATACCAATGTCGAAGCGCTGGCCAAGCTCGCCAAGGAATTCGGCGCGCGATTTGCCGCGATCGCCGATCCCGCGCGGCTCGGCGAGCTGAAGGATGCGCTCGCCGGCACCGGCATCGAATGCGGCGCCGGCGAAAGCGCCATCATCGAGGCCGCCGCGCGTCCGGCCGACTGGGTGATGGCGGCGGTGAGCGGCGCGGCCGGATTGAAGCCGGCGCTTGGCCGCGGTCGATCGCGGCGCGACGGTCGCGCTCGCCAACAAGGAATGCCTGGTTTGCGCCGGCGATTTCTTCATGCAGCGCGCGGCGAAAGCCGGCGCCTGCATCCTGCCGGCGGATTCCGAACACAACGCGCTGTTTCAGGCGCTCTCGCTCCGGCAACCGCGAGGAACTGGTGCGCGTGATCATCACCGCCTCCGGCGGGCCGTTCCGCACCTGGGCCGCCGCCGACATCGAGCAGGCGACGCTGGCGCAGGCGCTGAAGCATCCGAACTGGAGCATGGGCCAGAAGATCACGATCGATTCGGCCTCGATGATGAACAAGGGCCTCGAAGTCATCGAAGCGTCCTATCTGTTCGCGCTGAGCGCCGACGAGATCGACGTTCTCGTGCATCCGCAGTCGATCATCCACGGCATGGTCGAATTCTCCGATCGCTCGGTGGTTGCCCAGCTCGGCGCGCCCGACATGCGCATCCCGATCGCGCATTGCCTCGGATGGCCGGACCGAATCGTCGGCCCGTCGGCCCGGCTGGATCTCGCCAAGATCGGGCAGTTGACCTTCGAGGCGCCGGATTTCGAGCGGTTCCCGGGCTTGCGGCTGGCCTATGAAGCGTTACGTACCGGGCGCGGTGCGACCACGGTATACAATGCTGCCAACGAGGTGGCGGTCGCGGCGTTCATTGCCGGCAAGATCAAGTTCGGGTCGATCGCGCGCCTGGTCGAAGCCACCATCAACGACTGGATTCGCGGCGGGAACCTTGCGCCTTTGAGCTCGGCTGACGACGCGATCTCCGTTGACCATAACGCGCGAAATAGAGCCGCCTCCCTATTGCCTCAAATTGCCTTAAAGGCATCCTAGAGGGTTGGGGACGGAGCCATTGGCTCTTGTCGAGGGGAATCTGATGTCAGAATTTTTTCTACATAGTTTCAATACGTTGAGCCATGGGCTCGTCGGCTACATCATTCCCTTCCTGTTCGTCCTGACCATCGTCGTGTTCTTCCATGAACTCGGCCACTTCCTGGTCGCCCGCTGGGCGGGCGTGAAGGTGTTGACGTTCTCGCTCGGTTTCGGGCCGGAACTGGTCGGCTTCAACGACCGCCATGGCACGCGCTGGAAGATCTCCGCGATCCCGCTCGGCGGCTATGTGAAGTTCTTCGGCGACGAATCGGAAGCCTCGACGCCGGCCTCGGCCGAAACGCTCGCCGGCATGAGCGAGGAGGAGCGGGCAGGCAGCTTCCATCACAAGAAAGTCGGCCCGCGCGCGGCCATCGTCGCCGCCGGTCCGATCGCGAATTTCATTCTGGCGATCGTCATCTTCACCTGTCTCTTCACCTTCTTCGGCAAGCCGAGCACGACGGCGCGCGTCGACAAGATCGAAGCCATCAGCGCCGCCGAGCGGGCGGGCTTTCAGGTCGGCGACGTCGTCACCGCGATCGACGGCAAGACCATCGGCAGCTTCTCCGACATGCAGCGCATCGTCAGCGTGCGCGCCGGCGACACTCTGACCTTCACGCATCAAGCGCGGCGATTCGACCCTGCAACTGAAGGGCACGCCGGAACTGCGCGAAGTGAAGGATCCGTTCGGAAACACCCAGCGGCTCGGGATTCTCGGCATCACCCGCGCAACCTCGCCGGGCGAAGTGACCACCGAGAAGGTCGATCCGGCGACCGCGCTTTGGCTGGGCATCAAGGAAACCTGGTTCGTCATCGACCAGACGCTGTCCTATATCGGCGACATCTTCACCGGCCGGGCGAGCTGCCGACCAGATCGGCGGGCCGATTGCGAATCGCCCAGATTTCGGGGCAGGTCGCCACGCATCGGACTGATTCCGCTTGCTCCATCTGGCGGCGGTGCTGTCGATTTCGATCGGACTGCTGAACCTGTTCCCGGTGCCCTTGCTCGATGGCGGTCACCTTTTGTTCTATACGGTCGAGGTGCTGCGGGGGCGTCCGTTGTCGGAAAAGTCCCAGGAATACGGGTTCCGCATCGGGCTGGTTCTGGTGCTGATGTTGATGGTGTTTGCTATCTATAACGACATCGGTGCCATGGCTGAAGGGGCTGTTCGGAAGATCGTAGACGCGGCTTTTTTGTGACGTTGCCCATTGGCAACGTCTTGGAATGAAAATGGAATTGCACCGCGATGTGTGGTTTGCCGCCCCTTCGAAATTGGCTACAAGCAGTGCAACATATGGGAATCTGCCGGTTCGTAGGGGGTGCGGGCCGGCACTGGAATGACGAGGGCGCGTTGCGCATGATGTTTGGAATGCGAGTGCGGGGGGCTCTGCTGGCCGCTCTGATCATGTTTGCCGCGCCGATGGCGGGTGCGCTGGTATCTGTACCGGCTGTGGCCCAGACCGTGGCGTCGATCGCCGTTGAGGGGAACCGGCGTGTCGAGGTCGAGACCATCCGCTCCTATTTCAAGCCGGGCCCCGGCGGCCGGCTCGGGCAGGCCCAGATCGACGACGGCCTCAAGGCGCTGATCGAGACCGGCCTGTTCCAGGACGTGCGGATCAACCAGGTGGGCGGCCGGCTGGTCGTGACCGTGGTCGAAAACGCCGTGATCGGGCGCATCGCCTTCGAAGGCAACAAGAAGGTCAAGGACGAGCAGCTTTCGGCTGAAATCCAGTCCAAGCCGCGCGGCACGTTCTCGCGCCCGATGGTTCAGTCGGACGCCCAGCGCATCGCCGAAATCTACCGGCGCTCCGGCCGCTATGACGTGCGCGTCACCCCTGAAATCATCGAGCAGCCGAACAACCGCGTCGATCTGATCTTCACGATCACCGAGGGCAGCAAGACCGGCGTCAGGTCGATCGAGTTCGTCGGCAACGTCGCCTATTCGTCCTATCGCCTGAAGGACATCATCAAGACGCGCGAATCCAACCTGCTGAGCTTCCTCGGCGGCGCCGACGTCTACGATCCCGACCGGGTCGAGGCCGACCGCGACCTGATTCGCCGCTTCTACCTCAAGAACGGTTACGCCGACGTGCAGGTGGTGGCCGCGCTGACCGAGTATGATCCCGACAAGAAGGGCTTCTTCGTCACCTTCAAGATCGAGGAAGGGCAGCAATATCGCGTCGCCTCCGTCGACTTCCAGACCTCCATCGCGACGCTCGATACCGCTTCGCTGCGCAGCTTCTCGCGCGTCAGCGTCGGCTCGCTCTACAATGCCGAAGCGCTCGAGAAATCGGTCGAGGAAATGCAGATCGAGGCCTCGCGGCGCGGCTACGCCTTCGCGATCGTGCGCCCGCGCGGCGACCGCAATTTCGAAGCGCACACCGTTTCGATCGTGTTCGCCATCGATGAGGGCCCGCGCACCTATATCGAGCGCATCAACGTCCGCGGCAACACCCGCACCCGCGACTACGTGATTCGCCGCGAGTTCGATCTGTCCGAAGGCGACGCCTACAACCGCGCGCTGGTCGATCGCGCCGAGCGCCGGCTGAAGAACCTCGACTTCTTCAAGAGCGTGAAGATCGTGACCGAGCCCGGCTCATCGACCGATCGCGTGATCCTGATCGTCGATCTGGAAGAGAAATCGACCGGCGACTTCTCGGTGTCGGGCGGCTATTCGACCACCGACGGTGCGCTGGCCGAAGTCAGCATTTCCGAGCGCAACTTCCTCGGCCGCGGTCTGTACGCGAAGGCGTCCGTGACCTACGGCCAGTACGCGCGCGGCTATTCGCTGTCGTTCGTCGAGCCCTATCTGTTCGACTATCGCGTCGCGCTCGGCCTCGACCTGTTCTAGCGCGAGCAACTGGCCAACAGCTACATCTCCTACGGCACCAAGACGCTGGGCTTCAGCCCGCGGCTCGGCTTCACGCTGCGGGAAGATCTCGCGCTGCAGCTGCGCTATTCGATCTATCAGCAGGAAATCTCGCTGCCGAACCAGCTGGCGAACTGTAACAACAACTCCTCGAACTCGCTGCTCGCGTTCAATCCGAGCCCGGCCTTCGCGAATCTGGCCGGCGTCGGCGCCGGCGGATCGATCACGTCGGGAGGCCAGACCGCCACCGACACTTCCGGCGTCGGTCTGTGGTGCTACAGCGATGGCGAAGCTTCGCTGCCGGTCCGCAAGGAACTGCAGAGCGGCAAGACGCTGACCTCGTCGGTCGGCTACTCGCTGAACTACAACACGCTGGACAACAACAAGAACCCGACCGACGGCTTGCTGATCGACTGGAAGCAGGACTTCGCCGGCGTCGGCGGCGACGTGAAGTACATCAAGTCGGCGATCGACGCGAAGTACTACACCCCGCTGGTCGCCGATATCGTCGGCCTGATCCATCTCCAGGGCGGCATGCTGAACCAGTTCGGCGGCAGCGAACTGCGCATGCTCGATCACTTCCAGATGGGTCCGAACCTGGTTCGCGGTTTTGCGCCGAACGGCATCGGTCCGCGCGATATCAACCCGTACGGCACGCGTGACGCGCTCGGCGGCACCAAGTACTGGGGCGCTTCGTTCGAATTGCAGATGCCGTTCTGGTTCCTGCCGAAGGAAGTCGGGCTCAAGGGCTCGGTCTATGCCGACGCCGGCGGACTGTTCGACTACAAGGGCCCGACGTCGTGGGCGCAGACGGGTGAGGTCAACGTGCCCGGTTGCATCAAGCCGACCCAGGCGACGGCGACGACGGGGGCCGCTCCCGGAACCTGTCTGGGACTGCAATATGACGACGGCAACGTGGTCCGCACCTCGGTGGGTGTCGGTCTCGATCTGGGCTTCGCCGTTCGGTCCGCTGCGCTTCGACTATGCGGTTCCGATCACGAAAGGTCAGTTTGACCGCGTGCAGCAATTCAAGTTTGGCGGCGGCACATCGTTCTAAGGCGGCTTGAAGCGAACGGACTTAAACGTCCGCGTAACGAGAACGCCCCGGAACAAAAAGAGGGTCCGGCTCCGTTTCTTTGGAGCCGGCCTTCTGGTGTGATGGTCGGCCGGACTGCGACGGGTGGAATGGCGCAGCCGATATTCTTCAAGCAACCTCCTTCCTCGACGCTGGCCGAACTCGCCGCGTTGACGGGAGCGGTATTGGTCGACCCCGCTCGCGGCGGTCAGGTGATCAGGGGTCTTGCTTCGCTCGACGAAGCCGGTCCCATGCATCTGGCGTTTTTCGACAACCTCAAATACGCCGATCAGCTCAAGGCGACCAAGGCCGGCGCCTGCCTGGTCAGCCCGCGCTTCGAGGCCCAGGTGCCCGCCCATGTCGCGGTGCTGCGGGCCGGCCAGCCGTTCCGCGCCTTCGTCAAGCTGGCGCGCGAATGGCACGCCGATGCGCTTCGCCCGCAATCCTGGTTCGACAATGACGGCATCGCGCCGTCGGCGATCATCGATCCGTCCGCCCATCTGGAAGACGGCGTCATCGTCGATCCGCTCGCGGTGATCGGCCCCAGGGTCGAGATCGGCGCCGGCACCGTGATCGGCGCGGGCGCGGTGATCGGCGCCGACGTCAAGATCGGCCGCGACTGCAATGTCGGCGCCCGCACCGCGATCCAGTTCGCGCTGATCGGCAACAACGTCCTGATCCATCCCGGCTGCAGCATCGGGCAGGACGGCTACGGCTTCATCTTCTTCGGCCCCGAGGGCCATCTCAAGGTGCCGCAGACCGGCCGGGTCCTGATCCAGAACAATGTCGAGGTCGGCGCCGGCACCACCATCGACCGCGGCAGCCTGCGCGACACCGTGATCGGCGAGGGCACCAAAATCGACAATCAGGTCCAGATCGGCCACAATGTGACCATCGGCAGGCACTGCCTGCTCGCGGCCCAGATCGGGCTCGCGGGCAGCCTGACGATCGGCGACAATGTCGCGCTGGGCGCCAAGGTGGGCATCAACAACCACCTCAAGATCGGCGACGGCGCCCAGGTTACGGCGATGAGCGGGGTCAAGGACGACATCCCGCCCAACGGCCGCTGGGGCGGTTTCTTTGCAAAGCCGACCAAGCAGTGGTTCAGGGAGATTGTTGCAGTGGAGCGGCTGGCGCAGCGTGGCACGGCCGATCCGAAAGGCGAGGGGCGGGAGTGATGGAGGAGGCAGCGGTCAGATTCGAGCTCGTGGATATCAACGAGATCCTCAAGACGCTCCCGCACCGTTATCCGATGCTGCTGATCGACCGGGTGATCAAGATCCGGACCGATTACTCAGGCATCGGCATCAAGAACGTCACCTTCAACGAGCCGCCGTTTCTCGGCCATTTTCCCGACCGGCCGGTCTATCCCGGCGTGATGATGATCGAGGCCATGGCGCAGACCGCCGGCGTCATCGGCATCAAGTCGGTCGAGGGCACCGAGAAGCCGCGCGCGGTTTATTTCCTCACCATCGACAAGTGCAAATTCCGAAAACCGGTGATGCCCGGCGACACCATCGAGTACCACATGCGCTCGATCGGCCGCCGCAAGGCGATGTGGTGGTTTCACGGCGACGCCAAGGTCAATGGCAGCGTGGTCGCGGAGGCCGATGTCGGCGCGATGCTGACGGATTGATTGAATTTATCCGCCATACAACCGACGTCTTCCTGATGTCTTTGCTCAATCACTGGTAGTGGAACTCACGCCGGTCGATTGACGGAATTTGCCGATTTAATCCGGTCTGGGTCCATGCTTTTTCAACGGAGGCATCCGTGAACAAGCCTGCGTCCATCATTTCGTGTCTGGTCATTTTTCTGGCGATGTCGGCGCAAAGTTTTGCGGCCGATCTGAACGGTCTGGTGTCGTCTCTCAAGGGCGGCGGCTACGTTCTGGTGTTTCGACACGGCGCCACCGACGACAGCCAGAAGGATGTCTATCCCTTCAAGTTCGACGACATGACCGCGCAGCGGCAATTGAGTGAGAAGGGCCGCAGCATGGCGCGCGAGCTCGGCGAAGCGCTGAGGAAGCTCGGGGTGCCGATCGGCGAAGTCTATACGAGCCAGCTCAATCGAGCCGTTGAGACCGGCAGGCTGCTTGGCGGGAAGGACGTCGCTCCGGTGGACGCACTGACCGACAGCGGCGCGGGCAGTACGTCCGCAATGGCCAACTCCGACGGCAGGAACGCCAAGGCCGGACGCGCCGTGCGCGATCTGGTGAACGCGCCTCCCAGGGCCGGCCTCAATAATCTGGCGGTGACGCATAAGACCAACGTCGCCGACGCCTTCGGCAAGGAATTCGCCGATATCCGCGAAGGCGAGGCGCTCGTCTACAAGACCGGCGCCTCGGGCCCGGCCGTCCTGATCGCGCGCGTGCAGGCGAGCGAATGGATCGCACTGGCCGCCAGCTAGATTCGGACCGCGAGGGAACTTCGGCCTGCCGACTGGTTTGTAGTTCAAGTCGAAGAGAGTTGCGGAGACGGGCCGCATGAAACTTCTCGGAGCCTCCGCGGCGTTGATGGCCTCAGCCGCGCTTTTTGCCGGAAGTGCAATGGCCCGTGATGATGGCCGCTACGCTCAATCTCCCCTCAAGCCCTGGTTCGACAGCCTCAAAAGCGCGAAGGGGCTATGCTGCTCGGACGCCGACGGCTCCGTCGTTTCCGACGTCGATTGGGAATCGAAAGACGGTCATTATCGCGTCCGGCTCGAGGGCCAATGGATCGACGTGCCCGACGATGCCGTCGTCACCGTGCCAAATCGCGCGGGCCGGACCATGGTGTGGCCCGTAAAAGGAGCCTCCGGGATTTCGATCCGCTGCTTCCTGCCCGGCAGCATGACCTGAGGCACTCGCGCTACCGGCGCACCGCAACATGACGTAACGATACGTCACTGGACAGCGTCTGATACGTCGCGCTAACCACCGGAAAACGCGTGATATTCGCGTCGCAAATCGATGGGCTGGGCTGCTTGATGAGTACGATCGATCCAACCGCGCGGGTTGAGGATGGCGCTGTGATCGGCGAGGGGACCACGATCGGTCCCTATTGCATCATCGGGCGCAACGTCGTGATCGGCGAGAACTGCAAACTGATCGCGCATGTTCACATCACCGCGCAGACCACGATCGGCGACGGCTGCACGATCTATCCGTTCGTCTCGCTCGGCACCCCGCCGCAATCGCTGAGCTACAAGGGCGAACTGACCCGGCTCGAGATCGGCGCGGGCTGCACCATCCGCGAATCCGTCACCATGAACGCCGGCACGGTTGCCGGCGGCGGCGTCACCCGCGTCGGCGAGCGCGGCTACTTCATGAATTGCAGCCATGTCGGGCATGATTGCCAGGTCGGCAATGACGTGATCTTTGCGACCTCCGCCACGCTCGGCGGTCACTGCGAGATCGGCGATTTCGTCTTCATCGGCGGGCTGTCGGCCGTGCACCAGTTCACGCGGATCGGACCGCAGGTGATGGTCGGCGGCGTCTGCGGCGTGCGTGGCGACATCATCCCGTTCGGCCTCGTCAACGGCCAGTATGCGAGCTCGAAGGGCTGAACATCATCGGCATGAAACGCCGCCAGTTCACCAAGGAGCGGCTGGCGACAGTGCGCGCGTTCTACCAAAAGCTGTTTCACGGCCCCGGCATCTTTGCCGAGCGGCTGAATGCGGTGCAGCCGCTCGCCGGAGACGATCCGGCGATCGCCGAAATCCTCGCCTTCATCGCGCACGGCAAGCATCGCGCGCTCTGCCTTCCCGCCGACGACGGCAACAAGCATTGATGACGGGATCGCCGCAGCCATGAATTCAGCGGCTTCTGACATTTCTTCGCCGGTCGGCGTCATCGCCGGCGGCGGCGCCATGCCGTTCGCGGTGGCGGATTCGCTTAGCCAGCGCGGCATCGCGCCGGTGCTGTTCGCGCTTCGCGGCGCCTGCGATCCTGATCGCGTCGAGCGCTTCCGCCATCACTGGATCTCGGTCGGGCAACTCGGCCGCGCCACAAAACTGTTTCGCAGCGAGGGCTGCCGCGACCTGATCTTCATCGGCACGCTGCAGCGGCCGGCGCTGTCGGAAATCAGGCTGGACTGGGGCACGATCCGCGTTCTCGGCCGCGTCTGGGCGGCGTTTCGCGGCGGCGACGATCATCTGCTGTCGGGCATCGGCCGCATCTTCGAACAGGACGGTTTCCGGATGGTCGGCATCCGCGATGTCGCCCCCGATATCCTGATGCCGGAGGGAAGCATCGCCCGCGCCACGCCCGATCCCGCTGCCACCGCCGATATCGCCAAAGGGCGGCAGGTGCTCGGCGCGCTCGGCCCCTTCGACATCGGCCAGGCCGTGGTCGTGATCGACGGGCACGTGGTGGCGGTCGAGGACATCGAGGGCACCGACGGGCTGCTGGCGCGCGTGGCGCGGCTGCGCGAGGCCGGCCGCATTCGCGCCAAGTCCGGCCGCGGCGTGCTGGTGAAGGCGCCCAAGAGCAGCCAGGATCTGCGCTTCGACCTGCCGACCGTGGGCGCGAAAACCATCGAGGGCGTCGCCAAGGCCGGCCTTGCCGGCATCGCCGTGATCGCCGGCCATACGATTGCCGCCGACTCGCAAGCCATGATCGAGGCCGCCGACAGCGCCGGCCTGTTCGTCCAGGGCTTACCCGCGTGACGCCGTCTCGCGACACCGCCGGGATGGAGCGGAGGATATTTCTGATCGCGACGGAGGAATCCGGCGATCGCCTCGGCGCCAATTTGATGAAGGTGCTGCGCCAGCGGCTTGGCGACGCGGTGCGGTTCGAAGGCGTCGGCGGCCGCGCGATGGCGCGCGAAGGCCTGGAGTCGCTGTTTCCGATCGAGGAGCTCTCGATCATCGGGCTTGCCGCCGTCGTCAGGGACCTGCCGAAGATCCTCGGGCTGATCAAGGAAACCGCCATCGCGGTGACGGAAGCGGCGCCGGATATTCTCGTCATCATCGACAGCCCGGACTTCACCCACCGCGTGGCGAAGCGCGTGCGCGCCAAGGCTCCCGGAATTCCGATCGTCGACTATGTCTCGCCCTCGGTCTGGGCGTGGCGGCCCGGGCGGGCGCGCGCGATGCTCAGATATGTCGACCATGTGCTGGCGCTGCTGCCGTTCGAGCCCGAGGCCTATCGCAGGCTGCACGGGCCGCCCTGCAGCTATGTCGGCCATCCCCTGACCGAGCAGCTGGCCTCGCTGCGCCCGAACGCCGAGGAAGCCGCGCGGCGGGCGCAATCGCCGCCGGTGCTGCTGGTGCTGCCGGGAAGCCGGCGCAGCGAAATCCGCCATCACATGGCCGTGTTCGGCCAGGCGGTGGCGCGGCTGCAGGAGCAGGGCGTTGCGTTCGAACTGGTGCTGCCGACCATGCCGCATCTGCAGGAAGCGGTGGTGGACGCGGTGAAGACCTGGCCGGTGCAGCCCCAGGTCGTGATCGGCGAGCAGGAGAAGCGAGCAACATTCCGGATCGCGCACGCGGCGCTGGCCAAATCCGGCACGGTGACGCTCGAGCTGGCCTTGGCCAGGCGTGCCGATGGTGACGGCCTACCGGACCGGCACCATGGAGGCCTGGATCTTGCGCCGCGCCATCAAGGTGAATTCGGTGATCCTGGCCAATCTCGTGATCGGCGAGAATGTCGTCCCCGAGTTCCTGCAGGAAGATTGCACGCCGGAAAAACTCGCCGCCGCGCTTCGCGAGGTGTTGAGCGACAGCGAGTTGCGGCGAAAGCAGTTCGAGGCTTTCGGCAAGATCGACGGCATCCTGTCGACCGGCAACCAGCCGCCGAGCGCGCGCGCCGCCGATATCGTGCTGGCGACGATGTGGCAGGCGCGGCGGGGGTAGGTTTCGTAGCAACTGTTAGACCCTCATGGTGAGGAGGCGCGCAGCGCCGTCTCGAACCATGCGGCCCCCGCTGGTGCCATTCATCCTTCGAGACGCCGCTGCGCGGCTCCTCAGGATGAGGTCTGACAGGTCACCCCTTCGGCGGCGTACCTTCCGGCCACTCCGGCAATTGATCCTTGGGGTCGAACCACGACGCGCCATCCGATCGCCAGATGTGCATTTTGGGGCGATCGGCAATCGGCGTATCGAGACAGCCCATCCGAAGCAGGATGGTATTCTTGCCTTCGCGCGCGGCGACGATATGCGAGCCGCATTGGCTGCAGAAATACCGCGTCTTGCCGGGCGAGGAACTCAAAACCTTTGAGCAGGCCTTCACCCCTGATCCAGCGAAAGCGGTCGCGGGGGACATTGGTGACGGTCGAGAAAGCCGATCCATGCGTCTTGCGGCAGGTGCGGCAGTGGCAATGAACGATCGTCCCGGGCTCGGCGTCGACTTCATACGCCACGCTTCCGCACAGGCAGTTTCCAGTCAGCATGGTGCCTCCCAAAAGGTCGTCATTGCGAGCGCAGCGAAGCAATCCACATCTCCACTTGCGGCGCAATGGATTGCTTCGCTGCGCTCGCAATGACGTGAATCGTTCGGAGCGCAATCCAAGAAACAAAAAAGCCGGATGCGACGACCGCATCCGGCTTTCTGAGTTGTGGTGCGACCAGCGCTTACTTCCGCTTGTCC
>CAWFMW010000059.1:0-70022 GCA_963816815.1 uncultured Alphaproteobacteria bacterium
AGGTAATCAGGCTAGATTGCTGCCGGTTGCTGACTAACCTTATCCTGCTCCGACTTGCCCGACACAAAAACAAGCGAGGGGTGAAAAGCGTTGGAGGAGTTGGGAAAAGATGACGCTGTCGGGCCGGCCGGCCCGGATCAACTGAAACCCGAAACCGACACGCGCAAATCCTGGCAGCCTGCGCCCGGCGCCGCGGTATCCGCTCCCGACATCCCGGTCGCTTTGGGCCAGGTCGGCGGTGTCTGGCCGCTTGGCGGGCATGAAAAAAGCCGAACGAAGCGGGGCAGGATATGGCCGGGCAACGCCGGCCTATTCGGCCTTTGAAATTCCGTGGCAGGATCGGCTGCTGGAGTGCCTTCTCAAGATGAAGCCGGCGGCGTTCGAGCGGCTGTGTCAGAAGATCTTGAAATACTTCGGATTTATCAACGTCGACGTGACGGGCCGAAATGGGGATGGCGGGATCGACGGCATCGGCGTGCTTCGCCTCAATCTCCTATCGTTTCATGTATTCTTTCAATGCAAGCGGTGGAAGGGATCGGTCGGCGCGTCGGTGATCAGGGATTTCCGCGGTGCGATGGTCGGCAGGGCAGACAAGGGACTGGTCATGACGACAGGAATGTTCACCACCGACGCGCGGAAGGAAGCCACCAGGGATGGCGCGCCTGCGATCGATCTGGTCGACGGCGAAACCCTGTGCGAACTTTTGAAAGGCCTGAAGATCGGCGTGTCGATCCAGAAGGTCGAGCATGTGCTGGTGGAGCAGCACGTATTCCTGGAATTCTAGGGCGGGACGATTTTGGATCGTTGTACTCGGCGCACCGGCTCGGCTTTAATGCCGTGGTGATCGAGTGAGAAAGCATCGCATGACAACTTCCGTCGCGTATCCAAAACTGCACGTCCCGGCGGGTGAGGACTTTCTGCTGCTTTCGCCGACGGCGCAGGCCCACGCCTACCGGAATGTGGATCGGATGTTCGCGACGCGACCGATCCGCCGCGGCCAGTCGGTTCTGCAACTGGCACGCGGCCGGGAGATTGCGCCGCGCTATCAAGCCGGCCAGGAGATGCATGGCGTCGACGCGTATATCGATCGCGCCAACGTCGCGGGGCTGCTCGTCATCAGGCAGGAAAAGATCGTTCTGGAGCGTTACTCCCTCGGGCTGGAGGAGAACGTGCGCTGGTCGTCGATGTCGATGATCAAGTCGCTGACGGCGACGTTGGTCGGGGCCGCGCTGCAGCAGGGCGCGATCACGAGCCTCGACGACGCGGTGTCGAAATATATCCCGGCGCTGCGCGGCTGTGCCTACGACGCGGTGACCGTTCGCCGCCTGATCACCATGTCTTCGGGCGTGCGCTGGAACGAGGATTACACCGACCGGAATTCCGACGTGAATCGCTACAGCAAATCGCTCGGCGACAAGGTTCCGGGCGGCGTGCTGGCGCTGATGCGGAGCCTGAAAGCCGAACATCGGCCCGGCAGTCACTTCAACTACAACACCGGCGATACCTACGTTCTCGGCAGCCTGATCTCGGCGGCTACGGGAAAAAAGCTGGCCGACTACATGTCGGAGACGATCTGGTCCCGCCTCGGCATGGAGTTCGACGCGTTCTATACGCTGGAATCCGACGCCGGGCAGGAAATCGGCGGCAGCCGCGCCGGCATCGCGCTGCGGGATTTCGGCCGCTTCGGTGTCTTCCTGCTGCGCAACGGCGTCATCGATGGCACGCCCGTGCTTCCCTCCGGACTGGATCGAACGCCGGACCGCCCGGCCTTCGTGCTCGATCCCGAAACCAATCGCTACGGGGCGACGGGATATGGCTATAGCTGGTGGATCGATCCCGATGGCTCGATGGTCGCCGTCGGCTTTGCCGGCCAGTCGCTCTACGTCAACCGGAAGAAAGGTCGTCATCGTCACGCTGTCGTGCCAGCCGCAGCCGCCGTATTCGGCCGCCTACGACGTCGATCTCAGAGCCGAGTACCACGCGTTCAAGAATGCGGTGCTCGCTGTGTGCGGCTGATCCGGGAACGTAAGCTATTCGCTCGCGCGCGAAGCCATCACTTCCTCCGCCGCCCGCTCTCCGCTGTCCCGCGCCCCATGCGCGGTCGAGAAAAACTCCGGCGACGTCGCCTCTCCCGCAAAGAACAATCGTCCATCGACCGGCGCGGCCAGCACGGCGCGATCGCCGGCATGACCCGGCAGCGCGTGCGAATACGAACCGCGCGCGAAGGGATCGTGGGCCCAGCGCGATTCCGCCAGCGGCTTCAGCTTGCGGCGAAAATCGTTGCCGAGGATGGAGACGATCTCGTTGATGCTCTCCGCGGCGAGCGCGCCTTCGCCGGCGTCTTCCAGCGATTGCGCAAAACGGCCGCCGAAAAAGCCTTCGATGCAGGGCTGGCCGAACGGGCGCATGTGATAGGTGCCCATGGCGGTGCGCATGGTGGCGGCGCGCAGATTGCCCTCTTTCGGCAGCGCCTCCGGCTCGTCCAGCGCCAGCGTCACCTTGTCGGCGAGGCCGAGCGGCAGGCCGCGCGCGGCGTCGACCTTGGCCGGCAGGGGCGGGTGAAAGCGGATCGCTTCGTCGGCGATCAGATTGGTCGGCACGGTGACGATGACCTTGTCGGCCGTCAGCGTGCCCTGCGAGGTCTCGATGCGGATGCGCTTTGCCGAATGATCGATCAGCGTCACCGCGCAATTCAGCGCGAGCGGGCATGCCGCGCCATAGGCTGCTATCAGCGCGCCATAGCCGCGGCGGACGCGCCAGTTGAGGTCGGTGTCCTCATAGGCGTCCATGTCGAGAAGGGAGACCTGATCGAGCTCGCAGCCGTTGATGTAGGTCGAGATCGCATCGATCATCGGGTTCCAGCGGTTGCCGGGCTCGAGGCAGACATTGGCGGGGCCGTCGCGGCCGCTCCGCATCGGCCTCTCTCGCGGCTTGCTCGGCGCGATCGTAGAACGCGTCCAGCGCGCGCGATGAAGTCGTCGCGGTCGTCCTGCGGAAACGCCTTGCCATAGGCGCGCTCGCGCCAGGGCGGCAGTGACTTGTTGATCTCGAAGCCCAGCCGTTCGGCGATTTTGACGAAGGAGTTCTCGTCCGCCGAATGCAGCCAGCCGCAGCCGACGTCGAAGGTGACGTCGGGCGAGGCCATGATGGTGTGCGCCCGGCCGCCGACGCGGTCGCGCGCTTCCAGCACGATGACGGAGAGGCCGGAATTCTTCAGCGCATTCGCGGCGCCGAGGCCGGCGGCGCCGGCGCCGATGATGGCGACATCGACGGAGGAGGGGAGGGAGGTCATGCGCAGGCTCTAGCACGTTCGCGCGCGGGCTAAAGCCGGCCATCAGGCGCATTGCATCGCCGCGAGGCGTCGTGCCTCGGTCTCAATGCGGACGCCGGTCGCAACCATGGATGATGCAGCGGCGGTGAAGCCGCGCGGCATCTTGCGCCTCGTTCTGTAGTTGTGTTGAATGAAGCTATTCGCTCCCGGATCATTTTCAGACATGGATTTTTAGACAGGATTATTGCCATGACCGTGACCGATCCAGACTGTCGGAAGTCTCATAAGCGAACCGCGATCCTCGTCGTTCATGGCATCGGCAGTCAGCGCGCGCTGGAAACGGTGCGCGGTGTCGATCAAGGCTGTTTGGCTGAACGGCGAGAATCCCTATGACGAGGACCAGCGCATCTGGAGCGCATCCCGAACGAGGATGGCGCCGATATCGATCTGACGGTCATGACGACGAACAAGGTGCCGGAATCGAAGGACGACCGAGCGGTCGTCGGGGTCGTCTGCTCCATCGTCATGCCCGGCCTTGTCCCGGGCATCCACGTTCTTCTTTCCCAGTATCGAAGACGTGGATGGCCGGGACAAGCCCGGCCATGACGGTTTGTTCGGTGGACCTGGAGAGCACTTTGGATTTCGTTGGCCGTAGCGGGAATCTTCGTCGTCGCTGACCAACTCTGGTATCCGGAAAAGCCGAAGGTCGAAACATTGGTCGCGGCGTGGCCGTGGGCACTGAATTCGCCCTGGGGTGCTCCACTGCGCGTTTGCCGTGCTCGGGATCTATCTCATCATCAACGCCAGCTTCCTACAGCCATATCTTGGCGATGCTGCGCGCTATTTCCGGGCCTCGCCAGCCAATGTCGCAGTGCGCCGAAAGATTTGAAAGCAGGCGGTAGACACGCTGGACAGGCTCAACGACTGTGGTGACTACGATCGCGTAATCGTGGTGGCTCACAGCCTCGGTACCGTCGTCGCATACGACATGCTGCGCGCCTATTTCAGCAGGATTTGCGGTGACCTACCGTCAGCCTCGAAGTTCGGCATTGATTTTGACGAGATCGACATGGCCAACTGGCAGCCGGCAGGCACGGCATTCGCGGGCGACAAGAAGATTCTCCGGGAGAAGGCGCGACGCGCCGTCGCGAGCATCGCGCGGGCGGCGGAAAAAGCCAATGAAGATCAAAAAGCCGCCGGTGATCAAAAGGCCAAGGCAAAGATCAGGACGTGGCTGGTGACCGATTTCGTCACGCTCGGAAGTGCATTGTCCCATGCAGTCTTCCTGATGTGTCTCGGAAATAGCCGCCGCGCCCTCGAACTTGATTTCGTCCGGCGCATCGCCGAGCGCGAGTTTCCGACATGCCCGCCGAAGCGACTTGACAATAACGGCCTGCTTACCTTCTACAATCCGAAGCTGCAGCAAAGACAAGTGCATCACGGCGCGCTGTTTGGCTTGACGCGATGGACGAACATTTTCTTCCCGATGGTGCAGATCTTCTGGGGAGACGCGATCGGCGGCAAGCTGGCGCCGATCTTCGGGTCGCATATCGTCGATTTTCCCGTGTCGACCAAAGCCAATGGCGAGGCCGACTTCTTCACCCATACCGCCTATTGGGACGTGTGCCGCGAGCCCGCAACATTTCAGGCCCCGCACATCGTCGCGCTTCAGGAAGCGATCGACCTCGCCGATATCGGCAAGGCGATCGACGTGGTCGATAGCGCCATCGCGTCCAACGCGGAGGCTTGAATTACGCCACCGCTTCCTTGGCCTTTTCCGCGCGCTTGCGGTCGTTGGCGTCCAAAAACTTCTTGCGCAGGCGGATCGACTTCGGGGTCACTTCGACCAGTTCGTCTTCCTCGATATAGGCCAGCGCCTTTTCCAGCGTCATCCGGATCGGCGGCGTCAGGCGTACGGCTTCGTCCTTGGAAGTGGTGCGGATGTTGGTGAGCTGCTTGCCCTTGAGGATGTTGATCTCGAGGTCGTTGTCGCGGGTGTGCTCGCCGACGATCATGCCCTTGTAGACCTTCCAGCCGGGCTCGATCATCATCGGGCCGCGGTCTTCCAGCTTGAACATCGCGTAAGCCACCGCTTCGCCCTGGTCGTTGGAGATCAAGACGCCGTTGCGGCGGCCCTGGATGTCGCCCTTGTAGGGCGCGTATCCATGGAACAGGCGGTTCATGATCGCGGTGCCGCGGGTATCGGTGAGCAGTTCGCCCTGGTAGCCGATCAGGCCACGGGTCGGCGCGTAGAACACCAGGCGCAGGCGGTTGCCGCCGGAGGGGCGCATCTCGATCATCTCGGCCTTGCGTTCGCTCATCTTCTGCACGACGACGCCGGAATGCTCCTCGTCGACGTCGATCACGACTTCCTCGATCGGCTCCAGCCAATTGCCGGTGGCTTCGTCCTTCTGCAGCACGACGCGCGGGCGCGACACCGAGAGTTCAAAGCCTTCGCGGCGCATGGTCTCGATCAAGATCGCGAGCTGCAATTCGCCGCGGCCGGAGACTTCCATCGAATCCTTGTCGGAAGCCTCGACCACGCGCAGCGCGACGTTGCCTTCGGCCTCGCGCAGCAGGCGGTCGCGGATCATGCGGCTCGTCACCTTGTCGCCTTCGGTGCCGGCGAGCGGAGAGTTGTTGACGATGAATGACATCGAAACCGTCGGCGGATCGATCGGCTGCGCCACCAGCGGCGTCTCGACCGAGGGATCGCAGAACGTATCGGCGACGGTGCCCTTGGTGAGGCCGGCAATCGCAACGATGTCGCCGGCTTCGGCTTCTTCGAGCGGCGTGCGCTCGATGCCGCGGAAGGCGAGGATTTTTGTGATACGACCCGTTTCGATGGTCTTGCCGTCGGCGCCCAGCACCTTGACCTGCTGGTTCGGCTTGATCGAACCGGAAGTAATGCGGCCGGTGATGATACGGCCGAGATAGGGGTTGGCTTCGAGGATGGTGCCGATCATCCGGAACGGGCCCTCCTCGACGGTCGGTGCCGCGACGTGGCGCACGATCAGGTCGAACAGCGGCTGCATGCCGGCGTCCTGCGAACCGTCCGGGCTGTCGGCCATCCAGCCCTGCTTGGCCGATCCGTACAGGATCGGGAAGTCGAGCTGCTCCTCGCTGGCGTCCAGTGCGGCGAACAGGTCGAACACTTCGTTGATGACTTCGGTCGGGCGGGCGTCGGGGCGGTCGACCTTGTTGATAACGACGATCGGCTTCAGCCCGACCTTGAGCGCCTTGGAGACCACGAACTTGGTCTGCGGCAACGGACCTTCGGCCGCGTCGACCAGCACCAGCGCGCCATCCACCATGTTGAGGATGCGCTCGACCTCGCCGCCGAAATCGGCGTGGCCGGGGGTGTCGACGATGTTGATGCGGGTGTCCTTCCACTGCACCGAAGCGGCCTTGGCCAGAATGGTGATGCCGCGCTCGCGCTCCAGGTCGTTGGAGTCCATCGCGCGCTCGGTCACCTTCTGGTTCTCGCGATAGGTGCCGGATTGCTGCAGCAGGCGGTCGACGAGGGTGGTCTTGCCGTGGTCGACGTGGGCGATGATGGCGACGTTGCGAAGGTTCATGGCTCTTCTTCTGGTCGTGCATGGTGGTTGCGCGATCTCACCGGAAAACCGGGACCCACTTTTCCGGATCGCGCTTCTATAACCTGGAATACTGGCGCGTGATGACGCTTCTTCGAATCGTCATCCCGCTCCATCTTTTTGTTTGAGCATGATCTCCGGGCAAACGCGTACCGCGTTTGTCCCGAGGGAAAACCGGTATCCACTTTTCCGGATCATGCTCCGGGGGCCCAATGGGCCCCAAAAAGGAAGCCCGGCCAAAAAGACCGGGCACACCTTACTCGTTGCGCCGCAATATATTCAGAAAACGCCAAAAAACAATGGTTTGTTTGGCATTTGGTTAGCTCATTTTGGGCGTGTCGCCGGCCCTAATTGCCCTTTTCGGGGTCGGGATAGACCCCCCGCAAGACTTCCTCGAAATGGGCTTTGACCGCCTCATTGCACTGGCAGGAGCGGTTGCGCATGGCATCCGGGTTGCGGACCAGGATCGAGCCGCGCCGGGTCTCCAGCGTGCCTTCCGCCTTGAAGGTCTGAATCACTCGGCTGGTATAGGAGCGGCCGACCCCGAGCAGAGTCGCCAATTGCTCATGGGTCAGCGGCACGACCTCGTCGCCATCGGCGCGTTCCATCGCCGAAACGATCCATTTCGCCGTGCGCTGCTCGATCGAGTGGATCGCGTTGCAGGCGGTAGACTGGAAGATCTGGGCCAGCATGCAGTCGGCATAGCGCGCAAAAATGTTGTTCAGGGTGCGCGACTTCAGTTTTGCTGCATCGAGCTTGCTGATCGGCATCCGCACGAACGGCCCGGCGAATTTGACCGTGATACGGGTGTAGGCCGGAAGGTAGCCCTGGCTGACGATGCCGCCGACCGCGCCTTCGCGGCCGATCAGGATGGTCTCGACATCGCGGCCGTCCTCGTTGGTCACCATGTAGGAGACGAGGCTGGGACCGCAGGGAAAGTGCACGGTCTCGACATCGTCGCCGGGACTGTAGAGCAGGTCGTGCGGAGCGGCATCGGCAGGGACGAGGTGCGGTTCGATCAGCGCAAAATCGGCGTCGTTCAGGCGGCGCAGCAAATTGTTGAACGGCCGCCCGCTGGCCGCGTCTTCTGGTCTCGCAGTCATTGAAGGTTCCCAGCTCCCGCCGGAGCACAATAATCGATCCAATCCGAGTTATGTGTTCACTAGTGGACAGACGGTAGAACTAACATGTGATGGTTTCAGTTCCGGAACCGGCGCTGCTTTCGTGGGTGACGGCTGGACTGTGCCTCCGGGGCTTCGGCCCGGGCTTCTGATCAAACGCGGAATTTGAACTGGCGAGAGACATGGAACCCGCCTCCTGTGACGGCATGCCCAATGACGTGCTGATCGTTGAAGACGATCCAATCATTGCGCTCGACTTCGAAGACACGGTTTTGAGCTTTGGGGTGACGACGGTGCGGACCGCCGCGAACGTGGCCAAAGCGCTCGATATGATCGCCGACCGGCCACCGGATTTCGCGCTGCTCGACGTCAGCCTCATTCGCGAGAAGAGTTTTGCCGTCGCCGAACGGCTGGAGGCACTCAAGATTCCATTTGCCTTCGTCACCGGCTACGGCGCCGACACGATGCTGCCGGCGGCGTTTGCGGCGAGGCCGCGGCTGCCCAAGCCCTATTCGACCGACGCGCTGCAGGCACTCTTGAAGAGCGGCAGCGTCAGGCCCTGAGCGGTTGCGGCGTCGCTGCGGCTACACCGGTTTGGGATCGAGCGTTGTCGACCACAGCGCCACGTCGGCGCGGTCGCGCAAGGTCACCGTCATCTGCCCGCTGGCGCCGTCGATCCTGACGTGGCCGAAGAACTGCATCCCGGCCGATGGCGGCAGGTTCTGGTTGCCAGGCCCCGGCGCCTTGATGAACTTCAGTTCGGGACCAAACGTATTGTCGAGGTCGTTCGGACCGAACGTGCCCGCGTGCAGCGGCCCGGCGACGAACTCCCAGAACGGGTCGAACTCCCCGAACTGCGCCTTGTCGGGATTGTAGTAGTGCGCGGCCGCGTAATGCACATCCGCCGTCAGCCACACGGTGTTGACGACACCTGATGCCTTGATGAAGCGCAGGAGGTCGGCGATCTCAAGTTCACGGCCGCGGGGCGGCCCGTCGCCCTGCGCGAACGCCTCCGAGCCTTGTCTGTTGGGCCCATCGTCATAGACAATGATGCTGAGCGGCATGTCGGATGCGATCACCTTCCAGGTCGCGCGCGAATTCAACAGTCCCCGCTTCAGCCAGGCCATCTGCTCCGGTCCGAGGAAGAAACTTTCGGGTCCGTAACTGTCCTGCTGGTTCGGTCCATTGGGGCCGCGATAGCTGCGCTCGTCCAGCATGAACACGTCGAGATGCGGGCCGTAGTTGAGCGTGCGATAGATCCGGCCGGGCTCCGCGATGCTCTCGCGCATCGGATACATTTCGTGGAACGCGCGCGCCGCGCGGGCGGCGAGCAGGGCGATGTTGCGTTCCTTGTAGGTCGCGGGCAATTGCTTCGACAGCGACCAGTTGTTGGTGACTTCGTGGTCGTCCCACTGCACGAAGACCGGCACCTCGGCGTTGAAGGCGCGCAAATGCTCGTCCATGAAATTGTACTTGTGTGCGGCGCGGAATTCATCGAGCGTCTCGGCGACTTTCGCCTTCTCCGGAATGGTGACATTTTTCCAGGTCTTGCCGTCGGGAAGCGTCACTTCGCTCTTGATCGGTCCGTCGGCATAGACGGTGTCGCCGGAGTGCAGCAGGAAATCCGGACGATGCTTGCGCATGGTGGCAAAGGTGAACATGCCGCCATCGTCAGGGTTGATGCCCCAGCCCTGCCCGGCAACGTCGCCGCCCCAGACGAAACTGACGTCGCGGCGATCGGCCGGCGCAGTGCGGAACCGTCCGACCACCGGCTCGCTTTCGATGCCGACATGCGCGAGGTCGCGAAACCGGACACGGTAAAAGATCTCCTGCCCGGCAGGCAGATTCTCCAGCAGCATTTTTGCCGCGAAGTCGCTTTCGGGCAACGCCGCGATCGGCGGTAGCGACCGCGCATTGGCAAATGACTCGGTCGTGGCGACGTCGACCAGCATCTGTGAGGGGCGGTCGGCGCGCGCCCACACCACGCCGCCGTCAGCACCGATATCGCCGGATTGCACCCCGGAGGTGACGATCGGCCGGTCGGCGGCGCGGCTGAGATACGGCGTCGTGAGCGCGCCTATTGCTGCTGCGCCAGCGGTAGAGAGAAAACGACGTCGCGAAGGGCCGCGAGAAATCCTGAATGTCATGTGGAGCCTCCTGGACCCGGCGCGAGAATGCAGCAATCGCGACGACAGAGGTAGAAAGGATTGATGACGGTTCGATTACGGGATTTGCAGATCAGGCGGTGCCGGCCGCGCGGAATTGCGCGCTTGCGCGCTGCAGGTTTTGCGGCACGCTCATCAGCAGCGCCTTGCGGTCGGCCACGGCGTTGTGAAACTGCTCGATCGCGATGTTGAACGCGGTCAGCGTGCCTTCCTCGATCGCGCCGTGCTCGAAGCATTGCAGCGTGTCACGCAGGATGGCGTCCGCTTCGGCCTGCATCTGGTCCAGGTCGTTCATCGAATCGGACTGGCGCGCGGCCGTCAGCATGTCGAGCAGCCGGTCGCGCTGCGAGGTGTTCATGCTGCGCTCGTCCTTCCTGAGGGCGCCGGCGAACCAGGCGCCGGCAGAACCCATTGCCGACAGCGCCATCAGCGACCACCAGATGTAATCGCTGTAGCGGTCGAGGAAGGTCTTTTCCTCGCCGTCGACAAAGGCTGCGGCGCCGGGATGAACGGGGATGGTGGCGTCCTTGTCGGTGTCGGGCGTCTCGATCTTGGCGGCCAGCGGAAATTCGTTCTTCAGCGTCTGGCGGATGGCGAACAACTGCCGCGTAAAGGTCGCGATGGTCGATTCCGCCACGCCCCTGCGCGCCACGATGTGGTGCGAGAAGCTGATCGTTTTGACCTCTTCCTCCGGCCGGCTCGGCGCGCTGCCAAATGTTCCGGCCGGAATCTCGGAGGCCTCGTAGGCCGGATGGTTCTGCGCAATCGCCTCGGCCGAATCGATTGCGAGGAATTTCGGCGTGCCGCCGTCGCGCGCGGAGGCGGCGATCGCATCCGTCGTGATCTTGCTGCTGACCGGGCCGGCGGCGAGATAGACGTCCGCCTTCTGGTGACGGATCGCGTCGGCAGCCTCGCTGGCGGGGAACTGGATGATCTCGACCTTTGCCGGATCGACGCCGTATTGCCGCAGGATCACCTTGAGCAGATTGATATTGGCCTCGGTGCGGCCGACGACGCCGATGCGGCGCCCTGCGAGCTGGCTGATCTTGGTGATCGCGGGCGCGGCTTTCTTTCCCTTGGTCTTGACGGCCGGCGGCACCCACAGCACCACCACGTTCTTGCGCAGCGTCGCCACGGCCTGCGCATTTTTCGGCACTTCGAGGTCGCCTCTGATGATCGCGAGGTCGGCCTTGCCCTCTCCGAGCAGATTGGCGCTCGCCAGCGCGCCGTCGGTTTGCACTGGGCGCAGCCGAACCACGCTGTTGCGCTGGTTGTTGAAGGCCTGCGTCAGGTTCTGAACGACTTTGAGGTCGTCGCTGTTGGCCGGGCCGACCGCGATCCGCAGGGTCACCGGCCGCATCGCAAAGTAATAGCCGGCCGCCAGCGCGCCGACGATGGCCAGGACGCCGGCCAGCGCGACGAAGGTCAGCCGCCGTTTCGCTGGGCGGGGCGAGGGTGGGACCTGCTGTTGCGAAGGAAGGGGGCCGTCGCTCATCAATCCCTGGGTGATGGTTCGAGGTGTAATTTCATGCCGCCGCTAAAGTTACCCGCGTACTCTAGCAAATTTCCCGGTTAACCTTTGTTACATCTGCGTCATCGTTAACGCGCGGCGGCCGATTCGGTCCGTCTTGGCGGGATCCGGATGCAGCCTTCGGTGTTAGGGTAGAGGCGTCTGAAACGGGAGGCGATCATGGCGGAACGGCTGTCGGCGGAGGCGCGGAAATCAGCGCTGGTGGAACTTTCCGGCTGGTCCGAGACGCCGGGGCGCGAGGCGATCGGGCGGACTTTCACATTCAAGGATTTCAACGAAGCCTTCGGATTCATGTCCCGCGCGGCTTTGGTGGCGGAAAAGAACGACCATCATCCGGAATGGAAGAACGTCTACAAGACGGTGGAAGTGGTGCTGGCGACCCACGACGCCGGCGGCGTCACCCGGCTCGACATCGATCTGGCCAAGGCCATGAATGCGATCGCGAGGCAATTGGGTGTCACCTGAGTTCGTGCATCCGCGATCTTGCGGGGCGGGGCGCACATCCCCAATTCTCCAACCATGTGTGCGGCCGCGGCGATCTGCCGCGCCGGAGTCCTGAGGGAGCGCCGCGATGGCATCGTTTGATCACACCGTGGGTTTTGAACCGGCCGACCGGCTGGCGCAGGACCGTGAAAGCGTGCGCAGGCGCTTCTGGATCAAGTTCAAGCAGGTGGTGGCGAAGCTTCCCTTCGCCGAGGATCTGCTCGCAGCCTATTACTGTGCGTTCGACAAGCAGACGCCGCGTCACGTTCAGGCGGCGCTGCTCGGCGCCCTCGCCTATTTCATCCTGCCGTTCGATTTCATGCCGGACATGCTGCCGTTGCTCGGCTTTACCGACGATGCCGCCATTCTGGCCACCGCCATCCGCATGGTCTCGAGTCACATCACGCAAGAGCATCGCGATGCTGCCCGTGCTGCACTCAAGCGCGGGGTCGACGCCGCTGAAGTGACGGAATAGGCGGAAGCGGTCAGCGCCCCGGATCAGATCCGGGGCGGCCTTTCGCTGCAAACGCCCTAGCGCTGCGCCGGCTGGGGAACCTGCGCCCTTGCGCCGCGCTCGGCCTCCCAAGCCTGGAATTGCTTGAACAGGCTTTCCCGATCTTCGTCCGTCTTGACTTTCGCCGCCGTCGCCGGGCTCTGTTTCAGGAATTCATCGAACTTGGCGCGCGACACGGCCTCGACGTTGTGGCTCTTGAGCCATTGCTCGGCGACCGGCAGGCGCTGCCAGTCGGGCAACGGCGCCGAGAGCGAGACTTCCTTCCACTTCGGGTGGAACGGCGGGTTCTGGAACGTGGGAAACTTCGTGAAAAACGCATCCACGAACTGCGCCAGCTTGCGATAGCGCTCGGTGTTCGGCGCCCAGTTGTAGGCGGCAAGCACCGCAGGCACCGCGATGGTATCGACCTTCTCGCCTTCCGCGATCAGGTTGGGATAATCCTTCGACGTCAGCGTCGCGGGCAGATAGTCGGTCTGCAGCGGCCGCGCATAATCGACCGGCACGAGGTGGAAGCGGTTGTCGGAGAATGCGCTGACCGATTTGTACGGCTTGCCGCCGACGGCAATCACCGCGTCGATCTCGCCGGCCCGCATCTTCTCCATTGCGATGCGCTGTTCGATGTAGACGAAATTCGGCTTGAGGCCGAGCCGCTCGAACACGATCGCGGCCGTCACGAAGGTGCCGCCGTTGGGAAGGTCGACGCTGACCTTCTTGCCGTTGAGCTGGCTGAGGTTGGTGACCGACTTCGACGAGATGACGTACATCTCTTCATTGTAGAGCTTGGTCACGTAGGTGAACTGCTTCTTGATGTCCTTCGCAAAGCCCTTTTTCTCGAGATAGTCGAGCGTATCGGCTCGCACGATGCCGAGGTCGACGCCCTGCAGGAACAGGATGTCGGCGACGCTCTGCACAGAGCCGCGCCCGACGATCGGAAGTACGCGTAACTTGTTTCCGTCGTCGAGCACGGAAGCGAGATCGGCACCGAACTGCACATACGTGCCGCCGATCGTTCCCGAGATCAGTGTGACCGTGTTCGCGTTCAGCGCCTGCTTGGTGGCGACCGAACCGAACTGGAAAATCGCTTTCAGGCTTTCGCTGACTTTGGCCGGATCGTATTCGGTCTCGGCGGCCCGGGCCGCCGTGTTGCTGCATGCCATCGTCATGGCAAGCAATGCCATTCCGAACAAATGTCGCATAGAAACCTCTGCGCTGGTCTTGAGGAATTCTCCGGTGCGTTTTCCAGCGTGGTCGCGTCAGGAAAACGCGTCAAATTAAAACATAGAAACCCGTTCCGATTTCCATCGGAACGGGAAGACTCTAGTTCAATTGACCGAGCCGCCGTTTCGCGTCAGCCGAGCCCATCTGGGCGGCCTTCTGATACCAAACCCGCGCCGCATCCGGATCGGGCGTGACGCTCCGCAAATCCTGGCTGCCCAGAACCAGCGGATCGTATGTCCCCGCCAGCATCAGCGCGGCTTCCGGCTCCTGCGCGTCCGCGGCCCGTTCGAGCAGCAGCCGGGCTGAGGTGATGTCGCCGATCGCAAGCAGACCCTTCGCCCGCTTCAGCAGCACCGCAAGCTCGTCCGGGTCGATGCGGCGTGCCGGAGCTGCTTCACGCGTCACCGGAACAGGCTCACGAACGGCCGGAGCCACCGCGACGACCGGGGCTGTCGGCGCTAGCGCAGCGAGTTCGCGGGAAGCCTCGCGCGCCACCGGCTCAGGCACCACGACCTTGTTGCCCTTGAGCGCGGTCTGATAGGCGGCAGCGATCTCGTCGCGCGACGGCGATGCCGACGCCACCGCGTTGGGCGGTGTGCGACGAGCGGCCGCAACCTCCGCACCGGTCGGTTCGGCGGCAAGCGGCGGCGCGGCAATGCTGCGCTGCGGCGGCGCTGGCTCCGGAACCGCCGCGGCAAGCTGAGCGGCCGGCGGTACACTGCCGCCGCCACCGCCGCCGAGCGAGGCGTTGAAGATGACGGCGCGGGTCGAGTCGATGGAAAATAGCGCGAGAACGGCCGCGATGGCCGACACGATCACGACGCCGGTCACGATGCGCCCCGCGGGCGCTTTCTTCAGCCCACCGCTACCGAACCGTCG
Organism: uncultured Alphaproteobacteria bacterium; assembly: GCA_963816815.1. Lineage (GTDB taxonomy): Bacteria > Pseudomonadota > Alphaproteobacteria > Rhizobiales > Xanthobacteraceae > Bradyrhizobium. The sequence goes on from CAWFMW010000059.1 coordinate 14,779, forward strand.
GTTGCCGCCCGCGAAAGCATATTCGGAAAGCTGCTGATGCGACTCTTCCTCATAATTGGAAAGGAAAAGCGGCACCGCCTCGTTCGGCGGCAGTTCCTCCGGCAGTACGTCCGTCCGCTCAAACGACAGCGCAAAGGGTTGCTCGTACCGCGGCTGCTCATATTGAGGCTGTTCGTACTGAGGTTGCTCGTACTGGGGCTGCGGCTCATCATGCTGCGGCGTATATCGCAGCTGCGCTCGCAGCTGCTCGTATCGAGATTGATCGGCTTCATACAGCCGAGGATCGCTAATGGCTTCGTCGAAGCGGTCGAACGGGTCTCTTGACTGAGCCGGTTTGTTATTCTCCGCCATGGTGATCTTCCCCACTACTTGAACGCAACATCGGGCGTCCCCTGCACCTACTTCTTGCTTTTGTTGTCGTACAGGAGCGCCTTAACTGATGGTTAAGGTCGCACACGGAATGGGTTCAAAAAACGACGGTGGTCGATCGGAATGGGGAGATATTTTGGTTTGATTGCGGCGAAGAAGCGGCATAGCGCGATTCGGGAGCACGCATTGTTACCGAAAATATCTCCGTGACGTTATTTTGAAGGTCTGCGTCGCATGGCGACACACGTTTTCGGCCCGCTCCTCGCACGGAACGCTCGCGCCTCTTAAAGTGGATGACCATTCAGCAGATGATCGGGCGTCCCCAGTCAGGGATGCAGGATCACCTTGCCCATCGCCTTGCGGCCGGCGAGCACTTTCAGCGCTTCGGCGGTCTGCGCCAGCGGAAAGGTGCGATCGACATGGGAGGAGATCTTGCCTTCCGCGGTCCACCTCACGAGCTTCTCCAGGTTGGCGCGGTTCTTCTCCACGTTGAGCCTGGTCCACGCGCCCCAGAACACGCCGCGGATATCGCAGCCCTTGAGCAGCGCCAGGTTCAGCGGCATCTTCGGAATGTCGCCCGCGGCGAAGCCGATCACCAGGAAGCGTCCTTCCCAGGCGATCGAGCGCAAAGCGGCTTCGGCGTAAGTGCCGCCGACCGGATCGAAGATGATGTCGACGCCCTTGCCGCCGGTGAGCCGGCGCAAGCCCTCTTTGAGGTCTTCCTTGCTGTAGTTCAGCGTCAGCTCGGCGCCATGGGCCTTGGCAAATTCGAGTTTCTCGTCCGACGATGCGCAGGCGATCACCTTCAGGCCCATCAGCTTGCCGAGTTCGCAGGCCGCAAGTCCGGTGCCGCCGGCAGCGCCCAGCACCGCAAGCGTCTCGCCGGGTTTCGGGCTGGCGCGGTCTTCCAGCGCGTGCAGCGCCGTGCCGTAGATGATGATGATCCCGGCGGCGCGATCGAAATCGAGATTGTCGGGAATTTTCACGATCGTGTTCGCCGGCAGCGCGATCTTTTCGCGCGCGCCGTTATGCCCGCAGGACGCCACCACGCGGTCGCCGACCTTCAGGTTGGTGACGCCGGCGCCGACGCTTTCGATCACGCCTGCTACTTCGGCCGCGGGCGAAAACGGGAACGGCGGCTTGATCTGGTACTTGCCCTGGATCATCAGGATGTCGAAGAAATTCAGCGCCGCGGCCTTGATCGCAATCACGGCCTGTCCCGGTTCGGCCACCGGATCGGGGACGTCGGCCAGCACGAGGTCGTCGGGTTGGCAATATTGCGAGCAGAGAATGGCTTTCATGGGCGCACCTGATTTCGGACCGGGAAAGAAAAAGGCTGGATGCTTCTTGCCGGATTTGAAGGCAGGCTACAATCCGATTCAGGCGCATGGCTTCACGGTGGTTGAGGGAGATTCAAACGATGTTTGAAAAGGCTTTGCTGGCGGGCAAGCGGATATTGGTCACTGGGGGCGGTTCGGGGCTCGGGGCTGCGATGGGGCACCGCTTCATCGAACTCGGCGCCGAGCTGATCATCTGCGGCCGGCGGCTCGAAATGCTGGAGGCTGCGGCCGCGCGGATGCGCAGCGAACTCGGCGGCAAGGTTGGCGTGATCGGCTGCGATATCCGCGACGGCGCTGCGGTCGATGCCATGATGGAAGAGATCTGGCGCGAGGCGCCGCTCGATGTGCTGGTCAATAATGCCGCCGCGACTTTTATCGCGCAGACCGAACATTTGTCGCCGCGGGCGGCGGATGCGATTCTGGCGCCGACGCTGCACGGCACGATGTATTGCACGCTCGCCGCGGGCAAGCGCTGGATCGACGGCAAGCACACGGGCGTGGTGCTGAGCATCCTCTCGACCTCGACGATCACCGGCCGCGCCTTCACGGTGCCGTCGGCGATGGCGAAATCCGCCGTGCTCGCGATGACCCGAAGCCTTGCGGTGGAATGGGGACCCAAGGGTGTGCGAACGGTTGCGATCGCGCCCGGCGCGTTTCCGACGCCGGGAGCTTCCGGCCAGCTCCGTCCCGAAGGACGCGATGAAAGCTGGGCGCAACGCAATCCGCTCGGCCGCGCCGGCGAGCATGGCGAACTTGCCAATCTGGCGAGCTTCCTGATTTCAGACCAGGCCGGTTACATCAATGGTGAGATGGTAGTGCAGGATGGCGGCGCGCATTTGCGCAGTTCCGGCGCCGAGGATCTGCTGCAATGGACCGATGCGCAGTGGCAAAAGCAGCGCGAGCGGCGGCCGAAGGGTTGAAATCAAAGCCTGCGTTTTTGATTCGCCAACGGGACGTCACAAGGATCATCGGACGAAGCGTCGCCACAGCGGTGAGCAACGCCGTAACTGCCTTCCCAAAAAAGCATTTCCCGGCTATCCATCCCCGGCGGCGCGACGCGCGTTCGGGCCATCTTGCAGTCACAATGATGAGGGAACCAGTTGTCCGTGTTGCGAATACTGACATTTCTGGTTGCGATTGCGGCGTTGTGTGGGTCGTTGTCCCTCGCGCAAGCACAGAGCCCTGCTCCGAAGGGCGCCAAGGAACCGCCAAAGCCTGCTGCTGCGCCGGCCCCAGCTGCAAAACCGACGACGGCCAAGCCTGCTACGCCAGCCCCGGCTGCTGCGGCCGCCGCTGCGGGCGGCGCGGAACCTACCTTGATCGGTCAGTACGGTACCTGGGGCGCCTACACGGCGACGCCAGCCGGCAGGAAGGTTTGTTTTGCATTGGCGAAACCGTCGTCATCCAAAACCAATCCGCCGAATCGCCCGCGCGATCCCGCCTACGCTTTCGTCTCGACGCGTCCGGCGGAAAAAGTCGTCAACGAAGTTTCGATCATGATCGGATACGCGCTGAAGCCGGGCTCGGAATCCTCGCTTGAGGTCGGCGGCTCAGCCTTTGCGATGTATACCCAGGGCGACGGGCTCTGGATCAAGAACGCCGCGGAGGAAGAGCAGATGGTCGCCGCCATGCGCAAATCCGCCGAAGTCACCGTCAAGGGCGTCTCGGCCAAGGGCACCGAAACCATCGACGTCTTCTCGCTAAAGGGGCTGTCCCAGGCGCTCGACCGGCTGGCGCAGGATTGCAAGCGCTAGGCTACTTTAAGCCCAGAATGACGTTGTTTAGGGGCCCTGGAAGGCCTATTTGAGTATCCTTGTAGAGTGGGCAAAGCGAAGCGTGCCCACCATTGACGTTCGTGGCGGGCACGCTGCTTTGCCTACCCGACGAATTCTCCAACCATCTCGTGTGAATTGATGTCGCTTTCCTCTTCCGTGGCGCCGCTCGAGAAAATTCCGCTCGAAACCTATGTGCCGCCGGCAAAACCTTCGCTGATCGGCCTGTCGCGCGCCGAGATCGCCGACCGGCTGGGCGAGGTCGGCGTTGCACCTGCGCAGCGCAAGATGCGCACGCAGCAGCTCTGGCACTGGATGTATGTCCGCGGCGCCAAGGCGTTCGACGAGATGACCAGCATTTCGAAGGACATGCGTGCACAGCTGGAGCAGCATTGTACCGTCGATCGCCCCGAAGTGGTGGCCGAACAGGTCTCCAACGACGGCACCCGCAAATGGCTGTTGCGCCTGCCGAGCGGTGACGCGTTCCAGAAGGCGCATGAAGTCGAGTGCGTCTACATTCCCGAAACCGATCGCGGCACGCTGTGCGTTTCCTCGCAGGTCGGCTGCACGCTGAACTGCTCGTTCTGCCACACCGGCACGCAACGGCTGGTGCGCAATCTCACCGCCGGCGAAATCGTCGGCCAGATCATGGTGGCGCGCGACCGTCTCAACGACTGGGCCGATCGCGAGACACCGACCGGCAGCCGGCTCGTCACCAACGTCGTCATGATGGGCATGGGCGAGCCGCTCTACAATTTCGACGCGGTACGCGATGCGCTCTTGATCGTCGCCGACAATGAAGGCATCGGCATTTCACGCCGCCGCATCACGCTGTCGACCTCCGGCGTGGTGCCGAACATCATCCGCACCGGCGACGAGATCGGCGTCATGCTGGCGATCTCGCTGCACGCGGTGCGCGACGAGCTGCGCAACGATCTGGTGCCGTTGAACCGCAAATATCCGATTGCCGAATTGCTGCAGGCCTGCCGCGACTACCCGGGTTCGTCGAACGCGCGGCGCATCACCTTCGAATATGTGATGCTCAAGGGCGTCAACGATTCCATGGATGACGCCAAGCTGCTGGTGAAGCTGCTCAAGGGCATTCCGGCGAAAATCAATCTGATCCCGTTCAACCCGTGGCCGGGCACGAAATATGAGTGCTCCGACTGGGAGCAGATCGAAAAATTCTCCGAATATATTTTCAACGCCGGTTATTCTTCCCCGGTGCGTACCCCGCGCGGCCGCGACATCCTCGCCGCCTGCGGCCAGTTGAAGTCGGAGACCGAAAAACTGTCCGCGCGCGAGCGCCAGGCGCTGCGCGCCATGGCGATGACGGATTGAGATGATGCGATCCTTAACGCTCGTCATGGCCGGGCTTGTCCCGGCTATCCACGTCTTTGTTCAATCTCGACAAAGGAAGACGTGGATGCCCGGGCATAGGCGAGCGGAAGCGACGCCGTCCTTCCGACGGCTATGCCCGGGCATGACGGTGGAGAGAGTGGCGCTATTTATTTTCGACGACGGAATTGCCTTATGGCATTGATCGGTCGCTTCTTCGTCATCCTGTTCGCGTTCCTCGCCGCCTGTTTCGTCGCGGGGATGATCGTGGTCGGCGCGGTGCTGTACCCGGAATTCAGCGATCTCGGCGACGGCGAGATCGACCAGAGCGCGATCAACGTCTTGCTCGGCTTCGGCTTCATCTTCCTGTCCGGCTTTGCGCTGCTGCCGGCGCTGATCGTGGTGTTGATCACCGAGGCCTTCTACATCCGCAGCGTGCTCGCCTACGCCATCGGCGGCGCGATCGTGGGGGCGGCCTGCTATCTCGGCCTGATTCCGTTCGATCCGGAGACGTTGAAATTCGACGGCATCGTGCGCCGCCATCTCGAAATCATGACCGGCGCGGGCATCGTCGCCGGCCTGATCTACTGGATGATCGCGGGCCGATCCGCCGGCGCCTGGCGCGAGCCGCGGCCTCCCTTGCGGCCACCGCCGCCGTTGCCGTCGCAGTCCCGGCCGCAGGCGTGACGCTTTTCTTCTCTTCTCCCACAAGGGAGAAGGGAAATCCGCGTGAGCCTTTTCATCCCCGACCGCCTCGGCTAAACCCCGCGCCATGAACCGGACCGGACTTGTAATCGCGTTGGGCCTATCGCTCGTCATCGGACTGCTGTTCGGGATTTTCCCCGAATTCGACCTGAAGCTGGCGGCATTGTTCTACGATTCCGCGAGCGCGTCGTTTCCACTGAAGCAGGACGGGCTTGCCGCCTTCGCGCGCGATGGCGCGATGTGGATCGCCTGGGCGCTGGCGCTGCCGGCGCTGATCGCCATTGTCGGAAAGCTGCTGCGGCCGGACCGGCCGATGCTGGTCCCGGGACGCACGGCGGTGTTTCTCCTGGTCACCATCCTGCTCTCGGCCGTCGTGCTGACCAATCTCACCTTCAAGAGCTACTGGGGTCGGCCGCGGCCGGTGGTGGTGACCGAGTTCAACGGCCCCTGGCACTTCGTGCCGTGGTGGGATCCGCGCGGGGAGTGCGGGCGCAACTGCTCGTTCTTCTCCGGCGAGGGCGCCACCGCGTTCTGGACCTATGCGCCCGCGGCGCTGACCCCGCCGGCGTGGCGGCCTTTGGCCTATGTGGCGGCGACCGCGTTCGGGATCGTAACCTCCGTGCTGCGGATGGCGTTCGGCGGGCATTTTTTTACCGACGTCGCCGCCGCGGGCCTCGTCAGCTTTTTCGTTATCTGGCTGGCGTATGCCTGGATTTACCGCTGGTCAAAGACGCGGTTTTCGGACGCGCAGGTCGAAGCGGCGCTGGCGCGCTGGGGCTGGCCCGGTTACCGCCTGTGGCAGCGCTGGCGCGGGCGGACGGCGGCTTAGCCGATCCTGACGAGCGCCATTAAACGCGTGCCCATCCCCGGGAAATTTGTTATTCGCGCCCTCAAGCCGTGAACGGCGTCCGCCATTTCGACCGATTGGAAGCATTCCATGAGTACGATTCTGAAAAGCCTGCCCAAAGGCGAAAAAGTCGGCATCGCTTTTTCGGGCGGTCTCGACACCTCAGCCGCGCTGCTCTGGATGAAGCAGAAGGGCGCGCGCGTCTTTGCCTATACCGCCAATCTCGGCCAGCCCGACGAAGCCGACTACGACGAGATTCCGCGCAAGGCGCTGGAGTTCGGCGGCGAAAAGGCCCGGCTGGTGGATTGCCGCACCCAACTGGTTCACGAAGGTATCGCCGCTATCCAGTCCGGCGCCTTCCATGTCTCGACCGGCGGCATCGCCTATTTCAACACCACGCCGCTCGGCCGCGCCGTGACCGGCACCATGCTGGTGGCGGCCATGAAGGAAGACGGCGTCAACATCTGGGGCGATGGCTCCACCTATAAAGGCAACGATATCGAGCGGTTCTACCGGTACGGCCTGCTGACCAATCCGAGCTTGCGGATCTACAAGCCCTGGCTCGACCAGCTGTTCATCGACGAACTGGGCGGCCGCGCGGAAATGTCGGCGTTCATGGCCGCCAATGGCTTCGCCTACAAGATGAGCGCCGAAAAGGCCTACTCGACCGACAGCAACCTGCTCGGCGCCACCCACGAGGCCAAGGATCTCGAGCATCTCGACAGCGGCATCAAGATCGTCAATCCGATCATGGGTGTGCCGTTCTGGCGCGACGACTGTGTCGTCAAGGCCGAAAAGGTCGTCGTGCGTTTTGATGAGGGCCAGCCGGTTGCGCTGAACGGCCAGACGTTCACTGACCCGGTTGCGCTGTTTCTCGAGGCCAACGCCATCGGCGGCCGGCATGGCCTTGGCATGAGCGACCAGATCGAGAACCGGATCATCGAGGCCAAGAGCCGCGGCATCTACGAGGCGCCCGGCATGGCGCTGCTGCACATCGCCTACGAACGTCTCGTCACCGGCATCCACAACGAAGACACCATCGAGCAATACCGCATCAGCGGCATGCGCCTTGGCCGGCTGCTCTATCAGGGACGGTGGTTCGATTCGCAGGCCCTGATGCTGCGCGAAACCGCCCAGCGCTGGGTGGCGCGCGCCGTCACCGGCGAGGTGACGCTGGAACTGCGCCGCGGCAACGACTATTCGATCCTCAATACCGAGAGCCCCAACCTGACCTATCAGCCGGAGCGGCTGAGCATGGAAAAGGTGGAGGATGCCGCGTTCACGCCGGCCGACCGCATCGGCCAGCTGACCATGCGCAACCTCGATATCGCCGATACAAGGACCAAGCTGAAGCTCTATTCGGATACGGGATTGCTGTCCGGCGGCGAAGGCTCGGAGATCTTCAAGCTCGAGAGCGACAAAGGCTGAGCTGCGCGGGTTGATACAAACGTCGTCCTGACGGCCCCGGCACCATCAACCCGGCGGGGCCTTGGCGAAGACGGGTCGCCAGGGCAACAGGGCTGGCGCCCGCTATTTGAGGCGTCATCCGGGACGGATAGATTTCCCCGCCTTCACGATTGCGTGCGTTGTTCTGAATACGCAACTAAAGCGCGCGTCATTCTTGCGTGTGTCGTAGAAATATGCAACCTTGGCGCCAGTTCTATCTTCAGGAAGCCCTTGCGCAACGCCGCCATCAGAGCAGCGGCTAATCTTCCCGTGTGAGATGCGTCGGTTCCCTTCGAACAGCAAGCGAAGAGGGTGTTCGTCATGGCGCTCCCTGCTTTTTCCTGTCCCGTCCATGCGATAGGCGACCCGCTCTACTGGAAGTACGTCTATCAGTACGCCACGACGTCGAACCCCGCAGCGAACATGTCGCCTGCGGCCATCATCTACCCGCAGCACCCCAATGCCGACGCCGACGTCAAGAAGGCGATCCTGTACGCCGCTGCCAACCACATCGGCGTCGCGGTGCGCACCGGCGGCCACGCCTATTCCGGCACCTCGTCGACATCAAGCAACAATATCCAGCTGGATCTGAGCGGGGCGTATAACGATTGGGATTACAACGCGCAGACCGGCCTGCTGCGCCTCGGCATCAGCTATTCATTGCTGGAGTTCAACACCAAGCTGCAGCAAGCCGGCCTGTTCATGACGACCGGCCAATGCTTCAACGTGCATGTCGGCGGTCATGTCCAGACCGGAGGGTACGGCCAACTGGCCCGCGCCTTCGGCCTGTTCGGCGACCAGGTCGTGTCCTTTGAGATATTTTTGGCCGACGGCACCAAGAAGACGGTCGCCGCCGACAGCGCGATGCAGGCCGACAAGGATTTGTTTTTTGCCGTTCTCGGCGGCGGCCCCGGCAACTACGGCATCGTCACCCACATCACCATCCGCCCGCGCAAGGATGCGGACCACAAATACTCGCGCGCGTACAAGCGCGTCATCCCGTACGATCCGAGCCTCGACCACGGCGTTCTGGTGCAGCTTTTCAAGCTCGTGCAGGAGTGGGACAACGCGCCGGGCGACTATGATGTCTGCGTGTCGGTGGCGGCCGCCGAGGACGACTACCTCGAGAATGTCATCGGGATCGCATCCCGCGACGACTTCATGACCACGTTTTTCGGCGGCCGGAATTCCTCGCCGCCCCTGAACATCCTGGTGATCTTCTTTCAGTATTCCAACATCGACAACAAGCCCGACACCTACGACCCGTCATGGTGCAACAAGATCAAGACGATCCTTAAATCCGCGAAGCACGGGTCGACCTGGTGGGAGCGAATGAAGGAGTGGGCCGAGCAGGAGCTCATCGATCTCTCCACGACGCTGCGCGACGACAACGTCATCACGCCGATCTCGGAAAGCGTCACCCAGCTCTGGACCTACCATGGCACGCGCGAATTCAACTACCCGTTCTTGAAGAATTTCCAGGTCACCGACAAGGTCGCCGCAAGCGACTGGCCCGAATGGGCCGCGACCCGGATCGATGCGCTGGTCGGACGCAGCGACGACGGCCTCATGGTGTTCATGCAGTGCCAGAATTTTGGCGGCGATAATTCCGCGGTGGTGAAAAACGGCAAGCTGAAGCACACGGCCTATGCGTGGCGCAACACCACCGTCGGCTACGATCTCGACGTGTTCTTCAACACCAGAATCCAGAATGCGCAGAAGCTTGCGCAGCAATGGCAGGACACCAACATCGCCCAAGGCGTCGGGCCGAGCGGCAAGTTCTCCACGACCGATCGCCGCTGGTTCTGGGCCAGCCACGGCGACCTCGACATGAGCAAGGTGTGGCCGTTCTACTATTCCAAGGCCGACTACGAAATATGCTGCAAGGTGAAACAGAGGGTCGATCCGAAGGGCGTGTTCACCGCCAACACGTTCGTCGTCGGCTACACGGACAAAACCGCGCCGAAGCACGTCGCTGCGGCGCCGCCCGCTATCGCTGCCACGCGTGAGCCCGGAAAGGCCCTGGACGACGCGGCGTTTGCCAAAGAGAACGCCGATCGCGCCGTGTTGCGCGCCCGGGAAAAAGGCATCGAGATTCTCCGGCCGGTCCATTGAGCGACAAGAGGCTGGCTGTTCGGCAGGTAGGCCGTCGTTTCGGCGAGACGCTTCACAGCCGCGACAACAAAAATGGCCGGGATTGCTCCCGGCCATTTTCATTCGATCGATGCTCGCGTCAGCGCGGCGGCGCGGTGCCGGGTGGGGGCGGCGGCAGCGAGGCCTGGCCGCCGTTGAGCAGCGGCGTGATGTTGCGGATGGTGACGCGCCGGTTGATCGCACTCGGCCCGTCGGTCTGCTCCTTCAGGTACTGCTCGCCATAACCCTGCGAGGTCAGGTTTTCCGCCGGCACGTTGAACTGCTGCGTCAGCAACGTCGCCGCGGATTCGGCGCGGCGGTCCGACAGCGACAGATTGTCGACGTCGTTGCCGACCGCGTCGGTGTGGCCCTCGATCAAAAACACCGCGCGCGGATTCTGCTGGATCGCGCGGTTGAGGCCGTCGGCGATCGCCTGCAGCTTCGCCGCCTGGTCGGGCGGGATTTCCCACGATCCGAGTTCGAAGTTGATGGTGTTGACGTCGATGCTCGGCATGCGCTGGCGCACGGTCGGGCTGTAGCGGATTTCGTCCAGCGAATAACGCCGTTCGATCCGCTCCACCGGCGGCGCCATCATGGTCTCGTAGAGCACCTCCGGCGACGCCTCTTCGGAGTCGACGATGTAACGGTTGTAGGGAATGCGGACCACCGGCGGCGCCAGCGCGACATAGAAGCCGCCGCCCAAGCGCGGATCGCGGTAGCTGTTGTCGATGATGATGATCTCGCGGCCGCGCTCGTCGCGGCGGATACGGCGCAGCAACTGGCCGTCGCGGCCGACCACGGTGATCACCTGCGTGCCGTCAGGCCGGATCACGACGGTGCGGGTGTCACCCCCGACGACCGAGGTCTGGACGTCACGCGCACCATAGCGGAAGCGGTCCACTTCGCTGTGACGGACATATTGCTGACCGCCGGGATCGCGAATGATGATCCGGCCGGGCTCGGTGATGATGGTACGGCCGCCCTGCTGGCTCTCGCGGCGCTGGCCGCGGAAGTCGTCAAGGCGCTGCGGTCCGGCCGGTGGCGTACCCGCGGGAATGGCTCTGATTCCGCCGGCGTCCGGCGGCGGGGCCGCTGGCAGCGGGGCGGTGACTTGCGGCGCCTGGCGGAAGGCGGGCGCGACGGTCGGCGGGGCGTTTTGCGCCCGGCCGGGAGGTGGTGCTGAATTCGGCGCGCCCGGCACGGCGGTCGGTGCCGTGGGAGCTGCGCCTCCAGGCGCGGTAGGAGCGGCCGGTGGCGTTGCGCCCGGAGCGGCGGGGACACCGCCAGCGCTTGGCGCGGCAGGCGGCGGCGCGCCGGGTCGCCCGGGCGGCGTGGTCGGTACGGTTGTCGGGGCGCCCGCACTCGGAGGCGTTGTCGGTGCGCCGGGACGCGGCGGTGGCGCCATCGTCGTGCTTCCGCCGGCGGCGGTGGGGCGGCCGTCGGCGGCGCTGTCGGAGCCGGCGTGGTGGCAGGTGCCGGCGGCTGTTTGACGCCAGCAGGCGGCGGTGGCGGCACGGGTGATGGCGCCGACTTCTGAGTTGAAGGTGGCGGCGGCGGGGGTGGCGCAGTCGGTGCGGCCGGTTGCTTCGGCGCCGCAGGCGCGGCTGCCGGTGGAGGCGGCGGCGGTGGCGTCGGGCGCGAAGGTGCAGCCGCCGGGGGTGGCGGAGGCGGAGCGGGCGGCTTCGGCGCGGCAGCCGGGGGCGGCGGAGGTGGCGTCGGACGCGGAGGAGGCGCAGCCGCCGGAGGCGGCGGCGTGGACGCGGTGGCGGAGCCGCAGCAGGCGGTGGCGGCGGCGGAGCCGGACGCGGCGGCGGCGCAGCTGCCGGGGGTGGCGGCGGAGGAGCTGCCGGACGAGCAGGTGCAGCAGCCGGCGGCGGGGCACCCTTCGGCGACCTCCTTCTTGGCGCCGGGGGCGCCGCTATCTTCCTTGGCTTGCGCCACGACGAGCGGCGCGGTCTGCGCATGCGATGCAGAGGTCGCGAGCTGAGTCGCCGTCAAGGCGGTCGTGGCGAGCAGCAGGATGCGAAGGTTTGTCATGATATCCTTGGTCCCCGGAATAGGCCTGACAGCAACGAATGGCCCTCACTGGCATGTCAGTTGGTCGATTGAACGGCTAATCATTAGGCCGGATTGTGGCGACCTACAAATGGTTGGATGGTTTTTATTTCATTGGCGCAATGGGTTGCATGCATCTTTATTCATTGCGCGTTCAGGCGGAGCATTCATGTACCCGCCAGATCGGTGGCGGGATTTGGGGTCGTGGGGCTGTTCGGCCCGCGCGTCGGTAACTCATCCGGCGTCTTGCCCGGCAACTCCTGCGGTTGTGATGGCTCACCAGGTTCACGAACCGGTGGTGGGATCTCCGGATTGGGATTTCCCGGCGGACTCTCCGGCGGCGGTTCAGTCGGTTGTCCTGGCGTCGCCGGCGGTATCTCCGGCGGTTCAATAGGCATCACGTCTCCCGAAGGTTTAAACTCCAGCGGCGACAACGGCGAGGTGGCCGCGAAGTTCCCGCCTTGTGCCCCGGACGCAAGCCACGTGAGGGATCCGAGCCGGGTCCCATTGTACTTTGCATGGGGTTGTTTTCGCGATTTTGTGTCGGTGCCCTGCGGTTCGACTTGAATCCATGCCGCTCTAGGCGGGCGCGTGGCAGACCGCCTCGATATTGTGGCCGTCGGGATCGAGCACGAAGGCGCCATAATAGTTCGGGTGGTAATGCGCCCGAATTCCGGGCGCGCCGTTGTCGCGTCCGCCGGCCGCCATGGCTGCCTTGTAGAACGCGTCCACCGTCGCACGGTCCTTCGCCACGATTGCGACATGCAGCGGCTTGTCCAACCCGCCTTCGCCGCCGATCCAGAAATCGGGCTTTCCATTGGCGCCGAAACCTGCGGCAGGATCGTGGCCGTGCTCCTCCTGCGTGACTTCCATGACAAGCGTGTAGTCGAGCGGCGCCAGGGCCTTCAGATAGAAGGCCTTGGCGCGCGCATAATCCGAAACCGGAAATCCGATGTGGTCGATCATCCAACTCTCCTGCGGTTTGAGAAAGGGAAGATTCAGCCGCGCGCCAGCAGCGTGTTGCTGCGGGTCTTGCCCGTCTCGATATAACCGCGCGCGCGCATGTCGGCGATGCAGTCGTCCAGCCACTCGTCCTTTGACAGATGCTCGATCACGATCGCGCGGGGCCACAAGGCCTGCGGCGCGTCGGCGAAGAAGCCGGTCAACACGCGATCCTCAAAACCCTCGACGTCGATCTTGAGTGCGTCGACATGCGAGACGCCGGCTTCTTCGAGGATGCGCTGCAGCCGCAACGACGGCACCTTGATCGCCTTGCCCGAAGCTTCGCCCGACACGATGTGGCTGGCGCCGAGATTGTCGCCGTCGGTTTCGATCAGCAATTCGCCATCGGCGGGGCCGGCGGCGGCCGCGACCAGTCGCACCTGGGTGGTGCCGGAGGCGGTGTTGTTGAAGGCGAGCCGTGCATGGGTCACCGGATGCGGTTCGATCGCGATCACCTTGCCGCCGGCGCCGACATGACGCGCCAGTGCCAGCGCATAGGTGCCGACATTGGCGCCGACATCGACGAAGACGCCGCCCGGGGGCACATGCGCGCGCAAGAAATCCAGCTCCTCTATGTTGTAGGCGGGATTGAACAGCGCGCCGCGCTCGGTGGCGCTGGCCTGATGGTAGAAGCGAAATGAGGCGCCCTGATATTGCACGTCGACGGGACCCGCGCGCAGCAGATTGACCAGCCGCGACAGCATCGGCCGGAACGCGCCGCGCTTCAGCCGGGTGCGGCGGGCCAGTGAAATGATGGCGGCCTGCGCGGTATTCGGGGCGAACGCGCCGAATGGCGCGGGGGTAGGGTCGTTGTCGCGCTTCAAACGATCGTCCTCGGTGAGCGGCGCATGCATAGCTGCTTTTGCGGCGGTGAAACAGGTTCAATTTCAGTCAGAGTTCGATCAACGCATCGATCGTCGTGCCCTGCGAAAGCGGGGTATTCGGTACGCCGCGCGCTTTCGTTCCAATCACTACTGCTTCTAGAATACGCCCGAACTACGCTGCTATTTTGACGTCCTCAAAAGTCAGAGAGCGCAGGGACTGCCGGGGTGCTTGCTGCACCCGGGGTCTCGTGCGCGGCCGCGCGGCAGCCGCAACTATCAGCGAAAGAGGGCGACCAAGCAGGTCGGCCTCGAGAGGCGGCAGCTGCCCGTAATCGCTATTTGCCCAACGACGACGTTACGACGCCCGACATAACCTATCAAATAAAGCGGCCGAAAATACGCACGTATCTTTCTGGCGTCGTGTTTAACGCGACCCAGCCGCCGGTGTTCGACGAGTGGGCCCGCGACGGCCGAGAACCTTGAGAAAATCACGTACGCTGTCGCAAAGGATTCGCTGCAAATTCACTCGCTAGCCGAACAGGGACAAAATCGTCAGCACCTGGTCAGATGCAACAGCAACGAGCGCGTCGTAATTGGTATTTCCTTTGGCTGCAGCTTTCAAAATGCACTCGGCAAGATAGGCTTTTGCCGCCGGCGTCGAATGTTCCAAAGGAACTCTGGTCATAACGTCTTCAAGGACCCGCTTCATGACTTGGATAAGTTCGGGGTCGAATTGGGGCATGACTCTACCTCCCATTGACCACAGCCGCGGTACTCTGCGCGCGAACCTATCTCCGCCGTTGGCGGCAGCCGCCGACTAAGGATCTCAAACACGGAGAAAAGTTAGATAGCTAACCGATAAGCCCCCCATAACAACCCGCGCATTAACGCATCCTGTCCGGCAGATTAATTCTTGCCTATTCTCGATTTGTGCGTTGCGGCACGACGCACGTTTTGGCCGGTGAACTGCTCACAAGCGTGCCGGTGGGATTGCCTACAACCACTTCCTCATCGCCGGGATTCCGGGCGAGACCATCAAGTTGGCTTGTCTTCGAACGTCTCGTCCACAAACCAGTTCGATACGGAGCACGCAATCATTGGTGACCCGCAACTAACGTCTTGCGGAACGTCGTCTCTGGACAAAACATCAGTGAAATACGGCGCCGGTGTTGGAAACGATCAGATGATCAGTATCAGCCGGCGCCAGATCGCTGACATTGCCATCAACCAAAAATTTATCAAGCGTCGCTTGGATGCGCTCCTTTGCAAAATCGGGGCCCCGGTCGCTCATCCACGTGTGCTGAAACTTTGTTTTGACAAGATCGATACCGTCCTCCTTCGCTTGCGTGGGGGTCGGCAGTACGCCAGGGTCAGTTGGAAACCGCGGGTCTCTGGAGCGAAATGAAAGGATCTTTAGCGTCTTACTCAGCACGAAGGGCACGCGTAGATTGTCAAGCGTGACCACTTTCGAAACCAGGTCGGCGTGCTGCTTGGCGAAGTACATGGCAATGTCGCCGCCATTGGAGTGGCCGACCAGCGTTAAATGGCTGTAGTCCGCATTCGGCCATATTTTCCTTAACTTCGCGAGGACGAACAGAATGTTGGCTTCGCCTTTTTTGTACACCCCGATCCGGCCGACGTAGGGCAGGCCGACCTTGGTCATCAAGGGCGGGTCCGTCGGCAGATCCTGCTGAATGCTGGCCACCAGATATCCCCTCGCCGCGAACACGTTGGCAAGGAACGAATACTCGGTATTCTTGACGGTATTGCCATTGCTGATGATGGCAACCGGGAGCTTCCAAAAGCCGTCATTAGCTTTCATTTCGTAATCCCAGCGCGCGGCAACGTCGACAGCAACGGGCCGCTGCCGCGCGCTGTCGAACAGATTGAGCGTTTCGTGCTGAACGCCCCATTTGCTGATCGCATAATAGCTCGTGCCAGATAAGGCGCACAGGAACACCAAGACGGCGATTCCTCGCTTCATTGTTTCCGTCCCAATCGCTTTTATTCAACAGATGGTGTGGAAACGTGGATCGGATAAGGGTGGCTCTATTGAACGAGAATTAAATTTGAGAAAGTTATTGCTGTGCAGCACGCTTAGTGCTGCGCCGATAACAATAATCGACTACAATTTCACGGAAGTGGTTGGGCAGCATCTCTTGTTCAGGCGTGAGAGAGTCAAGTCTTGAAAGTCCTCATACCCATCGACGGTTCGCCCGCATCGATTCGAGCCCTCAAGCTCGCCATCGATCAATTGCCGAAAGCCAGCTTTGTCATTGTGAACGTCCAGAACCCTGCGGCTGTTGGCTTGGGTGGGGGTGGCGGGATCATGCCGCTGGAGTGGATCGAGCAGCAAGAAGAAGAGGCGACCCGGAAGGCATTGCAACAGGCGGTTGCTGTCTGCAGCGAGGCGGGAGTTACTTGCGTTACTCGTTCGGAGCGAGGCGCGATTGCGGAAACGATCGATCGCGTGGCGCGCGAGGAACACGTGGCGCAGATATTTATGGGAACCAGAGGACTAGGCGGGGTTCGCGGTCTGGTCCTCGGTTCGGTAGCCACACAGCTACTGCATCTGGGCGAAGTGCCGGTAACGCTTGTAAAATAGCGGTTCGCGCGACAACGCGCGAACCCGTCAAACGTTGGTTTGTATCCGTCCGCGGCGTTCCATAGGTCAGGGTTCCTGCAATCAGGTTGAGGCCTTTGGTCCCCGAAAGCCGATCGGCTTTCTGCAGCCGGATGAGGAGATCCCCGACTATGAACGCTGCAAGGAGTGCCAAGGCGCCTGACATGCCTTTCGCGTCCATTCCCGACACGCTCGCGCGCCTTCAGGTAGGCGCCGAGACAGGGCTCACGGAGGTCGAAGCGGAATCTCGCAGGAAGCAGTGCGGCGCCAACGAGGTCGCCATTCAGAAGACGCATCCGGTGCTCGCATTTCTCGCCAAATTCTGGGGGCTGTCGGCGTGGATGCTGGAACTGATCATGGTCCTGTCGGCGGTGCTCGGGAAATATTCCGATCTCGCTGTGGTAAGCGCGCTCCTGGTCGTCAATGCCATACTCGGCTTTGCGCAGGAGCGCCGCGCCGCCGGCGTTGTGGAGACGTTGCGGCAACGCTTGCGGGTAAGCGCGCGGGTGCGGCGCGATTCGACCTGGCGGGTCATTCCCGCCCGAGATCTGGTCCCCGGCGATATCGTGCGCGTGCGCCCGGGCGACGTCGTTCCGGCCGACATAAAGCTCCTCACGGGTTCGTTGAGCGTTGATCAGTCCGCCCTGACGGGCGAATCGCAAGACGTGGAACGGGCGCCGGCCGAAGTGCTGTCGTCGGGGTCGATCGTACGGCGGGGTGAAGGCAACGGCGTGGTCATGCTGACCGGCGCGAAGACCTACTTCGGCCGCACGACCGAACTCGTGCAGGAAGCGCGGCCGAAACTCCACATCGAAGCGGTGGTGGCGAAGGTCGTTCGCTGGCTCTTTGTCATCGTCGGCGCGCTGCTTGCCGTGGTGTTCGTGCTGTCGTTGATCCGCGGGGTACCCCTCGTCGAGATGGTCCCGCTCATGCTCGTTCTGTTGATGAGCGCGGTGCCGGTCGCGCTGCCGGTCATGTTCACGGTCAGCATGGCGGTCGGATCGAAGGAGTTGGCCAAGCGCGGCGTACTGGTCACGCGCCTGAGCGCTGCGGAGGACGCTGCGACCATGAACGTGCTTTGCGTCGACAAGACCGGCACGATCACCATGAATCGGCTGTCCGTCACCGGCGTGATCCCGTTGGAGCAGGCAACCGAATCCGACGTGTTGTTTGCCGGTGCGCTGGCATCGCAGGCGGCCAATCAAGACCCGATTGACCTCGCCCTCCTGGCCGCAGCGCAGGATCGGCACATCTTCAACGACAAAGTGCCGGCGGTCACGCCGGTTTCGTTTGTGCCGTTCGACGCTAAAAGCCGGCGCACGGAAGCCGTGGTCGAGCAGAACGGGCGGCGACTGCGCGTCATGAAGGGCGCCGTTCGAACCATCGCCCTGGCCTGCGGGCTGGAGCCTGCTGCCATCAAGGAGCTGGAGGAGCGCGTGGGCGAGGCCGCGCGCAAAGGCTACCGGAGTCTCGCGGTCGCGCGCGGCCCCGAAAACGGTGTACCATGCTTGGTGGGACTGGTGACGCTGTACGATCCGCCGCGGCCGGACGCTCAACAACTGATCGCTTTACTGGGTGATCTCGGCGTTGCGGTGAAGATGCTCACAGGCGACGCGCTGGCCGTTGCGCGCGAAATTGCGCGCGGCGTTGGATTGCCCAACATCCGACGCGTGGCGGACCTGAAAGCCGCAGGCGGCCGAGCAGGCAACGAGGCGGTCGACCTGTTGGCCGGCGTGGACGGGTTTGCCGAGGTTTTTCCGGAAGACAAGTACATCGTGGTCCAGCATCTATAGGCTGCCGGGCATGTGACGGGGATGACAGGTGACGGCGTCAATGACGCCCCGGCGCTGCGACAGGCCGAAGTGGGTATCGCCGTCAGCACCGCGACCGACGTCGCCAAGGGCGCCGCCAGCGTGGTTCTGACCGAGCCGGGACTGACCAACATCGTGACCCTGATAGAGCAAGGCCGGACCATTTATCAGCGCATACTGACCTGGATCATCAACAAGATCAGCCGGACGATCCTGAAGGCGGCTTACGTCGCCATCGCATTCGTATTCACCGGCAAGTTCGTCGTTTCCGCCTTTGCGATGCTGCTACTTGTCTTCATGACCGACTTCGCAAAGATTGCCCTCGCCAGTGACGAGGTGCGATGGTCTAGGAGGCCGGAGACCTGGGACATCGGGGGGTTCGTCTTGGTGTCGGTTGTCCTGGGCGCCGCCCTGGTCGCTGAGGCGCTTCTCCTGTTATGGATTGGCTGGTCGAGCTTTCAGTTGGCGACCAACGACAGTGCCCTCTACACCTTCAGCTTTCTGATGCTGTTGTACTTCGCCGTATTCTCTGTGGTGTCGGCACGGGAACGACGTTGGTTCTGGGCGACGATGCCGAGCAAAACCCTGCTTGCAGCCCTCACGCTCGACGCGCTCATCGGTACCGTCCTGACATTCGTAGGTCTCCCGGACCTTGCCCCATTGCCGTCGTGGCAGACACTGGTGATCCTGGGTTACGCGATGGTTGCATGCCTGGTCGTCAACGACGGCATCAAGGTAGCGCTGATCAAGTGGCGTGTTCCCTTGTCCGCGGCCTAAAAAGCACCCATCGCAAGATCCAAATGGTGCACCGTTCGAAGAACCTCGCGGAACGGAATTAACTGATCGCCTCGAGTATGAGATCGACGAGCCCGGCTCCGCGATCGAACGTTTGTGCGCGTCCGCCGTCATCGTGACTGCGGAAGCCGATTGCTCTCGAAAGGCTTTCGTAGTCTTTTATCACAAGTGTTTGAGTTTGACCTCGATCAACACCTACCCGTCTTATTCTCTCAATTTGGTTAGAGAGTTACATGCAAAAGACACGGATTACGGCATGGCGGTGGCGGCGATTTCCTCAGCTTCGAAAGACTTGAGGAGCGCTACACGCGCGGCGAAACAAACCGCGACGAATATCTGCAAAAGAGCAGAACATCTCGCCTGATCTCAAGCAGAGCGCTCGGCACACCGCAGGTTCGTTGTTGGTTGCGAAAGGGAGTTTCCGATGAGCTACTATTTCAGCAAGACGCTGTCGGTCGGCTTTGAGGAGGCCGTGCGTCGCAGTATCGAAGGCCTCAAGCAGGAAGGCTTCGGGATCATCACCGAGATCGATCTGAAGGAGACCTTCAAGAAGAAGATCGATGTTGATTTTCGTAACTACCGCATCTTGGGCGCATGCAATCCCATGCTGGCGCATGAGGCACTAAAACTGGAAGACAAAATTGGGACAATGCTTCCTTGCAATGTCGTGGTGCAGGATGTCGGAGGCGGAAGGACCGAGGTGGCAGCAATCGATCCTGTTGCATCTATGCAGGCCGTTGACAATACGGATCTGAAGCAGGCAGCAGAGCAGGTCGGTGCCAAGCTCAAGAAGTTCATCGAGACGCTTTGATGCCGCGGGGGTTGCGACGTTTGAACTGGGGCATTCGCGGCCAGATCGAGCCGGCGACAAGTCCGACCATGGCCGCAATGCCGCCGAATGCGGAAGTCAATTCCGAGCATTGGCGGCAACGCCATCGCATCACGCCGCCTTGTTGGCCGCTTTGCGATTGCGCAGGAAGCGGCCGAGCAGGCGGCGCTTGCCCTTGCGCGGGATCAGGTCGACGTCGCTGACCAGCTTGGCGCCACCCTTGCGCCGCTCCAGTACGATCTTGCGGCTGTGGAAGGCTTCCAACTCGACGCGATGGGCAACGCTGACGATGGTGGCGTTCGGCAGTTCGTTGATGACGATCTCCATCATCTTGTCCTGGCTCTTTTCGTCGAGCGCCGACGTCGCCTCGTCGAGCACCACGATGTCGGGGTTGTGCAGCAACAGCCTTGCAAACGCCAGCCGCTGCTTCTCGCCGCCCGACAGGGTCTGGTCCCACGGTCCGTCTTCCTCGATCTTTTCCTTGAGATGATCGAGGCCGACCTTGTGCAGGGCCTCGCCGATCGCCTCGACCGTCCAGTCGTCAGCGGCGCCGGGATAGGCGATGGCGCGGCGCAGCGTGCCGGATGGGATGTAAGGCTTCTGCGGCAGCATGAAGAGCCGGCGGTCGGGATGGAAATTGACGCTGCCGCCGCCCCACGGCCATAACCCCGCCAGCGCACGGACCAGCGTGCTTTTGCCCGTACCGGATTCGCCGGCCACCAGCAGACGCTCGCCGGGGCCGATCGCGACTTCGGTTTCGCCTACAACCGCGGTGCCGTCATCCAGCGTGACCGAGAAATCGTTGAGGCTCAGCATCGGGCCGCCCATCTCGGTCTCGCCGCGCTTGATGCGGCCGATGCCGTCGCCGCGCTCGGCGCGCTCGAGGCCATCGAGCGACATCATCAGCGAGGCGATGCGGCGCGCGCAGGCGTTCCAGTCGGCGAGCCGCGGATAATTGTCGACCAGCCAGCCGAACGCGGTCTGCACGATGGTGAAGGCGGAAGCCGCCTGCATCACCTGTCCGAGCGTCATGCTGCCGTCGAGAAATTTTGGCGCGCACAGCAGCAGCGGAACAACCGGCGCGATCAGGCTCGATCCCTGTGATACCAGCGTGGTGCGCATGTGCTGGCCGGCGAGCCGCGCCCATTGCCGCAGGACTTTTGTAAAGGTCTTGTCGATGCCGTCGCGCTCTTCCTCCTCGCCGCCGAGCAAGGCAATGCTTTCGCCGTTCTCGCGCACGCGCGTCAGCGCATAGCGATACTCGGCTTCGGCCTGGTTCTTGTCCTCGGATACCTGCACAAAGCTTCGTCCGATCGTCATGATCGAGCCGGAGGCAATCGCCGCGTAGACGATCGCCGCAATCACCAGGAAGCCGGGGATCGTCATGGTGGAGCCGCCCAACGTTACCGTCAGCGCGCCGCCGATGGTCCACAGCACGACGATGAAGGTGGCGGCCGACAGAAACGCGGAGGTAACACCAGCGACGAAGTCCACAGGCGAGTCGGTCGCGATCCTCAAATCCTCAGCAATGCGGTATTCCGGGTTCTTGTGATCGCCGCCGACCAGGTTGAGCTGATAGTAGCGGCCGTTGGCCAGCCAGCGCGAGATCACCGCGTTGGTCAGCCAGGCGCGCCAGCGGCGCTGGATGCCCATGCGGGCGAACACCTGCGCCACGCCGAGCAGCACGCTGCCGATCGCCAGCGGAAAGAACACCGCGGCAAGATAATACACGGTGGCGGCATCACGCTTCTCGATGGCGTCAAAGATCGCGCGATTCCAGACATTGATGCCGTACTGGAAGCCGACATTGGCGACAATCAGGACCAGCAGACCCATCGTGAACATCCACGCCAGCCGGTCGCCCTTTTTGCCCCAATAGCCACGGGCACTGATCCAGAACCGCGTCAGCAGATAATCCTTGCGGACCTGTTCAGCCTCCTCGGGCGACAATTCCGGATCGGGTTCGACAACTTCCGGCGGCGGCGGATCGATATGGTCGCCGTCTTCGGCGGTGACTTCAACGAATTCCGATTTTTCTTGCGAATCCGGCGTGTCGGCGCCGGGGTCCGGTTTCTTGTCTGCCGGTGCGGGTTTCTTCGCAGCGGATTTTTTCGCGGATGATTTGACGGTTGCTTTGCCCATGGCGGCACAACGGCAACCAAATCAAAAGGTTCCAGCCGGTTCCGCTCGCTTTATGCTGGCAGCACAAGAAACCCCGCGCGTGGAAAATGCACCACTATTTCGCCGGCGATCGGGTCATGCCTTCGGATCGCGATGTGCTGGGACGAGAGTGCTACGATTTCACCGCCAACGCCGATCTTGCCGTAATCGTCCGGCATCACCTGAACCTGGTCGCCCGGCTTGCGGCCGTTCGGGTCATGGGGATCGGCCAGTTCGGCGGTGGCAGGCGTCGCGGTCTTACCGATCTCCAGTGCCGCCGATGTCGATATTTCCGTGGACGTGCCATGCCCGATCGCGCGCATCCGCGCTTCCCACGACCGCGTGGCCGGAAATTCGGCGAGCATGTCGTCGAGGCCGGCTAGATTGCCGCGGGCATACCAGACGTTCATGTAGGCGTTGATATCGCACAGGCTGACGTGCTCGCCGCACATCCAGCTTCTGTTGTCGCCGAGTTGAGCTTCGATCCATTGCATGTGAGCGCGAAACTGGTCGCGCATTTGCGGGATCGCGGCGGTCATGGCGGCTACATCGAATTTGGCTCCGCGCAGTTTCTCGCGGTCGGCAATGAACTCCTGCGGGACCTTGTCCGCGAGCGCGCCGAAGATGAGATTGACGCTGCTCTGAAAGAACGACTTGTCCGTCCACATCGCGGTGGCAGAGGCGAGACCCTGGTATCCATCCGGAAAAAGCGTCGGTTCCGGAAAACGCCGCTCCAATTCGCGGATGATGCACTGGGTGTCGCAATAGATGTCGGCGCCGATCTGCATCACCGGGGTACGTCGATAGCCGCCCGTCATCGGCATCAGGTCCGGCCGCGGCATGATCCGCGTAATCTCGACGGACGTCCATGCGATCTTCTTGAGGCCAAAGATCAGTCGGATCTTTTCCGAGAACGGCGACTGCGGGAAATGATGCAGGATGATGGGATGTTCGGCGGGCATTTTTGTGCTCTCGACGCAGGTGCTTGCAGCATCGTAGCCCGGATGGAGCGAAGTGCAATCCGGGACCGGTCCGGCTGCGAGAACCCCGGATTACCTGGGCCTCTCATCGGGCGCGCATTCGCGCGACCCGGTGGCTTCATCCGGGACGACGCGCCGTCCCAGGATACACGGCGATCCAAAATTGATCCACCGCAATGCCGAGGTGGAGGTTGCAGGCCATTGTGACCACGGCAGCTGTGCGGCGGCGTCAAACCAACAAAGCAAGCGGGGAGGAACTCATGTCAGTGGCACAACAGGCTCTTATACTGACCGGGGAATTATTCGTTCTCTCGTTCGTTGCTATTTCGGCGTTCTGGTTTGCGGACAAACTGCGCCGCAACATCACTGGGAAGGTTTAGTTTCAGCGCCTAAATCTGCCGCTCGACCATCTTCAGCTTGAGTTCGGCGATGGCCTCCGAGGGGTTGAGACCTTTCGGGCAGGCCTTGGCGCAATTCATGATGGTGTGGCAGCGGTAGAGCCGGAACGGATCTTCGAGATTATCGAGCCGTTCGCCGGTGGCCTCGTCGCGGGAATCCGTCACCCAGCGATTCGCCTGCAGGAGCGCCGCCGGTCCCAGGAAGCGGTCGCTGTTCCACCAGTAGCTCGGGCAGGAGGTCGAGCAGCAGGCGCACAGGATGCACTCGTAGAGGCCGTCGAGCTTTTCGCGGTCCTCGTGGCTCTGCTTCCATTCCTTCTGCGGCGTCGGCGTGGTCGTCTTCAGCCACGGCTCGATGGACGCGTATTGCGCGTAGAAATTGGTCAGATCAGGCACCAGGTCCTTTACGACCGGCTGGTGCGGCAGCGGGTTGACCTTCACGGCGCCGCCCGAGGCCACGTCGTGCATCGACTTGGTGCAGGCCAGCGTGTTCTGGCCGTCGATGTTCATGGCGCAGGAGCCGCAGACGCCTTCGCGGCAGGAACGGCGGAAGGTCAGCGTCGGGTCGATGTGGTTCTTGATCCAGATCAGGCCGTCCAGCACCATCGGCCCGCAATCATTGGTGTCGACGTGATAGGTGTCGACGCTCGGATTCTTGCCGTCGTCCGGGTTCCAGCGATAGACCCTGAACTCGCGCGTCTCGGTCGCGCCCGCCGGCTTCGGCCAGGCCTTGCCGCCGGTGATTTTTGAATTTTTCGGAAGCGCGAATTCAGCCATTCCTCTAACCTTTCGTCATTCCGGGGCGATGCGAAGCATCGAACTACGGTGCGCAATTGCGCCCCGGAGAATCTCGAGATTCCGGGTCTGGTCCTGCGGACCATCCCGGAATGACGGGTTACTGCAGTAAGCTCAATACACCCGCGCCTTCGGCGGGATGTACTGAACGTCGTTCGTCATCGTGTAGTCGTGCACCGGGCGATAATCGATCGTGGTCTTGCCGCCATTGCCGATCCACGCCAGCGTGTGCTTCATCCAGTTCTTGTCGTCACGATCGGGAAAATCCTCGCGCGCATGGGCGCCGCGGCTTTCGGTGCGGTTCGCCGCCGAATCCATGGTGACGACGGCCTGCACGATCAGATTGTCGAATTCGAGCGTTTCGATCAGGTCGGAATTCCAGACCAGCGAGCGGTCGGTGGTGGCGACGTCGCCGATACCGCCATGCACCTTGTGGATCAGGTTCTGGCCTTCTTGCAGGATCTCGCCGGTGCGGAACACCGCGCAATTGCTTTGCATGACGTGTTGCATGCTGTCGCGCAGTTTTGCTGTGGGCGTGCCGCCGGAGGCGTAGCGGTAGTGGTCGAGCCGGCCGAGCGCCAGATCGGAGGATCCCGCCGGCAGGTCCGGCTGCTTGCCGTTCGGCGTCAGCTTTTCCGCCAGCCGTAGCGCGGCGGCGCGGCCGAACACGACGAGATCGATCAGCGAGTTGGAGCCGAGCCGATTGGCGCCGTGCACGGACACGCAGGCGGCTTCGCCGATCGCCATCAGGCCGGGCACAACGGCATTGTCGTCGCCGTCCTTCTTGGTCAGCACTTCGGCGTGGTAATTGGTCGGAATGCCGCCCATGTTGTAATGCACCGTCGGCACGATCGGGATCGGCTCACGGGTAACGTCGACATTGGCGAAAATCTTCGCCAATTCGGAAATGCCCGGCAGCCGCTCGTTCAGCACCTTCGGATCGAGATGGTCGAGGTGCAGGTAGATGTGGTCCTTCTTCTTGCCGACGCCGCGGCCTTCGCGGATCTCGATGGTCATCGAGCGCGAGACGACGTCGCGCGAGGCGAGGTCCTTGGCGGAGGGCGCGTAACGCTCCATGAAGCGTTCGCCTTCGGAATTGACGAGATAGCCGCCTTCGCCGCGGGCGCCCTCGGTGACGAGGCAGCCGGAGCCATAGATGCCGGTCGGGTGGAACTGGATGAATTCCATGTCTTGCAACGGCAGACCTGCGCGCAGCACCATGCCGCCACCATCGCCGGTGCAGGTATGCGCCGAGGTGCAGGATGCGTAGGCGCGGCCGTAGCCGCCGGTGGCGAGGATCGTGGTCTGCGCCCGGAAACGATGCAACGTGCCGTCGTCGAGCTTGAGCGCGATGACGCCGCGACAGACGCCCTGGTCGTCCATGATCAGGTCGATGGCGAAGAACTCGATATAGAACTCGGCCGAATGACGCAGCGCCTGGCCGTACATGGTGTGCAGCATGGCATGGCCGGTACGGTCGGCGGCGGCGCAGGTGCGCTGCGCCTGGCCCTTGCCGTAGTCCAGCGTCATGCCGCCGAACGGGCGCTGATAGATCTTGCCGTCCTCGGTGCGCGAGAACGGCACGCCCCAATGCTCGAGCTCGTAGACGGCCTCCGGCGCGTTGCGCACCATGTATTCGATCGCATCCTGGTCGCCGAGCCAGTCCGACCCCTTGACGGTGTCGTACATGTGCCAGCGCCAATCGTCCGGATGCATGTTGCCGAGCGACGCCGAGATGCCGCCTTGCGCAGCCACCGTGTGCGAGCGCGTCGGGAATACTTTTGTAATGCAGGCGGTGCGCAGGCCCGCTTCCGAGCAGCCGACCACGGCGCGCAGACCGGCGCCGCCGGCGCCGACCACCACGACGTCATAGGTGTGGTCCTCGATCGGATAGGATTTCCCGTTGGTAGCGGGGCCACTGCCGTTGGTGGCCGTGCCATTTCCTTGAGTGGCCATGGGTTAAACTCCCGATGACAATTTGAGGATCGCGTAGATCGAGGCCGAGGCCACCGCGATACAAAAGAAATTATTCGCCATCACGCTGGCGAGCTTGATCTTCTCGTTGTGCACGTAGTCCTCGATCACGATCTGCATGCCGATCCGCATGTGCCACGTGCTGGCGACGATGAAGAGGACCAGGATGATCGCGATCGGCGGTGAGCCGAGGATTTGCGCAGCGCCGGCCTGATTGCGGCCGATCAGCATGAGAATGATCACGACGACGGGCACGATCAGCAGCGCCATCGCCACCGCCGTGAGACGCTGGCGCCAGAAATCGGTGGTGCCGGAATGTGAGGAACCGAGATTGCGGACGCGGCCGAGCGGCGTGCGCATCGAGGAGGGGCCGCTCATCGTCCGCCTCCGACCGTGTAGGCGATGATCCAGACCAGGACGGTCAGCGAAATACCCGCGATCAGCGCGCCCCAGGTGAGCGCCTCGCGCTCATTGGCCCCGAAGCCGTAGCCGAGGTCCCAGAAGAAGTATCGGATACCGCTGCACAGATGATGCAGCAGCGCCCATGTGTAGCCGAACAGGATCAGCTTGCCGATGATGCTGCCGGTGAAGGCCTGGACGTTGGCGTAGGCCCCGGGCCCGGAAGCTGCGGCAATCAGCCACCAGGCCAGCAGCAGCGTGCCGAAATAGAGCGCAATTCCCGTGGCACGGTGGATGATGGAAAGCGCCATCGTCAGGGTGACGCGATAAGTCTGCAAATGAGGCGATAGCGGTCGTTCGATCCTGGCGGTCATTCGGCAGCTTCATGTTGTGTGGAACCGCGGCCGGCCCATCGGGATGTGCGGTAGATGAATTCTATTTACGGAGTCGAATCAGTCCGCGCAACGATCAAATCGCTTGGAATAGAACTGACGTTCATTGCTAGGAGGCTATGCTACGCGATTGATCAGCAGCTTGGTATACCACGAGCATATGGCACGGTTAAAGAATTGAATGCTGATTCCTTTTATCTGTCGGCGCGGACTGCTCGTCGAGCGGATCGAGGCTGCTGCAAGGTTTGACGAGGTAACCGACGGAGGCCCTGAACTTCGCGAAGCCAGCCGCCGCCGCAGAAACATCGGGTGCAACGGCACCGCTGCCGGACCGCCATCGGCGAGCAGGCGAACCAGATAGCCGGCCGGCCTGGCCGGCCGCGGCCTGCGACGACGGCACGCGCAAGATGCAGACACCTTCCTCTGCCAAGCGGCGCGCGTATCGAGGCTATTCATCCAGAGCCGACCGGATATGCGGATTTTGCGGCCCGCTTTGAAGCAGCTAAGTCTCGCGGGTCGCCCATGCAGATGCGCGGGTCGCCATTTCCGAACGCAGGATGCTCAAAGACATGATGGCCGGTCTTGATTCCAGAGAACTCATCGAACTCGCTTTGCTGCTGATCGCGGTCGGGGCGCTGTCGGGATTTCTGGCCGGGGTGTTCGGCATCGGCGGCGGCGCGATCCTGGTGCCGGTGTTCTACGAATGCTTTCGGCTGGCCGGCGTGCCGCTGGAGGTGCGGATGCCGCTCTGCATCGGCACTTCGCTTGCGATCATCATCCCGACCTCGCTCGCCTCGTTTCGCGCCCATTACAAGAGGGGCGCGGTCGACATGGATATCCTCCGGCGCTGGTGGCTGCCGATCGTGCTCGGCGTTCTCGCCGGCAGTGTCACCGCGCGCTATGCGCCGGAGCGGCTGTTCAAGATCGTGTTCGTGATGGTGGCGTGGTCGGCGGCGGCGCGCCTGTTGCTGGCGCGGGAAACCTGGAAACTCGGCAACGACGTGCCGAAGGGCTTTCTGATGCGCGTCTACGGCTTCTTCGTCGGGCTGTTGTCGACCTTGATGGGCGTCGGCGGCGGACTGTTCGCGAATCTGCTGATGACGTTCTATGGCCGGCCAATCCATCAGGCGGTCGCGACCTCGTCGGCGATTGCGGTGTTGATCTCAATTCCCGGCGCGCTCGGCTACGTCTATGCGGGCTGGCCTACGGCAGCGCGGTTTCCCGATGTCGTCGCGCTGCAGACGCCGTTTGCGATCGGCTATGTGTCGCTGATCGGCGCGCTGTTGGTGATGCCGACCACGCTGATCACGGCGCCTCTCGGGGTGAAGGTTGCGCATGCGCTGTCGAAGCGCGCGCTGGAGACGGCGTTCGGGATCTATATGTTCATCGTCGGCGGCCGGTTCGCGATCAGCCTGTTGTAAAGTGGGATCGTAAGACAGTGGCAGTGTCGTCCTGCGTACGCAGGGACGACGCCAGCTACTTCGCGTAGATCTTCGCGTAGGTATCCCGTAAAATATTCTTTTGCACCTTGCCCATGGCGTTGCGCGGCAGTTCCTCGACCACGAACACGCGTTTGGGCATCTTGAATTTGGCGAGCCTGCCGTCGAGCGCGTTCAGCACGCCCGCTTCGGTGACCTCGGCGCCCTTGTTGCAGACCACCACGGCCGTGACGCCTTCGCCGAAATCGGCATGCGGCACGCCGATCACGGCGGATTCGATCACGCCCGGCATGGCGTCGATCTCGCTCTCGATTTCCTTCGGATAAACGTTGAAGCCGCCGGAGATCACGAGATCTTTGCCACGACCGAGGATGTGCACATAGCCTTTAGGATCGATCTTGCCGAGATCGCCGGTGATGAAGAAGCCGTCGTCGCGGAATTCGGATTTTGTTTTCTCCGGCATCCGCCAGTAGCCCTTGAACACGTTGGGGCCCTTGACCTCGATCATGCCGATCTCGTCGCGCGCGATTTCCTTGCCGGTCTCGGGATCGGTGACGCGAACGGAAACGCCGGGCAGGGGATGGCCGACGGCGCCGGGCACGCGCTCGCCGTCATAGGGGTTGGAGGTGTTCATGTTGGTTTCGGTCATGCCGTAGCGCTCCAGCACGGCGTGGCCGGTGCGCGCGGACCATTCGCGATGGGTGTCGGCGAGCAGCGGCGCGGAGCCCGAAATGAACAGCCGCATGTGCTTCGTCGAATTCTTTTGTCAGCGCCGGGCTCTGCAGCAGCCGCGTGTAGAAGGTCGGCACGCCCATCAGCACGGTTGAGTGCACCATTAGCTTGATGATCAGTTCGGGATCGAGTTTGGGCAGGAAGATCATCGAGGCGCGGGCGAATAGCGTCACGTTGCTCGCCACGAACAGGCCGTGGGTGTGATAGATCGGCAGCGCGTGGATCAGCACGTCCTTGTCGGTGAAGCGCCAATAGTCGACCAGGCTGTAGGAGTTTGACGCCAGATTGTCGTGTGTCAGCATCGCGCCTTTGGAGCGGCCGGTGGTGCCGGAAGTGTAGAGGATGGCGGCGAGATCGTCATTGGCGCGCGCGACGGTCGCGAACGCCGCATCGGCCTTGGCGGCGGCATCGGTCAGCGATCCCTTGCCGTCGGGCCCGAGCGTTTCGACCTTGGCCTTCACTTTCGCGGCGATCGCGCCGATGCCTTCCGCTTTCGAGGGATCGCACACCACCAGCGACGGCTCGGCGTCGGAGATGAAGTAATCGAGTTCGTTGAGCGTGTAGGCGGTGTTGAGCGGCAGATAGACCGCACCTGCGCGCACGGTCGCAAGATACAGCACCAGCGCCGGCACCGATTTCTCGGTCTGGGCCGCGACGCGGTCACCCGGTTTGACGCCGCGCGCGACCAGCACATTCGCCATCTGGCCGGCACGGGCGATCAGATCGCCATAGCTGATGCGCGTGCCGTCGAGCATCTCGATCGCGAGCCGGCTCGGGTCATCGAGCGTATCGAACAGGCGGGAAAACAGGTTGGCGTTGGCGGTCGTGTTCATGCAACATTCCCTGAGAGGGCGCTGGCCGGCGGAATTTCGCCGGCTGGAATAGCAAGAACGCCCTTCATAAAGCAACGGAGACAGTTTGCATGTCAAATAACGGGAAACGCGTGGCCTGGGTGACCGGTGGTGGCAGCGGAATCGGCGAGTCCGGGGCGGAATTTCTGGCAGCCGACGGCTGGACGGTGGTGATTTCGGGCCGCCGTAAGGAAGAACTCGATCGCGTGGTCGCCAACATCACCAAAAAGGGCGGCAAGGCCGAGGCGATCCAGCTCGATGTCAGCAATAAGGCCGATGTGAATAAGGCCGCCGACCAGATCCTCGCCAGGCACGGCCGGATCGACCTCTTGGTCAACAGCGCGGGCATCAACGTGCCGAAGCGCAGCTGGGCCGACATGGAACTGGAGGGCTGGGACAAGCTCGTCGAGGTCAATCTCAACGGCGTGCTCTATTGCATGCGCGCGGTGCTGCCGGCGATGCGCAAACAGAAGGACGGCTGCATTATCAACGTCGCATCCTGGGCCGGCCGCCACGTCTCGAAAATGCCGGGTCCGGCCTACACCACCACAAAGCATGCGGTGCTGGCGCTGACCCATTCCTTCAACATGGACGAATGCGTCAATGGCCTGCGCGCCTGCTGCCTGTCGCCTGGCGAAGTCGCGACCCCGATCCTGAAGCTGCGCCCGGTGGTGCCGTCGGAGCAGGAGCAGGCCAAAATGCTGCAGCCGGAAGATTGCGGCCGCACCATAGCCTTCGTCGCCAGCATGCCGGCACGGGTATGCATGAACGAGATCCTGATCAGCCCGACGCACAATCGCGGGTTCATCCAGACGCCGGCGAATAGGGATTAGGCGGCTCCACCTGCGTAGATGGGTAACGGGGCGGCCAAGTCCTAGCACGCCGCTCGCTCGCGAAGGCGATCTATCCATTCGCCTTCGAGGCCGACTAATGCACTTTCGACCGGCCAACCGGGCGCCGTCTCGATCAGATGCAGCAGGGTCCATGCAAGTCCGAGGCAATCGTCCGGACCGAAGAGCTTCACCAATGCGCAAGCCTCTTCATCCGTGATAGGCGTTTGAACCTTTGATAACTGCTCCTCAAATGCCTGCATCGTCGGAACGGCAGCAGCTGCAGAACTCGGAAGCGGTCCAAGTACGAGAAGCGCGCTGATCGCTTGCTGCATTTTTCTCTCCACTACGGACCGGGCTCAATCCATCCAATGTGCTCGCTGGCCGTTCATTCGCCGACCTCGGCCTCCAGGGGGCGGACCGGCGTCCGGTGCCAACCCTCCTCATGCTTGCGCCAGTAGGTATCCTTGAGCAGCATCGAGATCGGCCCGGGCCGGTCGTTGCCGAGGATGCGTGCGCCGATGCGCGACGCGGGCATGACGCCGCCGGCCGTCGTTGCCAGGAAGACCTCGTCGGCGTGCTCGAGCGCCGATCGGGGAATCGGTTCGACCGCAGCCTCGATGCCGAGTTCGGCGCAGAGCTCCAGCACCGACCGGCGCGTGATTCCGTGCAGGCTGCCGCGATCTGATGTCGTCACCCTTCCGTCCTTCACGAGGAAGATGTTGAAGCCCGGCCCTTCCGTCAGGAAACCCTGCGTGTCGCACAGCACCGCGGTATCGAAATCGGCGTCGTGCGCCTCCAGCAGGCCGGAGGTCAGGTCGTTCCACTGATAGTTCTTGACCGTGGGATCGACCGAGGCGTCGGGCACGCGCGGCGTCAAGGCGACAAAGACATGAGCGCCGCGCGCCTGCACGTCCTTGGGAATGACATCGATCCAGGGCAGCGCATAGGCGATCAGGTGGTTTTCGCAATCGGCCGGGCGGCGTGATCCCGCAACGCGCGGCCGTCCGCGCGAGGCCACCATCGCGACATAGGCGTCGATGAGGCCGGTCAGAGCCACGCAGCGATGCAGGATCGCCTCGATCGCGGCGCGGTCTTCCGGCGGCCGGATGCGGCGCTTCGCCATCGAGCGCTCGAAACGATCGAGATGGTCGGCAAGCCGGAAGAAGCCGCCTTTGAACACATGCACGACGTCGTAGACGACGTCGGACCGCGTAAAACCCCAATCGGTGACGGGCAGCACAGCCTCGGCGATCGGGACGAAGCGCCCCCTGACATAGCCGGCGCCGTCGGCGAAGATCGAGTTCTTCATGCGTCATCTCCAGGCATCGCAAGGGCTTCAGCCATACTAAGCCGTTGCGAACGTCCACAGTATTGCCAGTTGTTGGTAGCCGTACACATTCATTGCAGCGCTCCGAAGCCAGCTCGGAAATATCAGGCATACCCTTGAGCCGCGTCGATTGTGCCTCTATACAAGCCATCTCGCGCGACTGGCGATCGTAGATGGGGCACCATCGGGAAGCGCGAGGAATTGAGCCGCGCGCCTGGGCAATCGGAAAAATCCGATCCACCTTCTCATGAAGGAGCGGCCCAATGTTGACGACCATCCAGATCGCCGGATTGCAGACCTTCGGATACCACGGCTTGTTCGAGGAAGAACGCAGTCTCGGCCAGAAGTTCACCTTCGACATCGACGCGACGTTAAATCCGGCCCCGACGCACCGGGACGACAAATTGGATGCATCGATCCGCTACGATGCCGTGGTGGACGCCGCGGTGAGCCTCGCCGGCGGGATGAAATATCAAACGCTGGAAGCGCTCGGGGAGGCCGTTGCGATCGGCCTGCTGCGACGCTTCGCATTGATCGAGACCATCACCGTTGGCGTCTCCAAGTTCAGCCCCCCAATCCCGCATACGCTCAGCAAAGTCGGGGTAGCGGTGCGCCTGGCGCGAGCCGATCTGGATCTGGCGGATGGGACGACTGCGGAGCCGCTGGAAGTACTTGTCTAGATCGTTGCGAAAGACATCGGCTGGGCTACGG
This sequence comes from uncultured Alphaproteobacteria bacterium, assembly GCA_963816815.1. Lineage (GTDB taxonomy): Bacteria > Pseudomonadota > Alphaproteobacteria > Rhizobiales > Xanthobacteraceae > Bradyrhizobium. Next base: position 47,659 of record CAWFMW010000059.1, read on the forward strand.
GTGACCGCCGCCGCACGGCCGGCCCCCGCAATAGTTTCAGCCATCACGATAATTTATTCGCCGAAACCTGCCGAAAAACCTCCCGTAGCTCGGCCCAACGACGACGAAATCAACCCGGTCAATCGACCTGACGTCGTTGCTACCGGCGGATAACCCGCCGGCCATCGCAATCCTCGGGAGAAGGTTCCATGTCCAAACGTATTGCACTTCTGTCCGCCGCCATGTTCAGCGCACTGGCTTTCACGGCCACCATCACCGCGCCCGCCAGCGCTGAGGAAAAGACCGTGATGGTCGGCGGCGCGGCGATGTTCCCCTCCAAGAACATCGTCCAGAACGCCGTCAACTCGAAGGATCACACCACGCTGGTTGCCGCGGTGAAGGCTGCCGGCCTGGTCGAAACCCTCGAAAGCAAGGGCCCGTTCACGGTGTTCGCGCCGACCAACACCGCCTTCGGCAAGCTGCCGGCCGGCACCGTCGAGACGCTGGTGAAGCCTGAGAACAAGGCGACGCTGACCAAGATCCTCACCTACCATGTCGTGCCCGGCAAGCTCGCCGCGGCCGACCTCAAGGACGGCATGAAGCTCAAGACCGCCGAAGGCGAACAGCTGTCGGTCAAGCTCCAGGACGGCAAGGTCTGGATCGTCGACGCCAAGGGCGGAACCTCGATGGTCACGATCTCGAACGTCAATCAGTCGAACGGCGTGATCCATGTGGTCGACACCGTGCTGATGCCGGCGTCCTGAGCTCCCGCGCGCCCCTGACTGGTCCCAACAAGGGCGTGTGGATTGGCGAGCCGGGGCAACCCGGCTCGCTTTTTCGTGAACCCGATACCCGCCGTGCATCGATCTGATAGCATCACGGCAGTAACGGAAAGCCGGTTCCCGGCGTATAAGACGGTATCGAATTCCAAGCGGGAGAACAGCCATGTCGACCCTCACAGTCAGCGACGAACACGCCGCGTCAACCAAGGCCAAGGTCATCCAGCCGGCCTGGGTGCGGGCGCTGCACTGGACCAACGCCTTTGCGATGGTCCTGATGATCATGTCGGGATGGCAGATCTACAACGCCTCGCCGCTGTTCGATTTCCGCTTCTCGGCGAGCATCACGCTGGGCGGCTGGCTCGGCGGCGCGCTGCTCTGGCATTTCGCCGCGATGTGGCTGTTGATGGTCAACGGCCTGATCTATCTGACGGTGGGTCTTGCCACCGGCCGCTTCCGCAAGAAGCTGCTGCCGATCACGCCGGAGGGCGTGATCTCGGATACCAAGGCGGCGCTGACCGGCAAGCTCTCGCATGACGATCTCACCAAGTACAATCAGGTGCAGAAGCTGCTTTATGCCGGAATCATCATCATCGGCATCCTCATCGTGCTGTCCGGTCTGGCGATCTGGAAGCCGGTTCAGTTGCAATATCTGACGGCGTTGTTCGGCGGCTACGATGCCGCCCGCTACGTTCACTTCATCTGCATGGCGGCGATTGTCGCCTTCATGGTGGTCCATGTCGCGCTCGCCCTTCTGGTGCCGAAGAGCCTGCGCGCCATGATCATCGGCCGCTAACTTAACGGAGCACGGTCATGGGCCGCATGCGCAACCTTCTGATCCCCGGCGTCGACAAGACGCTTCTCGTCCGGGACGCCGTCAAGACCATGCCGGACCTGACGCGCCGGCGCTTCATCTCCGGCGGCGCCAGCCTCGGTGCGCTGACGCTGCTCACCGGCTGCGACGTGACCGACAGTTTTTCGGCCGAGGCGATGCTGAAGCAGGTCTCGAAGTTCAATGACGGCGTGCAGGCGTTGATCTTCAATCCCGATGCCATGGCGCCGACCTTCCCGGAAAGCGCGATTACAAAACCGTTCCCGTTCAACGCCTATTACGACCTCGATGAGGCGCCGACCGTCGACGGCAAGAGCTGGAAGCTGGAGGTGCGCGGTCTGGTCGAGAACAAGAAATCCTGGACGCTGGAAGAGCTCTACCAGTTGCCGCAGGTCAAGCAGGTCACGCGCCACATCTGCGTCGAAGGCTGGAGCGCGATCGGAAGCTGGACCGGCACGCCGCTGCGCGATTTTCTCAAGATCATCGGCGCGGACACGCGCGCGAAATATGTCTGGTTCCAGTGCGCCGACAAGGACGGCTACAATTCGCCGCTCGACATGGCGACCGCGCTGCATGCGCAGACCCAGATGACGTTCAAGTTCGGCGACGAGATCCTGCCGCGCGCCTACGGTTTTCCGATGAAAATTCGCGTGCCGACCAAACTCGGCTTCAAGAACCCGAAATACGTGATGTCGATGGAAGTCACCAACGACTACAAGGGCGGCTTCTGGGAAGACCAGGGCTATAATTCGTTCAGCGGGAGTTAGCTCGCAAGATCGTTATTGGAGCGTCGTCCCAAGGTTGGGCCGATGATTGAGCTGGATCAACGCAGAACTTCACGCCGGCTCATATCCTTGGTTTTTATCGACGTGGCGAAGAGGCCGCTGCGGAACGGTGCCAATCCTTGCGCTGATTACGAGATTGCAAGGGGATCGCCCATGATGGGTCCGCGCAATCGCGTTGTTCAAGTCAGCCGCTTCGGTGACCCCAAGGGGCTGGAGGTGGTCGACGCTCCGCTGCCGACCGCCGGCCGGGGCGAGGTGCGGGTCCGTGTGCTCGCGTCGAGCCTCAATTACACCGAGGTGTTGATCCGGCGTCATTTGTACCCGCAAACGATGCGCCTCCGGCCGCCGTTCGTGATGGGCTACGACGTCGTTGGTGAAATCGATCAGCTCGGCGAGGGCGTGCGCAACTTTCAGATCGGCGACCGCGTGGCCGACATGACAGTGGTCGGGTCCAACGCCGACTATCGCACGCTCCGCGCGGACGACGTGGCCCGCGTGCCGGTGGGCGTCGACGCGGCCGAGGCGGCCACGCTGATCTTGAGCTGGACCACCGCGTATCAGATTTTGCACCGCGCAGCGCGGGTGCAACGAGGCCAGCGCGTGCTCGTGCACGGCGCCGCCGGCGCCGTCGGCCAGGCGCTGCTCGTGCTCGGGAGGCTGGCAGGGCTTGAGCTGTGGGGCACCGCGCGTGGCGAGCAGATGGCGCTCGTCCGGGAACTGGACGCAACGCCGATCGACTGCAAAGATGAGGACTTCACGCGCGTCCTGCCCGACGGGTTCGACGTCATCGTCGATGGCATTGGCGAAGACGGCTATCGCCGCTCGTATTCGGCGCTCGCGCGCGGCGGTCTGCTCTGCGCGATCGGCTTCTCCGCGAGCGTGCAGGCACAGCGTCGCATGCTCCCCATCGTGATGGAGATCGCGCGCCTGTACCTGTGGAGGCTATTGCCCGGCGGCAAGCGCGCCCGCTTCTACTCGGTCAACGCGATGCGAGCGCGACATCCCACCTGGTTCAAGGAGGATCTGGAGCGGCTGTTCGGTCTACTCGCAACTGGCGCCATCCGGCCGCGTGTCGCCGAGCGGATATCCTTCGACGAGGTGGCCGAAGCTCACCGCCGCCTCGAGGCGGGCGGTCTCGAGGGCAAGCTCGTGCTTTGTCCCAACCTCCCATCGCCGCGCGACCGACTGCGGCCTGCGAGAAAAACGGCTACAGCTTCCGACGTGGCGCCGCATCCGACCATGCAATGAATACGCAAGGCCACCGGGCTCGGTTAGAATCCACTATGCGGCCGCCAGGTCCATCCGGCGGCAGAAGCACGATGCCTTGATCGGAATCTCCGCCCGCGCCTGCGCCAAATCGAGCCGCTGTTTGATCAGGGGCGACTCCACCTTTTCTCCGCGGCGCACCAGGCATTCATGCAGCCCGTGCAGCGACCAGAGATTATCCGGATGCTGGCAGGCGCGGCTCAGCTTGCCGTCGAGACCGAGATCGGAGCGATAGACCGCCTCGGCTTCCTCGATGCGTCCCTGCTCAAGGAGAAGGGCTCCCAGCGCATGGCGGGTCGGCTGCATCCATCCCCACGGCTCGTCATAGGGCAGTCCGTCGCTGAGCTCGACCGATCGGCGCAGATGCGCGAAGGCCGAATCATGCTTGCCCTTGCGATATTCCAGCTCGCCATCCAGCATCGCTTGCGCGACTTCAAGCAGATTGACCATTTTGTTGTTGTGGACGCGGCGGCTCTCGGGCACCCGCGCCTTCGCCGCCACGAATAACGTGCGCTCCGCTTCGGCTTCGGCGACATTGCCGAGCGCGGAGTGGGCGACCGCCTTGGCGTAATGGATCTTGGCAACGTTCGAGCAATAGAGGTCTCGATCCCGGGGTAACTCCTGCGCGATAATTTCGCGCCATTTGCCGAAGCGCACCAGGACGTGCTGCTTCATCGTCAGGTAGCCCTCGAGAAAATCCGCCATCGGCGGCGATTGAATCCGCAGCACCGCCTCGGGGATCGTGGCGATCAGTTCCTCCGCCGCCGCGATGGCGGGCGTGTACTGGCCAAGGAACATGGCGCCGTAGATCGCAAAGTGAAAGTTGTGAATGACGTAGACCAGGTAGACGCCCGGATCGTCGGAATAGGCGAGGAACCTGCGGTCGGTTTGCAATGCTTTCTGGTTATAGACGAGGACGTCCCTGTAGTGCCCGCACAGCACGTCGAGATGCGTCGGCATGTGGATGAGGTGGCCGGAATCCGGAACGATGTCGCGCAGCCTGTCGCCGGCCCGCAGCGCGCGTTGCGGGAAGGGCGACATCTCCATCAGGTGGACATAGAGATGCAGCAGTCCAGGGTGATCCCACGCCGCGGGAATCCGGTCGAGTGCGGATTCCAGCAGCGCTTTGCATTCCTCGGTGCCCGCTCCTTCGGCAGGCTTGCCGGATGGCAGGTCCCACATCTGCCACGGCGTCTCGTTCATGATCGACTCGGCAAAGACCGCCCGGACCTCGAGATCGTCTGGGAATGCAGCAAATATCTTGCGCATTTCCCGCGTGTAGGCCTTGTCCCAGGGTGACATGTCCTCGATCGCTTCGCGCTGTGGATAGCGCGCGGCGAGGGCCTTGATCATGGCTTGCTCGACCGGACTGGCTTTTCCGGCATGCGCAAGCGCTGCCTGCATCGCATCGTAGGATGCCGACAGCGCCATCTGCCGGCCAAGCGGGTCGTAGCGAACCCAGGGCAGATTGTAGTTCGGGCCGGAGGCGTAGCTGATGCCCCAATGCGCCATGGCGCATTCGGGATCGTGGCTCAGCGCCTTCTGAAAACACTTGATCGCTTCGCCATGGTTGAACCCGAACAGCCAGTTGAGGCCGCGGTCGAACCAAAGTTGGGCGTCGGGTGACGACGTGGTGACTTTGCGGCTGTACGTCCCGAGATCGAAATAGGTCATGCCGTTTCATCTCCAGGATGGTGTTGGGTTTCTGTACCGTGCTGGGCCGGCAGTCTAGCACAAACCGATATTCCCTGGGGCCGCAAACTGCCGCACGCGATTGTCACTCAGCAGGAATTGATCGGGCTAAACTCTCTCGTCGTAGGGTGGGCAGAGGAGCGAAGCGACGTGCCCACCATCTATCATCAGGCAAGCTGAGAGATGGTGGGCACGCTTCGCTTTGCCCACCCTACTTCTGCACCACCCTCTTTTGAAACGCGGACAATACCGCCCCCAGCGCCAGCATCGCTGCGGAAATATTGAGCGCGAACGACAGGCTGCCCACCGCGTCCGTGATCGCGCCGATCACGATCGGGCCCAGCGTCTGGCCGATACCGAATGAAATCGTCATCGCCGCGATCGCGGTCGGCCAGGCCTGCGGCGGATAGTTGAAGCGCACGAAGGCGGTGGTGGAGCCGACCACCGCGAAGAAGGCGACGCCGAACACCAGCGCCGATAGCGCCAGCAGCCAGACCGAATGCCCGAAGATCGGCAGCGCCGCGCCGATCGCGTTGGCGCCGAGGATGATCGTGGTGGCGAGCCCGCCGCGGTCGAGCGCGAGCACGCGCCGCCACACCCATGGCGTCACGAACGCGCTGAGGCCGATCAGGCTCCAGAACGCGCTCTGTGCCACCGCGCCGCCGCCGGCGTCGCGGACATAGGCGATCATGAAGGTCATGTAGGCGATGTAGCCGGCGCCGAACAGGAAGTAGCCGATCAGATAGATCAGCACCGGCCGGATGGAGAATTTGGCCGGCGCCGCGCTGTCGATCGCGGCCCCGCTGCCGAGCGGCGCCAGCAACAGCGGCAGGATCAGGACGGCGCAGAGCAGCGTCATGGTCCACCACACGATCCACCACGATCCTGGCCCAAAGCCCTGCAGCACGAACGGCGCGATCAGCCCCGATGAGATAATGCCGAGCCCCGGCCCGGCATAAAACAGGCTGAGCAGGAAGTTGGCGCGCTCGGGGCGCGTCTGCGCGATCGTGGCGGCCAGCGCCGCGCCGCCAACGAATCCGCCCGCTGCGCCAATGCCCGCCAGCAATCGCGCAAAACTCAGCACGAAAAAATTGCCGGAGACGGCGCATAGCGCCAGCGAGGCGACGGCGGCAAGCGTTCCCCAGCGGACCGTTTGCGCCAGCCCGAAACGCCGGATCATCCGTGAGGCGAGCAACGCGCCGGCCAGATAACCGACGGCGTTGATCGTGTTCATGAAGCCGGCCGCGGAATAGGACCAACCGAGCGCGTCGCGCATGTCGGGCAGCACCAGCGCATAGGCGAAGCGGCCGATTCCGAGACCGATCGTTGGCGCGAGCGATACAATCAGGATCAGCCACGCAGGGTGCGCGTAGATGTGTTGGTCGGGGGCTTTCACAAAATTCTCCGGCAACGGCCATTCTGGCAGGCAAAGCGGCGGTTGCACAGCCGTATGGGGCGCAACGGTGTCTTGCGAATCCCGCGACGGCATCAGCCGATCAGCACCAGCGCCACGCCGAGCACCGTCAGCGCGGTTCCGATGACGATCCGTGCGGTGATCGCGATGTGCTTGAGCACCATCGCACTCAGCCCCACCGTGACCAGCGGATAGATCGCGGCCAGCGGCGCCACCAGCGTGATCGGACCGTTGCGGACCGCGGCGAACAGCGTAAGCGCGCTCAAGCCGTTGCTGATCCCTGTCATGGCGAACCAGAACAGGCCGGCGCGCGGCGCCTGCACCACAAAGCTGCCTTTGCGAACGCGCTGCACCGTCAGCACCACCAGCGAGGACGTGATGTAGCCGATCAGGCAGGCCCAGAGCGCGCTCGGCCAGACCGCGAGCCCGAGCTTGACGATCGGCGGCGCCACGCCGCGGATCAGCGCGCTGGCAAGCGGCAACAGCAGCGCCCAGCTTCGCCAATGGCCGAGGTCGCGCGGGCGGGTCACGGTGATGATCGCAGCCCCTGCAACGGCGACGACGAGGCCCAGGAGTTGCGGCGGATGCAGTGGCTCGTGCAGCAGGACCACCGCCGTCGCTACCGCAAACAGCGGCGCGAGATTGCCGAGCGTCGAGGTGATGACCGGCCCGAGCGCCCGGTTCGAGGCGAAGGTCAGAAGCGTCAGCGAGGCCGGGAAGAACAGGCCGATGGCGACGAAAATCGGCAGGCCGCGCCAGACCACGGGCTCGCCCTGGAGGATCAGCGGCGACAGCAGCAGGAACAGCAGCGTGAACGAGGGAACGCTGATCGCGGCCCCCGACAGCGGCTCGACGGTCCGCAGGCCCAGTTGCGCCAGAACGACCCCGGCGCCCAGGAAGAAGGCCGAAGCGAAGGCGTAAATAATGGCTGATGTCATGAGGTCCGTCTTGCTGCCTTCTTAAGGGGGCGGCGGGTTGCTCTTGCGGCCATTCTGGCCCTGTTTTCTGCGCCTTGCCAATCCGCTTCCAGCGCTTTAGCACTCCGCCCGGAATTCCTTCGCTCGTCATGCCCGGGCTTGACCCGGGCATCCATCCATCTTCAGGAGATTTTGCGAAGCGGGATGGATTGCCGGGTCAAGCCCGGCAATGACGAAAAACGGCTATCTCGAGGTATCAACCATGGCGACCCATAAACTGCTGCTTCTCCCCGGCGACGGCATCGGCCCCGAAGTGATGGGCGAGGTGCAGCGCCTGATCGACTGGCTCAACAAGCAGGGCATCGCGTCATTCGAGACCGAGCAGGGACTGGTCGGCGGCTCCGCCTATGACGCGCACAAGGTGTCGATCTCGGAAGCCGACATGGCCAAGGCCACGGCCGCGGACGCCATCATCTTCGGCGCCGTCGGCGGACCGAAATGGGACAGCGTTCCCTACGAGGTGCGTCCCGAGGCTGGCCTGCTGCGGCTGCGCAAGGATCTCGGCCTGTTCGCCAATCTGCGCCCCGCCGTGTGCTATCCGGCGCTGGCGGATGCTTCCAGCCTGAAGCGCGAGGCGGTCGAAGGCCTCGACATCATGATCGTGCGCGAATTGACCGGCGGCGTTTATTTCGGCGAGCCAAAGACCATCACCGATCTCGGCAATGGCCAGAAGCGTGCCATCGATACCCAGGTCTATGACACCTACGAGATCGAGCGCATCGGCCGCGTCGCCTTCGACCTGGCGCGCAAGCGCCGCAACAAGGTGACTTCGATGGAAAAGCGCAACGTCATGAAGTCGGGCGTGCTCTGGAACGAGGTCATGACCCAGGTGCATGCGCGCGAATACAAGGACGTGACGCTGGAGCATCAGCTCGCCGATTCCGGCGGCATGATGCTGGTTAAGGCGCCGAAGCAGTTCGACGTCATCGTCACCGACAATCTGTTCGGCGACATGCTGTCCGACATCGCGGCGATGCTGACCGGCTCGCTCGGCATGCTGCCTTCGGCCTCGCTCGGCGAAGTCGATGCCAAGACCAGGAAGCGCCGCTCGCTGTTCGAGCCGGTGCACGGCTCGGCGCCCGATATCGCCGGCCAGGGGCTCGCCAATCCGATCGCGATGATCTCCTCGTTCGGAATGGCGCTGCGCTATTCCTTCGACATGGGCGCGCTGGCCGACAAGGTCGATGCGGCCATTGCAGCCGTGCTCGCCAGCGGCCTTCGCACCGCGGATATCAAGTCCGAGGGCACGACGGCCGCCTCAACCACGCAGATGGGCGAGGCGATCCTGAAGGAGCTGCAGAAGCTGCACGCGTGAGCGACGCGGGGAATAATTGTAGGGTGGGCAAAGGAGCGAAGCGACGTGCCCACCATCCAACATAGAATTCGCTGCAAGATGGTGGGCACGCTGCGCTTTGCCCACCCTACATTTGACGTCTTCACGGAGCCGGTTCATGGACACGTCGCATCGCCCCAAGCTCGCGGAAACCATCGTCCATGAAACGGTGCGTCTGCGCGAGGCGCAGATCGGCCGGCGTTGCGAAGTCTTAAACAACACGCGCATCGAATATGCCTCGCTCGGCGACTACTCCTATCTCGGGGAGAATTGCGATGTCGCCGACGCCGTGATCGGGAAGTTCACGGCAATCGCCAATTCAGTGCGGATCGGCGCGCCAAACCATCCGATGGGGCGGCCGTCGCAGCACCGCTTCACCTATTGCCCGGAATATTACGAAGCGACGGCGACGCGGGACCGCGACTTCTTTGCCGACCGCCGCGGCGACCGGGTGATCGTCGGCAATGATTGCTGGATCGGCCATGCCGCTATCCTGCTGCCGGGGGTGACGGTTGGCGACGGCGCGGTGATTGCCGCGGGCGCGGTCGTCAGTCGCAGCGTGCCGCCCTATACGGTCGTTGGCGGTGTCCCCGCGCGCGCAATCCGCAAGCGCTTTCCCGACTCGGTCACCGAAAGCCTGCGCCGCATCGCCTGGTGGGACTGGCCGGATGAGGTCATCTTCGAACGCTTGAGCGATTTCCGTTCTGAAGCGATCGAACAATTTTGCGAGCGCTACGATCCGGAATTTGCGGCAGGTCGGTAGATCGAAAGGTGGATGCGGACGCGGCAAGCACGCTCACTGTCGCTTCTCACGCATTCCCTGCCAGACCTCATCCTGAGGAGCGCGTCTCGAAGGATGAATGGCACCAGCCGGGCCACACGGTTCGAGACGGCGCGGAGCCTGTCATCGGGCCGCGCTATGCGCGGACCCGGTGGCGCCTCCTTACCATGAGGGTCTAACGGTTGAACGTCACAAAAAATGCCCGGTCGAGACCGGGCATTTTTCGTAAACGGATGCTGCGCTCAATACAGCGGGAACTGGGTCGGCTGGCCGCCCAAATCTGATGGCGGGTTGAGCGGCTGGCGGTCGATCGGGCGATTCAAGTTTTCGCGCGCGAACGTTGGGTACCCGTACGGCGACGGAAATGCGTAGTCCTGGAACTTGCGGTCGCCCGGCAACACTTCGGTGCCGGCATCGAGCCAGGAGCGCGTGGTGACGTAGACGCGGGTGCGCGGACCCTGCTGGTACGACCGGTTGGGACCGTTCGCGCCGTAATAGATACGGCCGTCCTTGTCGTATTTCTGCTTGGACTGGGCGCTGGCCGAAGCCGAGCCGAGCGCGACGAGGGCAGCCGCGGCAAGCAACATCGCGAGCTTGCTCGCAGCGGGGAATTTTCGGGTCATTGCATCCTCGTCCTTGTCCGCCCGTGACGGGCTGGCGGATCGCCAAATCTGGTTGCCGGCATTGTAGCCATGGCGGGACCATCGTCGCTAGGTCAATTGCGCCACACCGCGCTGGAATAATGCGGCGCGAAGCGAAAAAGTTTCATGAAAACCAGTGTCTTGGCGGCTTGTCGCCACAATTGTCAGGGGCCGCCGAAGCAGGCCCCTTCAATGGCGGGATTACAGGGTGCCGCGCAATTGCGGGTTGTCGGCGCCCGTCACCCAATCCGCCGACAGGGCCGGCGCGCCTGATGTCGCGCAATCGCTGCGCCTGATTTCGGCGTGGGCGAACAATTCCGCCAGTTTTGGATCGTTTCCGGCCGTCAGCAGGATCAGCCGGTTCAGCATGCAGCCGATCGCGGTGCGGCGGGCCGGCAACTCCTCGCCCAGGCATGACCAGCCGGAGATACGGAATTTCGGCTCATCGACATGCCTGTAAAATCGCAGGCAGGCGCGGGCGGCCTCGGTGCCGCCGACCCGGCGAAACAGGGTGACGGCGCCGAACTTGCTGTCGATGATTCCTGCGGCTTCCAGTTCACGCGGGCCAGCCGGGTCCATCCTTAGCGCAAGATAGCCGGCCGGCGAGCCGACCTGATCGATTTCTTCACCCGGACGATAGATTTCGAGTTCGGCGACCGGCGTGCCGCCGATGCCGCTCCAGCGGAACACGTCCTTGCGGCCGCCCTCGGGATGCCGAAGGATCTCGTAAGTCTCTGTCTTACCGGGGAAATTGAGCTGGCTTACTGCAAACGCGGGCGCGATTCGCCCGGCCTGGCTCCAGAGTTTGGGCGACGTCTCCGTCGCGGTAACGGCGGGCAAATGCTCCCATAACGCGATACCGCAAATGGCCATCAGCGCCAGCGTCATCAGATAGGCGCAGAGCCGTGCCAGCGTGCCGCAGACTTCGTCCACGAAGCTTGCCAGCGCGGCACGGATTCTCGACGTATAATGGGAATTGGCCGAACCGGCCGGAAACGAATGCATCAAACGCCCAAACACAACCGTCAAACGTTGGTCAGATTCTTGGTTGACGCGTTTTCTTCACGCGAACCGGTATCCACTTCGCTCGAAAACGCTATAAGGGCGTTTCTCGCATAGAAGCGCTGCCTTCCCGCTTTCCGCTTGACGCGGCGGGGCAGCATTTTTCCTCGGAGAGTGAACGATGGGTTACAAAGTCGCTGTCGTCGGTGCGACCGGCAATGTCGGGCGCGAAATGCTCAACATTCTCGACGAGCGCAAATTCCCCGCCGACGAGGTCGTGGTGCTGGCCTCGCGCCGCAGCGTCGGCGTCGAAGTGTCCTATGGCGACCGCACCCTGAAGGTCAAAGCGCTCGAGCATTATGATTTCTCCGACGTCGACATCTGCCTGATGTCGGCGGGCGGCGCGGTGTCGAAGGAATGGTCGCCGAAGATCGGCGCCGCCGGCGCGGTCGTGATCGACAATTCGTCGGCCTGGCGGATGGATCCGGACGTGCCGCTGATCGTGCCCGAGGTCAATGCGGATGCGGTCGCAGGCTTCACCAAGAAGAACATCATCGCCAATCCGAACTGCTCGACCGCGCAGCTCGTGGTGGCGCTGAAGCCGCTGCACGACAAGGCCACCATCAAGCGCGTCGTGGTCGCGACCTATCAGTCGGTCTCGGGCGCCGGCAAGGATGCGATGGACGAACTGTTCTCGCAGACCAAGGCCGTCTACACCAACAGCGAGCTGATCAACAAGAAATTCCCCAAGCGTATCGCCTTCAACGTCATCCCCGAGATCGACGTGTTCATGGAGGACGGCTACACCAAGGAAGAGTGGAAGATGATGATGGAGACCAAGAAGATTCTTGATCCCAAAATCAGGCTGACCGCCACCTGCGTGCGCGTGCCGGTGTTCGTCGGCCATTCGGAGGCCGTCAACATCGAGTTCGAAAATCCGATCACGGCCGATGAAGCGCGCAACATCCTGCGCAATGCGCCGGGTTGCCTCGTCATCGACAAGCACGAGCCCGGCGGCTACGTCACGCCGTATGAGGCGGCCGGCGAAGACGCGACCTATATCAGCCGCATCCGCGAGGACAACACCGTCGAGAACGGCCTGTCGCTGTGGTGCGTGTCGGACAATCTGCGCAAGGGCGCCGCGCTGAACGCGATCCAGATCGCCGAATGCCTGATCAACCGCAAGCTGATCAGCGCCAAGAAGAAGGCGGCGTGAGCCGGTCTCGTAGGGTGGGCAAAGCGTAGCGTGCCCACCATTCAGTGTTGCTATTGAGGATAGATGGTGGGCACGGCGCGTCGCGCCTTTGCCCACCCTACGCGCTATCCGCCCGCTGCCTGCTCTTCACTGACGCCGCGAAATTCCTTCGCCTCCGGATCGAGCACGAACAGCGAGCCCTCGGCGACGCCGAAATAGGCGCCGTGCAGTTCCATCTCGCCGCGTTCGACGCGCGTGCGCACGAACGGGAACGTCATCAGGTTTTCGAGACTGCGGAAAATCGCGGCCTTTTCGATCCTGACGGTGAAATCCTGCATCGTCTCGCGCTCGCGCTGCTCGACGATCTCGCCCGGCTTGATGAACATCGCCATCCAGCGGCCGATGAAATCGCCCGGCGACAGCGGGTCGATCTTGTCGATGAAGGCGCGGATGCCGCCGCACTGGGCATGGCCGAGCACCACGATATGCTTGATGCGCAGCACGTTGACGGCATATTCCAGCGCCGCCGAGACGCCGTGGGCGCCGCCGTCGGGCTGGTAGACCGGCACCAGATTGGCGACGTTGCGCACCACGAAGAGTTCGCCGGGGCCGGCGTCGAAGATCACTTCCGGCGAGACGCGGGAATCGCAGCAGCCGATCACCATCACCGCCGGCGACTGGCCGCGCTCGGAAAGTTCCCGGTAGCGCGACTGTTCGGTCGGCAGCCGCTGCGAGGTGAAGGCCCGGTAGCCGTCGAGCAGATGTTGCGGGAATGAAGCCATGGTGTCCTGTCCGTATCGAGCCATGCCTAACCATAGACCGATGACGGGAACAAGGCTTTCGGACCCGGGTTTGAAATGTTAGGGCGGGGGACCCAAACCGCCTCGAGGAACCAGCCCATGATCCGTCCGCGCCGCAGCCTGTTGTTCATGCCGGGATCGAACGCGCGGGCGCTGGAAAAGGCGCGGATCCTGCCCGCCGACGGCATCATTCTCGACCTCGAGGATTCGGTGGCGCCGGACGCCAAGGCAGTGGCGCGCGACCAGATCGCCAAGGCGATTGCGGCCGGCGGGTTCGGCAAGCGCGAGGTGCTGATCCGGGTCAACAGCCTCGATACGCCCTGGTGGGTCGACGACGTCACCATGGCCGGCAAGGCCCGTCCCGACGGCATTCTGGTTCCCAAGATTTCCACCGTGGCCGATCTCAACGCCATCGCGAACCGCCTGAGCGACATCAACGCCGACATGTCGATCCGGGTCTGGGCCATGATCGAAACCGCGCGCGCGGTGCTGGACGCCGACAAGCTCGCCGCGGCGTCGAAGGATTCGGAAACCCGGCTCGCGGGCTTCGTGTTCGGACCCAATGATATCTCGCGGGAGACGCGGATCCGCATGCAGCCGGGCCGCGCGGCGATGATCCCGATGATCACGCACTGCATCCTGGCGACGCGCGCGCACGGACTCGAAATTCTCGACGGGCCCTACAGCGACATCAGCAATATCGACGGTTTTGCGGTCGAATGCGCGCAAGGCCGCGATCTCGGCTTCGACGGCAAGACGCTGATCCATCCGAGCCATATCGAGGCCTGCAACGCCATCTTCACGCCGCCGGCGGAAGAAGTGGCCGAAGCGCGCAAGATCATCGCGGCGTTCGAGAAGCCGGAAAACGCTTCCCGCGGCGCCATCCAACTCGACGGGCGGATGGTGGAACGGCTGCACGCCGATATGGCCAAGCGCACGATCGCGATTGCGGACGCAATCGCGGCGATGGGGAATTAGAGCTTCGGTTCTGATTGGATCAGAGCCGAAGCTCTAGTTTCTTGTTTTGACGCGTTTCCTTCACGCGAACCGGTATCCACTTCGCTCGAAAACGCTCTATTCGCGCTTCAGGCTCAGGATATAATTCGTGAGATCATCGGCCTGCGCGGGCGTGATGATGAGATTGGGCATCCGGTGATGGCTCGTCTTCATGAACACTTTGAGCGACAACGCTGTGGTCGATGCCCGGTTGGCGATCGCGACAAAATCCGGCCCGCGCCCCCTCGCGCCCGCGGTCACGGCCTCGATCGCGTGACAATTCTTGCACCAGGCTTCGGCAAGGTCATGTCCGGCTGAAATGCTCTCTGAAGGCAGTGGGGCGCCGGTCGCATTGTGCAGCCTCACGAACAGCAGCACTGCGAGCGCGCCGGCAACCGCGATCAAAATGTGCAGCCAGGTGGAACGCGCCATTTTCGGCAACTCCTGGAGCGGGCCTTACTGATTTGCCCGTGGGCCGAGGCCGTCGATCGTGTCGGCATTGCCGCAATATTCTTCATAATGCGCAGCGGCGGTGCCGGCGGCGAGATCGCGGTCGCATTGGCGCTTGTGATTGCACAGCGAGCAGACGCGCTCCATGTCGCGCAGCACGAAGGGCTCGGTGCGGGCCAGATCCTCCTGGTCGATGCCGAGCGCGGCAAGCATCTTCGGCAGCTCGTCGGCGGCATGCGGCCCCTGACGGACCAGCGCCTCCAGATCGGTGGAAGACATCCGCAACTCGCTGGCGATCCGGCCAAAATTGGCCGCGTCCATCTCGTTCATTTCCTTCAGCTCGCGCCGGTGCTTCAGCCATTCGCCGAAGGTATCGATCACGAGGCTGACAACGGGATAAGGCTGTTCCTGAACGGTCATGGCAGGGCTCCCTTGGGGTGCTGCAATGACCCAAAATGAGCGCGGATCGCGCGCGCGTCGTTGCGCTGGATCAAATTGGAAAAGCGCGCTGCAGGCGGCTTCTTCTTCCTTCTCCCACAAGGGGAGAAGGGAAGGAGGCCCGCGCGCTTATTTACCAAACTTCTCCGCCGCCCAGGCATAAAGGCTGCCGGAAATCGGCTTCTGGCCGCCGCGGCCTTTTGGCGAAATATGCAGCCCGATGATCGTGGGGATCGGCGAGCAGGTCTGAAAAATCCGTCGGCTCGAAGAACAGCTTCGGCTCGGCATGGACCGCGTAGAAGGATTGCTTCGACAGCGCGTGCCGCAATTCACCTGAGCGGCGTGCGAGCGCGGTCAGCGCGGCCGGGCCGTAGATTGCCACGCGGATGTCGGACAGGCGGCTCGATCGGTGTCGCAACTGGCGCAGCATGAAGGTGACGCGATGGCGCAGCGCCAGCCAGTCCGGGGTCAGATCCTCCTGCTCCATCAGTTCCTCGAACGCCAGCACGATCGGACTATTCGCAGGCAGGTACAAAGCCGAGTTGCCGAGCTGGCGGCGGCGTTCCCACGCGAAATAGGGTTTTTCCGGATCGACCTCGATCGGCTTCAGCAACAGCACGTCAGCGTCGAGCCACAGGCCGGCCTTTTCGGCCATCAGCCGCATCCGGAAGAAATCGCTGAACTGCAAAATGGTCCAGTCGCGCCAGCTGCCGTCGGGCTGGGGTGGGCGCAGCCGTTCGGAAAAGGAGTGCGGCAGGATCGCCTCGGCCTCGGCATTGCCGACGCCGTCGGGCAGGCCCGGCAATGGATCGAAACTGTAGACCGTGACCTTGTGACCGGCGTCGACCTGCGACCGCAGGCAGGTCAGCCGCAGCCGGTCGAGCGGGCCGTGCCAGAAAGTGACGACGTCAGGCCGCATCCACGTCGCCTCCGCTTAACAAAAGAGCCCCGATGTGATCGGGGCTCTCGTAACACAATCAGGTAACACGATCAGGCCCAGGCGCGCTCTTTCTTCAGCTTCACCTCGTAATCGTCGATCGACGACTTCTTTTCCATGGTCAGGCCGATGTCGTCGAGGCCGTTCATCAGGCAGTGCTTGCGGAACGGATCGATTTCGAACTTCACCTTGCCGCCGTCGGGGCCGCGGATCTCCTGGTTGGCGAGATCGATGGTCAGCGTGGCGTTGGCGCCGCGCTCGGCGTCGTCGAACAGCTTGTCGAGGTCGTCCTGGGTGACGCGGATCGGCAGGATGCCGTTCTTGAAGCAGTTGTTGTAGAAGATGTCGCCGAACGAGGTCGAGATCACGCAGCGGATGCCGAAATCCAGCAGCGCCCACGGCGCGTGCTCGCGGCTGGAACCGCAGCCGAAATTGTCGCCGGCGACCAGCACCTTGGCGTTGCGATAGGCTGGCTGGTTGAGCACGAAGTCCGGGTTCTCGCTGCCGTCATCCTTGTAGCGCTGCTCGGAGAAGAGCCCCTTGCCAAGGCCGGTGCGCTTGATGGTCTTCAAATACTGCTTCGGGATGATCATGTCGGTGTCGACATTGATGATCTTCAGCGGGGCAGCTACGCCCTCCAGTGTGGTGAACTTTTCCATCGATCGCACTTCCCGGTTGTGTCTGGGCAAGAGTCACAATTTATCCCGAATATCGCCCTGGCAAAAGGGCAATTTGCGCAATCCTAGTCCGCGCAATCTACCCGGCATCCGCCTCGATCGCCTCCATATCGGCGTCAGACAGCCCGAAATGGTGCCCGATCTCGTGGATCAGGACGTGGCGGACGATATGGCCCAGCGTTTCCTCGTGTTCGGCCCAGTAATCGAGGATCGGCCGCCGGTAGAGCCAGACCATGTTGGGCAGGCGGGCGACGTCGCCGTGGCTTTGGTGCGGCAGGCCGATCCCCTGGAACAGGCCGAGCAGGTCGAACTCGGTCTGCGCCTGCATCTCGTCCAGCACCTCGTCGGTCGGGAAATCGTCGACGCGGATGATCACGCCCTCGCACAGCGTTCGAAACGTCTTGGGCAGACGCTCGAACACCTCATGCGCCATGGCTTCCATTTCGGCGAGCGAGGGGGCTTTTGCTTCGGTCCACATGAGAACGTATTTAGCGTGTGTTATGCTCGTGCGCATCCTGGTTTTGCGAGTTGACCTCGGGGCGCCAATCGGGGACCGTGCGGGGGATATCAGGCGTGGGTGGACTTCAGATGAAGCGGATTGTGACGGCTGCAATTTGGGCGGCTTTTGCCGGGCTCTTGCTGTCAGGCACAATGGCGCAGGCGCAGACGGCATCATCGGGGCTGCGGGTCGCGGCAGCGCCGCAGCCGGCCGTCACGGATGTGTCCGCGCAACGCCGGCGGCCGTTGCGGCGCGTGCCGATCTATCGGCAGGAGGAATGGGCGCCCGACGTCTATCCGCGCTACAACCCCGGCCCCAACGCCGTGCGCGATTGTACCGCGCATTACGTGCAGGAATACCGGCCGAGCGGCACGGTGATTACCCCGCGCATGAACTGCTACTGGCGGCCGGGCTAGGTTTCTCCCGCTCCATTTTCTTGTCGCGCGTTTCTTTGACGGGAGTCCGGCCAAGACCAACTCTGCGCCGGTTGGCGTGCGCGAGGATTGCGGCGAATGGCGGCCGTCATCCGTTCATGTTCGTGGCACGTTCATTCAGAACCCATTCAAGTCGCGGGCCTCAGATTGCGTGCAGCGTTGCGGCGAGCGATTCGGCGCAGACGTGACACCCCGACCCAAGGAGCATTCATGCAGTTCACGAAAATGATGGGGCTCGCCGCCGTTGGCGCAGTGCTTGCGCTCGCAGCGCCGGCCGAGCGCGCCAACGCGCTGTCGCTCAGCAATCCCGGCGCCGCCGCGGCGGTTCAGGAGGACGCCAAACTGGATACGACGGAAGTGCATTGGCGGCATCGTCACCATCACCGTTGGCACCGCTGGCACCATCATCATCGCCACCACCATCATCGTCACTGGCGCCGCTGGTAACCGCGACAACTCAGCGCGGATATCGCACAGGCCCGATTTATTGCGGGCCTGTTTCGATTTGAAGGGACGCCTTGAACCTGCGAGATTGCTGCCCGCTATCTTTGTCATCCGGTTCAGCGCGAGGAGTTCGTCATGAAGGGCTTAATCGGGGCCGCCTTTGTCGCAGGCGCGCTCGCGGTTGCAGGACCGGTCGCGATCAGTCCGGTCGCCGCGGCGCCACAGGCGAAGGCGCCGAGCGTCGGCACAACCGACGCCACCGATTTCAGCGCGCGCCGCCATGTCAGACGCCACTATCGCCATCACACTTATTCTCGTCCCCACTACTACGATCGGCCGGTCTACTATCGGCCGTATCCCTATTCCTCACCGGCGCCGTTCACCTTCGGTATCGGGTTTGGTCCGTCCTGGTGGTGAGTGTGTTGTGACCTTGTAGGGTGGATTAGCGGAGCGTAATCCACCGTCTCGCATGATGAGACCTTGGCGGTGGGTTACGGCTTGCGCCTAACCCACCCTACAAATCTGAGTCTGCATCAAGCGCGTTCATCTTTGCGGTCGGCACATTCATGGCGCGTTCACGTGCCTGTTTCTAACGTCATGTTGGGAGCGACGGTAGGGAAGCGCGACGGGGATCAGCCGCGGAGCGGCTGGTGGCGCGCCGTCGCCGGTTAGGGAGATTCATCCATGGCGATATCCGATCCTGGACGCGGCCTTGTCCGCCGTCTGGGCGTTACAGCTGCGGCTCTGTTTGCGTTCGCAGCCGCATCACAACAGCGCGCCGAGGCGCTCTCGCTTGCCAGTCCCGGCACGGCGCCATCAGCAAAGTTCACAACCCACGATTTGACGACCGAGGTCCGGCATGGCGGCGGCGGCGGTGGTGGATTCCGTGGTGGTGGAGGCGGTGGTTTCCGCGGTGGCGGCGGCGGCTTCCACGGCGGTGGATTCAGGGGCGGCGGTGCTGCGTTTCATGGCGGCGGGTTCAGAGGCGGCGGCATGGCGATCCATCGCGGCGGCTTTCGCGCCGCGCCGGTGTTTCGTGGCGGCGGCATGCGCTACGGATATCGCCACGTCTATCACCGGCCGCATTTTTACCACCGGCATCACTTCCACCGCCGGTTCTACGCGCCGCGCTATTACGGCTACCCGGCTTATTACGGCTACCGGCACCGTTACTGCCGCGTGGTCTGGACCTATTACGGGGCGCGCAAGATCTGCCGCTATCGTCCGTGGTATCGCCATCACTGGCGCGTTCGCCACTACGGCTACCGCTATTGGTGAGACGCGAAATGAAACAGGCGCCCGATCGGGCGCCTGTTTTCTTTCAATGCGACGAACGCTGCTGGATCAATCCCAATCCTTGCCGCGCCACGGCTTGATCCGCCAGGGCGTCAGCGCCTCCATCTTCCACTGTTCCCAGTGCTCGGGCGGCCAATGACTGAGACGTGAGGTTTCCTTGGGCGCCGTTGGCAGATCGACGATGCGCGGCATGGACCGGCGGTACGACTGTGCCGTCGCCTCGCTGATCAAATCGACATATTCAGGCTTGTCCGCCACGGCAGGCTCCCTCGCGAAAGGCTTCGCAAGGGACCACTGTGCGCCCGCCGCCTTAACGAGCCGTTTCAGGAACGCCTCGCTATCTAGGCAACTGGAGGTTTAACGCCATTCCCGGATGTCGACAAAGTGCCCGGCGATGGCGGCGGCCGCCGCCATCGCCGGCGACACCAGATGGGTGCGGCCCTTGAAACCCTGGCGGCCCTCGAAATTGCGGTTCGAGGTCGAGGCGCAGCGCTCTTCCGGCGACAGCTTGTCGGGATTCATGGCAAGGCACATCGAGCAGCCCGGCTCGCGCCACTCGAAGCCGGCCTTGATGAAGATCTTGTCGAGGCCTTCGGCTTCCGCCTGCTCCTTCACGATGCCCGAGCCCGGCACCACCATCGCGTTGACATGGCCGTTGACGGTCTTACCCTCGGCAACCTTCGCCGCCGCGCGCAGATCCTCGATGCGGCCGTTGGTGCAGGAGCCGATGAAGACGCGGTCGAGCTTGATGTCGGTGATCTTCGTCCCCGCGGTCAGGCCCATATATTTCAGCGCGCGATGCTTTGAGAGCCGCTTGGCCTCGTCGGCGATCTTGTCCGGATCGGGCACGAAGCCCGAGATCGACACGACGTCCTCGGGCGAGGTGCCCCAGGTCACGATCGGCGGCAGTTTTGCCGCGTCGAGCCGGATCTCGTGGTCGAAATGTGCGCCTTCATCGGAGCGCAGCTTTTCCCAATAGCGCATCGCCGCGTCCCAGTCGGCGCCCTTCGGCGACTTCGGGCGGCCCTTCAGGAATTCGAACGCCTTTTCGTCCGGCGCGATCAGGCCGGCGCGGGCGCCGCCCTCGATCGACATGTTGCAGACCGTCATGCGGCCTTCCATCGTCAGCGCACGGATCGCGTCGCCGGCATATTCCAGCACATAGCCAGTGCCGCCGGCGGTGCCGATCTCGCCGATGATCGCCAGGATGATGTCCTTGCCGGTGACGCCGTCGGGCAGTTTGCCGTCGACCACCGCGCGCATGTTTTTTGCTTTTTTCTGGATCAGCGTCTGCGTCGCCAGCACGTGCTCCACTTCCGAGGTGCCGATGCCGTGCGCCAGCGCGCCGAACGCGCCATGGGTGGAGGTGTGGCTGTCGCCGCAGACGATGGTGGTGCCGGGCAGCGTAAAGCCCTGCTCGGGGCCGATCACGTGCACGATGCCCTGGCGCTTGTCGAATTCGTTGAAATATTCGATGCCGAATTCCTTGGCGTTGTCGGCCATCACGCGCATCTGCTCGATGCTCTCAGGATCGGGATTCGGCTTCGAACGGTCGGTGGTCGGGATGTTGTGGTCGACGACGGCCAGCGTCTTCTCCGGCGCATGAACCTTGCGGCCGGTGGCGCGCAGGCCTTCGAACGCCTGCGGCGACGTTACCTCGTGCACCAGATGGCGATCGATATAGAGCAGGCAGGTTCCGTCATCGGCTTCGTGCACCAGATGGTCGTTCCAGATCTTGTCGTACAGCGTGGTCGGGTTGGACATGAGCGTCAGCTCCAAATGAAATTCTGTGTGAGCGGTCAAGCGCGGATAGGCGCAAGCAACGGACGTCGGCGCAGCATCAAGCTGCGCGCGTAAGCTCTGACGTCGCCGAGGTCGCGAAGCGTCCGAAGAAGCGGCCGGGCAGCCGCGAGCGATCGTCGATCACGACGCGCTGGCAGGGCATGCTTGTTTGATCCGGAACCATTCTAAATTTCTAACACAGGGCCCACGGTTGCCACAATCAATCGATTGGGCAGGGGCACCGCCTAGATAAGTATGGCTCAACAAAAAAGCGCGGGGTGAACCCGCGCTTTTCGTCACATCTCCTGGGAGACGAATTACTCGCCGACGGCGGTCTGGCGGTCCTGCTTCTCGACGATGCGGGCCGACTTGCCGCGCAGTTGGCGCAGGTAATAAAGCTTGGCGCGACGCACCTTGCCGCGGCGCACCACCTTGATCGAGTCGATCATCGGCGACATCACGGGGAATACGCGCTCGACGCCTTCGCCGTAGGAAATCTTGCGAACGGTGAAGCTCTCGTTGAGCCCGCCGCCGGAACGGCCGATGCAGACGCCTTCATAGGCCTGCACGCGGGTGCGCTCGCCTTCGACCACCTTGACGTTGACGATCACGGTGTCGCCGGGCCCGAATTCCGGGATCGTCTTGGTCGCCGACAATTTGTCGAATTGCTCTTTTTCGAGCTGTTGAATGAGGTTCATTGAAATCTCCATCGGCAGCGCGCCCAGCCGGTCCAGCGCGGGCTGCGCGAACGTCCATCTATCCTGCCATTGCGCGGATTTGGCGCTCGTATAAGGCAAAGGCGTGCGCTTGTCACCCGTCTGTCGTGCTTTTTGTCCCTTTTCGACCGGGCCTCGCGTCCCATAAATCCGGCCGCCGCGCCCGGGTCAGGGCCTCAGCTTCGGCCTTTCGCCAGGCTGCCACCTTGGCATGGTCGC
>CAWFMW010000060.1:0-43328 GCA_963816815.1 uncultured Alphaproteobacteria bacterium
CGCCACTCCCGGATGTCGACAAAGTGCCCGGCGATCGCGGCGGCCGCGGCCATCGCCGGCGACACCAGATGGGTGCGGCCCTTAAAACCCTGGCGGCCCTCGAAGTTGCGGTTCGAGGTCGAGGCGCAGCGCTCTTCCGGCGACAGCTTGTCGGGGTTCATCGCAAGGCACATCGAGCAGCCCGGCTCGCGCCATTCGAAGCCGGCCTTGATGAAGATCTTGTCGAGGCCTTCGGCTTCCGCCTGCTCC
The DNA here is from genome assembly GCA_963816815.1 of uncultured Alphaproteobacteria bacterium. Taxonomy (GTDB): domain Bacteria; phylum Pseudomonadota; class Alphaproteobacteria; order Rhizobiales; family Xanthobacteraceae; genus Bradyrhizobium. The sequence continues at coordinate 250 of CAWFMW010000060.1, forward strand.
TTCACGATGCCCGAGCCCGGCACCACCATCGCGTTGACATGGCCGTTGACGGTCTTGCCCTCGGCGACCTTCGCCGCCGCGCGCAGATCCTCGATGCGGCCGTTGGTGCAGGAGCCGATGAAGACGCGGTCGAGCTTGATGTCGGTGATCTTCGTCCCCGCCGTCAGGCCCATATATTTCAGCGCGCGATGCTTCGAGAGCCGCTTGGCCTCGTCCGCGATCTTGTCGGGATCGGGCACGAAGCCGGCGATCGACACGACGTCCTCGGGCGAGGTGCCCCAGGTCACGATCGGCGGCAGTTTTGCCGCATCGAGCCGGATCTCGTGGTCGAAATGCGCGCCTTCGTCGGAGCGCAGCTTTTCCCAATAGCGCATCGCCGCGTCCCAGTCGGCGCCCTTCGGCGACTTCGGGCGGCCCTTCAGGAATTCGAACGCCTTTTCGTCCGGCGCGATCAGGCCGGCGCGGGCGCCGCCCTCGATCGACATGTTGCAGACCGTCATGCGGCCTTCCATCGACAGCGCACGGATCGCGTCGCCGGCATATTCCAGCACATAGCCGGTGCCGCCGGCGGTGCCGATCTCGCCGATGATCGCCAGGATGATGTCCTTGCCGGTGACGCCGTCGGGCAGTTTGCCGTCGACCACCGCGCGCATGTTTTTTGCTTTTTTCTGGATCAGCGTCTGCGTCGCCAGCACGTGCTCGACTTCGGAGGTGCCGATGCCGTGCGCCAGCGCGCCGAACGCGCCATGGGTGGAGGTGTGGCTGTCGCCGCAGACGATGGTGGTGCCGGGCAGCGTAAAGCCCTGCTCGGGGCCGATCACGTGCACGATGCCCTGGCGCTTGTCGAACTCGTTGAAATATTCGATGCCGAATTCCTTGGCGTTGTCGGCCATCACGCGCATCTGCTCGATGCTCTCAGGATCGGGATTCGGCTTCGAACGGTCGGTGGTCGGGATGTTGTGGTCGACGACGGCCAGCGTCTTCTCCGGCGCGTGAACCTTGCGGCCGGTGGCGCGCAGGCCTTCGAACGCCTGCGGCGAGGTCACCTCGTGCACCAGATGGCGGTCGATATAGAGCAGGCAGGTGCCGTCATCGGCTTCGTGCACCAGATGGTCGTTCCAGATCTTGTCGTACAGCGTGGTCGGGTTGGACATGAGCGTCAGCTCCAAAATGAAATTCTGTGTGAGCGGTCAAGCGCGGATAGGCGCAAGCAACGGACGTCGGCGCAGCATCAAGCTGCGCGCGTAAGCTCTGACGTCGCCGAGGTCGCGAAGCGTCCGAAGAAGCGGCCGGGCAGCCGCGAGCGATCGTCGATCACGACGCGCTGGCAGGGCATGCTTGTTTGATCCGGAACCATTCTAAATTTCTAACACAGGGCCCACGGTTGCCACAATCAATCGATTGGGCAGGGGCACCGCCTAGATAAGTATGGCTCAACAAAAAAGCGCGGGGTGAACCCGCGCTTTTCGTCACATCTCCTGGGAGACGAATTACTCGCCGACGGCGGTCGGCGCGCTCGTCTTCTTCTCGACGATGCGGGCCGACTTGCCGCGCAGGTTGGCGCAGGTAATACAGCTTGGCGCGACGCACCTTGCCGCGGCGCACCACCTTGATCGAGTCGATCATCGGCGACATCACGGGGAATACGCGCTCGACGCCTTCGCCGTAGGAAATCTTGCGGACGGTGAAGCTCTCGTTGAGCCCGCCGCCGGAACGGCCGATGCAGACGCCTTCATAGGCCTGCACGCGGGTGCGCTCGCCTTCGACCACCTTGACGTTGACGATCACGGTGTCGCCGGGCCCGAATTCCGGGATCGTCTTGGTCGCCGACAATTTGTCGAATTGCTCTTTTTCGAGCTGTTGAATGAGGTTCATTGAAATCTCCATCGGCGGCGCGCCCAGCCAGTCCAGCGCGGGCTGCGCGAACGTCCTAGTATCCTGCCATTGCGCGGATTTGGCGCTCGTATAAGGCACAGGCCGCGCTTGTCACCCGTCTGTCGTGCTTTTTGTGGCCTTTTGGCCGGGCCTCGCGGCCCATAAATCCGGCCGCCGCGCCCGGGTCAGGGCCTCGGCTTCGGCCCGGCGCCAGGCCGCCACCTTGGCATGGTCGCCGGAGATCAGGATTTCCGGGATGCCGCGGCCCTCGAACTCCTGCGGCCGGGTGAATTGGGGGTATTCCAGTAGTCCTTCGGAAAAGCTTTCGTCCTCGCCCGAGGCCTGCTTGCCCATCACCCCCGGCAACAGCCGCACGCAGGCGTCGATCAGCGCCATCGCGGCGATCTCGCCACCGGACAGCACGTAGTCCCCGATCGAGACCTCTTCGAGGTTCCGGGCCTCGATGACCCGCTGGTCGACCCCCTCGAACCGGCCGCAGACGACCAGGGGGCCCGGCCCGGCGGCGAGTTCCCTAACCTGCGACTGGGTCAATGGCCGACCGCGCGGGCTCATCAGCAGGCGCGGCCGGCTGTGGCCGGTATCCGCGGCATCGATCGCCGCCGCCAGCACGTCGGCCCGCAGCACCATGCCCGGGCCGCCGCCGGCCGGGGTGTCATCGACGCTGCGATGCTTGTCGGTGGCGGAGGCCCGGATATCGCGCGCCTCCAGCGCCCACAGGCCGGACGCCAGCGCCTTGCCCGCCAGGCTGACGCCGAGCGGCCCGGGAAACATCTCGGGGAAGAGCGTGAGGACGGTGGCGCGCCAGGTCATGTCAAACCCATCACGTGAGCGTCGGGGCGTCGTCGCCTTCGATTTCCTGCGGCAGTTCGATCACCACGCGGCCGCCGGCGAGGTCGACCGTCGGCACCACCGCATTGGTGAACGGCAGCAGCATGGTCGGGCCCTGCGGAGGCGCGATCTCGATGATGTCGCCGGCGCCGAAATTATGGATCGCGGTGACGCGGCCGAGCGGTTCGTTGGCGGCGTTGACCGCCGCAAGCCCGATCAGGTCGGCGTGATAATATTCGTCCTCGTCGGTCTCGGGCAGTTTTTCGCGCGCGATATAGAGCTCGATGCCGTTGAGCCGTTCGGCGTCCTCGCGGGTGGCGATGCCTTTCAGCGTCGCCACCAGATGGTCTTTTGCCTCGCGGACATGCGTCACCTCGAACTGGCGCGCGCCGTCCTTGGTCGTCAGCGGGCCGTATTCCTTCACGGCGAACGGATCTTCCGTGAAGGTCCACAGCCTCACCGCGCCGCGCACGCCATGCGCAGCGCCGATACGCGCGACGCAAATCGGTGCAGCCACCGTCGTGCGCCGCTATGTCTTACGCCTTCGCGGCGGCTTCGGCGGCGGCCTTGCGCTCCTTGCGCGGCACGGCCTTTTCCGGATTGTTGCGCGCCGGGCGCTTGACGACACCGGCCGCATCCAGGAAGCGCGTCACGCGGTCCGACGGCTGCGCGCCCTTGGCGAGCCAGGACTTCACCTTGTCCATGTCGAGCTTCAGCCGCGACTCATTGTCCTTCGGCAGCAGCGGGTTGAAATGGCCGAGACGCTCGATGAAGCGGCCGTCGCGGGGAAAGCGCGAGTCGGCGACGACGACGTGATAGACCGGACGCTTCTTGGTGCCTGCGCGAGCGAGGCGGATAACGACTGACATTTGGTTCTCCTGAGTGTTGGTTGGATATGCGTGTTGGTGAATTGACTGCGATTATTTCTTCTTCCCCGGAAAGCCGCCGAGGCCGGGCAGGGGCGGCTTGCCGCTCAGCCCGGTGAGGCCCGGCAGATTCGGCAGTCCCTGACGCAGGCCAACGGGAAGATCCTTGGGCAACTGGGGCAGGCCGCCGCCGCCGCCCTGCATCTTTTCCGCCATCGCCTTCATCTCTTCGGCTGAGGGCGGCTTCATGCCGCCGCCAAAGCCCATCGCCTGCGCGATGCCGGCCATCGGGCCGCGCTTGCCCGAGCCCATGGCCTTCATCATGTCGGCCATGTTCCGGTGCATCTTGAGCAGCTTGTTGACTTCCTGGACCTCCAGGCCGGCGCCGGCGGCGATGCGCTTCTTGCGGCTGGCCTTGAGGATATCAGGGTTCTTGCGCTCCTGCCGCGTCATCGAATTGATCACCGCGACCTGGCGCTTGATGATCTTGTCGTCGATCCCGGCGGCGGCGATCTGGTTCTTCATCTTGGCGACGCCGGGCATCATGCCCATCAGCCCGCTGATGCCGCCCATGTTCGCCATCTGCAGCAATTGCTCGCGCATGTCGGTGAGGTCGAACTGGCCCTTGCGCATCCGCTCGGCGGTGCGCGCGGCCTTTTCGGCGTCGATATTCGCCGCCGCGCGTTCGACCAGCGACACCACGTCGCCCATGCCGAGGATGCGGCCGGCAATGCGGCTCGGATGGAAATCTTCCAGCGCGTCGGTCTTTTCGCCGGTGCCGATCAGCTTGATCGGCTTGCCGGTGACCGCGCGCATCGACAGCGCCGCGCCGCCGCGGCCGTCGCCGTCGACCCGCGTCAGCACGATGCCGGTGAGGCCGACGCGCTGATCGAAGGCGCGCGCGAGATTGACCGCGTCCTGGCCGGTCAGCGAGTCCGCGACCAGCAGCACTTCATGCGGATTGGCGGTGGATTTGATCTCGGCCGCCTCGCTCATCATTTCTTCGTCGAGCGTGGTGCGGCCGGCGGTGTCGAGCAGCACCACGTCGTAGCCGCCGAGCTTGGCCGCTTCCAGCGCGCGCTTGGCGATCTGCGCCGGCTTCTGGCCGGCCACGATCGGCAGCGTCGGAATGTCGAGGTCGCGGCCGAGCACGGCCAATTGCTCCATCGCCGCCGGGCGGTAGATGTCGAGCGAGGCCATCAGCACCTTGCGCTTGTCGCGCTGGACCATGCGGCGGGCGAGCTTTGGCGGTGGTGGTTTTGCCGGAGCCTTGCAGACCGACCATCATGATCGCGACCGGCGGCACCGCATTGAGGTCGATGGTCTGGCCGTCGGAGCCGAGCGTGGCGACCAGTTCGTCATGGACGATCTTGACCACCATCTGGCCGGGCGTGACCGACTTGACGACGGTGGCGCCGACCGCCTGCTCGCGGACGCGATCGGTGAAATCCCTGACGACCTCGAGCGCAACGTCGGCCTCGAGCAGCGCGCGGCGCACCTCGCGCATCGCGGCGTCGACGTCCTTCTCGGACAGCGCGCCGCGCCCCGTCAGACGATCGAGTATCCCACCAAGCCGTTCCGACAGATTGTCGAACAATGCCGTTGTCCTGTTGCTGCCCTTGCGGGCGCTGCCAAGTTCACCACGGTCATACCCCGCGAAGGCGGGGTATCCAGTACGCCGCAGCCTCTCGGTCCAACCCGAGCTGCTCTGGGATACTGGATCACCCGCTTTCGCGGGTGATGACGACCTAGATATGTCTCGGCGCCAAACGCCAAAACGATATTCCAAACACTTTCGCGCCCGAGGGCGCATCGCGCTGTCGGGCGTTGGCCTCCGGTCTCAAGGGCCGGGCGGCGGGTCGAAAAGAAAATCTTTCCGAGAAGTGCCGGGTAAACCCCGGAGGCTGCGGAAGTCAAGGAGAAATTGGAGTAGATCTGCGCCTTGCGGCGCGCGTCGGCGACCGCCTGCTCGCGGGCCTCGTCGAGCAGCTTTCGAGGCCTGCGAGACCATGAAATTGATGCCGCCGATGCTCGATTGGCGCCCGGCGCCGACCAGCACGTCGATGATGCCGGCGATCCTTGCGTGACAGTCGCGGAGCGCGGATCGTCGACGCGGTTGCTGGCGCGATAGCCGACGACCGGCGACGGGCCGGAGCGGTTCGGCGCGTATTGCGGCTGCAGCGACAGGCGTCGAGGTCTGCATAATCCTTGGCGTCGATCCCGGCGCCCTTCAGCGCGGGCAGCAGCACCTTGCCCATCGCGGCATTGTTGGCGTCTGCCGCGCTTCGCGCGCGGTCTTGGCGTCGGATTCGCCACGCCGCCGTCGATCTGCGCCTGATCCGCGGCACCGACACGGTGGCTTCGCCGGTCACGGAGATCGCAGGCGGCGGCGCCGTCTCGCCAGGCGCGGGCGCCGCGAGCGCGCGCCGCAGTAGCGACGACAAGCGCGAATGATGCTTCATGCGTCTCACTTCAGCGGCACGTAAACGTTGATCACCAGCTTGTCCTCCGCCGTCTTCAGGGGATCGGTGATGTATTCCTCGATGAAGGTGTCTTTGGCCTCGAGTTTCTTGTCGTCGAGGTGATTGGTGATCGCCTCATAGGTGTTGTCCATGTTGTCGTAGGAGACCGCGATGGACGAACTTCAGCGCCTTGCCGTCGGGCGATTTGCCGATGCTCATGTCCTTGGCCAGGCTCTTCGGCGTCCTGGTCGACCGGAATCTGCGGCCAGGAACGTGAACCCGGTATCGTCGGTCGAGGTGTAGACGATCATCGAATTGCCGGCGGCCTTGATGCCCTGCTTGTCGAGCAGCGGCGGTCGAGCGCCTTGAACGCATCGATCAGGGTGTCGAAGGCGGCGTCCCAACTGGCGGTGCCCTTCATGACCACCACCTTCTTGGGCTCGAGCGCGAACGCCTCGCCGAAGGGGTCGGCAGTCTGGACGCTGGCGGCGGGAGGAGGCGGCGCGGGCGCCGGGGCTTTTTCCGCCGTGGGGGCATCCGCCGGCGACTTGGTTTCGGCCGGCGGCGGCACCGGCACCGCCGATGGTGCGGGGCTGGGCACAGCCGACGGGCTCGCGGCGGGCGAGGCTGAGGGCGCCGGCGATTGCGCCAGGGCGGCCCCGCCAAACGCAACCATGGAGAGCGCGACCAGGGCCGCACGGAAAGTGCTGATACGGTTCATTTCAGGTATTCTCCATCCACCCCACCTGGCGGCGGCTGCCGTCTCAACGCCTTCGAATCCGAGGTGATCGCCCGCGAGGCGGAGCGCGCCGGGCTTTCCGATACCGTCGTCATCAATAGCTGCGCGGTGACCAATGAGGCGGTGGCGCAGGCGCGGCAATCGATCCACCAGCTAGAAGCGCGAGCGGCCGGATGTGCGCATCGTCGTCACCGGCTGTGCGGCGCAGATCCAGCCGCAAATGTTTGCCGATCTGGCGGAGGTCGATCGCGTCGTCGGCAATGACAACAAGGAGTGGTGACGCCTGGCGCGATGCGCGCGCGGCGTTCGACACCGGCTTCGGTCTGGGGCAAGGAGAAGATCGCGGTCGCCGACATCATGGCGGTCAAGGAGATGGCACCGCATCTGCTTGGACGGCTTCAAGGCGGGCCTGCCGCGCGTCTTCGTGCAGGTACAAAACGGCTGCGATCACCGCTGCACCTTCTGCATCATTCCCTACGGCCGACGGCAATTCGCGCTCGGTGCCGATGGGTGCCATCATGACCAGGTCCGCGCGCTGGTCGAGCGCGGCCATGCCGAGATCGTGCTGACCGGCGTGGACCTCACGAGCTACGGCGCCGACCTGCCGGGCACACCAAAGCTCGGACATCTGACGAAGCAGCGCCACGTGCCGGAGCTGAAGCGTCTGCGGATTTCGTCGATCAATTCCATCGAGGCCGATCGCGATCTGCTCGACGTCATCGCGGACGATGAGCGCCTGATGCCGCATCTGCACCTGTCGCTGCAATCCGGCGACGACATGATCCTGAAGCGGATGAAGCGACGACATTCGCGGCAAGATGCGATCGAGTTCTGCGCCCAGGTGCCACGCTCGGCGTTGAGCCGGCCGAGCGGCATGTCGATCGTGCCTTCATCCTCGGCAGGTCCGCCTTCGACCACGGCCCAGTAGGTTTTTCCGATCTTGCCGTGCTTGAACAACAGGCCGAGCGAGGCGGTGGCCTTGCGGTGGCGTCCGAGCACCAGACAGCCGGAGGTATCCTTGTCGAGCCGGTGGGCCAGCACGCCGGCGGCCAGCGGCAGGCCGTATTGCAGGCCGTCGAAGGACGCCTCCAGATTGGCGCCGCCCTTGGGGCCGCGATGCACCGGCAGCCCGGCCGGCTTGTCGATGACCAGCATCAGCCCGTCGCGGTGGAGCACGCGGGCCTGGATTTCGTCTGCCGTTAAGCCTTCGACATCAAAGGATGCCTCAGGCACTTCAGAAGGGATGGCCCGGGAACAGCTATGGAATTGTTGTGACTTCCGCTCATGGCGTGAAACCGCTAACACGTCCCCGACATGAGCGATACCACTCCGGGAACTCCAAAACAGAGCTGGTGGCAGCAGCTCGAGCGGGCTGAAGCGCACTTCGAGTGCGCTCGGCACCGCCGTTGCCGATCTCGTCATCCGGCGCAAGCTCGACCGCGCCATGCTCGACGATATCGAGGATGTGCTGCTGCGCGCCCCGATCTCGGCACCGAGCGTCGCGGCGCGGATTGCCGGACGCCGTCGGCGCGGGCCGGTACGACAAGGCGATCTCGGCCGACGACGTGAAAGCCGGTGGTCGCGACCGAAGTGGAGAAGGTGCTAGGCGCCGGTGGCGATGCCGCTGGAGATCGACGCGCGCAAAAAGCCGTTCAGTCATCCTCGTGGTCGGCGTCAACGGTTCGCGGGCAAGACCACCACCATCGGCAAGCTTGCCGCAAAATTGAGCGCCGAAGGCCGGCAAGATCATGATGGCGGCGGGCGATACGTTTCGCGCCGCGGCGATCGAGCAGCTCAAGGTGTGGGGCGAGCACGCCGATCCGCCGGTCATTGCGGGCGCGCAGGTTCGGACTCGGCGAGCCTCGCCTTCACCGCGCTGACCGCAGCGAAGCAACAGAATATCGACGTGCTGCTGGTCGATACCGCAGGCCGCCTGCAGAACAAGGCCGAACTGATGAAAGAGCTCGAAAAGGTCGTTCGCGTCATCAAGAAGGTCGATGCATGGCGCCGCATGCGGTGCTGCTGGTGCTCGACGCCACGGTCAACGATCCGCTGTCGCAGGTCGAGGCATTTCATCGTACCGCTGGCGTCACCGGTCTCGTCATGACGAAGCTGGACAGAAGGGCACCGCGCACAGCGACGTCCTGGTGGCGCTGGAGAAATTCAAGCTGCCGGTGCACTTCATCGGCGTCGGCGAAGGTGTCGAGGATCTCGCGCCGTTCACCGCGCCGAATTGCCAGGGCGATCGCGGGGATCGAAAGTTGAGCATGGACAAGACCCAGCCGCATCCGATGTTCAAGCTTGCGACCGAACTCGGTCCGCTACTCGTGTTCTTCGTGGCGAATGCCAAGTTCAACCTGTTTGTCGCGACCGGGGCCTTCATGGTGGCGATCGTGGCCGCGATGATCGCCTCCTATGTGGTGGTGCGGCACATACCTATCATGGCGATCGTCACCGCCGTCATCGTGCTGGTATTCGGTACGCTGACGCTGGTGCTGCACGACGAGACCTTCATAAAGGTCAAGCCGACCATCATCTACAGCCTGTTCGCCGCGATCCTCGGCGGCGGTACTTGTTCGGCCGTTCCTTCATCGCGATCCTGTTCGATCAAATGTTCAATCTGACGCCGAAAGGCTGGCGCGTCCTGACCATGCGCTGGGCGCTGTTCTTTTTCGCCCTGGCGATCCTGAACGAATTGATCTGGCGCACGCAGTCGACCGACTTCTGGGTCAACTTCAAGGTGTTCGGCGTGACGCCGCTGACGATGATCTTTGCGATTTCCCAGATGCCGATGATCAAGCGCTATCATCTGGAGCCGGCCACGCTCGAGGCGAGCGAGGCGGAAGCGGGCGATGTGAGCAAATAGGGGCGCTTTGCGCTCTCAACGTCATTGCGAGCGAAGCGAAGCAATCCATACTTTCTTTTCCGCGGCGAGATGGATTGCTTCGCTTCGCTCGCAATGACGGAATCAAATATTCAACCTCTACCGAAAGGAACGGGGAGAGGTGACGAGAGCCGCCTCAGCTCTTCTGCTTGGCGATGATCTTGTCCTTGATGCCGTCGTAGGTCGTCTCCGGCACGATTTTCTTCTGCACCAGTTCGTCCTTGCCCTTGTACGGCCGGCCCTTGATGATCGTGGCCGAATAGGCCTTGCCGATGCCCGGCAGCGCGTCGAGCTGATCGGCGGTCGCCGAGTTGATATCGAGCAGTTCGGTCTTCGCCGCGGGCGCCATCTTGGCGGCGCCGGGGCCTTCGGCAGCAGGAGCGTCATCTTGCTGTCGGATCGTGGCCGGCGGCTGCGCGGTCTGGGCGGTCGGCGGGGTCGCCGTCAGCATGGCGCCGGGTAAGCCGGTGCGGGCAAGCGGCGAGCGTGAAATGACGCATGGTCGTAGTCCCCTCCGAGGACGGTTGAAGTCACAATCGTCAACTAGACGCTCGACTTCATGGCGGCGCCATGGCGCTGCGATGAACCGCACCTAAACGCGCGGTTATATTTGCGACAGATTTAGCGCCTGATCCGGAAGGAAGCCGCCTGGTTTCCTTCAACGCCTTCTCGATCGCGACCTTCAGCACGCTGTCGAGATTGGCCGGCGTCACCGGCCCGACCAACTTGTAAACGATGGTGCCGTCGCGGCCGACCACGAAGGTTTCGGGCACGCCATAGACGCCCCATTCGATCGAGCCGCGGCCGTTGCCGTCGACGCCGACGGCGGCAAACGGATTGCCGTAGCGGCCGAGGAACCGGCGTGCGTTGTCGGGAAAATCCTTGTAGTTGATGCCGACGATCTGCAGCCGCGTGTCCTTGGCCAGCGCGGTCAAAAGCGGCGCCTCGTCGTGGCATGGCACGCACCAGGACGCCCACACATTCACCACGGAGACCTTGCCCTTGAACAGCGCGGGGTCGAGCCCGGGGACCGGCGCGCCATTCTGGACGAGGCCTTCCAGCGCCGGCAGTACGGTTTGCGGCGCCAGGGCGGCCGATCAGGGCCGAGGGGATCTTCGAGGGATCGCCGTCATACAGCCGCAGCAAAAACAGCGCGGCGATGGCGAGGAAACCGATCAGCGGCAGCGCCACCAGCCAGCGCCGGCGGCGCGGCGGCTCGTCCGATGTGGCGGGCGTGCTCATCAAATGTCCGTCGCCTGGCGGCCGGAGCGCCGGGTCACGCCGCTGGCCTCGAGCTCGCGCAGGCGCTCCTTCTGGCGGCGATAATCGATGGCGATCCAGACGATCAGAAGCAGCCACGACCGCCGCCACCAGCGCGTAGGACGTCACGATAAAGGAGGCGTAGGGACCGAGCGACATCGCGTCACGCCGCCTGCTGGCTGGCTTGCATCATCTGCAAGCTGCGCACGCGCCGGCGCAGGATCTCGTTGCGCATCGCCGCCAGATGCAGCGTGACGAACAGCAGCGAGAATCCGACCGCCATCACCAGCAATGGAATCAGGAACGCCTTGTCGAGCGAAGTGCCGCCCATCCGCATCACCGCCGCCGGCTGATGCAGCGTGTTCCACCAGTCGACCGAGAATTTGATGATCGGCAGGTTGAGCGCGCCGACCAGCGTCAGGATGGCGGCGGCCCGCGCCGCCCGCGACGGATCGTCCACCGCACGCCACAGCGCCATCAGGCCGAGATACATCAGGAACAGGATCAACACCGAGGTCAGCCGCGCATCCCATTCCCAATAGGTGCCCCACATCGGCCGTCCCCACAGCGAGCCGGTGACCAGCGCCAGAAACGTGAATGCCGCGCCGATCGGCGCCGCGGCCTTGGCGGCGACATCGGCCAGCGGATGCCGCCATACCAGCGTGCCCAGTGCGGCCAGGCTCATCACGCTCCAGACGAACATCGACAGCCACGCGTTCGGCACGTGGATGAACATGATCTTGGCGGTGGCGCCCTGCTGATAGTCGTCGGGCGCCATCGCCGCCTGATAGAAGCCGATCAGCAGCAGGATCGCGGTCGCGCCCGCCAGCCACGGCAGCACGCGCGCCGTCAGCGACAGGAATTTGGTTGGATTGGCGAGGTCGATCAGCGTCATGGCATCCTGATAGTCGTCAGCGGCGGGGCAGGCAATGCGGCGTGGTTTGTTTCATATTGCCTCCGCGAGAGTTGATCGGCATCAAGTCATTGTCAGTCCAGACCGTGGCGCAGGCTCGCCGCGGCCGCGAACGGTCCGACGACGAGACTGACCAGCGAAAGCGCGCACAGGATCGAAAACGGTGTTCCAAACGACAGCGGCCCTGTTATGGCGGCCTGCGATGCCGCAACGCCGAAGATCAGTACCGGGATCGACAGCGGCAGCACCAGCACCGCCAGCAGCAGGCCGCCCCGATGCAGTGTCACGGCGAGCGCCGCGCCGATCATGCCCGTAAACGTCAGCGCCGGTGTTCCCACCAGCAGCGTCAGCGCCACCGCCGAGGTTGCGGTGGCGTCGAGATTGAGCAGCAGCCCCAGCACAGGGGTCGCCACGATCAGCGGCACGCCGGCGGCAAGCCAGTGCGCCAGCGCTTTCGCGGCACAGGCCAGTTCCAGCGGCGTCCGGCCCATCACGATCAGGTCGAGCGAGCCGTCCTCGTGGTCGGCCGTGAACAGGCGGTCCAGCGTGAGCAGGCTCGCCAGCAGCGCGCCGAGCCAGAGGATCGCGGGTCCGAGTCGCGTCAGCAGCGCGAGATCCGGCCCGATCGCGAATGGCATCAGCACCGTGACCGTGAGGAAAAACAGCACGCCGATCAGCGCCCCACCGCCGACGCGGAGCGCAATTTTGATGTCCCGGCGAATCAGTGCGGCGAGGGCGGTCACTTCCCGCCCTCCATCCGCAGTTCCCTCGCCTCGATCCCGAGCGCGGTATGTGTCGCGGCGACAATGATGCCGCCGCCCGCCAGATGCTTGCGCATGACGCCCACGAACAGGTCCTGCCCGGCGGTATCGAGCGCCGAGGTCGGCTCGTCCAGGAGCCAGACCGGCCGGCGCACCACGAGCAGGCGGGCGATCGAAAGCCGCCGCCGCTGGCCGGCCGAGAGATACGCCGCCGGCAGATGCGTGGCATGGCCGAGACCCACGGCGGAAAGACATTGGCTGAGGTCGCCGGCCGCGCCGCCGAGAAAATCCCGCCAGAACGACAGGTTTTCCGCCACGCTCAGCGCAGGCTTCAGCGCATCGCGATGGCCGAGATAGTGGGATTGTTCCGGCAACGTCAGTTCGGCTTCGCCGCCGTCCAGGCCGACCGATCCGCCTGCGGGCACCAGCAGGCCGGCGATCAGGCGCAGCAGCGAGGTCTTGCCGGAGCCGTTCGGGCCGACAACGGCCAGCACTTCACCCGAGGAGGCATCGAAATCGAGGCCGGAGAACACCTCGCGGCCGCCCCTGATACAGTCGATGTGGCGCCCCGAGAGCCGCATATTGTCCCTTCACAGCCCTCTGAAATTGATGGGTACCGCGTCAGAATTTGTGGGTCCGCATTGCTGCAGCACGCTTGTCGGTGTGGCGGCGCTTCTAGAAAGATTCTATAAGCCCGGAACTTGATGCAGCACACAATCGGCGGCTGCAAGCCAAGAGGCCAGCCTACGTCGATGGTGTTTAAATACCCTTGCCGGGTATCACTAGAATTTGGGATTTCCTGACATGACCTCGCTCGACAGCTTCAAATGCCGCAAGACCCTCAAGGTCGGCAGCAAGACCTACGTTTATTACAGCCTGCCCGCCGCCGAGAAGAACGGTCTGAAGGGAATTTCCAAGCTGCCCTATTCGATGAAGGTGCTCCTGGAAAACCTGCTGCGCAATGAAGACGACCGCACGGTCAAGAAGGCAGACATCGTCGCGGTGTCGAAATGGTTGAGGAAGCGTAAACTCGAGCATGAAGTCGCCTTCCGCCCGGCGCGCGTGCTGATGCAGGATTTCACCGGCGTGCCGGCAGTGGTCGATCTCGCCGCGATGCGTAACGCGATGCAGGCGCTCGGCGGCGACGCCGAGAAGATCAATCCGCTGGTCCCCGTCGATCTCGTCATCGACCACTCGGTGATCGTCAACTTCTTCGGCGACAACAAGGCGTTCGGCAAGAACGTGGTCGAGGAATACAAGCAGAACCAGGAACGCTACGAATTCCTGAAATGGGGCCAGAAGGCGTTTTCGAATTTCTCCGTGGTGCCGCCCGGCACCGGCATCTGCCACCAGGTCAATCTCGAATATCTCTCGCAGACGGTGTGGACCAGGAAGGAGAAGATGACGGTCGGCAAGAAGACCGGCACGTTCGAAGTCGCCTACCCGGATTCGCTCGTCGGCACCGACTCGCACACGACCATGGTCAACGGCCTCGCCGTGCTCGGCTGGGGCGTCGGCGGCATCGAGGCGGAAGCCTGCATGCTCGGCCAGCCGCTGTCGATGCTGCTGCCGGAAGTTGTTGGCTTCAAGTTGAAAGGCCAGCTCAAGGAAGGCGTCACCGCGACCGACCTCGTGCTGACGGTCACGCAGATGCTGCGCAAGCAGGGCGTGGTCGGCAAGTTCGTCGAATTCTTCGGTCCCGGACTCGACTTCCTCTCGGTGGCCGACAAGGCGACCATCGGCAACATGGCGCCGGAATATGGCGCGACCTGCGGCTTCTTCCCGGTCGATGCCGCGACCATCGATTACCTCAAGACCTCCGGCCGCAAGGCGGACCGCGTTGCTCTCGTCTCCGCCTATGCCAAGGCGCAGGGCCTGTTCCGGACGGCGAAATCCGCTGATCCGGTGTTCACGGAAACGCTGACGCTCGATCTCAAGGATGTCGTGCCGTCGATGGCCGGCCCGAAGCGCCCCGAAGGCCGCGTTGCGCTGCCCGCGGTTTCCACCGGCTTCGCCACTGCGCTCGCCGGCGAATACAAGAAGCCTGACGGCGCCGACAACCGCTATTCGGTCGAGAATCGTAATTTCGATCTCGGCCATGGCGACGTCGTGATCGCCGCGATCACCTCCTGCACCAACACCTCCAACCCGAGCGTCCTGATCGGCGCGGGCCTGTTGGCGCGCAACGCTGCCGCCAAGGGTCTGAAGGCCAAGCCGTGGGTGAAGACCTCGCTGGCGCCGGGAAGCCAGGTGGTCGCGGAATATCTCTCCAATTCCGGACTGCAGACCGAGCTCGACAAGGTCGGCTTCAACCTGGTCGGCTTCGGCTGCACCACCTGCATCGGCAACTCGGGCCCGCTGCCGGAAGAGATTTCGAAATCGATCAACGACAACGGCATCGTCGCCGCCGCCGTGCTGTCGGGCAACCGCAACTTCGAAGGCCGCGTCTCGCCGGACGTGCAGGCGAACTATCTGGCGTCGCCGCCGCTGGTTGTCGCTTACGCGCTTGCCGGTACGGTGACCAAGGATCTCGCGGTCGAGCCGATCGGCACCGGCAAGGACGGCAAGCCGGTCTATCTGAAGGACATCTGGCCGACCACGAAGGAAATCAACGCCTACATGAAGAAGTTCGTGACCGCGACAATCTTCAAGAAGCGCTATGCCGACGTGTTCAAGGGCGACACCAACTGGCGCAAGATCAAGACGGTCGACAGCGAGACCTATCGCTGGAATATGTCGTCGACCTATGTGCAGAACCCGCCCTATTTCGAGGGCATGAAGAAGGAGCCCGATCCCGTCGTCGACGTGATCGATGCGCGGATACTGGCGATGTTCGGCGACAAGATCACCACCGACCACATCTCGCCGGCGGGTTCGATCAAGCTGACTTCGCCGGCCGGAAAATTCCTCAGTGAGCACCAGGTCCGTCCGGCCGACTTCAACCAGTACGGCACGCGGCGCGGCAATCACGAAATCATGATGCGCGGCACCTTCGCCAACATCCGCATCAAGAACTTCATGCTGAAGGGCGCCGACGGCAATATTCCAGAAGGCGGTTCGACAAAACACTGGCCCGACGGCGAGCAGATGCCGATCTACGATGCGGCGATGAAGTACCAGGCGGAGGGCGTGCCGCTGGTGGTGTTCGCCGGCGCCGAATACGGCAACGGCTCGTCGCGCGACTGGGCCGCGAAGGGCACCCGCCTGCTCGGCGTCCGCGCCGTGATCTGCCAGAGCTTTGAGCGCATCCATCGCTCCAACCTGGTCGGCATGGGTGTGTTGCCGCTCACCTTCGAGGACGGCACGTCGTGGACGTCGCTCGGTCTCAAGGGCGACGAGAAGGTGACGATCCGAGGCCTGCAGGGCGATCTGAAGCCGCGTCAGATGCTGACGGCCGAGATCGTCTCCGGCGATGGCGCGCTGCAGCGCGTGCCGCTGCTTTGCCGCATCGATACCCTCGACGAACTCGAATACTACCGAAACGGCGGCATTCTGCATTATGTGCTGCGCAAACTCGCGGCGTAGAGTTCTCTTTTTGACGCGTTTTCTTCACGCGAACCGGTAACCACCCGGATCAAGTCCGGGGCAGGCTTTCGCTTGAAAACGCTACGAAACGCGGATTTGTGATCAGTGCCTCACTTCGAAGTGAGTAGCGACCAGGGGGAAGGCGGCCTATGAAAAGGCCGCTTTCGCGTGTTTGGGGCACGCCTTTTTGGGATCAGATCATGCCCCGTACAAATACGGATGGAAGACGCTACCACCGGTTCGCACCATGACAGCGATGATGGCCAATAATCTGATATCGCGATGGTCCGGCGCGCTTGGCGTCTGCGCGATCATCGCGGTCATCCGCCCGGCCCATGCCGATCCGCGCGCTGTGGTTGAGTTGTTCACCTCGCAGGGCTGCTCGTCGTGTCCGCCGGCCGACAAGATCGTCGGCGAGCTCGCCAAGGATCCGAACGTGATCGCGCTGAGCATGCCGATCGACTATTGGGACTATCTTGGCTGGAAGGACACGCTGGCGGACTCGCGTTTCAGCGCGCGTCAGAAAGCCTATTCGCATGTGCGCGGCGACCGCAACCTCTATACGCCGCAGATGGTCGTCAACGGCTCGGCGCAAGTGATCGGCAGCGATCGTGCCGCCATCGACGGCGCCATCAAGAACACCGGCAAGGCCGAGGGCGTGATGTCGGTGCCGGTGACGATGACGATGACGGGCAAGCAGATCAACGTCTCGGTTGAGGCGAGCAAGGTGGCCGCGACGGGCCACGGCGAAGTCTGGCTGTGCTCGGTCTCGCGGTCGGTGCCGATTTCAATCGGGCGCGGCGAGAATCGTGGCCAGCAAATCACCTACTACAACGTGGTGCGCAATCTCGTGAAGGTCGGCGACTGGAACGGCGGCGCGGGAAATTGGACCATTCCGCTGGAAAGCATTTCCAGCGACGGCGTCGATGCCGCGGTCGTCTATGTCCAGGACGGCAGTCGGGACAAGCCGGGCGCGATGCTCGGCGCGGCCTATACAGCGCTGCGCTGATTGCCGCTGGCGCAACTCTCGTAGCCCGGATGAGCAAACGGGTCGCGCGAATGCGCGCCCGATGACAGGCTCCGCGAAATCCGGGAATATCAGAGCCAAATAGACCTGCACCTGCCGCGGATTACGCTGCGCTCCATCCGGCTACGGATGCTTCGCCGTCCTCACAAACGAAAAAGGACCAACTTTCGTTGGCCCAGTATCGGGATTAACTCCCTCTGCGAACAGGCCCGATCCCGACGGCCCCGGGGGGCTGGGGGCTGAGGAATCCGGAACCGAAAGGACCGGGCCAACGCAGTATCCTCTTGTTGCAACCCAGCGGGGCGGGCGGTTGGCGGAAGTGGGGCAGCAATAAGATTCCGCTAACGATCCCGTGAATCGATATTTCCGGCATTGGCCGGGGAATCCGGGCGGTTTCCTTTGCATTTTCACCCCCTTGCGGCGTCCTGCGGTTAGCGCAATCATGCAAGCCTTGGCATGCTCCAGAAAGATGGGGACCGGTTTTCGGAACGAGAGCATGCCTGAGATCACAGGAGGCGCTCCATGAGCTCGATATCGGAGGACACCGATCCAAGCGAGGCCCGCGCAGTGGCGCGCCCCGCCACTGCAACGCCGCAGCCGAACCGTGTCACGTTCAATCGTCTCGAACTCAACCGTATCCTCAATTTGTATGGCCGCATGGTCGCCGACGGCGAATGGCGCGACTACGCCATCGATTTTCTGAAAGACCGTGCGGTGTTCTCGGTATTCCGCCGCGCCTCCGAAGTTCCGATCTACCGCATCGAGAAGGATCCGCGGCTCGCGCGCAAGCAGGGCATGTACAGCGTGATCTCGGCGACCGGACTGATCCTGCGCCGCGGCCACGAACTCGAGCGCGTGCTGCTGGTGATCGATCGCAAGCTGGCGGTGGTTTAGGCGGGCTGCAGTAGGGTGGGCAAAGGCGCGCCTGCACCGTGCCCACCATCTTTCCCTGGAACGCTATTCTGATGGTGGGCACGCTTCGCTTTGCCCACCCTACGAAGCTACGGCACCGTCGTGCCACCCTCACCGAGCGCGCGCTGCATCATCACGGTGTCGAGCCAGCGGCCGAACTTGAGGCCGACATTGCCATGCGTCCCGATCATCTCGAAACCGCATTTGGTGTGAACGCCGATCGAGCCGGCATTGGCGGAATCCCCGATCACGGCGATCATCTGCCGATAGCCGCGCGCCTCGCATTCGGCGATCAGCCGATGCATCAGTTGCAGGCCGATGCCGCGGCGGTGGGTCGCGGGTTTTAGATAGACCGAGTTCTCCACCGTGAAACGATAGGCCGGTCGCGGCCGGTAAGGGCCGGCATAGGCATAGCCGATCACATCGCCTTCGACCGAGGCCGCCAGATAGGGGAAGCCGCCGTCGATCAGGGCTTTGAACCGCCGGGTTATCTCGGCGAGATCGGGCGGGATCAGCTCGAACGTCGCGGTGCCGTAGCGTACCGCATGCTCGTAGATTTCGGTAATGGCGGGGAGGTCGGCCTCGGTGGCGGGCCGGATTTCAGCGGCGGACATGGCAGAAAAGATATCAGCGGGCGTGTCGCGATCAACACTCTTTCCGTCATGGCCGGCTCAAGCCCTGGGCATGGTGACCCCTCAAACAAAAGCCCCGGCCGTTGGGCCGGGGCTTCGACTTGTAACCTCTGCGGCAGCGGCTAGTCGCGCTGGCCGAGCAGCTGCAACAGCAGCGTGAACAGGTTGATGAAGTTCAGGTAGAGCGACAATGCACCGGTAATCGCCGCTTTCTCCGCCATCTCGCCGCCCTGGGAGGCGTAGCCGTAGATGTAGTCGTTCTTCAGCCGCTGGGTGTCATAGGCGGTGAGGCCCGCGAACACCAGCACACCAACCACGGAGATAATAAAACCCATAACTCCATTGGCTAGGAAGAGGTTGACCACACTTGCGATGATGATGCCAAACAGGCCCATCATCAGGAACGAGCCCATGCCGGTCATGTCGCGCTTGGTGGTGTAACCGTAGAGGCTCAGTGCACCAAACGATGCTGCGGTGATGAAGAACACCCGTACGATCGAGGTGTGCGTGTACACCAGGAAGATCGACGACAGCGAGATGCCCATCAGCGCCGCGAACACCCAGAACAGCATCTGAGCGGTTGCGGGCCGCAGCCGGTTGATGCCGGCCGAGATCGCGAACACCATGACAAGCGGTGCCAGCATGAACAGCCATTTCAGCGGTCCGACGTACATCTGGTAGCCGAATGGCGTCAAATAAAACTTGCCAATACGGACTGCGTCGGAAGCCGTGGGGTCCGCCACCGCAGCCATATAGACGCCGAGCGCGGCGAGGCCGGTGATGGCCAGGCCGATGCTCATGTAGTTGTAGATGCGCAGCATGTAGGCGCGCAGACCGGCATCGACGGTCGCGGCATCAACGCGCCCGGCGGCCCGGCCGAAAGGAGAAGTGTAGTTACGGTCTAGGTCCGACATGGTCGAATTCCCGTTGGTTGCCCGGCGGGGCGCAAGGGTTTTGCGGCGCCGGTTAGATTTCTATCTCAGATGTCCCGATCTGCCGACGTTAATTTTACGTCATGAACCCGGCCACTGATCTCGGCTGGTATGTGGGAAACTAACACATTCGTCGCAAGCTTCCATGCGCGGCTGAATGTCGCTTCTGCCGTCGTTCCCGGGCAAAAGCAGCGTTAATGCCGCCTTTCCGCCGCTACAAATTGTCACAAATTCCGCAACACGCTGGCCGGCTTCTGGTTCAGGGCCAACAACGTCCCGGCGAGCCCGAGGCCTACCGTGACGACCAGGGCGGCGGCGACCACGCCGGCGGCGCTGCCGGCCTGCCAGATGAAACTGAGCGTCATCAGCCGGGTCACGATCAGCCAGGCCGCGACCGACCCCGCGATCACGCCGAATACCGCCGTGGCGAGCCCGATCATCAGGTATTCCAGGGCGTAGGCGCCGAGCAGCCGCGCCCGGGTCGCGCCCAGTGTCTTCAGGATGACTGCGTCGTAGACCCGGTGGCGGTGACCGGCCGCCAGCGCGCCGCCCAGCACCAGGATCGCCGAGATCAGCGTCACCGCGCTGGCGCCGCGGATGGCGAGCACGAGGTTGGTGATGACGGTGCCGATGGTTTCCAGCGCCTCGCGGACCCGCACGCTGGTGACCATCGGGAAGGCGTCCGCCACCTGCTTGATGATTCGGGCGTCCCCGGCCGGGTCCGGGTGGAGCTCGGACAGGGTCGCGACATGGCTGTGCGGCGCGCCCTTGAAGGCGTTGGGCGAGAACACCAGCACGAAATTGATGCCGAGCCCCTGCCAGTCGACGTTGCGCAGATTGCTGATCTTGGCCGGGATGTCGCGGCCGAGCACGTTGACCACGATCTCGTCGCCTATTCCGAGCTTCAGGCCGTCGGCGATCTTCTTTTCCAGCGAGACCAGCGGCGGGCCACTATAATTGGCACTCCACCATTCGCCCTCGACTACCTTCGAGCCCTTCGGAACCTCGTTCGTGTAGGTCAGCCCGCGGTCGCTCTGCAGCACCCATTCGGAATCCTGCGACGGATTGAGTTGGTCGGCCTTGAGGCCGCGGGCGCCGACGATGCGCCCGCGCAGCATCGGCACGTCCTCCACCGTCGATTGCGGCACGACCTGCTTGAGGAAGTCGCCGAAGCGGTCGGCATCGGCGGTCGGAATGTCGATGAAGAAGAACGAGGGTGCTTTCTCCGGCAACGCCGCCAGGAACTGCCGGCGCAGATTGCCGTCGATCTGGGTGATGGTGACGAGGACCGCGAGCCCGAGCCCGAGCGACATCACGACCGAGGGCGTCAGCGCGCCGGGCCGGTGGATGTTGGCAATGGCCAGTCGCAGCATGGTGATGCGGCTGCGGGGCATGCGGCGCGCTAGCGCCATCAGGCCGGCGGCGACCCCGCGCAGCAGCGCAAACACCGCAACCGACGAGACCACGAAGACGGCGGCAACCCGTTTGTCATAGGCAAGCCCGATGGCGACGGCGACCAGCAGCGCGATCACCACCGCCATCAGCGCGAGGTAGCTCCAGCGCGGCCGGTGCCATTCGCGCGCGACCTCCTCGCGAAACAGCGCCGCGACCGGTACGTCATGCACCCGGCCGAGCGGCCATAGTCCGAAGGCGAGCGCGGTGAGCAGGCCGTAGATGAACGAGAGCGCCAGTTCGTCCGGATGCAGGGCAGGGATCACCGGCAAGGGCAGCAGCTTGCCGAACACGCCGACGATGATGAACGGCAGGGCGGCGCCGGCGGCGAGCCCGATCACCGAGCCGATCCCGGCCAGCACGACCACCTGGGTCAGATAGATCGTAAAGACGTCGCGGCCGGTGGCGCCGAGCGCCTTGAACGAGGCGATGACGTCGCGGCGGCGATCGATGTGGCTCTTGACCGCGTTGGCGACGCCGACGCCGCCGACCAGCAGTGCAGCGAGGCCGACCAGCGTCAGGAATTGCGTGAAGCGGTTGATGGTGCGTTCGAGTTGTGGCGAGGCATTGCCGCGGCTGCGGATCTCCCAGCCGGCTTCCGGCAGGGCGCTGCGCGCGCTCTCGATCAACTGGGTGGCGGCGCGCTCGTCGGCAGCGTTGTCCGGCAGCTTGAGCCGGTAGATCCAGCGCACCAGGCTGCCGGGCTGCAGCAGGCCGGTGGCGCGCAGGCTTGCTTCGCTGACCAGAACGCGCGGGCCCAATCCGACATTGCCGGCGAGCTTGTCTGGTTCGGCGCCAACGGCGCTTCGGATCTGGAAGCTGGCATTGCCGATTCCGATGCGGTCGCCGAGCTTGAGATCGAGCCGCGCCAGCAATGTGGAATCGACGGCTGCGCCGAACGCGCCGTCGCGTTCGGCCAAGAGATCCGCCATCGGCATTTTGGGATCGAGCGTCAGTTCGCCCAGCATCGGGTAGTTGCCGTCCACCGCCTTGAGTTCGACCAGCGCCAGCTTGCCGTCATCGCTGCGCGCCATGACGCGCAACGCCGCCGCGACCGAAACCTGGCCGCGCGCGCGCAGGAAGGCCATTTCGTCCGGTTTGGCTTCGCGCTGGATCAGCGAGAACGCCACATCGCCGCCGAGCAGCGTGCGGCCCTCGCGCGTCAAACCTTCGCTGAGGCTCGCCGCCACCGAGCCGACGCCGGCAATCGCCATCACGCCGAGCGCAATACAGGCGATGAAGACATAGAAGCCGCGCAGGCCCCCGCGCAGTTCGCGAAGCGCGTAGCGCAGGGCAAGCGATGATGCGCGGCTGCGGTAAGCGGGTTCGGAAACGATGGTCATGAATGTCCGTCGATCCGGCCGGAACGCAGCCGCACCACACGGTCGCAGCGTTGCGCAAGCGAGGTGTCATGCGTCACCAGCACCAAGGTCATGCCGCGCTCGGCATGCTTGGTGAACAGGAGATCGACGATCTGCTTGCCGGTGGTTTCGTCGAGATTGCCGGTCGGTTCGTCCGCGACGAGAATGGCGGGATCGGGCGCCAGCGCGCGGGCCAGCGCCACGCGCTGCTGCTCGCCGCCGGATAGTTGCGTCGGATAATGATGCAGGCGCTCGCCGAGCCCGACGGATGCCAGCTCCTGCGCCGCGCGCGCGGCAGCGTCCGGGTTACCGGCAAGCTCCAGCGGCACCGCGACGTTTTCCAGCGCCGTCATGGTCGGGATCAGATGAAACGACTGGAATACGATGCCGACCTGGCGGCCGCGGAAGCGGGCCAGCGCATCCTCGTCGAGGGCATTGAACGGCGTGCCGTTGACCACCACCTCTCCGCTGTCGGGACGCTCCAGTCCCGCCATCACCATCAGCAAGGTCGATTTGCCCGAACCTGACGGCCCGATCAGGCCGATCGCCTCGCCCGATGCCACACGAAGGCTGATATCTTTCAGGATATGTACACGTGCGGCGCCCGAGCCGAGCGAGAGGTTGACGTTGGAAATGGTAATGGTGTCCGGCCCGAGGCCGGTCAGTGAAGAGGGTTCGATGAGACTGTCCATGGCTCGGTCATATGGCACTTCAGCCACTCGGGTCGAGGGCTTGAAACGGATGTTTGCGCACATAGGCGCGTTGATTGTGGTTTTGATGACGGCCGGCCCGGTTTTGGCCCAAGCTCAAGTCCCGGCCATCGCCCCCGCCAAACCGGTCAAGATGGTCGTGCTCGGCGATTCCCTGAGTGCCGGCCTCGGCCTGCAGGTCTCGGCAGCGTTTCCCGCCCGCTTGCAAAAAGCCTTGGATGACAAAGGGATAAAGGTCGACATGATCAATGCCGGGGTGTCCGGCGACACCTCTTCGGGCGGCCGCGATCGGCTGGACTGGTCGATCCCCGAGGGAACCGAGGCGGTGATCCTCGAACTTGGCGCCAACGACGCGCTGCGCGGAATCGACCCGGCCGTCACCCGCGCGGCGCTTACCGATATCCTGACGCGGCTGAAGGCCCGCAAGATCGCCGTGCTGATGTGCGGAATGCTCGCCCCGCCCAATTACGGCAGCGACTATGCCGCGCGCTTCAACGCGATCTATCCGGAGCTTTCCAAATCCTTCGGCGTACCGCTCTATCCGTTCTTCCTGGGTGGGGTGGCGGCCGAAGCGAAACTCAACCAGGCCGACGGGCTGCATCCGACCGCGGAAGGCGTTGATGTCATCGTGAAGAACATTCTGCCTATGGTGGAGGCATTTCTCGGCACGATCTCCGGGCAGCGGAGTTGAAAAGATGCAAACCAATAACCTTACCGATGGTTTTCCCCGTAGCTTTTCGGCCTGCTCGCGAGGCGCGCTTCGCAGGGTCATATAAGTCGGATAGAAATTAGTGATCGGTGATTCGTCACCGGGTTTGCTGTCAGGCGTGAGCCTCCAAAGCTGACGCCTTCGCATCGAGGATTTTGCGATGCCGCGTTTGTTTGCTGGACTGGAAATCCCGGCCGAGATCGGCCAGAGCCTTTCCAATTTGCGTGGCGGCCTTCCCGGCGCCCGCTGGATCGACCCCGAAAATTATCACGTCACCTTGCGCTTCATCGGCGATATCGACGGCATGTCGGCGAACGAAATCGCCTCGATGCTGTTTCGGGTCAACCGCAAGCCGTTCGAGGTCAAGGTGCAGGGCCTGCAGAGCTTTGGCGGCAGGAAACCGCGCGCGGTGGTTGCGTCCGTCGAGCCGTGCCGGCCGCTGATCGAGCTGCAGGCCGAACTCGAGCGGCTGATGCAGCGGCTCGGGCTCGATCCTGAGGGCCGGAAGTTCACCCCGCATGTGACATTGGCACGGCTGCATGACGCGTCGAGTCAGGATGTCGCCGATTATCTCTCGGTGCGCGGCTACTTCCCGAGCCGGACATTCATGGCGTCGCGCTTCGTGCTGTTTTCGTCGCGCGCCTCCACCGGTGGCGGCCCCTATGTGGTCGAGGATTCCTACGCGCTGAGTGCGTGAGGCCTGGTGCGCGTCACGTCCGCCGCCGTTGCATGACCCCATCACCAATTCACGGCTTGCAATTTCCGCACGCTTGAGGCCGAAAGGGGGCCATGCTGTCGACCGACCCCACCTCCTTCCACGCACAATATCAGGCGCTGGTTTCCTCCGGTGCAATCGAGGCCGATCCCGCGCAGGCGGAGGCCGCCGAGGCATTCGCCGCGCTCGAAGAGCGGCTTTCCAGCTACAAGCCGGTGCGAAAGCTCAGCCTGCTGGGACGGCTGTTCGGCGACAAGAGCGAGCCGCCGCCGTGCGGGCTTTACGTTCACGGCGAGGTCGGCCGCGGCAAGACCATGCTGATGGACCTGTTCTTTCAGCACTCGACGATCCAGCACAAGCGCCGCGCCCATTTCCACGAATTCATGGCCGAGGCGCATGAGAAGATCTACGCCTACCGTCAGAACATCGCGCGCGGTGAAATCGCGGACGGCGACGTGATCGAGCTGACGGCCAACGCCATCTTCGACGAGGCGTGGCTATTGTGCTTCGACGAATTCCACGTCACCGACATCGCCGACGCCATGATCCTCGGCCGGCTGTTCTCAAAATTGTTCGAACTCGGCACCGTCGTGGTGGCGACCTCGAACGTCGCGCCGGTAGACCTCTACAAGGGCGGCCTCAACCGTGCGCTGTTCCTGCCCTTCATCACGCAGATCGAAGATCGCATGGATGTGCTGCGGCTCGACGCGCGCACCGATTTCCGGCTGGAAAAGCTCGCCGGCGTGAAGATGTGGCTTACGAACGATCCGGAAGCCGAATTCGTCCTCAACCGCGCCTGGGGCAGGATGACCGGCAACGCGCCTTGCAAGCCGCGCGACATTGCGATCAAGGGCCGTATTCTGCGCGTGCCCTGCTCGGCCCACGGCGTCGCGCGGTTTTCCTTTGCCGACATCTGCGAAAAGCCGCTGGCCGCGTCGGATTATCTGCGGCTGGCGCACGACTATCACACCATCCTGATCGACCGTATTCCGGTCATGGATTACCCCGAGCGCAACGCCGCCAAGCGTTTTATTTCGTTGATCGACACGCTCTATGACAACGCGGTGAAGCTGATGGCCTCGGCCGGAGCCGATCCGGTGTCGCTGTATCTGGCGACCGAGGGCGTCGAGGCCAACGAGTTCAAGCGGACCTCGTCACGGCTGATCGAAATGAGCTCGGAATCCTACCTGGCCCTGCCGCATGGCCGGAAGGATTCCGCGGCGAGCGGGTCGAGTACGGGTTTGGTCGAAACCTGATCTATCCCCGTCATTGCGAGCCAACGGGTCGCGCGAATGCGCGCCCGATGACAGGCTCCGCGAAGCAATCCACGTCTCCACTTGCCGCGCTATGGATTGCTTCGCTGCGCTCGCAATGACGGCGGTCCCCGTGGCATACCTGATCGAAATCGAGGCAGGACCGAGAATCGGGCACGCTCCGGCTTGAACCGGTCATTCGAAAGGGATAACCAGCCATCCAACTTCCTTATCCACACCCTCACTTCGTCTCAGAAGGACAAATTTCCCATGGCGCGCGACAAGATTGCTTTGATTGGCTCCGGTCAGATCGGCGGAACGCTGGCTCACCTCGTTGGGCTGAAGGAGCTCGGCGACGTCGTGATGTTCGACATCGCGGAGGGCGTTCCCCAGGGTAAGGCGCTCGATATCGCGCAGTCTTCCCCGGTCGACGGCTTCGACGCCCATCTCACCGGCGCCAATTCCTACGACGCGCTCGACGGCGCCAAGGTCTGCATCGTCACCGCCGGCGTGCCGCGCAAGCCCGGCATGAGCCGCGACGATCTCCTGAGCATCAACCTCAAGGTCATGGAGCAGGTCGGCGCCGGCATCAAGAAATATGCCCCCGACGCCTTCGTCATCTGCATCACCAATCCGCTGGATGCGATGGTCTGGGCGCTGCAGAAGGCTTCCGGCATGCCGCACAAGAAGGTCGTCGGCATGGCCGGCGTGCTGGATTCCTCGCGCTTCCGTTACTTCCTGGCCGACGAATTCAACGTCTCGGTCGAAGACGTCACCGCTTTCGTGCTCGGCGGCCACGGCGACACCATGGTGCCGCTGACCCGCTACTCCACCGTCGCCGGTATCCCGCTGCCCGACCTGGTCAAGATGGGCTGGACCTCGCAGGCCCGCATCGACGAGATCGTCGATCGCACCCGCAACGGCGGCGCCGAGATCGTCAACCTGCTGAAGACCGGTTCGGCGTTCTATGCCCCGGCCGCCTCGGCGATCGCGATGGCGGAGAGCTATCTGAAGGACAAGAAGCGGGTGCTGCCCTGCGCCGCCTATCTCAACGGCGAATACGGCGTGAAGGACATGTATGTCGGCGTTCCCGTCGTCATCGGCTCGAAGGGCGTCGAGCGTATCGTCGAGATTGAATTGGCCGGCAAGGACCGCGAGGCCTTCGACAAGTCGGTCGGCGCCGTGCAGGGTCTGGTCGACGCCTGCAAGAAGATCGCGCCCGACCTACTCGGACGTTGATTTTTGCTAGGCTTTCCGCCCGGAAACGGGCGGAAGGCATTTTCGGGTTGCAGTTCCATTGGTATATGGTATGCCAACTACCAATGCCGGTGAACCGTAGAACTCGCCGCACAGGGTTTTGGGGAGCGTCCAGATGAATATCCATGAATACCAGGCCAAGGCGCTGCTGCATGAATTCGGCGTGCCGATTTCGCGCGGCGTGGCTGTGCTGAAGGCCTCGGATTCCGACGCCGCCGCCAAGCAGCTTCCCGGCCCGGTCTGGGTGGTGAAGAGCCAGATCCATGCCGGCGGCCGCGGCAAGGGCAAGTTCAAGGAAGCTTCCGCCGGCGACAAGGGCGGCGTGCGCATCGCCAAGTCGGTCGCCGAGGTCAACGAATTCGCTAAGCAGATGCTGGGCGCGACCCTGGTCACGATCCAGACCGGCCCGCAGGGCAAGCAGGTCAACCGCCTCTACATCGAAGATGGCTCCGACATCGACAAGGAGTTCTATCTCTCGATTCTGGTCGACCGCGAAACCTCGGAAGTGTCGTTCGTGGTTTCGACCGAGGGCGGCGTCAACATCGAGGAAGTCGCCCACAACACGCCCGAGAAGATCGTGACCTTCTCGGTCGATCCGGCCACCGGCATCATGGGCCATCACGGCCGCACGGTGGCGAAAGCGCTCAACCTTTCCGGCGACCTCGCCAAGCAGGCCGAGAAGCTGGTGACGCAGCTCTACACGGCCTTCGTTGCAAGGGACATGGCGATGCTGGAAATCAATCCGCTGGTCGTTACCAAGCAGGGCCAGTTACGCGTGCTCGATGCCAAGGTGTCGTTCGACGACAACGCGCTGTTCCGCCACCCCGAGATCGCGGTGGCGTTGCGCGATTTGACCGAGGAAGACGCCAAGGAAGTCGAGGCGTCCAAATACGATCTCAACTACGTGACGCTCGACGGCACCATCGGCTGCATGGTCAACGGCGCCGGCCTTGCCATGGCGACCATGGACATCATCAAGCTCTACGGCATGGAGCCCGCCAACTTCCTCGACGTCGGTGGCGGCGCCAGCAAGGAAAAGGTCGCGGCGGCGTTCAAGATCATCACCGCCGATCCGAATGTGAAGGGCATCCTGGTCAACATCTTCGGCGGCATCATGAAGTGCGACATCATCGCCGAAGGCGTGGTCGCTGCCGTCAAGGAAGTCGGCCTGAAAGTGCCGCTGGTGGTGCGGCTCGAGGGCACCAATGTCGACGCCGGCAAGCAGATCATCCGCGAAAGCGGCCTCAACGTGGTGCCGGCCGACAATCTCGACGACGCCGCACAGAAAATCGTGAAAGCCGTCAAGGGAGGCTAGCGATGGCTGACCATCTCGCCGCACCGACACCGCTGGAAGAACATCGCAGGCTCGGAGTGTTCGCGGGCGAGTGGGCCGGCGAAGAAATGGTTTTTCCGTCGCGCTGGACCGCGGGCGGGCCTGCGACCTCGCAGGTCAAGGCGCGGATTGATCTTAACGGCTTCTATCTGATCCAGGACAGCGTCCAGATCCGCGACGGCAAGGAAACTTTCGCAACCCACGGCGTGTTCACCTACGACCGCGACGACCGGACCTACAAATTGTTCTGGCACGATTCGCTCGGCTACTATTCGCCGGCGCCGGCCTCCGGCGGCTGGAGCGGCAAGTCGCTGATCCTGGTGCGCGGCTCACTGCGCGGCAATGCGCGCCACGTCTATGAAGTCGTCGACAACGACAACTACACCATGAAGATCCAGTTCTCGCCCGATGCCGAAGGATGGGCCGACGTGCTCACCGGCGTCTACCGGCGGGTGCATTGAAAACATGTCCATCGTGATCGCCAAGAGTACGTCTGTCGCCGACAAGTTTGGCAAGGTTGCGTGATGGACCACGCGCCGCGCCCGTTTTCTTTTTTCCTTGGCGGGATGCCCCACGCTGCTCGTGCGCCGGTTGTTATGCCCGCGCTCTTGATGCGCTGCTTCGCAATACTTGTCGCCGCCATCTGCCCGCTCTGCTACCCGGCAGCAGCCAAAGCTCAGGTGTCGGCTGAGGTGGCCGCGGCTACTTTCGCCGAAGTCTGCGTAGCGAACTTTCCCGATCGGGCGCGTATCAGCGAGAGCGTCAGAAAGCTCAATCCGACAAAGTTCGATGAAGCGCCCACGATATTGTTCGCAATATTGGGCGCCGATCCCCGCGGGGATCGGATGGCTTCCGGCGACGATAGCATCAAGGGTTATGTTGATTGTTCGCTCACCGCTGCCAAAGGCCGTGTCACTGACATCGCGAACGCAATCGAACGCAAGATCGGGCTGACGCGTGATCCCGATGCGGAAGATAATTTCGTATTCAGCACCAAGGCGGTACGCACACTGGGCGGCCGCCAGGTTCCTGACGATTTTCCGGTGCCGGATTATCGCTCTTACAAATTCAAACAACACTATATCGAAATCACACAATCGAACGCGACCGATGGAATCCCCACGGACGGGTATATGATTGTGATTGTCGACAAGCGCTACAGGGGTAAGTGAATATGTCCGTTCTGATCGATAAAAACACCAAAGTCATCTGCCAGGGTTTTACCGGCAAGAACGGCACGTTCCATTCGGAAGCCGCGGTCGCTTACGGCACCAAGATGGTCGGCGGCACCTCGCCGGGTAAGGGCGGCTCGACGCATCTTGGCCTGCCGGTGTTCGACACTGTTGCCGAAGCCCGCGCGAAGACAGGAGCGGATGCTAGCGTCATCTATGTCCCGCCGCCGGGCGCGGCGGATGCAATCTGCGAAGCGATCGACGCGGAAATCCCGCTGATCGTTTGCATCACCGAGGGCATTCCGGTGCTCGACATGGTGCGTGTCAAAAGATCGTTGAGCGGATCGAAGTCGCG
Organism: uncultured Alphaproteobacteria bacterium; assembly: GCA_963816815.1. Classification (GTDB taxonomy): domain Bacteria; phylum Pseudomonadota; class Alphaproteobacteria; order Rhizobiales; family Xanthobacteraceae; genus Bradyrhizobium. Next base: position 30,204 of record CAWFMW010000060.1, read on the forward strand.
CCTGATCGGGCCGAACTGCCCGGGCGTGATGACCGCGGGCGAATGCAAGATCGGCATCATGCCGGCCAACATCTTCAAGCCCGGCAGCGTCGGCATCGTGTCGCGATCGGGCACGCTGACCTACGAAGCCGTGTTCCAGACCACCCAGGAAGGCCTCGGCCAGACCACCGCGGTCGGCATCGGCGGCGACCCGGTCAAGGGCACCGAATTCATCGACGTGCTGGAAATGTTCCTGGCCGACCCCAAGACCACCTCGATCATCATGATCGGTGAGATCGGGGGATCGGCCGAGGAAGACGCCGCCCAGTTCATCAAAGACGAGGCCAGGAAGGGTCGCAAGAAGCCGATGGTCGGCTTCATCGCCGGCGTCACCGCTCCTCCCGGTCGCCGCATGGGCCATGCCGGCGCGATCATCTCCGGCGGCAAGGGCGACGCCGGATCCAAGACCGCGGCCATGGAAGCGGCGGGAATTACGGTCTCTCCGTCGCCGGCGCGGCTCGGACATACCCTTGCCGAAAAATTGAAGTCTTAATTCAGTCCTTGGTTCTTTTAGGCAGGAATATCCGTCCTAAATAGGGTAAAGATGCTTTACCGAGCTGGTTCGGGCCTCCGGACCGGCTAAAGCGCCGTTTTCCATGCGCAAAGCGAAATTACCAGGACGCCATCATGTCTCGCCAGGATGCGAATGCAGCATTTGCCCTCTCCTCGTTTTTGCAGGGCACCAACGCCACCTATATTGACGACCTCTACGCCCGCTACGAGCAGGACCCGACGTCGGTCGATGCCGAATGGCGGGAATTCTTCAAGAGCCTGAAAGACAGTCCGGCCGACGTCCAGAAGAACGCCGAGGGCCCCTCCTGGGGCCGCGACAACTGGCCGCTGACCCCGCGCGACGACCTGACCTCGGCGCTGGACGGCAATTGGGCCACCGTCGAGAAGGCGGTCGGCGCCAAGCTTGTGGCCAAGGCGCAGGCCAAGGGCGCCGAGCTGTCGGCCGCCGACGTCAACCAGGCGACACGCAATTCGGTCCGCGCCCTGATGCTGATCCGAGCCTACCGCATGCGCGGTCATTTCCACGCCAAGCTCGATCCGCTCGGCATCGAGGCGCAGCGCGATCGCGAAGAACTGGATCCGCGCACCTACGGCTTCACCGAAGCCGATTTCGAACGCAAGATCTTCCTCGACCATGTGCTCGGCCTCGAATACGGCAACCTCCGCGAAATCGTCGCGATCTGCGAGCGCACCTACTGCCAGACGCTCGGCGTCGAGTTCATGCACATCACCAACGCGGCGCAGAAGGCCTGGATTCAGGAGCGCATCGAGGGTCCGGACAAGGAAATCAGTTTTACCCGCGAGGGCCGTCGCGCGATCCTCAACAAGCTGATCGAAGCCGAAGGCTTTGAGAAATTCTGCGACCTCAAGTTCACGGGCACCAAGCGCTTTGGCCTCGATGGCGCAGAATCGCTGATCCCGGCGCTGGAGCAGATCATCAAGCGCGGCGGCAATCTCGGCGTGAAGGAAATCGTGCTGGGCATGCCGCATCGCGGCCGCCTCAACGTGCTGACCCAGGTGATGGGCAAGCCGCATCGCGCGCTGTTCCACGAATTCAAGGGCGGCTCCGCCAACCCGGACGCGGTCGAAGGTTCCGGCGACGTGAAGTACCATCTCGGCGCCTCATCCGACCGCGAGTTCGACGGCAACAGGATCCATCTGTCGCTGACGGCCAACCCGTCGCATCTCGAAATCGTCGATCCCGTCGTGCTCGGCAAGGTGCGCGCCAAGCAGGACCAGCATGGCGACCCGCCGGACATGCGTATTTCCGTGCTGCCGATGCTGATGCATGGCGATGCGGCGTTCGCGGGCCAGGGCGTGGTGGCCGAATGTTTCGCCCTGTCCGACCTGAAGGGTTACCGCACCGGCGGCTCGCTGCATTTCATCGTCAACAACCAGATCGGCTTCACCACCTATCCGCGCTATTCGCGCTCCTCGCCCTATCCGTCCGACGTGGCGAAGATGATCGACGCGCCGATCTTCCACGTGAACGGCGACGATCCGGAAGCGGTGGTGTTCGCGGCCAAGGTGGCGATCGAATTCCGGCAGAAGTTCCACAAGCCTGTCGTCATCGACATGTTCTGCTACCGCCGCCACGGCCACAACGAAGGCGATGAGCCGGCGTTCACCCAGCCGGTGATGTACAAGAAGATCGCGACGCATCCCGGCACGGTCGAGATCTATTCCAAGCGGCTGATCGCCGACGGCGTGATGACCGAGGGCGAGGTCGAGAAGGCCAAGGCCGACTGGCGTGCACGGCTCGATGCCGAGCTCGAAGCCGGCTCCGGCTACAAGCCGAACAAGGCCGACTGGCTCGACGGCAAGTGGGCGGGCTTCAAGTCCGCCGACCAGGAAGAAGACGCCCGCCGCGGTGTCACCGGCGTCGACGTCAGCATCCTCAAGGATATCGGGCGCAAGATCACCAAGGTGCCGGACGGTTTCCGGGTCCACCGCACCATCCAGCGCTATTTGGAAAATCGCGCCAAGGCCATCGACAACGGCGTCGGCATCGACTGGGCGACCGGCGAGGCGCTGGCGTTCTGCACGCTGCTGCAGGAAGGCCGTCACGTCCGGCTGTCGGGACAGGACAGCGAGCGCGGCACCTTCTCGCAGCGCCATTCGGTGCTGATCGACCAGGAAGACGAGAGCCGCTACACGCCGTTCAACCATCTCGGCCACGACCAGGGCCATTACGAGGTCATCAACTCGCTGCTGTCCGAAGAGGCGGTGCTCGGCTTCGAGTACGGTTATTCGCTGGCCGAGCCCAAGGCGCTGGCGATGTGGGAAGCCCAGTTCGGCGACTTCGCCAACGGCGCCCAGGTGTTGTTCGACCAGTTCATTTCGTCGGGCGAGCGCAAATGGCTGCGCATGTCCGGTCTCGTCTGCCTGCTGCCGCATGGCTATGAAGGGCAGGGACCGGAGCACTCCTCGGCCCGGCTCGAACGTTTCCTGCAGATGTGCGCCGAAGACAACATGCAGGTGGTGTACCCCACCACGCCGGCGAATTACTTCCACGTGCTGCGGCGGCAGCTCCACCGCGAGATCCGCAAGCCGCTGATTCTGATGACGCCGAAGTCGCTGTTGCGGCACAAGCGTGCCGTCTCGCGGCTCGACGAGCTGGGACCTGACACGACCTTCCACCGCATCCTCTACGACGACGCGCAGATGCTGCCGGACGAGAAGATCAAGCTGGTGGCGGACGACAAGATCCGCCGCGTCGTGCTGTGCTCGGGCAAGGTCTATTACGATCTCTACGACGAGCGCGAAAAGCGCGACATCGACGACATCTACATCATGCGCGTCGAGCAGCTTTATCCGGTGCCGCTGAAGGCGCTGGTGCACGAACTCGCCCGCTTCAAGAACGCCGAAGTGGTCTGGTGCCAGGAAGAGCCGCGCAACATGGGCGCGTGGCACTTCATCGAGCCTTATCTCGAATGGGTGCTGAACCAGATCCACGCGCCGAACCGGCGTCCGCGTTACGCCGGCCGCGCCGCGTCGGCCGCAACCGCCACCGGTTTGATGTCGAAGCATCTGGCGCAGCTCAAGGCGATGCTGGATGAGGCGCTGAACTAGGAATTTGTCATGCCCCGCTCCGTGCGCAGTTGCGCACGGGGACGGGGCATCCAGTACGCCGGGCTTTTCATTTCTGAATCACGACGTCTCGGAGCGCCGGATCGTGCGTCTCCGCGGACGATGACCGTGGAAGCAATGAGGAAAGATACCATGACTGAAATTCGTGTTCCGACGCTCGGCGAGTCCGTGACGGAAGCCACCATCGGCCGCTGGTTCAAGAAGGCCGGCGACGCCGTCGCGGTGGACGAGCCGCTGGTCGAGCTCGAGACCGACAAGGTCACCATCGAAGTGCCGGCGCCGTCCGCAGGCGTGCTCGGCGAGATCGCGGCCAAGGACGGCGAGACCGTCGCCGTCGGCGCGCTGCTCGGTCAGATCAACGACGGCGCGGCCGGCGCGGCGAAGCCGGCCGCTGCACCCGCCAAGGCTGCTCCGGCCCGCTGCAGCACCCGGCCGCGGCTGCCGAAGGCTGCACCCGCGGATGCGCCGCTGGCGCCGTCGGTTCGCAAACTCTCCGCCGAAAGCGGCATCGATGCCGCGACCGTTCCCGGCTCCGGCAAGGACGGCCGCGTCACCAAGGGCGACATGCTGGCCGCGATCGAGAAGGCGGCTTCGGCGCCGACGCCGGTCAATCAGCCGGCCGCTGCCGTGCAGGTTCGCAGCCCCTCGCCCGCCGACGATGCCGCGCGCGAGGAGCGCGTGAAGATGACGCGGCTGCGCCAGACCATCGCGCGGCGGCTGAAGGACGTGCAGAACACCGCCGCGATGCTCACGACCTTCAACGAGGTCGACATGACCCACATCATGGCGATGCGCGCGCAGTACAAGGACGTGTTCGAGAAGAAGCATGGCTCGAAGCTCGGCTTCATGGGCTTCTTCACCAAGGCCGTCGTGCAGGCGCTGAAGGACATTCCGGCCGTCAACGCCGAGATCGACGGCACCGACCTGATCTACAAGAACTACTACCACATCGGCGTTGCCGTCGGCACCGACAAGGGCCTGGTCGTGCCCGTGGTGCGCGACTGCGACCACAAGTCGATCTCCGACATCGAAAAGGGAATCGCCGATTTCGGCCGCCGCGCGCGCGACGGCCAGCTCAAGATCGACGAGATGCAGGGCGGCACCTTCACCATCACCAATGGCGGCATCTACGGCTCGCTGATGTCGACGCCGATCCTCAACGCCCCGCAGTCCGGCATCCTCGGCATGCACAAGATCCAGGAGCGGCCGATGGTGGTCGGCGGCAAGATCGAGGTCCGCCCGATGATGTATCTGGCGCTGTCCTACGATCACCGCGTGATCGACGGCAAGGAAGCGGTGACCTTCCTGGTGCGCGTCAAGGAGAGCCTGGAAGATCCGGCGCGGCTGGTGCTGGATCTCTGACTTGTCACGCTGGTCGACGTCGGCGTTCAAGCCGGCGTCGTGAGCCGTGGATTGATGCGCGTTGATTTGTGGGGGCTGATAGTGACGGACAAGGTTGTTGTCATTACCGGCGGAAGCCGCGGCATCGGTCGTGCCACCGCACTCGCTGCTGCCGCGCGCGGCTATCGCGTCGTGGTCGGCTATGCCAGCAACAAGGCGGCGGCCGACGAGGTCGTCGCGCTGATCGAGGGCAAGAACGGCAAGGCCATCGCGGTGAAATGCGATGTCGCCGAGGAGAGCGATATCCTCAAGCTGTTCGAGGCCGCCGACAAGTTCGGCACGCTCGGGGCTCTCGTCAACAATGGCGGCATTGTCGGCAAGAGCGGTGTGCGCGTTGACGAGATGTCGGCCGAGCGCATCCAGCGCGTGATGGCTGTCAACGTCACCGGCAGCATTTTATGCGCGCGCGAGGCGGTGAAGCGCATGTCGACCAAGCACGGCGGCGAGGGCGGCGTCATCGTCAACATTTCCTCGGTCGCGGCAAAGCTCGGCGCGCCCAATACCTATGTCGACTATGCCGCCTCCAAGGGCGCGATCGATTCCTTCACGGTCGGCCTTGGCCATGAAGTCGCGGGTGAGGGCATCCGCGTGGCCGGCATTCGGCCCGGACTGATCGATACCGAAATCCACGCCGCGGGCGGCGAGCCGGATCGCGCGCACCGGCTCGCACACATGGTGCCGATGAAGCGGGTCGGCACCGCGGATGAAATCGCCAATGCCGTCGTCTGGCTGATGTCGGACGATGCCTCCTACGTCACCAGCACCATCCTCGATGTGTCGGGCGGGCGCTAAATACCCGACACGCTTCCCAGCTACAGGACTTCGATCATGGCTACCTACGATCTCGTCGTCATCGGCACCGGCCCGGGCGGATATGTCTGCGCGGTGCGCGCGGCGCAACTCGGCATGAAGGTCGCCGTGGTCGAGAAGAATGCGACGCTCGGCGGCACCTGCCTCAACGTCGGCTGCATGCCGTCGAAGGCGCTGCTGCACGCGTCCGAAATGTTCGAGGAGGCCGCGCACTCCTTTGCCAAGATGGGCGTCAGTGTCTCCGCGCCAAAACTCGATCTGCCCGCGATGATGAACTTCAAGCAGCAGGGCATCGACGGCAACGTCAAGGGCGTCGAGTTCCTGATGAAGAAAAACAAGATCGACGTCATCAGCGGCGCCGGCAGGATTCTCGGCGCCGGCAAGGTCGAGGTCACGGGCAATGACGGCAAGGCGCAGACGGTCGAGACCAAGAACATCGTCATCGCCACCGGCTCCGATATCGCGCGGCTGAAGGGCATCGAGATCGACGAGAAGCGCGTGGTGTCGTCGACCGGCGCGCTGTCGCTCGACAAGGTGCCGGCGAACCTGTCTGATCATCGGCGCCGGCGTGATCGGCCTGGAGCTCGGCTCGGTGTGGCACCGCCTCGGCGCCAAGGTGACCGTGGTGGAATTCCTCGATCGCATCCTGCCGGGCATGGATGGCGAAGTGGCAAAGCAATTCCAGCGCATCCTCGAAAAGCAGGGCTTTGCGTTCAAGCTCGGCGCCAAGGTCACCGGCGTCGACACCTCGGGCAAGACGCTGAAGGCTGCCGTTGAGCCTGCCGCCGGCGGCGCGGCGGAGACGCTCGAAGCCGACGTCGTGCTGGTTTGCATCGGCCGCGTGCCCTACACCGAAGGGCTTGGATTGAAGGAAGCCGGCATCGCGCTCGACAATCGCGGCCGCGTGCAGATCGACGCGCATTTCTCCACCACCGTGAAGGGCGTCTACGCGATCGGCGACGTGGTCGCGGGTCCGATGCTCGCGCACAAGGCCGAGGACGAAGGCGTCGCCTGCGCCGAAATCATCGCAGGGCAGGCCGGTCACGTGAACTACGACGTTATCCCAGGCGTCGTGTATACCACGCCGGAAGTGTCGTCGGTCGGCAAGACCGAGGAAGAGCTGAAGCAGGCCGGCGTGGCTTACACCTCGGGCAAATTCCCCTTCACCGCCAATGGCCGCTCCAAGGTCAACCAGACGACCGAGGGTTTTGTGAAGATTTCTCGCAGATGCGAAGACCGATCGCGTGCTTGGCGTGCACATTGTCGGCCGCGAAGCCGGTGAAATGATCCACGAAGCCGCCGTTTTGATGGAGTTCGGCGGTTCCGCCGAGGATCTGGCGCGAACATGTCACGCGCATCCGACCCGCTCCGAAGCCATCAAGGAAGCCGCGCTTGCGGTCGGCAAGCGGGCGATCCATATGTGATCGAAGCGTTATGATTTCTCGACGAGAAATCACGGCGCACGAGAGACGACGTCCATGATGCGCCGCTTACTTCAGCCGTTCTGGGTTCTGCTTGCGGTCATCTTCCTGATCGAGGCATGGCTGTGGGATCACCTCGAACCGATCGTCGAGCGCATCGTCGCGTGGATCCCGCTGCGCGCGTTCAAGCAATGGCTGGCGGAGCGCGTCGATACGCTGTCGCCGGCGATGACGCTGATCGTGTTCGCCGTGCCGGTCGATCCCGCTGTTTCCGCTCAAGCTGGTCGGCCTCTGGCTGCTGGCGCATGAATATTGGCTGCAGCGCCATTGCCACCATCGTGCTCGCGAAAATTCGTCGGCGTCGGCGTGACCGCGTTCATCTTCGACGTGACGCGTTCGAAGCTTCTGCAGATGGGCTGGTTCAGGAAGATCTTTGAATTCATCATGGCGATGCGTGCCAAGGCCGCAGCCCTGGTCAATCCGATCAAGCAACGCATCCGGGAAATGCTGCGCGGCGACGGCGATGGCTGGTCATCTCGCGCGCTGCGGATGATCCAGCGTTTCCGCAAGAGCGTGCACCAGGCGCGGTAGCCACCCACTGTCATTGCCCGGCTTGCCCGGGCAATCAAGTACGCCGTGTCGCTAGTTGCGCGAGCAGCGGACGCCGCGGAGTACTGGATGCCCGCCTTCGCGGGCATGACAGACAGGGGCGCTTTCTAATGCAGATGCAACAAATGCGGCGCGTAGAGGCCTAGTCCGGTAATGACGATACCCACCATCGCCAATGCGCCTGATACCCAGGCCAGAACCGCTATGCCGGTGATGATGGTGGCCGACGCCAGCACGATGCCGATCTGGAAGGCGGCCGAGGCGATTTCGTAGTGATGGTACTTCGCCGTCGCCTCGTCACGCTCGTGCTCGGCATGCTTGGCGCGCTTGGCGAGTTGCTTCCGAGCCTTCGCCGGTTTCCGGCTCCGAGCGATAGCGCGCCGCGGTCTTGTTCCAGTCGTCGATCTGCTTCTGCAGCGCCGCTTTCGAGGCCTCGTCGCCGACGGTCGCCCATGCTGAGCTTGGCGTTTCGGCCGTGGTCTGCACCTTGGTGCGGCGGATGCTCTTGGCCTGGAAGAACGCCCACAGGTTCGAGGCCTCGACATTCTTGCTGATGGCCTCGGTCTGCGCGCCCTTGCCGAGCGTCTCCGACAGCGCCAGAAAGAAGGCGATCACGGCGATCAGCAACGCGATCTTCTTGTTCGAACCCGAAGCGTGCTCGGCGTGCTCCGCGTGCTCCATACTTTCATGTGCGCTCATGATCCCCCCTCCATCAAGATTGACGGCGCACGATTGCCGAACGGCATCGCCGAGGCAAGTGCCAAGCGGATGTGACGGGAGCGTGTCGGCGCGAAAGAAGTGGACATTCAGCCGCGGGGATGCGCGCTCCGATAGACTTCAAGCAGCCGCTCGGCAGTCGATGCCGGTATAGATCTGCGTGGTCGAGAGCGACGCGTGGCCAAGCAGTTCCTGGATCGCGCGCAGGTCGCCGCCGCGGCTGAGCAGATGGGTCGCAAACGAATGCCGCAATGCGTGCGGCGTGGCGGTGTCGGGCAGGCCGAGTGCGCCGCGCAGCCGCTCCATGGTCAGCTGGATGATTCGCGGGCTTAACGGGCCTCCGCGCGCACCGACGAAGATCGGTCCCGCCGGGGCAAGTGGTGCGGGCAGATCGCGGTGTAATCCTGGATCAGCTGCAGCACATTCTGCAGCACCGGCACCATGCGGGTCTTGTTGCCCTTGCCGGTCACGACCAGCACGTCGCCTTCGCCGGGCTTGGGCACGTCGCGGCGCTTCAGGCCGAGCGCCTCGGAGATGCGCAGGCCCGAACCGTAGAGCAGCGCCATGACGGCGGCGTCGCGTGCCAGGATCCAGGTCTCCCGCTCCTCGCCGGCGCGCTCGTCGGCGTCGGCAAACCGCTTGGCGGCGGCCATGTGGATCGGCTTCGGCAGGCTCTTTGCGATCTTTGGCGCGCGAATGGCGGAGAGTGCGCCGACCTTGCCCTGGCCCTCCCGCTCGAGAAAGCGGCCGAATGAGCGCAAGCCCGCCAGCGCCCGCATCAATGAGCGGCCGGCGATCTGGTCGGCGCGGCGCATCGCCATGAACGCTCTGATATCGGTGGCTTCCAGCGCGGCAAAGCCTTTGAGCGTTACCCGCGTGCCCCAATGTTCACACAGGAAAGCGAGACATTGCCTGACGTCGCGGGTATAGGCTTCCAGCGTCTTCGGCGACAGCCGCCGCTCGGCGCGCAGATGCGCCAGCCAGCGCGTCATCTGAAGCGCCACGGTCCCGTCGGCGCAGTCGAGCTCGATTCTGGGAACGGCGGGAAGCGGCTTGCCATAAGGTCCGTCCGGGACGCGATGATTCTCCTGACATTATATCGCATCTCTTTCGTTTACCGTTCGCTAACTTGCCGCGGCGGCGGTAGCCTGCGTTCTGCAATCGCCAGCCTTGATTCTCCTCAATGGATCACACCACGCGCAGCCACGCCTCATCCGCAACATCGACCGGCGTGGTCGATGTGCTGGTGCCGGTCGCACTCGATCAGACCTATTCCTACCGGGTGCCGCGCGGCATGGCGCTTACGCCCGGCGACGTCGTCTGCGTGCCGCTCGGCCCGCGCGAAGTGGTGGCGGTGGTGTGGGCGGAGAACGCAAAGCCCGATCCGCGGCTGCACAACCGTCTGAAGGATGTCTCCGAAAAGCTCGACGTCCCGCCGCTGAAACCGGAACTGCGCGCGCTCGTCGACTGGGTCGCCAACTACACGCTGTCCGCCCGCGGCATGGTGCTGCGCATGACCTTGCGGATGGGCGAAAATCTCGGGCCCGAGCGGATGCGCATGGGCGTGCGGCTGGTCGGCGAAGTGCCGCGGCGGATGACGCCGGCGCGGAGGCGCCTGATCGAGGTGCTCTCGGACCGCCTGCTGCACGGTAAGTCGGAGGCGGCGCAGGGAGGCCGGCGTCAGCGTCGGGCGTGATCGATGGCCTGGTCGACGAGGGCACGCTGACGGTCGAGCCGTTGCCGCCGCCGGCTGCCGCCACCGGCGCCTGATCCGTCCTTCGCGCAGCCTGAATTCTCGCGCCAGCAGCGCACAGCTGTCGATGCGATGCGCTCGCTGGCCGCGAGCGGCAGCTTTCATGTCGCGCTGCTCGATGGCGTCACGGGCTCGGGCAAGACCGAAGTTTATTTCGAGGCGATCGCCGAAAATATCCGCCGCGGCAGGCAGATCGCTGATCCTGATGCCGGAGATCGCGCTGACCGGCCAGTTCCTCGACCGTTTTGCGCAGCGTTTTGGCGTGCGTCCGCTGGAATGGCATTCCGAACTGACTCCGCGCACCCGCGCCCGCAATTGGGCGGCGATTTCGGCCGGCGAAGCGCCGGTCGTCGTCGGGGCGCGCTCGGCGCTGTTTCTGCCCTACGCCAATCTCGGTCTGATCATCGTCGACGAGGAGCACGACCAGGCCTACAAGCAGGACGAGGGCGCGCATTATCATGCCCGCGACATGGCGGTGGTGCGCGCGCATATCGCCAAAATCCCGATCGTGCTGGCCTCCGCAACGCCCTCGATCGAGACCGAGGTCAATGCGCGCAAGGGCCGCTACCAGCGCATCGCGCTGCCGTCGCGCTTCGGCGGCCAGCACATGCCGCAGATCGAGGCGATCGACTTGCGCCGGGAGCCGCCGGCGCGCGGCCGTTTCATTTCGCCGCGGCTCGCCGAGCAGATCCAGTACGCGATCGAGCGGCGCGAGCAGGCGCTGTTGTTCCTCAATCGCCGCGGTTATGCGCCGCTGACATTGTGCCGCGCCTGCGGGCATCGTTTTGCCTGCACCATCTGCGACGCCTGGCTGGTCGATCACCGTTTTCGCCAGCGGCTGGTCTGCCACCATTGCGGTTTCTCGATGCCGCGGCCGCATATCTGCCCGCACTGCGCGGCCGAGGAATCGCTGGTCGCGGTCGGCCCGGGCGTGGAGCGCCTGCAGGAAGAGGCGGCTGCGACGTTCCCCAGGCACGCGCACCATGGTGCTGTCGAGCGACCTCATCACCTCGATCGAGACCATGCGCAGCGAATTGAACGAGATCGCGGAAGGCCGCGTCGATATCATCATCGGCACGCAGCTCGTGGCGAAGGGGCATAATTTCCCGCGGCTCAATCTGGTCGGCGTCGTCGATGCCGATCTCGGCCTCGGCAATGGCGATCCGCGCGCCGCCGAGCGGACGTTTCAATTGCTCAACCAGGTGATCGGGCGCGCCGGCCGCGACCAGGGCCGCGGCGTCGGGTACTTGCAGACCCATCAGCCCGACCATCCCGTGATGAAGGCGCTGGTCGCCAGCGACCGCGAGGCGTTTTACGCCAGCGAGATCGAGGCGCGCGAGCGCACCGGCTATCCGCCGTTCGGCCGGCTCGCCAGCCTGATCATTTCCGCCGGCGACCGTCCGACCGCGGAAGGCTTTGCGCGCAAGCTGGCGTCGATGGCGCCGCTCGATGAGCGGATTCAGGTGCTTGGTCCCGCCGAGGCGCCGCTTGCGGTCATCAAGGGCCGCTATCGTTTCCGGCTCCTGGTGAAGTCGCTGCGCAATGTCGACCTCTCGGAATACTTGCGGGAGTGGCTGGCGGCCGGACCCAAGACCAAGGGCAATCTCAAGCTCGAGGTCGACGTCGATCCGCAGAGCTTCTTGTAAAGGTGAACGAAAAAGCGTCCGGCTCCGTCATTGCGAGCGCAGCGAAGCACCAGACCTGGAACCTGCGGAGCTATGGATTGCTTGCGCTATCGCCCTCGCAATGACGGGGAGAAGTGCACAAAAAAGCCTGCCGCCATCGTGACGGCAGGCTTTGTTGCGCGGAAGAGTTCCGTGACCACTTGACGCAACGCTTGCCGAAACTTTGGAAGAAGCGGCGCATCAGACGCGCTTTAGGAAACGACGTCGGCGGTGACGTGGCCGACGCCGGCGCCGGTCAGGCCGATGGCACGGGCAGCGCCCGTGGAGAGGTCGAGCACGCGGCCCTTGATGAAGGGACCACGGTCATTGATCGTGACGACGACGCTCTGGCCGCGATGGGTCACCCGGAGCTTGGTGCCGAACGGCAGCGAGCGGTGGGCCGCGGTCATGGCGTTCTGGTTGAAGCGCTGACCGGAGGCGGTCCGGCTGCCGGATTCATTGCCGTAATAGGAGGCCTTTCCCGAGAAGCTGCGGCCCGGAGTCTGACGAGCCGATCGAGGCATTGGCGTCCCGCCAATCGCTCGGTTGGCCTGTGCGGTGGCGTGGGGTGGTGGCGATGGTGCCTGGATTTGGCAGAAGCTTCGGTGATGCTGCCACCGACCAGGAGAGTTGCGGCCACAAGGCAAGGGCCGTCCGCGACTGGTTAGCAGTTCCCAGAGCCGCCTTCTTGAAATTCACCATTAATGTAGTCCCTCAGACAGTAATGCCACATGCGGACAAGTGGAACCCCCGTCCCAGTTTCGTGGCTGCCGTTTGGTTGCGCAATGCGGCATGAATTGGGCAGTAAATCCGAAATGTCGTCGGCTGAAATATCTCGTTACCCAGGTCAATAATCAGGAGATATTCCGTAATATTTATGGTTAATAGATTTTAACCACTTTAATGCTTACTTTTATCGATCAATACAGTCATCGTCCGAGTTTGCGAAGTTGTGTCCAAGTAATGTTCAAGTGAAGAGCGCCGGCCGGTTGGCTCGGCTTATGCCCGCCATGCAAATGCGCGCGGAACGAATTCGACCGTGCGGGAGCGAGGTGTTGCCGACGATATCCGCGGCCGCGATCGGGGTGGCCGAATCATTCTCAAAAAT
>CAWFMW010000061.1:0-21318 GCA_963816815.1 uncultured Alphaproteobacteria bacterium
GATCAGGATTTCCGGGATACCCCGGCCCTCGAACTCCTGCGGCCGGGTGTATTGGGGGTATTCGAGTAGTCCTTCGGAAAAGCTTTCGTCCTCGCCGGAGGCCTGTTTGCCCATCACTCCCGGCAACAGCCGCACGCAGGCATCGATCAGCGCCATCGCGGCGATCTCGCCACCCGACAACACGTAGTCCCCGATCGAGACCTCTTCGAGGTTCCGGGCCTCGATGACCCGCTGGTCGACCCCCTCGAACCGGCCGCAAACGACCAGGGGGCCCGGCCCAGCGGCGAGTTCCCTAACCTGCGACTGGGTCAATGGCCGACCGCGCGGGCTCATCAGCAGGCGTGGCCGGCTGTCCCCGGTATCCGCGGCATCGATCGCCGCCGCCAGCACGTCGGCCCGCAGCACCATGCCCGGGCCGCCGCCGGCGGGGGTGTCATCGACGCTGCGATGCTTGTCGGTGGCGGAGGTGCGGACATCGCGCGCCTCCAGCTCCCACAGGCCAGACGCCAGCGCCTTGCCCGCCAGGCTGACGCCGAGCGGCCCTGGAAACATCTCGGGGAAGAGTGTGAGGACGGTGGCGCGCCAGGTCATGGTTGAGGGATCGCGGTTGAACTCAGGCCGTCATACGCGGGCTTGACCCGCGTATCCATCTTCTTCGAAAGAGGATGGATTGCCGGGTCAAGCCCGGCAATGACGAGTTAGGACTCGCCTTCGATTTCCTGCGGCAGTTCGATCACCACGCGGCCGCCGGCGAGGTCGACCGTCGGCACCACGGCATTGGTGAACGGCAGCAGCATGGTCGGTCCCTGCGGCGGCGCGATCTCGATGATGTCGCCGGCGCCGAAATTATGGATCGCGGTGACGCGGCCGAGCGGTTCGTTGGCGGCGTTGACCGCGGCGAGCCCGATCAGGTCGGCGTGATAATATTCGTCTTCTTCCGTGGCCGGCAGTTTTTCGCGCGCGATATAGAGCTCGATGCCGTTGAGCCGCTCGGCGTCCTCGCGGGTGGCGATGCCTTTCAGCGTCGCCACCAGATGGTCTTTTGCCTCGCGGACATGCGTCACCTCGAACTGGCGCGCGCCATCCTTGGTCGTCAGCGGGCCGTATTCTTTCACGGCGAACGGATCTTCCGTAAAGGTCCACAGCTTCACAGCACCGCGCACGCCATGCGCAGCGCCGATACGCGCGACGCAAATCGGTGCAGCCACCGTCGTGCGCCGCTAAGTCTTACGCCTTCGCGGCGGCTTCGGCGGCGGCCTTGCGCTCCTTGCGCGGCACGGCCTTTTCCGGATTGTTGCGCGCCGGGCGCTTGACGACGCCGGCCGCATCCAGGAAACGCGTCACGCGGTCCGACGGCTGCGCACCTTTGGCGAGCCAGGATTTCACCTTGTCCATGTCGAGCTTCAGCCGCGACTCATTGTCCTTCGGCAGCAGCGGGTTGAAATGGCCGAGACGCTCGATGAAGCGGCCATCGCGGGGAAAGCGCGAGTCGGCAACGACGACGTGATAGACCGGACGCTTCTTGGTGCCTGCGCGAGCGAGGCGGATAACGACTGACATTTGGTTCTCCTGAGTGTGGGTTGGATTCGTGTTGGTGAATGGGTCGCGATTATTTCTTCTTCCCGGGAAAGCCGCCGAGGCCGGGCAGAGTGGGCTTGCCGCTGAGGCCGGTGAGGCCCGGCACGTTCGGCAGGCCCTGACGCAGGCCAACGGGAAGATCCTTGGGCAACTGGGGCAGGCCGCCGCCGCCCTGCATCTTTTCCGCCATCGCCTTCATTTCTTCGGCTGAGGGCGGCTTCATGCCGCCGCCAAAGCCCATCGCCTGCGCGATGCCGGCCATCGGGCCGCGCTTGCCCGAGCCCATGGCCTTCATCATGTCGGCCATGTTCCGGTGCATCTTCAGCAGCTTGTTGACTTCCTGGACCTCCAGGCCGGCGCCGGCGGCGATGCGCTTCTTGCGGCTGGCCTTGAGGATATCGGGATTCTTGCGCTCCTGCCGCGTCATCGAATCGATCACCGCGACCTGGCGCTTGATGATCTTGTCGTCGATCCCGGCTGCGGCGATCTGGTTCTTCATCTTGGCAACGCCGGGCATCATGCCCATCAGCCCGCTGATGCCGCCCATGTTCGCCATCTGCAGCAATTGCTCGCGCATATCCGTGAGGTCGAACTGGCCCTTGCGCATCCGCTCGGCGGTGCGCGCGGCCTTTTCGGCGTCGATATTCGCCGCCGCGCGTTCGACCAGCGACACTACGTCGCCCATGCCGAGGATGCGGCCGGCGATGCGGCTCGGATGGAAATCCTCCAGCGCGTCGGTCTTTTCGCCGGTGCCGATCAGCTTGATCGGCTTGCCGGTGACCGCGCGCATCGACAGCGCTGCGCCGCCGCGGCCGTCGCCGTCCACGCGTGTCAGCACGATACCGGTGAGGCCGACGCGCTGATCGAAGGCGCGTGCGAGATTGACCGCGTCCTGGCCGGTGAGGGAGTCCGCAACCAGCAGCACCTCATGCGGATTGGCCGTGGATTTGATCTCCGCCGCCTCGCTCATCATCTCTTCGTCGAGCGTGGTGCGGCCGGCGGTGTCGAGCAGCACCACGTCGTAGCCGCCGAGCTTGGCCGCTTCCAGCGCGCGCTTGGCGATCTGCGCCGGCTTCTGGCCGGCCACGATCGGCAGCGTCGGAATGTCGAGGTCGCGGCCGAGCACGGCCAATTGCTCCATCGCCGCCGGGCGGTAGATGTCGAGCGAGGCCATCAGCACCTTGCGCTTGTCGCGCTGGACCATGCGGCGGGCAAGCTTTGCCGTCGTGGTGGTTTTGCCGGAGCCTTGCAGGCCGACCATCATGATGGCGACCGGCGGCACCGCATTGAGGTCGATGGTCTGGCCGTCGGAACCGAGCGTGGCGACCAGCTCGTCATGGACGATCTTGACCACCATCTGGCCGGGCGTAACCGACTTGACGACGGTGGCGCCGACCGCCTGCTCGCGGACGCGATCGGTGAAATCCCTGACGACCTCGAGCGCAACGTCGGCCTCGAGCAGCGCGCGGCGCACCTCGCGCATCGCGGCGTCGACGTCCTTTTCGGACAGCGCCCCGCGCCCCGTCAGACGATCGAGTATCCCACCAAGCCGTTCCGACAGATTGTCGAACAATGCCGTTGTCCTGTTGCTGCCCTTGCGGGCGCTGCCAAGTTCACCACGGTCATACCCCGCGAAGGCGGGGTATCCAGTACGCCGCAGCCTCTCGGTCCAACCCGAGCTGCTCTGGGATACTGGATCACCCGCTTTCGCGGGTGATGACGACCTAGATATGTCTCGGCGCCAAACGCCAAAACGATATTCCAAACACTTTCGCGCCCGAGGGCGCATCGCGCTGTCGGGCGTTGGCCTCCGGTCTCAAGGGCCGGGCGGCGGGTCGAAAAGAAAATCTTTCCGAGAAGTGCCGGGGTTAAACGCCCGGAGGCTGCGGAAGTCAAGGAGAAATTGGACGAAATGGCCCCGGCCCGCGGCTTAACGCATTGAGTTCACGACATTTTTCAAGGACATCATGCGCGGATCAACGGATGTTCATTTCGTCGCAGGTTTCATGTTGAGCCCGCACAGCCATATAACGCCCCATGTCCTTTCCTCTTCCACGCCAGGTGACCCCACTGTGCCAATGATCACCCGCCGCCGTGCTTTTGGACTGCTCGCCGGCGCCGCCGCGGCCGTTGGTGTACCGTCGATCTGGATCAGCAACATGAAAACCTATGACGGCCCCGTCTCCGACCATTTCGACGGAACGCGCTTCTTCGACCCTGACGGGGTGCCGCCAAAATCATTGGCCGAGGTGATGCGCTGGCAGGTCGGCACCGACAGGCGGCGCGCCGCCTGGCCGGATTGGGTGCCGAACGCGCACAGTGATACGCCGCCGCCGCGCGTCAGCGGCGAGAAGGTCCGGCTGTCTTTCGTCGGCCATGTCAGCTGGCTGATCCAGACGGCCGATCTCAACATTCTCGTCGATCCGGTGTGGTCGATGCGGGCGTCGCCCATAGGCTTTGCCGGGCCGAAGCGGCACCACGATCCCGGCATCGCGTTCGATGCGCTTCCTGACATCGACGTCGTGCTGGTCTCGCACGGCCATTATGATCATCTCGACATCGCAACACTTTCGAAGCTTGCTGCGAAACATTCTCCGCGCGTGATCACGCCGCTCGGCAATGACGTCACCATGCGCGACGCCGACAGCGCAATCAAAGCCGAGGCGTTCGACTGGCAGGACCGCGTCGAGCTCGGCAACGGCATCGCGGTGACGCTAGTGCCGACGCGGCACTGGTCGGCGCGGGGTCTGTTCGACCGCAACAAGGCGCTGTGGGCGAGTTTCGTGCTGGAGACGCCGGCGGGTAAACTCTACATCGTCTGCGATTCCGGTTATGGCGAGGGCAAGCATTTTCGGCACGTGGCCGAGAAGCACGGCCCGTTGCGGCTGGCGATCCTCCCGATCGGGGCCTATGAGCCGCGCTCGTTCATGAAAGACCAGCACATGAATCCGTCTGACGCGGTGAAGGCGCTCGCCGATTGCGGCGCGCAAGAAGCGCTGGCGCATCATCACGGCACGTTCCAGCTGACCGATGAGGCGATCGACGCGCCGGTGATGGCGCTGGATGAGGCGCTTAAGCTAGCGAAGATCCCGCCGGAGCGGTTCGCGGCGCTGAAGCCGGGGCAGGTTTACGAGATCTAATCCGTTGCCCCTGCGAACGTTCGCAGGAACGACAGCAATTACTGCGCGGCCTTGATCGCCCAGGACACGCTCACCGTCACCGACAGCGTCTCCTCGCCCGGCGCGACCTGTGCGCCAGCGGCCATCGGCGCCGCCATCTTGCCGCGAAATACCGGCGTGGGCGCGCCTTCCTCGGAAATGCTGATCGGCTCGCCGAGCGTCACGCCGGCGGCCTTGGCGTAGATCGCAGCCTTGCGGCGCGCATCCGCGATTGCCTTTTCGCGGGCTTCGTCCAGATGTTTTGAGGCCTGTGTCACCGTGAAATTGATGCCGCCGATCTCGTTGGCGCCGGCGCCGACCAGCACGTCGATCACATTGGCGACCTTGGTGACGTCGCGGATTTTGACCGTGACCCGGTTGCTGGCGCGGAAGCTGACGATGCCCGACGCGCGATCCGAGGGTTTGTAATTCGCGG
This sequence comes from uncultured Alphaproteobacteria bacterium, assembly GCA_963816815.1. Classification (GTDB taxonomy): domain Bacteria; phylum Pseudomonadota; class Alphaproteobacteria; order Rhizobiales; family Xanthobacteraceae; genus Bradyrhizobium. Next base: position 5,173 of record CAWFMW010000061.1, read on the forward strand.
CAAACTGCGGCTGCAGCGACAGCCGCGAGGTCTGGTAGTCCTTCTCGTCGATGCCGGCGCCCTTGAGCGCCAGCAATACCTTGCCCATTGCGGCGTTGTTGGCCTCCGAGGCCTCGCGCGCGGTCTTGGCGTCCGACGTCACGCCGCCGTCGATCTGGGCCTGATCGGGCGCCGCCGACACGGTCGCTTCGCCGGTCACGGAAATGGCAGGCGGCAGCATCGTCTGAGCCAGCACCGGCGCGGCGAGCAGTGTCCAAGCAACGGCAACCCCGATCGAACGCTTCATCCGTCTCACCTCAGCGGCACGTAGACGTTGATCACCAGCTTGTCCTCCGCCGTCTTCAGGGGATCGGTGATGTATTCCTCGATGAAGGTGTCCTTGGCTTCCAGCTTCTTGTCGTCGAGGTGGTTGGTGATCGCCTCATAGGTGTTGTCCATGTTGTCGTAGGAACCGCGATGGACGAATTTCAGCGCCTTGCCCTCGGGCGACTTGCCGATGCTCATGTCCTTGGTCAGGTTCTTCGGCTCCTGGTCGACCGGGATTTCCGCCAGAAACGTGAAGCCTGTGTCGTCGGTCGAGGTGTAGACGATCATGGAATTGCCCGTGGCCTTGATGCCCTGCTTGTCGAGCATGGTGGTCAGCGTCTTGAACGCCTCGATCAGGGTGTCGAACGCGGCATCCCAGTTGGCGGTGCCCTTGATCACGACCACCTTCTTGGGCGCCAGCGCGAACTCCTCGCCGAACGGGTCGGCGGTTTGGACGGTGGCGGCGGGAGGCGGCGGTGCGGGGGCCGGGGCCTTTTCCGCCGTGGGGGCATCTGCCGGCGACTTGGTTTCGGCCGGCGGCGGGACCGGCACCGCCGACGGTGCGGGACTGGGCAGGGCTGACGGGCTTGGGGCCGGCGAGGCTGAGGGCGCCGGCGATTGGGCGAGAGCGGCCCCGCCAAACGCAACCATGGAGAGCGCGGCCAAGGCCGCACGGAAAGTGCTGATACGGTTCATTTCAGGTATTCTCCATCCACCCCATCTGGCGGCGGCATGTCCCCATCCGCGCCCGCCAGGATGGTGCCATTTTCTAACACGCAAGGTCCGCTTTCGTCCCATGACAGATGCGTCATGTGCCCCCGCGCACTAGAGTTACGGTGACGCTTCTTCGAAGCGCCACCGTAACTCTATCTTTTTGTTTGAGCATGATCTTTTCGGAAAACCGGCCTCCACTTTTCCGGATCATGCTCTAGGCAATACGGCATCATTCGCCATATAAACAGGCAGAATTTAGGAAATTCCATGAGCGCGCTGGCTAACCACGCATTTGCCAAGATGAACGGCATCGGCAACGAGATTGTCGTGGTGGACCTGCGCGATACCAAGGCCGCCGTGACGGCCGAGGAGGCGCGTGCGGTCGCCTCGCCCGCGGGCGTGCCCTATGACCAGTTGATGGTGTTGCAGCCGCCGCGGCTGCAGGGCACCGAGGCCTTCATCCGCATCTACAACAATGACGGCTCGGAGGCCGGCGCCTGCGGCAACGGCATGCGCTGCGTGGTGCGCCGCCTGTTCGAGAAGACCGGCCAGACCGCCGTGACCTTTGAGACCCGCGCGGGGCTATTGAACTGCTGGCAGGGCCCGGCGCCCGATCTCTACACCGTCGACATGGGCGCGCCGAAATTTGCCTCGCAGGATATTCCGCTGGCCGAAGAGTTTCGCGACACCCGCTATATCGAATTGCAGGTAGGCCCCATCGATGCGCCGGTGCTGCATTCGCCGTCGGTGGTCTCGATGGGCAATCCGCACGCGATCTTCTGGGTCGACGACGTCAACGCCTATGACCTCGAGCGCTTCGGGCCGCTGCTGGAAAACCATCCGATCTTCCCCGAGCGCGCCAACATCACGCTCGCCCATATCGTCGATCGCGATCACATCACGATCCGCACCTGGGAGCGCGGCGCCGGCCTGACCAAGGCGTGCGGCTCGGCGGCGTGTGCAACCGCGGTGGCCGCCGCCCGGCTGAAGCGCGCCAACCGCAGCGTCGAGATCACATTGCCCGGCGGCAAGCTTGCGATCGAATGGCGCGAGCGCGACGACCATGTGCTGATGACCGGCACCGCCGATTTCGAATATGAAGGCCGCTTCGATCCCGCGCTGTTCGCCAGCGTCGCCTGAGCGCCATGAGCGTCGACGTTCTCACCTTCGGCTGCCGTCTCAACGCCTTCGAATCCGAGGTGATCGCCCGCGAGGCGGAGCGCGCCGGGCTTTCCGATACCGTCGTCATCAATAGCTGCGCGGTGACCAATGAGGCGGTGGCGCAGGCGCGGCAATCGATCCGCCGGCTGAAGCGCGAGCGGCCGGATGTGCGCATCGTCGTCACCGGCTGTGCGGCGCAGATCCAGCCGCAAATGTTTGCCGATATGGCGGAGGTCGATCGCGTCGTCGGCAATGACGACAAGATGCGCGGTGACGCCTGGCGCGATGCGCGCGCGGCGTTCGACACCGGCTTCGGTCTCGGGGCAAGCGAGAAGATCGCGGTCGCCGACATCATGGCGGTCAAGGAGATGGCACCGCATCTGCTGGACGGCTTCAAGGCGGGCCTGCCGCGCGTCTTCGTGCAGGTACAAAACGGCTGCGATCACCGCTGCACCTTCTGCATCATTCCCTACGGCCGCGGCAATTCGCGCTCGGTGCCGATGGGTGCCGTCGTCGACCAGGTCCGCGCGCTGGTCGAGCGCGGCCATGCCGAGATCGTGCTGACCGGCGTGGACCTCACGAGCTACGGCGCCGACCTGCCGGGCACACCAAAGCTCGGACATCTGACAAAGCAGATTTTGCGCCACGTGCCGGAGCTGAAGCGTCTGCGGATTTCGTCGATCGATTCCATCGAGGCCGATCGCGATCTGCTCGACGTCATCGCGGACGATGAGCGCCTGATGCCGCATCTGCACCTGTCGCTGCAATCCGGCGACGACATGATCCTGAAGCGGATGAAGCGACGACATTCGCGGCAAGATGCGATCGAGTTCTGCGCCCAGGTGCGGCGGCTGCGCCCGGATATCACGCTCGGCGCCGATATTATCGCAGGCTTTCCGACCGAGAACGAAGACATGTTCGCGCGCTCGGAAGACCTGGTCGCGGACTGCGATCTCACGTTCCTGCACGTGTTTCCATACTCGCCGCGGCCAGGTACCCCGGCCGCGCGGATGCCGCAGGTGGCGGGCGGCGAGATCAAGGCGCGCGCGAAGCGATTGCGCGCGGTGGGTGAGGCGGCGTTGCGGAAGCGGCTCGCGTTGGAAATCGGCGCGACGCGTCAGGTGCTGATCGAGAGCGCGACGCAGGGGCGCACCGAGCATTTTCTGCCGGTGGCAGTATCAGGCAAAACGCCCGGCGAGGTGATGACGCTCGCGATTAGCGGCCACGACGGTGCGCGGCTGACGGTGTGAGCCGCAAACTCCGCCGTCTTCGCCCGGCTTGACCGGGCGATCCAGTACGCCGCGGCCTCTCGGTTCATCACAGATGTCTCTGGGATACTGGATCATCCGCCTTCGCGGATGATGACAGTGGTAGTTGGAGCGACGTGTGCCACTACTCCCCGTTCCACCCACACGACCTCAACCGCTCCCGCATATGCTCCGGCGCGGGCGCCACCACGCGCACCGGCTCCTTGTTCTTCGAAATCGGAATCACGATCTCGCGGGAATGCAGATGCAGGATCGGTTCGCCGAATCTTGGCCCGTTGCCGTAGATGTTGTCGCCGACGATCGGCCAGCCCGTCGCAGACGTGTGCACGCGCAATTGATGGGTGCGGCCGGTAACCGGCTCCAATGCCAGCCAGCAAAGGCCGTCGCCGCGGCCGCGCACTTTCCAGTTGGTGACGGCCGTTTGACCCTCCGGGTCCGGCTTTTGCCACCAGCCACGCTCGGCGTTGAGCCGGCCGAGCGGCATGTCGATGGTGCCTTCATCCTCGGCAGGTCCGCCTTCGACCACGGCCCAGTAGGTTTTTCCGATCTTGCCGTGCTTGAACAACAGGCCGAGCGAGGCGGTGGCCTTGCGGTGGCGTCCGAGCACCAGACAGCCGGAGGTATCCTTGTCGAGCCGGTGGGCCAGCACCGGCGGCCGCGGCAGGCCGTATTGCAGGCCGTCGAAGGACGCCTCCAGATTGGCGCCGCCCTTGGGGCCGCGATGCACCGGCAGCCCGGCCGGCTTGTCGATGACCAGCATCAGCCCGTCGCGGTGGAGCACGCGGGCCTGGATTTCGTCTGCCGTTAAGCCTTCGACATCAAAGGATGCCTCAGGCACTTCAAGGGATGGCCCGGGAACAGCTATGGAATTGTTGTGACTTCCGCTCATGGCGTGAAACCGCTAACACGTCCCCGACATGAGCGATACCACTCCGGGAACTCCAAAACAGAGCTGGTGGCGGCGGCTTTCGAGCGGGCTGAAGCGCACTTCGAGTGCGCTCGGCACCGCCGTTGCCGATCTCGTCATCCGGCGCAAGCTCGACCGCGCCATGCTCGACGATATCGAGGATGTGCTGCTGCGCGCCGATCTCGGCACGACCGTCGCGGTACGCATTGCGGACGCTGTCGGCGCCGGCCGTTACGACAAGGCGATTTCGGCCGACGAAGTGAAGACGGTGGTCGCGACCGAAGTGGAAAAGGTGCTGGCGCCGGTGGCGAAGCCGCTGGAGATCGACGCCGCGCAAAAGCCGTTCGTCATCCTCGTGGTCGGCGTCAACGGTTCGGGCAAGACCACCACCATCGGCAAGCTTGCCGCAAAATTGAGCGCCGAAGGCCGCAAGATCATGATGGCGGCGGGCGATACGTTTCGCGCCGCGGCGATCGAGCAGCTCAAGGTGTGGGGCGAGCGCACCAAATCGCCGGTCATTGCGGGCGCGCAGGGTTCGGACTCGGCGAGCCTCGCCTTCACCGCGCTGACCGCAGCGAAGCAACAGAATATCGACGTGCTGCTGGTCGATACCGCAGGCCGCCTGCAGAACAAGGCCGAACTGATGAAAGAGCTCGAAAAGGTCGTTCGCGTCATCAAGAAGGTCGATGCATCGGCGCCGCATGCGGTGCTGCTGGTGCTCGACGCCACGGTGGGACAAAATGCGCTGTCGCAGGTCGAGGCATTTCATCGTACCGCTGGCGTCACCGGTCTCGTCATGACGAAGCTCGACGGCACCGCGCGCGGCGGCATCCTGGTGGCGCTGTCGGAGAAATTCAAGCTGCCGGTGCACTTCATTGGCGTCGGCGAAGGTGTCGAGGATCTCGCGCCGTTCACCGCGCGGGATTTTGCCAGGGCGATCGCGGGGATCGAAAGTTGAGCATGGACAAGACCCAGCCGCATCCGATGTTCAAGCTTGCGACCGAACTCGGTCCGCTGCTCGTGTTCTTCGTGGCGAATGCCAAGTTCAACCTGTTTGTCGCGACCGGGGCCTTCATGGTGGCGATCGTGGCCGCGATGATCGCCTCCTATGTGGTGGTGCGGCACATACCTATCATGGCGATCGTCACCGCCGTCATCGTGCTGGTATTCGGTACGCTGACGCTGGTGCTGCACGACGAGACCTTCATCAAGGTCAAGCCGACCATCATCTACAGCCTGTTCGCCGCGATCCTCGGCGGCGGTCTTTTGTTCGGCCGTTCCTTCATCGCGATCCTGTTCGATCAAATGTTCAATCTGACGCCGAAAGGCTGGCGCGTCCTGACCATGCGCTGGGCGCTGTTCTTTTTCGCCCTGGCGATCCTGAACGAATTGATCTGGCGCACGCAGTCGACCGACTTCTGGGTCAACTTCAAGGTATTCGGCGTGACGCCGCTGACGATGATCTTTGCGATCGCCCAGATGCCGCTGATCAAGCGCTATCATCTGGAGCCGGCCACGCTCGAAGCGAGCGAGGCGGAAGCGGGCGATGTGAGTAAGAGCTAAGCTCTTCTCCCTCTCCCGCTTGCGGGGGAGGGCCGGGGTGGGGGTGTCTCCGCATAGAATTTGTAGGGTGGGCAAAGCGTAGCGTGCCCACCATCTGACCGCCGCGCCGAAGTGTGGTGGGCTCGCTCCGCTCAGCCCACCCTACGAAGTGGCGTCCGCGGAAACCGCCTCAGCTCTTCTGCTTGGCGATGATCTTGTCCTTGATCTTGTCGTAGGTCGCCTGCGGGACGATGCTCTTCTGCACCAGCTCATCCTTGCCCTTGTACGGCCGGCCCGCGATGATTTTGGCGGAATAGGCTTTGCCGATACCGGGCAGCGCATCGAGCTGATCGGAAGTCGCCGAGTTGATGTCGAGCAGTTCCGCTTTCGGCGCGGGCGCCATCTTCGACTCCGAAGCCTTCGGCGCGGGAGCCATCATCTTGTTGTCGGACTTGGTCGCGGGCTGCGCGGTCTGAGCCATCGACGGTGTCGCCGTCAGCATGCCCAGGGTAAGTGCGGTTGCGAGAAGAGAAGCGAGCGTGAAATGACGCATGGGGTGTCCCTCCAAGGACGGTTTAAGTAACCCCATCAAGCTAGCTGCGGATTCGTGGCGGCGCCATGGCTGCGAAATGAACGGCAGATAAAAGCGAATAATTATTTGCTCAACGCCTTCTCGATCGCGACCTTAAGCACGCTGTCGAGATTGGCCGGCGTCACCGGCCCGACCAACTTGTAAACAATGGTGCCGTCGCGGCCGACCACGAAGGTTTCGGGCACGCCATAGACGCCCCATTCGATCGAGCCGCGGCCGTTGCCGTCGACGCCGACGGCGGCAAACGGATTGCCGTAGCGGCCGAGGAACCGGCGCGCGTTGTCGGGAGAATCCTTGTAGTTGATGCCGACGATCTGCAGTCGCGTGTCCTTGGCCAGCGCGGTCAAAAGCGGCGCCTCGTCGTGGCACGGCACGCACCAGGACGCCCAGACATTCACCACGGAGACCTTGCCCTTGAACAGCGCGGGGTCGAGCCCGGGGACCGGCGCGCCATTCTGGACGAGGCCTTCCAGCGCCGGCAGTACGGTTTGCGGTGCAGGGCGGCCGATCAGGGCCGAGGGGATCTTCGAGGGATCGCCGTCGTACAGCCGCAGCAAAAACAGCGCGGCGACGGCGAGGAAACCGATCAGCGGCAGCGCCACCAGCCAGTGCCGGCGGCGCGGCGGTTCGTCCGATGTGGCGGGCGTGCTCATCGAATGTCCGTCGCCTGGCGGCCGGAGCGCCGGGTTACGCCGCTGGCCTCGAGCTCGCGCAGGCGCTCCTTCTGGCGGCGATAATCGATCGCGATCCAGACGATGAGCAGCAGCACGACCGCCGCCACCAGCGTGTAGGACGTCACGATAAAGGAGGCGTAGGGACCGAGCGACGTCACGTCATGCTGCCTGCTGGCTGGCTTGCATCATCTGCAAGCTGCGCACGCGCCGGCGCAGGATCTCGTTGCGCATCGCCGCCAGATGCAGGGTGACGAACAGCAGCGAGAATCCGACCGCCATCACCAGCAATGGAATCAGGAATGCCTTGTCGAGCGAAGTGCCGCCCATCCGCAACACCGCCGCCGGCTGATGCAGCGTGTTCCACCAGTCGACCGAGAATTTGATGATCGGCAGGTTGAGCGCGCCGACCAGCGTAAGGATGGCGGCGGCCCGCGCCGCCCGCGACGGATCGTCCACCGCACGCCACAGTGCCATCAGGCCGAGATACATCAGGAACAGGATCAACACCGAGGTCAGCCGCGCATCCCATTCCCAGTAGGTGCCCCACATCGGCCGTCCCCACAGCGAACCGGTGACCAGCGCCAGAAACGTGAATGCCGCCCCGATCGGCGCCGCGGCCTTGGCGGCGACATCGGCCAGCGGATGCCGCCATACCAGCGTGCCCAGTCCGGCCAGGCTCATCACGCTCCAGACGAACATCGACAGCCACGCGTTCGGCACGTGGACGAACATGATCTTGGCGGTGGCGCCCTGCTGATAGTCGTCGGGCGCCATCGCGGCCTGATAGAAGCCCACCAGCAGCAGGATCGCGGTCGCGCCCGCCAGCCACGGCAGCACGCGCGCCGTCAGCGACAGGAATTTGGTTGGATTGGCGAGGTCGATCAGCGTCATGGCATCCTGATAGTCGTCAGTGGCGGGGCAGGCAATGCGGCGTGGTTTGTTTCATATTGCCTCCGCGAGAGTTGATCAGCATCAAGTCATTGTCAGTCCAGACCGTGGCGCAGGCTCGCCGCGGCCGCGAAGGGTCCGACGACGAGACTGACCAGCGAAAGCGCGCACAGTATCGAAAACGGTGTTCCAAACGACAGCGGCCCTGTTATGGCGGCCTGCGATGCAGCAACACCGAAAATCAGTACGGGGATCGACAGCGGCAGCACCAGCACCGCCAGCAACAGGCCTCCCCGATGCAGTGTCACGGCGAGCGCCGCGCCGATCATGCCCGTGAACGTCAGCGCCGGTGTTCCCACCAGCAGCGTCAGCGCCACCGCCGAGGTTGCGGTGGCATCGAGATTGAGCAGCAGCCCCAGTACAGGGGTCGCCACGATCAGCGGCACGCCGGCGGCAAGCCAGTGCGCCAGCGCTTTCGCGGCACAGGCCAGTTCCAGCGGCGCCCGGCCCATCACGATCAGATCGAGCGAGCCGTCCTCATGGTCGGCCGTGAACAGGCGGTCCAGCGTGAGCAGGCTCGCCAGCAGCGCGCCGAGCCAGAGAATCGCGGGGCCAAGGCGGGTCAGCAGCGCGAGATCCGGCCCGATCGCGAACGGCATCAGCACCGTGACCGTGAGGAAAAACAGCACGCCGATCAGCGCCCCACCGCCGACGCGGAGCGCGATTTTGATGTCCCGGCGAATCAGTGCGGCGAGGGCGGTCACTTCCCACCCTCCATCCGCAGTTCCCTCGCCTCGATCCCGAGCGCGGTATGTGTCGCGGCGACAATGATGCCGCCGCCCGCCAGATGCTTGCGCATGACGCCCACGAACAGGTCCTGCCCGGCGGCATCGAGCGCCGAGGTCGGCTCGTCCAGGAGCCAGACCGGCCGGCGCACCACGAGCAGGCGGGCGATCGAAAGCCGCCGCCGCTGGCCGGCCGAGAGATACGCCGCCGGCAGATGCGTGGCATGGCCGAGACCCACGGCGGAAAGACATTGGCTGAGGTCGCCGGCCGCGCCGCCGAGAAAATCCCGCCAGAACGACAGGTTTTCCGCCACGCTCAGCGCAGGCTTCAGCGCATCGCGATGGCCGAGATAGTGGGATTGTTCCGGCAACGTCAGTTCGGCTTCGCCGCCGTCCAGGCCGACCGATCCGCCTGCGGGCACCAGCAGGCCGGCGATCAGGCGCAGCAGCGAGGTCTTGCCGGACCCGTTTGGGCCGACAACGGCCAGCACTTCACCCGAGGAGGCATCGAAATCGAGGCCGGAAAACACCTCGCGGCCGCCCCTGATACAGTCGATGTGGCGCCCCGAGAGCCGCATATTGTCCCTTCACAGCCCTCTGAAATTGATGGGTACCGCGTCAGAATTTGTGGGTCCGCATTGCTGCAGCACGCTTGTCGGTGTGGCGGCGCTTCTAGAAAGATTCTATAAGCCCGGAACTTGATGCAGCACACAATCGGCGGCTGCAAGCCAAGAGGCCAGCCTACGTCGATGGTGTTTAAATACCCTTGCCGGGTATCACTAGAATTTGGGATTTCCTGACATGACCTCGCTCGACAGCTTCAAATGCCGCAAGACCCTCAAGGTCGGCAGCAAGACCTACGTTTATTACAGCCTGCCCGCCGCCGAGAAGAACGGTCTGAAGGGAATTTCCAAGCTGCCCTATTCGATGAAGGTGCTCCTGGAAAACCTGCTGCGCAATGAAGACGACCGCACGGTCAAGAAAGCAGACATCGTCGCGGTGTCGAAATGGTTGAGGAAGCGTAAACTCGAGCATGAAGTCGCCTTCCGCCCGGCGCGCGTGCTGATGCAGGATTTCACCGGCGTGCCGGCAGTGGTCGATCTCGCCGCGATGCGTAACGCGATGCAGGCGCTCGGCGGCGACGCCGAGAAGATCAATCCGCTGGTCCCCGTCGATCTCGTCATCGACCACTCGGTGATCGTCAACTTCTTCGGCGACAACAAGGCGTTCGGCAAGAACGTGGTCGAGGAATACAAGCAGAACCAGGAACGCTACGAATTCCTGAAATGGGGCCAGAAGGCGTTTTCGAATTTCTCCGTGGTGCCGCCCGGCACCGGCATCTGCCACCAGGTCAATCTCGAATATCTCTCGCAGACGGTGTGGACCAGGAAGGAGAAGATGACGGTCGGCAAGAAGACCGGCACGTTCGAAGTCGCCTACCCGGATTCGCTCGTCGGCACCGACTCGCACACGACCATGGTCAACGGCCTCGCCGTGCTCGGCTGGGGCGTCGGCGGCATCGAGGCGGAAGCCTGCATGCTCGGCCAGCCGCTGTCGATGCTGCTGCCGGAAGTTGTTGGCTTCAAGTTGAAAGGCCAGCTCAAGGAAGGCGTCACCGCGACCGACCTCGTGCTGACGGTCACGCAGATGCTGCGCAAGCAGGGCGTGGTCGGCAAGTTCGTTGAATTCTTCGGTCCCGGACTCGACTTCCTCTCGGTGGCCGACAAGGCGACCATCGGCAACATGGCGCCGGAATATGGCGCGACCTGCGGCTTCTTCCCGGTCGATGCCGCGACCATCGATTACCTCAAGACCTCCGGCCGCAAGGCGGACCGCGTTGCTCTCGTCTCCGCCTATGCCAAGGCGCAGGGCCTGTTCCGGACGGCGAAATCCGCTGATCCGGTGTTCACGGAAACGCTGACGCTCGATCTCAAGGATGTCGTGCCGTCGATGGCCGGCCCGAAGCGCCCCGAAGGCCGCGTTGCGCTGCCCGCGGTTTCCACCGGCTTCGCCACTGCGCTCGCCGGCGAATACAAGAAGCCTGACGGCGCCGACAACCGCTATTCGGTCGAGAATCGTAATTTTGATCTCGGCCATGGCGACGTCGTGATCGCCGCGATCACCTCCTGCACCAACACCTCCAACCCGAGCGTCCTGATCGGCGCGGGCCTGTTGGCGCGCAACGCTGCCGCCAAGGGTCTGAAGGCCAAGCCGTGGGTGAAGACCTCGCTGGCGCCGGGAAGCCAGGTGGTCGCGGAATATCTCTCCAATTCCGGACTGCAGACCGAGCTCGACAAGGTCGGCTTCAACCTGGTCGGCTTCGGCTGCACCACCTGCATCGGCAACTCGGGCCCGCTGCCGGAAGAGATTTCGAAATCGATCAACGACAACGGCATCGTCGCCGCCGCCGTGCTGTCGGGCAACCGCAACTTCGAGGGCCGCGTCTCGCCGGACGTGCAGGCGAACTATCTGGCGTCGCCGCCGCTGGTTGTCGCTTACGCGCTTGCCGGTACGGTGACCAAGGATCTCGCGGTCGAGCCGATCGGCACCGGCAAGGACGGCAAGCCGGTCTATCTGAAGGACATCTGGCCGACCACGAAGGAAATCAACGCCTACATGAAGAAGTTCGTGACCGCGACGATCTTCAAGAAGCGCTATGCCGACGTGTTCAAGGGTGACACCAACTGGCGCAAGATCAAGACGGTCGACAGCGAGACCTATCGCTGGAACATGTCGTCGACCTATGTGCAGAACCCGCCCTATTTCGAGGGCATGAAGAAGGAGCCCGATCCCGTCGTCGACGTGATCGATGCGCGGATACTGGCGATGTTCGGCGACAAGATCACCACCGACCACATCTCGCCGGCGGGTTCGATCAAGCTGACTTCGCCGGCCGGAAAATTCCTCAGTGAGCACCAGGTCCGTCCGGCCGACTTCAACCAGTACGGCACGCGGCGCGGCAATCACGAAATCATGATGCGCGGCACCTTCGCCAACATCCGCATCAAGAACTTCATGCTGAAGGGCGCCGACGGCAATATTCCAGAAGGCGGTTTGACAAAACACTGGCCCGACGGCGAGCAGATGCCGATCTACGATGCGGCGATGAAGTACCAGGCGGAGGGCGTGCCGCTGGTGGTGTTCGCCGGCGCCGAATACGGCAACGGCTCGTCGCGCGACTGGGCCGCGAAGGGCACCCGCCTGCTCGGCGTCCGCGCCGTGATCTGCCAGAGCTTTGAGCGCATCCATCGCTCCAACCTGGTCGGCATGGGTGTGTTGCCGCTCACCTTCGAGGACGGCACGTCGTGGACGTCGCTCGGTCTCAAGGGCGACGAGAAGGTGACGATCCGAGGCCTGCAGGGCGATCTGAAGCCGCGTCAGATGCTGACGGCCGAGATCGTCTCCGGCGATGGCGCGCTGCAGCGCGTGCCGCTGCTTTGCCGCATCGATACCCTCGACGAACTCGAATACTACCGAAACGGCGGCATTCTGCACTATGTGCTGCGCAAACTCGCGGCTTAGAGTTCTCTTTTTGACGCGTTTTCTTCACGCGAACCGGTAACCACCCCGGATCAAGTCCGGGGCAGGCTTTCGCTTGAAAACGCTATGAAACGCGGATTTGTGATCAGTGCCTCACTTCGAAGTGAGTAGCGACCAGGGGGAAGGCGGCCTATGAAAAGGCCGCTTTCGCGTGTTTGGGGCACGCCTTTTTGGGATCAGATCATGCCCCGTACAAATACGGATGGAAGACGCTACGACCGGTTCGCACCATGACAGCGATGATGGCCAATAATCTGATATCGCGATGGTCCGGCGCGCTCGGCGTCTGCGCGATCATCGCGGTCATCCGCCCGGCCCATGCCGATCCGCGCGCCGTGGTCGAGTTGTTCACCTCGCAGGGCTGTTCGTCGTGTCCGCCGGCCGACAAGATCGTCGGCGAACTCGCCAAGGATCCGAACGTGATCGCGCTGAGCATGCCGATCGACTATTGGGACTATCTTGGCTGGAAGGACACGCTGGCGGACTCGCGTTTCAGCGCGCGTCAGAAAGCCTATTCGCATGTGCGCGGCGACCGCAATCTCTATACGCCGCAGATGATCGTCAACGGCTCGGCGCAGGTGATCGGCAGCGATCGCGCCGCCATCGACGGCGCCATCAAGAACACCGGCAAGGCCGAGGGCGTGATGTCGGTGCCGGTGACGATGACGTTGTCGGGCAAGCTGATCAACGTCTCGGTCGAGGCGAGCAAGGTGGCCACGACGGGCCACGGCGAAGTCTGGCTGTGCTCGGTCTCGCGGTCGGTGCCGATTTCGATCGGGCGCGGCGAAAATCGCGGCCAGCAAATCACCTACTACAACGTGGTGCGCAATCTCGTGAAGGTCGGCGACTGGAACGGCGGCGCGGGAAACTGGACCATTCCGCTGGAAAGCATTTCCAGCGACGGCGTCGATGCCGCGGTCGTCTATGTCCAGGACGGCAGCCGCGACAAGCCGGGCGCGATGCTCGGCGCGGCCTATACGGCGCTGCGCTGATTGCCGCTGGCGCAACTCTCGTAGCCCGGATGAGCCAACGGGTCGCGCGAATGCGCGCCCGATGACAGGCTCCGCGAAATCCGGGAATTCAGAGCCGAATAGACCTGCACCTGCGCGGATTACGCTGCGCTCATCCGGCTACGGATGCTTCGCCATCCCCACAAACGAAAAAGGACCAACTTTCGTTGGCCCAGTATCGGGATTAACTCCCTCTGCGAACAGGCCCGATCCCGACGGCCCCGGGGGGCTGGGGGCTGAGGAATCCGGAACCGAAAGGACCGGGCCAACGCAGTATCCTCTTGTTGCAACCCAGCGGGGCGGGCGGTTGGCGGAAGTGGGGCAGCAATAAGATTCCGCTAACGATCCCGTGAATCGATATTTCCGGCGATGGCCGGGCATCCGGGCGGTTTCCTTTGCATTTTCACCCCCTTGCGGCGTCCTGCGGTTAGCGCAATCATGCAAGCCTTGGCATGCTCCAGAAAGATGGGGACCGGTTTTCGGAACGAGAGCATGCCTGAGATCACAGGAGGCGCTCCATGAGCTCGATATCGGAGGACACCGATCCAAGCGAGGCCCGCGCAGTGGCGCGCCCCGCCACTGCAACGCCGCAGCCGATTCGTGTCACGTTCAATCGTCTCGAACTCAACCGTATCCTCAATCTGTATGGCCGCATGGTCGCCGACGGCGAATGGCGCGACTACGCCATCGACTTTCTGAAAGACCGTGCGGTGTTCTCGGTATTCCGCCGCGCCTCCGAAGTTCCGATCTACCGCATCGAGAAGGATCCGCGGCTCGCGCGCAAGCAGGGCATGTACAGCGTGATCTCGGCGACCGGACTGATCCTGCGCCGCGGCCACGAACTCGAGCGCGTGCTGCTGGTGATCGATCGCAAGCTGGCGGTGGTTTAGGCGGGCTGCAGTAGGGTGGGCAAAGGCGCGCCTGCACCGTGCCCACCACCATCTTTCTCTGCAACGCTATTCTGATGGTGGGCACGATTCGCTTTGCCCACCCTTACGAAGCTACGGCACCGTCGTGCCACCCTCACCGAGCGCGCGCTGCATCATCACGGTGTCGAGCCAGCGGCCGAACTTGAGGCCGACATTGCCATGCGACCCGATCATCTCGAAACCGCATTTGGTGTGAACGCCGATCGAGCCGGCATTGGCGGAATCCCCGATCACGGCGATCATCTGCCGATAGCCGCGCGCCTCGCATTCGGCGATCAGCCGATGCATCAGTTGCAGGCCGATGCCGCGGCGGTGGGTCGCGGGTTTTAGATAGACCGAGTTCTCCACCGTGAAACGATGGGCCGGTCGCGGCCGGTAAGGGCCGGCATAGGCATAGCCGATCACATCGCCTTCGACCGAGGCCGCCAGATAGGGGAAGCCGCCGTCGATCAGGGCTTTGAACCGCCGGGTTATCTCGGCGAGATCGGGCGGGATCAGCTCGAACGTCGCGGTGCCGTAGCGTACCGCATGCTCGTAGATTTCGGTAATGGCGGGGAGGTCGGCCTCGGTGGCGGGCCGGATTTCAGCGGCGGACATGGCAGAAAAGATATCAGCGGGCGTGTCGCGATCAACACTCTTTCCGTCATGGCCGGCTCAAGCCCTGGGCATGGTGACCCCTCAAACAAAAGCCCCGGCCGTTGGGCCGGGGCTTCGACTTGTAACCTCTGCGGCAGCGGCTAGTCGCGCTGGCCGAGCAGCTGCAACAGCAGCGTGAACAGGTTGATGAAGTTCAGGTAGAGCGACAATGCACCGGTAATCGCCGCTTTCTCCGCCATCTCGCCGCCCTGGGAGGCGTAGCCGTAGATGTAGTCGTTCTTCAGCCGCTGGGTGTCATAGGCGGTGAGGCCCGCGAACACCAGCACACCAACCACGGAGATAATAAAACCCATAACTCCATTGGCTAGGAAGAGGTTGACCACACTTGCGATGATGATGCCAAACAGGCCCATCATCAGGAACGAGCCCATGCCGGTCATGTCGCGCTTGGTGGTGTAACCGTAGAGGCTCAGTGCACCAAACGATGCTGCGGTGATGAAGAACACCCGTACGATCGAGGTGTGCGTGTACACCAGGAAGATCGACGACAGCGAGATGCCCATCAGCGCCGCGAACACCCAGAACAGCATCTGAGCGGTTGCGGGCCGCAGCCGGTTGATGCCGGCCGAGATCGCGAACACCATGACAAGCGGTGCCAGCATGAACAGCCATTTCAGCGGTCCGACGTACATCTGGTAGCCGAATGGCGTCAAATAAAACTTGCCAATACGGACTGCGTCGGAAGCCGTGGGGTCCGCCACCGCAGCCATATAGACGCCGAGCGCGGCGAGGCCGGTGATGGCCAGGCCGATGCTCATGTAGTTGTAGATGCGCAGCATGTAGGCGCGCAGACCGGCATCGACGGTCGCGGCATCAACGCGCCCGGCGGCCCGGCCGAAAGGAGAAGTGTAGTTACGGTCTAGGTCCGACATGGTCGAATTCCCGTTGGTTGCCCGGCGGGGCGCAAGGGTTTTGCGGCGCCGGTTAGATTTCTATCTCAGATGTCCCGATCTGCCGACGTTAATTTTACGTCATGAACCCGGCCACTGATCTCGGCTGGTATGTGGGAAACTAACACATTCGTCGCAAGCTTCCATGCGCGGCTGAATGTCGCTTCTGCCGTCGTTCCCGGGCAAAAGCAGCGTTAATGCCGCCTTTCCGCCGCTACAAATTGTCACAAATTCCGCAACACGCTGGCCGGCTTCTGGTTCAGGGCCAACAACGTCCCGGCGA
>CAWFMW010000062.1:0-19329 GCA_963816815.1 uncultured Alphaproteobacteria bacterium
CCTACTTCTCGATCCTGTTGTGCAACTGCCAGAAGCGCACGGTGCGCTGGGCCGTCTCCATCGACAGCCTGCGGAAATCGCGTTCCGCGATCTCCATGGTCTGCTCGTTGAGCGAAGGCATGACCGGCCGGTTGCGCAGGATCGACTCGACCGTCGGCCAGTTCAGGCGGGCCGACCGGCAGGGAATAAGGAGGAGGTCCGCGCGGGGGCCCTCCATCAGCCGGGCCATCATTTCGATAGGCATCTCGTTAAGCAGCGCGATCGCGACCGTGACCTCGTCGAACTTTTTCGATTCGGCGAATGTGTAGACGGCCGCATCGTCGAGTTCGTTCAGCCCCTTCATCAGCTTCACGTATTCCTCGGCGACGCCAAAGCTTCGCCCCGGAGGCGGCGCCTCGCGGGCGATCTCGTTCAAGACCCGTTTGATCTCTTCCTGGACCGCTGGCGGCGCGATCGCCAAAAGCCGGGCGCGAACCGCTTCCTTGGCGCGGCGCAACAGGTCAGCCATGAACTGTTGCGGGAAATCGGCGCGAAGGCCGAGGATTTCCACCAGTTCGTCGTCCGCGCCGGCGCGGGCAACGATGGTGGAAAAGCCCTGGTCGGAAAACTTGGCGCCGGCGTTGTTGGCGAGCTTGCGGATCACCTTGTCTTCGCCGCGATCGACGATGACATCAGTGACGGCGATGGGCAGGTTGGGCCGGCCGGAAATGGCGAGCAGGTGATCCTGCCCCTTTTTGCTGGCGATCTCGACCAGCGCCTCGGTCCCGAGCCTGCTGGAATTGGCCAGCACGCTGCCGGCGACATCGATCTCGTCATCCCAGGCCAGATGCTGGATGACCTCGAACGGGGCGTAGTCGAGCGGCGCCAGCCGTTTCGAAAGTTCGGCCTTCGCCCGCGTTTCGACGCGCGCGATCAAGAGGCAGAGCACATCGTCGAAGACCTTGACCTGGTCGTCGCTGAGGCGATCCCCGTCATTGAGAAAGAGATCGGTAACCTGCCGCAGGGTTTCCACCCGCTTGGCAGATGAACCGCCTCTGACGGCATCTTCGAGTTCGGCGATGATTGAGTGAGCCGGCTGTTGCAGCATTGTGGGCAGTCTTGTTGGTTGTTGAAGGGTCGGCGTGCACAATGGCAAACCGAGCCTTACGCTCGCGTTAAGGGCGAGGAGCCGGTAGAGATGCAGATCCATTGCACCTGAAACGAGCAGTCCGCTGGTGGGATCGCAGCAAGCGTTTCGGTTCTGGGCCAGGTCGCGCGTGGCAAGCGCCGCGTTGCGAATTGTTTACCAACGCGATTGCGGGCGAACGTTGCGATTTCATGCGATAAATCGCCGATGTCGCGCCAGATCCGGCATGCGGCGCCGCTTCCGGTCGTCAAGCCCGGCTGCTATCCTCTCCAGACCGTTCCGGGGAAAAGTCGAATAGCAACTTGCCGAACAAGACGCCGTCAAGGCTGGACGCACCTGCGGGGGAGTTCACGAAACCGGGTGCTTAAGTATTCCTTCACGACGAACTTCATTAAACCACTTACCAAAGGCTTGGCTCATGAGATCTGTTGTCATCACGGGGGCGTCGACCGGCATCGGCTGGGCCAGCGCAAAGCTGTTGCTGGACCGCGGCTTCCGCGTATTCGGCAGCGTCCGCAAGCAGGCCGACGCCGACCGCCTCAAGGGCGAGTTCGGGGTGAACTTCACACCATTGATCTTCGACGTCACCGATGAGGCCGCCGTGCTCGCCGCCGCGCGCGAGGTCCGGGGCGCCCTCAACGGCGAAACGCTTGCCGGCCTCGTCAACAACGCCGGCATTGCGGTCTCAGGTCCCGTGCTCGAACTCGCCGCCGACGAATTCCGCCGCCAGATGGAGGTCAACTTCATTGGGCCGATCATTGCGACCCAGGCTTTCGGCCCGCTGCTCGGCTCCGATCCGGCCCTGAAGGGACCGAAGGGACGGATCGTGATGATCTCCTCGGTCGCCGGCAAGAACGGCAATCCGATGACGTCGGCTTATTCCGCCTCCAAGCACGCCATCGAGGGGCTGTCGGAGAGCCTGCGCCGCGAACTGATGCTGTTCGGGATCGACGTCATCATCATTGCGCCGGGCGCGGTAAAGACGCCGATCTGGAGCAAGGCCGAGGAGGTCGACATTTCCCCGTACAAGAACTCGCCGTATCTTCCGGCGCTGGAGAAGATCCGCACCGTCATGCTGGCCATGGGCGCGACCGGATTGCCGGCCGAGACGATTGCCGAGAAGGTGTTCGAGGCATTGACGCTGCCGAATCCTAAGGTGCGCTACACGATGGTGCCGGATCCGATGCAGCGATGGATGGCCGCGGTGCTGCCCAAGCGCACCCTCGACAAGATCATCGCCAAACGCCTCGGGTTGATGCCGCAGGGGTGAGCATGATGCTGCGACTTGCAGTCGGCCTGGCGGCCGTCCTTGTGTTTGGCCCAGCCGTCCATGCCGGCGATCAGGGCGAGCCCGAACGATCCTGCGACGGCAACACGTTCCAGATGGTGGGATGCCTCAAGGCGAAAACCGCGCAGTGGGACAAGCGGTTGAACGTCGCCTACCAGAAAGCGGTGCAGGATGCCCAGCCGGCGCAGCGCGACCAGTTGCGCACGGCGCAGCGGCTGTGGATCCAGTACCGCGACGCCAATTGCCTCTATTACGGCCTGGGCGAAGGCACCATTGCGCGGCTCGATGCCGGCGAATGCATGCGCAGCATGACGGAGGCCCGCGCCAGGGAATTCGAAGGCCTCGGCCGCCAGTGACGACAGGCAAAAGCAGCGCGGAGCTGACGCAGATCGCCGACGACGCGCTTCGCGGGCAGCCGGGATGCGAAACGGCGTCCGTGCCCGCGGTGCGCGGGCTTCCCAACATTCGGCAAGGCCGGAACTGGGAAATTCCCAACGTGATTCTCGGCGACAGCCTGATCAGCGACGTCGACCGCGCTGTCATGTCAGTTCACCGCCGGCTGGGACGGCAATATCACCTGCTTGCGGACGCGTAGGTCATCCCGCGCGCGCCGCTTGCGGCCGCGGCGCCATCGCGATCATGCGTAGCGCGAACACGGCCACCAGCGGGATCAGGAACAGCGCGTAGGGCGGCATGTCGGGAATCCGCTTGCCGAACGACACCATGAACTGGAACAGCAGGTAATAGCCGCCGATAAGATGCAGCCGGCGCCAGGCTCGTGCGCCGATGGCGGCTGCGGTGCGGTCGAACGAGGTCGCGGTCATCGCGATGATGAAAGCGTAGCCGATGCCGCCGAAGATGTACGACGCGATCGTGGTCGCCGCGGCATAACCCGCAGGATCCATCATGGCGAAGGCCGCGATTGCGACCGCGTGGATGGCGTGCGAGGCCGCAAAGCTGACGCCGAGATAGCGGCGGTTGCGGCGCAGCCATCGGGTCGATGTGTTCGGCCACAGCCGTGCCAGCGCGGCTGCCGAGAAGGCGAGGCAGAACAACACCAGCGAGGTTCGCGCGGTGAAACGGATCACCATCCGCACGCCGTCGACCTCAAAGCCCCGCATGCCGGCGATCCAGATGCTTAGGCCCAGCAAGGTCAGCGAAAGCAGCGCGAACAGCCGCCAGCCATCGAACCAGTTTTGACGTGTCGGCATGTTGTGCTCCCCTGAATGCACCGTCATTGCGAGCGAAGCGAAGCAATCCAGACTTTCTTCGCACCGTCAGATGGATTGCTTCGCTTCGCTCGCAATGACGCGGATGATGATGTAATCACCAGTTACATATACAATGCAGAGAGCGGTCAATCCGTGTAATCGATGCTTACATTCACAAGGCGGTGATGGTAGGAGAGGGCATGCGCCGCCCTGCCGTGAAATCAATCGCTGCCAAACCGCCCGGCGCCAAGCCGCGTCGCCGTGCCTCCCGGGCGGCCGGGCCAAAGCCCTATCACCACGGCGATCTGCGGCGGGTCCTGATCGACGCTGCGCTGCAATTGGTCGGCGAGGGCGGGGCAGAGGCGGTCAGCGTCCGCGAGGCCGCCCGCCGCGCCGGTGTCTCGCCGGGGGCGCCGTTCCGGCATTTTCCGAGCCGCGATGCCCTGATGCAGGCGGTGGCGGAGGAGGCGCAGCGGCGTTTCCGGGCCGAGATCGAGGCCGCGCTGGCCGACGCGCCGGCCGGCGATCCGCTCGGCCGCTTTCGCTGCCTGGGGCTGGCCTATCTGCGCTGGGCGATGCGCAATCAGACGCATTTCGAGATCATTTCCAGCCGGCGCTATTTCGATCACGACCGGGCGGTCGCCGTCAGCCGCGACAATGCCGAACTGATCGAACTGACCGAGCGGACACTTGCGGAAGCCTTTGCGGCAGGTCAGCTCCGGCCGATGGACCTCAAGCAGGTTCAGATCGCCGGGCGGGCGCTGGTCTATGGCTTTGCCCGGATGAATATCGACGGCCATTTTCCGCGCTGGGGGGTGGCCGGTCCCGAAGCCGAGCGGACTGCCGAGGCAATCCTCGATCTCTTCATCGACGGCATCGCCAGGCGGGCGTGAACCTCCACTGTCATTCCGGGGCGTGCGAAGCACGAACCCGGAATCTCGAGATTCTCAGGGGCGCAAGGGGCGCCCCATAGTTCGCTTCGCGCCCCGGAATGACGGTGACCAAGTCGGGCTGTCGCGCGCTCTGGATCGTCAGCGCCAAATTTACTTTGACGCGACCGCCTTCGGGCAAATTCATTGCGTGTTCATGACGTTTACACTACGTTTTTATGACGCGACACAGGTTCCGGCTGGTCGTGCGTCTCCTGGTCCGTCGCCAGCCAAGGCATTGCATTGCGCCGGGTCATGTTGCGTTTTTCCATATGGCGCCCGCGCCAAATCCAGGGCCCTCCGCTACCACCCTTGCAGCCGGCCTTGCCGCCATCGGCTTCTGGCGGCTTTCGGCCGTTGCTGCACCGCACATGGCCGCGCTGGCGATCATGCTGGAGACCGAAGCCGATTTCGGCGGCCGCATGGGTTTTGCGCTGGCGTGGGGCATTCTGAACTTCTTCTTTATCTCGCTGCTGCGGCGCCCGGCGCTGTCGGGCGCGCTGTCGCTGACGCTGGTCGTGCTGCTGGTGCTGCTGTCGCGGCTCAAGCACGACGTCGTGCAGATGACCGCGAACTTCGTCGATCTGATGGTGATCGACCGCGACACCGCGGCCTATTTGTTCACGATCTTTCCGAACTTGCGCTGGAGCGTTGTCGGCGCCGCGCTCGTCATCCTGCCGCTGATGTACGCGCTGTGGTGGCTCGATCCATTCCGCATCCGCCGCCTGCCGGCGCTCGCCGGCAAGCTCGCCTGTCTTGCCGTGCTGACCGGGCAGGCCATGACCTGGCCGGATGAAGCCTGGCGCGGCTATTACGACGACGGCTATCTCTCCAAATTCGCCCGCTCCGGCGTGACGGCGGTTTCCGACTTCGCCAATTACGGTTTCATGGAATCGGAGGCGGCGACCGCCGAGCGGCTCAAGGTGCCGCTGGTCGATTCCTGTCATGTCGCCGGGCGCCGCCCGCACATCATCATGATCCATGACGAATCGAGCTTCGACATCCGTCAGGCCAGTGGCGTCAAGGTGCCGGCGGATTATGGCGGCCACTTCAAGTCGTTCGACGGCCGCGAGCGCAAGTTCATGGCCGAAAGCAGCGGCGGCGCCAGCTGGATGGCCGAGTACAACGTGCTGGCCGGCCTGTCGTCGCGCTCGTTCGGCCGCTTCTCCTATTTCGTCACCCGCATCGCCTCGGGGCGGGTCGAGCGCGGATTGCCGCTGGCGCTGCGCCGCTGCGGCTATACCACCCTCTCGCTCTATCCGGCCTACGGCGCCTTCATGGGCGCGCGCGGCTTCCAGACCTCCACGGGCATCCAGCACTTCTATGACGCGCGTGCGCTCGGCGCCAAGGGCATCGAGCCCGACAGCTTCTTCTACGACAAGGCCGTCAATCTGATCGCCGAACAGCCGGCCAATACGCCGCTGTTCACCTTCGTCTATCTCGCCGCCAACCATTTCCCCTGGGAAACCAAATTCCGCCCGGACCTGCTGCCGTCCTGGCGCAAGCCCGGCAACGCGCCGGTGGTCGACGAATATTTGCGCCGCCAGACCATGAGCGCGGGCGACTATGCCGGCTTCATCGCCAGCCTGAAAAAGAAGTTCCCGGCGCAGCCGTTCCTGATCGTTCGCTACGGCGACCATCAGCCGGAGTTCTCGTCGAACCTGCTGGATCCCGGCCTCGATGAAGCCCGGGTCGCCCGCAAGTTCGACACCTACGACCCGCGCTACTTCACCACCTATTACGCGATCGACGCCATCAATTTCGAGCCGGTGAAGAGTTCCGCCGTCATGGACCGGATCGACGCGCCCTATCTGCCGCTGGTGATCCAGGAAGCCGCCGGCATTCCGCTCGACCCTTCGTTCGAGGAGCAAAAGAACATCATGCTCCGCTGCAAGGGTGTATTCTACGCCTGCAAGGACGGCGCCGAGGCGCGCAGGTTCAACCGGTTATTGATCGAGGCAGGTTTCATCAAGGGGCTTTGAGGATATGTCAGCCGTCGCGGGACCGGGAATCGGCGAAAGCCTCGTCGCGCAATCGCGCGGCGTCCGGTTCCTTGCGCTGGCCGGCCTGATCGTTGCCGTGCATCTGGCGGGGCTCGCGGTTCTCCTGACCACCGAATACGGGCCGTTTGCGATCACGCTGTCCGTGCTGGCGTGGGTCTTCGTGAATTGTTTTCTGCTGGTCGTGCTGCAGCGGCCCGCAATCTGCGCAGCACTTTCGCTTGTCCTCACCGCGATCCTGATCGTGCTGTCGCACTTCAAATTCGGAATTCTGCAGCTGACGCTGACGTTCCTCGACTTTCTGATCATCGACCGCGATACGTTTTCGTTCCTGCTGTCGGTGTTCCCGCGCCTGCAGATGCAGTTGACGGTGGCGGGGCTGGTCGCGGCGCCGTTGCTGTGGGCGCTGTGGCGCTTCGATCCGTTCCGCGTGCGCCGCCGCTTTGCGCTGGCGGGCGTGGCGGCTTCGGCTGCATTGATCGCGGCGATGGCGGTCGCTTCCCCCGAGCAGGCATGGGAGCCGTTCCAGGGCGTCAATCATATTTCCAATCTGGCGCGCTCAGGCGTGGTGGCGGTATCCCGACTGGCTTCGACTGGATGGATCGAGGCCGATCCGCCGGCGAACGGCCCGCTCAGCCTCGCGCGGGACGCCCGCGCTGCCGGTCTGCCCGCGCTGCCGTTAGGTGAAACCTGCGAAGCCACGGCCAAGCGGCCGCACATCATCATGCTGCTCGACGAGTCGAGCTTCGATGTCACCTCGGCGCCTGGCATCAAGGTGCCGGCCGGCTACACCGACTATTTCAAGTCGAGCGACGGCAAGCAGCGCACCATGATCGCGGAGTCGACCGGCGGGCCGACCTGGTACACCGAGTACAATTTGCTGACCGGCCTGTCGGCGCGCTCGTTCGGCGATCTGAAATTCTATGTCACGCGGATCGCCGCCGGCCGGGTGACGCGCGGGCTACCGCAGGCGCTGCAGCGCTGCGGCTACAAGACCGTCTCGCTCTATCCGACCTATGGCGACTTCCTCGGCGCGCGCGCCTTCCAGAAGGGCACCGGCGTCGAAGAGTTCATCGACATGGCCGAGATGGGCGTGAACGAGGACATGCAGCCGGACCGTTTCTATTACGATCAGGCGCTGAAAGTGTTCGCGCGCGAGCAGCCGTCGCAGTCGCCGGTCTTCATGTTCGTCTACCTCACCGCCAATCACTTTCCCTGGACCGACGTCTATCGGCCCGACCTGACGCCGGCGGGCTGGACGCCGCCAGGCAACACCGCCGAGGTCGACGAGTACATCCGCCGCCAGGCCATGACGGCCAACGAGTACCGCGAATTCACCGCGCGGCTGAAGCGCGACTATCCGGACGAGGCTTTCCTCGTGCTGCGTTTTGGCGATCACCAGCCCGCGATCTCGCAAAAAATGCTCGAGCCCGGCATCGACCAGAAGCTGCTGGCCAAACGCCTGATGGCATCAGATCCGCGTTATTACTCCACCTACTACGCCATCGACGGTATCAACTACTCGCCCGCCAATCTGTCGTCCGCGCTCGAAACCCTCGACGCCGCCTATCTCCCGCTCGTGCTGCAGGAAGCCGCCGGCCTCCGGCTCGATGCGTCGTTCGCCGAGCAAAAGAGCATCATGCTCCGCTGCAACGGCACCTTCTACGCCTGCAAGAAAGGCGCAGAAGCCCGCCGGTTCAACCGGCTCTTGATCGATGCCGGGATGATCAAGGGGCTTTGAGGCGCGCCGTCGTGGCGAGCGCGAGATCTCGTAGGGTGGGCAAAGCGAAGCGTGCCCACCATCTTGAAACCACGTCTGGTTGCGGTACCTTACATTATGCCGCAATACGTTCGAGCCAAGGGCAGTATTTTCTTTTTCACCGTCGTTCTCGCGCAGCGGCCGAGCAACATTTTGATCGACGAAATCAATCGTCTTCGTCACATCTACAAAATCGTCAAGCAACGACATCCGTTTGAGACCGTCGCGATCTGCATCTTACCTGACCATATTCATGCCCTTTGGGCATTGCCGGACGGCGATGCAGACTTCGCTACTCGCTGGAGTTCGATCAAGAGCGGCTTTTCACGAGGCCTCGATGCGCAGGCGCGTTCCGCAAGCAAGGTCAGTAAGCGAGAGAAAGGCATTTGGCAGCGACGCTATTGGGAGCATGCCATCAGAGACGAGACAGATTTCGAACGGCATGTCGATTACATTCATTTCAATCCAGTGAAGCATGGCTACGTCACGCGCGTAGCCGATTGGCCGCATAGCAGCTTCCACCGCTACGTAGAGCGAGGATTGCTCGCTCCGGATTGGGGAGGCGATCTTCGCAATATTAAAGGTTCGTTCGGCGAATAGATGGTGGGCACGCTTCGCTTTGCCCACCCTACGAAGTCTCGAAGCCTTCTTACTTCTTCCCCACCTTCTCCCACAGCCACTGCGCCACCGCGTCGGGCGAACTCGTGGCGTCATTGCCGGCGGCGCGCAGGTTGGCCTCGCGCATCGTGGCGATGTCGATCTTGCCGAGCAGCGGCGCAAGCGCCTTGCGCAAGGCCTCGTCGTTGGCGCGCTTCGGCGCCAGCAGCACCATCGCGTCGTAGGGCGGGATCGCGCGTCTGTTGTCCTCCAGAACAACCAGATCGTACTTCGCGATCAGCCCGTCGCTGGTGTAGCCGGCGATCACGTCGACCTCGCCGGAGGCAACCGCGGCATACATGAAGTCCGGCTGCATCTGCCGCTGCCCGCGGAACGACAGGCCGTAGGCCTTGCGCAGCGCGACCCATTCCGGGCGCGAGAAGAATTCATAGTCGCCGGCGATCGACATGCTCGGCGCGCGCGAGGCGAGGTCGGCGATGGTGCGGATGCCCAATTGCTCGGCCCGCTTGCGCGGCATCACCAGCGCATAGGCGTTCTCGAAACCGAGTTCGCCGAGTAGTGTGATGTTCTGCTTTGCCAGCATCGTCTTCAGTTCGGCCAAGAGCTCCTGGCGCGGCCTGACGTCGTTGCGCTGGAACTGGTTGGCCCACAGCGTGCCGGAATAGTCGACATAGACGTCGATATCGTTGGCCGCCAGCGCCTCGAAGATCACGCTGGAGCCGAGGCCTTCGCGCGTCGTCGCGGGAAGCGAGGCGGCCTTGAGCCGCTGCGCGATCAATGCCGACAGCACGTATTGCTCGGTGAAGGTTTTGGCGCCGACGATGTAGCTGTTGTGCGCGCGTATCATGGTGGGCACCAGCGTGGCCGCGACCAGCGCCGCGATGCCGGCGCCGCCGAGCACGGTCCGCAGGCGGCTGCGATGGCGCAGGCCGCTTTCGATCAGCGCCAGCAACTGGTCGACGGCCAGCGCGAGCACCGCGGCGGCAAGGCAGCCGAACAGCACGAACACCCAGTTCTGGGTCTGCAACCCCGCAAAGATGTAGTTGCCGAGGCTGGTCTGGCCGATCGGCGTCGACAGCGTCGCGGTGCCGATCACCCACACCGCCGCGGTGCGGATGCCCGCCATCATGACCGGCAGCGCCAGCGGCAGTTCGACCGTGAACAGCGATTGCCGCGGCGTCATGCCGACGCCCTGCGCCGCTTCCAGGATCGCGGGCTCCACGCCCTGCAGGCCGGTGATGGTGTTGCGCAGCACCGGCAGCATCGAATACAGCGCCAGCGCCAGCACCGCCGGCAAAAACCCGAACGCGGAGAAGCCAAAGCCGAACCATGACAGCGACAGCGCGGCGAGCGCCAGCAGCAGCGGATAGAACAGCGCCAGCAGCGCCAGCCCCGGCACCGTCTGCACGATGCTGGCGAGCCCGAGCAGCGCGCCGCGCATCACCGACGATTGCGCGCCGCAATCGCAAGCGGCAGGCTGACGAGAAGCCCGAGCGCCAGCGCGGTGACGCTGACGCGAACATGATTGCCGAGATAATCGGGCAGGTGGCCCAGCGCCTCGGCCCAGCGCGGATCGGAGAACAGGCTCATGCCTCGCCCTCGCGAGGCAGTAGGGCGCCAAGCCGCTCGGCCTGCCGCCGCGGCGTACGCAGCAGTTCGCCGACATAGGCGTCGCCGCTTTCGGAAAGCTCCGATGGCGTGCCCTGCGCCAGCAGCCGGCCGCCGCCCATCACCGCGATCCGGTCGGCCAGCAGAATGGCTTCGGTCATGTCATGGGTGATCATGACCGTGGTCAGGCCGAGCTTGCGATGCAAATCGCGAAAATCGTCGCTGAGCGCGTCGCGGGTGAGGGGATCGAGCGCGCCGAACGGCTCGTCCATCAGCACGATGCGCGGCTTTGCGGCGAGCGCACGCGCGACGCCGACGCGCTGGCGCTGGCCGCCGGAGAGTTCGTGCGGCAGCCGGTCGCGATATTGCGCGCGGTCGAGCCGCACAAGATCGAGCAGCTCATCCACCCGCGCGGAAATCTCCGCGGGCGCAGTGCCCGACAGCTTCGGCGTGATGCCGATATTATCGGCGACAGTTAGATGCGGAAACAGCCCGCCGCTCTGGAACACATAACCGATCCGCCGCCGCAGCAGGATCGGATCGAGATCGCGGACGTCCTCGCCTTCCACCGAGATCGCGCCGGAGTTCTGCCTCGATCAGCCGGTTGGCGAGCCGCAGCAGCGTGGTCTTGCCGGAGCCGGAGCCGCCGACGATGGCCAGAAACTCTCCTTCGGCGACCTCGAGCGAGACGTCGTCGACCGCCACCACGCGACCGGCGTCAAAGGTCTTGCCGACATTCGTATAGGCGATCAGGGGCGCGGCAGGCATTCAGTGCGGTCCCAACACTCGGCTGTTTCCAACGTGATCCGGTGATAGCCGATAAATGGCCGGTAGCGAATGCAAGACTTCGGCTGTGGCGGCTTCAGTCGCGCGAGGCCATGTTTTTCAATTGCACCAGGAACGTCACCAGCCAGGCGCCCGCATACATGCCCGAGAGACCCAGCGCCGTTCTGCGATCGATCAGAGACAGGTTTGTCCACCACCATATCCGGTAGAACCACAATCCCGACGTGGCTCCGCCAAGCAGGCAGACCAGCATCTTGAGAAAGGTGGAGTTCGCGACGCCCAAAGCGCCAAACAAAAGCGTCGCCGGAACGAGAAACATGGTGCAGGCGGATATCAGAGTCTCGTTCATGGCTCCTCGGGAAATCTGCGAATCGCGGCCATGCCGGTAGTTTGCAGCAGCCCGTAGACTTCTGGAAGGGACCCGGGAACGGCTTGTTCCTGATTCGCACCGCCGATGCTGCGCCTGGAATGGGCAGGCGTTCGTTCAAGCAATAGGAGCAGGGTTCGTCCTTCATCTGCCGGTCTATGTCAGCGTGACATGTCGCACGCACGATCACTCAGTGATGTGAGATCGTTAGATTCCGAGCGGCTACTTGCCGTGTTGGCCTGAACCGAGAAATAGCGGGTGAGATTCCTTGACCAACGATTTTCGAACGCTTGAGGCGCATTCGGCCGAATACTTTGGCGACACCCGCGATTATTGGTGGAATCCGGACTACATCGAATTGACGGGGCACCGCCTGGGCTTTGACAAGGTGCGCGACGTGCTTGATGTCGGTTGCGGCGTCGGCCATTGGGCCCAGGTTCTCGCGGCTGCGCTCCCGGTCGAAGCTAAAGTGATCGGTGTCGATCGCGATCCATTCTGGATCGAGCAGGCGACCGAGCGAGCCGCAATCCGGAATATATCCCATCGGTTTCAATACCGATTGTCGGAGGCGCAAGCACTGCCGTTCCCCGATGCAAGCTTCGATCTCGTCACGTGCCAGACATTGCTGATCCATGTCGCCGACCCACGGGCGGTCATCGCGGAGATGGTGCGGGTCGTGCGCCCCGGCGGTCTCGTGCTCGTGGCCGAGCCGAACAACGTCTCGAGCAGTCTCGTAATGAACTCCATTCGCCTTGATGACTCTGTCGACGAAGTTCTGGCTGGCGTCCGCCTTCAATTGACATGCGAGCGGGGCAAGGCAGCCCTCGGCGAGGGCAACAATTCCGTGGGCGATATCATACCCGGACTGTTCGTGGCTTCCGGCCTCAGCGATGTCGCTGTCTATCTCAACGACAAGACAAACGCCTTCCTGCCGCCCTACAACACCTCCGAGCAACGCGCCATGCTTGAGGAAATGCTGGATTTCGAAGCTCGTGACTTCTGGATATGGAATCGCGCCGACACCTATCGCTATTTCCTGGCGGGCGGGGGAGTTGATGCCGAGTTCGACGCGCTCTGGAAATCGGTGACTGACGGCAACAGCAGGTTCGCGAAAGCCGTTGCCGATCAGACATACTCCCACTCGGGCGCCTCTCTCAATTACCTGATCGCAGGCCGAAAAAGCCATTAGGCGGATTTTTGTCGGCACGTCGGCGCCGTGGTCCAACTGGCGGCGGCTTGGGTGCTTCGACGATCGTTGCGGTATTGGAAGTCGCGCCACGGCCGTGTTGCTGCGGAAAGAGACCAGCCGACTTAAAGTTACGAAATTGCCAGCCCAACGCTTTCTCTATACGTCCGCTCGATAGCGCTGGGCTTGGCGTCTCCCATTTCGATTTAGCCATGCCCGAAAGCGGGATGCAGGCTGTTGCAGCGCGTAACGATTGCATCCGAGATCTTCGAGTCATTTCGGTATTGAGGTAGCAATTTCGCGCGCACATCGGCGATGCATTTTGTGTACTGAGGGTTCATGTGATTCAGAAAATCCAGGCCGCCTGCTGCTGCCGGGCGCGCGCCGGAAAGCGAGCCGAGGCCAGCGACGAGGATGAAAGCAAAGAGGAAAGAGCGAGAAGGCGACATGATGGGTCTCCACCGATATTTCGGCTGCCCGATCGCAGCTCGTGGAGGCACCATGCGTGAGTTCGCGAACCGGGTAAGTGATCGCAGTCACAGGCGTTTGAGGTTTGCGTCGAGCAATTGGGCGCTGCGTAACCCGCAGCAGCCTATTGGCCTGACTGGGACGTTATCTCGCCGCGTTCGATCGTGAGTGTCACATCGGCAAATGTCTCAAGCAGCTTCGGGTTCAATTCGGTGATCAAGAGCGTGATGTCCTTGTCCTGCGACCGAAGCCGTCGGAGCGCTTCCGCGTATCGCTGCGCCAGCACGGGGGCAAGGCCCTGGAATGGCTCATCCAGAATAAGCAGCCGGGTGCCGAGCATCAGCGCCCGGCCCAGCGCCACCATCTTACCTTGGCCGCCCGAGACCGATCCCGCAGGACGTTTGGCCAGTTCCTTGAGTTCCGGCAGCACCGAGTAGGCCCGTTCCAGCCGTCGCCGCGTCTCTTCCGGATTAAGCTTCGCGACGCGGCCGGGAAGCAGGATATTTTCTTCCACCGTGAAAGCCGAGAACAGCCGGCGATCCTCGGGGGCATAGCCGAGACCCAATCCCGGCCGGCGGTGCGGCGCGACGGGTCCGAGATCCTCGCCGCCCAAGCGCACCGTGCCGTTGGCTTTGGTGAAGCCCATGATCGTGCGAACGGTCGTGGTTTTGCCGGCGCCGTTTCGTCCGATGAGCGCGGCGCTCACGCCGGGCTGCAGCGAAAAACTGACATTGCGCAGCACGGGCGCATCGGCGATCGCGACGTTGACGTTCTCGAAACTCAGCATCGGTGTCATATGCCGATCACCTGCTCACGCACTTTCGGGTCGGCCAGAACCTCCGCTGGCGTGCCGACCTTTTGGATCTTTCCCACATTCCACACCGCGACGCGGTTGGCGTAGCGCTCCACCATGTCCATGTCGTGCTCGACAAAGACCGAGGTGACCTTCTCCTTTGCAAGCGCCTTGGTGAGGATGTCCATGATTTCGAGCTTCTCGGATGACGCGACGCCCGACGTGGGCTCGTCCATCAGCAGCAGCCTGGGCTTCAGCGCGAGTGCGAGCGCGATATCGACAAGCTTGCGTTGTCCCTCGGGCAGCTCCCGCGCGGTTCGTTTCGCGTACGACTTGACGCCGACGAGATCCAGCAGGCGTTCCATTTCCGGCGCTTCCGGCATCTGCGAAAGCGCCCGAAGGCCCGACGGGTGGCCTTGCCGTGAGGCGGCTGCGATCAGCATGTTCTCCATCACGGTCTGGTCAAGGAACAGCTGCGGAATCTGGAAGGCGCGGGCGATACCGAGCTTGGTGATCGTGCGTGGCAGTTGCGCCGTGATATCGTGGCCAAGAAAGGTGACGGTGCCGGCCTGCGGACGGAGATAGCCGGTCGATATGTTGAGGAACGTCGTCTTGCCGGCGCCGTTCGGTCCGATGATGGCGAGATTTTCGCCTTCGAGAACGTCGAGATTGATGCCGTCGGCGGCGATCACGCCGCCGAACCGGATCTCGATGTTCCTTGCAGAGAGCAGCACGTTGGCCATCAGTGCCCTCCCTGCCTGGCCTGACCGTAGCGCTGCCGGAGGCCGATCAGGCCGTTTGGCGCGTAAAGGATGATGACGATCAGCACGACGCCGAGAATGAGCTGCCAGGAGTCCGCGAGATGCGCGGCGGCATAGAACCGTACGCATTCGAACATCGCTGCTCCAGCGAACGCGCCGAATGCATGAGCGCCGCCGCCGAGGATTGCGATGAACACGAACTCGCCGGATTTGGTCCAGAAGCCGAACTCCGGGGTGGCGATCTGCTGAATGATCGATACCAGCGTGCCGCCGATTTCCTCCGAGCATTGCCGAGATCACGTAACCGATGAGCAGCACGCGGCGGGCCGACATGCCCAGATATTCGAGCCGGGTTTCGTTCGACTTCATCGCCCGCAGCATGTGCCCGAGCGGGCTGTCGAGGTAGCGTTGCACGGCGTAGAACGCGATGATCGCGATCGCGAGGCTGACGTAAAGAATGACGTACTGGAACGTTTCGGGTGTGAAAGAGAATCCGAGTAGGCCGGGGCGGGCGACCCGGATGCCGTCGGCGCCGTTGGTGTAGTGAAACATCTTCTCCAGCAGCGACCACAGCACCATCGAAAACGCCAAATTGAGCATTCCGAAGAAGATTTCGCGGTAGCGGACCACGAACAGGCCGACGATCAGTCCGACGATCGTGGACGTTACTCCGCCAAGCAGGATAAAGAGCAGGATATCGCCGCCGCCGATGTACTTGCCCCAGAACGCCGCGGTGTAAGCTCCGGTGGCAAAGAACATCGCGTGTCCGAACGATACCTGTCCTGCCTGCAGCAGCAGGACGATGCCGAGCACGACGATGCCCTTGGCGAGGATCAGCGCGAACAGCGTCGCCCAGCTCGCCACGAACAGCGGCGCTACGGCGCTGACCAGAAAGAAGATGATTGCAACCGCCGTGATCGGCTTGATGCGGCCCGCCATCATATTTTTCTCACCTGGACGGCCCCGAACAATCCGAACGGACGCACCAGCAGCACCAGCACCATCAGCAGATAGGGCACGAGGACTTCGAACTCCGGCTGCAAATAGATGACGAAGGCGCGGGTCAGGCCGATCATCAGCGCGGTAAGCGCGGTGCCCTCGATCTGCCCCAGACCTGCGGTCGCCGCCACCGCAAAGGACAGCACGATCATGTCGGCGCCCATGCCGGGCACCAGCGATGTGGTCGGCGAGGCCAGTGCCCCGCCGAGGGCCGCCGAGACTCGCTCCAATGATGAACGTGATGGAGTAGACGCGTTGGGCGTCGATGCCGATGGCGGTTGACGCCTCGCGATCCTCCGTGACCGCGAGGATGACGGCGCCCGCAAGGGTTTTCCGCAGGAAGTAGCGCAGGCCGAACAGCGTCGCGACCGCCACGGCCGGCAGCAGGAGGACCTGATAGGACGTGTAGTTCACCCCGAATACGCTGATGTTCGGCAGCAGCTTCAAGGGCTCGGCGGCGAAGATCGGCTGCACGCCCCAGATCAGGCGCTGCAGATTGTCCATGATCATGAACGCCGCAAACGTGATCAGGAGTTGCAGCACGTCGTCGCGCCCATAAAGCGGGCGCAGCAGGAAGCGCTCGATGAAGCCGCCGCACACGACGCCGATCACGATGGAGGCCGCCAGCAGCGCCGGATAGGTCAGCCATGGCGATATTTGCGCGATCGCGAGGCTGAACGTCGCGGCGAGATAGGCGCCGAAGGCGTAGAGCGAGCCGTGCGCGACGTTCACCACGCGCAGCACGCCGAAGATCAGGCTGAGCCCGACGGAAACCAGGAACACCAGGGCGGCGTAACTGATCCCGTCGAGGACGGCCAGTATGGCGAGAGTAGAGTTCATGGAGACCTTCAGGAAAGCCAGTCCTCCGGGACAAACCGGAGGACTGTGATCGGGGCTACTGCTTGAAGGTCGGCACGTCCATCTTGACGAATTCCGGCTTGAGCGTCTTGAGCCATTCGACCGACCGCTGGCCTGCCGGGTTGGTGATCACCTTCGGGTCGAAGATCATCATGTTGTCGAGCAGCTTGAAGTCGTAGCCGGGGAACGACTTGGTGACGCCGACAAGCTGGGCTTCCAGGCCCTGGTTGTCCTCGGGCCGCAGCGTGATCGGCCTGCCGAAGCCGGTCGCGAACTCGGTGCCGACTGTCGCGTCCACCACTTGTTCCCGCGTCGGCCAGTTGCCGCCATTGGCCTTGATCGCCTTGTCATAGGCGGTGTGCAGCGCCGTGAAGGCCTGCGCCATGTGATAGACCGGGTAGATCGGCCAGGCGCCGGTCTTTGCCTTGAAGGCTTCGGCGAACGCCTTGAAGGCCGGGTCGTTCTTCTTTTCCGGATGCAGGAACCAGTGGTCGCCGCGCGCGCCGACGATCAGGCCTTCCGGCAGATCCTTGCCGAGCCGCTGGATCGAGGATTCCCCGATTCCCAGCACGAAAGTCGATTGCTGCAGCAGGCCGCGCTGACCGGCCTGCCGAACCAGCGTGTCGAGGTCGCCGCCCCAGGAGGTGGTGAGGACGACGTCCGGCCGCAACGCCAGCAGGCGGGAGACCTCGGTGGAGTAGTCAGGCGCGCCGAACTTCGGAAAAAGCTCCGCCACCACCTGGACATCGGGCTTCATCGCCTTCAACGCGGTGGAGAATATCTCCCAGCTTTCGCGGCCCCACGCGTAGTCCTGATTGACGACCGCGATGGTCTTGAAGTCGGGCTTGGTCTTGAGCAGATAGACCAGCACCGCCAGCATCTCGGGCGTGCCGTTCGCCTGCGTGCGGAAATTGTAGCGATACTTCTTTGTCTCGAGGATCGAGGCCGCGCCGCAATCCCACATGAAGTTCATGACCTTGAGGTCTTCGGCGACCGGAACGAGCTGGTTGCAGCTGCCCGAGGAGATCGAGGCGAAGGTCGCATCGACCTTTTCATCCTGCACCATGCGGCGGTAGTTGGAGACCAGCGCTTCGCCGCCGGCGCCTTCATCGATGAAGGAAAGTTTTACGGGCACGCCGCCGATGCCGCCCTTCTTGTTGAGATCCTCCGCGATCATCTCGGCTGCCGCCTTGGCAGGCACGCCGAACACGGAAGCCGGCCCCGAAAGAAATGTCGTGATACCAATCTTGATTTCCTGGGGCTTGCCCTGAGCAAGCGCTGCGCCAGTAAAAGTCGCGATGGCAATACCGGCTGCAACCACAGCCTTGAGATAATACATTAAAAGCCCTCCCTTTTTTTGGACTTGCGCCGGCCGGGCGGCCATTGCGTTTTTTCTTCCCGCGACGCTACTATATTTTCGGGACATTGCCAGCACTTAACTAGCCGCCACCGGCGCCGTGTCCGCACCGTGCGTTTTGACGGTTTGTTGTTGACGGTCGCTTGAAAAATAGCCAGCGAATTTGCCCTGCAGATTGAGCCAACGGGCGTTTGATTCGATGTCAGAGGTCTCGGATAGTCCTTCTGGGCGTGTGCTGGATCCGATGGAACGGATCTCGGAGACCTTGTTCGGCCTGATCATGGCTCTCACCTTCATCTGCAGCCTCGGTGTTGCCACGTCGGGCAACATCCAGATTCAAACGATGCTGATCGGTGCGCTCGGCTGCAACCTGGCCTGGGGCATCGTTGACGGCGGTCTTTATCTGCTGGCTCGCATCAATGAGCGGGGCGGCAAGAACCTGACCTTGCGCGCCATACGGCAGGCCCCGGATGCCGAGACCGCGCAAGCCGTCATCGCCGACGCGCTTCCGCCGGAATTGGTGTCGGTTCTGCATGCGGAGCAACTGGAGTTGATGCGGCAAAAGGTGCTGCGGTCGCCTGAGCCCGAGCGTCCGAAGCTGACCAGGCGCGACTGGACCGGAGCGCTGGGACTTTGCCTGCTGAGTTTCCTTGCGACTTTCCCGGTCGTGATCCCCTTCATCTTCATCAGCGACGCCAAACTGGCGTTGCGCGTCTCCTACGCCGTCGCCATCGCGATGCTGTTCTGCTGTGGCTACGCGTTCGGCGTTCACAGCGGGATCAAGCCCTGGGCGGCGGGTCTTTCGATGGTGGCCCTTGGCAGCGCGCTGGTCGGCATTGCGGTAGCCCTTGGAGGATAGGCGATGGTGCGACAGCGAGGCGTCGCAAGAGTCCGGCACGTCAGCGGCACTCTGGTTGCCGTGCTCGTGGCCTTGTCGCTTGCGCCGATGACCGGCGGCCTGGCGCGCGCGCAAAACCTCGAGGTCAGCCCGGGCGGTGCGATCGGCCTTGGCAATCGCGGCTGGTCCGCCTCCGAACCGAACCGCGCAACGTCTGCGAATGAGCTCGAATTCAGCGCCCGCGTGGGGGCTGCATCCGACTACATTTATCGCGGGACCACGCTGTCCGATCACGGGCCCGCGGCCGGCGCAGCCCTTGAAGCAAGGTTTGGCGCCCTGTACGCCGGCACCACCGGTGGCCACCGTCAAGCTGCCGA
>CAWFMW010000063.1:0-31974 GCA_963816815.1 uncultured Alphaproteobacteria bacterium
CGTGACGCACGGATCGTCGACGGCGGGCGGCGCGTATCAGACCGGACTCTCCGATTACATCGTGATGGTGCGCGGCCGCACCCGCGCCTTCCTGGCCGGGCCGCCGCTGTTGAAGGCCGCGACAGGAGAGATCGCGACCGAGGAGGAACTCGGCGGTGCCGAGATGCACACCTCGATTTCCGGGCTCGGCGATTATCTGGCCGAAGACGACCGCGATGCGCTGCGCATTGCGCGCGACATCATGGCCAATCTGGAATGGGACCGGCCGAAGCCAGCGGAAACGTCATTCAAGCCGCCGCGCTACGATGCGGAGGAATTGCTCGGCATCATGCCGATGGACCACAAGCGTCCCGTCGACATGCGCCAGGCCATCGCGCGCTTTGTCGACGATTCCGATTTCACCGAGTTCGGCGCGAATTACGGCCCCGCAACCATATGCGGTCATGCCCGCATCGAGGGGCAGGCGATCGGCATCATCACCAACAACGGCCCGCTCGACGTGCCCGGCGCCAACAAGGCGACGCATTTCATCCAGGCCTGCTGCCAGTCGCGCACGCCGATCCTGTATATGAACAACACCACCGGCTACATGGTCGGCAAGGCCTATGAGGAAGCCGGCATGATCAAGCACGGCTCCAAGATGATCCAGGCGGTGACCTCGGCGACCGTGCCGCAGATCACGATCTATTGCGGGGCCTCGTTCGGCGCCGGCAATTACGGCATGTGCGGACGCGGCTTCCATCCGCGCTTCTGCTTCTCCTGGCCCAACGCCAAGACCGCCGTGATGGGCGGCGAGCAGGCGGCCGAGACCATGGCGATCGTGACCGAGGCGGCGGCCGCACGGCGCGGCAAGCCGATCGAGAAGGAGAAGCTGGACGCCATGAAGGCGCAGATCACGGGCGTGTTCGACGGCCAGATGGATGTGTTCTCGACCAGCGCGCGCGTGCTCGACGATGGCGTGATCGATCCGCGCGATACCCGCAGCGTGCTTTCAGAGGTGCTGGCGATCTGCCGCGAGGCCGAGGCCCGCACGCCGCAGCGCATGCAGTTCTCGGTCGCGCGGCCATGAGCGATGCAGCGATGAAGCGAACGCCGTTCTTCAAGGTTCTCGTCGCCAACCGCGGCGAGATCGCGCTGCGGATCATGCGCACCGCGCGCCGCCTCGGCTATGGCGTGGTCGCCGTCTATTCCGACGCCGACCGCGACGCGCTGCATGTGCGTGAGGCCGACCAGGCGGTGCGGATCGGGGAAGCGCTGCCGGCGCAGTCGTACTTGCGGATCGATGCGATCATCGCCGCTGCAAAAGCCAGCGGCGCCAGCGCGGTGCATCCGGGCTATGGCTTCCTCGCCGAAAACGAGGACTTTGCGCAAGCCTGCCGCGATGCCGGGCTGGTGTTCATCGGACCGTCGCCGGAGTCGATCCGGGCGATGGGCAACAAGGCCGGCGCCAAGGACATCATGCAAAAGGCCGGCGTGCCTTGCGTACCCGGCTATCAGGGGGCGGACCAGAGCGACGCGGTCATGCTGGCGGAGGCCAAAAAGATCGGCTTTCCCGTCATGATCAAGGCGGTGGCCGGTGGCGGCGGGCGCGGCATGCGGCTGGTCGCGGACGCCGCGGCATTTCCGGATGCGCTGCGCAGCGCGCGGTCGGAGGCGCAGGGCGCGTTCGGCGACCCCACCGTCATCCTGGAGCGTGCCATCGTCGATCCCCGGCACATCGAAATCCAGGTGTTTGGCGACCGCTATGGCAACGCGGTTCATCTCGGCGAGCGCGATTGCTCGGTACAGCGCCGGCACCAGAAGCTGATCGAGGAAGCGCCGTCGCCGAAGGTGACGCGAAAATTGCGAGCGCGCATGGGCGACGTCGCTGTCGCCGCGGTGAAACAACTTCGCTATGAAGGGGCGGGAACGCTGGAATTCCTGCTCGATCCATCGGGCGAGTTCTATTTCATGGAAATGAACACGCGGCTGCAGGTCGAGCATCCCGTTACCGAGGCGATCACCGGTCTCGATCTCGTCGAACTGCAGTTGCGCGTTGCCAGCGGCGAGCCGTTGGGGCTTGTGCAGGAGGATATCAAGTTCTCCGGCCATGCCATCGAGGTGCGGCTGTGTTCGGAGGACACCGATCACGATTTCATGCCGCAGTCAGGCAAAATGGCGCTGTGGCAGATGCCGGATGGCGTTCGCGTCGAGCACGCGCTGCAATCCGGCTCCGAGATTCCGCCGTTCTATGATTCCATGATCGCCAAGATCATCAGCCATGGCGCCGACCGCAACGAGGCGCGGGGCCGGCTGATTTGCGCACTGGAGCAGACCGCGGCATTCGGCGTCACCACCAATCAGGGATTTCTGATTTCCTGCCTGCGCCATCCCGGTTTTGCCAAGGGCGAGGCGACCACTTCTTTCATCGGCCAGCATCGCGACGAATTGCTGGCGCCACGTCCAAACGACAAGGCGGAAGCTGCGCTGGCCGCCTTGCTGCTCTACGTCACCAACCTCCATGCGCCGCCGTGGCGCGGCGGGCGAAGTCTGGCCGCGACGTTTCCGCTGACGATGCGGATCGATCTCGGGAATGGCGCGCAGGAGGTGGACATCGTGCGCGGCCGCGACGGCGGGTATGTCGCCGTCGTCGATGGCAGCGAGCTTCGCTTCGAGATTGACGAGCTTGGTTCCGATACGATCCGCTTCCGCACCGACGGCATGATGGAATCGGTGAGGTTTTTGCGCGATGGCGACCGGCTGTATGTTCTGCATCGCGGAGTGACGATTGCGGTCCGCGATATTACTCTCGCAGCACCGGCTTCAGCCACGGCGGCCGGCGGCGACGGCAAGGTGCGCGCGGCGATGAACGGCCGCGTGGTCGCCGTGCTGGTCAAGGCCGGGGAGCAGGTTGCCGCCGGGCAACCTGTGATGACGTTGGAGGCGATGAAGATGGAGCATGTGCACACGGCGGGTGTCGCGGGCACGGTGTCGTCGATTGATGTCGCCGAAGGCGAGCAGGTGACGACGGGCAGGGTCGTCGTGGAGATCGCGGGGGCTGCGTAGCTGCGTAGGGTGGGCAAAGGAGCGTCAGCGACGTGCCCACCATCTATCACCGAGCGGGCTGTAAGATGGTGGGCACGCTTCCGCCTTCGCTCTTCGAGCTACGGCGGACAAGTCGCTTTGCCCACCCTACGAGACCTACGTTTTGATGTAGCCCGCATGAGCGGAGCGATATGCGGGACCGGTCCCTGGGGGCGCTTCGCTCGCCCGGGCTACGGCACCACCCTATGAATTCTCCGGCCGCCCCGTGCCGTCATTCAGCCAGCACGCCACCTGATGCCCTGCGCCGGTTTCCACTAATCCCGGTCGCTCCAGCTTGCAGCGGTCCATGGCGTAGCGGCAGCGGGTGTGGAAGGCGCATCCGGACGGCGGGTTGATCGGGCTCGGGACGTCGCCGTCGACCATCGGCGCCAGTTTCTTTGCCTTGGGATCGGCAATCGGCACCGAGGCCAGCAGCGCCTGTGTGTAGGGATGGCGCGGGTTGGCGAACAGTTCGGTCTTGTCGGCGATCTCGACGATGCGCCCGAGATACATCACGGCGACGCGGTGGCTGATGTGGGCGACCACGGCGAGATCGTGCGCGATGAACAGATAAGAAAAGTCGTTCTTGCGCTGCAGGTCGATCAAGAGATTGATGACCTGCGCCTGGATCGAGACGTCGAGCGCCGAGACCGGCTCGTCGCACACGATCAGTTTCGGCCCGAGCGACAGGGCACGGGCAATGCAGATGCGCTGGCGCTGGCCGCCGGAGAATTGGTGCGGGTAGTTCTTCATCTGGTCGGCGCGCAAGCCGACCTGGGCGAACAGTTCGGCGACGCGTTCTTGTTGCGCGCGGCCGGTGGCAAGGCCGTGCACACTGAGCGGTTCGCCGACGATATCGCCCGCGGTCATGCGTGGGTTGAGCGAGGCGAACGGGTCCTGGAACACGATCTGCATCGAACGCCGGTGCGGCCGCATCTCAGACTTGCTGAGACCCGTGATGTCGATGCCGTTGAGTTTGATGGCGCCAGAGGACGGCTCCACCAGCCGCAGCACGCTGCGCGCGACCGTCGATTTGCCGCAGCCGGATTCGCCGACCAGCCCAAGCGTCTCACCCTTGCCGACCGAGAAGCTTACGCCGTCGACGGCATGCACCGTGCCCACTTGCCGGCGCAGTACGCCGCCGCGCACCGCGTAATGCTTGACGAGGTCGGTGACCTCCAACAGAGGACGTTGATCGGTCATGGCGCGCCCACCAGTTCCGCCGCGCGCCAGCATGCCGAGAGATGACCGCCATCGACTTCCTGCAATGGCGGATATTCGGCGCGGCAGCGATCGATGGCGAGGCTGCAGCGCGGCGCAAAGGCGCAGCCCGGCGGAAGGTTGGTCAGCGACGGTACCATGCCGGGAATTTCGTTCAGTCGCGCATCGGTCTTGGCGCCGAACGAAATCACCGCAGGCATCGAGGCCATCAGCCCGCGTGTATACGGGTGTCTCGGATTCGCGAACAGATCTTCCACCGTCGCTTCCTCGACCTTCTTGCCGGCATACATGACGATGACGCGCTGTGCGGTTTGTGCCACCACGCCGAGGTCGTGCGTGATCAGGACCAGCCCGGTGCCGAGTGTCTTCTGCAGATCGACGATCAGCGCCAGGATCTGCGCCTGGATCGTCACGTCGAGCGCGGTGGTTGGCTCGTCCGCGATCAACAGCACCGGGCGGCACGCCAGCGCCATCGCGATCATCGCGCGCTGCCGCATGCCGCCGGAAAGCTGATGCGGATATTCCTGCGCCCGCCGCTCCGGCTCGGGGATACGTACCAGGCGCAGCATCTCGACCGCCTTCGCCCAGGTTTCCTTGGAGGTCATTTCCCGGTGCAGGCGCAGCACCTCGGTGATCTGGTCGCCGATCCGCATCACCGGATTGAGCGAGGTCATCGGCTCCTGAAAAATCATCGAGATGCGGTTGCCGCGGATCTTGCGCATCTCGGCCTCGCCGAGGCCGAGCAGGTCGGTGCCTTCCAGCGTCACCGAGCCGCCGATCACCCGGCCTGGCGGGTCCGGCACCAGCCGCATCACCGACAGTGCGGTCACGCTCTTGCCGCAGCCGGATTCGCCGACGATCGCCAGCGTCTCGCCGCGGCGGACGCTGAACGACAGGTCGTCGACCGCGCGGAACAGTCCCGAATTGGTGAAAAACACCGTCTGCAGGTTCTTCACATCGAGAACCATGTCGTCCTTCTGCGCCTCGGTCATCAGCCGCGCTGCCTCGGGTCGAGGATGTCGCGCAGCGCGTCACCGAACAGATTGGTGCCGAATACGGCCAGGCTGATCGCTACCCCCGGGAAGATCACCAGCCACGGGGCGGTGCGGACATATTCCGCCGCCGATTCCGACAGCATGCGTCCCCAGGACGGATACGGCTCGGGAATGCCGAGGCCGAGGAACGACAGCGAAGCCTCGGTGAGGATGGTGGAGCCGAGCTGCGCGGTCGCCAGCACGATCAGCGGCGCCAGCGTGTTGGGCAGCACATGGCGGAACGCGATGCGGGTCTCGCTCATGCCGATCGATTTGGCGGCCTCGACGAACGGCAGTTCGCGCAGCGCCAGCGTATTGGCGCGGATCACGCGGGCAACCGTGGGGATCAGCGGAATCGCAATGGCGATGATCACGTTCGGCAGCGACGGTCCGAGCGCCGCGGTCATCACCAGCGCCAGCACCAGCAAGGGCAGGGCCTGCAGAATATCGGTGATGCGCTGGAACACCAGGTCGACCCAGCCTGACAGATAGCCCGAGGCGAGGCCGACGAGGACGCCGAGTGACGATCCGAGCGCGGTGGCACCGATGCCGACCGCCAGCGATACCCGCGCGCCATGGACGATCCGGCTCCAGACGTCGCGGCCGAATGAATCGGTTCCCATCCAGTGCCGGACGCTGGGCCCGGCCAGCCGTTGCGCGGAATCGACGCTGAGCGGATCGTAACGGCAGATCAGGTCGGCCGAGATCGCCATCCAGACGAACATCACCATGATGACAAGGCCGATCGTGCCGAGCATATAGCGCTGCGCGAGAAACAACAGGCGGCGCCAGCCGTGCGTCGAATAGGCGCCGGCCCGTCTTAACTCGCTATCGAAATTGATGGTGGCCAAGCTGTTAATCCCCATACCGGATGCGCGGATCGATCGCGGCGTAAAGCATGTCGACGGTGAAGTTCGCGACCACCACGACCACGGCGATCAGCATCACGAGGTTCTGGACGATCGGGTAATCGCGCCAGCGCAGCGCCTCGACCAGGAAGCGGGCGACGCCGGGAATATTGAACACGGTCTCGGTGACGATCAGCCCGCCGATCAGGAACGCCGCCTCGATGCCGATCACGGTAATGACCGGGAGAATGGCGTTCTTCAGCGCGTGGCGATAATTCACCGAGGTCTCGGAGGCGCCCTTGGCGCGCGCGGTGCGGATGTAGTCCTGCCGCAGGATTTCCAGCATCGAGGAGCGCGTGATCCGCATGGTCAGCGCGGCGCTGCGAAAGCCGACCGCCATGGCCGGGACGGCATAGATCGCGAACGCCTCGGTCCAGGTCTTCGGATTCGGATTGTAGATCGGCATGCTGCCGAACAGCGAGACCGACGCCATCAGGATCAGTAGCCCGAGCCAGAACGAGGGCAGCGACAGCCCGCTCAGGCTGACGATGCGCAAGGCATAGTCGAGCCGCGAGCCCTGGTGCACGGCGCTGATGACGCCAAGCGGAATGCCGATCGAAGCGGAGAACAGCAAAGCAAGCGCCGCCAGTCGCGCCGTGATCGG
The DNA here is from genome assembly GCA_963816815.1 of uncultured Alphaproteobacteria bacterium. Taxonomy (GTDB): domain Bacteria; phylum Pseudomonadota; class Alphaproteobacteria; order Rhizobiales; family Xanthobacteraceae; genus Bradyrhizobium. The sequence continues at coordinate 6,831 of CAWFMW010000063.1, forward strand.
AATGCGCGGCAATATCTCCTGCAGCGCCGGCTTTTCCGACACATAGGAATAGCCGAGATCGCCATGCAGCAGCCCGCCGATCCAGTTCAGATATTGCTGCCAGATCGGCAAATTGAGGCCGAGTTCCTTTTCGAGATTGGCCTTGTCGGTGGGATCGACGAAGCCGGCGGCGTCGAACAGGATGTCGACGATATTGCCGGGGACAACGCGCAGCAGCACGAAGATGATGATCGAGATCCCGATCAGGGTCACGAGCATCAAGGCGAGGCGTCGCACGATATAAGCAAACACCTAGGCGGTTCTCCCTGGCAGGCTGGCTTGAGTTCGATTCCGATTAAATCGGAACCGAACTCCAGTTCTGTTGTTTTGACGCGTTTTCTTCACGCGAACCGGATGCCACTTCGCTCGAAAACGCTATGTTTGTACGTTTGTACGGCTGGACTTTACTTGTCCATCCAGACGTCTTCGTAACGATAGCCGTTATAGGAGCTGTTCACCATGATGGTGATGCCCTTGACGTAGGGTTGCCAGCACGAACCCATGCGGCCGTGGTAGATGATCGGGCGCGCCACGTCCTCCTGCAACTTCTTGTCGATTTCCCAAACCAGCTTCTTGCGCTTCTCCTTGTCGGTCTCGGCGGATTGCTGGTCGAACAGCTTCTCGATCTCCTTGTTGCAGTAATTGGTGTAGTTCCGCTCCGATCCGCAGGAATAGTTCTCGTAGAAGGACTGGTCGGGATCGTCCACGGCATTGCCGGTGAGGTTGAGACCGAGCGCGTAGTCCTTGCGCGCGACCTTCGGGAACCATTGTGCGGTATCGACGACGTCGAGTTCGGCATCGATGTAGATGCTCTTCAGCTGGTCGATCAGGATGACGGCGGGATCGCGGTAGACCGGAATGTTGCGCGTCGAAACCTTGACTGCGAGACGCTTGTCCGGGCCGTAACCCGCCTTCTGCATCAGTTTGCGCGCCTCTTCCCGGTTGGCGTTGATGTCGGGGCCGTAGCCCGGGATCGATTCCAGCATTTCCTTCGGCATCGCCCACAGGCCCCCCGGTGCCGGCAGCATCGTGCCACCGATATCGGCCTGTCCCTCGAACATGATCTGGACGAACGCCTTGCGATCCAGCGCCAGCGCCAGGGCGCGGCGAATGTCGGCATTGTCGAACGGCGGGGAGGACGAGTTGACGATGATGTTGGTCGATACGTTGATCGGCTCGACCACGCAAACCGCGTTCGGCGCCTGCGTCTTGACCTCCTTGAGCAGCGGAATCGACACTTCGGTCGGAAACGTCATGTCGAATTTCCCGGAGACAAATCCGAGAATCGCGGTCGAACGGTTGGTAATGATGGTGAATTCGATGCCGTCGAGATGCGGCAGGCCCTTCTTGAAGTAGTCGGGATTTTTGGTGAGCTTGATCAACTCGTTGGCCTTGAACTCGACGAACTTGAACGGCCCGGTGCCGATCGGGTGGGTACGCATCTCGCCCGGCGAGACGTGACAGGGATAGACCGGCGTATAGCCGGAGGCGAGCAGGGACAACAGTGCCGGTTGCGGCCGTTTCAGATTGAACGACGCTTCGAAATCGCCGTTGACCGTCACGTCGCTGACCTGATCGTACCAGGACTTGCGCGGGTTCTGGCGGAATTTCTGCTGCGACTTGCCCATCAGCATGTCGAAGGTGCATTTGACGTCGGCGGAGGTGAACGGCTTGCCGTCATGCCATTTGACGCCCTGCCGCAGCTTGAAGGTCAGCTTCTTGTTGTCGCTGCTCCAGGCCCAGCTCTCCGCGAGATCCGGGACGATCAAGTCCACGCTGTTTTGCGCCACGTCCTGCTTGAACACGACGAGGTTGTTGAAAACCGGCATGAAGGGAATGTTGATCGAATAGGTCGCGCCCTCGTGGATCGAGGCGCTGCCCGGGCTGTCGCGGTGATAGACCCTGAGGATGCCGCCCTGTTTCGGCTCACCCGCCGATGCAACGTCAAAAGCCGGCAGCAATAACAACACCGCGACGGCAAGCGCTTGCACGCTCCGCATGATCCCCTCCACTTTTTTCGGTCTCAATTGGCCGATTGGTATCGACGATACCACGGTGAAGCGCTGGAGCAACCGGGCAAGCCAATGCGAGGATTGACAATTCGGACTACTGAAAGTCCACGTCGCGGAACTTGCAGGCTCCTTTTGGGCTGTTTACCCGAAATTCCGCCGGCGGATTGCTGCGCCGTTCGCGCCACAATGCCTCACCCGGAGATGATGCACCGCACCACCACGCGTCGGCATTACACGATCCGCGAGGTCTTGTTGCCCCAGTAGCGATCGCGCAACAGCCGCTTGTAGAGTTTTCCGGTCGGAAGCCGCGGCAGCTCGGCCTCGAAATCGATCGAACGCGGCACTTTCTGGCGCGACAGCGACTGGCTGCAGAAGGCGATCAGTTCGTCGGCCAGCTCCTGATCGGGCGAAACCCCCGGCATCGGTTGCACCACCGCCTTCACTTCCTCGCCGAGATCCGGATTGGGCACGCCGAACACGGCGGCATCCGCGATCTTGGGATGGGTGATCAACAGGTTCTCGCATTCCTGCGGGTAGATGTTGACGCCACCGGAAATGATCATGAACGTGGCGCGATCGGTCAAATAGAGATAGCCGTCGTCATCGACATAGCCGACGTCACCGACCGTGCTCATGCTGCCGTCGGTCGAACGGGCCTCCTGCGTCTTGCCCGGGTCGTTGAAATATTCGAACGGCGTGGCTGTCTTGAACCACACCGTGCCCGCCGTGCCGACCGGGCAGGGCTGCATATTTTCATCGAGGATGTGCAAATCGCCGAGCAGCACCCGGCCCACGGTGCCGCGATGGGCCAGCCATTCCTCGCTGTTGCAGGCGGTGAAGCCGAGCCCTTCGGTTGCGCCGTAATATTCGTGGATGACCGGCCCCCACCATTTGATGATGTCGGCCTTCACCGCCGCAGGGCAGGGAGCGGCGGCGTGAACCGCGATCTCGAGCGATGAAAGATCGTAGCGCGTGCGCACCTCCTCCGGCAGCTTCAACATCCGCGAGAACATTGTCGGCACGAGCTGGGTGTGGGTGACGCCCCATTTCGGGATCAGCGCGAGATAATGTTCGGGATCGAACCGCTCCATGATGATGGCGGTGCCGCCCATCTTGATCGTGAGGTTGACGGCGGCCTGCGGCGCCGAATGATAGAGCGGTGCGGGCGACAGGTAGATCATGCCCTCGCGGTACTGCCAGATCTTCACCAGGAAATCGAACAGCGGCAATTGCTGGTCGGCCGGCAGTTCCGGCAGCGGGCGCAGAATCCCCTTCGGGCGGCCCGTGGTGCCGGAGGAATAAAGCATCGCGGTGCCGACCCACTCGTCTGATATCGGGGTGTGCGGCAAATCTGCCGTGACTTCCTGCAGGCCAACGATGCGATCGCTTTCGCCCTCGCCATCGGCGACGATGCAGAGTTCGACCCTGGGGCACTCCTTCAACGCCTCGCGCGCGATATCGAGTTTTTCCTTTGACGTGATGAGGATGCGCGACTGGCTGTTGGTCAGGATGTAGGCGAGCTCGCCCGCGGTCAGATAGGAGTTCACGCAGGTGTAATAGAGGCCGGAGCGTTCGCCGGCGCCGCAGGCTTCGAGATAGCGGCTATTGTTCTCCATGAAGATCGAATAGTGGTCGAGCCGTTTCAGGCCATGGTTGCGAAACAAATGCGCGAGCCGGTTGCTGCGCGCCTCCAGCTCGCGATAGGTGACCGTTTCGCCCGTGCTCGCCATGATGAAGGCGGGCTGAAGCGGACGAAGATGCGCATGCTTGCCAGTGTACATGTTGGCTTTGGTCTCCCTACGCGGCCATATCCAGAATTTCGCGCACCTGCGCCGGTCCCTCGATCTTGCGCGGGTTGCGCGGTACCCAGGGCGTTGCCATTGCCTGCTGCGCGATCCGGTCGAAATGCTCGGGCCCAACCTTGACCTCGCGCAGGCTGCGCGGCATGCCGAGGTTACGAATGAAGGCGTCGAGCACGTCGCCGGCGTCATCGTTCGGATGCCCCATGGCGGCGGCCACCAGCGCCTGCCGATCGGCATTGGCCGGTTTGTTCCAGCGCATCACCGACGGCAGCATCACGCAGGAGGTGTAGCCATGCGGCACGCCGAACTCCGCGCCGAGCACGTAGCCGATGCCGTGGCTGGCGCCCATCGGCACGCCGGAAGTCAACGGACCGGTCGAAAGCCAGGTCCCGATCTGGCAATCCATCCGTGCGTCGAGATCATTGGCGTTGGCCTTCACCCGCGGCATGGCCTGCGCCAGCATCGACAGCCCCTTCAGCGCCTGGGCGTCGCCATAGGGCTGCGCCTCGCGCGAGCAGATGCCCTCGACGCAATGGTCGACGGCGCGGATCCCGGTCGAAAGCCACAGCCATTCCGGCGTGTTCATGCTGAGCCAGGGATCGAGGATCACGGCGCGCGGCATCACCAGCGGGTGGCGCAGCGATTCCTTGACCTTGGTCTTCTCGTTGGTGACCCCTGCCGTGGCGGAAAACTCGCCGCCGGCAATCGTCGTCGGCACGCTGATCTGGCGCACCGTCGGCGCCGTGAGTTGCGGCGGAGTGCCGCGCCCGGCCCTGATCCGGTCGATATCGTCGGGCTTGCGGATGTCGTTGGCGAGGCAAAGCTGGACAGCTTTGGCGCCGTCGGTGATCGAACCGCCGCCGATGGTCACGATGAGGTCGGCCCCGACGGCGCGGGCCTGGTCTGCCGCGGCAATGACCGCCGCGCGCGGCGTATGCGCCGGCATCGCATCGAACGTGCCGACGCAGCGCGGCCCCAGCACGCGGCGAATGTTCTCGATCTCGTCGGTTTCGCGGTTCAGCGTGCCGCTGACCATCAGGAACGCGCGTTTTGCGTCGAGCCGGTTCAGCTGTTCGACAATCGCCTCGGATGCCGGCCGCCCGAACACGACCTCATCCATCGCGCCGAATACGACACGACCTTTATGCACGGCTGTCCTCCCCGGACATTTTTGGCCCTTGTGGCGAGCCTTGTTACGATCCTTGGCGCTAAGGTTAGCCGAGGAAATGCGGGACGTCATGCATGAAGATGATGCTGTCGCCTCCTTAGAGCCCCGTAGGATGGGTGGAGCGCAGCGATACCCATCGCGATCCGCACTGGCGTTGATGGGTATCGCTGCAGCGAAACCCATCCTACGACGGCGGCCAGCGACGTCACGTTTTCGTCACCAGCCGGCGGTTAGCTGGGGCGTTCACTGCAATGCGCCTCGCTACCGAGATTTGCGTGGCGCAGGGCGTTGCCTGCGCGAATGCATAACGATTGTGCTTGATCCCTGCGGCTTCTTGACGAGACTGGGAGCTGATCACATCTGTGGCCTCCGCCAAAGTTCCACGGCGGCTTTCATCCATCAGGGATGTCGAGACGGGAGATGGGGTTTGACCGCAACTGAGCAATTGAAACGTCCGGCTTTGCCGGCGGGGGCCGACATGCGTTCACCTCATAGCTTCAAATGGTTGACCCCGCTGCTCGCGCTGGCGCTGTCGGCGTGTGGCGACAAGCCGCCGCAACAGCCGGCTGCCGCGGCGCCGCCAGTTACGGTTGCGCAGCCGGTGAAGCGCACGGTGACCGACTGGGATGAATTCACCGGCCGGTTCGACGCGGTCCAGGAGGTCCAGGTTCGCGCCCGCGTCGGCGGCTTTGTGACGTCGGTCGAATTCCGCGACGGCTCTATCGTCAAGACCGGCGATCTGCTGTACGTGATCGACGCCCGTCCGTTCGAGGCGGTTGCCGAGCAGGCCGATGGCCAATTGTCGGACGCACGCGCGAAAGCGGAACTCGCCAAACGCGAACTCGACCGTGCGCTGACCCTGAACCAGACCCAGGCGGTATCCGATTCCATCGTCGACCAGCGCCGCCAGACCTTGCAGGCCGCGCATGCCGCGGAAATGCAGGCCGAAGGCGCGCTCAAGGCCGCCAAGCTCAATATCGAATTCACCCATGTGATGGCGCCGATCACGGGCCGCGTCAGCCGACACCTCGTCACCCCCGGCAATCTCGTGCAGGGCAGCGACGGCGGTTCGACGCTGCTGACCTCGATCGTCTCGCTCGATCCGATCTACATCTATTTCGACGTCGACGAGGCGACCTACCAGCGGAACAGCCGGCTTTGGTCCGAAGGCAAGCGGCCGAGTTCGCGCGATACGCCGAACCCGGTGCAGGTGACGCTGACCGGCGAAACAAAACCCTCGCTGGAGGGCAAGGTGGATTTCCTCGATAACCGCCTCGATGTCTCGACCGGGACACTGCGCACCCGCGCGGTCATCCCGAACACGAACCTCTCGATCCTCCCCGGCCAGTTCGGCCGGGTCCGGATCATCGGCAGTTCGCCCTATGAGGCATTGCTGCTGCCGGACACGGCGATCGCGACCGACCAGTCGCGCAAGATCGTTTTCGTCGTCAAGGATGACAATACGGTCGAAGCGAAGCCGGTGACGCTCGGGCCGCTAGATGAAGGCCTCCGCGTGATCCGCGAGGGGCTCAAGCCGGAAGACCGCGTCATCGTCGACGGCCTGCAGCGTGCGCGTGTCGGGGCAAAGGTCACCCCGCACACGGCCGAGGCCAAGCCGGCCGGTGGCAAGACATGAATCTGGGCCGGCTCTCCATCAACCAGCCCATCCTGGCGATGGTGCTGTCGATCGTGCTGCTGATTGTCGGCGCGATCGCCTACACGACATTGCCGGTCTCGGAATATCCGCAGGTGGTGCCGCCGACGGTGGTGGTCACCACGCAATATCCGGGCGCCTCGGCGCAAACCGTCTCGGATACGGTCGCCGCCCCGATCGAGCAGGAGATCAACGGCGTCGAGGATATGCTGTATCTCTACAGCCAGGCGACCTCGAACGGGCAGTTGACGATCACGGTCACGTTCAAGCTCGGTACCGATCTCGACAAGGCCCAGGTGCTGGTGCAGAACCGCGTTGCCATCGCGCAGCCGCGGTTGCCGGAAGAGGTGCAGCGCAACGGCGTCGTCACGCGCAAGAACAGCCCCGACATTCTGATGGTCGCGTTCATGCTGTCGCCGGACGACACGTTCGACCAGCTCTATATCTCCAACTACGCGCTGCTGCAGGTCCGCGACCAGTTGCTTCGGCTTGACGGCGTCGGCGATATCCAGATGTTCGGCGCGCGCGACTATTCGATGCGGCTGTGGCTCGATCCCGACAAGATCGCCACGCTGGGGCTGACCGCGGCCGAAGTGGTGGCGGCGATCCGCGCGCAGAACGTGCAGATCGCCGGTGGCCAGATCGCGGAACCGCCGATCTCGGACCGCGCTTTCTCGCCGAACCTCACCTTTACCGGCCGGCTGAAGGATCCAAAACAGTTCGAGGAGATCGTGGTCAAGGCCGGCTCCGACGGGCGCACCGTCAAGCTGCGCGATGTCGCGCGGATCGAACTCGGCGCGCTGGCCTACACCACCAACAGCTTCCTGCTGCGCAAATCCGCAGTGGCTATGCTGGTGACCCAGCGGCCCGGCTCGAACGCGCTGGCGACCGCGAAGGGTATCGTCAACACCATGGAGCGGCTGAAGGCGAGCTTCCCGAAGGGGCTCGACTACAACATCGGCTACAACCCGACCGAATTCATCGCGCAGTCCGTCAGCGAGCTGATCAAGACGATCTACGAGGCGATGGCGCTGGTCGTGATCGTGGTGCTGGTGTTCCTGCAGGGCTGGCGTCCCGCTATTATCCCGATCATCGCCATACCGGTGTCGCTGGTCGGCACCTTCGCGGTGATGGCGGCGCTGGGATTCTCGATCAACAATCTCACTTTGTTCGGGCTCGTGCTCGCGGTCGGCATCGTGGTCGACGACGCGATCGTGGTGGTCGAGAATGTCGAGCGCCATCTCGCGCACGGCATGAGCCGGCGCGATGCCGCGTTGCGTACCATGGAAGAGGTCGGCGGCGCGCTGGTGTCGATCGCGCTGGTGCTGTGCGCGGTGTTCGTGCCGACCGCGTTCCTTGGCGGCATCTCCGGACAGTTCTTCCAGCAGTTCGCCGTGACTATTGCCGTAGCCACCGCGATCTCCTGTTTCTGTTCGCTGACGCTTTCGCCGGCGCTGGCCTCGCTGATCCTGCAGCCGCATGAGGACAAGCGACCGCCGGCAAGCTGGAATTTCATCGCACGCGGCTGGGACGCGTTTACCGGCGTGTTCAATCGCGGTTTCGATCGGCTGTCGCATGGCTACGGCAGCGCCGCCGATTTCGTGATCCGGCATTCGGTTCTGATGCTGGCACTCTATGCGGTGCTGATCGGCAGCGCCGGATGGCTGCTGGCGACCACGCCGCAAGGTTTTATTCCGGCGCAGGACCGCGGCTACGTCATCGTCTCGGTGCAGTTGCCGGGCGCGGCGTCGCTGGCGCGCACCACCGAGATCGTGCGTGAGATCGAGCGAATTGCGCTGGATACGCCGGGCATCATTCGGGTGGCGGCGTTTGCCGGCTTTTCGGGCGCGACACGGACGCAGGCGAGCAATGCCGCGGCCTTGTTCCCGGTGTTCGAGGATGCGGAAGAGCGCCACAAGAAGGGATTGTCCGCGCTGGCGGTCACCAACAATCTGCGCACGCGGCTGGCGAGCATCCAGGGCGCCTTCATCATCGTCATCCCGCCGCCCGCGGTGCCCGGCATCGGCACCGGCGGTGGCTTCACCATGCGGATCCAGGACCGTCAGGGCCGCGGCTCAGAACTGCTTGCCTCGGCGACCGACGAACTGGTCGGCGCGGCGCGCAAGGCGCCCGGACTGACCCAGGTGTTCTCGCCGTTTTCCGCCAACACGCCGCAACTGTTCGTCGACATCGATCGCGTCAGGGCGCAGAAGCTCGGCGTGCCGATTGCGGGGATCACCGACACGATCCAGACCTATTTCGGCTCGTCCTATGTCAACGACTTCAATCTGTTCGGCCGCACCTACCACGTGACGGCGCAGGCCGACCTGCCGTTCCGGAAAGAAACCGCCGATCTGGCGCGCCTGCGCACCCGCAACGCCGCCGGCGACATGGTGATGCTCGGCAGCGTCGTGAGTTTCCGTGACGTCTCAGGGCCCGACCGCGTCGCGCGCTACAATCTCTATCCCGCGTCCGAACTGCAGGGCGACACGCTGCCCGGCACCAGTTCGGCGACCGCCATCAACACCATGAAGAAGCTGGCCGAGGATACGCTGCCGAGCGGCTTCTCGTTCGAATGGACGGATCTGTCCTATCAGCAGGTCACCGGCGGCAACACCGGCCTCTACGTGTTTCCGATCTGCGTGCTGTTCGTGTTCCTGGTGCTGGCGGCGCAATATGGCTCGTGGAGCCTGCCGTTCGCGGTCATCCTGATCGTGCCGATGTGTCTGTTGGCCGCCACCATCGGCGTGCGGATCATGGGGCAGGACGTCAACATCCTGACCCAGATCGGGTTCGTGGTGCTGGTGGGGCTCGCGGCCAAGAACGCCATTCTGATCGTCGAGTTTGCGCGCGATATCGAGCTGGAGGGCAAGCCGCGGCTGGAGGCCGTGGTCGAAGCCTGCCGGCTGCGGTTGCGGCCGATCCTGATGACCTCGTTCGCCTTCATTCTCGGCGTGCTGCCGCTGGTGATCTCGACCGGCTCGGGATCGGAGATGCGGCAGGCGGTCGGCGTCGCCGTGTTCTTCGGCATGCTCGGGGTGACGCTGTTCGGCCTGATCTTCACGCCGATCTTCTATGTGATCGTGCGGAACCTGGCGGACGGGAAGAACGTCAAGAAGCCAGCCGTGGCGTGAGTGTGCTGCGCGCGCCTCGGAATGACGGATAGGGCGTTGGCGCGCCCCGTCAAGCGCTCCCCATACTTTTGGCTTACCCGAAATGGATGGGCAGGCACGGGGTTATTGAATAGTGTTGCCAGGTTCCTCTGACAAAAAATTCCGGGAGAAAAAAATGAAGTCGGGATTGTTAGCCGCCGTTGCGGCGGGTGGTCTCTTGCTCGCCGCGCCGGCATCGGCGCAGGGCGTCAAGATCGGTATTCTGAACGATCAGTCCGGGGTCTACGCCGATTACGGCGGCAAATGGTCGTTCGAGGCCGCCAAGATGGCGATCGAGGATTTCGGCGGCGAGGTGCTCGGCCAGAAGATCGAAGTCATCTCCGCCGACCACCAGAACAAGCCGGATCTCGGCAGCGCCATCGCGCGGCGCTGGTACGATGTCGAAAACGTCGACATGATCACCGAGCTGACGACCTCCTCCGTCGCGCTCGCCGTCCACGAGCTTTCGAAGGAGAAGAAGAAGATCGACATCGTGGTCGGCGCGGCGACCTCGCGTCTCACCGGCGACGCCTGCCAGCCCTACGGATTCCACTGGGCCTACGATACGCATGCGCTGGCGTTCGGCACCGGCGGCTCGTTGGTGGAAGCCGGCGGCGATAGCTGGTTCTTCATGACCGCCGACTACGCCTTCGGCTATGCGCTCGAGAAGGACACCAGCGATTTCGTCAAGGCCAAGGGCGGCAAGGTGGTGGGTTCGGTCCGCATTCCGCTCAACTCGTCGGACTTCTCGTCCTTCCTGCTGCAGGCGCAGAGCTCGAAGGCCAAGATCATCGGCCTCGCCAATGCCGGCCTCGACACCACCAACTCGATCAAGCAGGCGGCGGAATTCGGCATCGTCAAGAGCGGCCAGAAGCTGGCCGGCCTGCTGCTGACGCTGGCCGAAGTCCACGGCCTCGGGCTCGACGCCGCGCAAGGCCTGGTGCTGACGGAAGGCTATTACTGGGACCGCGACGACAAGAGCCGCAATCTCGCCGAACGCTTCTTCAAGCGTACCGGCCGCATGCCGAACATGATCCAGGCCGGCACCTATTCGGCGACGCTGCAATATCTCAAGGCGGTCAAGGCGGCCGGCACCAAGGATACCGATGCGGTCGCCAAGAAGCTGAAGGAGCTTCCGGTCGACGACGATTTTGCGCAAGGCGGCAAGGTGCTCGAAAACGGCCGCATGGTGCACGACCTCTATCTGTTCGAGGTCAAGAAGCCGTCGGAATCGAAGAAGCCGTGGGACTACTACAAGCAGCTCGCCGTGGTGCCCGGCGACAAGGCGTTCCCGGCGGCAAAGGATTCCGGCTGCCCGCTGGTGAAGTAGAGTCTCGTCCGTCGTCCCTGCGAACGCAGCGGACCCATAACCATCAGGCGACTCGTTGTTAGAACGGTGCGTCTGGCATTGCTCACTTCATCGATAGAACGCTGCGCGTATGGGTCCCGGCTCAAGGCCGGGACGACGTGGAGATGAGTTCGTCACTCACGCCTGCACCATCCGCCACACGATGGCGCCGAACGCTCCCACCCACAGCGCGATCGCCGCCAGCGCCTGGATCGCAAAGCCAGGGCCGCGGTCCTTCACCGCCCTGGCATAGCCGAGCACGTAGAGAATGCGGCCGATGACCCAGACCAGCCCGAGCGCGGCCGCGATGCCGTCGCCGATATAGATCGCGAACAGCCACAGCGACGGCAGGAAGATCGGCAGCCATTCCAGCGTGTTCATCTGCGCGCGAAACACGCGCTCGAAATCGGGATTGCCCGAGATGGCCGGCAGCTTGACGCCGAACTTGCCGCGCGCCCGCGACACCAGAATCGATGAGTAGAAGTAGACCAGGATCGCCAGCAAGGTGACGAGCGCGGTGAAGTGATACATCGCTGAAATTTCCCCTGTTTCGTGCGACGGCCTTAATAGCCCGTCATTTCCAGATAGCCTAATCCGGCGTGGCTGCCGGCAAAGCTGATCGGGCCTTCCCAATAGGGAAAGCTGGTGCCCATCCAGCTTCGCGCATTGAGCGGTGTGCATTCGATCGCGAGCGCGATCTTCGGAATGGCGATGCGCCACGCGGTCGGGATTTTTCGTCCCTCGATCTCGGTGAAGGCCAGCGGCGTCATCGTGATGTCGGCGGAGGCGAGCAGTTCGGTCTTGCCGTCGGGCGCGATCCATTTGCCGGAGCCGTAATGCTTGCCGTCGGTCTGGCGCATCCGGTACAGCATCAGCTTGTCGCCGGCGCTGAAATGCAGCGAGAGCCAGTCCCATCCGCTCTGATCCGACGCCAGCGGCTGGCTGCTCCACTCCCGGTCGAGCCAGGCCTGTCCGGTGACCTCGACCGGCTTGTCGTCGATGGTGATGCTGCCCTTCGCCGTATAATGCGGCTGGCTGTAATAATAGGAGGCCTGTTCGCGCAGCGATTTGCGGCTGTAGCCGCCGTCGCCCTGCAGCACCAGCGGCCGATCCGCGTCGAGGCGCAGCGCGTAGCTGAAGTCGGCGCCCGACGCGTTCAGTTCGAGCGGCGCGATATTGTCGTCGTTGATCGGATCGAGCCCGCGCATCTCCCAGGCATCGATCCAGGCGCGAAACGGCTTTGCCTCGACGCCGGCCTGACCGACGCCGCCGCGCGCAAACGTCTGGGCTAACGCGATGCGTATCGGCGCGGGTCACCGCGGCATGGCCCATCCAGATCTGCTGGTTGGCCCAGCCTTCCTGCGGCGCCGCCCGCCGCGATCGCCTGTCGAAACAGCGTCCATTGCGCGCCATAGGCCGCGCCGCGCGCGTCGGCGAGATTGGCCGTCACATACCACCACTCGATGCGAAATTCCGGATGCGGGCCGTGATCGGCGGGAAATGCAAAGGCGCTTGCCGGGAACGACACGGCGCAAATCCATCCGCGCTTTCGCCAAGCCCGGCAAAGCCCTGCGCGAGCGCCTTGCCGCCGAGTCCTGCGAGGAGCGCGCCGCCGATGAAGCCGCGGCGGGTGATCAGGCCGCTACCGCTCATTGGCAAAAATCCTGATCAGGCTCGCCGGCTGCATGCGCGCCAGCCGGATGACGGGGAGCGCAGACGCGGCGACCGCGGCCGCCATCGCGACGCCCGCGAGCCACAGCAATTGCATCGGGAAGACATGAAACGGCAGCCGCCAGCCGAACGCCTTGACGTTGACGACCGCGAGCAGGCACCACGCCACCAGCAGGCCGAGCGGCAGCGCGAAGAGGGTGGTGATCAGCGCCACCGACATCGTCTTCAGAAGCTCGATCGCCGCCAGCCGCCGCCGCGTGATGCCGATCGCCCATAGCGGCGCCAGTTGCGGCAGCCGGGAATTGGCCAGCGTCAGCAGGCTGGTCAACAGCGCGACGCCGGCGACGCCGAGCGTGAAGGCGTTCAGCGCCGCGGTCACCGAAAAGGTGCGGTTGAAGATCCGCTTCGATTCCGCCTTCATCGTCGCCTGATCGGCGACGTTGCGGTCGTCGAGCGCCGAACTTTTCCTGCAGCGCCGAGATCAGCGCCGGAATCTTTGGCGGCGCGACCCGCAGGCCCATGCGCGTCAGCGGGATTTCCGGAAAGCGCCGCGTCAGCGCGGCGAAGTTGACCGCGATCTGGCCCTTCGGGTTGCCGTAATCGGCATAGATGCCGACCACCTCGAGCGGCCAGTTGCCGCCCGGCGCCGGCACCTCGATGCGGTCGCCGACCGAAAGCTTCAGGCGCCGCGCCAGTTGTTCGCTGACGAGGGCCGCATTGCCGGGACGCAGCTTGATCCAGGCGTTGTCGGCGGACTGCAGCAGCGGCCAGTTGTCGCGATAGGTGGCGTGATCGGGCAGGCCCAGCACCTCGATCGGCGCGCCCGCCAGTTGCGTGTCGGCGCGGCCGCCGGGCAGGATCGCCTCGACCTCGGGGCGCTCGCGCAGCCACGCCTTGATCTCGGTGCGCCTGCGCGTCGTTGGCGGCGTTGACATAGACGTCCGCCGCCAGCCGCCCGTCGAGCCAGACCAGAAACGTGCGGCTGAAACTCTCGACCATGGTGGAGACGCCGACATTGACCGCGAGCGCGAGCAGCAGCGCCATCAGCGCCAGCGACAGTCCGGATAGTTGCTGGCGGCTGTCGGCCCAGAACCAGACGCTGAGCGGCGCCCGCGCATAGCGCTGACCGAGCGACAGCACGATCTCCAGAAACATCGGCAGGATCAGCGCCGCGCCGAGCATCAGCGCCGCGAGCACGGCAAAACCTGAGATCAGGGAATCGCCGAACCAGAGCAGGCCTGCGGCGGCGGCGAACACCGCGAGCGCCAGCGCGCTCTGGTAGGTCAGCCAGCGCCGCTGCGCCTGTTGCCAGGCATAGGGCTGGGCGGTGGCGAGCAGCGGCAGCCGCAGCGCCTTGGTCAGGCTGGCGGCCGCTGCGGCGAGCGCGCCGAGAATGCTGATGGCGATGCCCGCGATCCACCATTGCGGCTTGAGCGTCAGTTGTCCCGGAATCTGCGCGCCATAGAGCCCGCGCAGCGAGGCCGCGACATCGGGCAGCAGCGGCGCCGGCGATGAAATAGCCGCACACCAGCCCGATCAGCCCCGCGATCAGCGCCAGCGACACCAGCTCGAGCACCAGCACGGCGTTCAGCATCCGCGCCGAGACGCCGCAGGCGCGCAAGGTGCGCAGCATCGGCAGCCGCTGCTCGAAGGCGAGCCCGATCGCCGAATTGACGATGAACAGGCCGACAAAGAACGACAGCAGTCCGAACGCGGTCAGGTTCAGGTGAAAACTGTCGGTGAGGCGTTCGAGGTCGGTCTCCGCATTGGGCTCGATCAGGCGCAGCTTGTCGCCGGCGATGCTTTCCAGCGGCGCGCGCTTGCCCGCCGCCTTGCCGATCAGCAGCCGCGAGAGCTGATCCGGCATTTTCAGCAGGTCTTGCGCGATGCCGATGTCGACGACCAGCACGCCGGGCACCAGTTGCGGCTGCACGCGCAGCGGCGGCAGCACTGCGCCGCCATTGGCTTGCGCGCGCGCGCCTTCCGCGAGCTTGAGATCGGAAAGCGTTTCCGGCGCCACCAGCATCTCGCCCGGCGGCGTCATGAAGGATTGCAGATCGGCCTTGCCGATCGCGGGCGCGTTGCCGACTTCCGCGGGCAGCGTCACCGGCTCGATGCCCAGCAGCCGGAACGAACGTCCGTCGATCTGGATGCGGCCTTCGAGCACCGGCGAGACCGGCCAGCCGGCGCGGCGCAGGTCGACGAACAGTTTTTGCGGAAAGGTCGCGCCGTTGCGGGCGACCAGCATGGCGGTGCGCGTGCCGCCGAAGGTGGCGGCGGCGCGATCGTAGGAGGTGCGCGCCTGCTGGTTGAGCGCCTGCACGCCGCTCCACAGCGCGGTCGCCGAGATCAGTCCGATCAGCAGGGTCGCAAGCTGCATCGGATGCCGCCGCCAGTGGCTCAGCAACACGGCCAGCGTCCACAGCGCGCGCTTCACGCGATCACCCCGGCATGGAGGTTGACCTGCCGGTCGAGCGTGGCGGCGAGCCGTGCGCTGTGGGTCACCATCAGGAAGCCGCAGCCGCTGCGCGCCACCAGATCGCGCGCCAGCGCCAGCACCTCGTCCGCGGTGTCCTCGTCGAGATTGCCGGTCGGCTCGTCCGCGAGCAGCAGCAGCGGCTTTATCGCCAGCGCCCGGCCGATCGCGACGCGCTGCTGCTGGCCGCCGGACAATTGCTCGGGATAGCGCTTGAGGAAATTGCCGAGCCCGAGCCGCTCCACCAGTTCGCGGTGCCAGGCCGCGTCGTGACGGCCGGCAATGCGCGACTGGAAAACCAGATTGTCTTCCACCGTGAGACTCGGGATCAGGTTGAATTGCTGAAACACCAGGCCGAGCCGGTCGCGGCGCAATTCTGCGCGGCCGGCATCGCCGAGTTCGGAAACTCGCGCATCCGCCAGCCTGATCTCGCCGCCATCGGCGGCATCGAGGCCTGCGATCAGGTGCAGCAGCGTGCTCTTGCCGCTGCCGGATTCACCCGTCAGCGCGACGCTCTCGCCGGCGGCGACCGTCAGGTTCACCCCGCGCAGCACCGCGACCTGTTCGCCGGCGGTGCGGTAGCTCTTGGTCAGCCCGGTCACGTTAAGCACCGGACCGGTCACACTGGGATTGCCGTTGGTCATGCGCGACGATGGACCGATCTGACCATGAAAATCCCCTGACGTGATGGCATGCAACATATCAGGGCGCGTGCCCGGGATCACGTCTCAATCGCGCCGCGACATGATCGTGATCCAGCCGTGCCGCGCGCCCCGCAGTAGGCAGCGAAAATCCCGGTTGCCTTGCCCGCGAGCCGCCTTGTACCATCGGAACCGGCCGATCTTACAGAGCCTGCAAAGAAAACGGGGAGACCAGCCATGACCGCGCAAGCGACGCCTGAGGGGACGCCAAAGGGCGCCTGGAAAATTACCTTCCTGCTGTTCCTGTTCATGCTGGTGAACTTTGCCGACAAGATCGTGGTCGGCCTTGCCGGCGCGCCGATCATGGACGAGCTGAAGCTGTCGCCGGAGCAGTTCGGCCTGCTTGGCTCCTCGTTCTTCTTCCTGTTTTCGATCTCGGCCATCGTCGTCGGCTTCATCGTCAACCGCGTCGACACCCGCTGGGTGCTGCTGGTGATGGCGGTGATCTGGTCGGTGGCGCAGTTTCCGATGGTCGGCACCGTCAGTTTCACCACGCTGCTGATCTGCCGCGTCATCCTCGGCGCGGGCGAGGGGCCGGCCTTTTCGGTGGCGGCGCATGCGATCTACAAGTGGTTTCCCGACGAGAAGCGAACGCTGCCGACTGCCATTCTCTCGCAGGGCTCGGCCTTCGGCGTGATCCTGGCGGTGCCGGCGCTGAACTGGATCATCGTCAATCATAGCTGGCATTACGCCTTCGGCGCGCTCGGCGTGGTCGGCCTGATGTGGGCGGTGGCGTGGCTGGTGATGGGCAAGGAGGGACCGCTGGTGCAGACGGCCGCAACGGCCGCAGCCGACCAGCGCATTCCCTATTTCCAGCTTCTGACCTCGCGAACGTTCATCGGCTGCTGTGCGGCGACCTTCGGCGCCTATTGGGCGCTGTCGCTCGGGCTGACCTGGTTCACGCCCTTCATCGTCAAGGGACTTGGGTTTTCGCAAAAGGATGCGGGCTGGATCTCGGTGCTGCCCTGGGTGTTCGGCGCCACCATCGTGCTGCTGACGGGATGGATCTCGCAGGTGATGCTGGCGCGCGGCTATACGACGCGCGGCGCGCGCGGCGTGCTCGGCTCGGTGCCGCTGATCGTCGGCGGGCTGATCCTCGCCGTGCTGCCGCATGTCAACGGCGCGGGGATGCAGATCGCGCTGCTGGTGGTCGGCTCCGGGCTTTGCGGATCGATCTATGTGGTCTGCCCGCCGATGCTCGGCGAGTTCACGCCGGTGCAGCAGCGCGGCGCCGTGATCGCGATCTACGGCGCGATCTATACGCTGGCGGGGATGATCGCCCCTTCGGTGATGGGCGCCGTGATCCAGAATGCGGCGGTACCGCTCGACGGCTACATGACCGGCTTCACCATCAATGCGGTGGTCATGGTCGCGTCGGGGCTGCTCGGGTTGTTGCTGCTCTGGCCAAACACGGAGCGCAAGAGGCTGATGGCCCAGATGGCCGGGCAGCCGAAGTTCGCGTGAGGCGATAGAGTACCAACTCTCTCGTCGTCCCTGCGAACGCAGGGACCCATACTGCGTGATCTATCGATGAAGCGCGGTGGCTGAAGCTCAGCGTTGGTCGATTATGGTGGCGAGTAACTGAGCCTAGGCCGTCTTCCCTCGTGCCCATTACGCGGGCCGCGGCGTATGGGTCCCTGCGTTCGCAGGGACGACACCGCATATGTTGAATCAGGTAAGCCTAACTCGCCGCCGCGCCGAATTGCGGCTTCGAGCCCTGCGCTCCGCGCACCAGTCTGCCCGGGCGCGCGCCGGTGGCCTTGCCGCCGCGCTGCGTCACCACGCCGGAGACGATGGTGGCGTCGTAGCCGTCGACCTGCTGCATCAGGCGGCGGCCGCCGACCGGCAGGTCGTAATGCACCTTCGGCGGATGCAGATGCAGTTTGTCGTAGTCGATCACGTTGACGTCGGCCTTGAAGCCCGGCGCGATCACGCCGCGATCGTAGAGGCCGACCGAGAGCGCGGTCTTGCGCGACTGCGCCGCCACCACGAACGGGATCGACAGTTTTTCGCCGCGGCTGCGGTCGCGGGTCCAGTGCGTCAGCAGATAGGTCGGGAAGCTGGCGTCGCAGATGATGCCGCAATGCGCGCCGCCGTCGGAGAGGCCCGGCACGGCGCTGGGATCGCGCAGCATCTCATGCACGGCATCGAGATTGCCGTCGGCATAATTGAGGAACGGCACATAGAGCATGCCGCGGCCTTCGTCCGTCAGCATCGCCTCGTAGGCGAGTTCTTCCGGCTGCCGGCCCTGGCGGCGGGCCTGCGGGCCGAGCGCATTTTCCGGCGGCTGTTCGTAATCAGGGGGATTGCCGAGCAGATACATCTTGTCGTAGTTCGGCCGGAAGAACAGCGGATCGTCGGTCGCGGTCGCCGTCTCGCTCAGGATGGCGGCGCGCACTTCGGGCCGGCGCAAATGCGTCAGCCGCTCGGCCAGCGGCAGCTTGGCGATCGCGCGGTAGCTCGGATGGGTCTGGAACGGGTTGCGCGACAGTTCGAGCCCGAGCAGCAGCCCGACCGGGCGCGCGGCGATCTGGGTCGTGATCGACAGGCCGCGGGCGGCGGCTTCATTGATGGTGTCCATCGTCTGGCGCCAGCGCCGCGGCGCCTTGTCGGCCTGCGCGACGGAAAACGAGATCGGGCATTTGGTGTTTTCAGCGACCCGCAGCATCATCGGCAGATCTTCGTGCACGGTGCTCTGGTCGAGCACGAATTGCAGCACGCTGCGGCCGACGCCGTGCATCGCGGCCGCGATCGCGGTCAATTCGTCTTCGCCCGCCTTCAGCGTCGGCGTGTAGTCGCCGGTCGAGGTGCGGTGGTTGAGGGTGCGCGAGGTCGAGAAGCCGAGCGCGCCGGCGCGCACGGCGTCGCCGGCGAGCGCCGCCATCGCCTTGTTGTCCTCAGGCGTGGCGGGATCGCGGCGCGCGCCGCGCTCGCCCATCACATAGACGCGCAGCGCCGCATGCGGCAGTTGCGCGCCGATATCCATGTCGAAATTCCGCTTCGACAGCCAGTCCATGTAGTCCGGAAAGCTTTCCCAGGCCCAGGGAATGCCGGCGCTCAGCACCGGCTCGGGAATATCCTCGACGCCTTCCATCAGCTGGATCAGCCTGAAATGATCGGCCGGCCGGCACGGCGCAAAGCCGACGCCGCAATTGCCCATGATCGCCGTGGTGACGCCGTTCTGCGACGACGGCGTGATGTCCTGGCTCCAGGTGACCTGGCCGTCATAATGGGTGTGGACGTCGACAAAGCCGGGCGCGACCAGTTTGCCCTTGGCGTCGATCTCTTCCTTGCCGTTTCCCGCGACCTTGCCGACTTCGGTGATGCGGCCGCCGGTGATGGCGACATCGGCTTCGAAGAGATCGCCGCCCTTGCCATCGGCAATGGTGCCGCCGCGGATCACGAGGTCGGGGGTCGAGGTCATGGCTTCCATCCCGTGTCTGGTTTTGTTGCCGCATCATCCGACGTCCCCGGATGCTGTCAACCGCCGGGATTGAGGCTCAGGAATGCATCAGGCCCTTGACCGGGCCGTCTGACTGCTCCTGCGGCTTGCGGTCGGTCACCAGCGCCAGCAGCACCGTCAGGACCATGAAGACGACGGAGGCGCCGAACACCCAATGCGGCATGTTCTGGTCCATGATCCAGCCGAACAGCAGCGGGCTGAGGATGCCGCTGAAATTGAAGCCGGTGGAGACGATGCCGAAGGCGCGGCCGGCGGCACCCGGAGGTGCGGCGTTGCGGACCAGCATGTCGCGCGAGGGCGCGATCACGCCGCCGAGGAACCCGGCGATGCCCATCGCCGCGGTCAGCACCACCGACGGCAGGGTGGTCGTCGCAATCACCAGCATGATGACCGCGTTGATCCCGAAGCAGGCGGCGGCGACCTGTCCGTGGCGCGTGGTGCGGTCGGCGAGATAGCCGCCGGCCAGCACGCCGGCCGCGCTGGCGCCGAGAAACGCGGTCAGCGCGATATTGGCGGCCGAGAAGGTCACGCCATAGCCGCTCATCAGCGCGACGACGCCGAAATTGCTGATGCCGGCATTGGACAGGCCGAGCAGCATGAAGAAGAACGTCAGCATGATGATCGCCGGCGTGATGATGCTCTGCTTCGGCGCGACGGCGCCATCCTGCTTGCGGTCGGCCGAACTGGCATCGGGAATGCCGACGACCATCAACCCCAGCGCCACCACCGGGCCGACCGCGCCGGCCACGATCAGCGCGCCGAGGCCGCCGACCGATGCCACCAGCGCGGCCATGATCGCGGGCGCCACCGCGCCGCCGAGGAAGCCCGCAAAGGTGTGGATCGAAAACGCGCGGCCCATCCGCGCTTCATCCATATGCGCGGACAGGATCGCGTAGTCGCAGGGGTGATAGACGCTGTTGGCGAGCCCGAGCAGCGCGGCGCAGACGATCAGCGAGGTGTAGCTCAGATGCAGGCCGAGCATGATCAGCGCGAGGCCGCCGACGGTGAGGCCGATCAGCAGGACTTTTCGCGCGCCGATATGGTCGGCGAGATAGCCGATCGGCGCCTGCGTCAGGCCGGAGACGACGCCGAACACGGTCAGCGCGAAGCCGAGCTCGATATAGCCGACGCCGAGCTGCGCCTTCAGGAACGGAAACAGCATCGGCAGCACGAACAGATGGAAATGGCTGACCCAATGGGCGACCGAAATCGCCGCCAGCGTGCGCAGCGAGGTGTCCGTCTTTAGTCCGCCTTGGATTGTTGCGGTGCGGCCAGAATGTCGACCATGTCGGCTCAAAACCCCGTGATGCTTAACGGCCCGGCAAGGGCGCCGGTGAAAATAGAGGCAAGCCGTTATTTGTCCATGAATAGCCGCTGCATGGCTGCCCCGGCGGAGCGCAGGGCGCGGCGCGCATTGGCGATACGCGATATTGCGGCAGACTACGCCGGCGCGCTCAAGATCGCGACGCGGCGGCTTTGGCGCGCATCTGCGATTCGAACGCGTCCGGATGATCGAGGGTCAGCGCGGTGGCATTGGCGCATCCGCCGTGCCGGCGCATCGATCATCGACCGCGATACGAATGGTCGGGCACGCTCGCTTATCGCGCGCGACGACGGACCATCCGCTACAACGGCTCGTCATCATTGCCGTGGCGGTCGCGCTTCGGCGTGGCGATGTCGCCGTCCTCGTAGTCGTCGTCCTCGACCGGCGCGCGGCTCCGGCTTCTTCGGTTTGTCGTCGCTCTTTTTCGGAGGCTCGTTCTTCTTGCCGGTTCCGCCCATTTGATGCCTTTTTCGCCGGATGAATCGGCGTTGCTCTGCATGCCGATTCGGAGTATCCGCATGATCTCAATCTGACCGAGTTTGGCCGGCATATTAGCGCCGGCCACAACGAACTTTCCTGCCCTTTTTGCGGCGTTCAGTCCAAAAGGGCTTTCACACGGAGCCAGCATGAAGAAGCCCCGCTCGCGGCGGAAGAACCGCAGCCGCGCAAAATCATCCGCGCCGACAAGGCGCCGACCAGCGGTTACTCGCTGGTGGTGGACGGTCATTTCAAATCGCATCACGACACGGTCGAGGCCGCCGAAGAGGCAGGCATGGCGCTGAAGAACAGGTTCCAGATGCTGCAGGTGCAGGTCTACGACGCCGAGAACAAGACGCGATCGATGATCGATTGGCCGGGCCGGCGTAACGCGTCGATTGCGTTCTGACATCAGGCCGCGTTTCGCAGCGGACCTCAATCTTGACTCAGGTTCGCCGTCCGCCGTTCTGCTGGTTCGCCAGCCAGTCGGACAGGGCCACCGGCTTTCTCGTTCGACCGCTTGGTCGCTTGGCGGGGCCTTCTTTGCAGCCTTCGCGGCGGGAGCACGTGCGGCTCGGCCGCTTCGCGCGCGAGCCGCAACGCCTTCAGCTTCGCCATATTGTCGAGCACGGCCTTGGTGCTGGCGTCGCGGTCGGCCTTGCCGGATCTCGCGTCCTGGGCGGCCCTTGCCGCCTTGTCGGCGCGGGCCTGGGCGCGATCACGATCCTCTTTCGTCATTTCAGGTCAGCCCTTTTTCGCGGCCTTGGCCTTGGCCTTGGCTCTTGACCGCCGGTTCCGGCGGGTTTTCGCGGTCGGCGGCTTCCTTTGCCAGACGCAGCGCGCGCAACTTCTCGGTCCGCTTTCGGATCGCGATGTCGGCGGCCGCGATCTCGGCCATCGCCTTGATGCCTTCGACTTCCTGGGTGCGCTTGCGGTTCAGCCTGATTTCTTTCAGTTCGGCGGCGCTCTTCGGCTCATCGTTCATGTCATACCTCTGAAATCACGACAGATATCGTCGGGCGGTCCTGGCGCGGTTTACCACGGATCGGGGCGCAGAGGACGTTATTTTCGGTCGAAAAAGCCGCATTTCTGGCCAAATCAGCCGTCATGGTGAAGGGCGCGATCGTCTCGGCCGGGATCGAAGCTCGCAAGCCAGGCGCTCAGCGCCGCTGGCAGTCCTTGCGACTTCATCTGCCGCAACGCGATCGCGCTGAACGGCGTGCCGGCCGGCCGGAGGCCGATCGGCATTCGGTCAGAACGTCGCGCCGGCCTTCACCATGTAGGTCCGGCCGGGCAGCGGATAGGCCGCAGAAGCGGCCCGGCGTGAACGTGCTCGCGATCGCGTAGTCGTAGTACAGCGCATTGAGCAGGTTGTTGACGCTCAGCGACCAGAAGAAGTGCTCATAGGCGCCGCTCAGCTTCAAATCGACGGTGCGCGTCGGCCGGGATGCGCCGCTGGGTGTTGGCCTGGTCGTTGTCCATGAAGCGCTCGCTCCAGGCGCGCACCGTCGCGTCGACCACGAGATAGTTCTGCCAGATGTTCCAGGTCACGCCGCCGCTTGCGGTGTAGCGGGACACCAGCGGAACGTCGTTGCCGGCGAATGGCCCCTCGCGGAACACGGCGCGGGTGTAGGCCACGCCGCCGCGCAGCAGCACGCTGTCGCTGACGCGCAGCGAGGCGCTGGTCTCGGAGCCGTAGCGGCGGGTCGGATCGAGGTTGACGTTGAAGAACAGCGCCGGGATTGAAATGGATCTCGTTCTCGAGGTCCATGTTGTAGATGCTCGATTGCATCTGGAATCCGCCGGACTTGATGCGGAAGCCGCCTTCGATGTCGTGCGAGGTCTGGGTCTTCAGCCTGAAATCCCGGGGATCGGATCGAAGAAGGGGGCGAACGAAGCCGGTCCGGACGCAACGCGTTCATCGACGTTCGGCGTGCGGAATGCGCGGGCGGCGCGGCCGAATACCGAGAATACGTCGTTGAAGCGATGCTCGAGGCCGACATGCAGCGCGTATTGCGTTTCGTTGCTGTCCAGCGGGAGCGCTTGAGCGCTGCAATTGAAGAACGATGGCGCAACCGGGCGCGTTGGGGTCGTAGCGATCCCGGGCACTCAGGCTGGTGTTTTGAATCCTGGCGCCGTAGGAGAAATCGGTCGTCGGCAACAGGCCCACCGTGTGCTGCCAGTAGCCGGCCAGCGTCTGTTGCGACAGATCGTAGGTGTGGATCGGCGGCAAGCGCCCTTGAACGCGCCGCGTTCCTGGTGGAACGTCGCATCGTAGTAATCGATGCCGGTCAGGATCTGCGAGGGCATCCCGAAGATCGAGTTCTTGACGCTCAGTCGCGGCGTGATCGACCAGGTCTGCAATGACGCGTCATTATAGGTCGAGGAGAAGCTCGGAAGCGGCGATGCAAACGGTACCGTGCCGAAGAAGCCGCTTTGCGTATCCTTCTTCCGCACGCCGCCATCGACGATGAGTTCGACGCCGTTCCACAGCGTCTTGGTGAAGCCGGCGGTGGCGCTGGCGCCCTGCTGGTTGCCGTAGTCGAACGGCGTGGCGGCGCCGCGGCGGTCGGTGACCAGTTCGTTGACGCCGATCGAGGGATCGACGATGCGACCGCCGGGGAAGCCGAGCTTTTGGTCGTCGCCGGTCACCGTCAGGAACGCGTTGAGGTCGGGCGTGGTGTAGTTGAGGTTGCCGACCCCGTTGCGCTGGTCGAGCGCGTTGTTGACGCGATAGCCGTCGGACTTGATGCCGTTGCCGTAGAACGACGTCGACCACGGGCCGTAATTGGTCGCGGCCGAGACGATGCCATGCGCTGGTTGAACGATCCGACGCCGGCCTCGGCGCGGATCGCAACCGGCGGGCCGCCGACGCCGTTCTTCAGGACGATGTTGATGACGCCGCCGACCGCGTTGTCGCCGTACAGCACCGCGCCGCTGTTGCCGCGGGTGATTTCGATGCGCTCGATCGATTGCGCGGAATGGTCGAAAGATCGACACCGGCCATGTCGATGTCGTTGAGCCGGCGGCCGTTGATGAGGAATCAGGGTATTGGAGGTCGCGAAGGCGCCGAATCCGCGCAGGTCGACGCGTCTTGGCGCCGTTGACGCCGCCAAGAACGGCTGCAACTGCACGCCCGGCACCTGCGCGATGATCTCTGGCAGCGTTTGCGCCGGCGAATGGGCGATCGTCCTCCGCGGTGATGACGGTCGCCGAGGCGCCGACGATGCCGGAGAATTGCCGGCCGCCGGTTCCGGCCGCTGCCGTCAGCGAGCGCAGGGTTCGCGCCATCGGGTCTCCGTGCCGGCGCCGCGCGAAGGCCGCGCGGTTCGCGCCGACGCGGCGCGGCGCCGCTGCCATCATCGTAGCGGTCGGGCGCGGGTCCGGTTCTGGTCGGTCGGCGGGCTGACTTCGACCGGCGGCAGCGCCGTCGGCGGCGTTTGCGCCGATGCAAGCGAGCCACTCAGCGCAAGGAAGCTGGAGGCGAGCAGGAGCGCGCGGCGCCGCTTCGCGGCTGTGATGGTGGAAGACATGGTTCTAGGCCTCGGTATGACGTCAGTGGCACGTCACAGCGAACCAAGTCTCACCATCGCGCTTGCGCGAACCCAGTGAAGCTAATGTCTGTACTCCCCGACCGACATCTTCGCGTGTGACCACGGCTGACGGCAGGTCTCCTGGCTCGCGGGTCGTTACCCTTCGTCGCCTTCCCAGGACCGAGATTCCCAGTGGCTATGACGAAGGATTCGCCGCTTACAGTTGCGGGGGCAGCCGCGGAATTGGGGAATTTCCCCGCACCGCATTCCCTTTTGATCCCCAAACGGGAACCGTCGGAAATTATGGTAGAAGTTTGTCAAAGT
>CAWFMW010000064.1:0-20830 GCA_963816815.1 uncultured Alphaproteobacteria bacterium
GACCGATCAACTCGTCACCGTCTATCGCGGCGTCGAACGCGAATCGTACAGCTGCATGCCGATCTGCCAGCGCAGGATTACGCTTGGCGACGGCGAGACCTATTTCAAATCGGCGATCGACCAGGCCGGAACGCTGAGCGGTCAAGCCAGCGGCGCCGGAGGCAAATAGCACTGATTCCGTCGGCTCCGATCAGGTCGGCGCCGAAATTCTCGTAGCCCTGCTCGAAGGCATCCGGCCCTATACGCACCGCGACAGTCGCCGCCCTCAGCCGTTGCCTTGTCAGCGAACCGAACCCGGCTGAAGCCAGCGACGGTTAACGCTTCCTTAGCGGCCCGGTCCGCTCTGCTTCGATGCGACGAAACCATTCCACAATCAGTTTCAGGTAGTTCTTGCGGCAGATATCGCTGCTGTCCGGGGATTTTTTGATGTCGTCACCTGCTGTTGCAACAGCCCATGCCAGAAGCATTTTGGGTCGCTTCCGCCGCAACCGGCGGGGCTCGGCCGCGGTCGAGTTCGCGCTCGTCGCGCCGTTGTTCTTCTGCATGCTGTTTGCGATTCTCGAAACGGCGATCGTGTTTTTTGCCGGTCAGCTCCTGGAGAACGCGACGCTGGAAAGCGCGCGCCTGATCCTCACCCGTCAGGCTCAAAACACCGCCATGACCGAAGCGGACTTCAAGCAAAATCTGTGCGACCGCATCAAGGTGATGTTCAATTGTCAGGGCAATCTCGGCAATCTTACCGTTGACATCACGTCCTTTGCGCCGGGCGCATCGATCACGATCACCGACCCGATCGTCGCCGGCAGCTTCACCGGAACCTTCGCCTATAACCTGCCGCCGTCGGGCTCTCCCAACACCATCGTGGTTCGCGCCTTCTACCAATGGCCGCTGTTCGTCACCCGGCTCGGCTACGACATCGGAAATCTCAACGGTGGCAAACGGCTGCTCTCCGCGACCGCCGCCTTTCATGTCGAGCCGTGATGCGATGATGGTATCCCAGATGCAGAATATGTCGCTTCGCCTGCGCGGTCTGTGGACCGATCGCAGCGGTCTCGCCGCCGTCGAATTCGCCATGGTCTTTCCGATGATGGTGGCGTTGTTCTTCGGCGTGGTCGAATGTTCGTCGGCGATATCGGTGGATCGCAAGGCCACCCAGGTGGCGCGAACGCTTTCCGATCTGACGTCGCAGAGCATGACCGTGGCCGATGCCGATCTCAAGAGCTTCGGTCAGGCGGCAAAGGCCATCATGACGCCTTATCCGGGCCTGCCGCTGGTATCCTACATCACCGAGGTGTACATCGACGCCTCGTCGGGAGCCGCCCGCGTTCAGTGGAGCAAGGAGTTGGCGATCGACGGGGCGGGCAATGTCACGATCTCCGGAACGCCGCCTCATACGCCGGGTACGGTTGTGACGTTGCCGTCCACGATTGCCGTGGCCAAGGGGACATTCGTGGTCTGGAGCGAGGTCAGCTACAAGATTACGCCCGCGGTCGGTTATGTGCTGTCGAAGACCGGCCTGACGTTCAGGGATGTCTCCTTTACGCGTCCGCGCCTGGTTCTCTGCGTTACCTATCCGACGGCTGGCTTCTCGAACTGCGCGACGCCGCTGTAACGGCAGGCGGTTTCGAACCAACCTCATAACGCTTTCACCGTTGATCGCGCCTCTCGTCCACAGATGAGGGCGCGCGGCATTGCCGGGGCGTAGCGGTTCGGCTTCGGCCGGGTCAGCCCGAGCCCCCTGCTGCCTTGCGGCGGCTCCGAACGCAGCATTGTGTTGGTGCTGAACGCGGCTGGCACTCTCCATCTCCGAAGCATGACCGGCGCCTCTGCCGACGCCGTCGCGGGCATTGAAGCTGGATGAGTTCAGTCAGGCTGGCTGTAACGGCGGACCGTCTGGCGCCTCGGACCCAGGCAGCCGGAGGGGCTGCGAGCCGGGGTCGGCTCTACTTTGCATGGGGTTGTTTTCGATATTTTGCGTCCGGGCGTCTGCGACGTCTCCCAAAGCGTATCTGCGTTGCATGGGGTCGACAGCGCCTCGCATGGATGGCGATCGATTGTTGATTCCAAGCTGTGCCATTCCGGCTACCGCCACTTCGGGCGGGCTACGCGCTTTCTGAAGGGGGCTGTGGCTGGTTTGCCAGGCGGATGAGCGGCCCGGCTACGGCCTTCCATGGCCTGCCACGAACCTGGCGTTCAGCGCCGTGCAGGGCATAAGCCGGCAAAGTTTTGGGAGGAGCCGCGAAGGGGGAAGGGGGCTGTTCGGCCTTGAAGGCAAAGCGCAGGCGGCAGCTGGAGGGCCCGGCGACCGGGCCCTCCTTGCCGGGATCAGTTCGTAATATGCGCGGTCTGCAGGGCGTGGTTGAACATGGCGTTCAGCGCGTTCGGTGATGTCGGTGGGTGAGTTCGCCGTGTAGAAGAAGTCGGGCGACGCGCATTTCTTCAGACTGGCCGAAATATATTGAATGTTGTTGTTGGCAGCGGTGTCTTCGTCGCCGGCAAAGCTCTTCACCACGGGCGAGACCGGCTGATAGGGAATATAGAGCACGGAAACGATGACGCCGCGGTTCTTGAGGGCTTCGCATTCGGGAACGGTCGGCAGGGTGTTCTGTTTGTCAATCGTGGTGGCCTGGTTGCTGCCCGACCAGCCGCCATTGGGAACGCCTTTGATCTGGTTGTCCTGCGCGCCGTCGGTGACGAGGAAGACATAAGGCTGCGGGGTGGTCGCCGTGCTGCCGTCGCCGACGGGGCCGCTGCCGCTGCCGATGAGGCCGTTGACCGAAGTCAGCGCGGTATCGATATGCGTGCCGCCGGAGCCGAGGTTTGAATCCATGTTCGTGTCGAGCAGCGAAGCAAGGTTGGCGGCGGCATAGTTGATGGTGCCGGACGTGGAGGGAGATCCGTTGATGGCGGTGGTCAGCGGAAAATAGGAGTAGAGTTTTTGAATGAACGGATAGAGTCCGATCTTGAACTGGTTGGTGACCTTCGCTGAGGTGTTCGCGGTCTCGAACAACTTCGTCACGGCGTAGCCGACCGCGTCGAGACGCAACTGGATGCAGTCGTCGGTGCCATCCGTCGGGCAGGACGCAACCGCCGTCAGGCTGTCCGCCCGGCTCTTGGAGTTTCCGTTGATCAGCGAATTCGTCGTGCCGGCGTAACCGAGTTGTTCAGGTCGGGAAGCATCGTTTTCGGAAGACCGGGGACTTGCTTCTGGTTGGTCGAGGTCGACGCCAGGTTGAGGAGATTGTTGAGCGCGGTCTGGTTGACGCGCGAATAGATATAGCCCATGCAATAATTGTTCGTGTTGTACTGCTGGGTATACGTTAGCTGGTGATCGCCGGATTGGCCGCCGGAGCGGTCGGCGACGTGACAGGAGGATCGTTGCACGCGCTGTTTTGCGGCGCAAAATGGCAGGCCAGGGTACAGCTGACGCCGGAGGGGGTGCGGTATTGGACCCAGTTGTCCGGGTTGATCCTGCCCAACCGATCCTGCTCGGCGGGCGTCGACGGCAGGCCCATCGACCCCGAAACGTCCAGCGTCAGGTAGAAGTCGAGATACGGCGGCAAGGTGGCGGCCGAGCTCGAAAGGCCCGATACCGTCAGCTTGCTGAAATTGATCACTTTCAGGAAGGTCGTCGGCACATCGACCGAGAACGTGACGCTGGCGGCGAGCTTGATCCCGGTCTTCGTAACGGTGATGTTGACTTGTCAGGTTCTGGTAGCCGGTGACCCCGTTCATGTTGGCGTTGAAGACGTTCGTCGCGTCGGTAACGCCAGCGGTGACCGAGCCGTTGCCGGTCATGACCGAAGCGGCAAGGAAGCCGGGCGACTTCTGCGAAAGCGCGGCAATGCTCGCGGCATCTGCCGCGGATTGCAGTTTTGCCTTCATGCGGGTCGCCTGCGAGTAGTCCACCGCGCAACCGACCGCCGAGATCAAGGGGATCGCTGCGATCGCGAAAATGATGGCGACGTTGCCGCGCTTGTCGCGGCGGAAACGGGAAAGGTACTGCTGAAGACGAATTGGCACGAGCGCGCCCCCTGGCTATCCAAAAGCGCGCGATCGTAGCCGCAGCCTTCCTAAGTGCGGCTTAATTCGATTGCCGAAAAACCGGCCAATCCAGAGGCGCCCGGCTTGAGGCGCTGCGGGTTACGATTTCTTTACTACGTGGGGCATGGTGCAGCCCGCGGCTGTTCGTGGACGCGGTATCGCCTGGCCTCAAACGAACGAAAGGCCGCGCCATCGGCACGGCCTTTCGGCTCAATCAGTGGCGATTGCCCGGGACGCTGTCGCCAGCGTCCCGGGGAATCGTTATCCGGCGGCGCGCAGATTGTCGGCCGAAGATTTGCCAGAACGGCGATCTGCCACGATTTCGTAGGAGATCTTCTGGCCTTCACGAAGCGTTCCAAGACCGGCACGCTCGACAGCGCTGATGTGCACGAACACGTCATTGCCGCCGTCATCCGGCTGGATGAAGCCATAGCCCTTGGTTGCGTTAAACCACTTCACGGTTCCCATGCTCACTGGGGTAGTCCCTTCTCAGATATACAAGTCGTAGCCCACCCTTCGATGGGCTGGTGAGATCGAATTTTTGGAAGGGTCGTCAGCGTCTAAACCGGCTGTACCGGTGGATAGCTAATGTCGTCCGGCCGAAAATCGATGGACAATAATATTCGATTGCATCGTTCAAAACAATCCTGACGTGCACGATTTTTTGATTCGGCCGGCCAGCCGCCCGCATCCGCGCGCGACAGGGCCTGTCGGGCGCGCTCTTGGCGATGTCAGAGGTACGCTTACCGGCGGCGGAACTGGCCGCCGCGCGGTGGTCCGCCCCGCGGGGCGCCGGTGTTCGGGCGCTCGTCCTTGTGACGGAAGATCAGGCGGCCCTTCTCCAGATCGTAGGGCGACATTTCGATCGTGACCCGATCTCCTGCCAGCGTCTTGATCCGGTTCTTCTTCATCTTGCCGGCGGTGTAGGCGACGATTTCGTGTCCGGCATCGAGCTGCACGCGGTAGCGCGCGTCGGGGAGGATTTCGGTCACCAGTCCTTCGAACTGGATCAGCTCTTCTTTAGCCATGGTGGTCTCCAGGTCGATCGAGGCTAGCGCTGCGGTCGGTGGGTACGGTTGGGTTGAGTATTCGGACGGCTCTCGCGATGCAAGAAGGCGACGCCCTGAATGCCCTCACTTTTCCCGCCTTGGCTCTTGCCGGCCTGCTGCGTCGGACGCGGCTGGTCTTGCCGGTTCGGCTGCGGCGCGGCCTTACTACCACCACCTCGGCGGGGACGGCGAGGGCCTTTTGAGCCCGGCGCCGCTTCATGTCCCCGGGATTCTTGACCGCGGGATTCATGTCCGCCTCTGGAGTCCTGGGACCGTGGCGGTGTGGGCACGCGGTGCGGACCGTCCGCCTCGGTGTTGCGCGGGACGCTGCGCGGCGGCCGGCGCGGCGTCGCGTCGTGCCGGGCGTGCGACGGTCTTCCCGCGGCAGACGTGATCTGGATCAGCCGCTCGATGTCGCGCAGATAGCCCATCTCCTCGGCGCCCGCGACCAGCGAGATCGCAACGCCTTCGGCGCCGGCGCGCGCGGTGCGGCCGATGCGGTGGACATAGGTTTCCGGAATGTTGGGCAGATCGAAATTCACCACATGGCTGATGCCGTCGACGTCGATGCCGCGGGCGGCAATGTCGGTGGCGACCAGGGTGCGGATCTCGCCGGTGCGGAACGCGGCGAGCACGCGCTCCCGGTGGTTCTGCGACTTGTTGCCGTGAATGGCGTTGGCTGAGATGCCGGCCTTCTCCAGCGTCTTCACCACCTTGTCGGCGCCGTGCTTGGTGCGGGTAAAGATCAGCGCGCGGTCAACCGGTTCCTGCTTCAGAAGCTGCGCCAGCACGCCCGACTTGGCCGAGAAATCGACCTGGATGATGCGCTGGGTGATGCGATCGACGGTCGAGGCCACCGGCGTCACCGCCACGCGGGCGGGGTCGCGCAGCATGGCTTCGGCGAGTTCGGCGATGTCCTTCGGCATGGTGGCCGAGAAGAACAGCGTCTGCCGCTTGATCGGCAGCTTGGCGACGATTTTGCGGATGTCGTTGATGAAGCCCATGTCGAGCATGCGGTCGGCTTCGTCGAGCACCAGGAACTCGACCTGGCCGAGCTTCAGCCCGTTGCTCTGGACAAGATCGAGCAGGCGGCCGGGGGTCGCCACCAGGACCTCGACGCCCTGCATCAGCGAGCGGACCTGGCGGCCCATCGGGACGCCGCCGATCGCCAGCGTCGAGGAGAGGCGGATGTGGCGGCCATAGGCGTTGAAGCTATCGAGGATCTGGCCCGACAATTCGCGGGTCGGCGACAGCACCAGCACGCGGCAGGTCTTGGGCTGCGGCCGGATCCGGTTTTCCAGAATGCGGTGCAGGATCGGCAGCGCGAAGGCCGCGGTCTTGCCGGTGCCGGTCTGGGCGATGCCGACGACGTCGCGGCCGGTAATGGCGAGCGGGATGGTCTGGGCCTGGATCGGGGTGGGGGTGTGGTAATTTTCTTCCTTGAGAGCACGCGAAATGGGCTCGGCAAGGCCGAAATCCTGAAAGGAGGTCAAAAGAGGGTTCTTTCCATCAAAAAGGCAGGCGCCCGACCGGGTTCGGCCAGGAGCGCGCGAGGGGGTGTCAGAGACACCCGCGTGTTTGGGGCGTCGGTTTTGCTAGCTGAAAGGGGCAAGCCAGAAACCGAAAACGGGATCAGAACACGCGGCTCGCAAGGACCTGATGATTCTCAAGGTCACGTCAGTCATATGGCTGACCTGCGCGGCGCTTTCAAGGTAAATTCAGCGCATATCGTCCGCGCAGTTAAGGAATTGCTCAGCCGGACGACGCCCCGACCGCCCGCCAGCAACCCAAACGATCAAAATTCGTGCAAGAAATTTAGCCAAATTACGGCGTATGCACAAAATTTAGATAGTTTGCCGCCGAAGCATACATTTCGACGGTCTAAAAAATAAGCAGATTGGCTACGGTCATTTTCCGCACGCTTCGAATTTCAAAACGATTAGATGGGCTTATCCCGTTTTTTCCCAATGGCATGGTTCTTGCGATTCCCTTAACGCAGGCGGCCGTTGGGGCCGTTCGCAGCGTTTAACGCCTGCGTCAGGGAGATGACACCTCATGCTTACTCAATTGACTCACGATATAGCGACGATGAGCCGCCGTCGCTGGCTGGCCGCGACCGCCGGCCTGGTTTTGGGCCTCTCTTCATTTTCAAGCGCCAACGCGCAGGAGACCATCAAGGTCGGCGTCCTGCATTCGCTCTCCGGCACCATGGCCATCAGCGAAACCACGCTGAAGGACACCATCCTCTTCCTGATCGACGAGCAGAACAAGAAGGGCGGCGTGCTCGGCAAGAAGCTCGAGGCCGTCGTCGTCGACCCCGCTTCGAACTGGCCGCTGTTCGCCGAAAAGGCGCGCGAGCTGATCACCAAGGACAAGGTCTCGGTCGTGTTCGGCTGCTGGACCTCGGTGTCGCGCAAGTCCGTGCTCCCGGTGTTCAAGGAGCTGAACATCGATCCTGTTCTACCCCGTGCAGTACGAGGGCGAAGAGTGCGAGCGCAACGTGTTCTACACCGGCGCCGCGCCGAACCAGCAGGCGATCCCCGCGGTCGACTATCTGATGAAGGACGAGAAGGTGAAGCGCTGGGTGCTGGCCGGCACCGACTACGTCTATCCGCGCACCACCAACAAGATCCTCGAAGCCTACTTGAAGTCGAAGGGCGTCAAGCAGGAAGACATCATGATCAACTACACGCCGTTCGGTCATTCGCGACTGGCAGACGATCGTGGCCGACATCAAGAAGTTCGGCTCGGCCGGCAAGAAGACCGCGGTGGTCTCCACCATCAACGGCGACGCCAACGTTCCCTTCTACAAGGAACTCGGCAACCAGGGCATCAAGGCGACCGACATTCCGGTTGTCGCGTTCTCGGTCGGTGAAGAAGAACTCGCCGGCATCGACACCAAGCCGCTGCTCGGCCATCTCGCCGCCTGGAACTACTTCCAGTCGATCAAGTCGCCCGAGAACGAGAAGTTCATCAAGGCCTGGCAGGCCTACACCAAGAATCCGAAGCGCGTGACCAACGATCCGATGGAAGCGCACGTCATCGGCTTCGACATGTGGGTCAAGGCGGTCGAGAAGGCGAAGTCGGTCGATGCGGACAAGGTGATCGACGCGCTGCCCGGCATCGAAGCCAAGAACCTGACCGGCGGCACCTCCAAGATGCTTCCGAACCATCACATCACCAAGCCGGTGTTCATTGGCGAAATCAAAGCCAACGGCCAGTTCGACGTGGTGTGGAAGACCCCGGGCCTGGTGGCCGGCGACGCATGGTCGAAGGAGCTCGACGGCTCCAAGGACCTGATCGGCGACTGGGTCGGCAAGAAGTGCGGCAACTACAACACCAAGACCAACAAGTGCGGCGGTCAGGGGTCGTGACCCCGATCTGATCCGAAAGGATCTGATCTATCCCTGACGTCTAACAAGAAACTTCCAAGAGAACTGACCAACAAGAACGGAGAAGGCGGCGCTGCCGCCGCCTTCTCCCCGCAACTCCTGCCGGGGTCGTATTGTGTCTGCCAATTTCCTCCACCGTTTTCGCGCGGCGTTGCTCGCCATCCTTCTGACCGCAGCCTTCGCCGTGCCGGCGCTGGCCGGTCCGTTCGAGGATGCGGTCGCCAAATTCGCCAATGACGATTTTTCCGACACCGACGAAGCGGTCGGCGCGGTCGCCACCTCGGGCAATCCGCTGGCCTTTCCCATCATCAGCGCGCTGCAGGAAGGCCGGCTGTCGGCCGATCCTGAAACCAAGAAGGTTTTCGTCACCGGCAGCCGACGGCAAGATCATCGATGCCGCCACCGGCGCCGCCGTCGACAAGCTGCCGGATGGCGCCGCCGCCGTGCGCCTCAACAACCGCCTGCGCCGCACCGTGGAGGCCGCGCTCGGCGGCCTGACGCTGCTGTCGCCCGATCCCGCCAAGCGGATCGCGGCCGCGCAGTCGGTGTTCAAGAGCCATGAGGAGAGCGCGCTTCCCGTCATCGACGGCGCGCTCGCCAAGGAAACCAACAAGGCCGCCAAGGCGGCCTTTACCGAGGCCCGCGCCGCCATCCTGCTCTACAAGCCTGACGCGACCGAGCAGGAAAAGCTCGAAGCCGTTGCCGTCATCAAGGCAAAGGGCGACCAGGAAGCGATGGCGCTGCTGACCGGCCTGCCCAGCGACGCGCCGCCCAACGTCGCGCGCGCCGCGACCAGCGCGATCGCCTCGATCCAGAGCAATCTGGCGATGTGGTCGATGGTGCAGAACGCCTGGTACGGCCTGTCGCTCGGCTCGGTGCTGCTGCTGGCCGCGATCGGGCTCGCCATCACCTTCGGCGTGATGGGCGTCATCAACATGGCCCATGGCGAGATGGTGATGATCGGCGCCTACACCACCTTCGTGGTGCAGGAGGTCATCCGCACCCGCTATCCCGGCCTGTTCGACTATTCGCTGCTGATCGCGGTGCCGCTGGCGTTTCTCGTCGCCGGCGCCCTCGGCGTCCTGATCGAACGCAGCATCATCCGCTTCCTCTACGGCCGCCCGCTGGAAACGCTGCTGGCGACCTGGGGCCTCTCGCTGGTGCTGCAGCAGGCGGTGCGCACCATGTTCGGCCCGACCAACCGCGAGGTCGGCAATCCCTCCTGGATGAGCGGCGCGTTCGAACTCGGGCAGATCACCATCACCTATAACCGGCTCTGGATCCTCTGCTTCACGCTGGCCGTGTTCGCCATCCTGCTCGCCATGCTGCGCTACACCGCGCTCGGGCTCGAAATGCGCGCGGTCACGCAAAACCGCCGCATGGCGGCCTCGATGGGCATCGCCACCTCGCGCGTCGATGCGCTGACCTTCGGCCTCGGCTCGGGCATCGCCGGCATCGCCGGCGTGGCGCTGTCGCAGATCGACAACGTCAGCCCCAACCTCGGCCAGAGCTACATCAT
Organism: uncultured Alphaproteobacteria bacterium; assembly: GCA_963816815.1. Classification (GTDB taxonomy): domain Bacteria; phylum Pseudomonadota; class Alphaproteobacteria; order Rhizobiales; family Xanthobacteraceae; genus Bradyrhizobium. The sequence goes on from CAWFMW010000064.1 coordinate 10,005, forward strand.
CGACAGCTTCATGGTCGTGGTGTTCGGCGGCGTCGGCAATCTCTGGGGCACGCTGGTCGGCGCCTTCACGCTCGGCATCGCCAACAAGTTCCTGGAGCCGGTGGCCGGCGCCGTGCTCGGCAAGATCGCCATCCTGGTGCTGATCATCCTGTTCATCCAGAAACGGCCGCGCGGCCTGTTCGCGCTCAAGGGCCGGGCGGTGGAAGCATGACGCCGCATTTTCTGACGCGCTCGCTGGATCGCAGCGCTTCCATCTTCATCCTGGTGGTCGCCGGTCTCGGCGTGCTGATCCCGCTGTCCAACCTGCTGCTGCCGGCGGGCTCGATCTTCCAGGTGCCGACCTATCTGGTGGCGCTGTTCGGCAAATATGTCTGCTACGCCATCCTCGCGCTCTCGATCGACCTGATCTGGGGCTATTGCGGCATTCTCTCGCTCGGCCACGGCGCCTTCTTCGCGCTCGGCGGCTACGCCATGGGCATGTACCTGATGCGCCAGATCGGCAGCCGCGGCGTCTACGGCAATCCGATCCTGCCCGACTTCATGGTGTTCCTGAACTATCCGAGCCTGCCCTGGTACTGGTACGGTTTTGACATGTTCTGGTTCGCGGCGCTGATGGTTCTGGTGGTGCCGGGATTGCTGGCCTTCTGCTTCGGCTGGCTGGCGTTTCGTTCGCGCGTCACCGGCGTCTATCTCTCGATCATCACGCAGGCGATGACCTACGCGCTGCTGCTGGCGTTCTTCCGCAACGATTTCGGCTTCGGCGGCAACAACGGCCTGACCGACTTCAAGGACATTCTGGGCTTCAACGTGCAGGCCGACGGCACCCGCGCCGCGCTGTTCCTGCTGAGCTGCCTGGCGCTGATCGTCGCCTTCCTGATCTGCCGCGCGGTGGTGACCTCAAAACTCGGCAAGGTGCTGATCGCGATCCGCGACGCCGAATCGCGCACGCGATTTCTCGGCTACCGCGTCGAGTCCTACAAGCTGTTCGTGTTCACGCTGTCGGCCTGCATGGCCGGCGTCGCCGGCGCGCTCTATGTGCCGCAGGTCGGCATCATCAATCCCGGCGAATTCGCGCCGGGCAATTCGATCGAGGCCGTGATCTGGGTCGCGGTCGGCGGCCGCGGCACGCTGGTCGGCGCGGCGCTCGGCGCCGTCGTCGTCAACTACGCCAAGACCGTCTTCACATCGGGTCCGCTGGCGCCGTACTGGCTGTTCATGCTGGGCGCGCTGTTCATCCTGGTGACGCTGCTGCTGCCGAAGGGGATCATCGGCACCTTCAACGCCTGGTGGGAGGGGCGGAAGGCGAAACAACTGTCGGCCATTGCCGAAAGCGCCGAGCGCGAAGACGGCGTCAGCGAACCGAAGCCGGCGGAGTGAGCGCATGAGTGTCATGGAGGGAAGGACCACTTCCGCGCTGCTCTATCTCGACGGCGTGCACGTCTCGTTCGACGGCTTTCACGCCATCAACAATCTGTCGCTGACGCTCGAGCCCGGCGAGATGCGCGCCATCATCGGCCCGAACGGCGCCGGCAAGACCACGATGATGGACATCATCACCGGCAAGACCAAGCCGGACGAGGGCACGGTGCTGTTCGACGGCATGACCGACCTGACGCGGCTGGACGAGACCCGCATCGCCGAACTCGGCATCGGCCGCAAATTCCAGAAGCCGACGGTGTTCGAGAGCCAGACCATCGAGGACAATCTGCTGCTGGCGCTCAATGTCGATCACAGCGTCAAGGGCACGCTGTTCTGGCGCGGCAGCCGGGACGAAGCCGAGCGGATCGACCGCGTGCTGGAAACCATCCGCCTGACCGATGCGCGCAACCGATTGGCCGGCAGCCTGTCGCACGGCCAGAAGCAGTGGCTCGAGATCGGCATGCTGCTGGCGCAGGATCCGAAGCTGCTGCTGGTCGACGAGCCGGTCGCCGGGATGACCGACGTCGAGACCCATCAGACCGCGGAGCTGCTGAAGGAAATCAACAAGGAAAAGACGGTCATGGTCGTCGAGCACGACATGACCTTTGTGCGCGAACTCGGCGTCAAGGTGACCTGCCTGCATGAAGGCACGGTGCTGGCGGAGGGGACCATCGATCAGGTCTCGTCGAACGAGCGGGTGATCGAAGTGTATCTGGGGCGCTGAACCATGCTGAAGGTCGACAATATCAGCCTCTACTACGGCGCGGCGCAGGCGCTGCGCGGCGTCTCGCTGTCGGCGGAGCCCGGCAAGGTGACCTGCGTGCTCGGCCGCAACGGCGTCGGCAAGACCTCGCTGCTGCGCGCGATGGTCGGGCAATACCCGATATCGGGCGGTTCGATCGCCCTTGAAGGACACGACATCACCGGCCTCAAACCCTACGAGCGCGCGCGGGCCGGCATCGGCTTCGTGCCGCAGGGCCGCGAGATTTTTCCGCTGCTGACGGTCGAGGAAAATCTCAAGACCGGCTTCGGGCCGCTCAAGCGCGAGGACCGCAACATCCCCGACGACGTGTTCTCGCTGTTTCCGGTGCTGAACACGATGCTGGGCCGGCGCGGCGGCGATCTCTCCGGCGGGCAGCAGCAGCAACTGGCGATCGGCCGCGCGCTGGTGATGCGGCCGAAACTGTTGCTGCTCGACGAGCCGACCGAAGGCATCCAGCCCTCGATCATCAAGGACATCGGCCGCGCCATCACCTATCTGCGCAGCCTCGGCAACATGGCGATCGTGCTGGTCGAACAATATCTCGACTTTGCCTGCGAGCTCGGCGACAATTTCGCGGTGATGGACCGCGGCGCGGTGAAATATGCCTGCGACCGCGCCAACCTCGATCCCGCCGAGATCAGCCGCCAGATGGCGCTGTAAGGCCGTATCGGGCGTTGCATTGGGGGACGGATGCAGACCGACAGCGCGCGCGCGAGTTCAGCGACGTTCGCGGCCAACCGCGCCCAGGGCGCGGTGCGGTTCGGCGTGCATCTGCAGGACGGCGTCACCCGCCGCGGCGACCTGCATGAATCCGGCTCGCTGCGCGTGCGCTTTCCTTCTCCCGAGCAGGAGGGACTGTCGGGCGTGTTCGTCAACACCGCCGGCGGCATCGCCGGCGGCGACCGTTTCGATATCGATATCGCGGCCGGCGAGGGGACGCGGCTGACGCTGACGACGGCGGCGGCCGAAAAGGTCTATCGCGCGCCGGGTGGCGCCGCGCAGCTCAACATCGCGCTGAAGGCGGAAGCGCGGCGCGCATCTCGCGTGGCTGCCGCAGGAGACCATCCTGTTCGACCGCGCGCGGATCGTCAGGCGCATCGATATCGATCTGGCCGAAGACGCCTCGCTTCTGCTCTGCGAAATCGTGGTGTTCGGCCGCGCCGCGATGGGCGAAAAGATGCTGCATGGCGAGTTCGTCGACCGCTGGCGCCTGCGCCGCGGCGGCCGTCTCGTGTTCGCGGAAACCGTCCGGCTCGACGGCGACATCGGCGAAAAACTGGCGCGGCCGGCCATTGCCAACGGCGGCGTCGCCATCGGCACCGCGCTGATCGTGCCCGGCGACGAGGCGCTGGTGGAGCGGATCCGCGAGGCATCGGAATCGTTCGGCGGCGAGGTCGGCATCTCCTGCTGGAATGGATTTGCAATGGCGCGCTTCTGTGCCCAAGATGCGGCGCGGCTCCGCGCCGATATGATGGCCGTGCTCGGCCGCGCCAGCGGCGTGGCGCTGCCGCGGCTGTGGCTCAACTAGGTCAAATCACCAGAGTGCTCGCATGAATCTGTCTCCCCGCGAAAAGGACAAGCTCTTGATCTCGATGGCGGCCATGGTGGCGCGCCGCAGGCTGGAGCGCGGCGTCAAGCTCAACCATCCCGAGGCGATCGCCATCATCTCCGACTTCATCGTCGAGGGCGCGCGCGACGGCCGCACCGTCGCCGAGCTGATGCAATCAGGCGCGCAGGTCATCACCCGCGCGCAGTGCATGGACGGCATTGCGGAGATGATCCACGACATCCAGGTCGAGGCGACGTTTCCGGACGGGACAAAACTCGTCACCGTGCATGAGCCGATCCGGTGACGTGCGCGGACTTATCAACGTCGTCATGCCCGGGCTCGTCCCGGGCATCCACGTCCTTCGAGCCCGGTGCCAAGACGTGGATGGCCGGGACAAGCCCGGCCATGACGCCGGAATGTACTGCGAGGTAACAACGATGATCCCCGGCGAACTCTTCATCAAGGACGGCGAGATCGAACTCAATGCCGGCCGCAAGACGGTGACGCTCACCGTCGCCAACACCGGCGACCGCCCGATCCAGGTCGGCTCGCACTACCATTTCTTCGAAACCAATCCCGCGCTGAAATTCGACCGCAAGAAAGCGCGCGGCATGCGGCTCGATATCGCCGCCGGCACCGCGGTGCGCTTCGAGCCCGGCCAGACCCGCGACGTGCAACTCGTCGCGCTCGCCGGCAAGCGCGTCATCTACGGCTTTCGCGGCGACGTGCAGGGGAAACTATGAGCGTAAAAATCAAACGTTCCGTCTATGCCGACATGTTCGGGCCCACCACCGGCGACAAGGTGCGGCTGGCCGATACCGATCTCATCATCGAGGTGGAAAAGGATTTCACCACCTACGGCGAGGAGGTGAAGTTCGGCGGCGGCAAGGTGATCCGCGACGGCATGGGGCAGTCGCAGGTCACCAACAAGCAGGGCGCGGCCGATACCGTCATCACCAATGCGCTGATCGTCGATCACTGGGGCATCGTCAAAGCCGACGTCGCGATCAAGGAAGGCATGATCTCGGCGATCGGCAAGGCCGGCAATCCCGACATCCAGCCCGGCGTCACCATCGTGATCGGCCCCGGCACCGACATCATCGCGGGCGAAGGAAAAATCCTCACCGCCGGCGGCTTCGACAGCCACATCCATTTCATCTGCCCGCAGCAGATCGAGCACGCGCTGATGTCTGGCGTCACCTCGATGCTCGGCGGCGGCACCGGCCCGTCGCACGGCACGTTTGCGACCACCTGCACGCCCGGGCCGTGGCACATGGGGCGGATGATCCAGTCGTTCGACGCGTTTCCGGTCAATCTCGGCATTTCCGGCAAGGGCAACGCCGCGCGCCCGGCGGCGCTGGTCGAGATGATCAAGGGCGGCGCCTGCGCGCTGAAACTGCACGAGGACTGGGGCACCACGCCGGCCGCGATCGACAACTGCCTCTCGGTCGCCGACGACTACGACATCCAGGTGATGCTGCATTCGGACACGCTGAACGAATCCGGCTTCGTCGAGGACACGGTGAAGGCGTTCAAGGGCCGCACCATCCACGCCTTCCACACCGAGGGCGCCGGCGGCGGCCATGCGCCTGACATCATCAAGATCGCCGGCCTGAAGAACGTGCTGCCGTCCTCGACCAACCCGACGCGGCCGTTCACGCGCAACACCATCGACGAGCATCTGGACATGCTGATGGTGTGCCACCATCTCGATCCCTCGATCGCGGAAGATCTGGCGTTTGCCGAAAGCCGCATCCGCAAGGAGACCATCGCGGCGGAAGACATTCTGCACGATCTCGGCGCGCTCTCGATGATGTCGTCGGACTCGCAGGCGATGGGCCGGCTCGGCGAAGTCATCATCCGCACCTGGCAGACCGCCGACAAGATGAAGAAGCAGCGCGGCGCGCTGCCGGAGGACAAGGGCAACGACAACGACAATTTCCGCGTCAAGCGCTACATCGCCAAATACACCATCAACCCCTCGATCGCGCACGGCGTCTCGAAACTGATCGGCTCGGTGGAGAAGGGCAAGCTGGCCGATCTCGTGCTGTGGTCGCCGGCCTTCTTCGGCGTCAAGCCGGATTGCATCATCAAGGGCGGCTCGATCGTGGCGGCGCCGATGGGCGATCCCAACGCCTCGATCCCGACGCCGCAGCCCGTGCATTACCAGCCGATGTTCGCGGCCTACGGCAAATCGCTGACGGCGTCGTCGGTGGTGTTCACCTCGAAGGCGGCGATCACGGGCGGGCTGGCGCGCAAGCTCGGCATCGAAAAGAAGCTCTATCCCGTGAAAAACACCCGCGGCGGCATCTCCAAGAAGAGCATGATCCATAACGGCGCCACCCCGAAGATCGAGGTCGATGCCGAGACCTATGAGGTGCGCGCAGACGGCGAGCTTCTGACATGCGCGCCGGCCGAGGTGCTGCCCATGGCGCAGCGGTATTTCATGTACTAGGGTCTTCGCCCGGGCGATCAAAGCCAGAACAAAAGTCCGGGAGGATCTAGTGATTTACGTCGTTGCCACGCTGACCATCAAGCCCGAAACGCGCGCCGATTTCATCGCCGCCGCCACCGCCTGCATCAAGGAAACCCGCAAGGAGCCGGGCAACATCGCCTATGACCTGCATGAAAGCGTCACCGATCCCTCCAAGATGGTGTTCGTCGAGCAGTGGGAAAATGCCGAGGCGCTGGTGCCGCATCGCGGCATCGAGCACATGAAGACCTTCGGCCGCGTCGCCGTGAAATGCATGAGCGCGCCGCCGAAGATCGAAGTCATTACCCCTGAAAAGGTCGACGTCCGCTAATCAAGAAAAGCCAAGGGAGAACTACTCATGATCTACGTTATCGCCACCACGCCGATGAAGCCGGAAAACAAGGACGACTTCATCAAGGGACACAAGGCCTGTACCGCCGAAACGCTCAAGGAGAAGGGCTGCCTCTCCTATGACGGCCATGTCAGCGTGAACAATCCCAACCTGTATGTGGTGGTGGAGCGCTGGGAAACCCGCGACGACCTCAATGCGCATGGCCGCGCGCCGCACATGAAGGTGTGGCGGGAATATTCCTCGCAGATGAAGACGGCGCCGACGGTGATCGAGATCATCAGCGACGGCAAGGTGGAGAAGCTCTGACGTGACCTTGAGCAGACTGACATGATCCGCGCGACACAAGTCCTGGGCCAGCATCGCTGGACGCAAGCCGCGGCCGATACCGTCGTGCTCGATTTCGACGACCGGCACCGGCGGCGGATGGCGATGACGGGGACGCGCGGGCTGGAATTCCTGCTCGATCTGGAGAACGCCGTCGCGCTGCGCGGCGGCGATGCGCTGGTGCTGGAGGACGGCCGGCTGATCGAGGTGGTGGCCGCCGCCGAGCCGCTGCTCGAAATCCGCGGCGCCGATCCGCTGCATCTGGTCCGGGTCGCCTGGCATCTCGGCAATCGCCATCTGCCGACGCAGATCATGCCGAAAGGCCTGCGCATCCGCCGCGATCACGTCATCGAGGCGATGGTGAAGGGGCTGGGCGCGCGCATCATCGAGATCGAGGCGCCGTTCGATCCCGAAGGCGGCGCCTATGCGAGCAGTCACGCCCATGCGCCGGAAGCCCACGCGCATGCACATGCACATTCCTCGCATGCCCATGCCGAAGCTCATGCCCATTCCTCGCATGATCACGATCATGGTCATCACGATGGTCACGATCACGACCATGGTGACCACCATCATCACGACGAACATTGCGACCACGATCATCACCACCACGATCACTCCCATGCTCATGACCACAAGTGAGCGCGCGCCGCCCGACGCGGGCAGCGGAATGAATGCGGACGAGGCGGCGGCGCTGTACCGGCTGATGACCTGGCTGTCGCCGTCCTTTCCGGTCGGCGCGTTCTCCTATTCCAGCGGCATCGAATGGGCGGTGGAGGCGGGCGATATCACCGATGCCGCATCGCTGCGCGACTGGCTGGCCGCGATGCTCGGCGACGGCTCCGGCTTTTGCGACGCGGTGTTTCTGGCGCAGGCGCATCGCGCCGCATCCGCGCGGGACGACGCCGCCTTGCGCGAGATTGCCGAACTCGCCGCCGCCTTCGTGCCCTCGCGCGAGCGCCAGCTCGAGACCACGACGCAGGGCCGCGCCTTCATCGAGATCGCGCGCTCGGCCTGGGCCTGCGACGGGCTCGACGGCATGGTCGCCGCTTGCGATGGCGCGATCGTCTATCCCGTCGCCGTCGGGATCGTCAGCGCGGCGCACGCCGTTCCGCTGGCGCCGGCGATGCATGCCTTCCTGCATGCGCTGGTGTCGAACTGGATTTCCGCCGGCGCGCGGCTGGTGCCGCTCGGGCAGACCGACAGCCAGCGCATTCTGGCAGCCTCGAAACCGATGTCGTCGCCACCGCGCAGCGCGCGCTGGAAGCCTCGCTCGACGATCTCGGCAGCGCCACCTTCCGCGCCGATCTCGCCAGCCTGCGTCACGAGACGCAGTATACGCGGCTGTTCCGGTCATGATGCGGACACTCTATCGTCGTCCCTGCGAACGCAGGGACCCATAGCCACCGGCCTCCGTGGTTGCACGACGGCGTCGGCCATTCTGCTTTATCGATAGATCACGCGGTATGGGTCCCTGCGCCGTGCGCAATTGCGCCAGGCAGGGACGACGATAGAGGGAGCATGCTGCACATGTCTAAATCTCACGGTCCGCTCCGCATCGGCGTCGGCGGTCCCGTCGGCTCCGGCAAGACCGCGCTGATGGACCTGCTCTGCAAGTCGATGCGCGAGCGCTACGACATCGCCGCGATCACCAACGACATCTACACCAAATGGGATGCGGAGTTCCTGGTGCGCTCGGGCTCGCTGACGCCGGACCGCATCGCCGGCGTCGAGACCGGCGGCTGCCCGCACACCGCGATCCGCGAGGACGCCTCGATGAATCTCGCCGCGGTCGCCGACATGCGCGCGAAATTTCCCGATCTCGATCTGGTGCTGATCGAATCCGGCGGCGACAATCTCGCCGCGACGTTCTCGCCCGAACTCGCCGATCTCACGATCTACGTGATCGACGTCGCCGCCGGCGACAAGATCCCCTCCAAGGGCGGGCCCGGCATCACCCGTTCGGACCTGCTGGTGATCAACAAGATCGACCTCGCGCCGCATGTCGGCGCGTCGCTGGAAAAGATGGAGACCGACGCGAAAAGGATGCGCGGCGAGCGGCCGTTCGTGATGACCAACCTGAAGAAGAGCGAGGGGCTCGATCGCATCATCGGCTTCATCGAGACCAAGGGCGGCCTGCGCCCGGCGGCGAAGGCCAAGGCCGGTAGGTCAGCAAGACAACGGTCAGGATAAACGGCGGAGCGAGGCGGGCGGACAAGCGTCAGGCCAGCGGCCGAATGCACGGCGCGTTAACATTAATGTCCGGTCCGCCGCCGCGCGCCTGCGAATTTGTCCGTTCGCGCCGGAACCAAATCGGCACTGTCAGATTATCAACCTCTGGCCCCGCCAAATCAGCGTTAACGGTGGCCGTGTTGTTTACCTCGCTGCCAACCTGTCAGTTGCGTGCTGATGAACGCTCCGTCATATTCGCCGCGGTTGGCCTTCGCGCTATTGCCATGTGCCTCTGCCCCGGCAGACCACGAAATGCTTCCGATACGTCTTCGCCAACACGTCATTCCCGAGTAAGCGAGTGGTTCGGCTGGGCTTCATCATCGGCTTTATCGCGCTGATCGGAGTTCTGCTCTCCGGTCTCGCGGCCTATCGCGTTCACGAACAGGAACTGGCGATCGACGGCATCGCGCTGTCGCGCGCGATCGACGTTCATGCCAGCCTGGTGCAGGACCGACTGACCGAGCGCGAATTGCTCGCACGCGTTGCATCCGGATTGTTTCGCGCATCCTCGGTGGTGAAGGCCAACATGCTGCAGCCGCTGCGCTCGGCGATCTATGCCTTCAAGACCGATTTCGTGACCGCGTTCTGGATCGCGCGGCTCAAGCCGGCCGATCTGGCGGCTGCGCAGGCGGAGCTGAAGAGCGCCGGCTTCACCAACCCGACGATCCGCGATTTCGACGACCGGCCGCTCGACATCAAGGCGATCGACAAGCCGCTCGACGTCCTGATGGACCTCGAACCGCGCAGCGCGGATACGCTGGGGTTTCCGGGCCGCGCCTATGACCGGCACTCGGTGATCGGGCCGATGCTGGTGCAGGCGGCGGCGACCGGCAAGCCTGTCGCGTCGAACCCGATTCCGCTGCTGCGGCAGAACGGGCCGATCGGCCTCGTGCTGGCGTCGCCCGTTCTGAAGGAAGGCACCTCCGAGGCCGCCGGCTTCGTCACGTTTTCCTACGAGCTGGCGCCGCTGATGCTGACCAACGACGACCGCTCGCTGTTTTCGGTGGTGCTGAAGGACCCCGATGACGCCAGCGACGAATTTGTCGCCAACGACCAGGGCGCGATCTCCTTGCGGGCGGTCAAGCAGGGCGAGCCGTCGCCGTCGATGGTGCGGACGGTGACGTTCGGCGGCCGCGACTGGTCGCTCGGCTATTACGCCAAGAACAACGCCGCGCTGCGCGCGCAGCAGACGGCGATCATCGTGGCGGCCATTGGGCTGGCGCTCACCGGCATCGTCTGCGGCCTGTTCGGCTATGTCGCCTACAACAATCTGCGGCTCAGCCGCGAGATCCAGGTCCGGATCGGTTTCGAGCGGCGATTGACCGCCGTCATCGACGAACTCAACCACCGGGTCAAGAACATCCTCGCCGTGATCCAGTCGATCGTGACGCGCACGTTGCGCCATGGCTCCGACATGGACATGTCGCGCGAGCTCCTGATCGGCCGCATCCATGCGATGTCGAACGTGGTGACGCTGCTCAGCGAAAGCCAGTGGCAGGGCGTCAAGCTCAGGGGGCTGTTCGAGTCGCGCGCGATCCCGCATGCCGACCGCATCGTGGTCAACGGTCCGGATATCGCCGTCAGCGCGCGCGCCGCGCAGTCGCTGTCGCTGTTGTTCTTCGAGCTGGCCTCGCATTCCGACGAGGGCCTGTCGCTGGTCGGCAAGCATCCGCACATCGTCGCCAACTGGGAAGTCACCGGCGAGGAGCCGGAC
>CAWFMW010000065.1:0-151687 GCA_963816815.1 uncultured Alphaproteobacteria bacterium
ATGCCGCCAACATGATGGCTATTGACGGTACATGGCGGCGTCCCTGCACGGTAGAGGACGTATCAGATACGGGCGCCAAATTGACCGTTGAAGGCGCAATCGACGGTTTGAACCTGAAGGAATTCTTTTTGCTGCTATCGACGATGGGAAATGCGTACCGGCGCTGCCAACTAGCTAGGGTGAATGGCTATTAAGTTGGCATCTACTTCCTTAAACCAGGAAATAAGAAGAAGCTCTGAAGGGCCTTTGGTTCGAATGCTGGCGAGGCTAGCTAGTCACAGCTTATTGGAGCTTGGGATGGCAGACGTGTACGAAGAGCAGTCCTATGCGGCAGTATCTGAGCGCCAAAAGCGGCCACGCCAAGCATTGCAGCTAGCTCAATACAGTAGCTTCGAAGAGGCGTTGTCCATACCTTTTCTCGTCAAGGCATATGTTGATGGTCACGCACTCATGGCTACCGCACAAACGGCGGCGGATGCGTTCGCGATTGCCATAGAGGGGCATGTCTTGAGCAGTCTCACCGACGTCTCGATAAGCGACCGTACCCGAGGCTATTCAATCGTCGAGTTCACATCGGTAAAGGCGCTTGCCGAGATTGCACACACAACCAGAATTGACGTCCGTGCGACAACTTCTAAAACCTCTGAGGTTGCGAAGTTGGTCGATTAAGGTATCCCGCGGATACCAACCCAAGTAGCAGACATGGACGGTTTCCAACGTGCGGAAGCTGCTTTCAACTGATTACTTTGTCGATCCAATCGTTTTTTCACGTAAGAGGGTTGTACCAATGAAAATTGTGCAGATAGTCGCCGCTGCTGGATTGATGTTCGTAGTTGTCCCCGTAGCTGTGCGAAGCGGCGGGACACAGAAGGCTTGCCGACAGGAAATTATCCAAGACTGCGTGAAGCGTTTGATGACGCGAGACTTTGCTTTTGGCCGTGCTGCGATTTAACGGGCGGATGCCGAGCAATTCTGTGCCGAGAGGACGCAAAGCTGTTGATCCTCCTGCGGTATGCGTGGTTTACGCCTATTTCAGGGAGGACCGGATCTAGTCAGAGGTCGATCAATTTATGAAACTGCTCTGGGCTGTTGCGGAGCAATGGTGATCAACCATCGAACAGGTGTACAGGAGCTGTCTTCCCTGACCGATCGAACCATGCCTCTCACCGTCGCACAGCCAAAGGTCAAGTGGCGACTAGTCCTCGATACTGAGCGTAGCGGCTGCGCCGGGCCTCGATGGGATCCTGGGTTTCGATCTGCTGCACGTATCCGCCAATCCGTTCATGGTTCATGAAACACGATCTTGACAAGGTGTGCATAACGGTAAGGGCACACAGTTAACGGATAGCTAAAAACCTGTAGTGTGCGTGAGGCTGAAAGAGCGACCCTTTACGAAACTGCAACGGGCCGAAGGTAGTGACGATAAGGACCGGCACCGAACGAAACGATTCGTTTGGAGCTAGTCTGCGAGAGAGCGCACTCGCAATGAGATTTTTATTTGGGTAGGCACTTGAGGCATTTGCGTGCGGTCGCCTAAAGGGCTACCCGCTCCGCGCTCAATGATCTACAAAAGACGTTGCAACAGCCGCAACTTTTCGAAGTTTGGCTGGTCGAAACAGCCGTTGATCATAAAGTTGAATCAGCGGAAAGCAGTTGCGACCTTTGATAATCCATTTCGATCACGATTTGCGGATCTTTGCTGTTTTGGTGCACCGGTCTGGTTGCTTGGGGTTTCATCGTGTTCGGCTGGGGTGCGATGTTGTACGGCAATGTCCGAGACAGAGTGGTGTTGAGGCGCGCTGGGGCTGACCAATGACGGCGTCGTATGGCCGTATTCCTACGGGGGCATTGTTGGCCAGCAACTTGCAATGGGTGTTGCAACCGCTCGGCCACCAGCCTTTAGGCGTGCCAAAACAAGTCACTCGGAGAACCAAATGGACACACGGCGCCGTTCTGAGACAAGTCGCGAAACTACAGTGATTGGTAAGATACTGACTGATCTTGTCCGCACCGCTGAACTGATCGAATGCGAAATCGCCACTCAAGAAGAACGAGCCAACGTTACCGACCGGTCCGACACCAGGTATCCAATGCTGGCAAGTGCCCTCATCGAGCGGCGCGAAAATCTTAAGGTGACTATCGAGGCGCTTAAAAGGCGTCTTGCAGAGCAAGTGTCGCACGAGCAAGCAACTGCGGCTTGATGCAGCAACGGGCCGACCTCGCACTTCACTACTTGAGCGAATGTTACACTTTTAGGAGATTGCAAACCCAATTGTACGGAGTAGGCTTGATAAGCAAGGTTAAATTGATCCCCGCCTTGATCGCACGGCGTGCAATTGAAAATGTGCGCGCATGGCGTGCGACGACAACTACATGCTGGATGTTAACGGCAAGCGCATCCTTATCGGGTTGACGCTGGACGAAACTCGGGAATTCGAGCAACTAGACGAACTGATTATGAGTCTCGCGCCGGAACCGACCGATGAGCGCCCATCGCGAAAAGAACGACGCTGGCTTGTGCTCTATGATAAGCACGACGCTGCGGTGCGCTCATATCTAACGAACGAGAATGCGAAAGCGCTGAGGGCGCTGAGATGGGATTGGGCGTGTAAGGACTGAGTGAGCGCAAACGAAAATATTGGATCAACAGGGTGTGCGGGTTCAATTATTTGAGCAGCATCCCGAGCCGCTGTTAAGGGCACTGTTTCCAGCAGTCCTTGCCGTCCAGGCCGGAGACATCGGTAACAGATCGCACCTAAGACATGGGTGTCAAGCTGACCGTGGCACGCGCGATTACACCTAACAAAGGCGCGCATCCGGACGAAGCAGCGGACAGGACAACGTGGCTTGGTTTTATTTATAGGGGCGGTCCGCTTTCGCAACGGAAGCGCAACTCAAGACCCGTGCGTTTTCATACGTCCCCGTCAAAAAGATCGGGTCGAACGCGCAATCGTCGACGAGCTAGCGTCCCTCGCCGCGAACAATCCGCGAGCCGCGCTGAACATGATCGCGCGCATCGAGGACAAGGTCATGCGGCTGGGAAGCCCCGAACTGACCTACATGGGGCGCCCCGGTCTCGTTGAAGGCACGCGCGAGCTTCTCGAGTGGCCATATATCATTGTCTACAAGGTCTACGAAGGCCGTGAGGAAATCGTGATCGTGTCCATCGTTCACGGCGCGCAAGATCGGAAAGGCGCGGAGCCGTAACTCGGAAATGTTGATGAAAGAGAGTCCGTAACAAGCGTAGCCCGGATGAGCGGAGCGATATCCGGGTCTTGTGTCGATCCCGCATATCGCTGTGTGCCCCGAAGGGCGTGTATCACCAGTGGAGGAAGATATCCACCCAGATAGTTGTCGATAGGTCTGGTAGCTGACGAGCAGGGTGGCTGGGTGACTGGTCACACTGAAGCCTCGTGACAAAGGTCGCCTTGGGCGGTCGAGCAATCCAGCGGGCCGTAATGAGAGTAAAGCCTGAGCAGGCCTCGAAAGTGAAGATGCGGATGCCGACCCGCCAGCGATACGGGGAAGGCCGCGCAGATGGGGAAGCAATCGACGAGCGCACCCGTCTGGTCCGCCGGGGTAATGGGCACGGCACGGTGGAAAGGTGATGCAGGCAACGGGGGAGACCCGTTTTGGCGAGGGTAGCGGCCTCGACGTCGCGAAAGGCGGCGGCCGGAACGGGAGTCGGACAGGGTCGTAGTACTGATGAAGCCGGGTAACTCCGGTGGAGGGAAGGCCCCTGACTTCTGGAGCGCTGACGAAGAGGGTAAGGATCAGGTGATTGGCGATGAGCCTTGAAACACCGGAAAAGATCAGGAGCCTTCAGAGGAAGCTGTATTGCAAGGCGAAGGCAGAGCCCGCCTTCCGCTTCTACCTGCTCTACGACAAGATCCATCGAGAGGACATTCTGCACCACGCCTATGCGCTGGCCCGCGCCAATGCGGGAGCACCGGGCGTGGACGGAGAGAGCTTCGCGGCGATTGCGGCGGCGGGCAAGGAAGCATGGCTGGCGGGTCTGAGACAGGAATTGATCACGAAGACGTATCGTCCTGCACCGGTGCGACGGGTGATGATCCCGAAGCCGGGCGGCGGAGAACGTCCGCTCGGCATCCCGACAATCCGGGACCGGGTGGTTCAGACCGCCGCCAAGCTGGTGTTGGAGCCGATCTTTGAAGCGGACCTGGAAGACAGCGTATATGGCTATCGGCCCGGCCGCGGTGGGACGGACCCTGTCAAGGAAGTGCACCGGCTGCTGGGCCGGGGCTACACGGATGTGGTCGACGCCGATCTGTCGAAGTACTTCGACACCATTCCGCACTCAGAACTTCTCAAATCGGTGGCGCGTCGCATCGTCGATCGGCATGTGCTTTGGCTGATCAAGATGTGGCTGAA
Organism: uncultured Alphaproteobacteria bacterium; assembly: GCA_963816815.1. Taxonomy (GTDB): domain Bacteria; phylum Pseudomonadota; class Alphaproteobacteria; order Rhizobiales; family Xanthobacteraceae; genus Bradyrhizobium. The sequence goes on from CAWFMW010000065.1 coordinate 4,393, forward strand.
GGCGCCGGTCGAGGAGACGGGTGGGGGTGGGGAAGGCAAACGGCGCATGACGGGAGGCAAGAGCAGTACGCGCGGCACGCCGCAAGGCGGTGTCGCCAGTCCGATGCTTGCGAACTTGTACATGAACCGCTTCCTGAAGCATTGGCGGCTGACCGGACGTGGCGAAGCGTTCTGTGCGCAGGTGGTCTCATATGCCGACGACTTCGTCATCCTCAGTCGCGGACATGCGGCTGAGGCTCTGACGTGGACGAAGGAGGTGATGACCCGGCTCGGGCTTACGCTCAACGAGGCGAAGACCACGTTGAAGGATGCCCGGAAAGAAAGCTTCGACTTCCTTGGCTACGCGTTTGGGCCTGAGTACCACCGCAAGAAGGGTTATCGATACCTGAGCGCGAGCCCCTCCAGGAAGAGCGTCCAGAGGCTCAAAGGCAAGGTCAATGAGCTGCTGGTCCCCGGCAACAAAGAACCGTGGCCTGATGTACGCAACCGGCTGAACAGATTGCTGCGCGGCTGGTCGAGCTACTTTAGCTACGGCACGCGGCTGATGGCCTATCGGGCCATCGACAATCACGTCAATGATCGCGTGCGTCACTTCCTGCGCAGGCGGTGCAAGGTGCCAGGACGCGGTACTCGAAGCTTTGCGGACCATCAGGTCTTCGGGCCTCTCGGCGTGCTGCGGCTACGACGCGTGCACCTTGGCCCGCTGCCGTGTGCTCGGCAATGAATCCAGTCGGAAAGCCGGATGCCGGAAATCGGCACGTCCGGTTTGATGAGCGGGGAGAGGAAACGGAGCGTTGCCGCATGGCCCAAGCTACCGCGCCTCTCCTCGACTCTACTGATGCCGATCCCGCTACTTGCCTAACGGGAGTGCCATACAAGTCGCATGTTCGAGATGACTCCCCGCCGTCAGTCAGCATAGGATTACCATACCGATCACACGAGGTCTTCGTATGCTGCCCATGCCCGCAGACATCTTTACCGAGCCCGACAACGTATCCCCGGACGGCTTGGCCAACCTCGGACCCCTGCGTCATCTGGCCGGTGTTTGGCAGGCGGACAAAGGCGTGGACGTCAACCCCAAGGCCGCGGGCCCGGAGCGCCGGATTTTTCGGGAGCATGTCCGGATGGACCCGATCGATCCGCAGGCCAATGGGCCGCAGCTGTTTTATGGTTTGCGTTATCACATCCACATCAACACGCCCGAGGAAGACATCACCTTCCACGACCAGGTCGGCTATTGGCTTTGGGAGCCCGCAACCGGCCTGATCCTGCAAAGCGTGACAATTCCGCGAGGCCAGGTTTTGCTCGCATCGGGCCATGCGAAGCTGGACGACAGGAAAATCTCCGTCACGGCGAAACGTGGTGATACGCGTTACGGAATCTGTTCAACGGATTTTTTGGAAGAAGCGTTCCGCACGGAGAGCTACCGATGCGACATCACCTTCAACGACGATGGAAGCTGGACCTATCTTATTGAGACCGAGCTTCTGGTGAAGGGAAGGGACGTCCCGTTCAATCATCACGACACCAACACCTTGAAGCTTGTCGGGGAGGCGGCGCTCAATCCGTTGGCCGCCATACTGAAAGATCGTGCCGAGAAGAAGTAGCATATTGGCCTCGCCTCGAGGCGACTTGCTCACGCCGCCTCGTAGGAAGCGATCTTCTTGATCTCCGGCGCGAGCACATCTTCCGCCATTTCGAGATCGTAACGCGCTTGAATGTTCATCCAGAAAGCAGCGCCGGTCTTGAAGAACTTGCCGAGCCGCAGCGCGGTGTCGGCCGTCACGGGCTTTTCTTCGCGCGCGATGCGCTCGATCCGGGTGCGGGGCACGTGCAGCGCGGCCGCGACCGCGTAGGGAGTCAATTTTAACGGGATGAGAAATTCTTCCCGCAGGATTTCGCCGGGATGAATCGGCGGAAGCTTCTTTGCCATGAGCGAACTCCTAGTGATAGTCGATGATCTCCACGTCTTCAGGGCCCGCGTCGGTCCATCTGAACACGATCCGCCACTGGTCGTTGATGCGGATCGAATGCTTTCCCACCAGGTCACCCTTGAGTGCTTCAAGCCGGTTGCCAGGAGGCGATTTCAGAGCCTCGAGAAAGTCGGCAGAGTCCACCATGATCAGCTTTCGGCGAGCGACCTTGGCGAGATCTGCCGGGAAGCCTTTTGGAGCCATGCGGCCCTGAAGGATCAGCTCGGCGAATTTTCCCTTGAAGCTTCTGATCACGGGCAATACGTATCTCATTGAGATACTTATTGCAAGCTTTAGTATCCTAATGAGATACTGTTGGTGATGGAGACGGACGGCTGTGCGGGCCCTGCCTTCCGCGGGTGTCGATACGCCTCGCCGCTTGCGTTCACTCCGGAAAAAAGCCGGCGAGAATTTCGCCGGCCATGTTGAAGGCGGCGACGCCGCGGAATAGCGCGGCGATACCCGCGCTGGCGTGCAGTTCTTCCAGCGTCGCGCCGGCCTTGATCGCGGCCTTGGCATGGTTGGCGGCGGCTTCGGAGGTCTGCACCAGCAGAATGGCGAAGGCCATCAGTTGCACGGTCTTCTGATCCAGCGCATCCGGCGTCAGCGCCGCGATGCGCCAATCCTCCAGCGCGGTCACCAGGTCCGGATCGACGCGCATGCCAAGTTCGAGCCGCTTGGCGATCTTGGGCGGTGTGAAACCGATCATGGATTCGTAGCGGGACTTCAGCTCGTCCAGTGACGCTGGCTTCTTGGTCATGCGCTTCTCTTTCTCGTTTCGGTGCCGGCCTCAATCGACCTTGGCACCAGAGGTCCTCACCACCTCGCCCCATTTGTCGACCTCGGTACGCAGGAAAGCGCCGAATGCATCGCCGGACAACGTGCCGGGCTCGGCGCCGACATCGGCCAGCCGCTTCACCATGTCGGGCTCGCTCATCACCTTGCTGACGGCTTCGATCAGCGCTTTTGTGACGTCGGGCGGCACCTTGGCGGGCGCAACCAGGCCGAACCACGACGACGTCTCGAAATTCGCAACACCCGCTTCGACCATGGTCGGGAGTTCGGGAAACAGCGGCGAGCGCGCGGCGCCGGCGACGGCCAACGCGCGGATCTTGCCACCTTGCACTTGCGGACGAACGGCCGGCATGTTGTCGAACATCATCGGCATCTCTCCGGCGATCAGATCGTTCATCGCCGGCGCCGCGCCGCGGTACGGGATATGAACGATATCGATGCCGGCCCGTGCTTTCAGCAATTCGCCGGCAAGATGATTGGTCGAACCAAGACCCGACGATCCGAAATTGAGCTTGCCCGGCGACGCCTTGGCCAGCGCGACCAGTTCGGACACCGTCGTAGCTTTCACGTCGGGATTCACCGCCAGCACGATCGGTACCGATGCGATCAAGGCGATCGGAGTGAAATCCCGTTCCGGATTGAACGATAGCTTGGAATACAGCGATTGATTGACCACCAGTGGCCCCGGCGCTGCCAACAGCAGCGTGTAGCCATCGGCGGGCGAACGCGCTACCGCCTCGGCTCCGATATTACCGCCGCCGCCGCCGCGATTGTCGATGACCACGGGCTGCCCCCAAAGTTGAGACAGCCGTGTCCCCAACAGGCGCGCCACCACGTCATTCGATCCGCCGGCCGGGAACGGCACCACGATCTTGACGCCGCGCTCGGGGAATTCGGCGTGCGCGGCCTGCCCGATCAACGATCCGATGACGAGGGCCGACAGCACGGAAATGAGATACCGCATTCGTTGCTCCAGATAATCGATTTTTGTGATTTACTCGATTTTAGGTTGACAGCAATCTTTACGGTCGTCAAACCGGCCGTCATCATGTCGTCCCATCAAAGTTAGCAACATGTCACCGAGGGCCATGAGCGCGTATCAATCCGGCACACTGAAACCTTGCCCTGGCCCCGACCGCCACCCCAAGCGTCCGGTCTTTGCAATGCCGTCGGGCGCCTGCGACACGCACGTTCATGTCTTCGGGCCTCAGGCCGAGTTTCCCTTCAGCGAAGCGCGCAGCTACACGCCCGACGACTGCACCTACGAAGACCTGATGCGGCTTCATGCGGCGCTGGGGATCGATCGCGCCGTCATCGTTCACGGCGGCGCACATGGCACCGACAATCGGGCGACGCTCGCGGCCCTCGACCGAAATCCTGGAAAACTTCGCGGCGTTGCCGTGATTCCGTCCGGCTTGCCGCGGCCTGAACTGGAGGACATGAACCGGCGCGGCATGCGCGGCTGTCGCATGTCGACGGTGGTGAGCGGCGGCGCTTCGTTCGTGCATCTGCGCGGACTGGCCGAGGAAACCTTCGATCTGGGCTGGCACCTCGTGCTGCACTTCAATGCCGCAACCGAACTGGTGGATGTGGCGCCGCAGCTTAAGCAAATTCGAAGCTCGTTTGTGCTCGATCACCTTGCCCGGATCAGCGCGGCCGAAGGCGTCGAGTTTGAGCCGTTCCGAACGCTGCTGCGGTTGCTCGATACCGACCGTTGCTGGATCAAGCTTGCCAGCCTTTATCGCTTGTCTTCAGAACCCTATCCTCATCGTGACATGCTGCCGATGATCCGGAAGGTCGTCGAATTGCGCCCGGACCGCATCCTGTGGGGCAGCAACTGGCCGCATCCGATCTGTCCGGTGCCGATGCCGAACGACGGGGACCTGGTCGATCTGATTCCGCTGTGGCTTCCGGACTATCGCACGCAGCAACTCGCCTTGGTCGACAACCCCGCTTTGCTTTATGGCTTCGAGCCGGTAACCTGAGCGCACCATGAGCGACGCACGTACCCTTGCCGTTCCGGCATCCGCCACCCTCTCCACGGCGCTGGTCGCGCGTCTGCGGGACGCGATCATGCGCGGTGAGTTGCTGCCGGGAAGCAAGCTCAATCTGGACCGGCTGCGTTCGGCGTTCGGCGTCAGTCTCAGTCCGCTGCGCGAAGCACTCTGCCGTCTGGAAAATGACGGCCTGGTCGCCCTGGTCGACCAGCGTGGCTACCGGGTTACGCCAGTTTCGGCGAGCAATCTCACCGAAATCATCCGGCTTCGCATCGAACTCGAAGGTCTGGCGATCAAGGAGGCGATCGAGCACGGTGACGTCGCCTGGGAAGGCCGTATCCTGGGAGCACTGCATCAGCTGAGTCGCTGCAAGCGTGGCGCGCGGTCGGCGGCGGAGCAGGACGCCTGGGAAATCGCGCATCGCGCATTCCATGCCGAGCTGATTTCCGCGTGCCAGATGCCGCTACTCCAACAGTTCTGCGCCACCCTGCACGACCAGAGTGATCGCTATCGCCGGATTTTTCTCAAGAAGCATGCGCCGGACCGCAACGTACCCGTCGAGCACACGGCGCTCGCGCATGCGATGATTGACCGTCGTACGCGTGACGCCACGCGGATCTTGCGTGAGCACATCGAACGCACGGGGCGCAACATTCAGGCGGCGCTGGCGCTCAGCTCGAAATAGCACTCAATTTGTAGCCGGGATGAGCGCAGCGACATCCGGGACCTGCGAAGCCCCCGCACATCGCAAGCGCGCACGCACCGTCATCCAGCGATTTCCGGGATGATGAACTTGTGCCGCTGATTTGCCCGACATGTCAAGTTTCGAACTAAACCTTGGACTGCAGCAGTCGCCGGCTACTTTGCATGGGGTTGTTTTCGATATTTTTGTTGGGAGCCGCAGCGTCGTAGCCCCGATGAGCGAAAGCGATATCCGGGATATATCGAAGCCCCGCATGTCGCTGCGCTCATGCGGGCTACTCCTCATCCCACCGCGCCCCTCACTTCTGCTCCTGCGCCTTCATTTCTTCCGCGAACGGCCGCAACGCCTGGTTCATGTCGTCGAGACGCTTCTGCCATTCGGCGCCGGGCATGAAGGCAATGACGGCGGCATCGCCGGGTGAGCTCTTGATGAATTCCGGCTCGCGCAGGCCTTCCGCGATGGCGGCTTCGAGCTTTTTTGCGATCTCGTCGGAGACCGCCTTCGGGACGGCAAAACCGCGTTCGGCGGTCATCGTGACCGGGATGCCGGTTTCTTCCGCGGTGGGAACGTCGGGGAGCGACGGTGAGCGCTGCTTCGAGAGAATCGCGATCGCGCGGAGCGGTCCCTTGTTGCCGCCGTGCAATTCGGGGACTTCGCTGACGCTGACCATGCCGACCTCCAGATGGCCGCCCAGAAGATCGGTCCGCTGTACCGCCGTGCCGCGATAGGAAATCTCGTTCGGCTCGACCTTGGCGGCGCCTGCCAGCATGCGGATCGCCAGATGGCCGTTGGTGCCCGCGCCGTTGTGGCCGAACGTTACAGAGCCCGGCTTGGCGCGCAGCGCCGCCAGCACGTCGGCAAGCGTGGCGAACTTGCTCTCCGTCGGCACCACGATCACGCTGGGGTCGTCCACCACGCGGGCGATCAGGCGGATTTCATCCATGCTGTACTGGGTTTTGCGCGTCATCGGGATGAAGTTGTAGCCGGGCACGTTGACCACACCGATCGAATAGGCATCCGGCGCGGCGCGCTGGATCCCGGCAAACGCGATCTCGCCGCCGGCGCCGGGCTTGTTCAGCACGACGAACTTGGCCTTGCCGCCCAGCCGTTGCTCGACGAACGGTAATAGCTTGCGCGCCATGACGTCTGTCGCGCCGCCGGGCGCAAAGCCGATGACGACTTCGATCGGCTTGTCGTCGGGCCATCCCGCCCAGGCTGGCCCGCACGCGGCCACCCCGACGACTGCTGCGACCAGCGCGGCGATTTTACGATGCATGACCTTCCACCCTTTTTCTTGTTGTTGGGCAGTCGCCCCGCCGACGGGCTGCGCGACCGATGATTTATGAGATTCACTTGTAACTGCCCGGCCCAGCGAAGGACAGCCGACGCGACGGCGCGCATAGCCCCATGAGCGGAGCGACGTACGGGCTTTGGTGGCTATCCCCGCATATCTCGAAGCTTGTCATCTCTACGCGAGCGCAATCGCGCGACCCGTTGGCTCACGCGGGCTAGTTGCCGTTTATTATCGATGACGTGGTTTCGGTTTCAGAGGATCTGTTCCGGTAATGGCCCGATACCATGCGGCGTCGGATTGCGCGCGCGCCCTGTCGGCGGCAAGATCCGATTGCGCACGATAGAACTGACTTAGGCCGAGGTAACAATCGGTGCGTGCCGGTCCGCGAGGTATCCCTTCGCAATTCGTCTGCGCGTCCGCGATGGCAGGAGTGGCCACCAGCAAGACTGTGACGAGACTTGCGGTCCAAGGTGCCATACCGCCTCCATGCGCGTCCGCACGGGCATGCCGTCGAGTTCAGTACGAAATATATCGGCGCATGTTCGCGTTGATTATGCATTTGATCACTTGGCGGTCGCAGCGCCAACATTTGTCCAGGCGTCCCCAGTCGCTTATCCCTGCTGCCCTGTCGGTACACCTGCCCAAGCAATTCGCAGCCCTGTCTTCACATCGCCAATGCTGTGCTTCGGAAGGTGAGTTGAGGAGCACTCCGGTGCCAATGAGCGCAATCGCGAAAAAAAGGTGCCGTGTCATGATCGGACCTCCTGAGAAAGCCGCGGGCCGTTCTAAATCCTAACCTCTCGACAGGGTAAAATCCAGCATGCTCGTGTGCGCGTTGTTATGCAAATTGCACACGAGACCGCGGGTGCAGCGTGCACCCGGCTTTCCTTGCGCCCTTGCTTTTCGTGGAGGGCGAAAGTCACGCAAAGCTCGGCGCATTTCAGCCGCGAGAACGCACACGCACACCCTCTCGCTGTTTGACAGTTCAATCCGAACGATGACAGCTTAGCGGCTGTTCTTGCCGAGCACGAGATCAACCGTATGCGCGGCAATCCTGCGAAGCTGCGCCTCGTCGCCGAAGGCGCGTTCGAGTACGGCCAATCCGCGCGTTACGGTGACGATGTGCAAGGCCGCGCTTGCGGGGTCGCCGTTGAACTCACCGCGCGCAGCGCCCTCGGACAAGGCCTGCTGAACCAGGCCGGTGATGCGCGTCACCAGATCCGCAAACGCCTGGCGCGCATTCTCGTCGAGCCCTTCGCCTTCAACGGAGCCGAGCTCCATCAGTCCCCGCGTGGTCGGACAGCCGCGGGGCGGCGAGCCGGAACGAAAATTCTTGATCGTCAGCTCTAAAAACGCTGTGAGGCGATCGCGAACGGTCCCCGAGCCGAGCGTCTTTTGCAGCGCGGTCAGATACTCGCTCGCATAGCGCTGGTAGGCGCAGAGAAACAGCGCTTCCTTGCTGCCAAAGGCATTGTAGAGACTGCCGCGCTGGACGCCGGCGTCACGCGCGATGTCCGAGAGCGAGGTTCCCCGCACCCCGTTGCGCCAGAATTGGTCGAACGCGATGCGCAGGACGTCGTCGTGGTCAAACTCTCGCGGCCTCACGTTTCCCTCCAGGGTGCGGCATCGGTCCGATGCCTCCCAGACGCAAGCCAAAAAGTATTTGACATGGCGTCAAGAATGACGAGTATCAATTTAGACAACGTGTCAAAAACTATTGATAGCTCATTTCGTCAACCGGGTGAACTACCCGTTCGGGCGTCGCCATCAGGCGTCCGACGTGCCGGTTCAGATAAGGATCCGCGATGCCGCTTATTCACATCTCCCTGCGCGCCGGAAAGCCGGAAGCCTACCGGCAGGCGATCTTCGACAGTCTCTACCGTGCGATGCGGGAGGCGTTGGACGTTCCTGAAGACGACCAGTTCATGACCATCACGGAGCATGAGCCTGCCAACTTCCGCACCAGCGCGTCCTGCTATGGCGTCAGCCGGAGCGAAGATGTGGTGTACATCCAGATTACCGTGTTCAACACCCGCACCACGGAGCAGAAGAAAGCGCTGTTCCGGCGGACCGCGGAGCTGCTCGGCGAAAACCCCGGCATCCGGCCGGAAAACGTTTTCGTGAATATTCTCGAATCCGCGAAAGAGAATTGGTCGGTCGGCCACGGCGTCGCGCAATTCGCCTGAGGCGAGAAGCGCGAATTTGCTGCAAACGTCTACCGACGCCGGGCACGCAAGCATCCGTGCACTTGCCCGCCATAATGCTGCCGGTGCGTCCGGATTGACTCGTGGCCGGCAATGTCTTCGCATCCGGTTGCTGACCAGGCGTGAGAAATACACCCATGACGGAATGGTATTTTGTTTGGGTCGAAGGCCTGCGCGGGCCCGTGCCGCAGAAATGGTCGTCGGATGGGCTCTGGGGGCAGGTGGGCCGTCAGGACGTCATTGTCCGTTTCACGCTTGATGATGCGGAGGCGCGTCTGTCGCTTGATGAATTGGCAAGGCTGCATCCGGTTCCCGACGGCAGATAGCCGGACACGGTTGGCGGTCGCCACAAGATTTTCACACTTGGCCTTTGTCTCACGCTTTGTGTCGTCGGGAACATTGCGAATTTAACTTCGTTGCCGGGTTGAACGGACGCAAAGAGGCACCATTGTCCCGTGTTCAGTTCGCGGCATCAGCGGATTGAACGAGACCTTGCGAACCAGCGCTTGCTGGTGGGGACGAGCGATCAGGATCCGACAGCCTTGACGCCTTTATCCTCCGCAAGGAGCAGCCGCGCGCGGTCAGACCGCGCACGCGGTTTTCAACCAACCAGGCCAGCTAAGGAGTCGTGCATGAAATTGAACTCGGCACAGGTGGAACGCGCCTTGAAGCAGTTCGAAGCCCAGGCGCTTCCGGACGATCATCCCGTGGTTCCACAACTGGCCAGCATGTTCGGGGAACATACGTTCTTCCTCGATAGCGGTGGCCTCAACGTCCTGGAACCGACCGAGGCTACCGGGTCGGAGGAGGCCGTCGGCATGATCGTCAATCTGGCCTATTGGAGCGACGAGACGCTGACGAAACTGTCGCCGCACGAGCCCGAGCCCACAGGCGTGGTCGTCAGCCTCGAATCCAGACACTGACGCTCGCGATTGAAGGAGCGATCATTTCGCGGCGGGTTCGGCCACGTGGCATAAGGTCGGACCCGCGGCGATTGGTCAGGTTTGCTTGTAGGTGTGGCGTCTCCGGTCAGGCTTCGAAATGAACCCCGATCCGCGTCTCCTTGCGCCAGATGACGCGGCACGGCAGATGGCGGTGGTCGGCGTCGACCACCAGCGTGAAGCGTTCCGGAATGCCGACCGGCGAGCCCACCTCGAGCGCGGCGCCGGTTTCGGAGAAATTGCGGATCGTGCAGTCGATGACGGCGCCGCCGCCAAACGAAATCTTGCCGCCCTTCAACAGCCGCCGGCGTTGTGCTGTTCTGTGCTCATCCATTGCAGGACCTCCGCCTGAACAGCGCAGTCTTTGACCATTAAACTTACTATCCCGTTACCGTAAGCTGCAGTTCGTAATACAACTAAAAGTGGCAGACTTGCCGGCAAGGCCGCCCGGCCGCTTATCGGGCCTGTCCATCCGTCCGCGCCCGCCGCCCTTCGATCGGATAGCCCGGGTCGTTGAAGCCCGGCGTCGAGGGATGGCCGCTCACCACCAGCCGGTCGATCAGCGCCTCGTCCTCGGCTGTGAAGCGATAATCGAGCGCCTTCAGGTAATCGTCCCATTGCTCCTCGGTGCGCGGGCCCGCGATGACGGCCGAGACGAACGACGAATTCAGCACCCATGAAACCGCGAACTGCCCGGCGGTGATGCCGCGGGCCTCGGCGTGCTGCTTGATCTCCTGGGCGAGTTGCAGCGATTCCGGCCGCCATTCGGTCTGCATCATGCGCTTGTCGGCGCGGCCGGCGCGCGTCTCCTTGTCGGGGGCGGCATCAGGCTTGTACTTTCCGGTCAGCACGCCGCGCGCCAGCGGGCTATAGGGCACGATGCCGAGGCCATAATAGCCGCAGGCCGGAAAATGCTCGACCTCGGGCATCCGGTTCATGGCGTTGTAATAGGGCTGGCTGACGATCGGGCGGTCGATGCCGTTATTGTCGCAGATGTTGCAGATCTCGGCGACGCGCCAGGCGCGGTAGTTCGACACGCCGAAATAGCGGATCTTGCCCTGGCGCATCAGGTCGCCGATGGCGCGTACCGTCTCCTCCAGCGGCGTCGCGTGGTCCTCCTTGTGCAGATAGTAGATGTCGATGTGATCAGTGCCGAGCCGCTTCAGGCTTTCGTCGGCCGCCTGCAGCACCCAGCGCCGCGACAGCCCGCCGCAATTGGGATCGTCGCCGATCTGGTTGGCGAGCTTGGTCGCCAGAATCCAGTTGTGCCGGTTGTTCGAAATGGCGCGGCCGACCACCTGCTCGGACTGGCCGCCATTATAGGCGTCCGCAGAATCGATGAAGTTGATGCCGGCCTCGCGCGCCTTGGCGACGATGCGCGACGACGTCGCCTCGTCGGTGGGGCCGCCGAACATCATGGTGCCCAGACAGATCGGCGAAATCTTCAGGCCGCTGCGGCCGAGGTGGCGGTATTGCATCTGTGGTTCCTCAATCCTGGACCGTCATTCCGGGGCGATGCGCAGCATCGAACCCGGAATCTCGAGATTCCCCGATGCGCGATTGCGCATCTGAGGTCTGGTGCTTGCGCACCATCCCGGAATGACGGCGTTTCTATCTAACCCTCGCTCTTCAATATCTTGAACACACCGCTCGCCATCGCGATACAGCGCTTGTCGACGGTCACCTCGGTGGTGATGAAAATCAGGCTGCGGGTGGAGCGTACCACATGCGGCCTCGAGATCAGGACTTCGCCGATCTTGCCGGCCTCAACAAAGTGCGTATCGAGCTGCACCGTCGCCAACATCGGCTTGCCCGAGACGTAGCGGGCGGTCATGCCGCAGGTGCGGTCGGCGAAAGTCATGAGCACGCCGCCCTGCACCAGTCCGCGGCGGTTGTGGTGCTTGTCCTCGGTCGCGAGTGCATATTCGTGCGTGCCGTCGACCACGCGCTGCCATAGCGGGCCGATCAGGTGCAGGAAACCCGTGGTTTCGACGATCTTCCAGCCGTCGGATTTGAGTTTGTCCGCGGCTTTGCTCGTCATGTCGTGCTGTCCATTCCCTGCGGGTTGTCATGCGGTCCTAAGTCATTTCATCTGATGCGCTGGTGTTGTAGTCAAGCAGGATGGCCCGGTCATTTGACGATACCACCCGGCGGAATATCGCAGAGCTGTGCGCGGCATTCACGCGGGCGCCCTTGGGCGACACGGAGCCCGGGCTGAAACGCGCTGCCGTGGCCATCGCGCTGACGGAGGCCGAGGCTGGCGGCGGCGTGGCGTTTCTGCTGACCCGCCGCGCCGCGACATTGCGTTCGCACGCCGCGCAATGGGCGCTGCCGGGCGGGCGCTGCGACCATGGCGAGACGCAGGCGCAGGCCGCGCTGCGCGAGCTGCATGAAGAGCTTGGCGTCGCGCTGGGCGACGGCGACGTGCTCGGCCTGCTCGACGATTACCCGACGCGATCGGGCTATCTCATTACGCCTGTCGTGGTCTGGGTGAGCACCAGCGCCGAACTCGTCCCTAACCCGGAAGAGGTCGCTTCGGTGCATCGCGTCGCGCTCGACGATATCGAGCGCGGGGATACCTTCAGCTTTACCACGATCCCGGAAAGCACGCGGCGGGTGATCCGCTTCCGCCATGCCGACCAGCATATCCACGCGCCGACGGCGGCGCTGATCTATCAATTTGCCGAAGTACTGGCGGGCAGGAATACGCGCGTTGCGGAACTGGAACAGCCGGTATTTGCGTGGAAATAGGACGACGCGCATCTCACGATGTGAGATGCCATGCAGTTTCGGCGTGAGCGCCCTATTCGGAAGTCAACTTGCGAATACGGATCGTTTCAGCGACGATGCGTCAATAAGAAGAACAGTCCTGGGAGCGCGCGCAATATGTCTACGTGGATCAAGAACCTCGGTGTCGCCGCCGCACTGTTCGGTGCGTGCGTCGCTGCCAATTCAGCGCTAGCGCAGAACTATCCCACCCGCGCCATCACGCTGGTCATCCCCTTCGCGCCCGGCGGCAGCACCTCGATCGTCGGCCGCGCCATTGCCGACAAGATCAGCGATGTGCTCGGCGAGAAAGTCGTGATCGACAACCGGCCCGGCGCCGGCGGTACGGTCGGCACCAAGGCGGTCGCCAGGAGCGTTCCCGACGGCTATACGCTGCTGCTGGGCTACACCGGCACGCTGGCGATCGGCCCCTCGCTTTACAAGAATCCCGGCTACGATCCCCGCAAGGATTTCGCGCCGATCGGCATGATCGGCAACGCGCCGAACTCGCTTGTGGTGCATCCATCGCTCCCTGTGAACAGCGTGGCAGAACTGATCGCCTATGCGAAGGCCAATCCCGACAAGGTCAGTTTCGGCTCGGCGGGCGCCGGCACGGCCAGCCACATCACCGGCGAATTTTTCGCGCGTGCCGCCGGCATCAAGCTGGAGCACATTCCCTACAGGGGCACGGGACCAGCACTGACCGATCTGCTCGGCGGCCACATTCCGATGGCGTTTGCGCCGATCCCAGCCTCGCACCCCAATATCTCCGCTGGCAAGCTGCGTGCGCTCGCGGTCACCAGCGTCTCCCGCTCGGGCCTGCTGCCCGACGTGCCGACGATGATCGAAGCTGGACTCCCCGGCTTTGACGCGTCGCTCTATTACGGCTTGGTCGCACCAGCAGGGACGCCGCGTCCGATCATCGACAAACTGAACAAAGCGCTGCGCGACGCGTTGGCGTCCGACGAAGTGAAGAAGCAGTTGGGCAATGACGGCACCGAAATCACGCCCGGCACGCCGGAAGACTATGCCGACTTTATCGACAAGGACGAGAAGAAATGGTCGCAGCTCGTGAAAGCGAGCGGCGTCGAGCAGGAGTAGGGCTTCTTCCTTTGCCCCTTGTGGGAGAAGGTGGCGCGAAGCGCCGGATGAGGGGTTCTCTCCGCGAGCGGGACTCGTGGAGACGACCCCTCATCCGCCTCCGCTTCGCTACGGCACCTTCTCCCACAAGGGGAGAAGGGAAGAAAAGTCGCAGCCTCTCGGGGCTGACTTCGCCGGCACGCTTGCTACAACAGCGCCATGCGCCTGCCATTGATTCGCATCGGTTCCGCATTTGTCACGCTCGCGCTGTTCGCGGGTGTGCCTGCGATGGCGGTCGAAGCGGATGTACTCCCTCCCTTTACCGCCGACGCGATGGCGCAAGCTGTCTCGCCGCAGGCGATCGCCGAATACCGCCGCAAGCTGAAAGAGTATGAGCAAGCGCGCGCCGCATTCGAGGAGGAGGCGGGGGCCTATTGGTCTTCGATCTCGGAGAAGCGAAAGGGCCGCAACGCCAAGCGCCGGGATCGGCAGACCATTGCGCCCGACGACTATGTGCTGACGCAGCCGCCGGTCTACAGCGGCCCGAAGCGCCCGGTAAATCCGGAACCGGAGGAAGAAAAGCCGCCGCGCGAGCGCAAACCGATTCCGGTCGTTGCCGATCTCCTGAAAGCTGCTGCGGACAATTTCCAGTTCGTGCCGCAGCGGCCGTCATCCGAGGTCGAGTTCAAGCGTGCCTATGCCCGCTACGCGCTGGCTGCGGGACTGACGCGCGAACAGGCGGTGCGGGTCTATTCGTTCGAGACCGGCGGCTCCGGCAACCACGACATGCAGTCGGGCCTCAGCGCCTCGCGACCGGGCTCCCGCGCGATCTCGACCGCGATCGGCTACAACCAGCTGCTCACCACCAACAGCGTCGAATTGCTGGCCGAACAGGGGCACGAATTCATCAAGGATTTGACGGCAAAGGCTGCGGCGCTGTCGGGCGCACCGCGCAAGGCGATGGACCAAAAGCTTGCCGTGCTGAAAAAGATGGTCGCGTTCACACGCACCGTGCCGGATACCTGGTCCGAACATGAGAAGCTCGCCAATACTCCGCAGGGCTGGGCCGTGCACGCCATGGTGCTCGATATCGATGTCGGACCGATGCTGCAGACCCACAAGCTGCTGACGTCGGTGATCTTCGCACGCGCCAAGGGCTACAATCGCCCGCTCTCGGCCGCCGAACTCGAAATGATGAACCTGACTGGCGACGGCACCGGCCTCGACATGGTAACCATGCCGCAGCCGATGCGCGAACAGGTGCCGACCTCGAATTTCTTCCAGCGCGGCGGCTATGAGCGCAACCCGGTCGCGATCCGCCACAACACGGTGGCGAAACTGCTCGCGGTGACCGACGAGCGCATGGATTTCAACAGCATCAAGCCCGGTGCGAAGGAATTGGCGGCGGCGTTTTAGGAGGTCTCTTCCCTTCTCCCCTTGTGGGAGAAGGTGGCGCGAAGCGCCGGATGAGGGGTTCTCTCAACGAGCAGGAATCGCGGAGAGGACCCCTCATCCGTCTCGCTGCCGCTGCGCGTCGGCGATCCACCTTCTCCCACAAGGGGAGAAGGAAGAAACCTCAATTCGATCCGAACATGAACCTTCCGTCGCCCTCGAGATAGGGGCCGGTCCGCATGTAGAGCTGTCCATTCTCGCCGACGAAGAACAAGGTACCCTTCGGGACCTTCTTGGCCCCCTTGAGCAGCGTGCCGGCATTGTTGGTGCCCATCTTGTAGGACAGCGTCTTGCCGTCCTTGCCGTAGGCATAGCCCATGTCGGATTTCAGCTCCCAAGGCGCCGGCGCGGCGCTTTGCGCAAACGCGGACGTCGAAAACCCCAGGACGGCCACTGCCAAAACCGTCTTCGTTGAAATGCTCGTCATCATTCATCCTCCCCGTGAGCCTTCGGCTTCTTGCCCCGTGTTTTGAACAAATCACGAACAGCATTGTGCCGTCAATTGGCACCTTCGACGCATCACACATCCTTTGAGACTTTGTGATTCCCCGCGTTCGACTTCGCGACTATGTTCGCCTTTCCGGTTACAAACATGCATTTGCGAAAAACGTCATAGGGATGGTCAGGATGAACCTCGTCATGAAGATCGGTCTTGGTGTTGCGCTGTCGTTCATGACGCTGGCTCAAGCGACGGCGGCCGACGATTTCAGGCTCTCGAACAACCAGCGGATCGCCTGCAGCCGCGGCTTGAGCGCGGGCAAGCTCAACACCTCGACCTGCAAATCCTATGCGTATGTGTTCAACACCAAGACGTCGGAATATTTCCGCTGTCAGGTTTCGCTGGCGCTGACGCGGGACAACAAGGAAGTCATCAACGTCCAGGCCGACGGCGGCTGCGCCAAGAAGACGCGCATCTTCGATGGCGATTCGACCTATTCGTTCGATGCCACCGAAACCGAGCCGCCGAACACCAATTCGTTCTTCGGTCCCGGCGGCTATGCGATATGGGCCAGCGACAACAATAGCCTGAAGGTGCGCGGCTGCATCATAATCTCGTCCGGCCTCGGCACAGATATCTCGAAATGCATCGACATGAAGTTCGAGTGAGCCTAGAGCATGCTTCAACTGAGTTGAAGCATGCTCGTCGTTCATCTTGTTTGAGCATGATCTTTTCGGAAAACCGGTGTCCACTTTTCCGGATCATGCTCTCGTTCAGGACGGCTTGTCGGATCCGGGTGCGAGCTGAGGGCGGGAGCGGGCAAATTTCCGCACCGCCACCGGCTTGCCGAACAAATGGCCCTGGACCTGATCGAATCCCATGTCGTGCGCGGCAAGAAAATCGGCGCGGGTCTCCACGCCTTGGGCGACGGCGCGGGCGCCGTTGTCCCGGGCCAGCTCGACAATGCGCCGGCATACCGTCTGCTTCAGCCGGTCGTTCGCACAGCCGTTGATATATTGCTGGTCGACCTTGAGTTCGGTGAACGGGAAGCTCGGAAGCTCCAGAAGAGAGGGCCACTCCGCGCCGACATTGTCGATGGCAAGCGCGATGTTGTGCAGGCGCAGATGTTTTGCGGCGTCCACCGCAAGGTTCGGATGGCCGATCACCTCGCTGCTGTCGATTTCGATCAGGAGCCCGCCAAAGGCGGGGTGGGCCGGCATGGCGCGGCACAGATCGGCTACCGCTGCGGCATCGCCGAAGAACGACACCGGCAGATTGATTGAAAGATCGACCGGGCCCTGGCTCTCCAACAGATAGCGCCAGTCCTCGATGGCGCGGCCGACCACGAATTCGGACAGCGCGCGGAAATGCGGATCCTTGTCGTCGGCAATGAAATAGGCCGGCGGAACCACGCCCCAGGCGGGATGTCGCATCCGGACCAGCGCCTCCGCGCCATCAGGCGCCAGCGAGCGAGTGTTGATCTTCTGCTGGTACCACAATTCGAGCCAGCCGGCCTTCAAGGCCTCGGCGACGTCGACGGCCGGGCTTGGCGGCGGCTCGGCCGGCAGCAACTCCGCCACGCAGGCGCGCAGGCTCGCCGCGCCGAACGGCGTCGGCAGCGAGGGCAGCATGGCAATCCCGTATTCGTCGCCAATCTGCCTGACGGCCTTTACCATGATGGAATCGGGTTGACCGATCACGAGAACCTTGCCGCCGAAATTCCTGCGGACAATGACTTCGAGAATTTCGCCGACATTGATACCGTCGACGCACACGCTGAGCACGATCAGGTCTGGTTGCTCCGTCTGCAGCATGCCCGCCAGATCGCCGGCCTGACCGCATTCGCAGGTCACGAAGCCGAGATCCTCGAGCGCGTCGGAAAGAAACAAACGAAGGTGCCTCTTGCTGTCGACGACGCAGGCTCTGGGCGTCAGCTTTCGATGCCCGAAGTTAGCTGCGCGCGAATATTCGCTAAAGCTGATCTGCTCCATCCCCGCCCTCCCAACAGATACCCCGGCGCCAGTGGTACATCCGCCTTGAGGTCGCAATAATGGAATTTTGCGGGAAGCCACATGATTACTTCAATAGGGTTAAGACCGCGGACGAGAATCTGATCTTGCGGTAGTGGCAGCCTTTCAACACGCGCTGCCGGTGAACGGATAAACCCATCCATTTCATGGGCTTCAATCAGCGCTCAACTCGCGTGAGCGAATTTTGATCAGCTCCGCATGTTAACGCCTGTGGTCGATTGCTGGCGCCGCGATGTTCGTGTCTCGTTCGCAGGAGCAGCAATGCTGCGGCGCACGCAGGTCGTATTCGGCGAGAAAAATCGGCGAGCGGCATTCTTCAGTCGCCGGTCTTGCTTCCCTCATTCTCCGCACGCCGCAATGTCTCCGGCATCATGGTCGCAAATCCGATCAGTCCCGCACCCGCCACCGCCGCGAGAAAAAGGAATGCTGCGCTGTAGCCGGCCTTGACGACGATGAGGCCTGCGGCCGCGGTGCTGAGTGCGCCGCCGAGGCCGGCGGCGGTCGCAATCGCGCCCTGGCTGACGTTGAAATGTCCGGTACCGCGCGTGAGATCGGCGACGACGAGCGGAAACAGTGCGCCGAAAATGCCGGCGCCGACGCCGTCGAGCAGTTGCACCGACACCAGCCAGTAGGGATTGTCGGAGAGCGGATAAAGCATGCCGCGCAGCATCAGCACGGCCAACGCCACCGCGAAGATCGGCTTGCGTCCCCAGACGTCTGCCTTGTGCCCGACCAGCATCGCCACCGGCACCATCACCATCTGGGCGGCGATGATGCAGACCGACATCAGCGTGGTGCCGACGTCGCGGTTGACGAGGGCCAGCTTCTGCCCGACCAGCGGCAGCATTGCCGCGTTGGAGAAATGAAACGCTACCGTCGCGACGGCAAAGATCAACAGCGGCCTGCAGGTCAGCAGCACCTGGAAGCCGGATGGCTTGTCGTGGTGTGGCCCATCCCGTTCCGCCGTGTCGTCGAGACCGCGCGCGACATGGTGGTCGATCGCACCTGCCGGGATCGCGAGCGTGGCGAAGATGCTGGCGACCGCCATTGCGGCGAGCAGCCAGAACACCACGATGGGCCCGAACGAATAGGCGGTAATGCCGGCTATGGCAGCGGCCGCCGCGTTGCCGGAATGGTTGAAGGCTTCATTGCGGCCCGTGCGGCGGGCAAAGGCCCGCGGCCCGACGATGCCGAGCGTCACAGCTGCAATCGCCGGAGCGAAAATCGCGCCCGCAGCGGCCGCGATTGCCTGCGTTGCCGCGACCAGTTCAAAGCGGTGGACCAGCGGCAAGGCGATGCAGGAAAGGGTGACCAGGATTGCCGCCGCCACCATCAACGCGCGCTTGGCCGTCGAGCGGTCGATCAGCGCGCCCGCGGGCGTCTGGGCGGCGATGCCGGCGAGTGCAGCGACCGACATCACCACGCCGATCGAGGCTTCGTCCCATTTCTGTTCGGTCAGCAGATAGATCGCGAGATAGGGACCGAGGCCGTCGCGCACGTCGGCGAGAAAGAAGTTCAGCGCATCCAGCGCGCGCTCGACTCCTGGTTTCTCGCCATCGACCAAATCATTCTCACGCGCGTTATCCTCGTGAGGCAACTCTGTTCAACCGGTTCGGTTCCCGTAGGGTGGACAAAGGCGCGAAGCGACGTGCCCACCATCTACCTCCGAGCACGCTGCGAGGTGGTGGGCACGCTTCGCTTTGCCCACCCTACGACCTACGAAAAGAAATGACCGCGGTCCATGGCGGGCCGCGGTCATCGAGATCTGTTCTGGACGAAGCGAAGCGCTTGCCGCTTACTTGCCGATACCCTGCTCCTTGAAGTATTTCAGCGCGCCGGGATGGAACGGGATCGGCGA
Organism: uncultured Alphaproteobacteria bacterium; assembly: GCA_963816815.1. Classification (GTDB taxonomy): domain Bacteria; phylum Pseudomonadota; class Alphaproteobacteria; order Rhizobiales; family Xanthobacteraceae; genus Bradyrhizobium. Next base: position 23,925 of record CAWFMW010000065.1, read on the forward strand.
GCGTTCCTGCACCTGGTTGTCGAGCGAAAAACTCGCGGCTTCCTTGTGCACGGCGACGATATCGGCCTTCTTCTCCACCAGCGTCTTGACGATGCTGTAGGCGTCCTCGTTGCTCATCTTGTCGTTGGTGACGATCAGGTTCCAGACCTCGGTGATGGAATTGTCCTTGTCGTAGCCGGGATAGGAGCCCGCCTTGATCTTGCTGGGCGAATAGAGCTTGCCGTATTTGGCGTTCATCTTCTCGGCCAGGTCGCCATGATCGACCAGTTTCATCTTCATGCCGGGCGTTGCTGCGAGATCGGTGACGGCGGCGGTTGGAATGCCGCCGACCCAGAAGAACGCGTCGATCTTTCGGTCCTTGATGGCGTTGACGGATTCGGCAACCCCGAGCCGCTCGCGCTTCATGTCCTTGTCCTTGTCGAGACCGGCCGCCTCGATGACGCGGAACGCCATGACTTCGGTGGCGCCGCCCGGCGATCCCGTCGAGACGCGCTTCCCCTTCAGATCCGCCATGGTGTTGATGCCGGTGCCTTCCACCGTCACCACATGCATGCGGTTGGGATAGACCACCAGCAGCGCCTGCAGCGGCAGCTTGCCGCTCTTGAACTTGTCCTCGCCGTTCAGCGCATCGAGCGCGGCATCGGCCATGGTGAAGCCGAGTTCGCTCTTGCCGGCGCCGATCAGTTTGAGATTGTCGACAGAGCCGCCGGTGACCTCCGCCGTGGCCTGCACGTTGGGAAGGCTCTTCGACAGCACGTTGGCGACGGCACCGCCCAGCGGGTAATAGACGCCGCCGGTGCCGCCGGTTCCGATCGACATGGTTTTCTGCTGGGCATAGGCGGCGCCCGCAATTGCGAGGCCCAGGGTCATCGCCAACATGGCTGTGGTCTTTTTCATTTTTGTCTCCTCAATCCCTTCATTAACTATGTCGTGAGCGCCGGCCGCTCTGGCGACCGCGTTCGGGCCTGCCACAGCAACACGCCGAGACCGATGATCAGGCCGGGCACATAGGTGTAGCTGATATCGCGGCCGATGATCCATTCGACGATCGCCTCGATGAGGCTCGGAAACACCAGCAGCAGTCCGGATAGCAGAAGCAGCCCGCGCTCCACTGGCGTATTTTGTCGCAGCGCCCAGTTCTGGGCGAACGCCGCCAGCGCCAGCAGGCCGAAGGTGGTCTTGATCGTGATCTCGACGATATCGACCCACGATCCACCCTTCGGGATCGCCAGCAGCAGGCCAACGCCCTGCGGGTCCAGCACGAACACGAACGGCACCAGGAACGCCGGCAGCGTGTATTTCCAGGATTGCAGCGTGGTCTTGTAGGGATCGCCACCGGTGATGGCGGCGGCCGCGAATGGCGACAGCGCCGTCGGCGGCGATACCTCGGACAGCACCGCATAGTAGAAGATGAACATGTGCGCGGCGTAGTCGGGCACACCGAGCTTGATCAGCGCGGGTGCTGCGATCACCGCGCAGATGATGTAGGACGCGGTCACGGGCACGGCGAGACCGATGATCCAGACGATCAGCGAGGTGTAGATCGCGGTCAACAATAGACTGCCGCCGGCATAGCTGATGACGATCGACGAGAATTTCAGGCCGAGCCCCGTCAATGTCACGATGCCGACGACGATGCCGGCGCAGGCGCAGGTGGTCGCGGCATTCAGCGCGCCGATCGAGCCGTCGGCCAGCGCCTTCACCAGCTTGGCCGGCATCAGTGCGGTTTCCTTGCGCAGGAAGCTGAGCACGAAGGTGACGACGATGGCGTAGAACACCGACAGCGATGGCGAGTAACCGATGATCATGAACGCGACCACGGCGAGCAGCGAGATGAAGTGGAAGCCGTAGCGCTTGGTCATCTGGCCGAGCGACATCTCGGGCGTGAACGTTACGTCCTTGGCGTGGAACTTCTTGGCGTCGAGTTCGACCATGAACAGCAGCGACATGTAATAGAGACAGGTCGGGATCGTCGCCATCCAGATCACGTCGAGATAGCTGATCTTGAGAAACTCGGCGATCAGGAACGCAGCTGCGCCCAGCACCGGCGGCGACAGGATCGCGCCCAAACCACCGGCTGCGAGCAGACCGCCCGCGGCGTTCTTCTCAAACCCTGCCTTGGCCATCATCGGATAGGCGACGGTGCCGATCATGACGGTGGTGGCGACGCCCGAACCGGAGGGGCCGCCGAGCAGGAACGACGACAGCACGACCGTGCGGCCGGCGCTGTTCGGCTTTCCGCCCATCAAGGCCAGCGAGAAATCGATGAAGAATTTTCCGGCGCCGGATTGCTGCAGGAACGCACCGTAGATGGTGAACAGGATGATCAATGTCGCCGACACGTCGACGGCGACGCCGAAAATGCCTTCCAGTGTAATGAAGAGGTGACCGACCAGACGATCCACGTCATAGCCGCGATGGGTCCATGGCGCCGGCAGATGCGGACCGAGCATCGCGTAGGCAATGAACAGCAATGACACCACGGGCATGATTGCGCCGGTCGTGCGCCGTGTCGCCTCCAGCAGCAGCACGATGAAGACGATACCGACGATCACGTCCCAGCGGTCGGGCATGGTGGCGCGGTCGGTAAAGTCGTCGCCGCCCCACAGCGCATAGACGATGGTCGCGACCGCGACGATCCCGGGCACGATGTCCCACCAGCGCACGCGGTTGCGGAATCGCATCGCCAGCGGAAACAGCAGGAAGCTGAGCACCAGCGTGAAGGCGACGTGGATGTAGCGCAGTTCCTGGGTCGGAACGATCGCGTAGGCCGCATAGAGGTGAAACAGGCTCATGACCACGGCAATCGCGGTCGAAATTTTCCCCGCCCACCCCATCAGACGGTTGGCCGCGCCTTCTTCCGCCTCGACGAAGGACTCCGCCTTCTGCAGTGCTTCGTCCGATACGGCGACGACCTCGTCATTGGCCGGCGTTGTCTTCTCTGCTGCCATGCTTCCCCCGCGGGCACCCTTGTCTCGGGCCCGGTTTCAGCGGGCCTGTTTCGCCGGGCATTCACCCCGGTTTGGGTATCCGTGGCAAGGGGCTTTTCGGTATACGCCGGGTGCCTGCGTTAGCTTATCGAACAGGTTGACCCGGAGCCTCCCTCCGGCCAGTTTCCTGGCCCAACTAAGGGCGCGTGCAACAAGCCGTAGCCCGGATGAGCCAACGGGTCGCGCGAATGCGCGCCCGATGACAGGCTCCGCGATATCCGGGAAAACTGCCGGCGAGAGCCCCGGGGTCGCTTCGCTCTCCCGGGCTACAAGGGAACGAACACGGGGGAAGAAGTCGATGGAACGGCTCAAGGGCAAGACGGCGATGGTGGTGGGTGCGGGATCGATCGGTCCCGGCTGGGGCAACGGCAAGGCGACTGCCGTCACCTTTGCGCGCGAGGGCGCACAGGTGTTTTGCGTCGATCGCAATGCGGCGGCAGCAAAAGAGACGGTCGAGATCATCACCGGCGAAGGTGGCAAGGCAACCGCATTCACCGCCGACGTTTCCCGCGAAACCGAAGTCGAGGCGATGGTGGCGGCGTGCCTGAAGGCCTATGGCCGCATCGACGTGCTTGACAACAATGTCGGCATTGCCGAGGTCGGCAGCGTCGTCGAGGTGAGCGAAGCGAGCTGGGACCACGTCTTCGCCGTCAATCTCAAGAGCGCCTATTTCGCCATGAAGCACGTCATCCCGGTGATGGCCAGGCAGGGCGGCGGTTCGATCATCAACATCTCCTCCATCGCCTCGATCCGCCATGTCGGCATTTCCTACGTCAGCTACAATGCGAGCAAGGCGGCGATGAACCAGATGACGCGCACCACCGCGGTCGAATTCGCAGCAAAGCATGTGCGCGTGAACGCGATCCTGCCAGGGCTGATGAAGACGCCGATGGTCGAGCATTCGGCGGGTCTCGCACAGAGCTACGCCAAGGGCGACGTGGAAGCGATGTGGCGGGCGCGCGACGCGCAGGTGCCGATGGGGCACATGGGCGACGCCTGGGACGTCGCCAATGCGGCGCTGTTTCTCGCGTCCGATGAATCGAAATACGTCACGGGAATCGAACTCGTGGTCGATGGCGGTATCACGAGCAAGTCGGGTGCTTGAGGCGCGTTACGCCTGTGCGCTCAGTTCGGCGCGGTCGAGCTCTTCTTCCACCTGGTGGAAGGCGTCGTCGCCGATCTCCTCGCGATGCCGCATCCTCAACAGCGCCTCACGTGCCGCGCCGATGGCGCGGCGGCGCAGCGGGTCGGCCGGCAGCTCACTGCTCGCGATGCCGAGTTCGGGTTCGGTTTCGGCACGGAGCAGCACAGCGCGGTATTCGAGCCGCAGGATCTCGGCCTCTTCGGACGGATCGGCCTCGATCGCTTCGAGCGCGGCGCGATAGGCGATGCAGCGGGCTTGAGCGGCCTCCCGCGCGACCGGATCGTCCTCCTCGAATTTCAGCGCGAGGATTAACGGCCGCAGCGTCAGGCCCTGGATCACGAGTGTCCCCAGCACCACGGCAAAGGCCGTCAGCAGGATGAGATCGCGATACGGGAAGCGCTCGGGTAGCGCAAAGGCGGCCGCCAGCGTAACGATGCCGCGCATCCCGCACCAGGACACGATGATGCCGCGTCCCACCGTCGGCACCGCGGGAGACACATGCGCAGGAAGCAGACTGTGCGCGTTCAAGGCGCGCAGGAAGGCGCCATATGGCATCACCCAGGCGATGCGGGCGAGGACCACGACGGCGAGGATCGTGGCTGCAAAACTGCAATACCTGAACCGCACCTCGTCGTTGAGCCCGGACCAGATCGGATTGAGCTGCATGCCGATCAGAATGAACGCGAGCACGTTGAGCACGAACACGATGGTTTCCCACACCGCATAGGAGGCCACGCGCAGTCGCGCCGGGGTACGCTCCGGCGCGGTGCGGGCGATCGTGATCGCATAGGCGACGATGGTGAGAATGCCTGATAGTCCGATATGCTCGGCGACGATCCACACCATGAACGTGCCGGCGAATTGCGTGATGATGGCGCTCGGCGCCTCGGTGATGCGGCGCGTGATCTGCGCCCAGACCCGTGCGAACAGGAAGCCGGCAATGAGGCTTCCGAACAGCGCCAGCCCAATGGACGGCACGAACTCGTGCACCTTCATGTGCTCGGCGGCAACCAGGCCGACCGCGACGCGGTAGATCAGCAGTGCGCTGGCGTCGTTGAGCAGGCTTTCGCCCTCGAGGATCTTCTGGATGCGGTAAGGCAGGTTGACCTGGCGCAGGATCGCGGTGGCCGCCGCGGCATCGGGCGGTGCCACGATGGCGCCGAGGGCGATCGCAACCGCCCATGGCATGTCCGGGCGAAGCCAGTGCGCGACGACAGCGACGGCGGCGGTCGTGACCCCAACCGCGACCAGTACCAGTGTCGATACCGGCAGCCAGTTGTTCCGGAGGTCGCGCAGCGAGGTATCGAAAGCCGCATCCAGCAGCACCGGCGCCACGAACAGCGCCAGCGCCAGTTCAGGATCCAGCGTCCACGACCGACCGGAAGGCACGAAGGCCAGCAGCATGCCACCGATCGCAAGAAATGCCGGATAGGGTACCTTGAGCCGCCGCGCCAGCGCGGACAGCAGCACTGCGCCAAGCAGTAGCCCGATGATCCATTCGAATGCTAACAAATCCGGTATTCCAGCCTGCCTAGATCGATATCACCATCAATCTAGCACAAAAGTCGGCGGGTCTTCCTGACAGGAAAATTTTGCTGACCGGAAAGTCGATCTTGGCGGAAGGCCGAGCCCGTTGCTATTGCGCCATCGCCAATATGCCGCCCGCGAACGAATGCCAGAGTGGCGTGACGCTGATCGGCCAGTTCAGAAGTTTTACCGCGATCAGCGCAATGCCGCCGTAGACGTAGACCGGATGCGGCCGGCCGCGCGTGCGCCAGTCGAACACCATGGCGACCACCAGCAGGAGATAGGCGACGAACGCGGGCGGGATGGTCACCGGTACCGGCGGCGGACCGAGCGGCCCGGGAGGTGCCAGGAAGGTCAGAAACCAGCGCGCGACCGCGGCGTCCAGCAGCGAGATGCCGGCCAACAGCATCAGCCGCTTGTGCGTCTCGGGCTTGCGGATGGCGGCAATGGCCAGCGCGAACACCACGGCGAAGAACAGAATTCCGCTTAGCGGAACGATCGCGAAGGCGATGCCTTCATCGGTCAATCCCGCCGCAGCCGAGCGCTTCATTGCATTGACAGCCACCAGGAAGCCGAAGATCGTCATCGCGGTCGCCAGCGATACGCCGATCATTCCGATCGTGCGGTGCCAGGCGACCTTGCCGGATGCGGCGAGCCAGCTCTGGAATGCGAAATAGAGCGACCAGGCGAAGAACAGTAATCCGTGAAAATGGACGACCGGGGACGCCGAAAACGAGCGCTTGGCCAGCGGCAGCCAATAGGTCGGCGCGAAGCCGATAAACGCGACCGCCGTGCAGGCCAGCGCCATGTAGAAATAGAAGTAACCGGTTTGGGATTGCGCAATCGTGCGCGGCGGATTGAAATCTGTGATTGTGGTCATGGATGTTGAGTCCACGACATCTGCAAAAGGTTCAAAACAAATTTGTGATCGAACCTATCCATTCACGTGCGTATGACGGTGGTTTCGCGCGCGTCACGTTTCGGCCAGAATCTGTCCCCGTACGAAACCGGATACTTGCATGCGCCCGTTGTCGAAAAAGCGCGCGGCTTGCTAGGATCGCGCGCTCATTCAAGACTTCCGGATACATGGCTTTCCGGATCACAAGGCTTCCCGGATCGATTAATGCGTTTCCATTTCGACATCCGCAAATTGGGCGCGGCTTCCTTGCTATGGGTCGCGTTCGCGCAGGGCGTATCGGCGACAGGTGTCGAACCGGCCAAGGATTTGCGCGTCGATCCCGCGCTCTGCCTGGCTGCCTCCCTCGCGCGTGACGACGACAAGACGGTCGCGGCCTGCGGCGCGCTGATCGACAACGCCAAGACGGAAAAGGCCGATCGCATCAAGGCGCTGATCGCGCGCGGCGCCGCCTATGAGCGCAAGGAGATGGCCGAGCGCGCCATCGCCGACTATGACGGCGCGCTGCGGCTCGATCCCTCGCTCGCCGATATCCACAACACGCGCGGCGAACTCTGGCGCAAGAAGGGTGACCTGCCGAAGGCGGTGGCGGATTTTGCCGCCGCGATCAAGCTGAACCCGGATCACGTTACGGCCAGAGCCAACCACCGGGCGCTGGCGCTGGAACTGGAGCGGCTGGGCGCGCTGAAAGCGATCGCCGGCAAGCCGAGCTTCGACTGCGCCACCGCCCGCCGCAAGGTGGAAAAGGCGATCTGCGCCAATCCCGAACTCGCCGATCTCGATCGCCAGGTCCAGGGGTCTTATGTCAGGGCCGTCGCTGAGAAGATGACGCCACAGCAGGCGCGCAAGCTACGGCGGGAGCAGGAGGAATATATCTCTCGTCGCAACGCGGAATACGGCCGGCCCGGCTACGATCTGAAAAAAGCGATGGGCGGCCGCCTGCAACAGATCAACGGAATCGACGGGTACTAGAACGGCCAGGGGAGCCGGGCGCTAGATGTCCCCGAACCTTCGAACCTTTGGAAGATCAGCGGCGACCTAGTGATCGGGCGTGGCATAACCGCGCATACTTCATTTATTTTGACGAGCCGATCATGCGATCATTTGTTTCGCGATTTGCCGCGAGCGCGGCCTTTACCATTGCAATCGTCACCTCCTTCGGCGCCCCGGCTCAGCCGGTCACCGAGCCGCCGGCCACCTGCGCGGCGCTTTCGGCCGCCGAGCCCGCAAAGGTGATCGAGGCTTGTACCGCGCTGATCGACAATCCGGCCACGCCAGAGGGCGACCGCCTTGATGCCACGATTACCCGCGCCGCCGCGCTGCATAACAGCGGCCAGACTGCCAAGGCCCTGGCCGAAATCGACACCGTCATATCCAAAGATCCAAATCGGGCCCGCGCCTTCCGCGCCCGTGGTGAAATCCTTCGCCAGACCGGCAAGATGGAGGCTGCGTTCGAGGCGCTGAATCAGGCCATCCGGCTCGAGCCTGACAATGCCAACGGATACGCCAACCGTGGCAACGCCTTCAACAACGCCAAAAAATACGACCGCGCCATCGAGGATTACAACGAGGCACTGCGGCTCCAGCCCGATCTTGCGCAGGTCTTTTCGGATCGCGGCGCGGCCTGGTATTTCAAGGGCGAGTATCAGAAGGCGATCGCCGATTACGACGAGGCGCTGCGTCTCGAGCCGCACCGCGCGCGCACCTACAGCAACCGTTCCGCGGCCTACCGCAAGCTGGGCCGTACGGAAAAAGCGATCGAGGATGTTACCGCGGCGATCCGGATCGATCCGACGCAGCCGGAATTCTTCGACAATCGCGGCCTCGACCTCGCCGGCAATGGCGATTATGCCCGCGCGATTGCCGATTATGACGAAGCGATCAAGATCCGCCCCGAGCCGAAATTCCTGACCAACCGCGGCGACGCCTACCAGGCGAAGAAGGATTACGATCTTGCCATCGCGGACTACGACGCAGCGTTAAAACTCGATCCTAAATTCCAGCGCGCCTTCAACAACCGCGGCGCGGCCTGGGTCAAGAAGGGCGACCGCAGCCGTGCGCTGCAGGATTATGCCGAAGCCGTCCGTCTCAACCCTTCCGACAGCACCGCCGCCGCCAATCACAAGGACGTGGCGCAGGAAATCGAACGGCTGGGCTCGCTCTCCAACCAGAAGAATCTGCCGAGCTTCAATTGCGCCACCGCGAAACGCCAGGTCGAAAAGGCGATCTGCGCCGACCCCGGCCTTGCCCAGCTCGATCGCAACATCAACGACGTGTTCCTGCAGGTGGTCGCGAGCGCGGAATCCGACAGCCATCGCGCGGCGCTGGCGCTGACCCGGCAGCAGCGCGACTTCATCGAAAAGCGCAACGCCTCGTTCGGCAAGCGCGGCTACGACCTCCGTCAGGCGATGGAAGAGCGGCTGGAGAAGCTCAATACGATCGCCCGGCAGTAGGGGTTGGCGGAATGGCTGGTCTGTTCCGGCTTGATCTCCCACGGCTTCCCGTGACAATGCGTTCAGGAAAAGTGGCCTGCATTTGATCCTGGTCAAGGGCAGGGCGCCTGGCGCCCGCCCATGTCAGGATGCTGCAGAGTGGCCCAAGAATGCGTCGATCGGGAGTGCGCCATGAACATTCAGAACAACAGCAGGTATCATGAGGTGCACGCCCGCTCGCTGGCTGATCCGGAAAGCTTCTGGGCCGAGGCCGCGCGTGAGATCGACTGGATCGAGCCGGCCAAGAAGATCTTCGATCCCGCGATGGGGGCGTATGGCCGCTGGTTTGCCGGCGCCGTGGTCAACACCTGCTACAACGCGCTCGACCGCCATGTCGCTGGCGGACGCGCCGACCAGGTCGCGCTGATCCACGATTCGCCGCTCACCAACTCGATCTCGAAATTCACCTATGCCGAGATGCTGAAGGAGGTGCAAACGCTCGCCGCCGTGATGGCCGACTTCGGCGTCGCAAAGGGCGATCGCGTCATCCTCTATATGCCGTTGGTACCGGAAGCGGTGTTTGCGATGCTGGCCTGCGCGCGGATCGGCGCGGTGCATTCGGTGGTGTTCGGCGGCTTTGCCGCCAAAGAGCTCGCGACCCGCATCGAGGACGCCAAGCCGAAGCTGATCTTTTCGGCAAGCTGCGGCATTGAGCCCGGCCGTATCGTGCAGTACAAGCCGCTGCTCGACGAGGCGATCAAGCTTTCCAGTGTGAAGCCCGAAAATTGCATCATCCTGGAGCGGCCGCAACAGAGTTGCGAACTCACGGCCGGCCGCGATCACGATTGGGCAGCGCTCCGCAGTGCCGCGATGCAAGCTGGCAAGGCCGCGCCGTGCACGCCGGTGCTGGCGACCGATCCGCTCTATATTCTCTACACCTCCGGCACCACCGGAATTCCCAAAGGTGTCGTGCGCGACAATGGTGGGCATCTGGTCGCGCTGAAATGGTCGATGTTCAACCTCTATGGCGTCAAGCCCGGCGAGGTCTGGTGGTGCGGCTCCGACATCGGCTGGGTAGTCGGCCACAGCTACATCGTCTATGGGCCGCTGATTCATGGCGCCACCTCGATCATGTATGAGGGCAAGCCGATCGGCACGCCGGATGCCGGCGCGTTCTGGCGCGTGATCTCCGAACACAAAGCGGTTGCGTTTTTCACCGCGCCGACCGCCTTCCGCGCCATCCGCAAGGAAGATCCGGAAGGCAAGTTCATCCGCAAATACGATCTGTCGAAATTCCGCACGCTGTTCCTGGCCGGCGAGCGCGCTGATCCGCCGACGGTGGAGTGGGCGGAAGCGCAGTTGAAGGTGCCTGTCATCGATCACTGGTGGCAGACCGAAACCGGCTGGTGCATAGCCGGCAATCCGGTGGGCTTGGGCATGCTGCCGGTCAAGCACGGTTCGCCGACGGTGCCGATGCCGGGCTATCAGGTCGACGTGGTCGACGAGGCATCGAGGCCGGTGCCCGCGGGCACCATGGGCTCGATCGTGATCAAGCTGCCGATGCCGCCGGCCTGCCTGCCGACGCTGTGGCAGCAGGAGGAGCGCTTCAAGGAAGCCTATCTCAACGAATTCCCCGGCTACTACAAGACCTCGGACGCCGGCTACAAGGACGACGACGGCTATGTCTGGGTGATGGGCCGCACCGACGACATCATCAATGTCGCCGGCCACCGGCTCTCCACCGGCGGCATGGAGGAAATCCTGGCCTCGCACCCCGACGTCGCGGAATGCGCGGTGCTCGGCATCAAGGACGCGATCAAGGGCGAGGTGCCCTGCGGCTTCCTGGTGCTGAAGGCCGGCGTGTCGCGCCCGCCGATCGAGATCGAGAAGGAAATCGTGGCGCTGGTGCGCGACAAGCTCGGGCCTGTCGCGGCGTTCAAGCTTGCGATCACCGTCGGCCGGCTGCCAAAGACGCGCTCGGGAAAAATCCTGCGCGGCACCATCAAGAAGATCGCCGACGGCGAGAGCTGGAGCATGCCGGCCACGATCGAGGACCCGAAGGTCCTTGACGAAATCGGCGACGCGCTGAAGGGCAGAGTGTAGTTTTTTTGGGTAGCCAATCGCTGGCCTCTCCAGCCAGAAAAATCCCGGCCGCATGGCAAGCGGCCGGGATCTGAATTGCAGGGACGTTCGCTCAGTAGGCGCAGACGTTCACGGTGCGCAGGCGCATGCCGCGGCGGGTTTCGACCCAGCGCTGTTGCAGACAGCCGTTGAAGCCAGTGTCGACATAGAGACCGCCGATGCCGACGCCGACAGCGGGACCCCAGCCATAGCCGTAACCGTGGCCCCAGTGATGGCCGTGGTAAAAGCCGCCGGCCGAAGCAGGCGCTGCAGCGGCAATGGTGAGCGAGGCGGCGGCGATCAGTCCGAGGGTGATCTTACGAAACATTTTAAATATTCTCCAATTTGATTGGCGCGAGGCCGTTGTTGCGTCCCTGCCCATCAGTCGAATCGACCGCGCCTTGCGTTCATGCGCGCAGTGTAGAATCGTGTTTCAGGAATGTTTCGTGGCGCGGGATTGGCGGATGATCTTTCGATCCTGGTAACCATGTTGCGCCGTCCGGTAGCGTGCGGCCATGGCCTGGGTTAGTTCGGTCATCTTGTCGCGCAACTCGGCCGGGGCCAGTACTTCCGCTTCAGCGCCCAGCCGCAGAAGTTCGGCCGCCGCATGCCACACCGTTTTGCCGATCGGAACGAACGCGATGCGCCAACCATCGGCATCCGCATTCTCCTCGATGCGGGTGCGTGTCTTCACGTACGGCTGGCTCAAGGCGTCGAGCAGTTTGATGCCGGACGGCGACAGCCGTACGGTAGCTTCGTTTGGATGCATCTCGGCTTCGAGCCGCGTAGTTGCCGCCTGCCAATAGGCGGCGAGGCCGAAATCGGTGGGCCGGACGAAGTGCTCGTCCAGAACGCTGCAGTCGAGAACGCGCGCCACGCGATAGGTGCGCACGCTGCCGTCGACCTGTCCGGCGAGATACCAATTGCCGCCCTTCAGCACGAGACCGAGCGGCGCGACGCGGCGGCGCTTTTCGGCCCGCCAGCTCTGGTAGCGGATTTCGATCGGGCTTTCGCGCAGCACTGCGCTCGCGATGGCGCGCAGATGCTTCGGCTGCTCGGCTTCGCCGAACCAGCTTGGGGCATCGAGATGAAAGCGCTCCTGCATCCGGCCGGCGTTCGGACGCAGATTCGCCGGCAGCGCCGCCATCAACTTGGTCTGCGCCGCCAGCATCGCGGGCTCGAGGCCGAGCGCGGCTGCAGGTCCCGGCAGTCCCGTCATGAACAGCGCCTCGGCCTCCGGCTGTGACAGTCCATTCAGCCGCACGCGATAGCCGTCGAGCAGCCGATAGCCGCCTTCCGCACCGCGATCGGCATAGACGGGCACGCCGGCGGCGGCGAGCGCATCGATGTCGCGATAGATGGTGCGCACCGAAACCTCGCAGGCGTCGGCGAGTTCGGGCGCAGTGACCTGTCCCCGCGCCTGCAGGGTGGTGAGGATCGAAAGCAGCCGGCTCGCGCGCATGGTTCCTTAAACCATACCTGACACAGGATGTCAGGTATGGTCAGGCATACAGGGTCCGTTGCCCGCGGAGTTCGAAGCAGCGGGTTCAAATGGAGACTGCCGATGACCAGCACGGACCGCATCACGCTTTATTATTCACCGCAGACCCGTGCGACGGGCGCGCGGGTGCTGCTGGAGGAACTCGGCGCTCCCTACCATCTCCATGTCCTGAACATGAAGGCGGGCGAGCAGCGCCAGCCTGCCTATCTTGCGATCAACCCGCTGGGCAAAGTGCCGGCGGTTCGCCATGGCGAGGCGCTGGTGAGCGAGCAGGTGGCGATCTTCATCTATCTCGCCGACCTGTTTCCGGAAGCCGGCCTGACGCCCGCGCTCGACGATCCCAGGCGCGGGCCTTATCTGCGCTGGATCGCCTATTATGGTTCTTGCTTCGAGCCGGCCTTGATCGATCATTTCATGAAGCGCGAGCCGGCGCCGCAGACGCAATCGCCCTATTCCGACTATGACTCCATGCTCGGGACATTGGAGGCGCAGCTTGCCAAGGGGCCGTATCTGCTCGGCGAGCGCATGACGGCGGCGGACGTTCTGTGGGGTGTGGCGTTCAGCTGGACGATGATGTTTGGTCTCGTGCCGCGAAAGGATGTATTTTCGGCGTATGCCGAGCGGATCACGTCGCGGCCCGCCTTCCAGCGCATCACGGCTGCCGATGCCGCGATGGCGGCACAGCACGCCGCGGCCGCCGGCGGGTGAGCGACTACGGATTTTTCGATGGCAAAGACCATGCACACCACCAACTGCTTCGACACCTTCATTCAGGTCGCGGAGGACTGTCCGGCGCGAACCGGCGAGCAGCCGCCGCCCCGCGCCGGCAATCCGACGGTCGCCGGCCTGCAATACAGGATGATTGCGGGAGCGCCCTACAAATACACGTCGGACGACGTGATATTCGCGACCTCGGCCCAAGGCCGGCAACTCGGGGCGAAAGCAGCGAAGAAGGAGCGCGGTCTCGCCCGCGACGAATTCTTTTCCAAAGGGCAGGCGTGCATGAGGGCATCGGGGCTCGGCAAGCGTTTCGGCTGGGGCGTGCATGCCGATGCCGAGGGACGCATCGCCATCCATGCGGTCGACAGCAAGCGCTACCAGGCGCTTGCACGGGATCCTGGTCTCAAGCAGGTCCGCGCGATGCGGACTAAGCGCGCCTGAGGTTTCCGGGGTGGTCAGAATTTCGGCGGGCGCTTCTCGGCAAACGCCTTGATGCCTTCCTTGATCTCGTCGCTGCGCATGCTTTCGCGATGGCGGAGGTCGGCGGCTTCCTCGTCGAATTTGCCGCGGGCGAATTCGTTGATGGCGCGCTTCATGCCGCGCATCGCGAGCGGGGCGTTGCCGGCCAGAATGTTGGCGAGCTTGTCCACTTCCTCATCCAGCATTTCCAGAGGCACCATGTCGGTGAGGTAGCCGATCCGCAGCATTTCGGGCGCGGTGATCTTTTGCGCCGTCAGGAACAGCTTCTTTGCGTTGTCGACGCCGAGCCGCGACACATAGCGGCCGATGCCGCTCTTGTAATAGTGCAGGCCGAGCCGCGCCGCCGGCATGAACATTTCGGCGGTATCGACGCCGATACGGAAGTCACAGGCCAGCGCCAGGTCGGTCGAGCCGCCATAGACGCCGCCATTGAGCCGGCAGATTGTCGGTACGCCGAGATCCTCCAGCCGGTCGACCACCGCTTCGAACGCCGATCCCGCGCTCGGTTGCGCGGTCGCGCTGGTGGCGCGGTCCGCCACCGAATTGAGATCGTAGCCGGCGCTGAAGGCGCGGCCGGTGCCGGTCAGCACCAGCACGCGGATCGCGGGATCGGCCTCGATCCGGTCGAACAGTTTGACGAGATCGCCGAGATCCTCGCTCTGCAGCCGGTTCAGATGTTTCGGCCGGTTGAGGCGGATGGTGGCGCGCGCGCCGCTGATCTCGAATATCGGCGCGCTTGCCGCCTCGGCTGTATCAAGCATTGTTCTCTCCATCGTTGGCCGTCATTGCGAGCGAAGCGAAGCAATCCATCGCGCAGCATAGCGGATGGATGGATTGCTTCGTCGCTTCGCTACTCGCAATGACGGCCTGTGAGTTATTCATTTGTTTTCTTGCGTGCGCCGGCGGGCCTCGGCGTCGATGGTTTCGGCCAGATCGGGATGCCGTGCCATCAGCAGGCGAAAATCCACCAGATCGAGCACCAGCAGCCGCGTCACCTTGGTGGTCGTGACATTGGCGCCGCGCACATTGTTGCCGAGCAGGGCCATCTCGCCGAAGAATGCGCCTTCGCCGAGCGCCACTTTCTTGCCGGGCAAATCGACCTCGGCCTCGCCGGCGGCGATGAAATACATGCAGTCGCCCTGCTGGCCCTTGCGGATGATCATGGTGCGTGCCGGCAGATCCATGGTTCGCAGCATGTGGGTGACGTCGGCGATCGCGGCCGGGCCGAGGGTGGCGAAGAACGGCACCTTGCTGACGGTCTCCCACGTTTTCAGGAAATTGTCGCGGCGGGTCTCGGCGGCAAAGCCGGTCGCCAGGATACCGGTCCAGAGCCCGAACACGCCGAGACCGGAGATCATCACCATTGCCGCGACCACGCGGCCGAGCGGCGTGATCGGCACCACGTCGCCATAACCGGTCGTGGTCAGCGTCACCACCGCCCACCACAGCGCCGCCGGCACGCTGCCGAAAGTTCCCGGCTGCACGTCGCGTTCCAGGAAATATTCAGCGACCGAGGCCAAAAACACCACCATCAGGAAGATCACGAGCACGCTGAGCAGTGGGCCCGATTCGTGCACCAGCACGCGGCGCAACTGCCGCAGCCCCGGGATGCCCGGAACGACCTTGAGCACCCACACGATGCCGAGCAGCCACGCCGTCCTGGGCTCGATGCCCACGAGCAGCGCGACCGGCACGGTTAGGGCGCCGATCGCGTCGACGATCCCGCTGGCGGAAAACGCATAGAGCGACAGCCGCCCTTGCGCCGCCATATGGCGCAGCCGCACCAGCCACTCGAACACGAAATAGGCGAGGCACGTCCACAGCACGGCATCGACCAAATGCCGCGCCGCCTCGTAGGCCGGGGTCACGGTGAGCACCATCATCGCGGCGACGCCCACCGTCACTGCGGCATAGGCCGCCTTGGTCATGTTGCGGCCGGCCGTCTTGGCGATGAACTGAGCCAGTGCCGAGAGAACGAGCCGCTTGGACATCGGATGAGGCGGGCCTGACGGGTGCAATAAAGGCTGGATCCACGGTCAAGCCGTAGCGTGACCAATGCCCGCAAGGTGCCTGCCTGCGGGGAGGCCGTCAACGACGGCCTTCACATGGCGCGGTGCGTTCTCGGTGTGGGCCGGTCCGGCCCGCCAGGGCGCCGGATTCAGATCGAATTTAACCCGGGGAATGGAAATAAACCCGACAAATCGTCGTTCTTTCCTCGTATATCAAAATGGCCCCGCGGACATTACGATAGCGGGCACTGCAGCAGAATCGCGAAAACGCTCACGTTCAGATATCGGCAGGTTTCCGATGGATACGTCTCATCTGGTACAACACGCAGGAACCGCGGGCGCGCTGTTCGCGTCGATCTTCGTGGTCGCCACCACCACGATGAAGACCATGATCCCGTTGCGGGTGTTCGGCATCCTCGCCAACGTGGTCCTGATCGTGACCGCAATCCCGACCCATAATTTCCTGGTAATGGGGGTGCAGGTGGTCATGCTGGTGGTCAATTCCTACCGCCTGCACCAGATGCTGCAGCTGGTGCGGGACGTGAAGAAATCCGTCAACAGCGACCTTTCGATGGAATGGCTGAAGCCGTTCATGACCGAGCGCCAATGCGCCGCCGGCGAGATACTGTTCTACAAGGACGAAAAAGCCGAGGACATGCTCTATATCGTCAGCGGCAGGTTCAAGCTGGTCGAGTCGGGCATCGTGCTGCCGGTCGGCGCCATCGTCGGCGAGCTCGGTATGCTATCGCCGTCGAACATGCGAACCCAGACGCTGGAATGCGTGGAGGCTGGCCTCGTCCTGAGCGTCAGCTACAGCAAGGTCGAGGAGCTCTACGTGCAGAATCCGGCTTTCGGCTTCTATTTCCTTCGCCTCTCCAGTGCGCGGCTGTTTCAGAACCTCGAGACGCTGCAGCAGCAGTTGAACCAGCAAATGGCGTCCACTGCTGCGCCGAAGCCTGCATAGAGGCCGGAGCTCAGGGGAGTGGCAGACCGCGGTATCCTGTCCTCGTTGCGTTATCTGTTCGCCGATATTATCGGCGACGATGACGACACGCCGCCGTTCCTGCCCGAAGGGCTGCCGGAGCCTGTGATGGCGGCGGCGAGTGACGCGATCCATCTCCTCATCGACTATCAGGGCCCGAGCTACGCTCACCTCTATGTCGACCGGCTGCGGCGGTTCATCGGCAAACAGGGCGTCGACGACGCGATGCTGACCGACATCGCGCGGCTGATGTCGGTACGCATGAGCTATGAGGACCCGGTCCGGATCGCGCAGCTCAAGCTCTTCGAACTTGACGGCCCCGGCGCGCCGGCCGGATCCGTCGACGTCAAGAAGTTCCGAATCGAGGAATTGATCGGCGCGCTTCCCGCTGTCGTCGCTGAATATCTGCTCGATGCACTCGATTGGGCGGGCTGGTTGAACAAGCGGGTCTCCATCCGCTTCAGCACGGCCAGCCGGTTAGGCATTCGCCGCCTCAAGATCGAGGCGGGGCTGCGGCGATGGCGGCTGCTTTCGGTGCGTTATGCCAGGGAGCGGGTCTGGGTCGAACGCTGGCTGCACATGATCGACCGCAGCCTGACCAAACAGCCCCAGGCGGCGCCCGCGATCGTGCAGACCGCGACCATGATCGAGGGGTATGGCGACGTCTATCGTCAGGGCCTGGCGGACTGGAATGCGATCATCGACGGCCTGGTCAAGCCGGCCTTCGATGGCGTGCTGGCGCTGCCCGATCTAGGAAACGCGGTGACCGCCGCGCGCGCCGCCGCGCTGCCCGACCCGCGGCAGTCCGCGCTCAAGCGCAAGATCGCCGAAATCCGGGCGCGGGCGACGGCAAGCGCGTATGTGACCTGATTTCAAGCGCTCTGCGCGGTCTTCACGGCCACCACTTTGTCATCCTGGGACGGCGGGTGCCGCTTGAGATGTTCGCGGCGCAATCCGATCTCATCGCGCACGAATTCATAGCCGAGCTTGAAAGTGTCCAGCCCGTCGCTCGAAATGGTGCCGTCGCGCAAGCCGATCACCACGCTGCGCAGGACAGCTTCCAGCTCGTCCTGCAATTCGTCGAGCGCATCGAGCGATTTGGCGTATTCCATGCGCTCGCCGATATCGAGAATGGCAGTCGCGAGCTGGCTGGCCTTCTCCGGCGCGATCCGCGTCACCTTGGTGTAGATCGCAATAAAGATCGAGCCGATGATGCTGAGCGCGGCCAGCCCGACATAGATCAGCTCGCTGTAGCGCTCGATAAAGGACTTCGATTCGTCGTTGATGTATTCGGCGGCGCCCGGATGCGCCACGATGAAGGCGTCCTTGTCGGTTGCCGCCGGCTCGATCTTGGAAGCAAAGCCATCGGGCAGCGCGAGCTCGGTCTTGTTCTCGTAGATGATCCGGGCGAGGTCGGCGACGGTCGCGGTCGGCAGCCTGGACTGGGCAACCAGCAGCCATTCCAGCCCGATCGTGTCGAGGTCTTCCTCAGGGACCGCGGGCGAAGCGGACAGCATGCCGGTCGCCACCGTTTCCTCCGAAATGGCCGGATTTTTCCGGGCGATCGACTTTGCCGAATCGATCGCATTCAGGGCGAAGCCGCCGCGCCTGGCGAGTTGCTCGTAGCTCTTGTCTTTTACGATATGCGAGGCATGCGCGACCTTGATCACGGCGCCGAAGCCCGAGGCGAACAGTCTGTCGAAGGTCAAGCCGGGCGGGGCCATCTGGATCCGGCCCGCCGCGTCCGGGGTGTCCGGGAGCTCGAGAATATTGCGTACCAGGGCGACGCTGCTCTCGCTGTCGGCGATCACAGCGATTTTCTTTTTCTTCAGGTCCGCAACGGTCTTGATCTTCTTGCCGCCGGGGCTGATCAGCAGGAACAGGTCATGATCGAGAATGGCGAGCGCGCGGGCGCGAGGCGGAATCCTGGCGTCAGTACGCAAAATCGCCAGGTTTGCCTCTTTGCGGTCGAACTGCGAGAGCGCCTTTGCATTGTCGCCGTTGGGCACGATCTTGAGCCGCAGCCGCGAGGAATTATTCTTCAGCACCGTCGCCAGCCGGGCCGCGAAGCGCGCTTCGGGGCCATTGGCCTCGCCGACGGCAAACACCAGCGTCTCGGAATTGCGCAGCCAGGTCCGGCCGCCCCACACCACGACGGCGGTCAGGACCAGGGTCAGGATGGAAAACAGCAGGATCTGGGTCCGGTTGCTCTTGACCACCCGCAAACGGCGACGCGGCATTTCCGGATGCGGCGTTGGGGCTTCAGCACTCATGGCTCGTACCGGAGGGTCAGGGACGCGTCGCCGCCGAGCAGGCCGCAGGCCGTCCAAAGGAATTCCTAAATGCCTAGAAAAGAACGATAATTTCGCCCGCCGGGCAATGATAGCCCGCTCCCTTGGGATTGCAAAGCGCGGCCGCCGGTAACCTTACCCAAGCGGGCAGCGCTGTGTTCGCCGGTGCCGCGGTATCGCAGTTCCGCCACACCGGGCGATTTTCAGACTACCCACAGGTGCATTCCGGCGTGGGAGGTGTCATAAATAAAGGCAACGTTCGAATAGTCCGGGTTTGAAAAAAAACATTGCGCTGACAGCCTAGGCCCCGGTTTTTTCACTACCCCGTCAGTTCTAGCAAAGGGCGTCAGCTTTGTTGTTTCCTTCGATGTCGTCCTCGGTCCCGGTAGGTGCGCTGGTAGGATGGATGCTGCTTCTCACCTTGAAGCACGTCATTGCCGACTTCATGCTGCAAACTTCCTGGATGGCGATCGGCAAGGATCAAAAGACCGGCTGGGCCTTGCCGCTTTTGGCGCATTGCCTCGTGCACCTCGCGGTATCGCTGGCGCTGATCCTGATCGTCGCGCCGCGATTCTGGTTCGTCGCCTTCATCGATTTCGCCATTCACATCACCGTCGATCGCATCAAGGGGATCATCGCTTCCCGCTACGGCGTGACGCAGGAGAATGAGCATCCGTGGTTCTGGACGCTGATCGGCGTCGATCAGGCGCTGCACCATCTTACCGGTTTCGGCCTGTCGATCTTCATGGCGGCGAACTGATCCCGCGCGGTCGGCGGCATCGGCCCCGGCTTGTTTCCACGCAGTCCCCGTGTATGAAATCGCACATTCGTTGCGGGCGCGAATCATGTTCGCGATTGCAATTCAGTCCTGGCTGGCAAGTCCCCCGGAACACTACTGGTGGTTGTGGTTAACCTTTCGTTAGAGTATTGCACTGCATCTTCCGCTCAGGGAGAACCCGCAATGTTTTCAAGCCGTGACGCATTCGAGAACGATTTCTGTCCGGTCCGCGACGAGTTGCTTGGCGAGATGTATCGCGCCAATGCAAACGGTCTGCCGCTTTTGGTGGACAGCGTCTCGTCCGAGGTCCGCGCCATGCTGGCGCTATTCTGCTATCGCCGCAGCCACCTCCACGCGCTGGCTGTTGCCATCGCGGCGAGCTGTACCGAACGCGAGCTGATCCAATTGGGCGGCCGGGTCGGTTCCACGCTTTATGCGCTGTCGCGCGAGCCGTCCGGGCGTTCCGCCTCGTCGGCATCCCACGGCGGCCGCAAGCCGATCACGCTTTCGACCAAGCCGCTCTCGACTTTCAAGCCGATCGAGGACGAGGTCGATGATGATGATTTTGCCGAAGCGGTGACGGCGTAAGCTGATTCGAACTCTCCCGTCGCCGGTGCTAATCCAGCACCGGTAATCCGTGCCGCTTTCGCGCCATCGCGCATTCGACATCGCCGGGCATGCAGGTGCGGCACACGTCGGGCCGCACGGCGTAGATCAGGCACGCCGTCGCCTCGCCGACCTTGCCTGACAGCGCCGAACAGCGGTCGCCGTCGCAGCGCATTCCCGACAGTCTTTCGTTGACGAATTTTTCCGGGATGAGGTCGAGCGCCGAATCGTCCTCGATCGTGAAACGCGGCCAGTTTTGCGAGTAGCTGCAGCAGGCGCCGCAGGCCTGGCAGGGGCTTTCATTATCGGCGGCGATTTGCGGCATGCCTGCGTTTAGCTCCAAATGACGGCCGCCGCCAGCTAGCTAAACCCCTCATGGTGAGGAGCGCGAAGCGCGTCTCGAACCATGAGGCCCCGCCTGTGGCCTACATCCTTCGAGACGCCCGCTCCGCGGGCTCCTCAGGATGAGGATTAGGCGGCATGACGCAGCGGACCAATCGCGTCAGGTATCTTTCGGCGCTTCCCAGACCAGGCTGCGCCGCCATTTCGCGCGCAGGATGTCGCGCCGCTCCGGATATTTTTCGTCGTGGTACTCGGCATCGACGACGCGGTCGGTGCGGAAACTGCGGAAATCCTTGCGCAGTTCGCACCATGCCGCGAGTATCCGCACCGCTTCGTGATAGCCGACCGCGATCGGCCAGATCGTGCGCTGGCTGTCACGGCCGTGCTCGTCGCGATAGTTCAGCGTGATCTTCTTGCCCTCGTGGATTTGCGTCCGTGTGCGAACCATGTCGATACGGTCGGGCTCCCGGTTCCAGGCTCGCCGGGCGCGGCTGGCCGGTTCCAGCACGAACGGCCGCAGGCGCTCGGGCACGGTTTCGGCGACTTTTGCCATCAGGTCCTGGGCTGCGCGTGCCAGCGCGGGATCGGCATGGCCGACCACCCATTGCGCGCCGAGCACACAGGCCTCGATCTCATCAGGCGTGAGCATCAACGGCGGCAGGTCGAATCCCTTTTCCAGGATGTAACCCACGCCGGCTTCACCGCGGATCGGCACTCGCTGTTCGATCAAGGTCGTTATGTCGCGATAGATGGTTCGCTTCGACGTTTCCAGCTCGGCCGCAATCGCGTCCGCCGTCAGGGGCTTGCGGGTGCGCCGAAGCACCTGAATGATCTGGAACAGCCGGTCGGCCCGTCGCATGGCTCGTTCTCTTTTCTCAAAGCTGCTCTTTTCTAGAAGGTACTTGCCCGATGCTGACAGCATGTTGGCAGCAGGGGGTGGGTATATCGGGACAACATCTCAAGTGAAGGGAATTTGTCCATGACGATTTTCAGCGATTTCGGCTTCCGGGAAAGCCGCCTACCTCTGGTGAAGGCCCGGGGATTTGCCTTCGAACAGCTGGTTTCCATCCACTCCGTCACCACCGATCTGCGCTGGGCGATGGTTGAGCTGGCGTGGCGTTCATTCACAGCAATGTGCGCCTTTGCGCAAGGGCGGCTTGTCTCGTGGGCGCGCAAGGCGCGTACGCCGCGGTCGGAGGAGGGCCGCGGCCGGCATTGCTGCTGCTGACACCATGGTGGCAGCAGGGGGGCGCTAAGCCTCGGGTACGTGTCAAAAGATCGGGAGACCAGTATGATTACCCTGTATGGCTTCGGCGCCGGTTTCGGCCTGCCGGAAATCAGCCCGTTTGTGACCAAAACCGAGGTCCAGCTGAAGATGACCGGTCTTGCCTATCGCAAGGAGAAGGCCAAGCCGCCGGCCTCGCCGAAGGGGCAATTGCCCTACATCGTCGACGACGCCGAGACGATCGCCAATTCAACGTTCATTCGTGCGCATCTGGAAGCCAAATACGGTTTCGATTTCGATGCGCCGCTGAGCCTGCAGGCGCGGGCGCAGGCCTGGGCCTTCGAGCGGATGATCGAGCACCATGTCTATTGGGCGCTGGTCGGCGCGCGCTGGGTCGATGGTGACAATTTTGCCAAGGGCCCCTCGCATTTCTTCGACGGCGCGCCGGCCCACCTGCGCGAGAAGATGCGCGAGGACGCGCAATTTCGCGTCGCCGAGAATTATTTGCTCAGCGGACTCGGCCGCCACGCGCCCGACGAGGATATCGATCTTGCGGTGCGCTCGCTGTTTGCGTTGTCGGTGCAGCTCGGCGACAAGCCCTTTCTGATGGGCGAAACCCCCTGCGGCATGGATGCCACCGCCTTCGGCGCGCTCGCCGGAATTTTGACGCCGTTCTTTGAATCTCCGCTGCGGCAGCGGTCGGAGCAGTTCGCCAACCTCACCGCCTTCGTCGACCGGATGATGCTGCTGTACTATCCGGAATTCGCCTGGGCACCGGTGCAGCAACAAGCGGCGTAAGGGCTAACCGGCCGGTGCGGGCTGGCCCTTCAATGCGGCCAGTTCCGCTTCGAGTTCGACGATGCGGGCGTCGCGCACGGCAAGCGCCTCTGCGACATCGGCCGCGTCGAATTTTTGCGGGATGTGCTGCGGGCAATTGGTATCCCACGCCGATATCTTGAACAGGATGACCTGTTCGGGCCGCGCCTTGTAGCCTTGCGGCATCAGCGATTTCGTCAGCGCCGGATCGTCCTCCACCACGCGCGCCTCACCCCAGATCTTCACGCGGCGGCGATGCGCATAATCCATCACGAAAATATGCGCCTTCGGATTCTCCGAGAGATTCCCTTGCGTGATGTACTGCCGGTTGCCGCTGTAGTCGGCAAACGCGATCGTGTTCTTGTCGAGGATTTTGACAAAACCCTTGGGCCCGCCGCGGTGCTGGATATAGGGCTGGCCATCCGCGGCAGCCGTCGCGAGAAAAAAGCTGTTGGTCTCGGCGAGGAAGCCGGCGAGATTTTCGTCGATCTCGGTGCGCCAGCCGCCGCGCTCCTCGACATGGGCGTAGGCCTCGCGCGAGCCCTTGCGGGTCTGGATCGCCTTCACCGCCGGGGTAAAGGCGACGTCGCTGGAATAGGTGTGAACGTCAGACATCTGAGCCTCCTTGGATCTCCGGTTCGAGCGGTCGGGCGGCGCATCCGTATGGACGCGCCGCCCAGGCGACTGCCTGGAGCAGGGGCTGGGAGGCGGCGGGGGACGTTTCGATCGAGGCGGGGATAGAGAGGCGAGACATGGCGTTGATCCTTTTCTGCGAGCGAGCACCCGCTCGCCGTGCGCACAACATGCTCTCTGTCGTTT
Organism: uncultured Alphaproteobacteria bacterium; assembly: GCA_963816815.1. Classification (GTDB taxonomy): domain Bacteria; phylum Pseudomonadota; class Alphaproteobacteria; order Rhizobiales; family Xanthobacteraceae; genus Bradyrhizobium. The sequence goes on from CAWFMW010000065.1 coordinate 47,624, forward strand.
CACAGAACAATTATCGTAATTGACACTTCATAATTGCCATATATGAAATAATGACATGGACCGGATCGACGCCATGCAGGCCTTTGTCGCTGTCGCGGATCTGCAGGGCTTTGCTCCTGCGGCACGCAAGCTGGGCCTGTCGCCTTCGGGCGTGACGCGGCTGATCGCAGCTCTGGAGGACCGGCTGGGTGCGCGGCTGCTGCAGCGGACCACACGGTCAGTGACCTTGACCGATGTCGGCTCGCGCTATCTGGAGCGAGCCCGCCGTATCCTTGCCGACGTCGAGGAAGCCGAAAGTTCGGCCGAGGGCGAGCGCACACGGCCGGGTGGTCGACTGGTGGTCTCGGCGCCCGTCGGCTTCGGCCGCCTGCACGTCAGTCCCGTAATGTCGGCCTATCTCAAACGCTATCCCGAGGTCAGTGCCGACCTGCGGCTGTCGGACAGCCTGATCAATCTGGTGGAAGAGGGCGTCGATCTGGCCGTGAGGATTGGTCACCTCCCGGATTCGACGCTGGTGGCGCGCCATGTCGGCGAGATGCGGCGGATCGTGGTGGCCTCGAAGGCGTATCTGGCGGCACGTGGCGAACCGCGGACGCCGGCCGAACTCTCATCGCATGAAACCATCCACTTCGGCGCCATGTCCGCGGCGCCAGACTGGCGATTTGTCATGGATGGTCGCGAGATCCGCATATCGAGCCTTCCGCGCTTCACTACCAACAGCGCCGACGCGGCGATCCAGCATGCCGAGCAGGGCGGCGGCCTGACATGGGTACTGGCCTATCAGGCAGCCGCCTCGCTGAAAGCCGGACGGCTCCAAATCGTGCTCGCAGAGTTCCAGCAGCCGGCGCTGCCGATCCACATCGTCTATCCGACCTCGCGGCTGCTGTCGGCCAAGGTGCGCACCTTCATCGATCTGGTGACCGGGATGGCCGACTGGCATTTCGGCTAGCTCACCGGCTCACGCTTCGGCACCACGCGAAACGTCGCGTTCGCCCGTGCGACCACCACGCCGTCGGCCTTGATCAGGCTCTGCACGAAGCAGATCGTCTTGCCGGTCTTGACGACGTCGCTCTCGACGGTGAGCCATTGCCCGACCTCGGCGGTGCCGATGAAATCGACAGCAAGCGAGATCGTCACCAGCGACGACACGCCGCCCATGACATAACCGCAGGAATGGCCCATGGCGTTGTCAGCGAGCGCTGCAATCAGCCCGCCGTGAATGAGCCCGCGGCCGTTGGTATGCGGCCTTGCAAGCCGCAGCCCGATGATCACGGCCTTGTCGGTCTGCTTCGAATACAGCGGCTCCCAGGGATCGGTTAGCGGGCTCCTGCGGGTACGGCGCTCAAAGCCTTCGGGGATGTCGATAGCGGTCATGTGCGGCTCGCCTTGCAATGATGTTTGTCGTCATTGAACGCAACACGCCGTGCGAAGTCACCACCTACAAAGTTTTAAACGGCATTACGGCGGGTGTTTGAAATGAGATGCCGTAGGGTAGGCAGAGGAGCGCAGCGACGTGCCCACCATCTATCGCCGAGCACGCCGAGCAGATGGTGGGCACGCTTCGCTTTGCCCACTCTACGGCACCTTCTAAAACGGCAATCCCACATAATTCTCAGACAACGACGCCGAGGCCGCCTTCGAGTTGACGACGTAGTCCAGCTCCGCGAGCTGAATCCGTGCGCCGAATTCGCCCTCGTCGGGGAATTTGTGCAGCATCGAGGTCATCCACCAGGAGAAGCGCACCGCCTTCCAGACCCGCGCCAGCGCCTTTGCCGAATAGCCGTCGATGCCGGCGGAGGATTTCTCGTCATAATATTCGCGGAACGCCTGCGACAGATAATGCACGTCGCTGGCGGCGAGGTTCAGCCCCTTGGCGCCCGTCGGCGGCACGATGTGGGCGGCATCGCCGGCCAAAAACATCCGGCCGAACCGCATCGGCTCGGCAACGAAGCTGCGCAGCGGCGCAATGCTTTTTTCGATCGAAGGGCCGGTAACGAGTTCGTCGGCCGCCTTCTGGTCGATCCGGCGCTTCAGTTCGTCCCAGAACCGCTCGTCCGGCCACTGCGCGATATCGTCGTCGAGCGGGCACTGCACATAATAGCGGCTGCGCTTGGTCGAGCGCATGGTGCAGAGCGCAAATCCGCGCGCGTGGTTGGAATAGATCAGCTCAGGGCTGACCGGCGGCGTCTCCGACAGGATGCCGAGCCAGCCGAACGGATAGATCCGCTCATAGGTCTGGATCGCCGACGGCTTTACGCTGGCGCGGCTGACGCCGTGAAAGCCGTCGCAGCCGGCGATGAAGTCGCATTCGATCTCGTGGCTGACGCCGTCCTTGACGTAGCTGACGCGCGGGCGGTCGGTATCGAAATCATGGGGCTGGACGTCGGTGGCTTGATAGACGGTGGCGAGGCCGGCGGCCTTGCGGGCGTTCATCAGGTCGAGCGTCACCTCGGTTTGGCCGTAGATCATGACGGTCTTGCCGGTGGCGGCGTGCATGTCGATGCGGTGGCGCGCGCCGCCGAACGCGAGTTCGACGCCGTGGTGCACCAGTCCCTCGCGATGCGCGCGCGCGCCGGCGCCGACCTCATCGAGCAGCCCCACCGTGCCTTCCTCGAGCAGGCCGGCGCGGATGCGGCCGAGCACATATTCCGGCGTCTGGCGTTCGAGAATGAAATTATCGATGCCGTTAAGGTGCAATAGTTGCCCAAGCAACAATCCTGCCGGACCTGCGCCTATGATTGCTACTTTTGTCCTCAATCCCGGCTCCCCCGATTGCTGTAGTCTGCAGGTCGTCACTCGCCTGCGCACTTGCACCGATAATTATATCATATAACAGTCTTGGCAAAGCACGTCGGCGCAAAAACCGCGAAGCGTCGTTCGCCGCACTGCAAAAACGGTGCGGCGGGATGTCCGTCTTGAAAAAGCGGATGAGTTAGATAACATGTTAAATAACGGGGCCGCGCAATAAAGGCCTGTCATGCGAGGGGAGAGAATGTCCATGAGGAAAGCGTTATTGGCGCTGCTGCTTGCTGCCGGCGTAACGCCTGCGCTGGCGCAGGAAAAGACTTTTGACCTGAAGATCTCGCATTGGGTGCCGGCCTCGCATCCGCTGCAGAAATCGCTGGAAGACTGGGCCGCGGCCGTGGAGAAGGATTCCGGCGGCACCATCAAGTCGAAAGTGTTCCCGGCCCAGCAGCTCGGCAAGGCATTCGACCATTACGACATGGCGCGCGACGGCATCGCCGATGTGACTTACGTCAATCCCGGCTATCAGCCCGGCCGCTTCCCGATCATCGGCGCCGGCGAGATGCCTTTCCTGATGTCCGATGCCAAGGGCGGCTCGATGGGGCTCGACGCCTGGTACCGCAAATATGCCGAGAAGGAGATGAAGGACGTCAAGTTCTGCCTCGCCTTCGTTCACTCTCCATCGTCGTTCCATTCCCGCACCAAGAAGATCGTGGTGCCCGACGACGTGAAGGGCATGAAGGTGCGTCCGGCGCACGCCACCATGGCGAATTTCGTGACGCTGCTTGGCGGCACCAATGTGCAGTCCTCCGCGCCTGAAGTCCGCGACATCATCGAGCGCGGCGTCGCTGACGCCGTCACCTTCCCGTGGGGATCGCTGGTGCTGTTCGGCATCGATAAGGTAACCAAGTTCGACATGGAGGCGCCGCTCTACACTACGACCTTCGCCTTCGTGATCAACAAGGACAAATACAACGCGATGTCCGACAAGCAGAAGAAGGCGATCGACAATAACTGCAATACCGAGGCCGCGGGCAAGGTCGGCGAGTTCTGGGGCAAGATGGAGGACGCCGGGATCGACAAGGTCAAGGCAGAGTCCGGCCATGAGGTCTACAAGCTCACGCCCGAGCAGATCGGACTCTGGAAAAAGGCTGCCGAACCGCTGGTCAAGACCTGGGGCGAGGGCGTCAAGAAGAACGGCGGCGACCCGGATACGGCGCTGACCGAGCTCAAGGCTTCGCTCACCAAGTACAACGCACTCGCGCAGTAAAACACTCGGTGCGCCTCCCTCTCCCGCTTGCGGGGGAGGGCCGGGGTGGGGGTGGTGCCGCGATTCACACTGTTCGAGTGGAGAGAGCCCCCACCCGCTACGCTTCGCGTAGCGGCCCCCCCCGCAAGCGGGAGAGGTAAAATTGAGTTTGCGGCTGACCACTTAGGAACCTCCGGACATGAATCGCGCGTGGATGGATCGCTTCATCGACACCATCGAATGGATCGCTGCCGGCTTTGTCGGCATCGTTGCGCTGAACATCTTCGTCGGCGTCCTGCTGCGCAACACGCTCAACTATTCGATCCCTGACTCCTTCGACATCGGGCGCATGCTGCTCGGCATCCTGATCTTCTGGGGCATCGCCGCCACCAGCTACCGCGGCGGCCATATCACCGTCGACCTGATCTGGGCCAATGTCGGCCCGAAATACCAGCGCATGATCGACGTGTTCGCGACGCTGGTGCTGCTGTTCGTGGTGTCGGTGCAGACCTGGACGCTGTTCGACAAGGTGCGCACGACCTATAACGACAACGTCCTCACCTTCGACATGCACATGCCGACCTGGCCGTTCTTCGCCGTCGCCTGGGCCGGCGACGGCGCCGCCGTGCTCCTGATTGCGATCCGCACCTATCGGCTGATCTTCCATCCCGAAGATATCCATGATGCCAAAGTGAAGACGGTGGAGTAGGGCGCATGGGTACCGACGCCGTCGCCGTTCTCGGATTCGTCGCGCTGTTTGCGCTGATGCTGCTGCGCGTGCCCGTCGGCATGGCGATGGGCCTCGTCGGCGTTTGCGGCTTTGGATATCTGGTCGGCTTCGCGCCGGCGCTGAAGCTGGTCGGCCAGACCTCGATGCGCACGGTCACCGACTATACGTTCGGGGTGATCCCGATGTTCCTGCTGATGGGAACGTTCGTCAGCAATTCCGGCATGAGCCGCGAACTGTTCCGTGCCGCCAACGGTTTTGTCGGCCATTTGCGCGGCGGCCTCGGCATTGCCACCGTCGCGGCCTGCGGCGGCTTTGCCGCGATCTGCGGCTCGTCTGTGGCGACCGCTGCGACCTTCTCTGCGGTCGCCTATCCGGAAATGCGGCGCTTCGGCTATCCGCAATCCTTTGCCACGGGCGTGATCGCGGCCGGCGGCACGCTGGGCGCCATGCTGCCGCCGTCGACCGTGCTCGCGGTCTACGGCATCATCACCGAGCAGGACATCGGCAAACTGTTCATCGCCGGCATCATTCCCGGCATCCTCGCGATGACCATGTACATGCTGACCATCGCGCTGATCGGCTGGTTTCGCCCGGACTTTCTGCCGAAGGGGCCCGAGACCACATGGCGCGAGCGCTTCGCCGGGTTGAAGAACATCTGGGCGCCGGTGCTGCTGTTCATCTTCGTCATCGGCGGGCTCTATGGCCTGCCGTTCCTGCCGCGCTTCACGCCGACCGAAGCCGGCGGCGTCGGCGCCACCGGCGCGTTCCTGATCGGCCTGCTCACCGGCCGGCTCGACAAGGAAAAAATCCTGGCTTCGCTGCTGCAGGCCACGCGCACCGCGGCAGCCGTCTTCACCGTGCTGATCGGCGCGCTGATCTTCGGCTACTTCCTGACGGTGACGCAGACCCCGCAGAAGGTCACGGAGCTTCTCACCGGCCTCGGTCTCGGCCCCTACGGCATCCTCGCGCTGATCATGGTGATGTATCTGGTGCTGGGCTGCCTGATGGATGCGATGGCCATGATCATCCTCACCGTGCCGATCATCTTCCCTGTCGTCACCCATCTCGGCTTCGATCCGATTTGGTTTGGCGTCATCATCGTGATGACGGTCGAACTCGGCCTGATCCATCCGCCGGTCGGCATGAACGTGTTCGTGATCAAGAGCGTGGTGAAGGACGTGTCGTTCTCGACGATCTTCCGCGGCGTGATCCCGTTCGTGGTGACCGACCTGATCCGGCTGGTGATCCTGATCGCATTTCCGATACTGGCGCTGTGGCTCCCGCAACGCATGGCCGGATAGGGCACAACATGACTCCACAGCTTTCGACCAAATATGTCTTCACCATCACCGCCCGGATCGGCGAGGTGACGTCGGCCGGCGACGTCGGCACCGGCGTGCGCCGGATCATCCCGATCGTCGGCGGCGAGGTGAAAGGCGAGGGGATCAACGGCAAGGTCTGTGCCTTCGGCGCCGACTTCCAGATCATCCGCCCCAACGAACTGATCGAGCTTGAAGCGAAATACGCCTTCGAGACCGACGACGGTGCCGTCGTCTATGTCGAGAACAGGGGCCTGCGCTTCGGCCCGGTCGACCTGCTGCAAAAACTTAAGCGCGGCGAGCCGGTGGATCCCAAGCTGATCTATTTCCGCACCGTGCCGAAATTCGAAACCGGCGCGGAAAAATACCGCTGGCTGATGGAAAACCTCTTCATCGGCTCCGCCGCCCGCCACGCCGACCGCGTCGTCATCGACGTGCATCAGGTGTTGTGAAGGTGCCGTAGCCGTAGGGTGGGCAAAGGAGCGTTAGCGACGTGCCCACCATCCATCACCGATTGCTCAGAGAAATGGTGGGCACGCTTCGCTTTGCCCACCCTACGCACTGCGAACTGATTTGCTTTCCGCGCAAGCGCAACTTCATGCGGTGCGCTGCGACCAATTGGCACGACGGGCAAATCACCCAAAACCTGTCCAGCCCTTCGCGCAAAAATATTCTGCTTTCGTTCTCACGCAAATCAGTCGCATAACTCCACCCGTCTCACGGCGGATGAGGGGCGTTGGCCATCGTCACGAACGCGCGGTGAGATGCGATGGACGCGAGAGCTGCGACTGACGTGTGCGGCTTGAGCGTACGGTGAAGTCGTGTGGTTCGGGCGCCGCGGTGCTGGCGTTAAGTTTCACGGGTTATCTCGTGGAGCGACGGAGGCAAAAGAGCCGTTCTCCGGGGAGAGCACGAAGTAAGCCGTAAAGCCATTGCGCAGGGAAGGCCGGAATGCTCCAGCTGCCCTGTATGCTCGTGTGCGCGTTTTCTGTGCGCTATTGCACACGGGACCGCGGGTGCAGCAAGCACCCGGTCTTCCCTGCGCCCTCTAATCGAAGAGAGGGCAAACGAAGATGCAAACCTCGGGCGCAATACGCCGCGAGAACGCGAAACTATATCCACGTCATTGCGAGCGCAGCGAAGCAATCCATCTCTCCACTTGCGGCGCCATGGATTGCTTCGCTGCGCTCGCAATGACGTAGAGAGGCCGCGGTGTATCGGATGCCTGCTGGAGCCTGCATCGGGTGTGCGCTTCGTCCGAATCCCGTTGGCCCCGCAAATGCCGGCCCGACCGCCATAACGCGCCTTGACTCCCTCAATCCCAAATCGTTATAAAACATAACTATTCTGGACAGGAAACAATATAAGCCCATGGGAAACGCCTCCACCGCCGCGGGTGCATCCGGCCTGCTCAAGATCGAGCAGCAGGGCGCGGTGCTGACCGTGGGCCTCAACCGCCCGGCCAAGCGCAATGCGCTGAACGACGGCATTATTCTGGCTATCCAGGATTGCTTCTCCAATCTCCCCGAGGGGACGGGCGCCGTGGTCATCCATGGCATCGGCGACCATTTCTCCTCCGGTCTCGATCTGTCCGAACTGACCGAGCAGGACGCGACCGAGGGCCTGCGCCACTCGCAGATGTGGCACCGGGTGTTCGATCGCATCCAGTACAGCCGCGTGCCGGTGATCGCGGCGCTCAGGGGCGCGGTGATCGGCGGCGGACTTGAGCTGGCCTGCGCCGCGCATATCCGCGTTGCCGAGCCGTCGGCCTATTTCGCGCTGCCCGAGGGCCAGCGCGGCATTTTCGTCGGCGGCGGCGGCTCGGTGCGGCTGCCGCGGTTGATCGGTGTGGCGCGGATGACCGACATGATGCTGACGGGCCGGGTCTACTCGGCGACCGAAGGCGCTGCCTACGGTTTTTCGCAATATCTCACGGAAGCCGGCGGCGCACTGCCAAAGGCGCTGGAACTGGCGGAGCGCGTTGCCGCGAATGCGCCGCTGACGAACTTCGCTGTGCTGCAGGCGCTGCCGTTGATCGCGGAGGCCAATCCGCAGACCGGTCTCCTGATGGAATCGCTGATGGCGACGGTGGCGCAGAGCGACAAGGAAGCCAAGCGCCGCATTCGCGCGTTTCTCGATCGCAAGACCGCAAAGGTGAAGCCGACCTGACATGAGCGCCAAGCCCAGCATGTCCGCCTCGACTGAATCGGCCGCGCGTGCCGGCGATCATCCGCTGCGCCCGATCTCGTTCGGCACGCCCGCTGTGACCATCGAGCGCCGCGAAGACGGCACCGTCTACCTGCGGCCGAAAGCGCAGTTGAGCGACTATCCGGTGCGCCTCACCGACCGGCTGCATCATTGGGCCAAGGCTGCCCCCGATCGCGTGTTCATGGCGGAACGGAATGCTGCGCGGGGCTGGCGGCAGATCACCTATGCGGAGCTGCTGGCATCGTCGCGACACATCGCGTCTGCGCTGCTGGCGCGCGGCCTTTCCGCCGAGAAGCCGGTCGTCATTCTCTCCGGCAATTCGATCGATCATGCCTTGGTAGCGTTCGGCGCGCTCTACGCCGGCATTCCCTTCTGCCCGGTATCGCCGGCCTACTCGCTGGTGTCGCGCGACTACGGCAAGCTCAGCTATCTGATGAAGCTGCTGACGCCCGGCCTCGTCTTTGCCAACGATGCCGCAAAATTTGCCGATGCGCTGGCCGCGAACGTATCCCCCGCCATCGAGATCGCCGCTTCGTTTGGTATGGTGCCGGGACGTGATGTTACGAACCTCGCGGACCTGATGGCGACGCCGTTGCATCCGAAACTCGACGCCATCCACGAAGCGATCGGTCCTGACACTATCGCGAAATTCCTGTGTACCTCCGGCTCCACCGGCAACCCAAAAGCGGTCATCAATACCCAGCGCATGATCTGCGCCAACCAGGTCATGCTGCGCGAGACGCTGGCGTTCCTGAAGGACGAGCCGCCTGTTATCGTCGACTGGCTGCCGTGGAATCATACCTTCGGCGGCAACCACAATATCGGGCTGACGCTGTACAATGGCGGCTCGATGTATCTGGACGAGGGCAAGCCGATGCCCGGCGGCATCGAGGAGACCGTGCGCAATCTCCAGGAGATTTCGCCGACGGTCTATTTCAATGTGCCCAAGGGCTATGAATCGCTGCTGCCCTATCTGCGTGACGATTCAGCCTTGCGGAAGAAATTCTTCGCGCGTCTCCATGCGATGTTCTTCTCCGGCGCCGCGCTGTCGGCCTTTGTCTGGAACAGCCTCGACGAACTTTCGGTGCAGGAAACCGGCTACCGGGTGCCGATGCTGACCGGTCTCGGCGCCACCGAGACCTCGCCGTTCTTCATGTCGGTCAATCCGCTCACCAGCCGGTCGGGCCATGTCGGCCTGCCGGTGCTGGGCAATGATGCCAAGCTTGTGCCCAACAACGGCAAGCTCGAGGTTCGCGCCAAAGGACCGAACGTGATGCCGGGCTACTGGCGACAGCCGGAGATGACGGCGAAGGCTTTTGATGAAGAAGGCTTCTACAAGTTCGGCGATGCGCTGAAACCGGCCGATCCCGATAATCTCGAGGCCGGCTTCGATTTCGACGGCCGCATCGGTGAGGACTTCAAGTTGGCCAGCGGCACCTGGGTCAGCGTCGGTCCATTGCGTGCGCGCTTTGTTGCGGCCTGCGCGCCGCTGGTGCGCGACGTCGTCATTGCCGGCATCAACCGCGACGAAATATCGGCGCTCGTGGTGCTAGACCTCGACGGCTGCCGCCTGATCAATCCGACGCTTCCATCAGATGATCTGGCCATTGTTGCGTCCGATCCGCTGATCGTTGCCGCCTTTCGCGAACGTTTCCGGGCATTGGTTGCAGGCGCGACCGGCTCGTCGACCCGGATCACGCGCGCCGTGCTGCTCGATACGCCGCTGTCGATCGACCGCGGCGAGGTTACCGACAAGGGCTCGATCAACCAGCGCGCGGTGCTGGACAACCGCAGCGCGCTGATCGAGGAGATTTATTCGCCCGCGCCGCCGGCGCAGGTGATTACGCCGTAGACAAATTCGTAGAAAAGCTTGTCGGGGAGAACGCCATGCAGTTGAAGGACCAGGCCGCCATCGTCACCGGCGGCGCATCGGGACTGGGCGCCGCCACCGCGCGCCGGCTCGCGGCGCAGGGCGCCAAGGTCGCGGTCTGCGATCTCAACGCCACGCTCGCCGAAACCATCGCCGCCGAGATCGGTGGCGTTGCCGTGATCTGCGACGTTTCCGATGCGGCCTCGGCGGAAGCGGCGGTCGCCAAGGCCGCGGCGGCGCATGGCCCGGCGCGCGTGCTGGTGAATTGCGCCGGCATCGGCGTCGCCAAGCGCGTCATCGGCAAGGAGGGTCCGATGGCGCTTGGCGATTTCGACAAGGTGATCAAGGTCAATTTGATCGGCTCGTTCAACATGCTGCGGCTGGTGACGGCGGGCATGTCGAAGCTGGAGCCGCTTGCGACCGGCGAGCGCGGCGTGGTGATTTCCACCGCCTCGATCGCGGCCTATGACGGCCAGATCGGGCAATCGGCTTATTCAGCCTCGAAAGGCGGCATCGTCGCCATGACGCTGCCGATCGCGCGCGAACTGGCGCAGTTCGGCATTCGCGTGCTGACGATTGCGCCCGGCCTGTTCCTCACGCCGCTGCTCGCCAACCTGCCGCAGGAAGCGCAGGACTCGCTCGCCGCCTCGATCCCGTTCCCGCGCCGGCTCGGTCAGGCCGACGAGTTTGCTTCGCTGGCGCTGCACATGATCGACAACCCCTATCTCAATGGCGAAGTGGTGCGGCTCGATGCCGCGCTTCGCATGGCGCCGCGATAGGATCATTGTCATGTTCGTCAACAAGCGTGACGTGCAGATCCAGTGGGGCGATTGCGACCCCGCCAACATCGTCTACTACCCGCGATATTTCGCGATGTTCGACGATTCGACCTCGATCATGTTCGAAGCAGCCGGCTTCTCCAAGCAGGACATCGTTCACAAATATGGCCTGGTCGGCATCCCCATGGTGGATACGCGGGCAAAATTCCTCATTCCCTCGACCCATGGCGACTGGATCAGGATCGAGAGCCGGATCGAGAGTTTCAAGCGATCCTCGTTCGAGGTGACCCACAATGTGTTCAAGGGGGAGGCGCTGGCGATCGAGGCGTTCGAGACCCGCGTGCTGGTCGGCAGGCATCCGGACGACCCCGCGAAGCTGAAATCGGCCCCGATGCCGCCGGAGATCATCGAACGGTTCACGCGGGGCTGACTCGCATCCCGGCATGACCTAAAGAAGGGGCTGAATTGAGCGACATATTTTGCTTAACACCATAAATAGAAAATCCAGGGAGGAATGAATGAAGAAAGCTTTTCTGTCCGCCGCTGCCGTCGTGGCGGCGCTTGCTTTGCCGGGCTCTCCGGCACTCGCGCAGTCCAACGAGATCGTGATCGGCATTACCGTCACCACGACCGGCCCCGCCGCGGCGCTCGGCATTCCCGAACGCAACGCGCTTGATTTCGTGCCGAAGGAAATCGGCGGCGTTCCGCTCAAGGTGATCGTGCTCGATGACGGCGGCGATCCCACAACGGCAACCACCAACGCCCGGCGGTTCGTGACCGAATCCAAGGCCGACATCATCATGGGCTCGTCGACGACGCCGCCGACCGTTGCGGTCTCGACCGTTGCCAACGAGGCGGGAATTCCGCATTTCGGTCTGGCGCCGTTCCCGATCAACGAGGCGCGCGCGAAGTGGTCGGTCGCCATGCCGCAGCCGATTCCGATCATGGGCAAGGTGCTGTACGAGCACATGAAGGCGCATGGCATCAAGACCGTCGGCTATATCGGCTACTCCGATTCCTACGGCGACCTCTGGATGAACGACTTCAAAACCCAGGCTGTTCCGATGGGATTGGGCTTGGCGACTGACGAGCGTTTCGCCCGGCCCGATACGTCGGTCGCCGGCCAGGTGCTGAAGCTCCTCGCAGCCAACCCCGACGCCGTTCTCGTCGGTGCTTCCGGGACAGCCGCGGCGCTGCCGCAGTCGACGCTCCGCGAGCGCGGTTACAAGGGCCTGATCTATCAGACCCACGGCGCCGCCAGCATGGACTTCATCCGTATCGCGGGTCCTGCGGCGGAAGGCGTGATCATGGCGTCGGGTCCGGTGATGTCGCCTGAAACCCAGCCTGACAGCGCGCTCACCAAGAAGCCGGGTCTCGCGCTCAACACCGCGTATGAAGCCAAGTATGGCGCCAACAGCCGCAGCCAGTTCGCCGGACACTCCTACGATGCGTTTGAAGTGCTCAAGCGCGTGATTCCGGTGGCGCTGAAGACGGCCAAGCCCGGCACGCCGGAATTCCGCGAAGCAATCCGTCAGGCGCTGATGACCGAAAAGGACATCGCTGCAAGCCAGGGCGTCTACAACTTCACCGACAAGGATCGCTACGGCCTCGACGACCGCTCGCGCATCATTTTAACCGTGAAGGACGGCAAGTACATCCCGGCGAAGTGAGGTGTAACACCACTCGGGATGAGATCTCACAGAGCGGTGGGCTCGGCGCGAAGAGCGCCCTGCCCACCGTCGACGAGTGTCTAATCAGACGCCCCGGATTTCAGATAAGAGGCAATTCGCTCCGATTGAACAACGGCGTCGGCAAGGGCGGCAAATCCGGCGAGATCGCGCGGAGGCGAGGCCAATCCGCTTCCCTTGATGCTGCCTGAGCGCGGTGCCCATACCTCGCGGGTCTCGAGAACGTAAACGCCGTAGACTGCCTGCAATTCTGGCAGGTCGTGGCTGACGAACTCCTGCTGGATCGAGTAGGCGGAAAGCGCCGCATTGGTGACAATCGATGCCTCGATCAGCGCCTGCCGGTATCCCGGGTTGCGCGCGACGTCGGGGCCGAATGCCGAAAGCAGTCTGTTTGCCGACGCCTGAACGACGATGAGTGAGCGGTCGAGAATATTCCGGATTGAATGCATTGCGGCAATCGCCACGTAGTCGCCCGGGTTGAGAAACACATCGACGGCTGCGGTGAGAGCCCCACATCCGCTGTGCCCAAGCACAACAATAAGCTTCAAGGTGCCACCCAGGTGATCCACGGCGTATTTCAGGCTGCCCAGCACCTCCGTGCCAAGGCCGTTACCTGCTACGCGCACAACGAACAGGTCGTTCGGTCCCTCGTTGAAAATGAGTTCGATCGGTACACGGGCATCCGAACACCCGAGCACTGCCGCAAATGGACGCTGTTTGGGTGCTCCAGTGACGTTCGGATCGAGGCCCAAATCTCCCGGATCGACTGGGATGATCTGCTGTATTCCGATTTCGTCTTTGACGTGATCGAGCAGCGCAGCGAAATCGCCGTTGCCGCCATTCAGTCTTCGCAAGGCTGCATCGCTATCCATGGGTAGAGGTCGCGCGGGAGCATCGCGCGCCTCGTACCGATAAATGATGTCGACCGTTTTCAGATGCGCCTCCGCTACCACAATCAGCCGTCCATCGGCCCTGCAGCCCGCATGCTTGCGGCCCCTAGACTTGATGGCGCCACGACCGCCGACTTGATCTAGATCAATGGAGGTCCGCGGAAGTCCAGCGCCTCATCGGATCGTTCATGAGATCATTCCCGGTCCGATTCCGGACCACATCATCGTGGCGCTCACTTTTCAGGGTAAAGGCATGATGAGCTGGAGCAAGCTTTACGGTATCAAAAACTATGTCAAATCGTCGCTCTGGCTGGTCCCGTTCGTGGCAATTCCGCTCGAGCTGGTAATAACCCGATTTTTGCACCGGCTCGATGCATGGCTTGGGTGGAGCTTGTTGGGCTTCACCCAAACTGGCGCGCGGGCATTGCTCGAAGCCCTCGCAACAATAACTCTCTCCTTCGTGGTGTTCACCTTCGGCTCCCTGCTGATAGCTATTCAGGTTGCCAGCGCGCAGCTGACCCCGCGACTGATCGCAACGACGCTGCTGCGCAATCGCGTCGTCAAATACACCGTCGGGCTCTTCATATTTACATTGATGTTCGCACTCAGCGCCCAGAACCTCATGGACAAGGAGGTCCACCAGCTGGTGATGCTGCTGGCGATGGTGCTCGGCATTATCTCGTTCGCTGCGTTTTTCCATCTGATCGACTACGCCTCGCGGTTGCTGCGCCCGATCAGCCTTCTGGCCCATGTAGGCGCCGCCGGGATGGCCGTGACCGAAAGCGTCTATCCCGTCATAGCTAACGGTACCGATGTCGAGGAGGGTGAAGCGATCAATCTCGGTCCCCCGGGCCGGGTGATCTGGCACCAGGGAGAGTCGGCCATTGTGGTGGCGGTCGATCTCGAAGCGCTAAAGGCACAGGCTGAGCGGTCGAAGGGAATTGTCGAGTTCGTCCCGCAAATTGGCGATTTCGTCGCGACCGGCGATCCCCTGTTCAATCTGTACAGCGGCGCCTGCTCGCTCGACGAGCAAACCTTGAGCTCAAGGGTCGCGTTTGGATCGGAACGCGCGATGGATCAGGATCCCACCTTTGCATTTCGTATTGTCGTCGACGTTGCGCTGAAGGCGCTATCGCCGGCCATCAACGATCCCACCACGGCCGTGCTCGCCATGGATCAACTTCATCGCATGCTGCGAACGGTCGGAAAGCGCCACCTGCGCACGGACGAGTTGCTGGATCGATCCGGGAAAATACGCGTGATCTTCCGGACACCCAACTGGGACGATTTTGTCTATCTCGCCTTTAGCGAGATCCGCAACTGCGGCTCGAACAATCTCCAGATCGTGAGGCGGATGCGGGCGATGATTGAAAACCTGGTGCGGACGCTGCCGCCGAACCGTCGCGACGTGCTGCTTCGACAACTGAGCCTGCTCGATCGTGAAGTCGAACGGATCTTCACCTATCCGGAGGAATTGGCGCTGGCTCGTGTCGCGGACGCGCAGGGCCTGGGCGGGCACTCCGGAAAGGTGACGCAATGAAGGGCATCGTGAGCCCTGCCTGGTTCGACGTTGATTGCGACGGAGAAGAATGAGGATCGGTAGCGATGCCAGAGAATGGCTTTCTCACTCATGCCCAGCTAAAAACCCCAAGAGCTGCGGCCATCGCAGGCATCGTCTTTTCGCTGCTCCTGCTATCGATCCTTTGGCTGCTACGGACTTCGATACCGGCAGATCCGCTCGAGCCTGGCGCGTGGCTTGCCACCGACACGCGATCGGTCACGGTTGCGTTGAACCTGGTGCCGTTTGCCGGTGTCGCATTCCTCTGGTTTATCGGCGTGCTGCGCGACCGGCTCGCCCAGCTCGAGGATCGCTTTTTCGCCACCGTGTTTTTCGGGAGCGGCTTGTTGTTCCTGGCGATGCTGTTCGCCGCCGCCGCCGTAATAGGCGCGATTGTGTTGGTCGCTTCTGTTTCCACGCCGCAGGAGCTGATGAATTCGGCCACCTTCCGCTTCGCGCGCGCTGCTTCGTATATTATCGCGAACGTGTACGCGATCAAGATGGCTGCCGTATTTATGGTCTCCACGTCGACCGTCGTGATCCGTACCGGCATTGCTCCGCGCTGGATTGCCTTTCTCGGATTCGTGCTGGCACTGATCCTGCTGATGGGAAGCTTTTTCATCAGCTGGAGTTTCGCGATATTGCCGTTCTGGGTTTTCCTGATCAGCGTTTATATCCTGATCGATAATCTCGGCGGAAGCGCGAAGGCCGATGGCGGCTGAGCTAGATGCCGCTCGCGCCCTCATGCTGGAACCCGAGATAGCTCGCGGCGACGCGCTGGTTGGACGCAATGTCCTTTGCCGTCCCGGACAGGATAAACTCGCCGAGTTCCATGACATAGGCGCGGTCGGCGATTTTCAGGGCCGCTTGCGCGTTCTGCTCGACCAGCAGCACCGAGACGCCCGCGGTGCGCAGTTCGCCGATGGTGCGGAAGATGTCGGCAACGATGATCGGCGCGAGTCCAAGGCTCGGTTCGTCCAGCATCAACAATTTTGGCGCGCCCATCAAGGCGCGGCCCATGGCCAGCATCTGCTGCTCGCCGCCGGACAGCGTGCCGGCGAGCTGCTTGCGCCGCTCCTTGAGCCGCGGAAACAGCGTGTAGACGCGCTCGAACGATTTTGCGGCCGTGGCCTTTGGAATACGGAAGGCGCCGAGTTGCAGATTGTCCTCGACATTCATCGTGCCGAACAATTCGCGGTGCTCCGGCACGAGACACAGTCCCGCCGCGACGCGGTCCTCGATATCGAGCGGCGCGATGTCGCTGCCCGCGAACGCGGCGCCGCCCTTGAGCGGCAGCACGCCCATGATGGCGTTCAACAACGTGCTCTTGCCGGCACCGTTGGCGCCGATGATGGTGACGATTTCGTCGTCGGCGACGTCGAGCGACACCGAGCGCACGGCTTCGACCTTGCCGTAGGAAACATGGGCGTCGGAGATCGATAACAGCGCGCTCATGCGGTGGCTCCGAGATAGGCCTTGATCACGTCGGGATTGGTCTTGATCGCAGCCGGCGTGCCCTCGGCAATCTTGGTGCCGAAATCCAGCACCACGATGCGGTCGGCGAGGTCCATTACAAAACCCATGTCGTGCTCGACCAGCAGCACCGACATGCCGCCGTCACGCAATTGACGGAGCAGCGCCGCGAGTCGCTGCTTCTCCATGTGGCGCAATCCCGCGGCCGGCTCGTCGAGCAGCAGCAGCAACGGATCGACGCACAGTGCGCGGGCGATCTCGACGATGCGCTGCTGGCCGAGCGACAGGCTGCCGGCC
Source organism: uncultured Alphaproteobacteria bacterium (assembly GCA_963816815.1). GTDB lineage: Bacteria > Pseudomonadota > Alphaproteobacteria > Rhizobiales > Xanthobacteraceae > Bradyrhizobium. The sequence continues at coordinate 64,430 of CAWFMW010000065.1, forward strand.
AATTGGTCGATCTGGTCGCCGAGCCCGACGCGCTCGATCTGGCGCGCGGCTTCCGCCAGCAGTTTCGCCTCGTCGGCGCGGTCGAGCCGGAACATGCTCGATATCGCGCCCGAAGAGCCGCGCAGATGCGCGCCGATCGCGACGTTCTCCAGCACGGTCATGTCGGGCACAAGCTTGACGTGCTGGAACGTGCGCGCGACGCCGAGTTTTACCACTTCCTGCGGCGCTGCGTTGTCGACCTTGTGGCCGAGCACCGAGATGGTGCCGCCGGTCGTCGTCAGCACGCCCGTGATCAGGTTGAAGGTCGTGCTCTTGCCGGCGCCGTTGGGCCCGATCAGGGCCACGATCTCGCGGGCCTGGACGTCGAACGAGACGTCGTTGACGGCGATCACGCCGCCGAACTGCTTTCGCGCCTTCTCGATCTGCAGCAGTGCGGCGGCAGAGGCCGGCGCACGCTCGCGCTTGGCCAGGGGAAGCGACGTATCGGGCACCTTGCGGCCCGGCTTGATCGGTAGGCGCGCCATCAGCCACGGCCATACGCCGGTCGGCGCCAGTTGCAGCAACACGACCAGCAGGATGCCGAACACGATGGTTTCGAGCTGGCTCTGGCCGCCGAAGACATACGGCAGATAGCTCTGTAGCACTTCCTTCAGGATCACGACGATCCCGGCGCCGAGCACCGCGCCCCAGACGTAACCGGCGCCGCCGACCACGGCGATGAACAGATATTCGATGCCGGCCTGCGCGCCGAACGGCGTCGGGTTAGCGGCGCGCTGGAAATGCGCATAGAGCCAGCCGGACAGGCCTGCGAGAACCGCCGCATAGATGAATACCAAGAGCTTGGCGCGCGGTGTCTGCACGCCGAACGCTTCGCCGGCGATATGGCCGCGCCGCAGCGCGCGGATGGCGCGGCCGGTGCGGGAGTCCAGAAGGTTCATCGTCAGCAATGCCGAGATCAGCACCCCGACCCAGATCGCAAAGTAGATCGTGCCGGGATCGAGCATTTTGAAATTGCCGATCGAGAGCGGCGGGATGCCGGAGATGCCGTCATTGCGGCCGAGGAATTCCAGCTTGCTGAACAGATAAAACAGCCCGATGCCCCAGGCGATGGTGCCGAGCGGCAGGTAATGGCCGGACAGCCGCACCGTGACGATGCCGAGCAGCACGGCGGCGATGCCGCTGACCAGCAGCGAGAGCGGCAGCGTCAGCCACGGCGAAAAGCCATAGGCCGTCGTCAGTACCGCCGTAGTATAGGCGCCGAAGCCGCAGAACGCAGCCTGGCCGAACGAGGTAAGTCCGCCGACGCCGGTCAGCAGCACCAGTCCCATCGCCACCAGCGCGGCGAGGCCGATATTGTTGAGCAGCACGATCCAGAACGGCGGGACGCCCGGGATGAACGGGATCGCCGCCATGACGAGTGCGAAGATGAGGACAGGAAGCCGCTGATGCATCGCCGTCAGTCCTTCTCTTCCTCGACCGCGGGCGCTGCGAGCGAGCGCAGCACCAGCACGGGAAGGATCAGCGTAAAGACGATGACCTCCTTGAAATTGCTGGCGTAGAACGACGAAAAGGCCTCGACGCTGCCGACGATCAACGCCGCCACCGCGGTCAGCGGATAGCTGACGAGACCGCCGATGATCGCGGCGATAAAGCCTTTCAGGCCGATCAGGAAGCCGGTGTCGTAATATAGCGTGGTGATCGGCACGATCAGGATGCCGGAAATCGCGCCGATCAGCGACGCCAGCAGGAACGCGATCTGCCCCGACAACGTGGTGCGGATGCCGACCAGGCGAGCGCCGAGCCGGTTGACGGCAGTGGCCCGCAGCGCCTTGCCCATCAGCGTAAAGCCAAAGAAAAGCCACAGCGAGATGATGAAGGCGATCGTCAACCCGTAGACCGCAAGGCTCTGGCCGGTGAAGCGCAACGGTCCGACCGTCAGCGCCACGCTCGACAATGCCGGTCCGCGCATGCCCTCGGCGCCGAAGAACACCAGCCCGAGCCCCTGCAGCGCGAGATGGCAGCCGACGGAGGCGATCAGCAGCACCAGCACCGAAGTATGGGCGAGCGGCTGGAACGCGATGCGGTAGAGGAACAGTCCGATCGCCGCGACGATCAACAGTGACAGCGCGATGTTGACCGCGATCGGCGTCGTGGGCCCGGCCAGGCCATAGGTCAGGGCCAGGATGATGGCGGGCAGGGCGATGTTGAGGGCAAGGGAGCGCAATGTCCGCTTCAGCCGCAGCGATCGCCGCGCGTCGAACAGGTCGAGAGCAAAGGCGACCAGGCCCATCGCCATCGCGAGCCACGCGGTACCCGGCACCTTGCCGGTCGCCAGCACGGCGTAGCTCAGCGCGCCGTAGGTGACGAATTCGCCCTGCGGGATCAGGATGACGCGGGTGACGGCAAACACCAGCACCAGCGCGAGCCCGAGCAGCGCATAGATCGCGCCATTGGTAATGCCGTCCTGCAGCAGGAACAGCATGATCGTGGTGTTCAAGACTGGCGCTCCCCCTAAAAGCGTCGCCGGCCGTGACCTTTCATGGTCCACCGGTCGTCTCATATCTCGGCAGTTGAAAGCCGCCGATAATTTGATATGTTCAATAACAATTATCAAATATAACATCAAGGCCCGGCCATCGGCCGAGCCTTAGTTTCGGGTGCGAGCCTCATGCGATGACAGTTTCCAAGGCAGCGACCGATGCCGTCAAGCCGCCGCGCAACGGCGGCAAGGAGATTGCCGACGGCGCCGCCGACAATGCCGGACTGCAACTGGGCGAATTGGCCGAACTGCTCGGCTATTCGCTCAAGCGTGCGCAGCTCAAGGTGTTCGAGGATTTTCTACGCTGCGTCGCGCCGCTGCAACTGACGCCGGCGCAATTCTCGGTGCTGCTGCTGCTCGACCGCAACCCCGGACGCAACCAGACCGAAATCGCCAATACGCTCGGCATCCTCCGACCGAATTTCGTGTCGATGCTGGATGCGCTGGAAAGCCGCGGGCTGTGCGCCCGGATGCGCTCGACCAACGACCGCCGCTCGCACATCCTGGTTCTGACCGACAAGGGCAGGGCGGTGCTGGCGCGCGCCAAGAAGCTGGTCGCCAGCAAGCACGAAGCGCGGCTCAACGAATTGCTGGGCCCGGCCAACCGCGTGGCCCTGCTCGAAATGCTGTCGAAGATCGCGGCGGAGTTTTAAGTGACGTCGTCATTCCGGGGCGCATCGAAGATGCGAACCCGGAATCTCGAGATTCCGGATTCGCGCTTCGCGCGCTCCGGAATAACTGCGGCCAGCAATCAAGCCGCGACGATACGGCCTTGAATATCCCGCGGCCCTCGTCCCGACAGGAATTGCCGCTCGATCTCGGCGGCGGGAAGCGGCCTGGAGAACAGAAAACCCTGCATCTCCGTGCATCCTTCGGAAGCGATGCTTTGGAGCTGCTCCGCGGTTTCCACGCCCTCGGCGGTCGCGGTCATACCCATGCCATTGGCGAGCGCGGCAACCGCGCGCACGATGTTGAGTGAGCTCGAATTCTCAGTGATATTCTTGACGAAGGAACGGTCGATCTTGATCTTGTCGAACGGGAAGCTCTGCAGGTAGGTCAGCGACGAATATCCGGTGCCGAAATCGTCCATCGCGATCCGGATCCCGAGCGCCCGCAATTGATGCAGCACCGCAAGCGTAGCCTCCTTGTTGTGCAGCAATACGCTCTCGGTGATTTCGATCTCCAGCCGCGTGGCTGCGAGGCCGGAAGCCGCGAGCGCGCTGACGATCACCTGCATCAGGCCGGGATTGCGAAACTGGATCGCCGAAATATTGACGGCGACGTGAAGCTCGTCAGGCCAAAGTGCTGCGGTGGCGCAGGCCTGCCGGATCACCCACTCGCCCAGCGGCACGATGAAGCCGATCTCTTCGGCCAGCGGAATGAAGTCGGCCGGCGAAATCATCCCCTTGCTTGGATGATGCCAGCGTATCAGGGCCTCGAAGCCGCTGATTTCCTTGCTCGCCAGGTTGACGACCGGCTGGTAGTGCAGCTCGAATTCGCCTGCCGGCAGCGCCTTGCGCAGGTCCTGCTCCAGGACGCGGCGGGTCTGCATCTGCAGGTCCATCACGGGTTCGAAGAAGCGGAACGTACCGCGGCCGTCGCTCTTGGCGCGGTAGAGCGCGAGGTCGGCGTTGCGCAATAATTTGTCGGGGCCCGATCCGTCGCCGGGGCCGACCGAAATGCCGATGCTGACGCCGATCACGGCCTGCTGGCCGTCGATGTCATAGGGCTTGCTCAGCGTGTCGATGACGCCCTGCGCCAGCGAAGTGGCCTCGGCGGGGTCCGCGATCGCAGCCTGCACGATCACGAATTCATCGCCTCCCATCCGTGCGATGGTGTCGGTCTCGTCTACGAGTCCGCACAATCGCTCGGCAACGATCCTGAGCAGCTTGTCGCCACAGGGATGGCCGAGCGTGTCGTTGACGGCCTTGAACTGATCGAGGTCGAGATGATGGACGGCTACCATTTCACCGCGCTGAACCCTTTCCAGCACGTATTCGAGCCGATCGTTCAACATCACCCGGTTGGGGAGATCGGTCAGGGAATCGTGGTGCGCCATATATTCGATCTTGATCTCGGATTGGCGCTGCTCGGTGATGTCCTCATGGGTCGCGACCCAGCCGCCGCCGGGCATCGGCCGGTGGCGGATCTTGATGGTGCGCCCGTCCTGCAATCCGACGATGCTGTCTTTTGCTTCGTTGGAGACCGCGACGTCGTTGCGCCAGCGGATGTATTCTTCGCGTGTCATCGCCGGAAAGCTGCCGGCTTCGATGCGCAGATCGACGATCTCGGTCAGCTTCATGCCGGGATAGACGCGGGCGGCGGGAATATTATAGACCTCGACAAAGCGGTCGTTGCAGACGATCAGGCGGTGATCGGAATCGAAGAAGCAAAGTCCTTGCGACATGTTGTTGATGGCGGTGTCGAACTGGAAGTTCCTGACGCGCAACGCCTCTTCCTGCTCCCTGCCGAGTTCGTATTGTTTCTTCAGCCGGGCATTGAGGCTTTCGCGCTCGGTGATGTCCTCGTGGGTCGCCATCCCGCCGCCGCCCGGCATCGGGTAGACGGTGTAGGCGATGATCCGGCCGTCAATGAATTCCTGCACCGTGGTGTCGAGTGCGATGTTGCGGCCGACGCGCTCACGGATGTAATCATCAGGTGCGGTCTGCACTTTGAGGCCGAGATTGAGCCTATGCCGGATCAGTTCACGGGTCGGCGTCCCCGGCTTCACCTCTTCAGCCGACAGCCCGTACATTTCCCGATAGCGCTCGTTGCAGAAAACGACTTCACGCTTCTCGTCGAAGACGACGATTCCAAGCGACAAATTGTTGATCGCCTCTTCGAACCGCGCGCTCGACTGCGCTGACAGCGGGGCGGTTTCCTGGCCGTGATCCGTCATATGGCATTTCCCCAGCCGCTATCGGCGGCTCTCCTCCCTCCAGGAGAGCGCCCATTAGAAGCCCAAGCTGGTGAATCGCGTCTTCGAGACCGGTAAATGCGTGTGGGTTCTTCGCAGCTTGCTTAACAAAGCGTTAACGTCGTTTCGACACGTACAGAAATGCCGTGGGCCGCCCGGAAACCTAGGCGGGATCCACCAGGATCACTCGGACGTCGTTGACGTTGGTGAGCGTCGGGCCCGTCAGCAACAGATCGCCGGTGGCCGAAAAGAACGCGGTGGCATCGTTGTTGGCGAGATAGGCCGCGGGCGAGAGGCCCAGCGACTTCATCTTCGCAAACGTGGTCTGATCGATCACGGCGCCGGCCGGGTCGGTTGCGCTGCCGGCGCCGCCGTCGGCGCCGTCGGTGTCGGCAGCCAGCGCCACGATGCCGGTCGTGTCCTTTAGAAGGTCTGCCAGCGCCAACGCGTATTCCTGATTGGGGCCGCCACGGCCGTTGCCGCGCACAGTCACCGTGAGTTCGCCCCCCGACAGGATCGCGATACGCCTGCCCTCGCTGCGGGCCTTTAGCGCCATGAGCGCATGCTCGGCCGCAACATCGCGGGCTTCGCCTTCGAGATCCGCGCCGAGGCCGATCACCTCATAGCCGGCATCCTTGGCGACTTTGATGGCGGCGTCGAGCGAAGCCTTCGGTTTTGCGATCATCTCGAAGTGTGCGCGGGCAAACGCTGTGTCGCCGGGCTTGCAGCTCTCATTCCGGGGATCTTCAAGGGCGCGCCTGACGGCATCGTCGACCGTGAGATTGTACCTCGCCACCAGCGCGCGGGCGTCCGCCAGCGTGCTCGGATCCGGCACCGTCGGTCCCGATGCGATCGCGGACGGATCGTCATGCGGTACGTCTGATATCGCGAGCGTCACGATCTCGGCGGCGCGCTGTCCGGCGCGGGCCAGCCGGCCGCCCTTGATCCGCGACAAATGCTTGCGGACGATGTTCATCTCGCCGATCGGCGCGCCCGAACGCAACAGCGCGCGGTTCACCTGCTGCTTCTGCGTGAACGAAACGCCGTCGACCGGCGCGATCCAGTTTGCCGAGCCGCCGCCGGACAATAGCACCAGCAGCAGATCGTCAGCGGTTGCTTCAGCGGCGAGACGCAGCGTTTCGTCGGCGGCTTTCAGCCCGGCTTCATCGGGTACGGGATGGCCGGCCTCGATCACCCTGATCTGGCGCGTCGGCACGCCGTGGCCGTGGCGCGTGGTGGCAAGGCCTATCAGCCGCGACGGATCAAGCCCCAGCGTATCGAGGTAGTGCCGTTCGGCCGCGGCCGCCATCGCCGCCGCGCCCTTGCCGGCGGCAAGGCAGATCACCTTGCCCTTCGGCACCGGGCGCAGATGCGCCGACAGCACGACGTCCGGATGGGCGGCTGCAACCGCCGCATCGAAGATCGAACGCAGGAAGGGGCGCCGGTCGGTCATGGCAATCCTGTCCTAGTGAGCAAGTTCGCCGCTGATGACGTCGCCGAACAACTGCCAGCGCCCGTCCTTGAACTGCATCAATTGCAATTGCTCGATCGGCTGGAAGTCGTCCGGCCCGGTGGAGAGGGTGACGCCCGGCAGCAGCCCGCCTTGCGGGAACTGTTTCAGGCTCGCAGCCTGCTTCATCACGTTCTCGTGGGTCAGATTGTCGCCGCAGCGCTTCAACACTTCGACCAAGGTGGTCGCCATGTTGTAGCCGGTCATGGCCGAGGAATCGACGCGATTGACATCCGGCAGATATTTGGCCAGCACGGCGTCGAACGCCTTGATGCCGGCATCGCCCTGCCACTGGGGATCGCTGGCGTCCTTGGCGTAGGCGGCCGAGATCACGCCTTGCGAATTCTCCAGCCCCGCAGGCCGCATCACGGTCGCGGTGGATGCGCTGACATTGGAGATGATGGTGACCGGCTTCCAGCTCATCTCGCCGAGTTTCTTGATCGCCTGCGCGCCGAACTTCGGCGTGGTGAAGAACACCACGACATCCGGATTGGACGACTTGATCCGCACCACATGCGAGTCGATGGTCGGCTCCGACACCTCGTAGCTTTCCTCCGCAACGATGCGGGAGCTATCCTTGGTGAAGCCGTCCTTCAGGCCCTTCAGATAGTCCTTGCCCATATCGTCGTTCTGGTAGAGCACGGCGATCTTGGTCGTCGGCTTCTCCTTCGTGAGATACTTCGCGTAGATGCGCGACTCGCTCTGGTAGCTCGGCAGCCAGCCCATGGTCCAGGGAAACGCCTTCGGGTCGTTCCACTTGGTGGCGCCGGTGGCGACGAACAGTTGCGGCACCTTCTTGCTGTTGACGTATTTCTGGATCGCGGTGTTGGAGGGGGTGCCGAGCGTGCCGAACAGCAGCAGAACCTCGTCGCTCTCGATCAGCTTGCGCGCCTGCTCGACGGCCTTCGGCGGCGAATAGGCGTCGTCATAGGAGATGAAATTGATCTTGCGGCCATTGATGCCGCCCTCGTCGTTGACCTTCTTGAACACCGCGCCCATCGCCCTGCCGACCACACCATAGGCCGACGCCGGGCCGCTATAGGGCACGATGTTGCCGATCTTGATCTCGGTGTCGCTGGCGCCGGCGTCGTACTTTTTCTGCGCCAGTGCGGCGGTGGCGCTCGTGGCCATCGCAAGGCCGAGCAGGGTGGCTGCGATATGGCGTTGGGTCAGCAGGGGCATTCGTACAACTCCTTGTTCTTCCGCGCCCACGGGAATGGGCGCTGCGGCTTCTTGTGTGGGGGTGCCAAGCCGATACCTAGCGCATGATCCGTCGAAGTGTAAGCGGTTTGGCTGGCCAATAGGCTTTTCCGATTGGGCGATAGCAGAAAGCTCACGAAAAGGCCCCCTGCAACGGTGTTGCAGGGGGCCTGATGTGGTTGTTGAGTTTGGAGACCAGCCTAGCCGCCGACGTCGCCGCTCAGAATCTCACCAAACAGCTCCCAGGCTTCGCCCTTGAACTTCTGCAGTTGGACCTGCGAGATCGGAGCGAAATCGGTCGGGCTAGTATTGACCTTGATGCCGGGCAACAGGCCGCCGAGCTGAAGATCCTTGATGTTGGCGGCTTGTTTCATGACGTTTTCGCGCGTCAGATCATCGCCGCACGCCTTGAGGACGTGAACAAGGCCCTGGGCAACGGTGTAACCAAACATCACCGATCCGTCGATGCGGTTGCCTTCCGGGAAGTACTTCGTCAGGAACTCGTCGAACGCCTTCATGCCGGCGTCATCCTTCCACTGCGGGTCGGAAGTATCCTTGAGATAGGCGGACGAGATGATGTCCTGGCTGGCTTCGAAGCCGGCGGGTTTCATGACGCCGCCGATCGAGGCCGAGACGTTGTTGAGGAAGTGCTGCGGCTTCCAGCCGATCTCGGCGTTCTTCTTGATCGCCTGCGCCGCGAATTTCGGCGTGGTGATGTTCATGAACACGTCGGCGCCGCTCGACTTCAGCTTGACGATGTGGGAGTCGATCGTCGGTTCGGAGACTTCGTAGCTCTCTTCCATGACGATCATCGATGCGGCCTTCGCGCCGAGTCCGTCCTTGAAACCCTTCAGATAGTCCTTGCCGTAGTCGTCGTTCTGGAAGAGCACGCCGATCTTGGCATTCGGAAAATTCTTCAGAATGTACTTCGCATAGATCTGCGTTTCGCTCTGGTAGTTGGGTTGCCAGCCCATCGTCCAGGGAAAATTCTTCGGATCGTTCCACTTGGTGGCGCCGGTCGCGACGAACAGTTGCGGCACCTTCTTGCTGTTGAGGTACTTCTGGATCGCGGTGTTCGACGGGGTGCCGAGAGGATTGAAGACCAGCAGGACTTCGTCGCTCTCGACCAGCTTGCGCGCCTGTTCCACGGTCTTTGGCGGGCTGTAGGCGTCGTCATAGCTGATGAAGTTGATCTTGCGGCCGTTGATGCCGCCCTCGGCGTTGACTTTCTTGAAGTAAGCCTCCTCGGTCTTGCCGATCACGCCATAGGCCGAAGCGGGGCCGCTGTAGGGCATGATGTTGCCGATCTTGATTTCGGTATCGCTTGCGCCGGAATCGTATTTCTTCTGTGCGAGGACGCTGCTCGACGATGCTGCGAGCAAGCCAAGCGCCGCCGATAGAACCGCCAGTTTTTTGATTGTGGACATTTCTGTCTCTCCCTTTTCATTTAACCAAGGATAGTGGTCCGGCCCCTTGAATGAAGCTCTTTTGATGTCGCGTGCTTACCATCTTGCTGGAAATGTCACAACAAAAAGCCCCTGCGGCAAAGCCGCAGGGGCTGCTTCTTTAGTAGACAGGTCTTGGCGCGTTAACCGCCAACGTCACCCGAGAGGATTTCGCCGAAGCGTTCCCAGGTTTCACCCTTGAATTTGATCAACTGCACTTGCGAGATGGGAGCAAAGTCGCTTGCCGACGTGTTAACCTTGATGCCGGGTAGCAAGCCCCCAAGTTCGAGGTTCTTGATGCTGGCGGCCTGCTTCATCACGTTCGCACGGGTCAGGTCGTCACCGCAAGCCTTCAGCACATGCACGAGACCTTGGGCCACGGTATAACCATACATCACCGAGCCATCGATCCTGTTGCCTTCGGGGAAGTACTTTGTGAGGAATTCGTCGAAGGCCTTCATGCCGGCATCGTCTTTCCACTGCGGATCGGAGGTATCCTTCAGGTAAGCGGAGGAAATGATGTCCTGCGCGTTCTCAAACCCGGCCGGCTTGATCACGCTGCCGATCGAGGCCGAGACGTTGTTGAGGAAGTGTAGCGGCTTCCAGCCGATCTCGGAGTTCTTCTTGATCGCCTGGGCCGCGAATTTCGGCGTGGTGATGTTGAAGAAAACGTCCGCGCCGGTCGCTTTCATCTTGACGATGTGAGAGTCGATGGTCGGTTCGGAAACTTCGTAGCTTTCCTCGATAACGATCAGTGAGGCGGCCTTGGCGCCGAGCCCGTCCTTGAAGCCCTTCAAATAGTCCTTGCCGTAGTCGTCATTCTGGTAGAGCACGGCGATCTTGGCGTTCGGGTGGTTCTTCAGCATGTACTTCGCATAGATCTGCGATTCGCTCTGGTAGTTGGGCTGCCAGCCTATCGTCCAGGGGAAATCCTTGGGGTCGTTCCACTTGGTGGCGCCGGTGGCGACGAACAGTTGCGGCACCTTCTTCGTGTTCAGGTATTTCTGGATCGCCGAGTTCGGCGGGGTGCCGAGCGGGTTGAACACGACGAGCACTTCGTCGCTCTCCACCAGCTTGCGGGCCTGCTCGACGGTTTTCGGCGGGCTGTAGGCGTCGTCATAGCTGATGAAGTTGATCTTGCGGCCGTTGATACCACCCTCGGCATTTATCTTCTTGAAATAGGCCTCTTCGGTCTTGCCGATCACGCCGTAGGCGGACGCCGGTCCGCTGTAGGGCATGATGTTGCCGATCTTGATTTCAGTATCGGATGCGCCGGTGTCGTATTTCTTCTGCGCAAGCGCGCCGCTGCTGCTTGCAGCAAGTAACGCGAGGGCAGCCGAAAAGGCTCCCACGCGCAATTTGTTAACGAGCATTGTTTGATCTCCCTAGGATCGGTGAATGTGTCGGTGTTGTTGTGTCAGGAGCGCTTTGCGGCTCTTGGATCGCATTGAATACCTTTCGGTCCCGTCCAGCAACAAAAAGCCCCCCGCGACGGCGTCGCGGGAGGCGATATTTAGTCGGATGCCGCGGGAAACTGCCCGCGGGGCGGAATATTAGTTAATGGCCGGATTCGCCGCTGATGACGTCGCCGAACAGGTCCCACTTCTCGCCCTTGAAGCGCATCATCTGAAGCTGCTCGATCGGGGCGAAGTCGGTGGACTTCTCCCGAGTGGATTACTTTCTAAGTTTGCCGATGAGTTGCTGGGCAACCATCGCGACCTGCCTTGCGCCGTGCGGTACGAGGAAGATGACGAGGAACAGGAGCACGCCAAATACCGCGCCGGAGAGACCCTTCGAAATTCCTTCCGCGATATTCGGCACAAAGATGATGAAGGCGCTTCCGACGATCGAGCCCGGCAGCCAGCCGACGCCGCCGACGACCATGCCGAGGAACAGCGAGATCGCGAGCGTGATGGTGTAGCCGTCCGGAGCCACGAACTGCACCGCGATGGCGCCGAGACCGCCGGCAACGCCGGTGATGCCGGCCGAAACGCCGAACGCCAGCGTCTTGTACAGCGCGACGTCGACGCCCATCGCGGACGCCGCGATCTCGTTGTCGCGGATCGCCATGAAGGCGCGGCCCGAGCGCGAGCGCAGCAGGTTGACCGAGGCGATATAGATCCCGATCCCGATCACGAGCGTGAAGTAATACAGCCACATGTCCTGCGACATCGGCAGGCCGAACGGGGCATCGGGCTTGGTCACCACCAGGCCCTGCACGCCGCCGGTCCAATGCTCGAAGAAGCCGAGTTTCAAAAGTTGCGGCATGGCGACCGCCAGCGCAAAGGTCGCCAGCGCCAGATAGACGCCGGAGAGCCGCAGCGCCGGCTGGCCGAACACGAAACCGAAGGCAAAGCAGATGACGCCCGCGATCGGCAGCGTCAGCGCGTAGTTCATCCCGACATGTTCCATCAGGATCGCCGACGTATAGGCGCCGACCGCGTAGAACGCGCTCTGGCCGAGCGAGAATTGCCCGCTTCCGCCGGTCAGGATGTTCAGCGCCAGCACCGCAAGGGCGTAGATCAGGAGCATCGTCATCTGGAAGATGATGAAGTTCTTGACGAACAGCGGCGCGATGACCAGCGCGGCCAGCACCACCAGCGAGGTGCCCAGGCCGAGCGTCATTGCCCGCTTCGGAACGGCCTCGACGGCCGGCGCTTCTGTGACGACTTCTTCGACTGCGCTCATGATCAAACTCGCTTCACGATGGGCCGGCCCAACAGTCCAGCCGGTTTGACAACCAGGACGGTGATGATCAGCGCAAGCGCGATCGGCAGTTTCAGCTCGTTACCGACGCCGGGAATGTAGGTCCCGGCGAGATTTTCAAACACGCCGACCAGGAAGCCGCCGAGCACGGCGCCGAGCGGCGAGGTCAGGCCGCCAAGAACGGCCGCGGCAAATCCGTAGATCAGCACGCCGCCCATCATGTTCGGCTCCAGGAACACCACAGGTGCGATCAGGATACCGGCGATCGCGCCGATGGCGGTGGCCATGCCCCAGCCCAGTGCGATCATCCACGAGGTGTTGATGCCGACCAGGCGGGCCAATTCAGGCAGCGATGCGGCGGCGCGCATGGCAAGGCCGATACGCGTGAACTGAAAGAAGAAATAAAGCGCGACCAGCAGCAGCAGCGTAACGCCGATCATGCCGGCCTGGTGGGTCGAGATCAGCTGGCTGCCGAGGAAGGGCGAAGATCCGAACGGCGACGGATACTGCTTGATGGTGAAGTCCCAGATCAGTCCGGCGACGCTGTTGACGATCGCAAACAGTGCGATGAAACCCGCGACGTTGGTCAGGATCGGTGCCTTGGCGAGCGGTTTGAACAGCAACCGCTCGATGGCGATGCCGCCGCCAAAGGAAATGATCAGCGTGGCCAGGAAGGCCCACCAGTAGGGTATGCCCCACTGCATCAATTGCCAGGAAATGAAGGTCGAGAACATCGCCATTTCGCCCTGGGCGAAATTCAGATGGTCGATCGCCTGGTAGATCATCACGACCGCGAGCGCCATACAGGCGTAGATCGCGCCGGTGGCGATGCCGGCCAGGACTTGGTTGGTAAACAGCTCCATGGCCTGCTCCTCAGTAGCCGAGATAGGATTTGCGGACGTCTTCGTTGGTCGCGATGTCCTTGGCGTTGCCCGACATCACGATACGTCCGGTTTCGATGACATAGGCCTGGTCGGCGAGTTCCAGCGCCAGTTGCGCGTTCTGCTCCACCACCAGAATAGTGACCTTGTCCTCGCGATTGATCTTGCCGAGGATCTTGAACAGGTCGCGGACGATCAGGGGCGCCAGGCCGAACGACGGCTCGTCCAGCAGCATCAGCCGCGGGCGCAGCATCAGCGCGCGCGCGACCGCGAGCATCTGCTGTTCGCCGCCCGACAGCGTGCCGGCCTGCTGCGTATGCCGTTCCTTCAGCACCGGAAAATGGGCGTACATGCGCTCGATATCGCCGACGATGTTCTTCGAGTCGCTGCGCGTGATGGCGCCGAGCTGCAGGTTCTCCTCCACCGTCATGGTGGTGAAGGTGCCGCGGCCCTGCGGCACATGCGCGATGCCGAGACGAACGACATTTTCGGTCGACTTGCCGGAGAGCGGCTTGCCCTCGAACTCGATCGCGCCGGTGGAGCGCACCATGTTGCAGATCGCGCGCAAGGTGGTGGTCTTGCCGGCGCCATTGGCGCCGAGCAGGGTGGTCAGCGAGCCCTCATTGAGGGAGAAGCTGAGGCCATGAAGCGCCTGGACCTGGCCGTAATAGGCGCGGAGATCCTTGATGTTGAGCATCGCGGTCATTGGTCCTTGCTCCCGAGATAGGCCTTGATGACATCCGGGTCGGCCTGGACCTGGGCCGGTGTTCCCTCGGCGAGCTTGCGGCCGAAGTTGAGGGCGACGACGTGGTCGGCGATCGACATCACCAGGCCCATGTGATGCTCGACGAGCAGCACCGTCATGTGACGGTCGTCGCGAATCCGGCGGATCAGATCGCCGAGCACATGGACTTCCTCATGGTTGAGGCCGCCGGCGGGCTCGTCGAGCAGCAGGATCTTCGGGTCGGCGGCGAGCGCGCGGGCCAGCTCGACGCGCTTCTGGGTGCCGAACGGCAAGCCCGACACCACGGTATGGGCGACGCTCTCGAGATCGAGATAGGCGAGGATCTCGTGGACCTTCTTGTTGACGTCGGCCTCGCTGCGGCGAACCCAGGCGAGCTTCAGCGAGTCCGAGATGATGTCGCTCGAGGTGCGCGCATGGGTGCCGACGCGAACATTGTCGAGCACCGAAAGGTTGGGAAACAGTGCGACGTTCTGGAAGGTGCGGCCGATACCGATCTCGGCGATCTTGTGCGCCGGGCGCGTCAGGATGCTGGCGCCTTCCATCAGGATGTCGCCGGAAGACGGCTGATAAAGTCGCGAGAGGCAGTTGAACAGTGTCGTCTTGCCGGCGCCGTTCGGTCCGATCAGGCCGAGGATCGCGCCCTTGTGCATGTCGAAGGATACGCCATTCAGCGCGATGATGCCGCCGAACACGACGCTGACGTCGCGAACCGCGAGCAGGGGCGCATTGCTCTGCGCGATCTGTGCCTGCGTCATCGCGTCCCGCCCGCGCTGATCACGGAGCGGGAATGACCGGTCGAATGTTTTCGCCGGTCATGGTGAAGGCTATCTGATCCCCTCGGCCAAACGTGCAACTTTCCCTCCTGCTTTTAGTTTTTTGTTGTCTGCTTTTTTGGATTGCGGTGCTGCGCCGCCCAGCGCTGCCTCGATATTCCTTACCATCGTCACAAGGCGCGGTCCAATGTCGTTGATCAAGCGATCTTCCGTGAAGCGGAACGCGGGTGCGCCACAATTGAAGGCATAGGGTCCGGTTCCATCGCTGAGCTTCAACGACACACCCACCGCGTGCACATCGTCTTGCCATTCGCCTGCGGAGATCGTGAATCCCTGACGCGCGACCATTTCACCCGCGCGTTCGATGCCGTCGCGCATTCGCGACCAACGGCTGCCATAATGGTCGCGCAGTTCGCGTAACAAAGAGGCGCGCTCGTCGTCGGGCAGTGCCCAGATATAGGCGCGTCCCATCGCGGTGGTCGCGATCGGTACTCGCGAACCGACGTCGAGCTGCACGCCGAGCAACCCGTTACGGCTCTGCCCGAAATAGATCATGCTGTGACGATCGCGTCCGCCGACCGCGACGGCGCCGCCGGTCTCGCGCATCAGTTCTTCACGATAGGGTTCGGACAAATGCCGAACGCCGAGATTGGCCAGCGCGGCATACCCCAGCGCCATGGCTGATGGTGCAAGCTGATACTTCTCGAACCGCGGAACGGGTGTAAGATAGCCCAGCTTGGTCAAGGTGTAGGTCAGCCGGGAAATGGTTGGCTTCGGCAAATTAGTACGGGCGGCGATCTCCTGATTGCCGAGAAGCCCGTCGTTGGGATGGAATGCGCGCAACACATCAAGTCCGCGGGAAAGCGCGACGACGAAGCTGCGATCGGTCGCCACCTTTTTCCCTGGACGTTTCATTACCCGTTACTGCTGATGAGCTCGTTGACAACGGACGTGCTTCAAAATAACCCTCCGTGTCAAGATGTGGAATTAAATTTCGCAGTGCGAAATCGATGAAAATGGCCGTAGCCACTCAACGCAAGTTGCGTGGCATCCAAGAACAAACGATCTAACAAACGATCCGGACAACAAACGATCCAGGGAGAGTGCCGTGAACGAAGTGGTAAAACTCGAGCGTCATGACGTCATCGCCATCGTCACGGTCAACAGTCCTCCCGTAAATGCGCTGAGCGCCGCTGTGCGTGGCGGTATCTTCGAATGCATGAAGGCCGCGATTGCGGACCCCGAAGTGAGGGCCATCGTGCTGACCTGCGGCGGGCGCACCTTCATCGCCGGCGCCGACATCACCGAATTCGGCAAGCCGCCGAAGCCGCCCGGTCTGGCCGAAGCGCTCGTGCTGATGGAGAACTCGCCGAAGCCGATCATTGCCGCCATTCACGGCACCGCGCTCGGCGGCGGCCTCGAAGTCGCTCTGGCATGCCACTATCGCGTCGCCACCAAGGAAGCCAGGCTCGGCCTGCCCGAGGTGAAACTCGGCCTGCTGCCGGGTGCCGGCGGTACCCAGCGGCTGCCGCGCGCGGTCGGCCCCGAACTCGCGGTCAAGATGATTGTCGGCGGCGATCCGATCAGCGCGGCGGAAGCCCAGAAGAGCGGCCTGATCGAGGAAATCGTCGAGGGGCCGGCGTCGGGCGGTGAAGCCTTCGCACGCAAGGTGCTGGCGGAGAAGCGTCCCTTGCGCAAGCTGCGCGACGACGACTCCAAGCTCGCCGCCGCCAAGGCCGACATCTCGCTCTTTACCAACGCGGTCGCCGCATTGACCAAGAAGGCGCGCGGGCTCGAAGCGCCGTTCGCGGCCGCGGATGCCGTTCGCGCCGCGATCGAACTGCCGTTCGACGAAGGGTTGAAGAAGGAGCGCGAGGGTTTCCTCAAGCTGGTATCGAGCGACCAGTCCAAGGCGCAGCGCTACGCCTTCTTCTCGGAGCGCGAGGCCGCCAAGATCGCCGGAGTTCCCGATGGCACCAAGCCGCGTCCCGTCGAGCGCGTCGCCATTATCGGCGCCGGCACCATGGGCGGCGGTATCGCGATGTCCTTTGCCAACGCCGGTATCCCGGTCACGCTGATCGAAACCAGCGAGGAGCAGCTCAAGCGCGGTATGGGCGTGATGCAGAAGAACTACGAGGCGACTGCCGCGCGCGGCGGTATCCCCGCCGATGCCCCGGCCAAGCGCATGGGCCTGATCACCGGCGTGGTCGGCCTGGAGAACGTCAAGGACGCTGACTTGGTGATCGAGGCCGTGTTCGAAACCATGGCGGTGAAGAAGGAAGTGTTCGAGGCGCTCGACAAGCACGCCAAGCCGGGCGCGGTGCTGGCTTCCAACACCTCCTACCTCAACATCGACGAAATCGCGAAGGTGACAAAGCGTCCGCAGGACGTGCTCGGCATGCACTTCTTCTCGCCGGCCAACGTGATGAAGCTTTGCGAGATCGTGCGCGCCGACAAGACCGCGCCGGATGCGTTGGCGACCGCGGTTTCGATCGCGCGCAAGATCGCAAAAGTGCCGGCCGTGGTCGGCGTCTGCGACGGCTTTGTCGGCAACCGCATGCTCGCCCAGCGCGGCAAGCAGTCGGAAAAGCTGCTGTTCGAAGGCGCGCTGCCGCAGCAGGTCGATGCCGTGGTGACGAAGTTCGGCATGCCGATGGGACCGTTCGCAATGAGCGATCTCGCCGGTCTCGATATCGGCTGGCGTTCGCGCAAAGACCGCGGCATCAAGTCGGAAATCGCCGACGCGCTGTGCGAGGCCGGCCGCTTCGGCCAGAAGACCGGCAAGGGCTACTACAAGTATGAAGGCGGCTCACGCGCGGCGCTGCCCGATCCGGAAGTCGAAAAACTGATCGACGAGACGCTGCAGCGCCTGGGGCGCAAGAAGCGGGTCGTCAGCGACGACGAAATCCTCGAGCGCATGATGTACCCGATGATCAACGAGGGTGCGCGCATCCTCGAAGAGGGCATCGCGGCGCGTCCGAGCGACATCGACGTGATCTGGCTCTATGGCTATGGCTGGCCGATCTATCGCGGGGGTCCGATGTTCTATGCCGACCAGGTCGGTCTCAAGCACATCGCCGATCGTCTGTCGTACTACGCCAAGGAAACCAACGATCCCTCGCTCGAACCGTCACCGCTGCTCAAGCGCCTCGCCGCGGAAGGCAAGACCTTCGCGTCGCTGGCCGAGAAGTCGAAGGCGGCTTGATGGGCCGATGTGCTCTCTCCATGTCGTTCCGGGGCGCGCGCAGCGCGAACCCGGAACCTCGAGATTCCGGGTTCGCTCGCTGGTCGCGAGCGCCCCGGAATGACGAGGGTATTCTCTGAAAGCGCGCATGACCCATCCCGGCGAGCAGTTCTATCCGCAAGGCGTCCGCTGGGACGATCCGATCGCGCGCGGAACGCTGCCGGACCTGTTGTCGGCAGCCGCGGGCGAGTTCGGCGTGCGCCCCGCGCTCGAATTCCGCGACCGGCCGATCAGCTACAGCGAACTCGAAGCGCTGGTAGAGACGGCAGCCAGCGCCTTCCTTCGCGCCGGCTACGGCAAGGGTAGCTCGGTCGCACTGTTCCTCGGCAATTCGCCGGATCATCCCGTCAATTTCTTCGGCGCACTGAAGGCTGGCGCCCGAATCGTGCATCTGTCGCCGCTCGACGGCGAGATCGCGCTGTCGCACAAGCTCTCGGACTCCGGCGCGCGGGTGCTGGTCACCAGCAACCTCTCGGCACTATTGCCGACCGCGCTGAAATTTCTCGACAAGGGGCTGCTCGATCGCCTGATCGTCTGCGAGGACGATCATTGGGGCAGAGTTGGGACGCCGCAGACGGCGCTGCCGGATAATCCGAAGATCGTCACCTACCGGCAATTCGTGGATGGCGCGACAAAGCCTTCGGAGTGGCCCGCGATGTCTGCCGATGACGTCGCCCTGCTGCAATATACCGGCGGCACGACAGGCCTCCCAAAAGGCGCGATGCTCAGCCACGGCAATCTGACTTCGGCGGTATCCGTCTACGATGTCTGGGGTAGACCTGCGCGGCTAGAGCGCAATGCGATCGAGCGCGTGATCTGCGTGCTGCCGCTGTTTCATATCTATGCGCTGACCGTGGTGCTGTTGTCGTCGATCCGGCGCGGCAATCTGATTTCGCTGCATCAGCGCTTCGACGTCGAGGCCGTGATGCGCGATATCGAGGTCAAGCGCGCCACCGCGTTTCCTGGCGTGCCGACGATGTGGATCGCGATCGCGGCACTTCCCGATCTCGACAAACGCGATTTGTCTTCGCTGGTCAGCGTCGGCTCGGGCGGTGCGCCGCTGCCGGTCGAGGTGGCGCGCATTCTGGAAAGCCGCGTCGGCATGAAGCTGAAGAGCGGCTGGGGCATGACCGAAACCTGCTCGCCCGGCACCGCGCACCCGAAGGAAGGGCCCGACAAGCCCGGCTCGATCGGCCTGATGCTGCCCGGCATCGAGATGGACGTGGTGTCGCTGGAAGATTCGACGAAGTTGATGCCGGTGGGCGAGGCCGGCGAAATCCGCATCCGCGGCCCGAACGTCACCAAGGGTTACTGGAACCGGCCGAAGGAAACCGCGGAAGCCTTCGTCGGCGACCGTTTCCTAACCGGCGACATCGGCTACGTGGACGCCGACGGCTATTTCTACCTGGTCGACCGCAAGAAGGACATGATCATCTCCGGCGGCTTCAACGTCTATCCGCAGATGATCGAGCAGGCGATCTATACGCATCCTTCCGTGCAGGAAGTGATCGTGATCGGAATCCAGGACGATTATCGCGGCGAGGCGGCCAAGGCCTTCATCAAGCTGCGCGATGGCGCAAAATCTTTCACGGTGGACGAGTTGCGGGCCTTTCTCACCGGCAAACTCGGCAAGCACGAAATTCCGGCCGCGGTCGATTTCGTCGACGAGCTGCCGCGCACGCCGGTTGGAAAGTTATCGCGCCACGAACTTCGCATGCAACAACAACCCGCCGCACTACCGAAACAAGCCGCATCAGGAGGTCGTTCCTAAAACTCCGCCGTCGTCCCGGCCTTGAGCCGGGACCCATACGCCGCGGCCCGGATTTGGGGCACATGGGGAGACGGCTTTTGCAACACAGACGACGGTGGTTATGGGTCCCGGCTCGAGGCCGGGACGACGAGAGACAAGTAAGTTCATTCGCGCACAGGAGGATCCGATGGATCTCGCTTTCAGCAAGGAAGAAATCGCGTTTCGTGAGGAAGTTCGCAGCTTCTTCCAGAACAACGTGCCGCCGGAAACGCGGCGCAAGATGGTCGAGGGCCGTCACCTCTCCAAGGACGAGATGGTCGCATGGTGGCGTATCCTCAACAAGAAGGGCTGGGGCTGCTCGCACTGGCCGAAGGAATATGGCGGCACCGGCTGGACCTCGGTGCAGCATTACATTTTCAATGAAGAGCTGCAGATGCACCCGGCCCCCGCGCCGCTGGCCTTCGGCGTCAGCATGGTCGGCCCTGTCATCTATACCTTCGGCAACGAGAAGCAGAAGCAGCAGTATCTGCCGCGCATCGCCAATGTCGACGACTGGTGGTGCCAGGGCTTTTCCGAGCCCGGCTCCGGCTCCGATCTTGCGTCGCTGAAGACCAAGGCCGAGCGCAAGGGTGACAAGTACATCATCAACGGCCAGAAGACCTGGACCACGCTGGCCCAGCACGCCGACATGATCTTCTGCCTGTGCCGCACCGACACCAATGCGAAGAAGCAGATGGGCATCTCCTTCATCGTGTTCGACATGAAATCGAAGGGCGTCACCGTGCGCCCGATCGAGACCATCGACGGCGGCCGCGAGGTCAACGAGGTGTTCTTCGACGACGTCGAGGTGCCGGTCGAGAATTTGATCGGCGAGGAGAACAAGGGCTGGGATTACGCCAAATTCCTGCTCGGCAACGAGCGCACTGGCATCGCCCGCGTCGGCGTCTCCAAGGAGCGGCTGCGCCGCATCAAGGATCTCGCCTCCAAGGTCGAACAGAACGGCAAGCCCGTGCTCGAGGACCAGGGTTTCCGCGAAAAGCTTGCGGCCTGCGAGATCGAGCTCAAGGCGCTCGAGCTTACCCAGCTCCGCGTCGTCGCGGATGAAGGCAAGCACGGCAAGGGCAAGCCCAACCCGGCGTCCTCGGTCCTGAAGATCAAGGGGTCGGAAATCCAGCAGACCACTACCGAATTGTTGATGGAAGTGATCGGCCCGTTCGCCGCGCCCTACGACGTGCATGGCGATGACGGCACCAACGAAACCATGGACTGGACCGCCCAGATCGCGCCGAGCTATTTCAACAACCGCAAGGTCTCGATCTACGGCGGCTCCAACGAGATCCAGCGAAATATCATCACCAAGGCCGTGCTGGGGCTTTAGCTTCCTCTCCCTCTCCCCGCTCTTTTGCGGGGAGAGGGTTGGGGTGAGGGGCTCTCTCCGCGAGCAAGGATTGTCGAGGGACCTGTACCCCCTCACCCGGATCGCAAGGGCGATCCGACCTCTCCCCGCAGGCGGGGAGAGGTTAAGAAAGCCAGCCCATCGCAGCGACCACGATTTAAGTGACGACGTGTAGTCAGGGAAAACAACATGGATTTTGATTTGTCCGAGGAGCAGCGCCTTCTCAAGGAAAGCATCGACGGTCTGTTGACCAACTCCTACGATTTCGATGCGCGCAAGAAGTACCAGAAGGAAAAGGGCGGCTGGAGCAAGGCCGTCTGGGGCAAGCTGGCCGAGCAGGGCTTGCTGGGCCTGCCGTTCGCGGAAGCCGATGGCGGCTTCGGCGCTGGCGCGGTCGAGACCATGATCGTGATGGAAGCGCTCGGCAAGGCGCTGGTGCTGGAGCCGTATCTCGCCACTGTCGTGATCGGCGGTGGCTTCCTGCGCCATGGCGGCTCGGCCGACCAGAAGGCCGCGCACATTCCCGGCCTCATCGACGGCAGCAAGACGTTCGCGTTCGCCCAGCTCGAGAAGAACTCGCGCTACGATCTCGGCGATGTCTCAACCACCGCCAAGAAGAAAGGCGCGGGCTGGGTCATCGACGGCGAAAAGTTCGTCGTGCTCAACGGCGAGAACGCCGACACGCTAATCGTGACCGCGCGCACCAAGGGCAGCCAGCGCGACAAGACCGGTATCGGCGTTTTCATCGTGCCGGCGAACGCCAAGGGCGTCACCCGCAAGGGCTATCCGACCCAGGACGGCCTGCATGCCGCCGACATCACCTTCACCGGTGTCGAGGTCGGCGCAGATGCGGCGATCGGCAATCCCGAGAACGGCCTGCCGCTGATCGAGCGCGTGGTGGATGAAGCCCGCACCGCGATGTGCGCGGAAGCGGTCGGCGCGATGGATGAATCGCTGAAGAGCACGGTCGAATATCTCAAGACGCGAAAGCAGTTCGGCGTGCCGATCGGCAGCTTCCAGACCCTGCAGCACCGCGCCGCCGACATGTTCGTGGCGCTCGAACAGGCCCGCAGCATGTCGATGTTCGCGACCATGGCGGCCGATTTCGACAGCGCGAAGGAGCGCGCTACGGCAGTGGCCGCGGCCAAGGTGCAGATCGGCAAGTCCGGCAAGTTCATCGGCCAGCAGTCGATCCAGCTCCATGGCGGCATCGGCATGACCCAGGAAGCCAAGATCGGCCACTACTTCAAGCGGCTGACCATGATCGAAAACACCTTTGGCGACACCGACTACCACCTCCGCCGCGTCACCGACGCGGGCGGGCTGGTGTAAGGCAAGCTGACTGTCATCCCCCGCGAGAGCGGGGGATCCAGTACGCCGCGGCCTATCGACTCTCGCGCAATCGTCTCTGGAATACTGGATCGCCCGTCCCAGTGCGCAATTGCGCACAAGGCCGGGCGATGACGATTGAATGAATGGAAGCAGGGAGCCAACAACAATGAAAAACACCCCGTTCGATCTCACCGGAAAAGTCGCCGTCATCACCGGCTCCAGCCGCGGCATTGGCCGTTCCTCCGCGGAACTGCTTGCCAAGCTCGGCGCAAAAGTCGTGGTCTCCAGCCGCAAGGCCGATGCCTGTCACGAAGTGGCCGAAGGCATCAAGAAGGACGGCGGCGATGCCCATGTCATTCCCTGCAACATCTCGCGCCGCGAGGAAGTCGAGGGACTGATAACGGGCACGACAAAACATTACGGCAAGGTCGACATCCTCGTCTGTAATGCCGCGGTGAACCCCTATTACGGCCCGCTGCTCGACATCACGGACGAGGCCTTCGACAAGATCATGGGCAGTAACGTCAAGAGCAACATCTGGCTCTGCGCGCTGGCGATCCCGCAGATGGCCGAGCGCGGCAACGGCTCGGTGGTGATCATCTCATCCATCGGCGGCTTGCGCGGGTCCACCGTGATCGGCGCCTACGGCATTTCGAAAGCGGCCGATTTCGCGCTGTGCCGCAGCCTCGCCGGCGAATGGGGTCCGAAGGGCGTCCGCGTCAATTGCGTGGCGCCGGGCCTCGTCAAAACCGATTTCGCCCGCGCGCTGTGGGAGGATCCTGAAAACCTGAAGCGCCGCACGTCAGGCTCGCCGCTGCGCCGCATCGGCGAACCCGAAGAAATCGCCGGCGCGGTGGCGTATCTAGCGTCCGATGCCTCGACCTTCATGACCGGCCAGACCATCGTGGTCGACGGAGGCGTAACGACCGCCGCGACGTGATTGAATCCCTCTCCCGCTTGCGGGGGTCGAGACGAGCGAAGCTCGCTCTTAGGGTGCCGAGCGAAGCGAGGCGGGGGGTCTCTCCGCAAGTCGTCTATCCTTTGTTTTGCGCCGGCCGCGCTTGATCTCTGAAGTCATCGCCCGCGGCGGCACCCCCACCCCAACCCTCCCCCGCAAGCGGGAGAGGGAGCGCACCGAACGTGGGGCGTACTCCCGCATATTGACCTCCGCCTCCCAATCGGATTGCCTCTCACGCAACCAAAACCTCCCGGGGAAGCAACGTCATGTCCTTTGTGCTGGCCATCGATCAGGGCACCACGTCGTCACGCGCGATCGTGTTCCGCGGCGACATTTCCATCGCCGCCACCGCGCAGCAGGAATTCCCGCAGCATTTCCCGGCCTCGGGCTGGGTCGAGCACGAGCCGGAGGATATCTGGACCTCGACGGTCGCGGTCTGCCGCGAGGCGCTGGAGAAGGCCGGCCTGAAGGCAAAGGACATCGCCGCGATCGGCATCACCAACCAGCGCGAGACGACTATCGTGTGGGACCGCGCGACGGGGCAGGCCGTGCACCGCGCCATCGTCTGGCAGGACCGCCGCACCGCCGACATCTGCGCCAAATTAAAGGGCGAGGGCCACGAGCCTGACATCTCGGCCAGGACCGGCCTGATCATCGATCCTTATTTCTCCGGCACCAAAGTCGCATGGATCCTCGACCACGTTCCGGGCGCGCGCGAACGCGCCGGCCGCGGCGAACTGCTGTTCGGCACCGTCGATTGCTACCTGCTGTGGCGATTGACCGCTGGCCGTGTGCACGCGACCGACGCCACCAACGCCTCGCGCACGCTGCTGTTCAACATCCACACCGGCGAATGGGACGACGAACTCCTGAAACTGCTGCGCGTGCCGCGCTCGATGCTGCCGGAAGTCAAGGACTTTTCCGCCAAATTCGGCGACAGCGACCCAGGCCTGTTCGGCGGCCCGATCGCGATTTCAGGCATCGCCGGCGACCAGCAGGCCGCGACCATCGGCCAGGCCTGCTTCACGCCCGGCATGATCAAGTCGACCTACGGCACCGGCTGTTTTGCGCTTCTCAACACCGGCACCACGCCGGTGGCCTCGAAGAACAAGCTGCTCACCACCATCGCCTATCAGCTCAACGGCCAACGCACTTACGCGCTCGAAGGTTCGATCTTCGTCGCCGGTTCCGCCGTGCAGTGGCTGCGCGATGGGCTCGGCATCATCAAGCAGGCCTCCGAGACCGGCCCGCTCGCCGACAAATCCGACTCCACCCAGAGCGTCTATCTGGTGCCGGCCTTCGTCGGCCTCGGCGCGCCCTACTGGAATCCCCGCGTGCGCGGCGCGCTGTTCGGCCTGACCCGCAACACCGGCCCCGCCGAATTGGCGCATGCTGCGCTGGAAAGCGTCTGCTACCAGACATTCGATCTCCGCGAGGCGATGCGCGCCGACTGGCCGGGCGAGAAGGCCGCCAACGTGCTCCGCGTCGACGGTGGCATGACCGCCTCCGACTGGACCATGCAACGCCTCGCCGATCTGCTCGATGCCCCGGTGGACCGCCCAATGATCCAGGAAACCACCGCACTCGGCGCCGCCTATCTCGCGGGGCTGCAGGCCGGCGTCTATCCCGAGCCAGCAAAGTTCGCCGACAACTGGCGGCTGGAACATCGCTTCAAGCCGAACATGAGCAAGGCGACGCGCGAGCGCAAGCTTGCGGGCTGGGCGCGGGCGGTGAAGGGTTTGCTGGCAAGCGATGAGGGGGAAGGCTAACGCCGCCGTCATCGCGATTCATGCCTTACTTATTTCCTTTCAAAGTGCAAACGTGGATGGCTGCGACATCTAACGCGCTTCGCGCTTTTGTCGTCCTTGAGAATAGAGAGAAAGCGAACGATGATCCTGCCCGACGGTTATTCCGACGTTCCCGCCGGCAAGATCGCCGCCGTTACGACGCATCTGGAAATGACCGCGCGCCCCGCGCCGCGTTCCGATCCCGCGGGCGCGTGGACGCTACGGCGGGTAGATGCCCCCGCGCTCGACTGGTATCGCGATCTCTATGGCCGCGTCGGCGGGCCCTGGTTGTGGGTTTCGAGGATACGGCTGCCCGACGCTGAATTGGCCGCGATCATTCAATCGCCGCCGATGGAAGTCTACGCGCTAGCGCATGAGGGACGCGACGAAGGCTTGCTCGAGATGGATTTTCGTGAGCCCTGCGAGATCGTTTCTTTCGGGCTTACCGAAAAACTTGTCGGCACCGGCGCCGGCCGCTGGCTGATGAACCGTGCGCTGGAGATCGCATGGTCGCGGCCGCTGACGCGCCTCTGGCTGCACACCTGCACCTTCGATCATCCCGCCGCGCTCGCCTTCTACCAGCGCTCTGGCTTTCGTCCATTCCGCCGGCAGGTCGAGGTGGTCAACGATCCGCGGCTCGATGGAACAGTGCCGCGCGATGTGGCGCGGCATGTGCCGGTGATTGAGTGAAGCGCTAAGCGTCCTCGACTTCGGCTGTCATCCCCGCGAAGGCGGGATCCAGTATTCCTGCGCAGTTGCGATAGAGCCGAGACGCCGCGGCGTACTGGATACTCCGCCTTCGCGGAGTATGACGACCTGCGCTTGGGGACTTCGTCAGGGCATTTCGTTCAAAACACTTCCTGCTTCGCCCGCGATAGCGAGAACCCGTGCCGTTCGGCATTGAAGCACGTCGCGCCCACCGGCTCCGATGTGCAGGTAAACCCGCCACGCTGCCACACCTCGCCATAGCCCAGCACCGGAAGCGGGTTGTCCATCACGGTGTCGCCATGGCAGATGCGTGCGGCGGGGCCCTTGGCGTTCATCTCGAAGGCGCCGCCGTAATCGAGCTCGCAATCGGCCGGCCGCCGCGGCTTGGTTTCCATTGCGCTGATGTCGCAACGGAGCGTGTTCTGCTTGTCATAGTCGAAATACTGGCAGGTGATGTTTTTCGACGGAGACTGGAAGCCGATCGGGCCGGATTGGGCGCGCGCCGAGGGGGCGAGCGTCAGCAAGCATAGCGTCAGCAGGACGCGTAGCGGAGATGACAACATGGTCGTCCTTCCGGTTTCAATTCGTCATGCCCGGACTTGATCCGGGCATCCATCCACCTTCAATATAGGCACTTCAAAGTAGATGGATGGTCGGGTCAAGCCTAGCCATGACGAACAGAGAGCACATCGCCCATGATCCTGATCGGCCAATACAATTCCCCCTTCGTTCGCCGCGTCGCCATCGCGATGCGGCTCTACGGCATCGCCTTTGAGCACAGACCGTGGTCGACCTTCGGCGATGCCGACAAGATCGCACCCTATAATCCGCTGCGGCGGGTGCCGACGCTGGTGCTCGATGACGGCGAGGCGCTGATCGAGAGCGCGATGATCCTGGATTATCTTGACGACCGCGTCGGCCCCGACAGGGCGATGATCGCGCCGCGCGGCGAGACGCGGCGGCGGCATTTGCAGATTTGCGCGCTGGCGATGGGCCTCGGCGACAAGGGCGTTAGCCTGCTGTACGAGCGCGTGCTGCGCAAGGACAGGCAGCTCGATCTCTGGGTCGAGCGCTGCAAGTCGCAGATATCGGGCGTGCTCGAGGTGCTGGAAAAGGAGCGCGCGGCGATCAAGACGCGGTATTGGTCCGGCGAGAACATCGGCCACACAGATATCGCGGTCGCCTGCGTGCTGCGCTTTACCGGCGAGGCGCATCCGGCGCTATTCGACGCGCGCTATCCCGCGCTGAAGGCGCACGCCGAGCGTTGCGAGGCGCTGCCGCCATTCCAGGAAATCGTGCAGCCGCTGGCGCCGCCGAAAGGGTGAGGCGAGCTCTCTTCCTTCTGCCACAAGGGGAGAGGGGAAGGGAGCGGCCGCACGCTCTACTTTCGCATCGCCTCGGGCGTATCCGGCTGTGCCAGCGGATGCGCTCTGGCAAATTCCGGCAGCGCCATCGCGGTTTCGAAGATCCGCTGCACCGTCGGATAGATTTTCAGGTCGATCTGCTGCGTCACCGCGACGGTGACATGGCCGACCATGCAGATATCGGCCAGCGTCGGCTTATCGCCGTGGCAGAATGTGCCCGTGTCCTTGTGATCAGCCAGATGTCCCTCCAGCGCGGCCAGCGTTTCCACCGTCCAGTGCCGCCGCCATGCCGCCTGCTGCGTGTCGCGCAGATTGAGTTCGTGGTCGAGATAGCGCCGCACCCGCGGCACCAGCAGCGGATGTCCCTCGCAGGCGACCATCAGCGCCAGCGCACGGACGCGGGCGCGGCCGTTGATATCGGCGGGCAGCAGCGGCGGGGAGGGATATTTCTCGTCGAGATATTCGACAATGGCGAGCGACTGAAACAGCGTGGTGCCGTCATCCGCGACCAGCGCCGGCAGCGCCATCTGCGGATTGATCTTGCGATATTCGGCCTCGCGATGCGCGTTGGCGTCGAGGTCGACGAAGATCACCTCGGTCGGCACATTTTTCAGATTGAGCGCGATCCGCACGCGAAAACTCGCCAGCGATCGCCAGAAGGAGAAGAATTTCATGGGGCCTCCGCACTTCTCTTCCCCCTCTCCCCTTTTGGGAGAGGGTGGGCGCCATGATGGCGCGGATACCATTCCGGTGCATCAGCCGCTCGATCCGGCCACGGCTGGCGCCACGCCCCTGTCTGTGCAGGGCGGCGTGGACGCGGGGGCTGCCGTAGCGTCCACAGCTGTCTTGATGGACCTGCCGGATCGCAGCCAGAAGCGCGGCACTGGATTTTGTCCGCTCGCTCACCGGGCGCTCGCGCCAGACGTAGTAGCCGGCCGGCGAGACCTCGAGCACGGCGCACATCAGCCGCACCGGATAGCTGTCGCGATGGTCTTCGATGAAGCGGAAGCTCATGTCCGTGTCCCGGCAAAGATCGCGATCGACTTTTTTAAAATGTCGCGCTCCATGCGCAGCCGTTCGTTCTCCTGGCGCAGCCGGGCGAGTTCCGAAGCCTGGTCCGCCGACATCGGCGGCGCCTGCGTGGTGGGGCGCCACGCCGCCGATGTCGGCTTCTGCCGGAGCTTGTCAACCCAGCGCCGCAGCACCGAGTCGCGCAGGCCGAGTTCCTTAGCAACCGACGTAATCGAGCGGCCGCTCGACATCACCAGTTCAACCGCCTGATGCTTGTACTCTTCAGTAAATGACCGACGTGGACGTTCCATTCGACACCTCCGGGCTCATTGAGCCTACTACAGGTGTCCACTCATTCGGAGGAGGTTCAGGTGGACGCGATGCGCAGCATCGCGGACGGGTGAGGGGTTCTCTCCGCGAGCACCCTAGCCGAGAGAACCCCTCATCCGGCGCTTCGCGCCACCTTCTCCCACAAGGGGAGAAGGGAAGAAAGTACAGATCAGGCGCCTACCGCTTTTCTTACCCGCCCCTCAAGGGGCGGGTAAAGAGTTCAACCCGCGCCGACGGCTTTCTTGCGCCAGGCCAGAT
Organism: uncultured Alphaproteobacteria bacterium; assembly: GCA_963816815.1. Taxonomy (GTDB): domain Bacteria; phylum Pseudomonadota; class Alphaproteobacteria; order Rhizobiales; family Xanthobacteraceae; genus Bradyrhizobium. Next base: position 93,284 of record CAWFMW010000065.1, read on the forward strand.
GCACCGCACAATTGCACCCCGGCGGATGCGAGGTGACGTCGTTGGCGGGGACGATCTCCGCCGCCGGCGCCTTCGCGGCCTCCTGCGAGGGAATATAGTTCAGCACCGGCGCCAGCCAGCGTTCGGTCTCGGCCACCGTCATGCCCTTGCGCGCGGCGTAGTCCTCGACCTGGTCGCGCTCGATCTTGCCGACGCCGAAATAGAAGCTTTCGGGATGAGAGAAATAAAGCCCCGACACCGACGAGCCCGGCCACATCGCAAAGCTTTCGGTCAGCTTTACGCCGGCGGTGTTCTCCGCGTCGAGTAGGCGGAACAGCGTGGCCTTCTCGGTGTGATCGGGCTGCGCGGGATAGCCGGGCGCGGGGCGGATGCCGGCATATTGCTCGAGGATCAACTGATCGGGTGCCAGCGTCTCGTCCGGCGCGTAGCCCCAGAACTCCTTGCGCACGCGCTGATGCATCCGCTCGGCGAAGGCTTCGGCGAGGCGGTCGGCCAGCGCTTTGCACAGGATCGAGGAGTAATCATCATTGGCGTTCTTGAAGCGGTCGGCGACCACGTCCTCGCCGATCCCGGCAGTGACCACGAAGGCGCCGATATAATCCGGCACGCCGGAGGACACCGGCGCGATGAAATCCGAGAGCGCCGCGTTGAAGCGGCCTTCGCGCTTCTCCAGTTGCTGGCGCAGCGTGTGGAAGGTCGCGATCTTTTTCTTGCGGCTGTCGTCGGCATAGACGGCGATATCGTCGCCGTCGGCATTGGCCGGCCAGAAGCCGATGGTGGCACGGGCCGTGAACCATTTCTCCTTGACGATGAGATCAAGCATCTTGCGCGCGTCGTCATACAGCGAACGTGCGACTTCGCCGATCTTGGGATCGTCGAGGATCGCCGGGAAACGTCCGGTCAATTCCCAGGTCTGGAAGAACGGCGTCCAGTCGATGTATTCGGCCAATTCTGCAAGGTCGTAGGCGTCGAAACTCTTGATGCCCAGAAAAGCCGGCTTCTTCGGCGGCGTCTTGGCGAAGTCGGCCTTGACCGCGTTGGCGCGGGCAACCGCCAGCTTCAGCCGCTTCTTGTCGGCCTGGGCGCGGAAATGCGCCGCGGAGATCTTGGCGTATTCGGCGCGAATGTCGGCGGCATAGGCCTCGCGCCGCTCGGGCGACAGCAGCGACGACGCCACGCCGACGGCGCGGCTGGCGTCGTTGACGTGCACGACCGGCCCGCCCTTGTAGTTCGGGTCGATCTTGACGGCGGTATGGACGCGGCTGGTGGTGGCGCCGCCGATCAGCAGCGGCATCTTCATGCCCTGCCGCTCCATTTCGCCGGCCAGAAAGCTCATCTCGTCGAGCGAGGGCGTGATCAGGCCGGACAGGCCGATGATATCAGCGTCCTCGGCTTTGGCGGTTTCGATGATCTTGGAGGCCGGCACCATGACGCCGAGGTCGATGACCTCGAAATTGTTACATTGCAGCACGATGCCGACGATGTTCTTGCCGATGTCGTGGACGTCGCCCTTGACAGTGGCAAGCACGATCTTGCCGGCGGCGTTGCGGCCGTCGCTGGTCACGCCGTTCGCGAGGTTGCGCGCCTTTTCCTCTTCCATGAAGGGCATGAGATAGGCGACCGCCTGCTTCATCACGCGCGCCGACTTCACCACCTGCGGCAGGAACATTTTTCCGTCGCCGAAGAGGTCGCCGACGATGTTCATGCCGGCCATCAGCGGGCCTTCGATCACGTTCAGCGGTCGGTCGACCGTCAGCCGCACGGCTTCGGTGTCGGCCTCGATGAACTCGGTGATGCCGTGCACCAGCGCGTGGGACAGCCGCTTCTCGACCGGCCATTCCCGCCAGGCGAGATCCTGTTCCCTGGTCTGCTTCTCCTTGCCGCGGAATTTTTCCGCAAGCGCCAGCAATCGCTCGGATGCGCCGGGGTCGCGGTTGAGGATGACGTCCTCGCACACCTGGCGCAGTTCGGGATCGATGTCGTCATAGACGATCATCTGCCCGGCGTTGACGATGCCCATGTCCATGCCGGCCTTGATGGCGTGATACAGGAACACCGAATGCATCGCCTCGCGCACCGGCTCGTTGCCGCGGAACGAGAACGACAAGTTAGAGACGCCGCCGGAAATATGTGCATGCGGCAGGTTTTGGCGGATCCAGCGCGTCGCCTCGATGAAGTCGACGCCGTAATTGTTGTGTTCTTCGAGTCCCGTCGCGATCGCGAAAATATTCGGATCGAAGATGATATCCTCAGGGGGAAAGCCGACCTCGTCGACCAGGATGTCATAGGCGCGCTTGCAGATTTCGGTCTTGCGCGCAAACGTATCGGCCTGTCCGGCCTCGTCGAACGCCATCACCACGACGGCGGCGCCATGGCGGCGGGCGATCTGGGCTTCGTGGATGAATTTCTCCACGCCTTCCTTCATCGAGATCGAGTTCACCACCGGCTTGCCCTGAACGCATTTCAGGCCGGCTTCGATCACGTTGAATTTCGAGGAGTCGACCATCACGGGCACGCGGGCGATGTCGGGCTCGGCGGCGACGAGGTTGAGGAACGTCACCATCGCGGCTTCGGAATCGAGCAGGCCCTCGTCCATGTTGACGTCGATGATCTGGGCGCCGTTCTCGACCTGGTCGCGCGCCACCGCCAGCGCCGCGGTGTAGTCGCCTGCGGTGATCAGCTTGCGGAATTTTGCCGAGCCGGTGACGTTGGTGCGCTCGCCGACATTGACGAACGGGATCGCCGGCGTCAGTTCGAATGGCTCGAGCCCCGACAGCCGCAGGCGCGGCTCGATGGTGGGGATGGCGCGCGGCTTGTGCGGAGCGACGGCGGCTGCAATCGCCGCGATATGGTCCGGCGTGGTGCCGCAGCAGCCGCCGACGATGTTGACGAGGCCGGCCTCGGCAAACTCGCCGATCAGCCGCGCCATGTATTCCGGCGTCTCGTCATACTGGCCAAATTCGTTGGGCAGGCCGGCGTTCGGATAGGCGCAGACCAGCGTATCGGCGACGCGGCCGATGTCGGCGATATGGGCGCGCAGATCTTCGGCGCCGAGCGCGCAGTTGAAGCCGATGGTGATCGGCTTGGCGTGCCGCACCGAATTCCAGAACGCTTCCGGCAATTGTCCCGACAGCAGCCGGCCGGATTTGTCGGTAATGGTGCCAGAGATCATCACGGGCACGTCGATGCCGCGTTCCCCGGCGATTTCCGAAATCGCGTACAGAGCGGCCTTGGCGTTCAGCGTGTCAAAAATGGTCTCGACCAGCAGCATGTCCGCGCCGCCGTCGAGCAGGCCGTTGATCTGTTCGCCATAGGACTTGCGCAGATCGTCGAAGGTGACGGCGCGATAGCCGGGGTTGGAAACGTCGGGCGAGATCGAAGCGGTACGATTGGTCGGGCCCAGCGCGCCGGCAACAAAACGCGGCTTGCCGTCCTCGGCGCTGACGCGCTGGGCGGCGGCGCGGGCGAGTTTTGCGCCGTCGCGGTTCAGCTCATAGGCGAGGTCCGACATGTCGTAGTCGGCCTGCGCGATCGAGGTCGAGGAGAATGTGTTGGTGGCGACGATGTCCGCGCCGGCGCGCAGGTAAGCCGCATGGATGTCCTCGATCGCCTCCGGCTGCGTCAGGATCAAGAGGTCGTTGTTGCCTCTGATATCGCGATGGAAGTCGGCAAAACGCTGCCCCCGAAACGCAGCTTCATCATACTGCAGCCCCTGGATCATCGTGCCCATGGCGCCGTCGAGCACCAGAATGCGTTCGCGGGCGGCGGCGAGCAGGGCGGTACGCTTTGGCGAAATCGATACACTCATCGGATCAGGCGGCTTTCTGCGCGCCATTGGGGCGGATGCCCAGCAGATGGCTGATCGCGAACACCAGGTCCGCGCGGTTCATGGTGTAGAAGTGAAAGGTATCGACGCCGTGTTTTGCCAGTTTTTGCACCTGGCCGGCGGCGACAGTTGCCGCCACCAGCTTGCGCGTCTCGGCGTCGTTGTCGAGCCCTTCGAACTTGTCCGCCAGCCACGTCGGCACCGTCGTGCCCGCGCGCGTCACGAAGCTGCGCGCCTGCTTAAAATTGTGCATTGGCATGATGCCGGGCACGACCGGAATATCGATGCCGCGGGCGCGCACGCGATCAAGGTAGCGGAAGTAGAGATCGTTGTCGAAGAACACCTGCGTGATGGCACGCGCCGCGCCAGCGTCGACCTTGGCCTTCAGCGTGTCGATATCGGCATCAAGCGTCGCGCTCTCGGGGTGCTTTTCGGGATAGGCCGAAACCGAGATTTCGATATCGGGATAGCGCTTCTTGATGCCGGCGATCAGGTCGGGCGAACTCTGGTAGCCGTCCGGATGGGCGTGATAGGCGGTGCCGATGCCGGTGGTGGGATCGCCGCGCAGGGCCACGATGTGGCGGACGCCGATCTCGTGATAGCGCGCCACCACGTCGTCGATCTCGCCCTTCGGCGCACCGACGCAGGTCAAATGCGCGGCCGGCGTCAGGCTGGTTTCTTTGAGAATACGCGCGATGGTCGAGTGGGTCCGCTCGCGGGTCGATCCCCCCGCGCCATAGGTCACCGACACGAAATTCGGGGCGAGCGGCGCCAGCCGGTTGATGGTCTCCCACAGGCTCCGCTCCATCTCTTCCGTCTTGGGCGGAAAGAACTCAAAGGAGATTTTTGGCGAATGGAGCGCGCGATGGCCGTCGAAAGCGGCGGACGTAGATTCGGTCATGACACTTCACGAAGCTCCAAAAGGATCGGCTGACGTCGGGCGTAGCGGCCAGGAGCTAAAATAGGCCAAACGAACCCGACCAAACAGCCCATCGGCTATGGGAAGTAGCCCAATAGGCGCGAAAATGTGTGAAATGTATACTCTACATGAGGCGGGGTGGGCTAAAAGCACTTATATATTTTGTGTTTACTTACATATAGTTATATAGGTCTCTCTCTCGCTGGGGAGGCGCGGTTTAGTAGTGGGCAGGAAGCTTCTGTTATGAATCCTTTACATTATGTCCCACTAGAGAGTGTGTCCCTCTGCTTCCTTTCTCCACAGGCGCGGGCCTGCTCTGCGCCGACCGGGCCTTTGTCGCGCTCGCCTGCCGCACTAGTTTAGCGCCATGATCCCGCTTTCAGTCCTCGACCTCTCCGTCGTCACCACAGGCACCCGTCCGGCCCACGCGCTGCAGAACAGCATCGATCTGGCGCGCCATGTCGATGGACTCGGCTATGTCCGCTACTGGCTTGCCGAGCACCACAATTTGGCCTCGGTGGCGAGCCCCGCGCCGGACTTGATGATCGGACAGATCGCCGCGGTGACCAAAAACATTCGCGTCGGGTCCGGGGGCGTGATGCTGCCTAACCACGCGCCGCTGGTCGTTGCCGAACGCTTCAAGATGCTGGAGGCGCTGTTTCCCGGCCGAATCGATCTCGGCCTCGGCCGCGCGCCCGGCACGGATGGCGCCACGGCGCACGCGCTGCGCAGCCGGCTCGACCGCCGCGAAGGCGACGACTTTCTCGAACGGCTCAGTGAACTGGTGATGTGGGAGACCCGCGATTTCCCACCCGGCCATCCCTACAACAATGTGGTGGCGATGCCGGACGATACGCCGCTGCCACCGATCTGGCTGCTCGGCTCGAGCGATTACTCTTCGGAGCTGGCCGCGCAGGTCGGCATGGGCTTCGCGTTCGCGCATCATTTTGCGTCCTATGACGCCATCGCGGCGCTGACCAACTACCGCGACCATTTCAAGCCATCCGGCTGGCGCGCCACGCCGCACGGCATTTTGGCCGTCGCTGCCGTCGCCGCCGAAACCGATGCGGAAGCCGAACAGCTCGCTTCCTCGATGGACCTCAACCGCCTGCGCCGCGACCGCGGGCAATATCTGCCGCTGCCCAGCGTCGAGGAAGCGCTGGCCTATAATTATAGCGACTCCGAGCGCGCCTCGGTCATGCGCAACCGCTCGCGGCTGTTCGTCGGCAGCCCGGCGACGATCATCACGAAGCTTGAGCCGATGATAACGGCCGGCAAGCCGGATGAATTGATGATCATCACGGCGGTGTACGACCACGACGCGCGGAAGAAATCGTATAGCCTGCTCGGCGATGCGTTCGGGCTGGCGAGGAGGGCGGCGGCGTAACCGCGTGCCATCTCTCGGGCCGCGGGGAGCTGGAGGGATCGTCAGGTGAGTAGCGGTCGAATCTCGCGCCGTGCGACGCTGGCCGGTTTGGCTGCGACCTGTGCAGCCGGCGCCGGCTTGATCGGCCGTGCATCGGCGGATGACGCCGGCCCGATCTTCTCTCCCACCGGCCCGAATGCCGATCTTTATGGGGCGGCGGACGGATATGCGGTCCCGAATGCGGTCATGGCGCGGATGCGCGGCAATCCCTGGGAATTACACGAGCGTGTTGCCGCGTTCACGCATATCGACGCCATTTATCCGACGCGGCTCGTCAAGCGCGCCGCAGCGCCTTGGATGTACAAGCGGGCGTCCACAGCCTTGTCCGATCCATTTCGCAACCGGGTGGCCGACTATCTCGCGCGCAATCCCGTTACCGGCCTGCTGATCGCCAAAGACGACCAGATCCTGTTCGAGCAGTACCAGTATGGTCGAACCGACCGCGACCGGTTTGTCTCGCAGTCGATGGTCAAGTCGATCACCGGCCTGTTGATCGGTATCGCGATTGCCGACGGCGCGATCAAATCCGTCGACGACATGCCGGAGAAATATGTGCCCGGCTTCAAGGGCACCGAATACGGCACCACCCCGATCCGCGATCTCCTGCACATGTCATCGGGTATCGAGTTCGGCGAGGCGCAGGAGAACGGTCGCGACCTGAACCGTCTCTGGCGGGACATGGTCAATGGCGGCCAGGTCCAGAACAAGGGAACGATCGCCAGCATCACGCAGTTCAACCACCGGATCGCGCCGGCGGGAACGCAATTCTACTATGCCAGCATCGAGCCCGACGTGCTCGGCGTCGTACTGCGCTATGCCACCGGCAAGTCGATGTCCGACTATTTGCATGAAAAGGTCTGGGGCGCGATCGGCGCCGAGGACGATGCGAAATGGCTGCTGGATGCCGAGGGTTTCGAGCTAGCGCATTTCGGCTTCAATGCGGTGCTGCGCGACTACGCGCGGATCGGCCGCCTGCTCGCGCATGACGGCGCGTGGGACGGCAAGCAGCTTATTCCCGCGCAATGGATGATCGAGGCGACGACGACGCGTCCCTCGGATTCCTATCTCGCGCCGGCGCGAACCTCGCCCCGTTCGCAAGGTTATGGCTATCTGATCTGGCTGTTGCCGGGCGGCAGCCGCCAGTTTGCGCTGCTAGGTGCCTATGGCCAGCACGTGCTGGTCGATCCCGTCTCAAAGCTGGTGATGGTGCAGGCGGCAGTCGAGCAGCGACCCGAGGTCTGGACGCTCTGGGCGGAGGCGGTGAAACGGTTCGGCTAAACCGTCACTCCGCCTTCTCGCTAAACGTCTCCCGGAACGGATGCCCGGGGTACACGCCGACAATCCGAAACTCGCGCGAGAAGAATTTCAGCTCCTCCAGCGCGAAGGCGAGCCCCTTGTCCTCGGGATGGCCATCGACGTCGGCGTAGAATTGCGTGGCGGAGAATTCGCCGTCGACCATGTAGCTTTCGAGCTTGGTCATGTTGACGCCGTTGGTGGCGAAGCCGCCGAGCGCCTTGTAGAGCGCGGCGGGCAAGTTGCGCACCCGAAAGACAAAAGTGGTGACCAGCGGCCCCGAGCCCTGCTTGGCCCAGTTCGCCTCGCGCGCCAGCACCACGAAGCGGGTGGTGTTGTGGGCCTCGTCCTCGACGTCTTCGGCCAGGATGTCGAGGCCATAGATTTGCGCCGCCAGCCTTGAGGCGATCGCGGCCACGCTCTTGTTCTTGCGTTCGGAAACGTCGCGCGCGCTGCCGGCAGTGTCCGCCGCGACGATCGGCTTGATGCCGAGTTTCCGGATGATGCGCCGGCATTGGCCGAGCGCGTGGACGTGGCTCTCCACCGTCTTGATGTCGGTCAGCTTGGCACTGCGGACCGCCATCAGTTGATGCCGGATCGGCAGAAACCATTCCCCGACGATGAACAGGCCGGAATGCGGCAGCAGATGATGAATGTCGGCGACGCGGCCGGCGACCGAATTCTCGATCGGGATCATGCCGAGGTCGGCCTCGCCCGAGGAGATCGCAGCCAGCGCGTCCTCGAAGGTCGCGCACGGCAACGGCTCGGCGTCGGGATAGGCCTCGACGATGGCGATATGGGAATTGGCGCCAGGCTCGCCCTGGAATGCGATTTTGAGCTTCTTGGTCATGCGGGGTCTTTTAGCAGCGGCTCAGGCTTTTGCCAGTATGCGGCGGGCGGTTTCGAGGTCGGCCGGGGTGTCGACGCCGCGGGGGACGCTGTCGACGATGGTGATGTCGATCCGCATCCCGGCCTCCAGCGCTCGCAGCTGCTCCAGTTTCTCCTGCTGCTCCAGCGGAGACGGGGGCAGCGCCACGAACCGTTCCAGCGCGGCACGGCGGTAGGCGTAGAGGCCGATGTGGTGGTAGCGCGGGCCGTCGCCATGGGGCGCCGTGGCGCGGGTGAAATAGAGCGCGCGGAGCCGGTTCGCCCCGATCGGCGAGCCGACCGCCTTCACCACGCTGGGGGCCAGGTCCTCTTCCTCGGTATGGATCTGCGAGGCCAGCGTCGCGATGTCGACGGCGGGGTCGTCGAGCGGCGGCAGCGCGGCACGGATGGTGTCCGGGTTGATCGTGGGAAAGTCGCCCTGCAGGTTGACCACGATCTCGGCCCGGCCGTCCGGATCGATCGTCCGCATCGCCTCATGGATCCGGTCGGAGCCGGAGGGGTGATCGGCACGGGTCATCACCACCTCGCCGCCGGCGGCCTTCACGGCGGCCGCGATCTCGGGCGTGTCGGTGGCGACCGCCACCCGGCCGATTTTGGCCTCCTCGGCCCGCCGCAGCACGTGGACGATCATCGGCAGGCCGCCGATATCGAGCAGCGGTTTGCCGGGCAGGCGGGTCGCCGCCATGCGGGCGGGAATCAGTACCAGAATGCGGGGTTCGGTCATTCGGAACGAGGTCAGCCGGCCAGCAAGAACAGGCCGGAAATAATGGGGGACTGGTGGAAAGTCGGGGCGTTTATACGGGTTGCCAGAGCCCGGGCAAACCGATATCTCAACCCTGCTGAGGGTGCGGCGCGAAAGGCTGATTCCTGATGCGCATCCGCGGCCGTTTTGCCGGCCTTCAGTCGACCTTCCCGGCCTGGAGCCTGATCCAACTATGGACTCCTTCGAACTCAACAAGATTATCGGCGCCATCCTCGGCACCTGCATTCTCGTTCTGGTGACGAGCTTTGCTGCCCATGCGATTTTCACGCCCAAGCCGCTGGAAAAGCCGGGCTTCGAGATCGCCGTGAAGGAAGACGCGTCGCACGGCGCGGGCGCCAAGGAAGCCGCAGCTCCCTCCGAGCCGATCGAGAAGCTGCTGCAGACCGCCTCGGTCGAGAAGGGCGCCGGCGCCGCCAAGAAGTGCGGCGCCTGCCACACCTTCGAAAAGGGTGGCCCCAACCGCGTTGGTCCGAACCTCTATGGTGTCGTCAACGAGCCGAAGGGCGCAGGCCGCGGCGGGTTCAATTTCTCGGCCGCCATGAAGGGCAAGGGCGGCACCTGGACCTTTGACGACCTCAACAAGTTCATCTCCAATCCCAAGGGCTTTGTTCCGGGTACCGCGATGGGCTTTGCCGGTATTCAGAAAGACAGCGAGCGCGCCGACGTGATCGCCTATCTGCGCACCCTTTCGGACAACCCGGCGCCGTTGCCGACCGCGGCGAAGTAAATTTCGGCCGTCCGGCATGGACGTTGCGACGACATGACGGCCAGGCATTGCCTGGCCGTTTGTCTATGGTGATCGCGTTGTTGTTATCGGGACTTTTCGCCGCACCGGGCTGGTTCCTGTGTCGCTATCATGAGGAAAAAGCAACGTAATTGGTCGAACCCTTGCCTTATATTGGGTGCTGGCTGGCTCCCTTGAAGCAACAGGATTTCCGCACTTGGCAATTACCCGACGACATCTCCTGCAAGGCACCGCCGCAGCCGCGCTGACTCCGGCACTGGGGTTCACCACGAACCTTTCCGCGATTGAGGTCGCCCATGCCCAGTCCGAAAGCAATGGATTGGAATGGCGCCACGCGCTCTCTCTGTTCGGCGACGTCAAGTATCCGGTCGACTTCAAGCATTTCGACTATGTCAATCCGAGTGCTCCCAAGGGCGGCGTCGCCCGGATGATCTCGATCGGCACGTTCGACAACTTCAATCTTGCCGTCGCCGGCATCAAAGGCTCGCTGGCGCCTGCCGCCACGCTTATTTATGAAACGCTGATGACCAAGTCGCAGGACGAGGTCGTCACCGAATACGGCCTGCTGGCGGAAGCGGCCGCTCATCCCGAGGACTTTTCTTGGGTCGTCTACCGCCTCCGCAAAGAGGCGCGCTGGCACGATGGCAAGCCGGTCACGCCCGAGGACGTGATCTTTTCGATAGACACTTTGAAGCAGTACAGTCCGATGTACGGCTCCTATTACCGGCACGTCGTCAAGGCCGAGAAGGCCGGCGAACGCGATATCAAGTTCAGCTTCGACGGTCCGGGAAATCGTGAACTGCCGACCATTGTCGGTGAACTGCCGGTGCTGCCCAAGCACTATTGGGAAGGCACCGACAGCCAGGGTCGCAAGCGCGACATCTCGCAAACGACACTGGAGCCGCCGCTGGGCTCGGGTCCTTATCGGATCAAGGAATTCGTTGCGGCGCGCTCCGTCGTCCTTGAACGCGTGAAGGATTACTGGGGCGCGAAAGTTCCTTCTCAGGTGGGTACCAACAATTTCGACCAGCTGCGCTTCGAGTTCTTTCGCGACAATCTGGTTGCGCTGGAAGCATTCAAGGCAGACCAGGCGGACTGGATCAGCGAGAATTCGGCCAAGCAATGGGCAACCCAATATGACTTTCCGGCCGTCGTCGAGAAGCGGGTCGTCAAGGAAGAATTCAAGATCAACGATTCGGGCCGGATGCAGGCCTTCGTGCTCAATTTGCGCCGGGACCAGTTCAAGGATTCGCGGCTGCGGCGGGCCTTCAACTATGCGTTCGATTTCGAAGAGATGAACAAGCAACTCTTCTACAGCCAGTACAAGCGCATCAACAGCTATTTCGAGGGCACCGAGCTCGCCTCATCCGGATTGCCGGAGGGACGCGAGCTGCAAATTCTGGAGGCGGTGCGCGACAAGGTGCCGGCCGAGGTCTTCACGACACCCTACGTCAATCCGGTCGGTGGTAATCCGGAAGCGGTGCGTGCCAATTTGCGTGAGGCTGCGAAGCTGTTGAAGGAAGCAGGTTTCCTGGTACGCGACCAGAAGCTGGTGGACGGCAACGGCAAGCCAGTGACGGTCGAGATCTTGGTGCAGGATCCTGCCGGCGAACGTATCGCGCTGTTCTTCAAGCCGTCGCTTGAGCGCATCGGTGTCACGACGTCGATTCGAGTCGCGGACGACGCGCAGTATCAGAACCGTACCCGCAGTTTCGATTTCGACATGATCATCGACCAATGGGGGCAGTCTCTGTCACCGGGCAACGAGCAGCGGGAATTCTGGAGCTCCCGCGCCGCCGACCAGCCGGGTTCGAGAAACACCATCGGCATCAAGAATCCCGCCGTCGATGCGCTGATCGAGCAGGTGATCTTTGCCAAAGATCGCGAGGGATTGGTGGCGGCGACCCGGGCATTAGACCGTGTGTTGCTATGGAATTTCTACCTTGTGCCGCAATTCACCTACGGATTCTCGCGTTACGCCCGCTGGGACCGCTTCAGCCATGCTGAGCCGTTGCCAAAATACGGCCGTTCCGGTCTTCCCTCGCTGTGGTGGTACGATGCCGACAAGGCAGCCAAGATCGGCAAGCGCAGTTGAAGGAATCGCGCATGGCGCTACTCAACCGTCGACACGCGCTCGGTCTCGGCATCGGTGCGCTGAGCGCCGGTATATTTCGTCCTGCCGCCGCCGACAATGGCGGCACCGAGATGCACGGCATGTCGGTGTTCGGCGACCTGAAATATCCGGCCGACTTCAAGCATTTCGACTACGTCAATCCGGATGCGCCGAAGGGCGGGTTGTTTTCGACGATCCCGTCGACCCGCGCCTACAATCAATCTTTCCAGACGTTCAATTCATTCAACGCCTACGTCCTCAAGGGTGAAGGCGCCAAGGGCATGGAGCTGACCTTTGACGCGCTGATGGCGCGCGCCAATGACGAGCCCGACGCGATGTATGGTCTTGCGGCGAAGTCGGTGTGGATTTCGCCCGACAAGCTCACCTACCGTTTCACGATGCGCCCCGAGGCCCGTTTCCATGACGGCTCGAAGATGACGGCGCACGATGTCGCCTTCTCGCTGAGCACGTTGAAGGAAAAGGGCCATCCGCTGATCGTGCTTCAGTTGCGCGACTTCGTGAAGGCGGAGGCGCTCGACGATGCCACGGTGACGGTCGTCTTTGCGCCCAATAGGGCGCGCGATGTTCCGCTCTATGTCGCGGGACTGCCGATCTTCTCCAAGGCCTATTACGCGACGCGCCCCTTCGAGGAATCGACCGTCGAAATCCCGCTCGGCTCTGGGCCCTACAAGGTGGGAAAATACGAGATCAACCGCTACGTCGAATATGCCCGGGTCAAGGACTGGTGGGCGGCCGATCTTCCCGTCAACCGCGGCAGCTACAATTTCGATACCGTTCGCTACGAGTTCTATCGCGATCGCGACGTGGCATTCGAAGGCTTTACCGGCAAGAATTATCTCTACCGCGAAGAGTTCACCGCGCGCATCTGGGCGACCCGTTACGACTTTCCGGCGATCAAGGATGGCCGGGTCAAGCGCGAGACCCTGCCGGATGAATTGCCGTCGGGCGGGCAGGGATGGTTCTTCAACACCCGCCGCGACAAGTTCAAGGATCCCAAGATACGCGAAGCGGTCGTCAATGCGTTCGATTTCGAATGGACCAACAAGACCGTGATGTACGGCGCCTATGCGCGCACGGTTTCGCCGTTCCAGAATTCCGACATGGTGGCGACCGGGCTGCCTTCGCCGGAAGAGTTGAAGCTGCTCGAACCGTTTCGCGGGCAGGTGCCCGACGAAGTGTTCGGTGAACCGTTCGTGCCGCCGATTTCCGACGGATCGGGGCAAGATCGAGCCCTGCTGCGCAAGGCGCAGCAATTACTGCAGGATGCAAAACTCCCCATCAAGGACGGCAAGCGGGTGTTGCCGAACGGCGAGATTTTTACGATCGAATTCCTGCTCGATGAAGCGTCATTCCAGCCGCATCACGCGACCTTCATCAAGAATCTCGGCCAGCTCGGCATCGACGCGGGCATCCGATTGATTGACGCTGTGCAGTATCGCGCCCGGGTGGAGGCCTTTGACTTCGATGTCTGCGTTCAGCGCCTGAGCATGTCGCCGACACCCGGCGACAGTTTGCGCCAATACTTTACGTCGCACGCGGCTGCCACGAAGGGATCGTACAATCTCGCGGGCGTCGCCAATCCGGCGATCGATGCGCTGATAGACAAGGCGATTGCGGCCGAAACGCGGGCGGATTTGACGTTTGCGTGCCGCGCGCTCGATCGCGTGTTTCGCGCCGGGCGCTACTGGGTGCCGCAATGGTTTCGCTCTACGCATCCGATCGCCTATTGGGATCAGTTCGCTCATCCGCCCAAGCCGGCACGTTACACACAAGGCACCGGCGCGCCTGAAAATTGGTGGTATGATGCCGCCAGGGCCGCGACGCTCGAGCAGGCAAAGTAATTCATGACCGGCTATATCGCCCGCCGCATCCTGCTGATGTTCCCGACGCTGCTCGGGATCCTGTTCGTGTCCTTTGTGGTCGTGCAGTTCGCCCCGGGCGGGCCGGTCGAGCGCGTGTTGGCGCAGCTCTCCGGCGCCGACACCGGCGGCACGTCGAGGATATCGGGCGGTGGCGGCGATTTCGGTCCGCGCGGCCAGGTCGGCGCGGCCTCCGATGCCGTCAGTTCGAAATACCGCGGCGCGCAGGGGCTGGATCCTGACTTCATTAAAAAGCTGGAAGCTCAGTTCGGCTTCGACAAGCCGGCGCCGGAGCGTTTCGCGCTGATGGTGTGGAATTTCTCGCGCTTCGATTTCGGCAAGAGCTACTTCCGCGACGTCAGCGTGATCCAGCTGATCAAGGAGAAGCTGCCGGTGTCGATGTCGCTCGGCCTCTGGATGATGCTTCTGACCTACCTGATCTCGATCCCGCTCGGGATCCGCAAGGCGGTAAAGGACGGGTCGGAGTTCGACACCTGGACGTCGGCGGTGATCATCATAGGCTTTGCGATCCCGGGATTCCTGTTCGCGATCCTGCTGATCATCCTGTTCGCCGGCGGCTCGTTCCTCAACATCTTCCCGCTGCGCGGGCTGACTTCCGACGGCTGGGCGCAGTTCCCCTGGTACTGGAAGATCATCGACTATTTCTGGCACATCACGCTGCCGCTGATCTCGATGGCGCTCGGCGCCTTCGCCACCATGACGCTGCTGACCAAGAACTCGTTCCTCGACGAGATCCGCAAGCAGTATGTGATGACCGCGCGCGCCAAGGGCTGCAGCGAAACCCAGGTGCTGTACCACCACATCTTCCGCAACGCGATGCTGATCGTGATCGCGGGCTTTCCGAGCGCGTTCATTCACGCCTTCTTCTCCGGTTCGCTGTTGATCGAGACCATCTTCTCGCTCGATGGCCTTGGCCTGCTCGGATTCGAGAGCATCCTCAACCGCGATTACCCGGTCGTGTTCGGCACGCTGTTCATCTTTTCGCTGGTCGGGCTCGTGGTCAATCTGATTTCCGACCTCGCTTACATGTGGGTCGATCCGCGGATCGACTTCGAGGCGCGTGAGGTCTGATGACGATCACCGCGCCCCAACCCGTCGAGACCTCGACGCAATCGCCGCTCGGCGCGGCGGTCCCGATCACGCGTCATCCGTTCCAGCCGTCGCCGCTTAACCGTCGCCGCTGGCAGAACTTCAAGGCCAACCGAAGGGGCTATTGGTCGTTCTGGGTCTTCCTCGTGCTTTTTACGGTCTCGCTGTTTGCCAATTTCATTGCCAACGACAAGCCGCTCCTCGTCAAATATGATGGCCGTCTCTATTGGCCGGTGCTTTTCAGCTACTCCGAGACCACCTTCGGCGGCGATTTCGAAACCGCCGCCGACTATCGCGATCCCTATCTGCAGAAGCAGATCGCCGAAAAGGGCGGCACCGTCATCTGGCCGCCGATCCGCTATTCCTACGACACCCACAATCTCGACCTGCCGACGCCGGCGCCGTCGAAGCCGACCTGGATGCTGACGGAAGAGCAGTGCAAGGAGGTCGTGCAGAAGAAGGGTCTCAAGAGCTGCCGCGACCTCGAATACAACTGGCTCGGCACCGACGACCAGAGCCGCGACGTGGTCGCGCGCCTGATCTACGGTTTCCGCATTTCGGTGCTGTTCGGACTGACGCTCACCATCCTGTCCTCGATCATCGGCATCGCCGCCGGTGGCGTGCAGGGCTATTTCGGCGGCTGGATCGACCTCGGTTTCCAGCGGTTCATCGAAGTCTGGAGCGCGATCCCCTCGCTCTATCTGCTCCTGATCATATCGGCGGTGCTGCCGCCCGGCTTCTTCATCCTGCTTGGCATCCTCCTGCTGTTCTCCTGGGTGTCGCTGGTCGGGCTGGTGCGCGCCGAATTTCTGCGCGGGCGAAATTTTGAATATATCCAGGCGGCCCGGGCACTCGGCGTCTCCAACGGCGTCATCATGTTCCGCCACCTGCTGCCAAATGCGATGGTGGCAACCATGACGTTCCTGCCCTTTATCGTGTCGTCCTCGGTCATGACGCTGACGGCGCTGGACTTCCTCGGCTTCGGCCTGCCGCCGGGATCGCCGTCGCTCGGCGAATTGCTGTCGCAGGGCAAGGCCAACGTGCAGGCGCCATGGCTCGGCTTCACCGGCTTCTTCTCGGTCGCGATCATGCTGTCGCTCCTGATCTTCATTGGCGAAGCCGCGCGCGACGCCTTCGATCCGCGCAAGACGTTCAGGTAGGGGCTTGCGCATGGACGCCATCAACCAGCCCCTGCTCGATGTCCGCGACCTCTCGGTGGCGTTCGGCAATACGCTCGCCGTCGATCACGTCTCGTTTTCGGTCAAGCGCGGTGAATGCGTGGCGCTGGTCGGCGAGTCCGGTTCCGGAAAATCCGTCAGCGCGTTGTCGATCCTGAAGCTGCTGCCGTATCCCAGCGCATCGCATCCCTCCGGCCAGATCCGCTTCCGTGGCCGCGAGCTGTTGACGGCGGCGGAACGCGAGATGCGCGAGATCCGCGGCAACGACATTTCGATCATCTTCCAGGAGCCGATGACCTCGCTCAATCCGCTGCACACGATCGAGGCGCAGATCGGCGAGATTCTTCTCCTGCACAGCGGCATCAGCGGGCAGACGGCGCGGGCGCGCACGCTGGAGCTCTTGACGCAGGTCGGCATTCCCGATCCCGAAACCCGGTTGAACAGCTATCCGCATCAACTGTCCGGCGGCCAGCGCCAGCGCGTCATGATCGCGATGGCGCTCGCCAACGAGCCGGATCTGCTGATCGCGGACGAGCCGACCACCGCGCTCGACGTCACGGTGCAGGCCCAGATCCTGGCGCTGCTCGCCGAGATCCGGTCGCGCCTTGGCATGAGCATGCTGTTCATCACCCACGATCTCGGCATCGTCCGCCGCATCGCCGACGTCGTCTGCGTGATGAATTCGGGCAAGATCGTCGAGCAGGGACCGGTCGAGGAAGTCTTCACGGCGCCGAAGCATGCCTATACGCGCGCGCTTCTGGCGGCCGAGCCGAAGCCCGATCCGGCGCCGCCGCGGCCCAACGAGCCGGTGGTGATGTCGGCCGACAATCTCAAGGTCTGGTTTCCGATCAAGCGCGGGCTGCTGCGCTCGACCGTCGGGCATATCAAGGCAGTGGACGGTGTCAGCATCGCGGTCCGCAAGGGCGAGACGCTCGGCGTCGTCGGCGAATCCGGCTCCGGCAAGACCACGCTGGGGCTGGCGCTGCTCCGGCTGATTTCCTCGGATGGGCCGATCGTATTCCTCGGCAGCAACATCCAGGGCCTGCGCTTCAAGGCCATGCTGCCGTTCCGCCGCGACATGCAGATCGTGTTTCAGGACCCGTTCGGCGCGCTCAGCCCGCGTATGTCGGTCGGCGATATCGTCGCCGAAGGCTTGACCGTGCATCAGAAGTCGCTGTCGTACGAACAGCGCGAGGCGCGCGTCGTCAAGGCGCTCCAGGATGTCGGGCTCGATCCGGCGACGCGCTTCCGCTATCCGCACGAATTCTCCGGTGGCCAGCGCCAGCGCATCTCGATCGCGCGCGCGGTGGTGCTGGAGCCGAACTTCGTCGTGCTGGACGAGCCGACCAGCGCGCTCGATATGCTGTTCCAGGCCCAGATGGTCGACCTCTTGCGCGAACTGCAGCGCAAGCGCGATTTGACCTACATGTTCATCTCGCACGATCTGCGCGTCGTCGCCTCGCTGGCGAGCCATCTAATCGTGATGCGCCACGGCAAGGTGGTGGAGGAGGGCCCCGCCGCGGAGCTCTTCAAGAATCCAAAGAGCGACTACACCCGCGCGCTGTTCGCCGCCGCGTTCCGGATCGAGGCCGTGCCCGATCTGCAGTAACAGCCGTTATGAGAATTTTGCGATGTCGTTTGGGCCCCGGCTCTGCAGCGCACCGCTTCGCGCTGCGCAGCGTCCGGGGAACCGAGAGCGGTTTCGTGTCCCGGACGCGGCGCGGCACGCAGTGACGCGACGCAGAGCCGGGACCCACGACCGGTGCTATTGCGCAATGATGTTGGCCAAGACTGCAATCATAACCGCTTGATCGCCGTCACTTCACTACCGGCCGCCTTGATCCGCGCGATTGCTTCCCGCGTGTTTTCGATCACGGTCGCCATGTGATGCGCATTGGCATGAACCATGGTGTCGGCATCGCGGACGATGGCGACATGCCCCTTCCAGAAGATCAGATCGCCGCGTTGCAGCTTCTTCGTCTCGGCCGCGTCAAGCATCCGCCCGAGGCCGTCCTGCTGCATGTCGCTGTCGCGCGGGCAGCCGGTGCCGGCGGCGTTCAGCGAAACCTGGACCAGGCCCGAGCAATCGATGCCGAGCGCGCTCTTGCCGCCCCAGAGATAGGGCGTGCCGACAAAGCGTTCGGCGACCGCGACGAAATCCTTTTCCATCGCATCGAGGCTGCCGAGATGCGGTCGCGGCAGATAGCAGCCTTCGTCCGTGACGGCGAACGTGCCGTCTTCACGGGCAACCGTGACGCGCGCGCCCATCGGCAGCGTTTCGACCGGCGGCAGCTTGATCGATGGGCCCGGGAAAGCGAACGTTCGCAGCGCCGTGACCTTGTGCGTCGGAGCTGCCGCGGACCTGGCCAGCGCGCCATCCGGAATCCAGCCGACATAGCCGTCGCCGTTCAATTGGCCCCAGGCAAAGCCCTCGCCATTGCGATCGTAGATCGTGACGCGCTCGCCCTTCAGCGCTTGCGTCAACAGCATCGCATCTGCCGATGGCGCCTCGCGTAGCGGCGCGATGGCCTCGCGCACGCAAAATTCTTCGCCGGTGGCATAGCGTGCGGCCTTCACCTTGCCTTCAAGATATTTGGCGGCGAGGTCCGGCCGTGCCGGCGTCAGGCGCGGATCATCCATAGCGTTCGCTCAGCAATTTGTAGATCGCGCGCGCGGCCTGGCATTCGCCGCCCTCGGGGCGCGCGGGTTTGGCGGAAGGCGTCCAGCCGTAGATATCGACGTGCAGCCAGCTTTTTGCATCGGTGACGAAGCGCTGCAGGAACAGCGCGCAGGTGATCGAGCCGGCAAAACCGCCGGACGGCGCGTTGTTGATGTCGGCCGTCTTCGAATCCAGCCACGAATCATAGGGCGGCCACAGCGGCATACGCCACAACGGATCGTTCTCCCGTTTCGCATGGGCTGCGACGCTGTCGGCGAGCGTCTCATCAGAGGTGTAAAAGGGCGGTAAATCCGGTCCCAGCGCCACCCGCGCCGCGCCCGTCAGGGTGCCGAGGTCAACCAGCAGGTCCGGCTTCTCTTCGTCCGCCAGCGCCAGCGCATCGGCCAGCACCAGTCGCCCCTCGGCATCGGTGTTGCCGATCTCCACGGTCGGTCCCTTGCGCGACTTGAAGATGTCGAGCGGGCGGAAGGCGTTACCGGCCACCGCGTTCTCGACCGCGGGGATCAGCACGCGCAGCCGGACTTTCAGCCCGGCATCCATCACCATCTGCGCCAGCGCCAGCACGTTGGCGGCGCCGCCCATGTCCTTTTTCATGATCAGCATGCCGCTGGATGGTTTCAGGTCGAGGCCGCCGGTGTCGAAGCAGACGCCCTTGCCGACCAAAGTCACCTTAGGGTTCGCGGGATCGCCCCAGCTCAGGTCGATCAGCCGCGGGGCGCGCGTCGAGGCCATGCCAACGGCGTGGATCAGCGGAAAGTTCTGCTTTACGAGATCGTCGCCGACGATGCAGTTGAAGGTCGCGCCGAACCGCGTCGCCAACCCCTGCGCTGCCTGCGCCAGTTCTTCCGGGCCCATATCGTTCGAGGGCGTATTGATCAGGTCGCGCGCAAGTGCTGCCGCCTCCGCCATCCGCGCGATGTCGGCGCTATCGACCCCGTCGGGCGGCACCAGCCGGACCGCGGGCGCTTCGTTCTTGCGGTAGCGGCCGAAGCGGTAGGTCCCCAGCGCGAACGCCAGCGTCGCGAGGCGCACATCATGCGGCGCATTGGCGAAGCGATAGACGCCTGATGGCAGCAGGCCGGGCAGGGCGCCGGGCCGGAACAGGTCGCGGGATTTGCTGGTCTCGTCCTCGAGCCCGAAAACCACTTGCGCGATCTTCCCGTCGGGCGCGGGCAGCGTCAGGCATTTGCCCGGCTTGGCAGTGAAGTCGTTGGCCGCCGCGAACTGCCGGGCCTGTTCGGGAAGGTCTCTGGCAATTCCGGCCCATGTCGTGCTGGTGGCGAAAAGGATCGGAATGGCAGCGGCGTAGGGGACGGTCTCGAACGGGGATTGCATGCAGGTCTCGCGCGAAGGGGACGGGCAGGGTGGTGTCGATGGCATAGCACGGCCAATTAACCGGCCGTTAGGGTTAACAGTCTATTGCTGGCTCCGTTCGGCTCCATTCGTCAGCCTTTCCCGCGAGTTGAAGTGCCATGCGTCGACAGTCCAGCCATGCAGGATTTCCTGCCGGATCTCTTGCCCGGTTCCTCTCTTCCGCAGCCGTGACGGCGGTTCTCGCCGCCGGTCTTGGCGGCTGCCAGACCATGTCCGACATCACGGGGTCGCTGACCTCATCGTCCCCGAAGGCGCAGGCCGTTCCTGACGATCCGCAGCGCGCGGTCGAGGTGTATGGTGAGCGGTATCGCGCCAATCCCAAGGATGCCGAGGCGGCATTGGCCTACGGCCAGGCGCTCCGTGCCACCGGCCAGCGGGCGCAGGCGGCCGCCGTGCTCGAACAGGCCACCATCGCCCATTCCGGCAACAAGACGCTGCTCGCCGCTTACGGCCGCGCGCTCGCCGACAACGGCAATTCGCAGGCGGCCTTCGACGTGCTCAGCCGCGCCCATTCACCCGCCAATCCCGACTGGCGCATTCTTTCGGTGCAGGGCACCACGCTCGACAAGATGGGCAAGCACGAGGAGGCCCGCCGCTATTACGAGACGGCGCTGAAGATCGTGCCGGAAGAGCCCTCGGTGCTGTCCAATCTCGGCCTTTCCTACATGCTGACGCGGGAGTTGCCGCAGGCCGAGGAAACGCTGCGACGCGCCCATTCCAATCCCCGCGCCGACGCAAGGGTGCGGCAGAACCTGGCGCTCGTGGTCGGCCTGCAGGGCCGCTTCGCGGAAGCCGAGACCATCGCCAAGGGCGATCTGCCCGCCGACGAGGCGACCGCCAACGTGGCTTACCTGCGGGAAATGCTGAGCCGCAAGGACAAGGACAATTCGCGTCCTCCCGGCAACAGGGCGACCGTCCCGGTCGCAGCCCTCAACCGGCCGGACTGAGCGTCACAGCCGTCACATCATCCCGGCAGCCGTCGTCGCCCGCGAACGGTTCGCGCGAATGCGCGCCCCGAGGGCAGGCTCGCGCGGGTGACTTGTCCGCCGCAGCCCTACGAGGGAAGGCGAATCCAATCTTCCGGAGCTATCTGCAGATCGGCGGGGCGGGCGTCGTTTCCCGCTGTGCAAGACTTCCAGGCAAGACTTCCAGGCAAGGCTTCCAAATCAAGACTTCGCTTGGGTTTGCCGGTGCAGGCTCGCCGAAGTTTTGGCGAGCCGCGCCGGTAACGGCCGAACGGCGCGGCGTCCGCCGCGCCATTTGCCTCAGTGCATCATCTGCAGCTTGACGTAGGTCGGTCCGAGAATGACGACGAACAGGCACGGCAGGAAGAACACGATCATCGGCACGGTCAGCTTCGGCGGCAGCGCGGCCGCCTTCTTCTCGGCCTCGTTCATTCGCATGTCGCGGTTTTCCTGTGCCATCACGCGCAGGCTCTGGCCGAGCGGGGTGCCGTAGCGTTCCGACTGCATCAGCGCCAGGCAGACCGATTTCACGCCCTCGAGGCCGGTGCGCTTGGCGAGGTTCTCGTAAGCCACCTTGCGGTCCTGCAGGTAGGATAATTCGGCCGTGGTCAGCGAGAATTCCTCCGACAGCGCGATCGACTGCGTGACGATTTCGGTGGCGACCTTGCGGAAGGCGACTTCGACCGACATACCGGACTCGATGCAGATCAGCAGCAGGTCGAGTGCGTCGGGAAAGGCGCGCTTGATCGAGAGCTGGCGTTTGCCGATGGCGTTCTTCAGGAACAGCATCGGGGCCTGCAGCCCGAGATAGGCCGCGCCGACGCAGATGCCGAGCTTGACTGTCAGCGACTTGTCCATCTGCGTGATCACGAACACGTAGAGAGCCGCGCCGATAAACAGCACGATCGGTGTCACCGCGCGGGCAAACAGGAACGTGACGTAGGGCGCGTGGCCGCGATAGCCGGCCATGATCAGCTTGTCGCGCGCGGCTTCCTGCGCCAGCCATTTGGTCAGGTTGAAATCTTCCACCACCTTGGAAACGAGCTGCTTCGGGCTTTGCCGCAGCGAGACCTTTTCCGACTTGGCGAGGCGGTCGCGCTCGCGTTGCCGGAGCCGTTCACGTTCGCTGGCAACCGCCTTCATGCGCTTGGCGAGGCCTTCGCCGGCAAACAGCGGCATGATCAGCGTATAGGCGGTCGCGCTCGCCGCAATAGCGGCAAGCAGCATGGTCATGAACCGCGCGTCGTGCATCTTTGTGATCATAAAATCAATCATGGCGGCACCGTCAGAAGTCGAAGTTGATCATTTTCTTCATTACCAGAATGCCGATCGTCATCCAGCCGACGCAGCACACCAGCATGAACTGCCCGATTTGATGGGTCCAAAGCAGCGAGATGTAGTCGGGCGTCGAAATCCAGACCAGCAGCATCACGATCGGCGGCAGCGAGCCGATGATGCCCGCGGAGGCCTTGGCTTCCGTCGACATCGCCTGAATCTTCTCTCCCATCTTCTTGCGGTCGCGCAGCACCTTGGAGAGATTGCCGAGCGCTTCCGACAGGTTGCCGCCGGACTTCTGCTGGATCGCGACCACGATGCCGAAGAAGTTCGCCTCCGGCAGCGGCATCCGCTCAAACAGCCGCGCGCAGGCCTCGCCAAGCGGCATACCGATGGTCTGGGTCTCGATGATGGCGGTGAACTCGCTCTTCAACGGCTCGGGTGAATCGGCTGCCACCACCTTGATCGATTCGAACAGCGGCAGACCGGCCTTGATGCCGCGCACAATGACGTCGACGGCGTCGGGCAGCGCCTTCAGGAACGCCTTCTCGCGACGCTTCTTGAGATAGCTCAGGGCCCAGCGCGGCAGGCCGAGGCCGGTGCCGAAAGCCATCACGGCGGCGTATAGCGGGCTGCCGCCGACCAGGAAGGCGAGCACGAATCCGACCGCACCGGAAATGCCGGACACCATCCAGAATTTCTGGGGCGTCCAGGATCCCAAACCGGCCTGGGCGAGGCGGATGGGGAGCGGGACGGACTTCTCCTTCTTGCGCCGGGCGTCGAGTTCCTTCAACGACCCCTCGACCTGCTCGCGGCGCGAGCGCTGGCTTTTCTCGGCCTGGCGCGCCGGAGCGTCGGAACGCGCGATCGAGGCGCGGCGGGATTCGGCCTTCCGCTCGCCCGACAGCAATGGATAGATGAATACCCAGGCCACGCCGCCAAGGGCGGTGGCGGCGAGAAACGCCAGTGCGAGCGTCTGTATGCTCATGGACTCCTCACGTATTCTCGATGACTTCGGCGGCGTCGAGCGCGGCCGCAAGCCGCTTCTCTTCGCCGAAATATCGCGCGCGCTCCCAGAACCGCGGCCGTCCGATTCCGGTCGAGCGGTGTCGCCCGATGATCTTGCCGGCCGCGTCTTCGCCGATCATGTCGTAGAGAAACACGTCCTGGGTGATGATGGTGTCGCCTTCCATGCCCATCACCTCGGTGATGTGGGTGATGCGGCGCGAACCGTCGCGCAGGCGTGCGGCCTGGACGATGACGTCGATCGAGGCGCAGATCATCTCGCGAATGGTGCGCGAGGGCAGCGAGAAGCCGCCCATCGTGATCATGGATTCGCAGCGTGACAAAGCTTCGCGCGGGTTGTTGGCGTGCAGCGTTCCCATCGAGCCGTCATGGCCGGTGTTCATCGCCTGCAGCAGGTCGAATGCCTCGGGTCCGCGGACTTCGCCGACGATGATGCGTTCAGGGCGCATACGCAGGCAGTTGCGGACCAGTTCGCGCATCGTTACCTGGCCTTCGCCCTCGATGTTGGGCGGACGGGTTTCCAGGCGCACCACGTGCGGCTGCTGCAATTGAAGTTCGGCGGCGTCCTCGCAGGTGATGACGCGCTCGTCATGCTCGATGAACTGGGTCAGGCAGTTCAGCAGCGTGGTTTTGCCGGAACCGGTACCGCCCGAGATCAGCACGTTGCAGCGGACGCGGCCGATGATCTGCAGGATCTGCGCGCCTTCCGGCGAGATCGCGCCGAATTTGACCAGCTGGTCGAGCGTCAGCTTGTCCTTTTTGAACTTACGAATGGTGAGGCAAGGCCCGTCGATCGCCAGTGGCGGAACGATGGCGTTGACGCGGGAGCCGTCGGCGAGGCGGGCGTCGCAGATCGGCGAGGATTCGTCGACGCGCCGGCCGACCTGGCTGACGATGCGCTGGCAGATGTTGAGCAGCTGCTGGTTGTCGCGGAAGCGGATACCGGTCTTCTGGATCTTGCCGGCGACTTCGATGAACACCGTGCCGGCGCCGTTGACCATGATGTCGGCGATGTCGTCGCGCGACAATAGCGGTTCCAGCGGGCCGTAGCCGAGCACGTCGTTGCAGATGTCGTCGAGCAGCTCTTCCTGCTCGGCAATCGACATCACGATGTTCTTGATCGCGATGATCTCGTTGACGATGTCGCGGATTTCCTCGCGCGCGGACTCGCCGTCGAGCTTGGCGAGCTGGGCAAGGTCGATCGCCTCGATCAGGGCGCCGAAGATGGTCGCCTTGACCTGGTAGTAATTGTCCGAGCGCCTCGCCTCCGTGGCGGCGGCAGGCGGCGCCTTCGCTGGCGCGAGCGGCGGCGAGGCGACGGCCGGCGCCGCCGTTTCGCGCGCTACCACCGCGGCGCTGGGGGCCGGTTCCGGCGCCTGAATGGCGGGCTTTACC
The DNA here is from genome assembly GCA_963816815.1 of uncultured Alphaproteobacteria bacterium. Classification (GTDB taxonomy): domain Bacteria; phylum Pseudomonadota; class Alphaproteobacteria; order Rhizobiales; family Xanthobacteraceae; genus Bradyrhizobium. The sequence continues at coordinate 118,140 of CAWFMW010000065.1, forward strand.
CGCGTATCGCTATCACTACGCTTACCGAACACGATGGTACTCCACGCGGACGACCTACTTCTTGGCCCGCAACTTTTCGATTAAAGGCGACAGCAACGAACTCTTCGGCTTCTTGGTCTCGCCGCGGCCGGTGAGCCGCTGGGCGATCTGCAGGAACATCTCGGTGGTACGATGGGTTGCGGCGATTTCCGCGATCATCTGACCGTTGTTGGCGGCCGAACCGAAGATTTGCGGCTCGAACGGTATCGTGGCGATCGGGTGGTTTTCGATCGCCTTGGCGAATTCGGCGGCGGGAATCTCCGGACGCTTCGGGATGCCGACCTGATTGAGGCAATAGAGCGGGGCGCGATCGTTCGGCCGCGATGTCTTCAGGAGGTCATAGATGTTCTTGGTGTTGCGCAGATTGGCGAGATCGGGCGCGGCGACGATCAGGATGTCGTCGGCCGCGATCAGGGCGCGCTTGGTCCATCCCGACCATTGATGGGGGACGTCGAGCACGATGCAGGGCATCGTGGTGCGCAGCGTATCGAAGATCGAATCGAACGCCTCCTCGCCGAAATCGTAGACCCGGTCCAGCGTCGCCGGCGCCGCCAGCAGGCTGAGATGGTCGGTGCATTTCGACAGCAGGCGGTCGAGGAACGCGGTGTCGACGCGGTCCGGAGAGAACACCGCATCCGCGATGCCCTGCGGCGGGTCCTGGTTGTAGTCGAGGCCGGCGGTGCCGAAGGCGAGGTCGAGATCGGCGACCACGGAATCCAGCGCCAGATCGCGCGCGATCGCCCAGGCGACGTTGTGGGCGACGGTGGACGAGCCGACGCCGCCCTTGGCGCCGACGACGGCAATGATGCGGCCGACGGCCTTGGCTTCCGGCGACGAGAACAGGCTGCAGACCGAGCGCACGACGTCGATGGCGCCGACCGGGGCGATGACGTAGTCGCTGACGCCACGGCGCACCAGCTCGCGATACAGCGTGACGTCGTTGATGCGCCCGATCACGATCACGCGGGTTCCGGCATCGCAGACGGTGGCGAGCTGGTCGAGGCCGAGCAGGATGTCGTGGCGGCCTTCGGTCTCCAGGATGATGACGTTCGGGGTCGGGGCCGAGCGGTAGGCCTCGACGGCGGCGGCCATGCCGCCCATCTGGATCTTGAGGTGAGCCTTGCCGAGGCGGCGGTCTTCGCCCGCCGACTGAACGGCGGCCGCGGTTTCCACCGTCTCGCAGAAAGCCTGCACCGACACCCGCGGCGCCGGCGCGATGTGATCCTCGGTGGACGGCGCCGCGATATCCGGCGGCTGTTCTGAATTCTGGCGCGAGTAAGTGATCATTTGCCGGTATCGCTGAGTTTGGCCTTGTCGGCGTCGGGATAGGTGGTCGCGGTGGTGGTGCCCTTGCGGTATTTCTCGAAGGCCATGCCACGGCGCGGCGTATAGGCCGGGGTTTCGGGACGCGGCTGCACGAGATCCGACGGGTTGTCGACCATCGCCGCAAGATTGCGCTGATTGGAGCAGCCGAAATTGTAATAGGACTTGTTCTCGAAGTAGCTCTTGTTGTTGACTCCCGGTCCGAGATCTTCCGGCCACAGGCCGCACGGACCGGCCACCGCCGAGATCCTCGGATAGTTGAGTCGGATCGCAGCCATATGCCTGGGATCTTCGGGGCGATACTGGCGGACATTGGTCGCATGCGGCGGCACGCCGGTCGCGGCAAGCGTCGCCCTGATCTCGCGCAATGAATCTTCGGCCGCCCGCGCGTTCGGCGTATTGACGGGAACGTCGATGCTGATGATGCCGGTGCCTTCCCGCATCCAGGTCTGGCCCAGATACGTCACGTCGGCGCGCTGGGAGGCGGAAAGGCCGCCGCGTCCGCGGCCGACGAAGACCACGATCGAGCGATCGGCTTCCTGGACTGCGATCGGATGGCGCAGGCGGTAGTCGTCGGGCACGCCTGACGTCGTCACCACGTCGGTGGTGTGCTTGCAGGCGCCAAGCGCCACGGCAACACCGATCAGCGCTCCTGCCAGGCAGAGGGCGCGCCTGGGATCGGCGGGCTTCGTTGATTTCTTGCTCGTTGTCATCGTCCCCGCCTCAGTCCGTAATAAAGCCGTAGGTGCCGCGATAATTCCGTGCCTTCTCGACGCGGCCCGGAACGCCGTAGATGCGATTGATGCTGCCGAGCAGGTCGGCCTGCGGGTCCGAGGCGGCGGCAAAGCCGTCATCGGGCCGCGACAGATCCTTCTGCGCTACCGCGCGCACCACATAGGGGGTGACCAGAACCATCAGTTCGGTCTGGTTGTTGACGTAGTCGCGGCTGCGGAAAAGCGTGCCGAGAATCGGCAATTGCGCCAGGCCGGGGAGGCCGTTGACGGCCTGCTTGGTCTGTTCCTGGATCAGGCCGGCCATGGCCATTGCGCCACCGGAGGGAATTTCCAGCGTCGTCTCGGCGCGGCGGGTCTTGATCGAGGGAATGATGACCGAGTTGATCGTCGAAGCGGTCACCGACTGCGAGAGCGTGATCGAGTTGTCGTTCGACAGTTCGGAGACTTCGGTCATCACGCGGAGGCTGATCCGGCCTTCGGTCAGCACCACCGGCGTGAAGTTGAGCGAGATACCGAATTTCTTGAACGAGATCTGGGTCGTACAGACATGCGTGGTCGGGTCGCAGGAATAGCCGGCCGGGATCGGAAATTCGCCGCCGGCAATGAAGGTCGCCGATTTGCCCGAGATGGCGGTCAGGTTGGGTTCGGCCAGCGTGCGTACGACGCCGGCGCTCTCCATCGCGCGCAGCGTCGCCGTTACCGTCGGCGTGGTTCCGAAGGCTGCCGTCGTCCCGTTGGACCCGACCAGCGGACGGCCGAGGGCGCCAAACGGATTCGAATTGTTGAAGTTCACGACCGCGGTGCCGTAGTTCATGTTGGCCGTGAGATCGATACCCAGCTGCTTGATGACGCTGCGGGCGACTTCGGCGACCGTCACCTTCAGCATCACCTGGTCGCGGCCGCGAACGGCGATCGAATTGACGACCTTGTCCGTGCCGCCCACGAGGCGGGCGGCGATATCGGCGGCCTGCTGCGCCTCGATCGGGCTTGCCGCGGTGCCGCTCAAGACCACGCTGTCGCCGACGCCATCGATCAGGATGTCCGAATTCGGCAGCGACTGCTTCAGCGCGGCGCGCACGCCGTTGAGGTCGCGCTTGACCGCGATGTCATAGGCCGCGATCTGGGCGCCCGTGGAATTGAAGAAGATAATGTTGGTCTGGCCGACCGCGGCGCCGATGATATAGGCGCGCTGGGTCGAGCGGACCACGGCGTTTGCGACCTTCGGATCGGCGACCAGGACGTCCTTGATCTCCCGCGGCAGGTCGATCACGATCGATTTGCCGATCCCGAGCGAAACGAACCGCGCGTTCATCTGTCCGTCGGTGGTGACCGGAGCTGCGGTGCGATAGTCGCTCGCCACTACCGGCGTCAGCGCCGGATTGAGCGTGAGCGCAGCCACGGCCGAAAACGACAGGGCGCGGACGATGAACGTACGCATCATCGGCTGAATTTCCCTGCACTTCATATCGTGCGTCCTTTTGGTCACTTCTGCACCGTCTGCTGGCTGGCAACGCCGTAACGAACGACGTTGAGGTTTTCGCCGCGCCTCTCGGCGGGTTCTTCCGGCTTCTCGACCGTCTTGATGTCGGCGATGCTGCGCAGCGCCAGCGACAGCGTGCCGCTCTGGCGCGAGCGGGCGAGCATTTCGGTCTGCTCGGGCTTCAGCTCGAGCGTAACCGTCCTGCCGACCAATGCGCTGCTGCCTTCTTTTTCCTTCGGCGCCTGGTCAATCGCGAGAACGCGAATGTTGCTGAGGATGATTTCCGAGACGGTGACGTCAGGGCCCTTGCCGTCCGGACTTTTGTCCTTCTTGGTAAGAAGCACGTCGACGCGGTCGTTCGGCAGGATGAAGCCGCCGGCGCCGGTTTCCGGCGAAATTTCGGTAGAAACGGCCCGGAAACCCTGGGGCAGGATTGCCGCCATGAAGCCGGATCCGTCAGCCTTCACCAGCTTCTGATCGCGGATCGGCTCGCCGGCGATGAACGGCGACCGCGCGATGGAGCCCGTGATCTCCTTGATGGCGTCGGCCCTGTTGGCGCGGCTGATGAAGCTGCCGCTGGCGGTCGCGGTCGGCCAGGACTGCCATTGAATGTCGTCCGGCTTGACCGACTGGCCGAGGCCGATATCCGATTTGGCGACGAGAATGTCGACGGTCTGCAGCTGCGCAACCGGCTGGGCCGGCGCAGGCTTGTCGCCGAAGCCGCTGGCGAGATATGCGGCAATGCCGCCGGCGCCGATCGCGATTGCGAGGACCACAATGCGTGCGTTATTCATTACGCTTCACTTTCCACATTACGCTGCGACGCTTCCGCCGCCGTGATGGGAGTTGACCAGCTATTCGTCAAAGCATGGTTAATGAGGCGTGTGTAAATTGCCTTAACGGAAAGTTAGCGAGCCGGATCAGCGCATCGCGAGGTGAGCGAGGTCGATCGCCTTGATCCATTCGGTCTGCGGATAGATGATCAGCGCGCCGAGGGCGAGCGCGATGCCGTAGGGAATCCCGCTCTGCTTGTCGTGCAGCCGGTTCAGCCAGGCTTGTCCGGTCAGCAGGGAAGGCAGCGGCCATTGCCGGAACTGAATCAGCAAGACCGTCAGCGCCCCGCCGAGCAGCGAGGCATAGAGCAGATAATCGAGGAGATGGTCGAAACCGAACCAGAGCGCGACGCTGGCCGCGACCTTGGCGTCGCCGCCGCCGACCCATCCCATCGCGAAGCAGCCAAAGGCCAGCACCAGAACGGCTGCGCCGGCGCCGAAATGCAGCAGGATATCTTGCAGGCCCATGCCGCCCAGCACTGCGAGCGCCACAAAGCCGGCGATCAGCGCCAGCGATACCCGGTTCGAAATCGTCATCGTGAACAGGTCGCTCGCGGCTGCGAACGCCATCAGGGCCGGAAACAGCAGGAGGCGGGCGGTATCGAGGATCATGAGTTCACGCGAGGCTGCGGTTGACCCGGGGTCCAGGCCTTGGCCGAGCCTAGCCACGAGAAGTGAACAATCGGGAAATGCAGGAAGCCGTATATTGGAACGACATCCGATGACGGCGTGCTGGTTGCGGTGCGCGCCTGGCGAAAAATAAAGGCCCCGGCAAGCCGGGGCCTTTGACGTTTGCTCGGGCGCTTGCGCGCAACCGCTCGCTTACTTGAGCGAGCTCGAGATCGTGGCGAAGTTGCTCGACAGCTTGGAGCCGAGGCCATTGACGGCGGTGATGATCGCGATCGCGATGCCAGCGGCAATCAGGCCGTATTCGATGGCGGTGGCGCCGGACTCATCCTTCACGAAACGCGAAACGAGGTTCTTCATAGATGATAACTCCTGTGTACACATGGCTGGTCGAACTTAAGTGTGGTCTTGCCGGCGTTCTCAGCACCGTGACCATGGCGTGACCCTATGGTGCGACAATTTCGACCCAGTTAATTCGACCGCGCAAAATTGTATGTAACTTGCACTTCTTGAGCACAGTAAACATCGAATTAAGGCGTTCAATTAAATGCAAGCGAAGCTGCGTGCGCCGTTCGCCGCTCGCGCGCGGTGTCGGCGGACTCCTTCGATTCACGGCTCCTTAAGCGCAACCAGATACCCCTGACGTATCCGATTGAACGAGGTCGTTATGTCCGGTTTGCCAATGGAAGTCATCGAGGTCGTAGGCCAGACGATGGCGAAGGTCGTGCCGATCACGATCGCACTCGCTTTGGTATTCACGGTGCTTTCGCATTTCTGGTCCTGCAATCCGGGTAAACCCTGGTGGCGCAAGCGCGAGCTCATTACCGACATCTGCTATTGGTTCTTCGTGCCGGTATTTGCGCGCATCTTCCGCATCGGCTTGCTGGTGATTGGCGCCGCGGTCCTCTTCAACATTCATGAACCGGACGAACTGATCGCATTCTACGACAATGGCCATGGGCCGCTGTCGGAGCTTCCGCTCTGGGCGCAGGCGATATTGTTCCTCGTTGCGTCCGACTTCATGCTGTACTGGCTGCACCGCATGTTTCACGGCGGCGGATTCTGGAAGTACCACGCCATCCATCACTCCTCCGAGGATCTCGAGTGGATCTCGGCGGCGCGGTTTCATCCCGTCAACCTGTTTATCGGAACGATCCTGGTCGACGTCATCCTGCTGATCGCGGGCATCTCTCCCAACATCATGCTGTGGGTCGGGCCGTTCACGACCTTCCACTCCGCCTTCGTTCACGCCAACCTGAACTGGACGCTTGGCCCGTTTAAATATGTGCTTGCCACGCCGGTGTTCCATCGCTGGCATCACACCTCGCTCGAAGAGGGCGGCAATACCAATTTCGCGGGTACCTTCCCGCTCTGGGACATCCTGTTCGGCACCTACCGCATGCCGGAGAACCGGCTGCCTGACGGTTACGGCGTGGACGATCAGGCGATCCCCACCGAGATCGGTGGGCAATTGGCCTATCCGTTCCGCCAATAGCGCATGATCCGAAAACGCCGCGTGCCGGTACGCGACTGGGAAACGCTTCGCACCAGGAAACGGAGGCCGGTTTGAACCGATCGCGCGCAACGGCGCCGGGCTGGAACGTATCATGAGCATCGACGCAACAACGGTTCACGAGGCGAAAGCCTCCGGCTTTGGCAAGGTCCCGGCCTGGCTATGGCTTGGCGCCGGCCTGTACGTGCTCCTGCTGGTCAACAATAGCGGGCTTCTGAACGATTCCGACACCTACTGGCAAATCGCCGTGGGCCAATGGATTCTCGATCACGGGGCACTGCCGCGCGTCGATGTCTATTCTTTCACCAAGCCTGGCGAGGCCTGGCTTTCATCATCCTGGCTTGCGCAAACCCTCTATGCCGTGAGTTACAATCTGGCCGGCTGGACCGGGCCGGTCGTGGTTGCGGCAGCCGCGATCGCTGCGACCTTTGGGCTGCTCGCGCATATTTTGGAGCGTCGCCTTCCCTCGACCTATGCAGCCCTGGTGGCGCTGGCGGCCATGGTGCTGTCGACGCCGCATTTTCTGGCGCGTCCGCACGTGCTGGCGATGCCGGTCATGGTTGCCTGGGCGCACGGTTTGATGACGGCGAGTGAGCGGCGTCAGCCGCCGTCATTCTGGTTGCTGCCGCTGATTACGCTGTGGGCCAACCTGCACGGCGGCTTCGTGTTCGGTCTGGTGCTGGCGGGCGCGTTCGCGATCGACGCGCTGTGGAACGCTGAGCCGTCGCAGCGGGCGCCGCTGGCGCTGCGCTGGTTCGCGTTCGGGTTGGCTGCATTGGCCGCCTGCTGCGTCACGCCTTACGGCTGGGAATCGATCCTCGCGTCACGCAAGATTCTCGATCTTGGAGAACTCCTGCGGCTCATCAGCGAATGGGCGCCGGCGGATTTCAGCAAGCTCAGTCCGTTCGAGCTGACCATTCTCGCCCTGATCGCGGCAGCGCAGTATCGCGGCGTCAAGCTGTCGCCGCCGCGCATAGCGCTGGTGCTCGGCCTGCTGCACATGGCACTCTCGCATGGCCGGAATCTGGAGATATTTGCGCTGCTGCTGCCGATCGTCGTGCTGACGCCGGTGTCACAGCAGTTCGCTCTGCAACCGGCCCGATCGGGCGGGGTGACGCTGATTTCGGCGGCGCTGCTCGCCGTCGCGCTCGGCATCTCGACCTGGGCTCTCGCGGCGCACCAGAGGTATTCGCCTCCGAAAACCCAGTCGCCGGCCGCCGCGGTCGAAGCCATAAAGGCGCACAATCTGCAGCGGGTTCTCAACGACCGGGCGTTCGGCGGCTACCTGATCTGGCGCCAGATGCCCGTCTTTATCGACGGACGGGCCGAGTTGTACGGCGAAAAATTCACGATGGCCTATTACAACGCGCTGGAGCTCAAGGACGTCGGCAAGTTTCTCGGTCTGCTCAGGGATTACGACATCGACGGCTTGCTGCTGCAGCCGGGCACGCCTGCGGCGGGCCTGCTTGATCATCTAGGCAACTGGCGGAAGGTTCACGCCGACGACGGGGCCATCCTTTATGCGCGAGCGGAGGTTGACCGGTGAGGGCGACGCTATCGGCCTCGTCCGTTCATTCCCGCGCGGAAACGTCTCGCGCGGAATATGCCGCCGTTCGTAAGCGGAATTTTTCTGCCATTCGCGGGCGGCCGGCATGAACACAAACGTTGCGGCGGCACCCAGCGCGAATTCCTCCATTGTCGGCCAGGTGCCGGCATGGCTCTGGCTCGGAATTGGCGTTTACGCGCTGGTGCTGATGGTCGGATCGGCGCTTCTACAGGATTCCGACACCTACTGGCAGATCGCCGTGGGCCAGTGGATCCTCGATCACCATGCATTGCCGCGCGTCGACATCTACTCCTTCACCAAGGCGGGCGAGCCATGGGTATCGTCGTCCTGGCTGGCGCAGGTGCTGTATGCGGCGAGCTATAATCTAGCGGGCTGGACCGGGCCGGTGGTTCTCGCCGCCGGCTGCATCGCCGCCGCCTTCGCATTGCTTACTCACATTCTCGGCCGCCGCGTTCCTGCAGCCTTTGCGGTCACCTTCGCGATCGCGGCGCTGGTGCTTTCGAAAGGGCATTTCCTGGCGCGCCCGCATGTGCTGGTTTTGCCGATCATGCTGGCGTGGGCGTACGGGCTGATGTCGGCGAGCGAGCGCGGCCAGGCGCCGTCGCCATGGCTGCTGCCGTTGATCGCGCTATGGGCGAACCTGCACGGCGGATTCGTGTTCGGTCTGGTGCTGGTCGGCGCGTTCGCGCTCGACGCGCTATGGAATGCGGACCGTGCAGAGCGAAAGTCGCTGGCGCTGCGCTGGACGGCGTTTGGTATCGGCGCGCTGGTGGCCTGCTGCGCCACGCCTTACGGGTGGGGATCGATCCTCGCCGCACGCAAGATCCTCGATCTCGGCCAACTCCTGCATCTGATCTATGAATGGATGCCGGCCGACTTCAGCAAGTTCGGCGCGTTCGAGATGGCGATCCTCGTGCTGATCGGCGGCGCGCTTTACAGCGGCGTCAGGCTGACGCCGCCGCGGATTGCGCTGGTGCTGGGCCTGCTGCACATGGCGCTGGCGCACGTCAGGAACGTCGAAATATTCGCCCTGCTGCTGCCGATCGTGGTGCTCGCGCCGGTGGCGTCTCGGTTCGCGCTGCGGCCGGCCTGGTCCGCTCGCGCCGGTGCCCCGGCGCCGGTGATGGCCGCGATGCTGCTCCTGCTCGGCGGCTGGACATGGCTGCTCGCGGTCAACACGCCCATTGCCGTGCCCGAAAGCCAGGCGCCGGCGGCGGCGGTCGAAGCGCTGAGGGCGCATCATCCCAAGCGGGTTCTCAACGACCTTCCGTTCGGCGGCTACCTGATCTGGCGGCAAATACCTGTGTTCGTCGACGGACGCGCCGAGCTCTATGGCGAAGCATTCGACATCGCCTTCTACCGCGCGATGCAGCTCAAGGACGTCAACGAGCTGCTCGACATCCTCAAGAAATGGGACATCGATGCCGTGCTGTTGACGCCGAACACCCCGGCGGTCGGCCTGCTCGATCATATCGGTGGCTGGCGGCGCGCCTATGCCGATGGCAACGCCGTGCTGCACGTTCGCACGGGCAACTGATCCGGCGGCGCTAACTGGCGGGCAGGGTGGGATTCTGGTACGCCGGTCGAAATGAACCTGCCGACCGAAATCGTCGAGATGCTGGGCCAGACCCTGGCCAAGGTGGTGCCGGTCACGATCGCGCTGGCGCTCGTGTTCTCGGTGCTGGCGCATTTCTGGGCCTGCAACCCCGGCAGGCCCTGGTGGCGCAAGCGCGAGCTTGTCACCGACGTCTGCTACTGGTTCCTGGTGCCATTGTTCGCGCGCGTGTTCCGCATCGGGCTGTTGGTGGTGGGCGCGGCCCTGCTGTTTGGAATTCGCGACGCCGACGAACTGATCGCCTTCTACGACAACGGCCATGGCCCGCTGTCGAGGCTGCCATTGTGGCTGCAGGCGATCCTGTTCCTGGTCGCGGCCGATTTCATGATGTACTGGCTGCACCGCATGTTTCATGGCGGCGGGTTCTGGAAATACCACGCCATCCACCATTCGTCGGAAGACGTCGACTGGATCTCGGCGGCGCGCTTTCACCCCGTCAACCTGCTGTTAGGCACCATCGGGGTGGACGTCGTGCTGCTGGTCGCCGGCATTTCGCCGGGCGTGATGCTCTGGCTCGGGCCGTTCAACATCTTCCATTCCGCGTTCGTTCACGCCAACCTCAACTGGACGCTCGGTCCGTTCAAATACGTGCTTGCCACGCCGGTCTTCCATCGCTGGCATCACACCTCGCTCGAAGAGGGTGGCAACACTAATTTCGCGGGCACCTTTCCGCTCTGGGACATCCTGTTCGGGACCTTCCGGATGCCGAAAGACACGCTGCCGGGCCAATATGGCGTGGACGATCAGTCTTCGTTTCCCGGCGAAATCATCGGACAACTGGCCTATCCGTTCCGCAAATAGGACATGATCTATTAAGCATGCTGGTCTGCGGATTTCTTGCCCGCATTCCGGGGTGTATTTGCCCTTTGTTCATGAATTGTCGTCAGATTCACCTTTGTCGGGCGCCGGTTCGGCTGCGTATCGCCATGGCCGGCTTGTTGATGCCCCGGGGAAAAGTATGTCGTTCAAGTCCCATAGTATTGGATTGCGCTCCCTCGTCGCAGGAATCCTGCTGTGGCCGGCCGTCTGCCTGGCCGCACCCGATCCCGACCGCATCGCCGTCTATGTCGATCAGGCAAAGCTCGTGAGGCTTCCCGCCAAGGTCTCGACCATCGTGGTCGGAAACCCGCTGATTGCGGACGTGACCCTGCAAAGCGGCGGCATCGTCGTTGTCACCGGCAAGGGCTACGGCGCGACCAATTTCATCGCCATGGACCGCAACGGCGAGGTGCTGGTGGACCGCCAGATTCAGGTCGAAGGCCCGACCGATCAGCTCGTCACGGTCTATCGCGGCGTCGAACGCGAGTCCTATAGCTGCATGCCGATCTGCCAGCGCCGGATTACCCTTGGCGACGGCGAGACCTACTTCAAATCGGTGATCGACCAGGCCGGCACCCTCAGCGGTCAAGCCAGCGCCGCCGGCACCAAATCGACAAACTGACCCGTTTTCGGTCCTGGTTGAACCAGAGCCGACGTTTTAGTCAATCTTGTCGACGTAGCTCTTCACGCGCGCCGGCTCCGCTTTGCTCGAAACGCCTCGACCGGCCATCTTCGTCGGATGGCCCGGCGGAAGCTTGTCGGCGCACCCAGCACAATGACCTGTCCGCGAATCGATCTCGGCTGAACGAGGCCCTGCTTCGGCGATAGTTAACGGCTGGTTAGCGGCCCGGGCCGCTTTGCTTCGATTTGACGAAACACTTCCACAATCACTTTCGCGTAGTTCTTGCAGGCGGATAATCACCGCCGTCTGGGGATCCTTCGATGTCGTCACCCGCTATTGCAAAAGTCTCTGTCAGAAATGTACTGGCCCGATTTCGCCACAACCGACGGGGCACGGCCGCCGTCGAGTTCGCGCTGGTCGCGCCGTTGTTCTTCTGCATGCTGTTTGCGATTCTCGAGACGGCGATTGTGTTTTTCGCTGGTCAGGTCCTGGAGAACGCAACGCAGGAAAGCGCGCGACTGATACTCACGCGTCAGGCGCAGGATGCCGGCATGAACGAAACTGCGTTCAAGACCAATCTCTGCGACCGCATCAAGGTGATGTTCAACTGCTACGGCAATCTGGGGAACATTACCGTGGATGTGCAGTCGTTTGCCCCGGGCGCCTCGATCACGATCACCGAGCCGATCGTCAGTGGAGCGCTGTCCGGAACCTTCTCATATTCTCTGCCGCCATCCGGCTCTCCCAATACCATCGTGGTGCGGGCCTTTTATCAATGGCCGCTGTACGTGACCCAGCTCGGCTACAACATTGGAAATCTCACCGGCGGCAAGCGACTGCTCTCTGCGACCGCCGCCTTCCATGTGGAGCCGTGAGATGATGATGGTGTCCCCGATGCAGAAGATGTTGCTTCGCGTGCGCAGCCTGTTGGATGATCGCAGCGGTCTCGCGGCCGTCGAATTTGCCATGGTCTTTCCGATCATGGTGGTGTTGTACTTCGGAGTGGTTGAATTCTCGTCGGCCATTGCCGTGGATCGCAAGGCCACCCAGGTGGCGCGAACGCTTTCCGATCTGACGTCGCAGAGCATGAGTGTGGCAGATGCCGATCTCATGAGTTTTGGTCAGGCGGCGAAGGCCATCATGACACCTTACCCGCCGTCGCCGCTGGTATCCTCGATCACCGAGGTCTACATCGACGCCACGTCCGGGGTCGCGCGCGTCCAGTGGAGCAAGGGGTTGACGATCAGTACGACCGGCGATGTCGCGATCGCATCCACGGCGCCTCATAATCCGGGCGATGTCGTGGTGTTGCCGACCACTCTCGTGGCGGCCAAGGGGACATACGTGATCTGGAGCGAGGTCAGCTATAAATATACACCGGCGGTCGGAATTATGTTGGCGCAGACCGGCATGACGTTCAGGGATGTCGCCTATACGCGTCCGCGCCTGGTTCTCTGTGTCATATATCCGACGGGTGGCAGCTCCACCTGTCCGACGCTGTGACGGCAGCGGGTCCCAGACGAGTTTCGTAACAGCTTTCACCGTTCGCCGCCCTCTCCCCGTGGACGGGGGCACGTTGCATCCCCCGGGGCGCACCAGTTCGAGCTTCGGGAGGGCGCTTGATCCGGCGCTGCATTGAAAGCGGCTCCAACGCAGCATTACATTTGTGCGGGACGCGCCCGGACTCTCCGCTTGCGACACAAGGCACGCACTCTGCCCGACGCCCTCGCGGGGCTTTAGAGATGAATGAGGTCGGGTTGGACGACGGGCCGTCTCGTGCCCCGGACGCACGCGGCCTGGGTGCTGCGAGCCAGGCCCATTCTACTTTGCATGGGGTTGTTTTCGCGATTTTGTGTCCGGGCACCTGTGGTGCGGCGGAAGTGTATCTGTACTGCGTCTGGGAACGAGATCGTTGACGCTTCGCGCTAACGGCGCAGCGATTTGACTCCAACCCACTCTGCCCTGGCTGCCGGTGCCACGATCCGGAGCCGGTTTCCTTCGGGACAAGCGCGAAGGGTTGGCCTTGAGGCCAGGCTCAAACAAAAGACACGCTGGATCTCGATCCCGCTCAACTCGGCTTTGCGACGCACCCGCCGTCCTGATCGGTTTTGAAGGCGAAGCTCCGTGGCCGCACCATCTCGATGAAGGTCGAGCGGCCGGTTCCTCCTGCTGAAGTCGCTTCGGATATGTGCGAGCGCCGGCGCATGGTCGAACATGGCGTTCAGCTTCGCGCCGGCATCAGCCGGGGCGATTGCGGCCTTGACGAAGCTGGAGCGCGATGACTTTTCGTCACCCCTCGCTCGATCTCTTTGATTTGCGCATGGTCTCCGCGCAAACGTTCCGCGTTTGCCGCGAGGGAGAACCGAAACCCCCAGAGGTCCAAGCGACCTTCTGGGGGCCCAACGGCCGGAGCTCTTCTGCCGGGTCAGTTCGTAATATGCGCGGTCTGCAGGGCGTGGTTGAACATCGCGTTCAGCGCCGCGGTGATATCTGCGGGTGTATTCGCGGTGTAGAAGAAGCCGGGCGACGCGCAGGCCTGAAGGCTGGGAGGAATATTCGGGATGTTGTTGTTGGCATAGGTGTCTTCATTGCCGGCAAAGCTCGTATTCACGGGTGAGATCGTTTGATAGGGAATATAGAGCACGGAAACGATGATGCCGCGATCCTTGAGTGTCTTGCAGGCGTTGGGGTAGGTGTTGACGGAGTTGCTCAGGACGGTGGCGCGGTTACTGCCGTGCCAGCTGCCGGCATTGCCGGGAACCGGAATGTCTCTGTACTGGTTGTCTTGTGCGCCATCGGTGACGAGGAAGACGTAAGGCTGCGGGGTGGTCGGCGTGCTGCCGTCGCCGACCGTGCCGGTGCCGCTGGAGATGAGGCCGTTGACCGAATTAAGCGCTTCATCGATATGCGTGCCGCCGGAGCCAAGGTTTGTGTTGGCATTTGTGTCGAGCAGCGTGGCAAGGTTTGCGGCCGCGTAGTTGATGGTGCCGGGGCTGGTGGGAGAGCCGTTGATGGCGCTGGTCAGCGGAAAATAGGAGTAGAGAAACCGAATGAACGGGTAGAGTCCGATCCGGAACTGGTTGGCAACCTTTGCGGAGGCGTTCGCGGTAATGAACAACTGGTTCACGGCGTAGCCGACCGCGTCGGCGCGCAACTGGATGCAGGCGTCGGTGCCGTCGGTGTTGCAGGATGAAACGGGCGGCAAGGCTGCATACAGCGTATTCGGCAGGCCGGACGCCATCGTGTTTGTGAGTTTTTTGCCCGATGGATAAGTCGAATCTGCCGTCACATTTGAGAGAAGAGCCTTGTATCCGCTAAAGCTGACGCGCGAGACCGCATAGCCCATGCAGTAGTTGTTCGTTGGGTATGCCTGGGTCCCGCTATTGGTGCAGGCCATGTTTTGCGGCGCAAAATGGCAGGCGAAGGTGCAGCCGGTGGGATATTGGCGATAGTTGTCCGGATTGACCTGCGAAAGCCGGGTCTGCTCGGCGCCCGTCGACGGCAGGCCCATCGACCCCGAAACGTCCAGCGTCAGGTAGAAATCGAGGTAAGGCGGCAGCGTGGCGGCCGAGCTTGAAACGCCCGTCACCGTCAGCTTCTGATAGCCGATCACCTTCAAAAAGGTTACCGGGACATCGGCCGTGAACGTGACGCTGGCAGCCAGCTTGATCCCGGTCTTCGTAACGGTGCTGCTGCGAACCAGGTTCTGGTAGCCGGTGATGCCGGTCATGTTGGCGTCAAAGACGTTGGTGGCATCGGTAACGCCGTTGGAGACCGAGCCGTTGCCTGTCATGATCGACGCCGCGAGGAAGCCGGGCGATTTCTGCGAAAGCGCGGCAATGCTCGCGGCGTCTGCCGCGGATTGCATTTTGGCCTTCATCCGGGTCGCAAGCGAGTAGTCCACCGCGCAACCGATCGCCGATATCAGGGGGATCGCCGCGACCGTGAAGATGATGGCGACATTGCCGCGCTTGTCGCGGCGGAAACGGGAAAGATACTGCTGAAGACGAATTGGCACGAGCGCGCCCCCTGATTATGCAAAAGCGCGTGATCGTAGCAACAGCCTCCCTAAATGCCCCTTAACTTGATTGTCGAAAAACGGGCCGATCGCCGTGTGACCGCGGTTTCAGCAGCCACAGGTAACGATCTCTTAACCAAGTGGTCCGGTGAAGGCGCGGCGCCTGCGCGTTCTTGGTCGATCGCCAGATCGTTCGTATCACCGAATAAAAAAGGCCGCGCATCAGCGCGGCCTTTCTATTCTTTCGAATGGGATTTCCTGGCCGAGGCCGGAGCAAATCCCTTATCCGGCGGCGCGCAGATTGTCGGCCGAAGATTTGCCAGAGCGACGATCCGCCACGATTTCGTAGGAGATCTTCTGGCCTTCACGAAGCGTTCCAAGACCGGCACGCTCGACAGCGCTGATGTGCACGAACACGTCATTGCCGCCGTCATCCGGCTGGATGAAGCCATAGCCCTTGGTTGCGTTAAACCACTTCACGGTTCCCATGCTCACGGGGGTAGTCCCTTCTCAGATATACAAGTCGTAGCCCACCCTTCGATGGGCTGGTGAGATCGAATTTTTGGAAGGGTCGTCAGCGTCTAAACCGGCTGTACCGGTGGATAGCTAATGTCGTCCGGCCGAAAATCGATAGACAATATTATTCGATTGCATCTCTCAAAACAATCCTGACGTGCACGATTTTTTGATTCGGCCGGCCAGTCGCCCGCGTTCGCGCTCGATAGGGGTCTATCGGGCGCGTTTTTCGCTGAGGGTTAGGATACGCTTACCGGCGGCGGAACTGGCCGCCGCGCGGCGGTCCGCCCCGCGGGGCGCCGGTGCTTGGGCGCTCGTCCTTGTGACGGAAGATCAGGCGGCCCTTCTCCAGATCGTAGGGCGACATTTCGATCGTGACCCGATCGCCTGCCAGCGTCTTGATCCGGTTCTTCTTCATCTTGCCGGCGGTGTACGCAACGATTTCGTGTCCGGCGTCGAGCTGCACGCGGTAGCGCGCGTCGGGGAGGATTTCGGTCACCAGTCCTTCGAACTGGATCAGCTCTTCTTTAGCCATGGTGGTCTCCAGGTCGATCGAGGCTAGCGCTGCGGTCGGTGGGTACGGTTGGGTTGAGTATTCGGACGGCTCTCGCGATGCAAGAAGGCGACGCCCTGAATGCCCTCGCTTTTCCCGCCTTGGCTCTTGCCGGCCTGTTGCGCCGGACGCGGCTGTTCGTGCCGGTTCGGCTGCGGCGCGGCATTATTACCACCACCTCGGCGGGGACGGCGAGGGCCTTTTGAGCCCGGTGCCGCTTCATGTCCCCGGGAGTCGTTTCCTCTGGACTCGTGTCCTCTGGAGTCATGTCCTCTAGAGTCCTGGGACCTGGCGGTGTGGGCGCGCGGAGCGGACCGTCCGCCGCGGTGCTGCGCGGGGCGCGGCGACGTGGCCGGCGCGGCGTCGCGGCTGCCGGGTGTGCGGCGGTCTTCCCGCGGCAGGGTGATACGGATCAGCCGCTCGATGTCGCGCAGATAACCCATCTCCTCGGCGCCTGCGATCAGCGAGATCGCAATGCCTTCGGCGCCGGCGCGCGCGGTGCGGCCGATGCGGTGGACATAGGTTTCCGGGATGTTGGGCAGGTCGAAATTCACCACATGGCTGATGCCGTCGACGTCGATGCCGCGGGCGGCGATGTCGGTGGCGACCAGGGTGCGGATCTCGCCGGTGCGAAACGCCGCCAGCACGCGCTCGCGGTGGTTCTGCGACTTGTTGCCGTGAATGGCGTTGGCCGAGATGCCGGCCTTCTCCAGCGTCTTCACGACCTTGTCGGCGCCGTGCTTGGTGCGGGTAAAGATCAGCGCGCGGTCAACCGGTTCCTGCTTCAGGAGCTGCGCCAGCACGCCGGATTTGGCGGAGAAATCGACCTGGATGATGCGCTGGGTGATGCGCTCGACGGTCGAGGCCACCGGCGTCACCGCCACACGGGCGGGGTCGCGCAGCATGGCTTCGGCGAGTTCCGCGATGTCCTTCGGCATGGTGGCCGAGAAGAACAGTGTCTGCCGTTTGATCGGCAGCTTGCCGACGATTTTGCGAATGTCGTTGATGAAGCCCATGTCGAGCATGCGGTCGGCTTCGTCGAGCACCAGGAACTCGACCTGGTTGAGCTTCAGTCCGTTGCTCTGGACGAGATCGAGCAGGCGGCCGGGGGTCGCCACCATGACTTCGACGCCCTGCATGACCGAGCGGACCTGGCGGCCCATCGGCACGCCGCCGATCGCCAGCGCCGAACTCAGGCGGATGTGACGGCCATAGGCGTTGAAGCTGTCGAGGATCTGGCCGGACAATTCGCGGGTCGGCGAGAGCACCAGCACGCGGCAGGTCTTGGGCTGCGGCCGGATCCGGTTTTCCAGAATGCGGTGCAGGATCGGCAGCGCAAAGGCCGCGGTCTTGCCGGTGCCGGTCTGGGCGATGCCGACGACGTCGCGGCCGGTAATGGCGAGCGGGATGGTCTGGGCCTGGATGGGCGTAGGCGTGTGGTAATTTTCTTCCTTGAGTGCACGCGAAATGGGTTCGGCAAGGCCGAAATCCTGAAAGGAGGTCAAAAGAGGGTTCTTTCCATTAAAAGGCAGGCGCCCGACCGGTATCGGCCAGGAACGCGCGAGGGGGTGTCAGAGACACCCGCGTGCTTGGGGCGTCGGTTTTGCTAGCTGAAGGGGCAAGCCAGAAACCGCAAAACGGGATCAGAACACGCGGCTCGCAAGGACCTGATGATTCTCTAGGTCACGCAGATCATATGGAACACCCACGCGGCGCTTTCAAGGCGAATTCCGCGCGTTTCGTCCGCGCAGTTAAGGAATTGCTCACCCAGACCCTACCGCGGCCGCCCGTCAGCAACCCAAACGATCAAAATTCGTGCAAGAAATTTAGCCAAATTGCGGCGATTGCACAAAAAATGGATAGTTTGCTGCCAAAGCATACATTTCTTCAGTCTAAAAAATAAGCAAATTTCCCGTGCTTGGTTTCCGCTTACTTGAGATTCCAGAGCGATTAGATGGGCTTATCACGTTTTCTGCCGATGGCATGGTTCTTGCGATTCCGTTAACGCAGGCGGCCGTTGGGGCCGTTCGCAGCGTTTAACGCCTGCGTCAGGGAGATGACACCTCATGCTTACTCAATTGACTCACGATATAACGGCGATGAGCCGCCGCCGCTGGCTGGCGGCGACTGCCGGCCTGGTTTTGGGCCTGGCCACATTTTCAAACGCCAAGGCGGCGGACGACACCATCAAAGTTGGCGTCCTGCATTCGCTCTCCGGCACCATGGCCATCAGCGAAACCACGCTGAAGGATACCGTTCTCTTCCTGATCGACGAGCAGAACAAGAAGGGCGGCGTGCTCGGCAAGAAGCTCGAGGCCGTCGTGGTCGACCCCGCCTCGAACTGGCCGCTGTTTGCGGAAAAGGCGCGCGAACTGATCACCAAGGACAAGGTCTCGGTCGTGTTCGGCTGCTGGACCTCGGTGTCGCGCAAGTCCGTACTCCCGGTGTTCAAGGAGCTGAATTCGATCCTGTTCTACCCCGTGCAGTACGAGGGCGAAGAGTCCGAACGCAACGTGTTCTACACCGGTGCGGCGCCGAACCAGCAGGCGATCCCCGCGGTCGACTACCTGATGAAGGACGAGAAGGTGAAGCGCTGGGTGCTGGCCGGCACCGACTACGTCTATCCGCGCACCACCAACAAGATCCTCGAAGCCTACTTGAAGTCGAAGGGCGTCAAGCAGGAAGACATCATGATCAACTACACGCCGTTCGGTCATAGCGACTGGCAGACGATCGTGGCCGACATCAAGAAGTTCGGCTCGGCCGGCAAGAAGACCGCCGTGGTCTCCACCATCAACGGCGACGCCAACGTTCCCTTCTACAAGGAGCTCGGCAACCAGGGCATCAAGGCGACCGACATTCCGGTTGTCGCGTTCTCGGTCGGCGAAGAAGAACTCGCCGGCATCGACACCAAGCCGCTGCTCGGCCATCTGGCCGCCTGGAACTACTTCCAGTCGATCAAGGATCCGGCCAACGAGAAGTTCATCAAGGCCTGGCAGGCCTACACCAAGAATCCGAAGCGCGTGACCAACGACCCGATGGAAGCACACGTCATCGGCTTCGAAATGTGGGTCAAGGCGGTCGAGAAGGCGAAGTCGGTCGATCCGGACAAGGTGATCGACGCGCTGCCCGGCATCGAAGCCAAGAACCTGACCGGCGGCACCTCCAAGATGCTGCCGAACCACCACATCACCAAGCCGGTGTTCATTGGCGAAATCAAAGCCAACGGCCAGTTCGACGTGGTGTGGAAGACCCCGGGTCTTGTCGCTGGCGATGCATGGTCGAAGGAGCTCGACGGCTCCAAGGACCTGATCGGCGACTGGGTTGGCAAGAAGTGCGGCAACTACAACACCAAGACCAACAAGTGCGGCGGTCAGGGATCCTGATCCCGCCCGACAGGATCATGATCTCCTGACGTAAGACGTAACAAGAAACTTCCAAGAGAACTACCAAGAGAACCTCCAAGCAAGAACGGAGAAGGCGGCGCTGCCGCCGCCTTCTCCCCACACTCCCGCCGGGGTCGTATTGTGTTTGCCAATTTCCTGCACCGTATTCGCGCCGCCTTGCTCGCCATCCTCTTGACCGCAGCCTTCGCCGTGCCGGCGCTGGCGGGTCCGTTCGAGGATGCGGTCGCCAAATTCGCCAATGACGATTTTTCCGACACCGACGAAGCCGTCGGCACGGTCGCCACATCGGGCAATCCGCTCGCCTTCCCGATCATCAGCGCGCTGCAGGAAGGCCGGCTGTCGGTTGATCCCGAATCCAAGAAAGTTTTCGTAACGGGTGCCGACGGCAAGATCATCGATGCCGCCACCGGCGCCGCTGTCGACAAGCTGCCGGATGGTGCTACCGCCGTCCGCCTTAACAACCGCCTGCGCCGCACCGTGGAAGCCGCGCTCGGCGGCCTGACGTTGGCGTCGCCCGATCCGGCCAAGCGGATCGCCGCCGCGCAATCGGTCTTCAAGAGCCACGAGGAGAGCGCACTTCCCGTCATCGACGGCGCGCTCGCCAAGGAAACCAACAAGGCTGCCAAGACGGCCTTCACCGAGGCCCGAGCGGCCATCCTGCTCTACAAGCCTGACGCGACCGAGCAGGAAAAGCTCGAAGCCGTTGCCGTGATCAAAGCGAAGGGCGACCAGGAAGCGATGGCGCTGCTGACCGGGCTGCCCAGCGATGCGCCGCCCAATGTCGCGCGCGCCGCGACCAGTGCGATCGCCTCGATCCAGAGCAATCTGGCGATGTGGTCGATGGTGCAAAATGCCTGGTATGGCCTGTCGCTCGGCTCGGTGCTCTTGCTCGCCGCGATCGGGCTCGCCATCACGTTCGGTGTGATGGGCGTCATCAACATGGCCCATGGCGAGATGGTGATGATCGGCGCCTACGTCACCTTCGTCGTGCAGGAGGTCATACGCACCCGCTATCCCGGCCTGTTCGACTATTCGCTGCTGATCGCGGTGCCGCTCGCTTTCATCGTCGCCGGCGCGCTCGGCGTCATTATCGAACGTGGCATCATCCGCTTCCTCTACGGCCGCCCGCTGGAAACGCTGCTGGCGACCTGGGGTCTCTCGCTGGTGCTGCAGCAGGCGGTGCGGACCATGTTCGGCCCCACCAACCGCGAAGTCGGCAACCCCTCCTGGATGAGCGGCGCGTTCGAAATCGGGCAGATCACCATCACGTATAACCGGCTCTGGATCCTCTGCTTCACGCTGGCCGTATTCGCCATCCTGCTCGCCATGCTGCGCTACACGGCGCTCGGGCTGGAGATGCGCGCGGTCACGCAAAATCGCCGCATGGCGGCCTCGATGGGGATCGCCACCTCGCGCGTCGATGCGCTGACCTTCGGCCTCGGCTCGGGCATTGCGGGCATCGCCGGCGTGGCGCTGTCGCAGATCGACAATGTCAGCCCCAATCTCGGTCAGAGCTACATCATCGACAGCTTCATGGTCGTCGTGTTCGGCGGCGTCGGCAATCTCTGGGGCACGCTGGTCGGCGCGTTTACGCTCGGCATCGCCAACAAATTCCTGGAGCCGGTGGCCGGCGCCGTGCTCGGCAAGATCGCCATTCTGGTGTTGATCATCCTGTTCATCCAGAAACGGCCGCGCGGCCTGTTCGCGCTCAAGGGCCGGGCGGTGGAAGCATGACGCCGGAATTGTGCTCAACTATCGCCCCGCGTCGCGGCGCCTCCCCCTCTCCCGCTTGCGGGGGAGGGTCGGGGTGGGGGCTCTCTCCGCGAACTCTGTCGCTTGGGGAGACACCCCCACCCGCCGCGCTTTGCGCGTCGACCTCCCCCGCAAGCGGGAGAGGTGACCTCCGATGACGCCCCACTTCCTTACCCGCTCGCTCGACCGGAGCGCTTCCATCTTCATCCTGGTAGTCGCCGGCATCGGCGTGCTGATCCCGCTGTCCAACCTGCTGCTGCCGGCCGGCTCCGCGCTGCAAGTGCCGACCTATCTGGTTGCGCTGTTCGGCAAATATGCCTGCTACGCTGTATTGGCGCTCTCGATCGACCTGATCTGGGGCTATTGCGGCATTCTCTCGCTCGGCCACGGCGCCTTCTTCGCGCTCGGCGGCTACGCGATGGGCATGTACCTGATGCGCCAGATCGGCAGCCGCGGCGTCTACGGCAATCCGATCCTGCCCGACTTCATGGTGTTCCTGAACTATCCGAGCCTGCCCTGGTACTGGTACGGTTTTGATATGTTCTGGTTCGCGGCGCTGATGGTCCTTGTCGTGCCGGGCCTGCTGGCGTTCTGCTTCGGCTGGCTGGCGTTTCGCTCCCGCGTCACCGGCGTCTATCTCTCGATCATCACGCAGGCGATGACCTACGCACTGTTGCTGGCGTTCTTCCGCAACGATTTCGGCTTTGGCGGCAACAACGGCCTGACCGACTTCAAGGATATCCTCGGCTTCAACGTGCAGGCCGACGGCACCCGCGCCGCGCTGTTTTTGCTGAGCTGTCTGGCGCTCATTGTCGCCTTCCTGATCTGCCGTGCGGTGGTGACCTCAAAACTCGGCAAGGTCCTGATCGCCATCCGCGACGCCGAATCGCGCACCAGGTTCCTGGGCTACCGCGTCGAGTCCTACAAGCTGTTCGTGTTCACGCTGTCAGCCTGCATGGCCGGCGTCGCCGGCGCGCTCTATGTGCCGCAAGTCGGCATCATCAATCCCGGCGAATTCGCCCCGGGCAATTCGATCGAGGCCGTGATCTGGGTCGCGGTCGGCGGCCGCGGCACGCTGGTCGGTGCAGCGCTCGGCGCCGTCGTCGTCAACTACGCGAAGACCGTCTTCACATCGGGTCCGCTGGCACCGTACTGGCTGTTCATGCTGGGCGCGCTGTTCATCCTGGTGACGCTGCTGCTGCCGAAGGGGATTATCGGCACCTTCAACGCATGGTGGGAGGGGCGGAAGGCCAAACAGCTGTCGGCCGATGCCGAGAGCGCCGAGCGCGAAGACGGCGTCGGCGAACCGAGACCGGCGGAGTGAACGCATGAGTGTCATGGAGGGAAGGACCACTTCCGCGCTGCTCTATCTCGACGGCGTGCACGTCTCGTTCGACGGTTTTCACGCCATCAACAACCTGTCGCTGACGCTCGAGCCCGGCGAGATGCGCGCTATCATCGGCCCGAACGGCGCCGGCAAGACCACCATGATGGACATCATCACCGGCAAGACCAAGCCGGACGAGGGCACGGTGCTGTTCGACGGCATGACCGATCTGACGCGGCTCGATGAGACCCGCATCGCCGAACTCGGCATCGGCCGCAAGTTCCAAAAGCCGACGGTGTTCGAGAGCCAGACCATCGAGGACAATCTGCTGCTGGCGCTCAACGTCGATCACAGCGTCAAGGGCACGCTGTTCTGGCGCGGCAGCCGGGACGAAGCCGAGCGGATCGACCGCGTGCTGGAAACCATCCGCCTGACCGATGCCCGCAACCGCTTGGCCGGAAGCCTGTCGCACGGCCAGAAGCAGTGGCTCGAGATCGGCATGCTGCTGGCGCAGGATCCGAAGCTGCTTCTGGTCGACGAGCCGGTCGCCGGGATGACCGACGTCGAAACGCATCAGACCGCGGAGCTACTCAAGGAAATCAACAAGGAAAAGACGGTCATGGTCGTCGAACACGACATGACCTTCGTCCGCGAACTTGGCGTCAAGGTGACCTGCCTGCATGAAGGCACGGTGCTGGCGGAGGGGACCATCGATCAGGTCTCGTCGAACGAGCGGGTGATCGAAGTGTATCTGGGGCGCTGAACCATGCTGAAGGTCGACAACATCAGCCTTTACTACGGCGCGGCGCAGGCGCTGCGCGGTGTCTCGCTGTCGGCGGAGCCGGGCAAGGTGACCTGTGTGCTCGGCCGCAACGGTGTCGGCAAGACCTCGCTGCTGCGCGCAATGGTCGGGCAATACCCGATATCGGGCGGTTCGATTGCGCTGGAGGGGAATGACATTACCGGCCTCAAGCCTTACGAGCGCGCACGCGCCGGCATCGGCTTCGTGCCGCAGGGCCGTGAGATTTTTCCGCTCCTAACGGTGGAAGAAAATCTTAAGACCGGCTTCGGGCCGCTCAAGCGTGAAGACCGCCACATCCCGGACGACGTGTTCTCGCTGTTTCCGGTGCTCAATTCGATGCTGGGACGGCGCGGTGGCGACCTGTCTGGCGGGCAACAGCAACAATTGGCGATCGGTCGCGCCCTGGTGATGCGGCCAAAGCTGTTGCTGCTGGACGAGCCGACCGAAGGCATTCAGCCGTCGATCATCAAGGACATCGGCCGCGCCATCACCTATCTGCGCAGCCTCGGCAACATGGCGATCGTGCTGGTCGAACAATATCTCGACTTTGCCTGCGAGCTCGGCGACAATTTCGCGGTCATGGACCGCGGCGCGGTGAAATATGCCTGCGACCGCGCCAACCTCGATCCCGCCGAGATCAGCCGCCAGATGGCGCTCTAGGGCCGTATCGGGCGTTGCATTTGGGGGACGGATGCTCCTCCTGACATTTATCTTGATTGATCCGGTGCGGTCCAATTCATCTCCAAATAACAGCTATTACTGAGCCGTTTCTGTAAACTGTTGTCTCATGCGGTCTCTTGAAATCCAACCCAATCCTCACCAGATTTGGGGACCAAATTGGGGACTGGCATGGGACGCTCGAATGGCCGCTAATCTAACCACCCGGAAAGTGCAAACCGCCAAAGCTGGCAAATATAGCGATGGCGGCAATCTCTACCTGATCGTCTCCCCGAGCGGATCGCGCAAGTGGGTGCTGCGCTTCACATGGCGGGGCAGAGCAAGGGAAATGGGCCTCGGAAGTGCGACCGTCGTGTCCCTCGCTGATGCCCGCGAGAGGGCGGCAGCGGCCCGGCGTAAGCTTGCTCAGGGCTTGAACCCTATCGATGACCGCAAGCGGAACGATGGGATTTCCTACATTTGGCGAAATGGCTGACAGCGTTCGCGAAGCCCTATCGGCTGGCTTTCGGAGCGAGAAACACAAAGCGCAGTGGAAGAACACCCTTGCGACCTACGCAGCCTCCTTGCGTGACAAGCCGGTTGATACTGTCGGCACGGACGACGTACTGGCAGTTTTGACCCCGATTTGGACCAAAAAAGCCGAAACCGCTTCCCGCCTTAGGGGGCGCATTGAAAAAGTTCTGGATGCGGCGAAGGCTAAGGGATTTCGCGAGGGGGAGAACCCTGCCCGGTGGCGCGGCCACATGGATCACTTACTGCCCCGACCATCCAAGCTGTCTCGTGGGCATCATGCAGCCATGCCCTATGAGGAGGTTGCCGGGTTCATCGCCGAACTGCGCAAACGAGAGTCCCCGGCGGCCCTTGCCCTTGAGTTCTGCATCTTGACCGCCGCCCGTTCCGGTGAGGTGTTGGGAGCAAGATGGTCGGAAATCGATCTGGAAAAGAAAATCTGGGTTGTTCCCGCCAACCGGATGAAAGCAGGTCGCGAGCATAGGGTGCCATTGTCCGGTCGCACAGTTTCGATCTTGAAGCGGTTGGCTGGACTGAACATGGGCGAGTTTGTTTTCCCAGGCCAAAAGTTAAAGAGGCCGCTATCCACCATGGCGATGAAAATGGTCCTGCGCAGAATGAGGGTCGAGGGGGCAACCGTCCACGGTTTCCGTTCTAGTTTTCGTGATTGGGCTGGCAATGTGACCGACTTTCCCCGCGAAGTAACTGAGACCGCGTTGGCTCATGTTATTGGCGATAAGGCGGAGCAGGCGTACCGGAGAGGCGATGCACTCGATAAGCGGCGCAAATTGATGGACGCATGGGCCGCCTATTGCGAGCCAGGAAAAACAGAAAAGGTGGTGCCGCTGGACCGGACCCGCCGGGGTTAGCTGTCTCGGGTGGTCTTGCCGGTCTGCAGCCAATCCGAGATCGCCCGAACCGACAGGCCCCTCATACGTCAGCCTCAGGCACAAAGAATTCCTCGCAAGAATGGAATAATCCAGTAAGGCGCTGAGCGCTTTATCCTGAAGGTTTTCGGGGGGGGGCATAGAGAAACGCGATTCTATTGCGGTTCTTGACGTCAAATGTGAACCCTCGTTCCCTAGCAAGCTGTTTGCATGCCTCAACTCACTTCGGGTCAGGTGTTCTGGATAGTTGCTGGGCAAGTGCGACGGTCGATGCCGCCATAACAATAGCCGTGGCGAAAATTAGCTTGGTCATTCCCCACCCCTCCAATTTTAAGAGAGTGGACCTCGCTGAGGGGGCTGTCCAGTGGTAGTGGCGTTTCAATTCCGATAACGATAGACGTGTCGAAAACATTCCCCGTTGTCCCCAAGGGCGGACGTTGCAAAAGGTCCGTTGGCACCGCTTAAATATGCCCATGCGTCAACTCACGCGCCGACCTGATCCTCACCGCCGCGACAGCTGGCTGATCTATTACGGCGACGTTCACGTCGGCAGCATCGCCCGCGCCGACTGCGATCCGGACGCAGTGCCGCGTTGGAAGTGGTTGTGCGGGCCCGGCGACCAGCGCGGCAGCACGGCGGACACGTTCGCCGAGGCCCGCACCGCGTTTAAGGCCGCTTGGCAAGACTATCTGCCACACTACACGAGGACCGACTCTCAGGCCTGGCGCGACCAACAGGCTTGGCTGGTGGAAAAATATTTGCGCTTGGACCGCGGCGAGTGGATGCCGCCGTACCGGCGGGCGCCGCATGACTAAAGCCAAAGGGTTCCACGTCTATTTCAGTTGAAGAGTTGCCGCCGATTTCGCGGGCGATCCCGCCGCCTCAATCATCATGTCGCCGCTCTAAATGGACCGCCACCCGCGATTGATAATGTTATTTTTCCACCCTGTCGATCCACCAGTGTTTCCTCGCATGATCGACAGAGTGCGGCTGGATATCGTTCTGAATTACGACCCTGACCGCCGCAAGAGGGAGATATGCTTCCCGTCAGCAAGCCAGTTCATTGGTCTACCCTCCTCAACTCGCCCCGTGGATGCCAGTCTCGTCGAAATAGACCCGACGATGGTGCGGCTTGATATAGAAGCCCACACGATACGACCAAAACTCGATCTCTTCCCAGTGACCCTCGAGTTGCTCGCTGCCCGGATTTGGCCGGATCTCTCTCAATTCAGGGGGCAATGGAAACGCACCCCGTTTTGTCATCAAGGATAAGTAGGTACCTACATGACCCGGAGAAAATCGGCCTATCTTTTTCGTGTCTCGCTCGCTCATTCCCGAGTTGGGCAAATCCCTTAGCACATGCAGTTGGGCATCTTGATAATAGGGCTTATGCACGACCAAATCCTGATCGTATTTTCTGCCATACTTCCGGAGCAGCCCTTTCAGATTTCCACTATCTTCGGCGCTCCCAAAAACTAGGAAGGCTTCGATCTCGGTCGTTCTCTGATCAGGTAAACCCCGCTTCTCTACATATCGGCCCCGCACCAGGAGCGGGCCGCACAAAGGAGTCAAGATCAGCGCGTAGTTCTCCATTCCGCGCTCGGTTTTCTGCCGGCGTAAACTCCGGCCGGTATGCCGTGATTAGCCCGATATTGCGGGCCTCAATATCCATCGTTTGTCGGGCCGGAGGCACAAGGTGGATAATTTCGGGAGCAGACGCGTTTTCAGTGGCAGCGACACCGACACAAGCAGTCGAAGCTGCAGCCGACCATAGAAATCCGCGACGATTGATCGCGGCAGACTGAATGGGTTTGACGAAGTTGGGGATCATAAAGCCCTCCTAAGCGTTGTGCTTGGAGGGTGGCACTTTCCGTTATATTTGCCGTGCTAACGGCCACATCTCGCTTGCGCGATAACCACCTTGCCACGGTATGCCGGCAGGTTGGTCGAGGTGCCACCCTCGTCTTGATGAATTTTCATTATACACGCGCAGGCGCCGAACTTCAACAGAGACCCTTCGCCTGCATCGCCTCCAGCAGTCACAATCCTATTTCAAACAGTTCGTCCGCCGTGGCTTCGATATTGCTCCGCCAGGCGAGTTTCGCGAGCCAGTCGTTGGGAATACCCGAACGACCATATAATGCCCCAGCCAATTGCCCAGCCACGGCGGCTGTCGTGTCTGCGTCAAACCCCGCGCAAATGCGGACCCTGTAATGTGTGAGAAATGTGAGAAACTCGACGAAAGGATCGAGCGCTACGAACGGATACGCGCCAACATTGGTGACCAGCTTACCGTTGATCGGATCAAGGAACTGGTGGCGCAGATGAAGGCCGAGAAGGCCGCCCGAGTCATTCGCTCACGGGGCGGCGGTCGGAGTGCTGCTGTTGAGCAAATTAGAGATTGCCGTGAGAAGCTGGGCCGGAGCGAACGGCTTTGCCAGCATAATGCTGTGGGGGACACCCTTCGATGTCCAATCCGCCGCAGCGGCTCCACTCATATAGACCACGGGGAAGTCGGGTTCGATCTCGCGCGCGTGCTGGGCGACTTCCCAGCCATCCATTGTTCCTCCCACATGAATGTCCGTCACTAGCGCGCGGTATTTGCCCTTGTGTCCCTTCAATAGGGTCACGGCCTCTTCGCCGGATGGAACGACGGCACTTTCGAAACCGCCATCGCTGAGCGTTTCCTCAACTAGGTTCTGTATCAAAGGCTCGTCCTCGATCACGAGGATAATAGGTAATTCCAAGACTGCCGCCCCCGACCCCTGCCCGGGGCGTTAAGTTACAAACAGCACACAAGCCAAATAAGTGTTGCTATCCGAAACGGTTCCGCCCCGCGAAATTAAAATTAGACGGCCCAACTCGACGCCTGACACTGTGTCGGATACCCGACAAAATATGTGGAGTGTAACTCGGACCTCTACGCCCCACAGGCATCGTAGCGAGCCAACCATGAGCCAGCGACAACGATCCAGGCCCCACAGTTTTGAAGATCAGATTGCAGCAGAGAAAGTCCGCTGCGAGGAACAGCTAGCCAAGACCCCACACGGCCCCCAACGGGACGCCCTTGTGAAGAAGATCAGGCAGCTAGACACCGCCAGCCATTTGAACGATTGGCTGCGGTCGTCAGAGCTTACTCCCCCAAGATAGGCGGGCGACGCCATGGGGGATACTATGCCTACATTATCGGGGACGACGACCACATAACTGGCCGTGTAGAGATAGTTTGCGAAAACGACGAAGAGGCAAAGCGCCTCGCTAAACAATTAGTGGACGGCCACGCTGTTGAGCTATGGCAACAAACTCGAAAGGTTGATCGTTTCGAAGCAAATAAGAAGGCCCTCACCAAGCGGCCCGCACGACTATCGGAGTGAGCGCGTATGCTGCGATGATTGGATACGCCGCACACTTCATCTCATGAGCCGGGCTGTACGCGCGACATCCGCCCATTAGCACCGCTGCCAGTCGTCGTTTCTCCTGCTCACCGATTGGATGGCAGTTTTCGCCTCAACCCGACTTCCGAAGTGGGTCAATCGCGTCATTTTGGCTGCGGCCGACTGCTTCCGGTCTTCCGCTAGAAACGGACATCGTCAGTGCCGGTCGCCATGTCTCAAAGGTGCCAGAAGCGGCCATCCTCGCTCCGCTTTTGGATAACGCTCGTTGAAGCCTTTCTCACCCTCACACCCGATCGTAGGCTCCACCGATCGCCGCAACGTAGCGCTCCACGGAGCTCTGCAGTATCTGCTTCGCACCTGAATGCATTACGCGCTCGAAGTGGTGGCTGTAGACCCGATCGAACTCCAGAGGCATCAGTGCCGCCCCGATGGCTCGGACACCCTTTTCGGACAGGGGGATGAAGTTCGGAATGCTGCGCATGAACGCAAAGGACTTGCGGTCCAGGTTCACGATGGCGATGTCTGCCGAGCACACCACACCTTTGCCTTCGGCCCCCGCCGCCCAATGCAGCATCGTTCCACCGGGGAAATGCCCGCCGCCGTGGATCAACGACACACCTTTCAACAGCTCGAATCTCTCGCCTTGCCAGAACTTGATGCAGTCATCAGGCTGCCTCACCCACTTGGCATCGTCGGCGTGGAGATGGACGGGAACGTTCCCGAACGCTCGGCTCCAATCGACAAGCGTCGTGTAGAAATGCGGATGAGAAATGGCGATCGCGCGCAATCCGCCGAGCCCGTTGATCAGGGTGACGGTGGCGTCGTCGATCAGCGAGATGCAATCCCAGAGGACATTGCCTTCGGGCGTACACACCAGCAGGGCACGTTGCCCGATGGCGAATTTTGGCTGCGTACCGATACCGATGAGGCCCGGCTCGTACTGGCGAAAACTGTTGAGGTGCGAAATCCTGAGCCGTTCCAGTGTTGTCCACAACTGCCCCTCGGGCAGGATGTACTGGCGCTCATCTTCGCATACCGGGCACTGAGCCGGCGGCGCTTCACTTGGCGGATATTGCGTACCGCAGGTCGAGCAGATGAACGCCGGCATGATCTCTCCCGTTGGTCATCAACAGCATGCACTTGCGTCGACCATAGCCATCCCGGGAGCAAGAAAAAAATACATAATTGGCGTATTCGTATAAGCTCAGGTTATGAAACTGGAAGCACGATTGCGCGCCTTCGCAGCGTTTGCCCGGCAAAGGTCATTCTCGGCAGCCGCCACCGAGTTGCACATCAGCCAGCCGGCGATCTCGAAACACATCGCCGAGTTGGAGCATGCGTTGGGTCTCAAACTGGTGGAGCGGGCACGGCGGGACGGCGCGCTCACCACTGCAGGTGATTTCGTTGCGGACTACGTGCTTCGTGCCGAGTCCCTCCTGGTGCAGGCGGGTCTCGGCGCCGCACAATTCCGCAAGAGCGGTTCAGGTTCGGTGACCGTCGTGGCGTCGTCGCTCACCGGCACATATCTGCTGCCTGAGATCATCGCCGAGTTCCAGCATTCCCACCCCGGAGTGCGCGTCAGAATGACAGTGGGAACGGCCGAGCAGGCGGTCGAATTGCTTAGCATTACAGTTGCCGTTTTGCTTTGAAGTGGGCGCGCTGAGCGGTCGCTTGGTGAGCTCTGCGCCAGAGCGACCATGCGATGATGTGTGCGGGTTGTATCCGCTTTCGCGCGAGCCTGACGGCAATGCGGCGGACTTCCTGGATCGACCATCGGATCAATGACGGCGTGGCTATAGATTGGCTTTTGCCGTGGGTCGGCGTTTGGTTTTTTTTGGCAGAACCGGATTGAGCATGATGGCGGATCACCGCCATCATGGCGAAGGCGAGCATCACCATGGAAACGTGGCGATGCCAGCCATGCCAGGATCGGCTCTCGTTGTGATCGAGCCCGAACTCGTTCTTGGCGGCATCGGAACTTCGTCCTCGATCGCCCAGCGATGGCCTTCGACTGCGACCAGCGTTTCGATGGTTGTTCCTGCCGGGCACCAGGTCGTGAAGAAGGCGAGATCGCCATCGGCGATGCGGCGACGGATCAGCAGGCCGCGGGTCCACGAAACCGTCATTGGCGCTGTTGAACTGCCCGGCATCGAGATCGGCCAATTCGAGATAGCACCAATCATGCAGCCGCGGTCCTTTGGCTCCGGCTCCTGCGGACAGGCGTTTCCAGTCGGGCGCACGTCGGGTCCGGGCGATGTCGGCGGCCGTGCCGGTGACCGATCGACGCTTGCCCCAGGAATGAAAGTACATGAGCGCTGCTGACGCCGAGTACATAACCTTTGCCTGCCTGACGTAGCTGCTGTTCGATGTCGCCAACACCGTAGACCGTATCGCCGGCAACCCACTTGAACGGGACAGCCGCAGCTATCGCGCGTGCGATCATTCTCGTCGCAAGCTTGGGTTTGGTTGCAAAGCCGACGTCGGGGGGTACGTACACGGCTTTGAGGCGATCTGGATCGTCGGTCCAATCCTTCGGAAGATACGCGCGCGGTCGATGAACGCATGGCGGCGAGGTCGCGCAGCATAGGCGGCGAGGACACGCCGATCTGGCAGTTCGTAGATCTTGCCCGCCGAACCGGTGTATTGCCGCGCCAGCTCGGCCGACGACCTTGCCCTGCTCGAGGCGAACCGGTCTCGTCGATCGCGAGGCACCGCATCGATCATCCGCCAAATGCTCGATGACGTAGTCGCGAGACGGTATCGCGCAACGCATCCGCGTCCCGATGCGCGGCGACCCCAGGATCGCTTGCTGCCGCCATGGGCCGGGATCGCCAGCCGCCTCCGCGCGCATCCAGCCGGTCATGCGTTGCTGCGATTCTCCGAGCAGGCCTTCCAGAAACAAGCCAGCATTCTTCGCAACACGCTCTTGCCCGAACAGCGGACGTATCCGCTTCTTGATCTCCCGAAGCGCCGCCGCCCACAACGCAAGCGTCTCTTCAATCGACGCTGTCTGCGTCCACGACGTTCACAATCAGCGTCGCTGACGGATTCTCAGAAATCTCCATAAATGGCAACTGTAATGTTAGGTCGCATCGCGCCGAGCTCGGTTTCGTGGCAGGTACGGTCCGCGGCACCTGAAATCAAAACCGAACCGCTGTTGGAGTACGAAGTCGTGATCGTAGGCAAATCCGCGCTCGTACCGCGGCGGCCATCGCGCGACAATCTTGAAAAATTGGCTTGGATTTCGCGCGAGGAAGGCTCGGCGACGCGCATCTCATCGGACGAAGGATTGGCCCGGGTGGGTATCGTTCCCGGCCGCCGGCTCGAGCTGCCATCCAACGAGGCGCCGTGCATGCATTGAAAAAGGGCTACGGCATTGCGGCCATCAGCCGCTATGTCGTCGCCACAGAACTGCAAAGAGGATCATTGGTTGTTATCCGAATTCCCGGATGGAATGTTCGCAACATCGTCTCGGTGCTTCGCGTTCGAGACGCCCGGTTGACGCCGTCCGCAGACCGCTTCCAGACTTTCGTGCGGACGCGGCTCGGTGAAATGGCCCACCAGCGCAGCGCGCTACGGCCTCGATAAGGTCGCCGCTGGCGGAGCTTGAAGCTATTCTCGGACGTCAAGCGGTCGATGTCTGTTGTGGGTCAGGGGACTAAACCGCTCGCGCGGTAGGGCGCTGCGGCTGGCGACACAGCCAACACGATAGCGCTACGGGGCGTCCTGTCTTGAGATGAGGGGTTGGCAACCTTCACCAAGACAGGAGCATCCCTCATGACCGGTAAGGCCATAAGCCCGCTGCGGCGGCGCATGATCGAAGACATGACGATCCGCAAGTTCGCGCCGAAGACCCAACATGACTACGTGCAGAGGGTCAGCATTTCGCTGTTTTCCTCCGCCGCTCGCCCGATACCGCGAGCTTCGAAGACGTGCGCCGCTATCAGCTTCATCCAGCGAGAAGTGGCGCCGGCGTTCCGACGCTGACAACCAAAGCATCTCGACACTGCGGTTCTTTTTCAAGATCACGCTTGGACGCGCCGACATCGTCAACCATGCCCAGTTTATCCACGTGCCACGCAAGCTTCCGGGTCATCCTGAGCCCGGAAGAAGTTGCACGTTTTCTCGATGCGGCACCGGGGCTCAAATACAAGGTGGCATTGAGTGTGGCCTATGGAGCCGGATTGCGAGTGTCCGAGGTGGTTGCGCTGAAGGTATCCGACATCGACAGCAAGCGCATGGTGATCCGGGATCGAACAGGGCAAGGGCCACAAAGACCGCTACGTGATGCTTTCACCGCATCTGCTTGAGCTGCTGCGCGCCTGGTACAACGTGGCACGCCCACAGGGGTGGCTGTTTCCCGGAATGAACCCGGTCGACCCGATGTCGGCGCGCCAGCTCAGGCGCGCCTGCGATACCGCGGCCCAGATGGCCGAGATCGGCAAGCAGGTGTCCCCGCACACCCTTCGTCACAGCTTTGCGACGCTCTTTCTGGAGCAGAACACCGATATCAGGGTGATCCAGGTGCTGC
>CAWFMW010000066.1:0-177079 GCA_963816815.1 uncultured Alphaproteobacteria bacterium
GATCGCAGCTCGTCTTGGTTGCCGATTTTCTCTCCCGGCGGTACTGAACTCGCAGCAGGGTGGGGAACCGTCGAGGATGTCGAGCTCCCCTCGTTTCAGTCCGACACGGGACAGGAGCGCCGCGACCGTTTCGTCACTCGCGCTGATCTCCCGGATGTCGCGCTGATCAACTACACAATCTGGGAAATTGGTCTGGTACGTCCGAGCGGCTTCGGGGACGAATTCGTTCGCCGTGAGCACGCTACCGCCCGCCAGCCTATAGCCGACGGAGGATCCTCCGCCACCGGCGAAGGTCGAAATGACCTTGAAGTTCCTGGGCATCGAGAACGCCTCCGGAACGCTCGCCATCGAGCAACATCAATAACGTCGGCCCGCCACCGGTGGACGTTCGCCCAGGCTGCGGCGGCAGGGCGTCCAACTGTGCCGCGAAGGCTTCGGGATTTGCCTCGACCTCCCTGCCCCATCTCTGGCATAGCGCCGAAACCGTCGTGTATTTGGTCTCGAAACGGTTGATGTCCGGATTTGCCAATAAGGTTCGAAACAACTCGTCGACGCGGCCGCCTATTTGCAGGCGCACTCCCTTA
This sequence comes from uncultured Alphaproteobacteria bacterium, assembly GCA_963816815.1. Lineage (GTDB taxonomy): Bacteria > Pseudomonadota > Alphaproteobacteria > Rhizobiales > Xanthobacteraceae > Bradyrhizobium. Next base: position 585 of record CAWFMW010000066.1, read on the forward strand.
ACGATGGCCGAATTCGGCAATCCTTTCAGGTCTTCGGCAAACGCCTGGCGCACGATCGGCTTAGCAAGGGACGACAGCTGATCATGATCGAAAGCGGAAAAATAGCTCCGAACCGCCGGGTCGACGTAGGGGTCCAAAAGCTCCTTGCCATGTAGAGAAGCTAGCCTCCTTGCAAACCACCAGCTGTCCGAAGAAGTCGGGTCGTCAAATTTCCGATAGATTTCCTGCCGATAATCATCAAACAGGCTCTTACGCTCCTCTGTACACACACCTTCGCGGATGAGGCGAGCATGATCAAGGAGGACTTGCCGCGTGTTCCCGTAGTGGTCGTCGGCATTGAAGCCCGTCCAGACTTCGTGTTCCTGCACTCCTGGAAACACGTAGAGCAACGGAAACAGGACTTCGAACTGTACCTTGGTCTTGCAGCCGTGCTGGATCGCCAGACGTTTGAAATCCGAAACGAGATTCCGCGTTGGAACGGTAATAACGCTCAAGGGCCATTTTAGATGGCTCGCCAGCGCTTCCGCCTTCCCACGTTCGTGCGAGCCATAGCCGTGAAGTTCGTACGTGTATGCGTGAACCTTCCTTCCGACTTCCTCACAAATGATGCCGGTAGAAACGCTGTCGATTCCGGCAGACATCAACAGCGCGACATTCTTGTCGCGGCTTGACCCGGTGACTTTCCGACGCATAATTGCTCGCAGCTCAGTCATCGGCCTGACTCCAATTGGCCTCGCCGATCACCGAAATCCAGCCTTCCGAAGGCCCAGTCGCGAACAGGTGCAGCTTGTTCTTCGTGTTGGGCACGAGCTGTTCGGCCAGCGAAATGGGGTCCATTGGCTCGCCTTGTGGCAACCACGAAAATTCCGCAATCGGCTCGTTGTCGCGCCCCCGTAAGGCGACCACCGCCACTTGTGCCTCGGTCACATCCGCACCGAGGGGCTGCTGGAGCAGCAAAATCTGCGAAACAACGAAACCGGCCAGTAGTTTGTTTTCGATTGCCGGCAGGTCGGTCAGGCGCCCAACGACAATTGCAACCGAGCGCTCTGATGCCTGTTCGTGTATTCGCTGACAATACGGTAGCACTTCGACATAATCGTCACTCAAGCGACGACGATCGCGACGGTGATCCAAGGTGGCAAGAATCAAGTCGAAGCGCTGCCCCTTTTCCAAGGTCCCACCCAACTCCGAGTCGGTAGAAAGAGTATTCGCCTTCTTGGCTTGCTGCGTTAGGTCGCTAAATGCCTTTCGGGACGATGGCCTTTGCGCCCGGAGCGAAGCTACCACCTGGTCAAAACGGGCTTCTTCGTCCCCCTGTAGCGTGTTGTAGTAGACCACGAGCTGATAAATGACGCTGTAACCGGTGCTGCCCGTCTCCAAGAAATGCTCGTGAATCTCCTCACGACGAAGAAAGCAGGCATGGTCGCCTATAGTACACAGCTTCGAAAGCTTCGGCGAAGAGCGACCAAGCCGGCGCTCATTCTCTGAGATAAATTTTCCTTCCGCCAACTTTGCCATGAAGACATCGATCGCTTCAGGATCGTCCTGATATTGCTTGACTGTTTTGGCGGTCCTAACACCAGCATCGATCACTGCCCGCGTCCCGGCACCAAGGTCGATCAGGACCCGAGCACCTTGGTAGGCAGCGTCACTTTTACCGAGTGAAAAAGGACTGTCAGAATCGTCCTTCTTAATCCCGCTTGGGCGCGACAAAAGCGCCGGCTCGCTGGACGCCGCGATTTTACTGGGTAAAAGAAGTTCGTTTGAAACGGCATCGACGAAGGTGTCGGCCGCGTGCGAAGTTAGCAGTGAACTCGTGGTCACCGCCTCGTTAGTGAATGTGGACATTGCCGGTCGCACACAAAGTGCTGGACAGGAGATCAAATGTAACGGAATAAAATATTTATCCATTACACAGGCAAAACATGGCCGAAGCGCTCGTCAGTTTCACATGGGCAAAAGATACGAAGGGATTTTACATCCCCGGCCAAATCGATCTTAACGAGCGAAAGTTCGTTCCGCTTGGCGAAAGGATCGTGAGAAACGGCGGAACACTTCAAGAATACGAACCAGCTAAAATCGAAAGCCTTCTTGATTTATTTCCTAAACGTACACACGCCAGCAGATCTCTTGCGCTTCGTGGGCCTGTACGGCCCGCTTGAACCGGGAAGGCTTCTACTGCGAAGCGTCGGAAGAGGACTTTAGAGCACCCAACGAGTTTTATTCGTCGCCCAACCAAGGAGAGGCACTAGATGTCGGGCTCGAAAGTTCTGATTGGTTTCGCACTGTCTTAAAGGAGAAGGACAAGCCCAAACGAGTGGCTAGGTCATTTGAAAACTTTCGACTTGAAAAGTATCAGGTGGAAATCACGCCCGACGACAAACTCGGGATTTGATTTCAAGTTCTTTCCTGAGAGCCTGCTGGACTACCTGATACTGCGCTTAGCGCACGTGGTGTTGGCCGCGCCAGCATATTCACCCTGTCGATGGTGCGGCGAATTCTTTGCCAAAGGTGTCGGGACGGGACGTCGAGGGGATGCCCAATTTTGCTGTGATCAGCATCGCATCGACTACAATAGTCAAAAACGAAGCCGTAGTTGACATATTCGATCCGTGGACCGCCAACAGGGGTCTATCGCCAACTAGTCAAATTTACTTCGGATTTACTCGGGTCAACCGTGCTTGGTTTCCCAATCGGGTCAGGGCCTTGAGACGAGAGCACTATCTTAGGAAACCGTCGCTCTATCCGGCTGAGCTACGGGACCGCGGACCCGCTGGGTAAGGCGGGTGCTGGAGGCTTCATAGCAAAGCGAGCGCGGCATCGCCAGCCCTTGCGCCAGCGTTCCGAAGCTACCTGCACCAAAGCCTGGCGAAGCCATCGCGTAGCCGGGCGGCAGGGTTACGTGCATTGTCCTGCAAAGACGTGGATGGCCGGGGCGAAGCCCGGCCATGACGAAAAGCGATGCTCCAGGTTCCGCCGCTACGCCTTGATGTTGTTCTCGCGGACGACCTGGCCCCAGATGCTGACCTGCTTGGCGAAGAACGTCGAAAAATCCTTGCCGTCGGCGAGCAGCAGCGTCATCTGCTGCGTCTCCTGCAGGTTGGTCGCCACCGCCGGCTCGCTCAGAATTTCCTTCACTGACTTGGCCATGCTTGCGATGATGTCCGGTGGCGTGTCCTTGGGCGCGAAGATGCCCCACCAGGCCAGCGTCTCGAAATCGGGATAGCCGGCTTCGATGGCGGTTTGCGTATCCTTGAGGACAGGCAGCCGCTCACGCCCCATTTGCAGGATCGGACGCAGCATGTTGGTGCCGAGTTGCGCCGTGATCAGCGCCGCCGACCCGATGATCATGTCGACATGGCCGCCGAGCACGTCGTTCATCGCCGGGCCGCCGCCGCGGTAGGGCACATGCACCATCTCGACACCGGCCTTCTTGCCCAGCATCGTCATCGCGAGATGACCGAGCGTGCCGATGCCGACGGAAGCGTATTTCACCGCGCCGGGATTGGCCTTGCAGGCCGCGATCACGTCAGCGAAATTCTTGTACGGCCGCTCGGCGTTGGCGGCGAGGACGTAGGGCGCGGTACCGACCAGGAACACCGGGACGAGATCCTTCTCGACGTCCAGGCCCGGTTTTTCGAGGATCGAGGGGATCACCGCGTGGGAGTCGAAGGTCACCATCCAGGTCGCGCCATCAGGCGCGCTTTTCGCAACCTGGATGGCGCCGAGCGAGCCGGCCGCGCCCGACTTGTTCTCCACCAGCACGGTGCGGCCGAGCTTGGTCTGCAGATGCGACTGCAGCAGCCGCGCCAGCGCGTCGGTGGAGCCCCCCGGCGGGAACGGCACCACCAGCGTCATGTTCTTTGCCTGCTGCGCCAGGGCCGGCGTTATCGCGAACGCGGCCGATACCGCAAGCAAATCGCGTCTGGTAATTTTCACCAAGTGTTTCCTCCCGATGTGACTGCGCTTTTTTGTTTTGTTCGCAGACTTCTCTTAAATGCTTCTTAAGTGCCGAAGCCGGACCCGGCCTTTTTGTACTCGGGCCGCGGCGGGCTGAAGATGTCAAGCACGCGGGCGCCGTCCGGTCCAGCCCGCATGGTGTGCGGCACATGTCCCGGCGTGCGCCAGAAATCACCCTTCTTGACCGGAATTTCCTCGCCGCCCTGAACGCGGATGGCCGAGCCGTCGAGCAGCACGCCCCATTGTTCCTCGGGGTGGTGATGCAGACTGCCCTTCGCATGCGGCGCCAGCGTCACCACCGACAGCATCGCGTGCTCGCCGGAGAAAATGCGTGTCGTGACCCCCGCCGCCAGTTCGCGAAGCAGGCCGTCGGCCGGGTTATCCAGATTGTGAAATTCGTCTTTCTGACTCATCGTTTCTCCCTCAAGCGCTCTCGCGCATCGATCAAGACTTATCGGTCAGGATTTGCCGTAGCTGCCCTGATAGCGGCCTTCGCGAATCGAGATGATGGTCTGCTCCTCGCGCGCGATCTGGGCGCGAACCGCTTCCAGCAAGGCGGGCGCCGTCGCGGCGGGAAACGATACCACGCCGTCCTCGTCGCCGACCACGATGTCGCCGGGCGAGATCACCGAGCCGCCGATCGAAACCGGCACGTTGATTTCGCCGGGTCCGCTCTTGTAGGGCCCGCGATGGATCGCGGTGCGCGCAAAGCAGGGAAAGTCGGATGCCGCGACAGCCGCGACGTCGCGGATCGCACCGTCGATCACATAGCCGGCGGCGCCGCGATATTGGGCGATCGTCATCATGATCTCGCCGACCAGCGCCCGCGTCTCGTCGCCACCGCCATCGACCACGATCACGTCGCCGGGCCCGACCAGTTCAAGCGCCTTATGGATCGCAAGATTGTCGCCCGGCCGCGTGCGCACGGTGAAGGCTATGCCCACCAGCTTGCTGCCGCGATGGAACGGCCGCAAACCTACCGCGCCCGGCAGCCGCGCAAGGTTGTCGCTGATCACGGAGGTCGGCGCCCCCCTGAACGCCTCAATCAGGTCAGGCGCGGGCTTCGGCACGCTCGTCATGGCCGTGGTGATGCTCATAAGGACATTTTCTCCCTGCCTCGGCGGCGTGTCTGGCACACCGATCCAGATTCGCCGCCACATGATGGCTTCGATTGCCGCGGAACAATTAGCATTCCGCTTGAGCAGGTATAAGGGATTTGCAACACGTCGCGCAGCCCCTGGATCCTTCGCGGCATCAATTTACTGCCTCCGGCCACACTTGTTAATGCGAAGTTAACCAGACCGCTCGACGTTGAAGACAGGATTCGACAATTCTGACGCTGGTCATTTCGATATGCAGTTCCAGAGCCTCTCGCCCTCGCCGGCACTCTCGATCGTCCAGTTTTCCGACATCGACGCCTTCCGGCCGGTCGAGTTCGTCGCCGAGGCGCGCAGCGTCCCCCTCAATCTTGCGAATTTCCATACCGCCCGCGCGATGGTGCAACTGCCTTTCTGCCAGATCACCGTGCTTACCTCGTTTCCCCGCATTGTCGATGTCAGCTACCGCGCGGCGCACGGCGTGGTCATCTTCCAACTCGAGGACGACTACGACGTGTCTGTCAACGGCATGTCGGTGAATCGTCCGGCCTTTATCGGCATGCGCGGCAATCTGGATTTGCAGTTCGTCGAACCCCGCGGTTCGCTGCACGCCATCATCACGCTCGGCGCCGGCCTGCAGGATCGGGAATGGTTCGATACGCCGGACGAACTCTGCCCGTTCACGCCTGACGCCGAGGCGCTGGCGACGGTCAGATCCGTCACCTCGGGCATTTTGCAGGCGGCTTCCGTCAGACCCGACCTGTTGCGCGAGACGCGCTCGGCGCTTGCGCTCCAGGAAGGCCTGCTGCTCGCCGTCGATGAGATGTTCCGCCGCAGCCGGCCACCGGAAGTGGCGGGCCGGCTTGCCAGCCGGGGCTATTGCCGCCTCGTTCGCATGGTCGACGACTATGTCGCCTTCCATGCCGCCTCGGCGATCTACAGCGCCGACCTTGCCGAACAATGCGGCGTATCGATCCGAACGCTGGGCACCGCAGTGGCGGCCGTTCGCGGCATGAGCGTGCACCGCTATCTGCGTCTCAAGCAGCTTTGGTCGGCGCGCGCCCAACTCGTGAAAGGGTCCGACGCCATCACCGTGACGTCGTGCGCCCGCGCCAACGGGTTCCATCACATGGGCGAATTCGCGCGACTTTATCGCGCCACGTTTGATGAAACGGCGTCGCGCACCCTGGCCCGCGCACGAGGATCTGACTGATTCTCGCCACAATGTGGCGCGCTTATCCGCCCGCTCTCGGACAGTGTGCGATTCGAACGTCGCAGCCTCACGCGCGCAGGACGCTTTGCCGTTGAATTTATTCGATGATTTTCAACGACATGGTGCTGTGTTCCATCGGTCACATCCACCGGATAAGGTTACGATAACAGCGGGAAAATCGTGCAATTTCGGGGTGACAGCGCTGCCAAAATGATGACAATCGACTCAATCACAGTTCCCTAGAGAATTCGGAGTGTCTCGTCCGTGATCGCCTCACGTGCTTCTTCGTTTGCTATTGCCACCATCGGAAGCCTCGTTGTGCTGGCTCCGGTGCGCTGCGACGCGCAGTGGTGGCGCAGCGCGCCTGTCGATTTCGAATCCTGCGCCGATGTGGCCGAGAAGGCGAAAACCAAGGAAGAAAAGACGACGAAGCTCGCCGAATGCAACGCGAAGTACGCCGGCCGCCGCAAAGCCGGCGGCGGTTACACCTACTACGACTTCATGCAGGACCGCACCTTCGACATCGCAGGCCCCAATCCGACGCCGGAAGAGCAGAAAAAGATCGACGAGCAGTATACCGCCTATCTCGAGCGCGAGCGGCGCAACCATGTCGCCGCTGCACTGGCGGCCAAGCAGCAGCAGCCGGAACCGCCGCCCGCACAGGACTTGCAGCAGGTGTCGCTGCGTAACGACCCGGCCTATTCTCCGCCACCTGAGACCGAAAAGGTGCCGGTGCCGGTGGCAAGTCCGGTCAAGCAGGCGGCGCGCATCAAGGCTGCCCAATGCGCCAAGAACCAGTTCTCGTGCGAATGGCCGCGGCTTTCCGAGAAGGTCAACGAGATCAAAAAGCTGTTCAACCCGCAACAGCAGCAGCAGCAACAACAAGCGGCCAAGCAGAAGAAGAGCTGACACTTTTGTCGTTCCTGCGAACGCAGGAACCCATAGCCACCGGCCGTCATTGCGACAGAAGGTGTCGGCCACTCTGCCTTATCGATAGATCACGCGGTATGGGTCCCTGCGTTCGTGTTTGCAGGGACGACGGCAGAGAGACCTGCGCACCGCGAGCGAGTTAGCAGCATCGCTCAATCCGCGATCACCAATGCTCAAAATCACGAGGCGACATCGCCTCAATGCGTGCGCGGCTTCTTGACGCGACGCGGCTTGGCGACCGGCGCTGCGGCTGCCCGTGACGCCGCCCGCTGCTCCTGCAATCGCGCGTCATAGCCCGGCGACGGCGTTGCCGTCGGCGGCACGGCGTGGGCAGGGATCTGTGATGCCCAGCCGGCAAGGGCAATCGCCACCAGCGCCAGACCTGTCCGTTTCATTCGCCTCTCCCTCGGGTACGGGCTATTTCGATCGTTGGCGGCCTAATTTGAAATCGATCGCCGCCTACTTTCGTTGATTCACTTGCGGGACGTCGGGTTCACCGGAGCGATAGTGACGTATTCCTCTCGAATAAGGCTACGACCAACCCGCACCATGCACCCAGTTTCGAATACCCAAACCCCTTCGAGCCGAAGCGGCGACCAGCGTTCTCTGCATCGTTCGTTCGCGATGTACGGAATTACTATTGTAATCAGTGCGGCGAATAACCCGAGTCCGACAGCCCACCCGACAATTGTCCAAACAACTCGCATGATGCGTCCCCGCCAGCAGAAGGCAGGGGCCTCCCTCGTGCCCAATCTAGAGTCTCGTCGGACCGGCGGCAATTCAAGGCAAGCACGTCCGATCAGCCCGCTCGAATCTGCTCGGGCGTCAGGCCCGGCGAGCCCTTGGCCTCGCGCTCGGCCTGCCGGATCAGTTCCACGATCCGGCGCGACAGCGGCGCCTCGAGCCCCCGACGCTCGGCGATGGCGGTGATGACGCCCTGCAGATAATCGATCTCGGTGCGCCGGCCGTGTTTGAGATCTTCCCACATCGACGACCGCGCCTCGGGATCGATCTTCATGGTCCGCCCCAGCATCGGTTCGAAGATGGCATTGGGCAGGCGAAGCAGCGGCGGCGTCCACGCCAGCGGGATCGGCGTCGGCGAGACCGGCTTGATGCCCTCGGCGCGGATCGCAGCCAGGCCTTCCGCCACCTGATCGGCGAATAATTGCCGCCATGGCCGTGAGCTGAGTTGCCGGCGCAGCGGCAGGTCGGCCAGCGCATTGAGCGCGTTGTTGAGATTGAGCACGAGCTTGCCCCATTGCACGCCCTCAATGTTGTCGGTCGCCCGAATCGTCAGGCCGGCCACCGACAGCTGCTCCGCCGGCAGCGCCTCGTCCTGCTCGATAACGATGTCGCCAGAAGTGGCGCGATGAAACCGCCCGTCGCCGAGCGCGATCACGTTGAAAGGCACCATGCCGCCGAGCACGCGCCGCCCCGGCAGCCGGTCGCGCAGGAGCGCGGCATTGCCGATGCCGTTCTGCAGGCTGACGATGACGGCATCCGGCGGGGCGTGCCTGGCGACGATATCGGCCATGGCAGCGGTATCCGCGCTCTTGACCGTGACCAGCACGATGCCGGCATCCCCGAACAGGGAAGGATTTTCCGACAATGCGAACCGGTCGCGCGCGATGGTCTGATCAAAACCGTCGAAACTCGTCGGCCGCAGGTCATGAGCCTCGATTTCGGCGATGACGCGCGGACGCGCCAGCAGCGCAACGCGGCGGCCGCCGGCCGCCAGCATGCCGCCGACGAAGCAGCCGATGCTACCCGCCCCTGCAATGCCTATCCTTTGGCCCGCAACCATTTTTCACCTACCGCGTTGCATCGGGCTTCAAACTAGCAGAGCGCGCGGACCGAGCCTATGTCAGGCGCTGGCCACCCGCTCCTTGTAACCGTCATGCGCCGCCGTTATGTTTCACGCGGGGCTACGCGGAGGAGACGACCATGGGTTTACTCGACGTACTCAACGGCATGCAGAATGGCCCGCGCGGCCCGAGCACCCCCAGCGCACAATCCGATAGCGGCGGCGGTATGTCACCGATGACGATGGCGATCCTGGCGCTATTGGCCTGGAAAGGCATCAAGCATTTCACCGGCAATCAGGCCGGCGCCGCGCCGCGCCCCACGCCCGCTCCCACACCCGGCAATGTGACAGCCAGCCTGCCCGGTGGCGGCGCAGGCGGCATGAGCGACATCCTCAAGGGCGGATTGGGCGGTCTGCTCGCGGGTGGCGCGGCCGGCAGCGTTCTGAGCGGCGGCCTCGGCGACCTCTTGAATCAATTCCAGCAGAAGGGGCTCGGCGATCAGGCAAGTTCCTGGGTCAGCAACGGTCCCAACAAGCAGATCGCGCCCGGCGACCTCGCCAACGCGCTCGGTGCCGACCAGATCCAGTCCCTCGCCTCCCAAAGCGGCCTTTCCCGCGACGAGTTGCTGCACGGCCTCAGCAAGTATCTGCCCGACGTCGTCAACCACCTGACGCCGGACGGACGGCTGCCGGACGAGAACGAGTTGTCGGGCCGGATTTGACGCCGCGCCGGCGCGGCGCAGGATTGCGCCGCGTCGCCATCGATGCATCGCAAAGGGGAGTAGAAAATGAGCGGCATTATCTGGATCATCGTCGTCGGCTTCATCGCCGGCATCATCGCGCGGATGCTCTCGCCCGGACCGAACAATCCGGCCGGTTTCATCCTGACCACGGTGCTCGGCATCGCCGGCGCGTTTCTGGCGACATGGATCGGCCAGGCGATCGGCCATTACAGCCCCGACCAGGGCGCCGGCTTCATCACCGCCACCATCGGCGCGCTGGTGGTACTGTTCATCTGGAACCGGCTGGTGGCCAGCCGCGTGATCTCGGATCCGGGTAACAGGTGACGACGTGGTCGTCATCCCGGGGCGATGCGAAGCATCGAACTATGGTGCGCGATTGCGCACCTGAGGATCTCGAGATTCCCCGGGGTGCAATTGCACTCCTGAGGTCTGGTGCTAACGCACCATCCCGGAATGACGGTCCCCAATCGTCACAACACCAGATGCATCCCCGCGTCCATTCGGACGTATTCGCCGGTCATGTTGCTCGATGCCGGTGAGGCCAGGAAGCACACCAGTTGCGCGATGTCGTCGGCCGTCGAGGCGACCTTCAGCGGCACCTTCGCCACCACGGCGTCGCGCACTGCTTTCGCGCCCGCCTCACCGCGGCCCTTCGTGAACCATGGCGTATCGATATAGCCGGGGCACACCGTGTTGACGCGGATCAGAGGCGCCAGCGCGCGCGCCAGCGACTGCGTCATGGTGTTGAGCGCGCCCTTGCTCGCGGCATAGGCGACCGAGGAGCCGCCGCCGGAAATGCCGGCGACCGATGACACATTGACCACGGCGGACGGCTTGCCGGACGCTTTGGCGCCGGCCTCGAGCTGTGCGCGCGCCGCGCGGATCATCTGGAACGGGCCGATCGTGTTGACGGCGTAGATGCGCTGAAAATCCTCCGCCGTCAGCCCGTCGAGATCGTGATGCGGCACATGCTTGGTGGTGCCGGCATTGTTGACCAGCACATCGAGCCGGCCCCAGGCTGCGGCCGCTGCCGCGATCTTCTTGCAGTCCTCGTCGCGCGAGACGTCGCCCTGCACCACCACGACTTCGGCGCCGGCGCTGCGGCAGAGGTCGGCGGTGGCTTCAGCTTCCGCCTTGCTGTTGGAATAATTGATGACGATGCGCGCGCCGCCCTTTGCCAGAATGGCGGCGGTGGCGGCCCCGAGGCCCGAGGCAGAACCGGTGACTATCGCGCACAAACCATCCTTCGACATCCGCATTTCCTCTTGTTGCTTTTGAGCTGGGTTTCGAGCCGCCCGTAGATCGCGGGCTTACCATATCGTGCCGCGAAGTGCGCGCAAATCCGCGAACGTTCCACTATGCGGAATTTATTCTTCACGCGATGTCCTCATGCCGCCGCCTCATGCAGCCCTGCGGACAGCGCTTGTCACAGCTATGGCTTTTGCCCATCATAAAGCGCAAGAAAAGAACGCACCCGAGGTCTTGGCGAAAGCGGCAAGGCCGGCCGGTGCCAATCAATTTCGGGGAACGCTGTGGCGGAGAGTGACAACATCGTTGCCGAGACTGCGGAGAAAATCTTCGCCGATCTCGCTGACGCTCAAACCATCAATCGCGACAACAAGGGCGCGTGGAAAGCGCCGCTATGGCAGGCGCTGACCGAAGCCGGCCTGCCTTTGTCCTGGGTCGACGAGGATTGCGGCGGTTCGGGCGCTTCGCTCGCCGAAGGTTTCAGTGTGCTGAGCGCAGCCGGCCGCTTCGCCGTCGCGGTGCCGCTGGCCGAAACCATGCTGGCGGGCTGGCTGCTGGCGCAGGCCAAGATCACCTCGCCCGATGGCGAGATGACGGTGGTGCCCGCGAGCCCGAAGGACCGGATTACCATCGATGCCGATGGCAGCCTGTCGGGCAGGGCCCGCGGCGTGCCGTTTGCCAAGGCCGCCAAGCATTTTGCGGTGCTCGCCAGCGACGCCAAAGGTAACGTCGCCATCGCGCTGGTCGATGCCGGCAAGTGCCGGATCGAGACCGGGCTCGGCCTCGGCGGCGACAATTCGGACACGGTGACGCTGGACAAGGTGCAGCCGGTCACGGTCAAGCCGGCGCCGAAAGGTTTCGACCAGACCCGGCTGATGCTGATGGGTGGCGTCGCGCGATCGCTGCAGATCGCGGGCGCGCTGGAATCGATGCTGGAAATCTCCGTGCGCTATTCCAACGAGCGCGTCGCCTTCGAGAAGAAGATTTCAAAGTTCCAGGCGGTGCAGCACAATCTGGCGCGGCTCGCCGGCGAGTTGGCGGCGGCACTTGCGGCGGCGACCTCGGCCGCGGACGCCATGGCCAACGCGACCGCGTTCAACGACGAAGTGTTCCTCGAAGCGGTGGCGGCCAAGATCCGCTGCGCGGAGGCGGCTGAGAAGGGCAGCGCGATTGCACATCAGGTGCATGGCGCGATCGGTTTCACCATCGAGCACATTTTGCACCGCTATTCGCTGCGCGCGCTGGCCTGGCGCGACGATTTCGGCTCCGAGAGTTTTTGGGCGGTCGAGCTTGGCAAGCTTGTCGCGGCCCGCGGCGCCGATGAATTGTGGCCGCTGGTGGCCTCGCGCTGACATCAACACCGATCTGCCTGCATTAGAGAGTCGACAATGACCGCAGCCCTCCGTTTCGATCCGATCCGCCTGCCGCCCGAATGCGAGCAGTTGCGCAAGGAAGTCCGCGCCTTCCTCGCCGAAGAAATCGCCGCCGGCACCTTCGATCCGCACCAGCCGAACCGCGAAGACACCGACGTGCCGGAATTTTCCCGCAAGGTCGGCGCACGCGGCTGGCTCGGCATGACGTGGCCGAAGAAATATGGCGGCCACGAGCGCTCGTTCCTCGAGCGTTATGTGGTGACCGAGGAAATGCGCGTCGCGAACGCGCCGACGCGACGCTTCTTCGTCGCCGACCGCCAGAGCGGCCCGGTGCTGCTCAAATACGCGCCCGAGAATATCAAGATGGACATCCTGCCGCGGATCTGCCGCGGCGAGGTGTGTTTCGCGATCGGCATGAGCGAGCCCAACTCGGGTTCCGACCTGTTCGCGGCAAAAACGCGCGCGACCAAGACCGACGGCGGCTATCTGATCAACGGCACCAAGATCTGGACCTCCTCTGCCCATATCGCCGACTACATGATCGCGATCTTCCGGACGTCAGCGCCGACCAATGAGAACCGCCGCCACGGCCTGACGCAGTTCCTGGTCAAGATGAAGCAGCCGGGCATCCAGGTGAACCCGATCGGCCAGATCACCGGACAGTTTGAATTCAACGAGGTGGTTTTCACCGACTTCTTCGTTCCTGATGATCACGTGCTCGGCGAAATCGACGGCGCCTGGAAACAGGCGACCTCGGAACTCGCCTATGAACGGTCGGGCCCCGAGCGTTTTCTGGAAACCTATTACGTGCTGACCGAGCTGGTCCGCGCCGTCGGCAAGAATCCGGATACCCGCAGCGCCGAAGGCATCGGCCGGCTGGTGGCGCAGGTGCACACCATGCGGCGCATGTCGGTTTCGGTGGCCGGCATGCTGCAGGCCGGCAAGGAACCGGTGGTGGAAGCCTCCATCGTCAAGGACATCGGCACGGTGTGGGAGCAGCAACTGCCGCATCGCGTCCGCGATCTCGCCGCCTTTGTCGAGGAAACCGCCACCAACCGCGAGACGCTGGAAAAGCAGCTCGACTTCGCCATCAAGACCGCGCCCAAGCTGACGATCCAGGGCGGCACCACAGAGGTGCTGCGCGGCATCATCGCCCGCGGACTTGGTCTGCGCTGAGCGCGCGGGCCTGGTCTGCGCTAATTCAAAGAGGAAACCTTTATGACCAAATACACTGATATCGGCGTCGAGAAGCACGGCCATGTCGGCCTGATCGAAATCCGCAAGCCCCCGCTGAATTTCTTCGACGTCTCCCTGATCAACCAGATCGCAGACGCGCTGGAAGAGTTCGACAAGGACGTCGAAATCCGCGCCTCGGTGCTCGCCGCCCAGGGTAAGGCGTTCTGCGCCGGCGCCGACTTCTCCGATCCCAAGCGGCAGGAGCAGGAACAAGAATCGAAAAGGGATCCGGCGGCGAACCTGCCGATCAACCATCTCTACGTTCAGGCCGTGCGCATCTTCCGCAACAAGAAGCCGATCGTCGCCGCCGTCCACGGCGCCGCCATCGGCGGCGGACTGGGCCTTGCCGTATCCGCCGATTTCCGCGTCACCTGCCCCGAAGCGCGCTTTGCCGCCAACTTCACAAAACTCGGCTTCCATCCCGGCTTCGGCCTGACCGCGACGCTTCCCGAACTGGTCGGCAAGAACAATGCGGAACTGATTTTCTACACCAGCCGCCGCGTCACCGGCGAGGAAGCCACGCGCATGGGCCTTGCCAATATCTGCGTGCCGCAGGATCAGGTGCGGGCCGAAGCGATGAAGCTCGCGGCCGAAATCGCCGAGTGCTCGCCGCTCGGCCTAATCTCGACCCGCGCCACCATGCGCGGCGGCCTCGCCGACCGCGTGCTCGCCGCGACCAATCACGAACTGGTCGAACAGAACAAGCTCCGCGCGACCGAAGATTTCAAGGAAGGCGTCAAGGCGACGTCGGAGCGCCGCGTGGCGAATTTCAAGGGAAGGTAGCTTCTTCCCTTCTCCCCTTGTGGGCGAAGGTGGCGCGCAGCGCCGGATGAGGGGTTCTCTCGGCACGAAAGATATGTGTATGCGGAGAGAACCCCTCACCCGTCTCAATCGCGCTTCGCGCGATTGATCCACCCTCTCCCACAAGGGGAGAGGGGAAGCACAGTGATCACGCCACCAGCTTGAACGTCACGCCGCAGAGTTCAAACCCGTCGCCCGACACCTTGCAGCCCTTAGCCTTGGCCGCATCGCGAACCTTGGCGATATCGGCAACCCGAAACGTCAGTCCGCTCATCAGATCGCTCGCGCCCTTGACGAAGCGGAAGCTGGCGTTGGGCAGTTTCAGCTCAGCGCCACCACTGACGGCAATCCCCAAAATCTTACCCCAATGCTCGGCGAGGCCTTGTGGATCGGGGCTCTGCATCTCGACCTGCGTGAGCGCCAGCGTCACATCCTTCCGGATCGCCTGCTGCCAATCCGGCCCCGCCGGCGGATAGGGGCCCAGCACATCGTCGCTTCCTGTGGTGTGATTGAACTCGATGAACGCCGCGCGGCAATCGCGCGGGTGCAGTTGCACGCCGTGATAGGGTGCGTGCGTGATCACGTTGGCTGTGCGCACGCCCATCGCGTTGGCGTGCTTGCCGCGCGCGTCGGGATCGTCGCAGCAGAAGATCGCCATGTAGCCGCCGCGGCCACCGGTCTTGTCGAGAAAGCGTCCCGCCGCGGTGCCCGGCTGGAACGGCGCCACCACTTCCAGCAGGATCGTGTCGACCGGCAGCAGGGCGTTCTCCAGCCCGTATTTCGCGACGTTGCCGTCACGGTAACAAACGTTGAGGCCCATGATTTCGGAAATATCCGAGATCACGGGCGCGAGGTTCGGCGCCACCAGGCAGATCTGCCGCAGCCTGAGATATCCGGCCATCTCAGTGGCCCTGAAAGGCAGGCTTGCGCTTCTCGACAAAGGCCTTCGCCGCTTCCTTGTGATCGGCGGTCTCGCCGGAACGCGAATGATGGATGGCTTCCGCGTCGAAGCAGGCTTCCAGCGACATCGTCTCGGCATTGTTGATGTTGCGTTTGATGTAGCCCAGCGTCACCGAGGGCCCCTGCGCCAGCGACATCGCGACATCATGCGCCTCGGCGTCGATATCGGCATCCGGCACCACCTTCGTCACCACGCCGAGATTGTAGGCCTCCTGCGCCGACAGCACCGGCGACATCAGATAGAGCTCGCGCGCCTTGGCGGCGCCGAGCATCTGGGTGAGGAAGTAGGTACCGCCGTAGTCGCCCGACAGCCCGACCTTGGCAAAGGCGGTGGTGATCTTGCAGGACGCGCTGGCGATCCTGATATCGCAGGACAACGCGATCGAGAGGCCTGCGCCGGCAGCGGCGCCGTCGACCTGCGCGACAACCGGCTTCGGCATCTGGTGCAGGATGCGCGAGACTTCCATGCCGCGGCGCAGATTGGCCATCTTGGCCTCGAAGGCGAGCGGCGCCCTGCCCTCCGCCATCGACTTGACGTCACCGCCGACGCAGAACGTGCCGCCGGCGCCCTTCAACAATACCGCGCGCACCTCATGATCCTCCGCCGCGCGCCGCGCCGCCTCCACCAGCCCGCGCGTCATGTCCGGGTTGAGCGCGTTGCGCCGGTCGGGGCGGTTCATGGTGATGGTGAGCAAACCGGAATCGAGCTTCTGGAGAACCATTTCGTTTGCGCTCATAAGTGGTGCTTTCATTGTTGTTGTTGGTTGTCGTGAATTCAATCCGTGCCGTAGGGTGGGCAAAGGCGCGTTTGCGCCGTGCCCACCAACTTTGCCGCTGCAATGGTGGGCACGCTACGCTTTGCCCTCCCTACGAAGACCGTTCTTACTTCTTCACCAGCGGACAGCGCGAAGCTTCCAGCGACTGGAACGCTTCGTTGCCGGGGATCGTCGTCAGCAGCTTGTAGTAATCCCAGCGCGCCTTCGATTCCGACGGCTTCTTCACCTCGAACAAGTACATGTCATGCACCATGCGGCCGTCCTCGCGGATCTTGCCGTTCTTGGCGAACATGTCGTTGATTGGGGTTTCCTTCATGATCTTGATGACGGCGGCGGAGTCGGTCGTTCCCGCGGCCTTCACGGCTTTCAAATAGTGCGTCACCGAGGAGTAGACGCCCGCCTGCGCCGACGTCGGCACCCGCTTGATGCGCTCCTGGAACCGCTTGGAGAATGCCCGGGTGTCGTCGTTGAGATCCCAGTAGAAGGCTTCCGAAAGCAGCAGGCCCTGCGCGGTTTCCAGACCGATGCTGTCGATGTCGGTGACGAAGGCGAGCAGCGGCGCGACCTTCTGGCCGCCCTTCATCAATCCGAACTCGGCCGCCTGCTTGATGGCGTTGACGGTGTCGCCGCCGGCGTTTGCCAGCCCGATCACCTTGGCTTTCGATGCCTGCGCCTGCAGCAGGAAGGAGGAGAAATCCGACGTGTTGAGCGGATGCCGCACGGTGCCCAGCACCTTGCCGCCGGACTTCAACACCACATTGGCGGTGTCCTTTTCGAGATCCTGGCCGAAAGCGTAATCGGCGGTCAGGAAGTACCAGCTATCGAGGCCCTGCTTGACGGCGGCGAGGCCGGTCACATTGGCCTGGCCGAAGGTGTCGAACACATAATGCACCGTATAGGGGCCGCAGGCCTCGTTGCTGAGCCGGATCGAACCGGGTCCGTTGAAGATCACGATCTTGTTGCGCGCCTTTGCAATCTCGCCGGCAGCAAGCGCGGTGGCGGAGGCCGCGACGTCGAACAGCATCTCGACGCCCTGGTTGTCCAGCATGTCACGGGCGATGTTGGCGGAAAGGTCGGCCTTGTTCTGATGATCGGCCGCGATGATTTCGATCTTGCGGCCCAGCACTTCGCCACCAAAATCCTCGGCCGCCATTTTCGCGGCGGCCTCCGAGCCCGGCCCGGTGATATCGGCGTACAGGCTGGACATGTCGAGAATGCCACCGAGTTTCAGCGGCGGCTTGCTCTGCGCAAGCGCCACGGTCGCCGACATTGCCAGTACAGCGGCGACAATGCCTGTTGTTGTTCTTTTCACGAAGGCCTCCCTGTTCACGCGCCGCATTGGCTGCGGCTTTGAAATTTTCGGCGCGATCATGCCGCATGGAGTCAGCAGCGGCAAGGCACGGGAGAAGGCAGATTTGCCCGTGTTTTCCGCTAAGCGGAATGACTGCCTGGATGACACGGCACGGATAGGTACTCGCTGACAGGAACGGTCACCAGTTGCCGCGACCGGCCACCTGTCCACGCCTGAGCAAGGTTTCCGCTTCTTCGATTTCGGGCAGATCTCGCTCCGTGTCGAAATCAGCAAGAACTGTCGCGAGCACCTCGGGTATTGCCCTGGCTCGGCCATTTGCACAATAGAGGTGTGCAAGTCCAACGGCGCTGCGCAGCTCGAACGTCTTCGTCCGTTGGGTTCGGGCGATTTCCAGGGCTCTGCGGAAGGCGTCTTCGGCCATGGAAACGCGCGCTGGGTCAAGATGCGACAACAGCTCACCCTGGCTGCGGTAGAGTTCGGCATCGAGCCAATGCTGGCCGGATCGTTCTGCCGAGGAGATCAACTCCTGCAAGATTTCCAGGCCAGCCTCTGGTTGCCCGGCCTCGGCATTCGCCGCGGCAACCTGCATCCCCCAAAACGGTTCACAGAGATAGCAGTCGTTCTCGTGAAGTAATGTCCAGCCCCGTTGCATTTCCGAAAGCCCGCCCATCCGGTCGCCGGCGCGCCACTTTGCCAGGCCGTTCAGGTAGCTGCCGGCGGCTACATACAGCGGCATCGTATGGTCGCGCGCGAGGCCGAGCGCCAAAATCGTCTCGGTTTCCTGCAACATGCCCCCGCATAGTCCATCGAAGACCGCCTTGTGAACGAGCGCATTGGCCTGAGAGAGCGCCGGCTTGTCTCCGCTGGCGCGCACCGCTTCAGCGGCGAGCCGGCGCGATCGATCAATGCTGCCGAGCGGCCAAAGCACCAGAGCAAGAAACCGCATGATGACGAAAGGCAGGTCCAGCGCCGACGCCTTGAAGGTCGCCGGATCACGCTCAGACTCATAGATCGCAAGCGCACGCTCGAGATGCAGTTGCGCGTTCAGGTAATCTCCGCCGAACCAGCAGGTTACCCCGCTTGTCCAGTCTGCGATGATCGCGGCCACCGGCAATTCCGGTCGCTGCCTGGCGACGCCCATGATGGCCTCTGCCAACTCCCGCATCGGCGCGATCTCGCCGTGCGTCAGGCAGGCATTGAACAGACCCGAATGGATCGGCGCCAGTTCGACCGGATCATTGATGTCGGCCGCGAATCGTCGGGCGCGCTTCCACGCGGCCACCGTTTCGGGGGCGCTGTGGCCAAGGCTGCCGCGGAGCGCGCGGCCATAGGCGATTTGAAGCTGGAGCCGGTTCATGGTTCGGCCCGGCCCGACGGGCAACGCGTCCGCAATGGCAACCGCCTTGCCGAGATGTGCGATGGCTTCGGCATAGGCCGAGCGCCTTAATGCCTGCCGGCCGGCTTTGCACCACCATTCCAGGGCCGTTCCGTTCAGCCCCGCTTCAGTGAAATGAAATGCCAGGACTTCCGGCTCAGTCTCGGCGATGACCGGAAACTTGTCGCGCAGAACGTCGCCGATGTGCTGATGCAGCAGTTGCCGCCGACTCTTGAGCAGACTCTCGTAAGCCGCTTCCTGAACGAGCGCGTGCTTGAAGCTGTAGGTCGCTTCCGGCGGCGCGCCGCGGCGCACCAGTAGTTCAGCCTCTTCGAGTTGCGCCAGCGCAGCACCCAGCGGCAGGTCATCGCGTCCCGCCACGCTTCGCAGCAGCGGGTATGAGAAGCATCGGCCGATGGCAGCGCCGATCTGCGCAACCTCCTTGACCGGAGCCAGCCGATCAAGCCGCGCCATCAGCGAGTCCTGCAGCGTCGCGGGAATGGCGAGCGGCGGCAGCGGACTATCGAGGCGATAGCGCCCGGCATCTTCCACCAATAACCCCAACTCCAGCACCATCTTGGTCAGTTCTTCCACGAACAGCGGGATGCCATCCGTCTTGTCGATGATCTGCGTCAGCATCTCACCCGGCAGCTTTCGGCCGACGGTCACCTGCTCGATCAAGGCGCGCGTGTCCTGGCGGTCAAGCCGATCGAGCCGCAGCAGGCTGACATTGGCGAGCCCCGCCCAGGGCGGCTCGAACTCGGGCCGGAAGGTCATGAGCACGAGTATCGGCAGCCCCCTGATCCGGTCGACCGTAAGATCGAACAGCTCAAGCGTCGTGGCATCAGCCCAATGCATGTCCTCGCAGACAATCAACACAGGTTGCTGCCGCGCCAAACCTTCAAGCTGGTCGAGAAGGGCGGCGAATGTCTGTCGCCGCTGCTGCGCCGGACTCAAGCCGAGTTGCGGATAGCGCTCGCCGGTCGGAATCGAAAGCAGCGCGGCGATGAGCGGTGTCGCGTTGGCGACCTGGTGCGTTCCAAGCGCAAGCATTGCCTCAAGCTTGTCGAGCTTATGCTCGGATGTATCCTGTGATCCGATGCCGGCAGCGCGCTCGAGCTGGGCGACAAAAGGATGGAGCGCGCTGTTCGTGTGGTAGGGCGAGCACTGATACCGTATCCGCCGGTGCGTCCCCAACGCGAGGCTTTCGGAGATCGTTGCAACAATGCGCGATTTACCGATCCCGGCCTCGCCGGAAATCAACACCATTTGGCCCTGGCCACGCCACGCCAGTTGCTGGCGCAGAAGCGCGAATTCGATCTCTGCCTTGCGACCGACAAAGCCCATCGAGCGCGCGGTACGCACCGCCTCGAACCGGCTCTCCGACGCAGTTCCACCTTCGACCGCCCAGACCACGATGGGTTCGGAGATGCCCTTGACCTCGCGGCGGCCGAGGTTGCGAAAAATGAATAGATCGCCGAGCAGTTCGCGCGTCGAATCGGCAACGACGACTGCCCCCGGCTCCGCCAGGCCCTGGAGCCGGGCAGCGATGTTCGGCGTATCGCCGATCATTGCCTGTTGCTCTGACGCGCCTCCGCTGATGAGGTCACCCACCACCACCAGCCCGCTCGCGATCGCGATTCGCACCTCGACCCGTTCCGCGTGGGCTTCGAGCCGTCGTACTGCGGCGATAATGTCGAGCCCCGCTCGCACTGCGCGCTCCGCATCATCCTCATGCGCGCGGGGATAGCCAAAATAGGCAAGTATTCCGTCGCCCACAAACCTGGCGATCATCCCGTCGTAAGTTGCGATCACCCTCGCGCAGGCGGCACGATAGGCGCGGATCACCTCCCACATGTCCTCGGGATCAAGACGGGCCGAGAGCGCAGTGGAGCCAACCAGATCGCAGAACATGACGGTGAGGTGGCGTCGTTCGGCATCATGCTGAAGCGCCGGCTCGGCGAGCCGTTCGCCTTGATTGAGTTCGGAGATCGCGCGCAGCATTTTGCGTCGATGGCCGAGCAGGACGCCGAGCCTGTCGAAGTCCTGGTCCGTCAGTTCGGGAAAGACGCCGAGATCAATGCCGTTCTCGGCAAAACGCAACGCGTATTGTTCAAGCCCAAGCTGCTCGAGCCAGTCTGAAATCTGCTGCATTGGCTCCACCGGATGTGTGGTTGACAGCAGGCGAAACGTAGGGCCACGGAAGAAAACTTATCTCAATGCCCCTCAGATGGCACGCCTTGATGCAGCAATTCGACTGCGATTAGATCTCTATTTCTTGCAAAAGCGGTGCCCGGCTACAGCGTTCGCTACCAAGCAGCGCATGACATGATGACAACAACTGCATCTTGATGCGCGCGCTATTTGCATCAAGCAGCGCTGCACAACCGGTGCGTAGAACGGGTAAAGCAACTCGTCCGCAGTAGTTCAACGAGCGTCGGCGGACAAAGTCGCTCCACTCGCACTATCCCAACAACCCCTTCCCCGGCACATGATTGAGCTCGAGCCGGATGCCATCCGGGTCCTCGAACAGGATCGAATAATATCCCGGCGCCCATTGGTCCTCGCGCGGCGCACGGATGATTTTGGCGCCGAGCGTCTGAAGAAAATCGTGCAGTTCGTCGATGTCGGCGCGCTCGCGGGCGCGGAAGCAGAGATGGTGCAGGCCGACGCGCTTCTGTTCGAACGCGGCGCCTTCATGCTCGGCGGACGGCGCGCTGATGCCGACCGCGGTACGGCCGCCGACGCAATAATAGGTCGTCTCGGTGTCGATAACCGGCTTCAAGCCGAGAAACGGCAGCAGTTCACGATAAAATTCGCGGGACCGTCCAAAATTCGAGGCGGTGAGAAAAATATGCGCGATGCCGTTGACTTCCATTGTCCTCTCCTTCTTAACAACTTAAGGTAGTAAGACCGTTGATAGTCGAGCATACAGGAACAGGCGGAGCAGGGAGCAGCGGTATGATCGGTCCGGCATTGCGTTGCAGCGCTGCGATACCGGCATGCGCCGTCTCAATTTTGGTGCTGGCAACCGCCGGACGCGCCGACGCCGCCGATTGCGCGCTGGAGCCGCAGGGCGAAGGCCGCGTCGCCGCCGTGGTCGATGGACGCAGCCTTCGCCTCGGAGACGGCCGTGAAATCCGCCTCGCCGGCATCGCGCGTGGTCGAACCGACAGGGCCAGTAGCAGAGCCGCCTTGTCCGCTATCGTCGCCGGTCGCGAGGTGACGCTGCATGGCGACGACGACACGCCGGACCGCTATGGCCGCCAGGACGCCTTTGTGTTCGTGGCCGGCTCGCAACACTCGGTACAAAGCGAACTGCTCCGCCGCGGCGAGGCATTGGCGTCTGTTGATATCACTGACAAAAATTGCGCTGCCGCACTGGCTACCGCCGAACGCGCGGCGCGGGACGCCAAATTGGGCATTTGGGCCGACACCGCGGCCATAAAAAACGCGGAAAGTCCGGGCGATATTCTGGCCGCGATTGGGCAATTCACAGTGGTCGAGGGCAGAGTTCTGTCCGTTCGACAGGCAGGGGCGATCACCTACCTGAATTTCGGGCGCAACTGGACACGGGACTTTGCTGCGACTATTTCAAGGCGCATCATTCCGGCGTTCGAGAGCGCCAACCTCGGGCCTAAGTCGCTCGAAAATCGACGGATTCGTGTCCGCGGCGTTGTTTCGTCGCGGGGAGGACCACGGATCGAACTGCTTCGGGTGGGGCAGGTTGAGGTGCTGGGCGGGACATAGCGGGTGATTCGAAAACTGGGCACCGGTTTTCGTTTGGATCGGACGCGAAAAAGGGATGAGATCGACGATCCCAATCGGGTCGTGAGTCTCAGTGGCTGATTTGACGCATCGTGCAGAACGGCGCGAAATGAACACGGGCTGCCGCCTTCTGGCGGCGCCGGCGTTGCTGTGCGTCGCGTTCGCCCTCTCGGCCTGTGGAAATCTGGGAAAACTCGAGACCGCGGCGCCGACGGTCCCGACGCCGAAGCCGAGCCGCGCCGTCGCGCAGACGCCCGCCAGCGAGCGCGAACATGAGCGCATTCTTGCCTCCTATGGCGGCGCCTATGACGATCCGAAACTGGCGACCCTGATCGGCAAGACGGTCGACCGGCTGGTCGCGGCCTCCGATCGCCCCGAGCAGCCCTATCGGGTGACTATCCTCAATTCCGGCGCGGTCAACGCCTTCGCGCTGCCGACCGGCCAGCTCTATGTGACGCGCGGCCTGGTGGCGCTGGCCAGCGACACCTCCGAATTGTCCTCGGTGCTGAGCCACGAGATGGCGCATGTCATCGCAAAGCACGCCTCGATCCGGGAAGACCAGGCGCGTCAGGCGGCGGTGGTGACCCGCGTCGTCACCGACATGAGCAACGACCCCGATCTAACGGCGCTGGCGCTGGCGAAAACCAAGCTAACGATGGCAAGCTTCTCGCGGGCGCAGGAGTTCGAGGCCGACGGTATTGGCGTCAGCATTGCGGCCCGCGCCCATTTCGATCCCTACGGGGCGGCGCGCTTCCTTGCCGCGATGGAACGCAATGCGGCGATGAAGGCCGGCAAGACCTCGCTCGATCCCCGCGCGCAGGATTTCCTGTCCTCGCATCCGGCGACGCCCGAACGCGTGCAGAACGCGCAGGCCAGCGCCCGGCAATACACCTCGCCGCAAAGCGCCGAGCGCGACCGCGAGACCTATCTCGCCGCGATCGACAACCTTGTCTATGGCGAGGACCCCAGCGAAGGTTTTGTGCGCGGCCGGCGCTTCCTGCATCCGAAACTCGGCTTTACCTTCCAGTCACCCGATACGTTCACGCTGGATAACACCGCGCAGGCCGTGATCGGCGTGCGCGACGGCGGCACGCAGGCGATGCGCTTCGACGTGGTGCGCGTGCCGGCCGAACAGTCGCTTGCCGATTATCTCAATTCCGGCTGGATGGAAGGCGTCGACAAGGGTTCCACCGAAGACATGATGATCAACGGTTTCCCGGTGGCCTCGGCTTCCGCCAACGGGGATCAGTGGCAGTTCAAGGTTTATGCGCTGCGCTACGGCAGCGACGTCTACCGCTTCATCTTCGCCGCCAAGCAGCGCAACACCGAGAGCGAGCGCAATGCGCGCGAGACCGTCAACTCGTTCCGCCGCCTGACGCTGGAAGAAATCCAGGCCGCGCGCCCCTTGCGCATCAAGGTCATCACCGCGCAGCCCGGCGACACCGTGGAATCGCTCTCCCACCGCATGGCCGGCATCGACCGCCCCGCCGAGCGCTTCCGCGTCCTCAACGGCCTCGACCAGCACGCCCAGGTCAAGCCAAGGGACCGCGTGAAGATCGTGGTGGATTGAGCTAGATAAAAATCCTCAAGCGACGCTGCGCCCTTCCTTCTCCCCTTGTGAGGGCTTTGCGCAATTGGGACTGCGTGATTCTCTAAAGCATTGCTGATTCTGGCGAGGAGAGCCATGGTTGAGCGCAATGTCGGTCAGATGAGCTTGGCGGACGGGCTGGTTCAAGCGCCGCGAAGCAGCATTCTGGATGAGGTCGAAGCGGTGGTAGATTGGGCGCCGCTGCGGTCCTTGCTTGGCAAGCGGGGCGGCGCTGGCGCCGGCAACAGCAGTTATCCGGCGGAAGTCTTGCTTCGCTGCTTGCTTGCCGGGATATGGCACAGTCTGTCTGATCCCGCTTTGGAGGCAGCGGTCGCAGATCGATTGTCGTTCCGGCGTTTTGTTGGCCTGAGCCTGCACGACCGGACGCCGGACCACAGCACGTTGTGGCGGTTCCGGCAGGAACTCGCCGAGGACGGGCTGGTCGAGAAGATTTTTGCCGAGATCGATCGGCAGTTGGAAGCCAAGAAACTGATCCTCAAGCAGGGCACGCTGGTCGACGCCTCGTTGATCCCGGCGCGGGCCAATCCGCCACGCAAGCCGCGCAAAGATGCGCAGGAGAAGCCGCCCAAACCATCTGCGGATCGTGATGCGCGCTGGGGCCGCAAGGGCAAGAAGAGCGTGTTCGGCTACAAGGTCCACACCGGTGTGGATGCAGGTCACACCCTCATTCGCCGCGTCCATGTGACGGATGCCTCGATCACCGACACCGAGCCGGCGGATCGCTTGTTCTGTGGCGATGAGAAGGCGGTCTATGGCGACCAAGCCTACCACACACATGCCCGGCACGCGCGCCTAACCGAAGCTGGCATCAAGGACCGATTGATGCGGCGCCCCAACAAACATCATCCCGAACTGCCGCCCCGGCAGAAGCGGCGCAACAAGTTGATCGCCAAGGTGCGCTCAGCCGTTGAGCGGCCTTACGCCGTGTTCAAGGAGCATTACGGGCTACGACGATTGCGCTTCTTCAACTTCGAGCGCAACAAGGCGCTGATCGTGCTCGCGTGCTGCGCCTACAACCTGCGGCGCGCGGCTGGCGCCTTGGCCGCACCACGCCAGCAGTCCGCCTGCTCTTGAAAAAAGCAGGGGATATGGAGGATGAAATGAGCGCAATGCTGCTCACTGCAGCAGGCGTAGATCAAAAAAAGCCCACTACGGGTCCAAAGCACCAGATCAGACCTCTGTGCAAAGCCCTCCTTGTGGGAGAAGGTGGCGCGCAGCGCCGGATGAGGGGTTTGCATCCGCAAATGCAGAGCTCTCTTGCGGAGACATACCCCTCATCCGCCTCCGCTTCGCTCCGGCACCTTCTCCCACAAGGGGAGAAGGGAAACGAACATCACTACGGCCTCACCTACTCGGTACTCACACGGGCACGCCACCGCGACTCGAAGCTATCGTCGTCGAGCATCCGCGCCTGTGCATTCATCGGGCCGCTGCGTTTCTCCGTGACGACGCTGACGGGCGGCGCCACCTTGACCTTGGCTTGCGCCGGCTCCTCTGCAGACCATCGCAGCGCTGATTTCGGGATCACGGTTTTGCCGGCGTACCAGCATTTTCGTCCATCGATCAGGCGCCACGACCAATGCCCTTGCGCCTTTGACGGCGAAGCGCGGCATTCCCTGATCTGCGCCTTGGCCTGTGCGGTCAGCATGCCAATCGGTGCGAGCGCAGCAATGCAAACGGCGAAAAAGAAAAGCCTTGTCTGCATCTTCATGGGTTACTCCCCCTGCGGTTAATTGAGTGCGGGAGCAACGTCGCTTTTTAATCTGGTGATATGAGGTCGAAAATCTGACTGGCTTCCACGTCACGGCCCTCAAAACGCCATCTCGGATGATCTCCGGTGGCCCCGTCGAAGGGCGCGGACATTGCCCGCCGCACGCGCGTACTCGCCGACTTACTTTCCTGCAGGCTTCACGACCAAGTCTAGTCGGTGATCGCTCGCGCGCGCCACCGCGCTTCAAAACTGTTGGCGTACTCGAGCAGCCGCGCTTGCGCGTCGAGTGGATCGTTGCGTTTCTCCGTGGGTCCAGTCATCGGGACAACGGTTACAGGGACGACGGTTACCCGCGCTGGCGTTGGATCGGCTTTCGCCTGCACCGGCGTTTTCGCCGGCCACTGCAACTGTGATTTCGAGATCATGGACTTGCCGGCGTACCAGCATTTTCGTCCATCGATCAGGCGCCACGACCAATGCCCGTGCCCATGCGATGGCCGAGCGACACTGCATTCCACGCCCTTCGCATTTGCCCCGCCGATCGGCATGAGGACAGCGATACAAGCGGCGAAAAAGATCAGGAGAATTTTCGTCTTCATTGAACACCCCTGCGGTTCAATTAGATGTGGACAGGAGCCTCACTCTCAAATTTGGTCACAAATGGCCGAAAATTTGGCCACATTCCGAGTAACCGGAGGCATGACGGGTTGAGGTGAGTCGGTGATTATCTGTCATTGCGCGTGCAGGCGAATTTTTCGCCCGCCGGACTGCGTCAAGCGACGCAGGGATCAGGAACAGATCCAGATGATTCCGAACGCAATCGGGAAACCCAGGCCAAGCGCGCCGAGGGTGGCCAGCACGAACTCCGAGAGCAGATTCGCTTGGGGTCGGATATCAGGCAACGACATGGCGTTACTCCTTGGAACCCCCGCAAGCCCCCGGATGAACAATGAAGACCGCCTTCAGGCCAAGCCTTGGCAACTCTTCATGCCTCGGGATGCTGATCGGATATGGTTAACAACAGGTTAACCCGCGGACTCTCTTGTTGCCGCAGTGAATTCGACCGCTGACGCGCGGAGAAGGGACGCGGCGCGAGAAACGGAACTAACACCCGCACCAAACAAAAAGCCCGGTCTTGCGACCGGGCTTTCATCTCAATCCGTCGAACCCTTTCAGGCGGCCTCGTCCGCCACGGCAGCGTCGTCGCCGTCGGCTTCGACATCGGCCTCGTCGGCTTCGCCGCCCTCGGTCGCCTCCGCCTTGGCACCGCGACGCGGGCTCTTGGCGAGCTGGCTCTCGATTTCCTTGACCGCTTCGGTCTCGGTCGAATGCTGGACGACGGCGATTTCGCGCGACAGGCGATCGAGCGCTGCTTCATACAGCTGGCGCTCGCTGTAGGACTGCTCGGGCTGCGATTCCGAACGGTATAGGTCGCGGACCACTTCGGCGATCGCAACGATGTCGCCCGAATTGATCTTCGCTTCGTATTCCTGCGCCCGGCGCGACCACATGGTCCGCTTGACGCGCGCACGGCCCTTCAACGTCTCCAGCGCCTTCTTGACCAGCGCCGGCTCGGACAGCTTGCGCATGCCGACATTGGCGACCTTGGCGGTCGGCACGCGGAGCGTCATCTTGTCCTTCATGAAATTGATCACGAACAACTCGAGCTTGGCGCCCGCGATCTCCTGCTCCTCGATGGCCAGGATCTGGCCGACGCCGTGAGCCGGATAGACCACGAATTCGTTGGCCTTGAAGCCCTGACGCTGGGTCACGACCTTCTTCGGCTCCTCGACGCGCGGCGCGGCTGCGACCGGCTTGACGGGAGCCTTCGGCGCAACAACGGCGGCTTTCGGGGGCGCAGCCTTCACGTTCACAGGGGTCTTTACGGGAGCTTTGACAGCAACTTTCGGCGCAGGGGTCTTCGAACCCGTCGCTTTCGCGGCGGCAGTCTTGGCAGTCTTTTCTGGCATTGCGCTTCTTTTGTTCTTTGAGGACTTTGTGGCCGCAGCCTTCTTGGCCACCTTTACGGTCGCCTTGGCACGGCCTTTGGTTGCGCTGCGGCTGGCCGGAGCGGCTTTTTTCGTCGTCTTGGAAGCACTCTTTTTACGCGTTTTCTGTGACACAGCCTGCGCGCGGAACTGCCACGCCCCTGTTGGATGTTTTTACGGGAACCCACCGGGGCCAAAGATACGCATTGGCCAGGATCGGCTTATAATGTGCCCAATATAGCACATTTTCCGCAAAAATCAATGATTTACGCCGGGTTCCGGGCCTTTACGGGGCCGTATCCGACATAAGTCCAAGAACAGGGTTAAATCCGCAACGCTGATTCGGTTCAGTTTGCGGCCGAAAACAGGCTCAACGAGCCCTTAACTTATCCACAGCCTAGTCGCCGGAGCCGGGTTCCTTGGAAAAATATTTCTCGAACTTGCCCTCTACACCTTCGAATTCTTTCGCGTCGGACGGCATGTCCTTCTTCTGGGTGATGTTAGGCCAGCTCTTGGCGTACTCGGTGTTGACCTCGAGCCACTTCTCCAGGCCCGGTTCGGTGTCCGGCTTGATAGCGTCGGCAGGACATTCGGGCTCGCAGACGCCGCAGTCGATGCATTCGTCCGGATGGATGACCAGCATGTTCTCGCCCTCGTAGAAGCAGTCGACGGGGCAGACTTCAACGCAGTCGGTATATTTGCATTTGATGCAGGCTTCAGTGACGACGTAAGTCATCCAGGACTCCGAAGAATAGGGCTCCGAACAAGGCTCCGAAACGGATCAGTTTTCCGGGGTTTGCGTAGCGCATGCAGTGCGCTGCCGCAAGGGAAGCAACCCCTTGTTTTCAGGCCTCGCCGCCTGCTCTGTGCACTTAATCACTCTTTGTTATTCTGCAAATCATCGTAGAGCACGCGCGCCGCCGCGGCATCGCCGCGCCGCTCGGAAAATCCGGTCACCTTGAGAATGCGCACGGTGCGATCGAGCGCGATGGTGAGCACGTCGCCGGTCTTCACCGCATGTCCCGGCGCCTTCTCGCGCACGCCGTTGATGCGGACGTGGCCGGCTTCGACGAGCGCGGCAGCGGATGTGCGGGCCTTCACCACCCGCGCGTGCCACAGCCATTTATCGAGACGCTGCCGCTCCAACGACCTGCTCGTAGTCCATTTCTTGACGCGTTTTCTTCACGCGAACCGGTACCCACTTCGCTCGAAAACGCTACGAGTTACTCTTTGCGATTGCCGGCGAGCTGTTCCTTCAGCGCCGCCAGCTTTGCAAACGGCGAATTGGGATCGACCGGACGGTCGCGCTCGCGCGGCGCAGCACTGGTCGCCCACTGACGGTGCGACGGACCACTGTCGCGCTTGTCGCGGCCGCCCTTGTCGCGTCCGCCGAAATCACGGCCGCCGCGCTCGCCCTTGTTGCGGTCACCACCACCCTTGTTGCGGTCGCCCTTGTTGCCGGCGAATTTGTCGCGGCGATCGCCGTCGCGGCCCTTGCCCTCGAAGCGCTCGCGGGGCGGACGGCCCTGAAGCGTTTCCTGGCGCGCGTCTGCTGCCGGTGCACCCTCAACAGCCGCCACCGGCGCAGCCGTGGCATCGGCTGGCGCGCCTTCGCGGGGCTTTCTGAATTCGTTGTTGCGGCGGCCACGGCGATGGCGCTGCTCGCGCGGCGCGCCCTCGGCGCCTTCACCGCCGGCGGCTGCCGCCGCACCTTCGGCCGGTCGAGCGTGATGACGCTGGCGGTTGCGGTCGTGATGCGGGCGGCGTTCTTCGGAACGGCCGCCGGGCCGCCAGACTTCGACCATCACGGGCTCGGCCGTCGCATCGGGCTTGGCTTCTGCAGCGGGCGCTTCAGCGGCAGGCGCTTCGGCAGCAGCGGTTTCGAGTGGCGCGGCCTCGCTGGCGACAGGCTCTGCGGCAACTTCAGGGGCGCTTGCCGCTTCGACCTGTTCCACAGGCGTCTCAGGGGCCGGCGCTTCTGCGGCAGGCTCTGCTGCGGCTTCGACAGGTGCGGCCTCGACCGGAGCCGCGGGCGCTTCGGCCACCGGCGTGACGTTGGGCAGCAGCAAAGCTGACGGCGCGGGATCGCCTGAGATCGGCAGGTCGGCGGCGACTTCTTCCGCCGGCGTCTCTGCCGCTGTCTCCACCGTCGTCTCGGCACTCGCCTCGACCGGTGGTGCTTCAGCAGCGACGGTCTCAACCACCTCCACAGGCGCGGGCTTCGGCGGCAGCGGCGTGCGCTTGTCCATGCGATAGCCGAGCGCGCGCAGGATCGAGGCAAAATCTTCGCCGGCCGATCCGGTGAGCGAGGTCATCGCCTGCGTCACCACAAAGCCGCGGCCATCGAATGCGCCGGTAGGTTTCTCGCCGGGCGAAGTCTCGCGCCACGCCAGCGCGGGACGAATGAGATCGGCGAGCCGCTCCAGAATATCGACGCGCACCGCGCGCTCGCCGCACTGGCGATAGCCGAGCACGCGATAGGCGTCGCGGTGCAATGCCTTGTCGACCGGGAACGAGGTGCGGCCCGAGCTCGCCAGATGCTGCGCGCCCGACAGCGCCGACATATCGACATTGTCCTGCTTCTCGGCCCACAGCAGCGACGCCAGCGCGCGCGCGGCGGGCTTCAGCAGCCCAGGGAAATAGATGTGATAGGCGCCGAACCGCACGCCGTATTTGCGCAGCGTCGCGCGCGAAGCCTGGTCGAGATCCTTCATCTCGGCGGAAATTTTTGCGCGCTCCAGCACGCCGAGCGCTTCGACCAGCTGGAACGCGATGCCGCGTCCGATGCCGGTGATGTCTTCGGCCTTCGACAAGCCGAACAGCGGGCCGAGCAGCTTTTCGATATGCGTCTTCAGCCACAGATCGAGCCGCGCCTGCACGGCCTCGCGCGGCGCGCCTGCGAGGCGATCGTCGGCAATGATGCGGATACGCGGATGCAGCGCGTCGTCGGCCGCGACAAGCTTTGCCACGGCATCGCCGGTCCAGCGGATGGTGCCGTCGGAGGTCAGCACGAACTGGTCGTCGGGCGCTGCGGCAAGTTTGGTGGCGCGCGTGTCGATCTCGCTGGCGAGCACCTGCTGGGCAGCCGCCTGCAATGCCTTGGCATCCGAGCCGGCTTCCGCCGCATCGGGTGCAAAGGTAAATCCATCGAGCCGGCCGATCGCGTGGCCTTCCACAATCACTTCGCCGGTCTTGCCAATTTCCGTATTCAAAACTGAGTTCTCCCGCAGGCGGCGCATCAATACACTGGTACGGCGGTCAACGAAACGCTCCGTTAGCCGTTCATGCAGCGCATCGGATAATTTATTTTCGACCTCGCGGGCGATCCCCTGCCAGTGATCGGGGTCGGACAGCCAGTCCGGGCGGTTGGCGACGAAGGTCCAGGTGCGGATTTGCGCGATCCGGCCCGACAGCGTGTCGATATCGCCGGTGACGCGGTCGGCCTGGTCGACCTGGGCGGCGAACCATGCGTCCGGTATGCGGCCCCTCTTCATCAGGAATGCATAAAGCGTGGTCACCAGCTCGGCATGGGCGGCGGGCGCGAGACGCCGGTAATCCGGGATCTGGCAGGCGTCCCACAGCCGTTCCACGGCATCTGCGCCGTGGGCCATGTCCCTCACCTCGCCGTCGCGCGCCGGCATGATCGAGCACGCGCTGATCCTCGGCGACCGGCGCGCGGGTCAGCGCCTCGTGCCCCGGCGGCAGCGCCAGCGAGACCTGCAGCGCCCCGAGCGAGGAAAAATCCAGCTTCGAGTTGCGCCACTGCAGCATTTTGACGCTGTCGAAGGTGTGGTTCTGCAGCGCGTTCACCAGTTCCGGCTCGAACGGCGCGCAGCGTCCCGTCGTGCCAAAGGTGCCGTTGCGCGTGGCGCGGCCGGCGCGGCCCGCGATCTGCGCGAACTCCGACGGGTTGAGCCGGCGGAACTGATAGCCGTCATATTTGCGGTCGGAGGCAAACGCGACGTGATCGACGTCGAGGTTCAGCCCCATGCCGACGGCGTCGGTGGCGACGAGATAATCGACGTCGCCGTTCTGGAACATCTCGACCTGCGCATTGCGTGTGCGCGGTGACAGCGAGCCCAGCACGACGGCGGCGCCGCCGTGCTGGCGGCGGATCAGTTCGGCGATCGCATAGACTTCATCGGCCGAGAACGCGACGATCGCGGTGCGGCGCGGCTGGCGCGTGATCTTGCGGTCGCCGGCGAATTCGAGCTGCGACAGCCGCGGCCGGGTGACGATGGACGCGCCCGGCAGCAGCCGCTCGATGATCGGGCGCATGGTCGCGGCGCCCAGCAGCAGCGTCTCGTCGCGGCCGCGGCGATGCAGGATGCGGTCGGTGAACACATGCCCGCGCTCGAGATCGGCCGCGATCTGGATTTCATCGACGGCGAGGAAACTCACGTCGAGATCCCGCGGCATCGCCTCGACGGTGGAGACCCAGTAGCGCGGATTCTTCGGCTTGATCTTCTCCTCGCCGGTGATCAGCGCGACGGCCTCGGTCGCCCGCGCGAGCGGCGATCTTGTTGTAGACCTCGCGCGCCAGCAGCCGCAGCGGCAGGCCGATCACCCCCGACGAATGCGCCAGCATCCGCTCGATGGCCAGATGGGTCTTGCCGGTGTTGGTCGGCCCGAGCACGGCGGTGACGCCGGCGCCGGGCGCGCGTTCCGCCGCGTAGGTGGAGGGAGAGAAAGCCATATGGTGCAGGTGTTTCTTTTAGGTCCGTGCCCTCACCCCGTCATTGCGAGCGCAACAGGTCGGGCGAATGCCCGCCCGATGACAGGCTCCGCTGAAGCAATCCATAGCGCCGCAAGCGGAGGCATGGATTGCTTCGTCGCTTCGCTCCTCGCAATGACGGAAAACTGAGAACCTTCTCTTGCCTCGGCGTCAAATCCGCCGAATCTGTTTCATTCTGCGACGGCGATGCGGTCGCGGCTTAAGCTCTGGAACGAGTCTGGAACGAAACGCGCCCGAATCGCTGACTCCTACCCAAACCCGCTACGTTCACCGCAACATCTCGCGCTGAAGCGCTTCGGAGGGCACTAGATCAAGTTTACACGGGCTCCACAAGCGGCGGTGTGAGGGCGAAATCGTTAAGGCGCCGGAGTTGAATCAGAAGTGGTCAGGAGTCAAGGATGATTCATGTTGGTTGTGCCGATGATGTCGCGATCCTGCCTCCGTCGTCCCTGCGAACGCAGGGACCCATAACCACAGAGGGTCATTGGCTGGCGCCGGCGGCAACTCCGAGTCCCCTAATCCGCACGGCCGCGGCGTATGGGTCCCTGCTTTCGCAGGGACGACGGCGGAGCGCGGAGCGCCTACCGAACCCTCACTTCGTCTTCGCCACCCGCGGCGGCAGCGGCCGATGTCACGAACGACGTCGCCTCCAGCATCGCCGGGCCGAACGGCGTCGGGATCGTCATGCGGAACGGAACCAGGACCCGGGTTCCCGCGATCGGCACGAAGGCGATCTCCATCCGGCGCTCGGTGGCGAGGTATTTGATCACCGGGCGATCGGGGATGTAGCCCGCGACCGGCGTGAAATAGACCGCGCAGACCAGCGCCGGGCCGTGATAGCCGCGCTCGGCCTTCACGTTTTCCATGCGCTTGTAGTCGAGCTTGAGGTCGTAGCGCAGCGGCCGTCGAAGATGCCTGCGCCGGTGCGGCAGGAATCGGGCGACAGCAGCTCGCCATTGCCGGCCACGCGCAGCATCGAGCCGGTCATCGGATCGAGCACGCCCTTGCGGTGCGCGTCGGTGACGACGACGCGGTCCGGATCGACCGGCGGCACCGGGTCGATCGAAAAATCCTTCACACTGCCGTTGGCCAGCACCATGCGGATGGTCTCGGACTTCTTCTGCGTGGTGGTGGTGGCGGTATAGGCATTCGGCACCAGCGCGCCGTTGACGACGCGGCCCTGGCTGGCGCCGGAACCCGTGCCGCCGGAAAACGCCTTCAACAGCCCGGCGGTGCCGCCCTGGGCGGCGGCCGAAAACGTGTCGTCGCCGATTTCGATGGTCCAGGCGCCCTTGCCGACCGGGATGCCCGCCAGCGTCGCCTCATATTGCGCATCCAGCCGGCCCTGCGCGGAAGCCACCTGCGGCGCCAGAGCCGCGAACGCGACGGCGCACAGGCCAAAACCGAGCCTTGCAGCGAGCGAAACGGCGCGTGTGGCGGTCACGAATGGCTTGTCCCGGGATCGGCGCGACTGGGTGCTCATCTAGGCAGAAATATCCGGCAAACAACGCGCACGCTTGGCGAAAACCGCACCTTTTACCTCTCACCGCCTTCAGCCGCTTGCGGAAGGCAGGTCTGGTGCTAACCCCATGATGTCGGCGGGGATTGCGCCCTTTATATGATGGCGTAAGTGGCTGGAACCCCTTATAAACCCGCCAAATTTGCAACCCAGATCGCCCCAAAAACCTTGACCAGGTGGCCGTCTCCCCCTATACGTCCGCGGTTCCTGAAAATGGACGCGATTTTGGACCCCCGCGGGCGGCTGCGAGAAGCGGCTCGGCTATGGCGGGGATGGAAGAGGATTTTCAGATGTCCCGGCGCTGCGAACTGACGGCCAAGGGCCCCCAGGTGGGCCACAAGGTGAGCCAC
The DNA here is from genome assembly GCA_963816815.1 of uncultured Alphaproteobacteria bacterium. Classification (GTDB taxonomy): domain Bacteria; phylum Pseudomonadota; class Alphaproteobacteria; order Rhizobiales; family Xanthobacteraceae; genus Bradyrhizobium. The sequence goes on from CAWFMW010000066.1 coordinate 35,093, forward strand.
TCGAACATCAAGACCAAGCGGCGCTTCCTGCCGAACCTGGTCAACGTCACCTTCATCTCGGACGCGCTCGCCCGCAACGTGCGCCTGCGCGTCTCGACCAATGCGCTCAAGAGCGTCGACCACAATGGCGGCCTCGACAAGTATTTGATCAAGGCCAAGGCCGACGTGCTCTCGCCCCGCGCGCTGGATCTGAAGCGCGCGATCGAGAAGAAGGTCGGCAAGCCCGAGTTCGTGAAGAAGGCGAGCTGAGACTGCTCAATCCTCCCTCGCCCCGCTCTTGCGGGGTCGAGACGAGCGAAGCTCGCTCTTAGAGGGTCGGGGTGAGGGGCTCCCTCCGAGCAAAGACTCCCAATAGGTTTTGACGGCCGTATCGAAAGATCCGGCCGTTTTGTTTTGGACGCCCGCCGGCCTCAAAACGCCTTCGGCAATCCTGCCTGACGCAGAATGCCATTGGCCGTGTGCCGGCTCGAAACGCCGACCGGCACTGGAAAATTCCGCTTGGTGATCGGGCTATGCCAGATTTCGTGGCTGCCTTTACCTTGCCGAACCAGCATGCACCCTGCGGCGCGCAGCAAATCGCGCAGCGGCTTGTCGAATTGCGGGGCCATTTCAGGCTACGGCCGGCTCGGCTTCGCGCAGCGCGGTGATCTGCAGGAACAGCGACGCCGGATCGACGTCCGGATGATTGTCAGGCAACAGGTCGAGCGCCATCGCCGATATCTTCGCCAGCAGTTCGTCGAGCGTGGGCGCGTCGGCAGCAGCGGGGATGTCGTCGCAATGCCCGCTCCACACCGAGGCTTCATCGTCCCAGGTCGCGGAGATGGTGAAAATGACCGGCTTCGACATTTCGGCTCCGCCTCATCTCGCTAGGACCGCTCCAGGGCGCGTCCCTGCAAGACGTATATAGCATGCCGCGACCTTTCGCGGGAGGTGGCATGACGCAGTGCGAGAGCCGCGCCAAGGCACCGCATTTCCGCGGTGGATATTGCGCGCATTCACCCTTGCCCACCCCTTCCGGTTGCGGTTGTATCGCCGACGGGTCTGGGGATTCACATCATGCGTAATCTGGGAATCGTGGCGCTATGCGCCGCGCTGGGCGGCTGCGTTTCAACGAACGAAACCATCGCCTTTCGAACTTCCAATCCACAGCAACAGGCCATGATGCGCGACGGGCAACCGGCGCTCGTCTCTCGTCAGAAGAATTCGCTGGTGCTGGTGCGTCCGGCCGCGCGCCAATTGCAGGTGAACGGACGACCGGTGTTCGTCGTCGGAATAAATAACGTCGGGAAACAGCCCACGGAATTTCGCGTGGCGCAGGTGGAAGCCATCCAGCACGTCGGCAGCTCCGATTTCGGAATGCAGATCGTCACGTTCGAAATGCTGCAGCAGGAAGAAAAGAACCGGCAGGTAGCGGCAGCGATTCTCACTGGCGTTGCCGGCGCCGCAAATTCCTACAGCGCGTCTCGCGCGGGTTACGGAAGCTATACGACACCGGGCGGCCGCACCGGCACGTTCTACAGCCCGACAGCCGCCGCGATCGCACAGAACAACGCCGCCGTTCAAAACGAAGCCATGTTCGCCGCCACCATCGAGACCGGACAACGCAACATGGCCGCGCTCGAGCAGACGGTCATCAAGGACAACACGCTCATGCCCGGTGAATGGTATGGCGGCCAGTTGCACATTGCGCCCCCGACCGATCAGGCCGGCGGTCAGAAGAGCTATACGATTGTTATTACCGTTGGGCAGGACCGCCACGTGGTGGATGTCAATCAAGGGCCGGCGGGAACATAAGACAATGCTGGCCGTATCAACGGTGATCCGATTTGGCAAAACCAGACCAAGCCTGAGAGGATCTTGGAGCTTGAAACGGCTGGGTCAAAAGACCTGGCCGTTTTATTTCGATAAATCAAAACTGAGTGCTGGCAGATAAAGCCGCTCTGCCTTTCCGCCGATGTTGAACTTCACAGAACGGGAATAAATCAATCGACCGATCGGCAAACCTAGATTAAGCAGGAGACATATCTCGTTAGTTGCAAAACTATAAATCCACTATTTGCTGGAATTATTTGAGTTCAGCCATGCCAATAAAAGAACCTCTACTAGGGCAGCTCAACCAAGGTTCGATTTTTTCATGCGCTAAGGCCGAGCGCTATCCGAAATGCAAGGTCGGCGGCGTTGTTCTTACGGCGCGATGTGATCTGGAGCAGGATAAATACAATGTTCTTAATTATGCACCCGTGGTTTCACTCGCCGACTGGCTAAAAATAGACGGCTACGAACTAATGGTCTCAAGAGTAGCGACCGATCTGGATTCACGAATCGAATCGGCACTGAAGACTGTAGAACTGCCATCGAGCATACTAAACTCTCAGACACCGGCCACGATCCTTGAAACATGCATCAGAGCACATGATGCAGACAAGAGGCTGAAAAAGGCCGAAGCTCGATTCATTGACCTTGATGAACGAATCCAACATTTAGCTCGTTGGAGAGAGGGGTACTCTTCCGTCAACATCGACCTATTCGACCGTTGTGAACCATTCGCGCGAACTGTCGTTAAGGAACTGATACACCACAAGCATGCCGGTTACTATTTTCTTCCCAGAATAGAGGCGGGGTCAGAAGATAGCGGCTTCATTGCTCTGCTAAGAGAAGTGAATCATCTACCGCGCGAACTAGCTCGACTAATCGCTATCGGAATGGATGCATCAAACAGCAACCTCTCCAGTAATCCACATTGGCTAACATACGTCGACTTCACAGCGTCCGACTTCGCTATGCCCATCGGTGAGATAAAATCACCCGAGGTGGAACACCTCCTACAGACATTTTCCCATCTGTTTGGGAGAATTGGTTTGCCCGATCCTGACAAGGCTAAGGTCGAAGCTCTTTGCGAAGTGAGGCCACAATGAACAAGGTGGACGCATGAAATATGCCGTGATCGACGATGCTGCAGTCGACGAGATTGTTGCCAACAGATTTCTGCAATCCACCGAGTTTGAGCAGGGCAAGACTTTACTTGCGGTACTTCGTGGAGAAGTGCGCGCGGCGAACGTTTCTGCATCTCTGAGAATCACCCACCTCGGTGATGGAATATTCATCACCGGGCGCACGGCTGCACAAGATGCACGATATCTCGTCGTCGACGAGGAACAATCAGGCCTAATACGCACTCAGAATTCGTCCGACGCCCTATTCTCATTTCAGAAACTGCTCCGGTTCGCCAAAAAACTGTGGCAGGGGCTAAGCCTCACCTATGCTGAGAAAATGATTACCGGCTCTTCGAAAGCTGTCCTGTTTCCCCACCGCTATAAGCCCGCACCCTTCCGGATCGTTATCGAACGCGAACCCTTTGCGGAACGATTAGAAAAGCGCGGTCAAAGCGGGAAATGGCTATTGGTGTACAAAGCTGGCCACGAGGGAGGAGACGCAAGCCGCGAGCAGGCCGGGTTGACGAATTTCCGAAAAGCCTTCGATTCGATTCCCGAATTGAGAAACGTTGTCGCGACTTCGTCAGTCGGCGACGTGTCCTCCGAATCCAGCATTGACCAAATGCAGGTAATGCAACTCGATTTCAACAATGGCTTTGGGACGACTTCAATTTATCGCCGCTTTGAAGACTGGTTGCCACTGCTCACGGAACAACAAACAAAATTTGTAACATCCCCCATTACAAAGCCCACACGAATTGAAGGAGCAGCTGGCACCGGAAAAACACTGGCACTTATTTTGAAAGGGATTCACTCCTTGCGCGCAAGCAAGGAGAAGGGCGAGACTTGCCACATCGTCTTCGTGACGCACAGCGACGCAACCAAGAGAACCATTGAAGAAGTCGCTGCAGTAATTGACGGGGAACGATTCGTTATGGCTGACAAGCGACTCGATGCGCAGTCGCTTAAAGTCTGCACACTCAGTGAACTATGCGCAGACGTATTACGCCAAACTATCAGCGAAAGCGAATTTATCGACCGGGACGCCATGGAATCGAAGGAATTACAACTACTCTATATAAGTGAATCGTTCGACAGAGCCATGCGAGAAGACTTCGCCGGTCACAGCAAGTTCATGACGCCTGAATTTGCCTCCTTTCTGGAACGCGAGGATCGCTGGCGTATAGTCACGATGATTCAACATGAAATAAGCGTGATAGTTAAAGGGCGCGCGGCTGAGGACCTTGATCGCTATAAGAAGGTGCCGCCTCTAAAGTATGGCCTGCCGATAAATTCGAGCGCCGATAAAGGCTTCGTGTTTACAATTTTCAGATTCTATCACGATCTTCTCAGTAACGCGGGGCAATTTGACACCGACGACGTCGTACTTTCCACTATAGGTCAGCTTGATACGCCGATCTGGCGCCGCAGGCGCACGCGTGACGGCTACGACGCGCTACTGGTCGACGAAACCCATTTATTTAATATCAATGAGCTTCAACTGTTCCACTATTTTACGCGCCTCGAGGGACCATACCCGATTGCTTACTCAGTCGACAGATCACAAGCCGTGGGTGACAGGGGTTGGAGTACACAAGATATTGCCAATACTCTTGAGAATCCGCGAAGCGGTTTCGGAGCCGAACAAGGCGAGGTCATTAAGACGGTGTTCAGATCTTCGACTGACATCGTCAACCTAGCGTTCGCCATTTTATCTTCTGGCGCAACACTGTTCACCAACTTCGACAATCCAATGGAAGCTGCCGCATCCGGCTTCACCGAGGGAGAAGAGCGTCTCTGTTCAGAACCCATCTACTATCATGTAGCTAACGAGCAGGCCCTAATAAGCGCAGCATTCGAGAGAGCGGAAATACTTCAGAAAGAATTGGGATGCCGTCGTAGTGACATTCTGATTGTGAGTTTCAGCGCCTCTATTGTGAAAGAGCTAACTGAATACGCGAAGAGCCGTAACAAACCCGCTCTTCTTTTGACGAAGCGAGGAGACGCTGCTGCCGTGGGCGCCGCTCGGGAGTTTGCCCAATGGATATTAGGGCATGCTGATTTTGTGGGTGGGCTTGAATTTCAAGGAGTCATTGTTGTGGGAGTAGATGGCGGACGAGTGCCGCCCACAGCGGATGCAGAGAACTTCAGTAGTCAGGCATTTTTGTCCTATGTTTCTCATAATCGTCTCTACGTCGCGGTTAGCCGCGCCCGCTATAGGGTAGAGCTACTTGGGGAAAAAGCGCGAGGACCGAGCAGGCTAATCGCGTCGGCCATCGAATCAGGACTACTTGGGGAGCGAGATCTCTAGTAGTCAGGCTATGTACAGCAGATCGAATGCGACGGCACCGGCAACGAAATCTCCGAGAACATCTCGAATGTGCTGAAGCGCTATCGCTGCCTGCGCATGACGGAGAAGACGCAACCGCAAAACCAGCAAGGTTGGCCGATGGTGGAGCGGCGGGACCTTTTCGGGATTTGCCGAACACTGCCGATCAGCGACACGGAAAAAAATCGCCGGCCGGCGGGCGGAGATGCCCGCACGGCAGTTCGTCAAGTTCTATCGTTCATCCGCTAGGTCGCGGAACCTAGCATATGCGGCACCGGCCCCAGCGTGCGCAGCAGCCGCCGCACCCCGCGCAACCACCGCAGCCACGCACCGCGCAGCCACGGCAACCGCGGCAGCCACCACAACCACCGCAACCTCGGCGGACAACAACATAGGCGAGCTGCATGTCGCTGTGAGCGATTTCCTTATCGAAGAGATTGAACGTGGCGAGACTGACGTCGGCCATTTCCTCTTCGCCAAGAACGAAGCGCTGATTGGGCGGGATTTGAGATTGCGGAAAATCAGCGGTGGATATCGTGTTCGCCGATGCGCTCCCCCCGAGCGAAAGTCCCAGTCCGGCTGCTGTTGCGGCGGCGACTTTGGCTGTGCGCGCGTGCTTCGAAGCTTGCTTCACCCTTGGCATGGTCGCGTCCTTCGTTGTTGTAAAAGGGTCGACTTGACATCGGAAGTGTACCGTACGTCTGGAAATGCAAACCTAGCGCATCCCGTTCCATTTTGCGCGAGGGCTTTATTGGATTTCAACTGGTGAGAGGGAAGAGAGGATGGATATTGAGGCAGCAACACTGTCCAAACGTATCGCGGGCAAGACGTCCGCATGAGTCCTTGCCCGATTGCTGCCTCGAACAGCGGAAACTCGCTCCACCGCGGCAGCGCCCGGTCGCTTGTTGCACGATCCAGGCAGTCGAGCCGAATTGTGCTTGTTTTGTCAGAGTTTACTTCAGGATTTACCGGGCCGCCCTTCGTCTCCGCCAGGGAGCGCCAGAACCGCCTAAAATCCGCTAAGCTCGCCAAGGTAGCATCACCTGATTCCCCCGCGAGTTCCCCATGCGCAACATCATCATCTGCTGCGACGGCACCGGCAACGAGATTTCCGAGAACATCTCCAATGTGCTGAAGCTCTATCGCTGCCTGCGCAAGACGGAGAAGACGCAGCCGCGGCAGCTGGTGTTTTACGATCCGGGGGTCGGCACGCTGGAGCGGCCGGACCCGTGGCACAAACTGAAGCAGGATTTCAACGCCATCCTGGGGCTCGCCACCGGCTATGGGCTCGATGACAACGTGCTCGCGACCTATGCCTTCCTGGTCCACACCTATCAGGCCGGCGACCAGATCTACCTGTTCGGCTTTTCCCGCGGCGCCTATACCGTGCGGGTGCTGGCGGGGCTGATTCATAAAGTGGGCCTGATCACGCCGGAGCAGGTCAATCTCGCCGGCTCGGGGCTGATCGCCTACAAGCAGTTTTCCTCCGACGAGGCGCCGAAGCTGCGGGCGAGCCTGAAATCGCTCACCGATGTCGCCACCGCGGAAGACGCAGCTGCCGCAGTCGGCGTTCGACAACGCGGCACAGTTCGCGCGCATCACCTCGACGCGCTGGCCCACCATCCGCTTCGTCGGCGTCTGGGATACGGTGGCGAGCGTGATCGTGCCGCGGGCCGATCGGTTCTATCTGCCCGAGCCTCGAGGAGCTGGCGTTCACGATTGCGAACCCGAGCGTGCAGACGTTCCGGCAGGCGATCTCGATCGACGAGCGCCGCTGCATGTTCCGCCTCAAGAAATGGGACGCCCCGCAGACCTACAAGCACAACCGCTTCAACGACGCGCATGCCGAGCCGCAGGATATTCTGCAGGTGTGGTTCGCAGGCGTGCATGCCGATATCGGCGGTGGCTATCCGGAAAAGGAAAGCGGCTTGTCGAAATATCCGCTGCTGTGGATGATCGACGAGGCGGTCAAATGCGGGCTCACGGTCAACCAGGCTACCGTCAACCAGCTCGCCTGGGGCGTTCAGCGCAAGGGCAGCCCGTACTCCTATGTCGTGCCCGACGTGCGCGGCGATCTGCACACTTCGCTGTCGGGCGCGTGGTGGCTGCTGGAATATCTGCCGAAGAGCGCGAAGTACAGGGAATGGCCGGAGCGCGAAGGCGTATTTCGGCTGGTACATCCCGGACGGCGAACCGCGCTTGATTCCCGACGGCGCGGTGATCCACGAATCCGCGGTGCAGCGCATGGACGCGATGGCGAGCTACCGGCCGGTGAATATGCCGAAGCAGTTCGAGAAATTTCCAATGCCGGCGCCGCCGGTGCATGCGAGCGCGGAGCCGGAGGAGGATTCGTAGGGTGGGCAGAGCGAAGCGTGCCCACCATTCACGACATCACTCTATCCACTCGTCATTGAGAGCGCAGCGAAGCAATCCATCGCGCCGCAGAAAGAAAGAAAGAATGGATTGCTTCGCTTCGCTCGCAATGACGGTGAGAGAGCGGAGCACCCTTCCCTTCTCGACCCTGAAGACTGTCATCACCCGCGAATGCGGGTGATCCAGTATTCCAGAGGCCTCAGCGATTGATCGATAGGCCGCAGCGTACTGGATCGCCCGGTCGAGCCGGGCGACGACGGCGGGGTTTGGCGCGGCCTCCCTGCATGTGTGATCTCCCGTGTGACTGCCCGACGGGCAAATCACTAAAACCTGTCCGGTCCTCGCGCCAAAGCCGCGACAATTCCGCCGCCGACCGCACATGCAGCGCCGCGTCGAACGCGGCAAGCCAGGCTTCCGTAGTTTCCCGGTAGCTTCCCTCAGGCAGCAGACCCGGCAAGTCCAGCATTGCTGGCATTCCCTTGATTTCTTTTCGTTATCGCCCATCAGATCGCAGCTTTTGCGTCCGCACAACAGCCGCGCCGTGGCTGCAAGGCCGCATGCGCGGAACGCTCATCCACCCCTCCGTACCTTTTCAGCCGCATTGCCGCCCCCGCGCGACCCCAATGGTTTACGCAACGTTCAGCACTGCTCCCTATTCTCGACGGTCTACTGCCAGAACCGGCTTTAAACGCTCAGGACGAGCGATGTTGGAACGATCGATCGCCGACGAAGTCGAGGCGGCCATCAAGGCCGGCTCGACGGAAAAACACCTGGATACGCTGAAGCAGGTCACCGACCTGTTTCTGCTGTCCGCCGACGGCTATACCGGCGAACAGATCGAGCTGTTCGGCGATGTGCTGGAACGGCTGATCCGGACCGTCGAGCTGCGCGCGCTGGCCGATGTCGCCGCGCGCATTGCGCTCGCCGAGATGAGCACGCAGCTCGCCTCCACCAAGCACGCGCCGCCCGGCGTGGTCCGGCGGCTGGCAAACAACGACGAGATCTCGATCGCGCGGCCGGTGCTGACCGAATCGGCGCGGCTGACGGCCGACGACCTGGTCGCACTGGCGGAGACCAAGGGCGAGCAGCATCTGCTGGCGATCTCCGGACGCTGGTGGCTGACCGAGGTGGTCACCGATGCGCTGTTGAAGCGGCATTATCCTTCCGTCAGCCTGCGGCTCGTCACCAATCCCGGCGCGCGGATGTCGGCAAGCGGCTATGCCGTCGTGCTGAAGCAGGCGGAGACCGATCCTCATCTGGCGGTCGAAACCGGCATTCGCGTCGACCTGCCGGCCGAGCAGCGCCAGCAATTGCTGCGCAGCGCCACCGAGGCCGTGCGCACGCGGCTGCTGTCGCGCGCGCCGCCGCATCTGTTCGAGGAAATCAGGAACGCGATCGCACTGGCCGCGGCCGGCGCCAACCGCGAAATGTCGCGCACGCGCGATTTTACCGCGGCCCGCCGCTTCGTTGCGACGCTGGCCAAGCACGGCAAGCTCAGCGAGCCGGTGCTGCTGGCCTTTGCGAAGGAACGGAAATACGCCGAGACGGTCGCAGCCCTTGCCGAGTTGTCAGGCTCGGGTATCGACGTGATCCGCCCGGTGATGCAGAGTCTGCGCGACGACGGCGTGCTGATCCCCTGCCGCGTCGCCGGACTGAACTGGGAAACCGTCGCCGCCGTCCTCGACAGCCGCTTCGCCTCGGGAAACATGGGCCGCCACGAACTGGCGAAGGCGAAAGAGCAATACGGCAAGCTCACGCTCGAAAACGCCCGCCGCCTCATGAAATTCTGGCAAGTCCGCGCCGCCGACGCGCCGCCGAAGACGGGGTGAGTTGGCGAAGCGCCTACTTCCCTTCTCCCCTTGTGGGAGAAGGTGGCGCGAAGCGCCGGATGAGGGGTTCTCTCAACGAGCAGAACTCGCGGAGACAGACCCCTCATCCGCCTCCGCTTCGCTCCGGCACCTTCTCCCACAAGGGGAGAAGGAAAAAGAACATCACGCCGCCTTCGTCAGGTCAGCGTCGAGATGCTTCAGCCGCGGCATCACTTCCTGCTTCAACAGCCGCAGCGAATTGTGCCACGCCTCGGGCTTGTGCTTGTAGTCGAAGCCGAACACCAGCAGCGTGCCGAAGCCGCCGACCTCGTGATAGATTTTTTCGATCTTCTCGGTGACGGTTGCAGGCGAGCCCACGATCCAGTTATTGCGGGCGCAGTAGTCGACGGTGACGTCGCTGTCAGGCGTGTCGGGGGTGGCCTTGAGGTAGTCCTTGAAGCCGAAATGACCGAGCAGCGGCAAAAAGTATTCGCCCATCATCCGGCCCATCATGTCGCCGGTCGAGAGCCGCCACGCCTCCTCGTCGGTGTCGGCGATGAAGACCTCGCGCACCAGCCGCCAGTCGCTGCGCTTCGGCTTGCGCCCGGTCCTGGCCGCGCCGATCTCAACCGATTCCCAGTGGCTGCCGACATAGGCCGGGTTGAGGTTGAGGCTCATCGGGATGTAGCCCCGCTCGCCCGCGAGCTTGAGCGTGTCGGAGCCCTTGGAGAGACCGGCGACGCCGATCGGCGGATGCGGCGCCTGCTTCGGCTTGAGGTGGGGCTTGAGGAAGTCGAACATCACGTCCGGCTTGTTGACCGTCCAGTACTTGCCCTTGTAGTTCCAGGGCGCGTCCTCGGTCCACATTTTCAGGATGATCTCCAGCGCCTCGCGCGTCATATCGCGGTTCTGGCCGGACATGCCGTCGACGTTGAACATCGCCCAGTCGCTCGGCAGGCCCGATGCCGCGACGCCGAAATTCAGCCGTCCCTCGGAGAGATGATCGAGCATTGCGACGCGGTTGGCGAGTTCGGCCGGGTGGTGATAGGGCAGCAGGAAGCCGCCGGGGCCGAGACGGATGTTCTTGGTCTGCAAAAAAGCCTGCGCGAGCAGGAGGTCGGGCGAGGGATGCGGTTCCCAGGGCGCGGTGTGGTGCTCGCCGATCCAGGCCTCCTGATAGCCGAGCTCATCGAGCCATCGCAGCGTCTGCAGGTCCCAGTCGTGACCCTCTTTCAATCCGCACTCCGGCGGATGGGACGGCATCGTGAAATATCCGATCTCCATGGGGTGTCCTCGCTATGTGTTTTGTTGAAAGCGCGTCTGTCGCGCGCCAGCAAAAGCATAGCACCCCCGGCGTGTGGCCGAGATATGACAAATCGGACGGGCAGAAGTTCGCGCAGCGGAGTGACGCGCGCGAAGCAAGAGGCGCGGCGTATGCCGCTACCTCGTGCCGAACGTGGTCGCGCCGAACAGCGCTTTTTGCGTCGAGGGCTGCGAGCGCCAGTATTGCGGCGGGGCTTCGACATGGCCGCCGAGTTCGGCGGCGGCATGCCAGCCCCAGCGCGGGTCGTAGAGCATGCCGCGCGCGAGCGCGACCATGTCGGCCTTGCCGGAGGCCACGATTTCCTCGGCCTGCTTCGGCTCGGTGATCAGGCCGACGGCGATCGTGGTGAGGCCGGTGGCTTCCTTGATCGCCTGCGCGAACGGCACCTGGTAGCCGGGGCCGAGCGGGATTTTTTGCAGCGGCGAAACACCGCCCGAGGACGCGTCGATCCAGTCGACGCCGCGGCCCTTCAGGGCCTGCGCAAATTCAATCGTCTGCGCCAGATCCCAGCCGCCCTCGACCCAGTCGGTGCAGGAGACGCGGATGCCGACCGGCTTGTCGTGCGGGAACGCCTCGCGCACGGCGTCGAACACTTCGAGCGGAAAGCGCATGCGATTCTGCAAGCGAGCCGCCATACTCGTCGGTGCGCTGGTTGGCGATCGGCGACAGGAACTGATGCAGCAGATAGCCGTGCGCGGCGTGCACCTCGATGGCGTCGATGCCGAGCCGCTCGGAGCGCTTGGCCGCCGCCACAAAAGCGTCGCGCACGCGCGCAAGGCCGGCCGCGTCGAACGCCAACGGCGGGGTCTCGGCCTCCTTGTGCGGAATCGCCGAGGGCCCCTCCGGCCGCCAGCCGCCTTCGGCCAACTGGGATCAACTGGCCGCCGTCCCACGGCGTGTGGCTCGATGCCTTGCGGCCGGCGTGCGCGAGCTGGATCATCACAGCTGCCTTCGAGCGCTTGCGCACCGAGGCCAGGATCGGCTTCAGCGCGGCCTCGGTGGCGTCGTTGTAGAGGCCGAGACAGCCGGGCGTGATGCGGCCGATCGCCTCGACCGCCGTGGCCTCGATGCAGAAGATCGCAGCGCCCGACAGCGCCAGCGAATTGATGTGCGTGAAGTGCCAGTCATTGGCCTCGCCATCCACGGACGAATACTGGCACATCGGCGCCACCATGATGCGGTTGGCAAGGTTAAGGCCGCGCAGCTTGATCGGGGTAAACAGAGCGCTCATGGGCTAAGGGATCCGGACCGGAGGGAAAGCAACCCTTAATGTCTAGCGAGCGGCTTCCCTCGCCTCAACCCGTTCGGCTGCAACCCTCCCCTCCGGTTTGATGCGTTGCGGCGAGAGGCCTCATGGCTTGATGCCCGCGGCCTTGATCAACTCCAGATTGGCGGCCAGCTCGCGCTTGACGAGGTCGTCCATCTCGCCCGGCTTCATCGGCATCGGTTCGATGCCGAGCTTTTTCAGGCTCGCCTGCATCGCCGGATCGGCCAGCACCTTGTCGCCCGCCGCATGCAATTTCTCGACGATGTCGCGCGGCGTCTTCGCCGGCACGAACACGCCGAACCAGATCTCGCTGTCGGCGTCCTTCAATCCGATCTCGACCGGCGTCGGCACGTCGGGCAGATCGGCGACCCGCTTAGCCGTCGAGACCACCAGCGCGCGGACCTGGCCCTCGCGGATCAGGGGCAGCGCGGTCGCAAGCGGGCAGAAATACAGGTCGATCCGCCCGCCGAGGATGTCGGCGATCACTTCCGGGCCCGCGCGATAAGGCACATGCGTGGCCTCGATCCCGGCGGCAAAGCGAAACTTCTCGCTGCTGATATGCACGGCGCTGCCGATGCCAACCGAGCCGAACGAGATCGAGCCGGGTTTGGCCTTGGCGTCGGCGATGAAGTCCTGAATGGTCTTCCAGGGCCGCTCCTTCGGCACGATCATCACGTTGGCGCTGGATCCGATCATCAGCACCGAGGCCAGATCCCGGCTGACGTCGAAACTCGCGCTCGGAAAAATCGCCGGCGCAATCGTCAGCGCCGACGACTGGGCGAGAATGCTGTAGCCATCTGGATCGGCTTTCGCGACCTGCGCCGAACCGAGCACGCCGCCGCCTCCGGCGCGGTTCTCGATCACGATCGACTGGCCGAGTTCGGCGGATAGACGCTCGAACACCAGCCGCGGCACCACGTCGGCCGCGCTGCCCGCGCCGAACGGAATGGTCGCCTTGATCAGCCGCGACGGCCAGCCTTCCGCCTGTGCGGCGGCGACCGTCCAAAAGCTGACGAATACGCAAATAACGCGAAGGAACTTGTACATCAAAAACTCCGGTTTGATCGTCCGGAGCGCTGCAAGAAGCGTTCCGCTATTCACCCGTTACTCCATCAGCGTGAATTGCAGCAGTAGATTGCGCTGGATCAGCGAGAAATTGTCATCGGAAACCAGCGTCAGCACGGTGTCGCCCTCCGGCGTGACGTGGGCGTCGATGCCTTCCATGTTGTCGATCTCGTGGCCGAGATCGGCCTCGAAGATCGACGGCCCGTCGATGACAGCACCCGGGGCTATGGAGGCAAGCGCGACGCGGCGGATGCGGATGCCGATCCCGCCGAGCCAGGAGAATTTGCGTTCCAGCAGCAACAGCGCGCCGGATGGCAGCAGCACCGCGTCGCTGATATCGAAATTGTCGGTGCGGCGGATCGAGAACTGCCCGGGCGTTTTGCCACCAATCAGGAAGCCCAGGATGTTACCCTGTGGGTCGAGGCCGCGCTCCGAGATCGCGATCAGCGTTCCCGCCAAGGGCTGCGTCTTCGGCACCGCCACCAGCGCCTCGATGCCCTTGTTATAGGGCAGCTTGCGCGCCGCCGGCGGCAGCGGCACGACCTCGCCAAGGGCGCGCGTAAAACCTTTGGCAAAATCGAAGCGCAGCATTTGGTTGACGCGCTCGATACCGACATAGGCCAGCGAGCCGTCGAGCGCGAGCGCCTCGGTGTCGAACCAGCCGCGCGAGGTGATCGGCTTGCCGTCAGGACCGAGCATCGGCGAGGCCTCGACGTCGTCGAGTCCGGTCATCTCGCGACCTTTGTAGACAATGCGGCCGGTGAACCAGCTGCCCTTGTCGCTGATCGCGATGAAGCGCTCGCCCTTGGCGTCAAGGCGAAGACCGGACAATCCGCCGAAGCCACGAAACCGCGAGGTCAGGATGAGCCCGCTGCGATATTCGAGTTCGTCGAACCGCACGCGCGACCGGTCGCGGGTGTCGAACGAAGGCAGCGGCCGGGCATTGACCTCGATCGAGACCGGTGCCGTGACCGAGAATTCGTCAGGAGCGGTCTGCTTCGGGGGTCGTTGAACGGCGGTTTGCGCCAACGCCACCCCGGGGACAGCTGTCACCGAAAGCCCCGCCGCGGCATATTGCAAAAGGCGGCGGCGGCCTATCGGCGTGCGCATGCTCTCACGAATGCAACCGGCGCGGCCGGCGGCCCGTGGTGGGCGCGGCGCCCTGGGTCTCGCTAAACAGTTCGGCGAGTTTTTCGGTGATGGCTCCGCCGAGCTCTTCGGCATCGACGATGGTGACAGCACGGCGATAGTAGCGCGTGACGTCGTGACCGATGCCGATCGCGATAAGTTCGACCGGCGAACGGGTCTCGATCTCCTCGATGATGTGGCGCAGATGCCGCTCGAGGTAATTGCCGGGGTTGACGGACAGCGTGGAATCGTCGACCGGCGCACCGTCCGAGATCATCATCAGGATCTTGCGCTGTTCGGACCGGCCGAGCAGCCGCTTGTGCGCCCAGTCCAGCGCCTCGCCGTCGATGTTCTCCTTCAGGAGACCCTCGCGCATCATCAGCCCGAGATTTTTGCGCGCGCGCCGCCACGGCGCATCGGCTGACTTATAGATGATGTGTCTGAGATCGTTGAGCCGGCCGGGATTGGCCGGCTTGCCGGCGGCGAGCCATGCCTCGCGCGACTGCCCGCCCTTCCAGGCGCGCGTGGTGAAGCCGAGAATCTCGACCTTGACACCGCAGCGCTCCAGCGTGCGCGCGAGAATGTCAGCGCAGGTCGCCGCCACCGTGATCGGGCGGCCGCGCATCGAACCGGAATTGTCCAAGAGCAGCGTCACCACGGTATCGCGGAAGGTCGCTTCCTTCTCGTGCATAAACGACAGCGGATGATAGGGATCGGTGACGACGCGAGACAGCCGCGCCGGATCGAGAATGCCTTCCTCGAGATCGAACTCCCAGGCGCGGTTCTGCTGCGCCATCAGGCGGCGCTGCAGCCGGTTGGCGAGCCGCGCGACGATGCCCTGCAGGTGCGCGAGCTGCTTGTCGAGGTAGGAGCGCAGCCGTTCCAATTCGTCATGGTCGCAGAGATCTTCGGCCGCGATCACCTCGTCGAACTTCGGCGCGAAGGCATGATATTCCGGCCCGCGCGGCTCGTTGGCGCCGCGCGAATTGGGCCGCGTCGCCTCGCCCGGCGTCTCGTCGTCGCCGAGTTCGCCGTCGTCGAACGTATCTGATGTGGAGGCCTGCGCGCTCTCCATCGCGCTTTCCGACATTTCGTCGGTGGAAGCCTGCGCCTGGTCGGCGCTCATTTCCTGCGCAGCGTCGGAATCGGGCGAGCCCTCGGCGCCGGACTGATCGTTCTCGCCGTCCTGATTCTCGTCGTTCTCGTCGTCATCGGCGTCGGCGTCGCGGTCCTCGCCGAGATCGAGCGCCGACAACAAGTCGTGCACGAGATCGCCGAACTTGGCCTGGTCCTCGGTGACGCGGCTGAGTTGGTCGAGCCGGGTACCGATCTTGTCTTCCAGCGCCGGGCGCCAGAGATCGACCATTTTCTTCGCAGCCGCCGGCGGGGCCAGCCCTGTCAACCGTTCGCGCACCAGCATCGCCAGCGCATCCGACAGCGGCGCATCGGCGCGGTCGGTGATCTCGTCGTATTTGCCGCGATGGAAATGATCGTCGAGCATCGCGGTCAGGTTCTTCGCCACGCCCGCCATCCGGCGCGAACCGATGGCTTCGACGCGCGCCTGCTCCACCGCCTCGAACACTCCGCGCGCCTGCGGATTTCCCGGCATCAGCTTGCGGTGCACTTTTGGATCGTGACAGGCGAGCTTCAGCGCGATCGAATCGGCATGGCCGCGCACGATCGCAGCGTCGCGCTTGGTCATCTTGCGCGCCGGCTCCGGCAGCCGCGCCTTGCCGGGCGCGAGGCCCGGGCGCTCGGCCGCAAACGTTACTTCGAGTTCGGGCGCCTTTGCGATCGCGCGCAGGCAGGAGGTCACCGCGCGCTTGAACGGCTCGGTCGGCGCTTCCTTGGATCCGGTACGGAATTTGGAGTTGGATGTGCTCATAGCGCTTTCGTAAACCAATGCCGCGTGACGCCGCCGGGATAGCCTTCGATCGAACCGAATTCCTCGTAGCCGCAGGCGCGGTAGAAGCCCGGCGCCTGAAAACTCATCGTGTCGAGATAGGACCGCGTGGCCCCAAACGTTCTTGCCTCGTCTTCAATCGCCTTGATCAGCCGCGTCCCGTAGTCCTTGCCGCGGAGTTTCTGCTCCATCCAGAACAATTGGATAAACAGCACCGTGGTCCAGACTTCACCGACAATCCCGCCGACGATCTTTTCGCCTTCGCGCAGCGAGATGGCGAGGCGCTTGTATTTCTGCTTCCCCATCTTCTCGGTGTTGTAACTGATCAGTCCGCCGAGCACCGCCTGCTTGGTTTTTCCAATGGTGCGCTCGACGGCAATTTTCGCCATGGGCTAGCTGAGCGCCACGTTCACCGAACTCTCGGGCAGCTCCGCATTGAAGCAGCGCTGATAGAATTCAGCCACCAGCGGTCGCTCCAGTTCGTCGCACTTGTTGAGGAAGGTGACGCGGAACGCAAAGCCGATATCTTTGAAGATGTCGGCGTTCTCGGCCCAGGTGATCACCGTACGCGGGCTCATCACCGTCGAGAGATCGCCGTTGGCGAACGCGTTGCGGGTGAGGTCGGCGAGCCGGACCATCTTGTTGACGATGTCGCGGCCTTCCTGCGTGCGGTAGTGCTTCGCCTTGGCGAGCACGATCTCGACTTCCTCGTCATGCGCCAGATAGTTCAGCGTGGTGACGATCGACCAGCGGTCCATCTGGCCCTGGTTGATCTGCTGGGTGCCGTGATAGAGGCCGGACGTATCACCAAGACCGACCGTGTTGGCGGTCGAGAACAGCCGGAACGCCGGATGCGGCTTGATCACCTTGTTCTGGTCGAGCAGCGTCAGACGGCCGGAGACTTCCAGCACGCGCTGGATCACGAACATCACGTCGGGACGACCGGCATCATATTCGTCGAAAACCAGCGCGATGTTGTGCTGCAGCGCCCAGGGCAGGATGCCGTCGCGGAACTCAGTGACCTGCTTGCCGTCCCTGACGACGATCGAGTCCTTGCCGACCAGATCGATACGGCTGATGTGGCTGTCGAGGTTGACGCGCACGCAGGGCCAGTTGAGCCGCGCCGCAACCTGTTCGATATGGGTCGATTTGCCGGTGCCGTGATAGCCGGTGACCATGACGCGGCGGTTGTGGGCGAAACCGGCGAGGATCGCGAGCGTGGTGGCGCGGTCGAACCGGTAGTCCGAATCGACATCCGGTACATGCGGATCGACTTCCGAATAAGCAGGCACTTCGAGATCGGTATCGATTCCAAATACCTGCCGGACCGACACCTTCATATCGGGCAAACCGGCGGGCTGCGTAACTTTGCTCATGGCGGCGGTCGTCATCAATCCTCCGAGATCCCGGGCGTTCCCGAAACCAGATCTGTTGAATGGCTGCGGATGGGGGCTAACGCCAACGTAGCAGAGAGCAACGGCCGGCAGAAGCCCGTGGTACAATCAAAGTTCCGTTGCCATATCATTGAGATAGGGTGTGTATCTGGTTTTTGGAGGGCTGCCCTGCGAATCACGCCGCACTTTTGCGGCTTGGCTACCCTCCCAGGCTCAAAAGGCGGGCACGGCCGGCACTTTCGGCTGCTGCCGGGGCTTGATAGCCGTGTCGGTAGGGCTCTTACCCAGAAGGCAGATTGTGACTTCATTCCTCGATCCCGTGATTGCATTCGTTTCGGCCCATCCGTGGCTGGCCTATTTGACCCTTTTTCTCGCGGCCCTGCTGGAGGCGGTCCCGGTGGTGGGCGCGCTGGTGCCCGGCTCGACCATCATCCTCGCCCTGAGCGCGCTGGTTCCGGGCGGTGAACTGACGCTGTGGGGCGTGCTGGCAGCAGCGATCGCCGGAGCCCTGATCGGCGACGGCTCGGCGTTCTGGACCGGCCATCGCTCGCAACGCGAAATTCTCGGCGCCTGGCCGATGTCGAGATATCCTGCCGTGATGGCGCAGAGCGAAGCGTTCTTCCACCGCTGGGGAACGCTGGCGGTCTTTTTCGCGCGCTTTCTGCCGCCGATCCGCGCCTTCGTGCCGATGACCGCGGGGGCGCTCGGCATGCCGCCTGCCAGGTTCTACGGCGTCAATATTCCGGCGGTGCTCGCCTGGGCGCTGGCGCACGTACTGCCAGGAGTATTCGCGGTCTCGGCGCTGCACCACTATGCCGGCCTCCCGCATCACGAGCACGTCGGCAAACATCTGTGGATGCTGGCTGTATTCGGGGCGGCGGTGGTGGCGCTCGGCTTCTGGACGCTGCGCCGCCGTCAGGCCCGTAGCGGGCTGCGGCCAGACGCCGGACCGACATAGCGGGCGCGGGGCCGGATCAACCGGCCATGCCGCAATTGTTCGCAGGCATGCGCGATCCACCCCACGGTGCGCGCCATCGAAAACAGCACCAGTTCATGGCCGGGCGGCAGGCCGAGCGTGTGCACCAGCACCGCAAGCGCATAGTCGATATTGACCAATTCGCCGGTGGCCTCGGCGATCCGCTCAGGGATTTCGTGGGTGAATTTGCGATCGGCGCCGGAGCGCGCCAGCGCTTCCAACAGCGCCCGCGCGCGGGGATCGCCGTGCTTGTAGACGCCATGACCAAAGCCCGCGAAACGTTCGCCGAGCGCGACGCGCTCGCGGATGACGGGGGCGACCTCGCCATTGGCGAGCGTCTTCAGAAGCTGCGCCGCCAGCACGCCGGCGCCGCCGTGCTTCGGGCCCTTCAGCGCCACGAGACCGGCGATAACGAAGTCGTAGAGATTCAAGCCGGTCGAGGCCGCGCAGCGTACGGTGAAGGTCGAGGCGTTCAATTCATGGTCCGCCAGCAGCACCAGCGCACGGCGGATCAAATCAGCGGCGTGCTTGTGCTCCGGAGCCCAGACCCGCGCGATCTGCAAATGAAGCGGTTTGGCCGAGGATTTGGCATTCAGCATGGTCGCGACCACCAGCCGCATGATGCGGCCGCCGAGCATGGCGCGCCCTTCGTCGGCGCGGGTGAACGCCCGCGGATCGGCGCTGGCCGCCAGCGCCAGCACGGCGATGGTGCGATCGATCGCATTGGCCCCGCGCGCGGCCTCCGCCACGTTGCGCATTTCGTCCGACACGACGGGGCAATTGTCGTGTTCGAACGGATCGGCGCCGCTGACATCCCATAGCAGAGTGGCAGCATGCTCAAGCGTGTCGCGTTCGGCGAGGTCGACGCAATTGACGCCGCGATAGATCGGTCCGTCCTCGGTGATGGTGGCGATTGCCGAATCCATGACAGGCAGATCCGCATCAAAACTGCGCATGCCGCGCGGCTCGGGCGCCGGCGTGCGCCGCTCCTTCAGCGTGCGGACGTCCTCGGCCCGGTAGCGGTGGCTGCGGGAATCATCCGACGGCTCCGAGCGGATCAGGCCGCGGCTGACATAGGCGTAGAGCGTTGCCTGCGAGATCGCGAGTTCGGCGGAGGCCTCGCGGGCCGAGAGATAAAGGCCGGCGGATTTTTTCATATTGATTAACATAATCAAGATTGATCAATCTGTCGAGAGGTCCGACCTTTGGAACCGACAAAGGAGAGTCCTCATGAATATGCAGCTTTCGAAGACCCCGATCGGCCTGGACGGGATTCCCGCCGCGGAAACGGTGCTCAGCCATGTCGACGGCGAGCGCGGCGAACTGATCATCGCCGGCGAGCGGGTCGGCGACGTCGCCCGCAAGACCGGATTTGAGGGCGTGACCGCCCGGCTGTGGAGCGGTGGCACCGGCCAGCCGGTCGGCGAAGCGGCGGTGCGCGCCGCGCTCGGCGCGGGACGCGAGCGCGCCTTTGCCCGGCTGCCGGATTTGCTCGGCATCACCCGCGGGCTCTCGATCGTCGACGGCTTTCGGGCGGCAATCGCGGGGCTCCGCGCAGAAGCGGGACTGGCGCACGAAGCCACCATCGTTGGCGCGTTTCCGGTCATCGCCGGTGCACTGGTGCAGCGCGTGAAGGGCAACGACCCCGTCGCGCCCGATCCAACCGCGAGCCATGCCGCCGACACGCTGTCGATGATGCTGGGCCGCAAGCCCGACGCGCGCGAGGCGGCGGCGCTCGACGCCTATTTCGTCACGGTGTGCGACCACGGCATGAACGCGTCGACCTTCACGACGCGGGTGGTGGCCTCGACACAGGCGGATTTGTTCGCGGCCGTCACCGCCGGCTATTGCGCGCTGACCGGGCCGCTGCATGGCGGTGCGCCTGAACCGGTGCTGGAAATGCTGGACGCGATCGGCTCGACCGAGCGCATCAAGCCTTGGGTCGACAGTGCGCTGGCCCGCGGCGAGCGGCTGATGGGATTCGGGCACCGCGTCTATCGCGTCCGCGATCCCCGCGCCGATGTGCTGAAGGGTGCGATCGAACGGCTTGCCGGAGACGGTGCCGACCTGCCGTTCGCCGGCGAGGTCGAGGCCTATATCCGCGGCGCGTTGCGGATAAAGAATCCGGAGCGCCCGCTCGACACCAATGTGGAGTTCTTCACCGCGATCCTGCTCGACGCGCTGAAAATCCCGCGGCAGGCGTTTACGCCGATATTTGCGGTGGCGCGCGCCGCCGGCTGGACCGCGCATGCCCGCGAACAGCAGCGTGGCGGCAGGTTGATCCGGCCGAGTTCGGCGTATATCGGGCCGATGCCGGGGTGAGCGACGGAAGCGTTGGAAGGCAACAGCGGAGCCACCATCTCCGCTGTCGTCCCTGCGAACGCAGGGACCCATAACCACAGGCTTGAGTGATTGCGGGAAGTCGTTGACCAGCGGATCTAAATCGAGAGGCCGCGGCGTATGGGTCCCTGCGTTCGCAGGGACGACGCGAGATTTGCGCTAGCCGCTACGCGCCGCGCACGACCGTCTTCAGATAATTATACGCCTTGATGATCTCGATCAGGCGGTCCTCGGTGGAGCGGTCGCCGCCATTGGCGTCGGGATGGTGCTGCTTGACCAGCGCCTTATACTTCGCCTTGACCTGCTCGAGGGTGGCTTCGGCGGTGAGGCCCATCACCTGCAGCGCCTTGCGCTCGGCGTTCATCACCTTGCGGGTTTCGACCTTGGCCTCGGCGCCCGGTCCGGGCCGCCAGCGGCCGCGGCCGTTGAGTTCGGAGAACATGCTGAAGGGATCGGCGGCGCCATCAAAATCCTCGGCGGCCTGCTTGCCCTTCTTGCCGGCGGTGTTGGCGCCCATCTTCCAGGTCGGACGATGGCCGGTCAGCGCATCCTTCTGGTAGCGCGCGACGGCGTCGGCATTCATGCCCTGGAAAAAATTGTAGTTCTGGTTGTACTCGCGGACGTGGTTGAGGCAGAAGTGAAAATACTCGCGCGAATTCTCCCGGCCCTTGGGCGCGCGGTGCGGGCCCTTGTTCTGGCAGCCCGCCCACTCGCACATGGCGGCTTCCTCGCGCGCCTGCGCCTGCTGCTTCGCGCTCAGCTTGTTGGGCTTGATGCGAATGGAATCGAAGAATTTGGATGAATCAATTGCCATGACTGACTTTGACTACGCAATGCCCGAGGCTTCAAGTCTTGACATTGCGAATACCTCTGTTCGGATGCGTCATTGACGAAAAGCTTACAACAGAATTATCTGCCGCCATCATGAGCACCAGGGACGCTATCATAAACAAGTTGCGTGAAGCTTTCTTGCCGGAAAGCCTCGACGTCACCGACGAATCTCATCTGCATGAGGGTCATGCGGGTCACCGGCCCGGCGGCGAGACGCATTTCAGGGTCTATATCGTATCTCCGGCCTTCGAAGGGAAGAGCCGGATCGAGCGCCATCGCATGGTAAACACGACGCTGGAGGCGGAACTCAGGGGCTCCGTTCACGCGCTCGCGATCAAGGCGCAGGCACCGGGAGAAACCGCCGGCCGGTAGTTTGGAAAACCTGCCGCAAGAACATGAGCGTCCGATGATAATGTCGCAGAAGCTCATCATTTTGGCAGGGCTGCCGGGTTCCGGGAAGAGCACGCTGGCCGAAGGGCTTTCGCGGCATTTTTCGCTGCCGCTGTTTTCGGTCGATCCCATCGAGGCGGCGATGTGGCGCGGTGGCCTGCCCCGGGGTCAAACGGGGATCGCCGCCTATGTCGTCGCACAAACCCTCGCCGAGGAGCACCTGCGGTTGGGGCAGTCCGTCGTGATCGACGCCGTCAATCCGGTCGAGGCGCCGCGCGCCGCATGGCGAAGTCTCGCCGCGCGATATCGCACTGACCTCGCGATCATCGAATGCGTCTGTGTCGACGAAGCGACGCACCGCCGGCGCATCGAAGCGCGAATGCGCGGAATCGAGGGGATGAGCGAGGTCACATGGGCCGGGGTCGAGAAACGGCGCACCGAATACGAAGCCTGGACCGACGCAAGGCTGACGCTGGATACATCGGCGCATCCACCTGGACGGTTGCTCGCGGAAGCCATCGGCTATCTGGCATGAGGTTCAGAACGCCGTCCCTGCCCGCTTCGGCTTCGGATCCTCGCCTTCCGCTTCGCGCGGCACCGGCGCGATCTTGAGCGCGGTGATGCGGTTGCGCTCACGCCGCAGCACGCGGAAGCGGAAACCGTGAAAGGTAAAACTCTGGCCGCGATCGGGGATCGAGCGCGCCTCGTGGATCACGAGGCCTGCAACGGTGGTCGCCTCCTCGTCCGGCAGATGCCAGTTCATGGCGCGGTTGAGGTCGCGGATCGGCACCGAGCCGTCCACCACCACGGAGCCGTCGGGCTGGGCGCGAACGCCGGCCACCACGACGTCGTGCTCATCGGAGATATCGCCGACGATTTCTTCCAGAATGTCTTCCAGCGTCACCATGCCCTCGACCTCGCCATACTCGTCGACGACGAGGGCAAAGTGGGTCTTGCGGCGGCGGAACGCCTTCAACTGTTCGGACAAAGGCCGCATCTCCGGCACGAACCAGGGCGGCAGCATGATGGCGGTGACGTTGATCCGCGAAGTGTCGCCGTCGGAGGCCCGGATCGCGCGCAGCAGATCCTTGGCATGCAGCACGCCGATGATGTTCTCCGGCTTGTCGCGCCACAGCGGGATGCGGGTGTATTCGGTTGCCAGCACCTCGCGCACCAGTTCGTCCGGCGGCAGGTCGGCATTGATCAGCATCATCGCGGTGCGATGGACCATGACGTCGGAGACGGCGAGGTCGCCGAAGCGGAAGACGTTGTGGATATATTCGGCCTCGCCGCTTTCGATGCCGCCATGCACGGCGGATTCTTCCACCAGCCCTTCGATCTCGGAATCGGTGAGAATTTCGTGCTGCGAGGATTCCTTGACGCCGAGCAGTCGCAGAATTCCGCGTGAGGCGCTGTTGAGCAGCCAGTTCAGCGGCCAGAAGATCAGGTAGGAGACATGCAGCGGATAGGCGATCCATTGCGAAACCGGCATCGGCTGTCGGATCGCCAGCGTTTTCGGCACCTGCTCGCCGATCACGATATGCAGCGAGGAGAACACCAGGAACCCGGCCAGGAACGACACGAAGTGCAACGTCTTTTGTGACATGCCGAGCGGAATCAGCAGCGGTTCGAGCAGCGCCGAAACGGTCGGCTCGCCGACCCAGCCGAGGCCGAGCGAGGCCATGGTGATGCCGAGTTGGCAGCATGCGAGATAGGCCTCGATATTGCCCATCATGCTGTGCAGCAGGCGCGCGCCGAACCGATCCTGCTCGACCATCGCCTTGATGCGAAAGCCGCGGCTCTTGACCAGCGCAAACTCGGCGGCGACGTAGAACGCGTTGGCGGCGAGCAGCAGGAACGCGAGCAGCAGATTGGACGCGGTCGAGCTCATATATGCCTCGTGACGGCCCCGGCCCCGCTTGAGGCTTGCGCCATGCTGCGTCCCGGCAATCCCGTTCTCATCCCGACAACTTCTGTTGCAGGAAATCGCGCACCAGCGCCGGCTCGACGTCGTTGGCGACCACCGCGCGGCCGACCGCCTGCAGCAGGATGAAGGTCAGCTTGCCGCGCTTGACCTTCTTGTCCTGCGCCATCAGCGTCATCAGGGCGTCGGCATCCGTCAAGCCCCTCCTGGGCAAAGCCTGCGATGTCCTGCAGATGGGTCGGCAGGCCGACCGAAGCAAGGTGGCGTTCGACGCGGGCCGCATCGGCCGCGGAGATCATGCCGAGCTGCGCGGAAAACTCCGCCGCCAGCACCATGCCGACGGAGACGCCTTCGCCGTGGAACAGGCGATCGGAAAAGCCGGTCGCGGCCTCCAGCGCATGGCCGAAGGTGTGGCCGAGATTGAGCAGCGCGCGCTCGCCGTTCTCGCGCTCGTCGCGGGAGACGATCGCGGCCTTGGCGCGGCAGGAGGTCGCAATCGCGTGCTCGCGCGCCGCGCCGCCGGAGAAGATGTCGGCGTGATTGGCCTCCAGCCAGCTGAAAAAGGCTTCATCGCCGAGCACGCCATATTTGGCGACTTCGGCATAGCCGGCGCGGAACTGGCGCGGCGACAGCGTATCGAGCACCGACGTATCGGCGATCACCAGCACCGGCTGATGGAACGCGCCGAGCAGGTTCTTGCCCTGCGGCGAATTGATGCCGGTCTTGCCGCCGACCGAGGAATCGACCTGCGCCAGCAGCGAGGTCGGCACCTGCACGAAATCGACTCCACGCCTCAGGATCGCCGCGGCAAATCCGGCGAGATCGCCGACCACGCCGCCGCCGAGCGCAATCACCAGATCGTTGCGCTCGATCCTGGCCGCGATCAGCGCTTCGGAGACCTTTTCGAGACCGGCATAGGTCTTCGACACCTCGCCTTCCTCGACGATGATTCGCGAGGTCGGAATGCCGGCTTCGGCAAGCGACCGCTCGGCGGGCTCCAGCCAGTGCTTGGCCACGGTGCGGTCGGTGACGATGGCGGTCCGAACGCCGGGGCGCAACGCAGCGACGCGCGCGCCGAGCGAGGCCAGCACGCCACGGCCGATGACGATGTCATAGGCGCGGTCGCCGAGCGCGACGTCGACATTGATATCGGCGGAATGTTTCAGTGGCGCAGTCATGGCGTAACGCTGATCCCGTCGGTTGTCGGCTGGGCGGAGGGCGCGTCGGCGCAGAGTCGGGCGCGCAGGGCATCGACACATTCGTCGACGACGCGGTCGTGCGGCACATCGCGCGAGCCGATCGTCAGGTCGGCGGTCGCGTAGACCGGCTCCCGCGCTTCGAGCAGGCGGCTGACGGTCGCAACCGGATCCTCGGTCTGCAGCAGCGGCCGGTCGGCGCGGCGCTTGACCCGCTTCATGATGATGTCGACATCGGCCTTGAGCCAGATCGAGACCGCCTTGTCGCGGATGCGGTTGCGGGTCTCCTCGCGCATGAAAGCGCCGCCGCCGGTGGCGATCACGGCCGGCCCGCTGTCGAGCAGCCGCGCGATCACCCGCGCCTCGCCGTCCCGGAAATGCGGCTCGCCATGGGTTTCGAAAATGTCGGGGATCGACATGCCGGCCGCCGCCTCGATCTCGATATCGGCGTCGAGAAACGGCAGGCGCAGCCTGGCGGCCAGCCGCCGGCCGATGGTGGACTTGCCGGCGCCCATCATGCCGACCAGCACGACCGAACGCCGTCCCAGCGCCGACGTGATGTCGGCCTCCTGGGTGGGGCTCGGTTGTACCGGTGCGGCGGTCTCGGACATCGAAAACTCTGCGGTTTTGCGGGACTTGCCCGCGGCTGCGACACCTATACTACCCCCATTGACGCCCCCGCCAGAGGCTCTTGCCACAGGGATGGGAACATGTTGGATGATTTCATTGGTTAATTCGCCGCCCTGAGCCCCCTATGCCCAGTTTGTTCCGCTTTCTGATGGTCGTCGGCATCATTGCCGGGGTGATCTATGGCGTGATTTTTTCGCTGGCGAATTTCGTCACCCCAAAGCCCCGGGAAATGACGGTCACCATCCCCGCAGACAAGTTCCTCAAGAAATAGCCGCTATCGTCTGATTTGTGTGAGGCGAATTCGGGGGCGGCATCTCGTGACGGGGCGCCGAGGGTAATGCGTTCCAGCAAGACGGCCACAGACGCGAAACTGACCAACCTGTTCCTCGACATGCTCGCGGCGGAACAGGGCGCTGGCGTCAACACGCTCGACGCCTATCGCCGCGACCTCACGGATTTTTCCGAGTTTCTTGGCCGCAAGGGACAAAACTTTGCCGGCGCCGGAACCGATGTTCTGCGCGACTACCTCGCCGACCTCGACGTCAGAGGCTTCAAATCCTCCAGCGTGGCGCGCCGGCTGTCGGCGATGCGGCATCTGTTCCGCTTTCTCCTCAACGAGCGCATCCGCAGCGAGGATCCGGCGGCGATCCTGTCCGGCCCGAAGCGCGGCCGGGGCTTGCCGAAGGTGCTGTCGATCGCCGATGTCGACCGCATGCTGACGCGGGCCAAGGAATTGACGCTAGGCCGAGAACGCTTCGCCGCAGGTGCGGCTGCGCGCGATGCGGCTGTATTGCCTGCTGGAAGTGCTCTACGCCACGGGCCTGCGCGTCTCCGAGCTGGTGGCGCTGCCGCTTTCGGCTTCGCGGCGCGACGCCCGCATGATCGTGGTGCGCGGCAAGGGCAACAAGGAACGGCTGGTGCCGCTCAACGAAGCATCGCGGCGGGCGATGGCCGACTATCTCGCCGCGATGGAAGCGCTCAAACCCGAGAAGAAGAAAAACGCCGTCGCGTCGAAGTGGCTGTTTCCCTCCTTCGGCGAGAGCGGCCATCTGACGCGGCAGCATTTCGCCCGCGACCTGAAGGAGCTGGCGGCGGCATCGGGCCTGGCGCCGCGGCTGGTCTCGCCGCACGTGCTGCGCCACGCTTTTGCCAGCCACCTGCTGCATAACGGCGCCGACCTGCGCATCGTGCAGACGCTGCTCGGCCATACCGATATCTCGACCACGCAGATCTATACCCATGTGGTCGAAGAGCGGCTGAAAAGCCTGGTGCGCGACCTGCACCCGCTGGCGGAGAAATAGGCTTCGCCGCAACGCCCGCCTTGACTTCCGGGCGATCTCCCCTGAAACAGCCGTCTCCCGCCCCGCGGCCTTGTTTGGCGTGCTTTCGGCAAGCCGGGTCATCCGGGCCGAGATGCACGCTAAATCATTGAAGATGCGTGCTTTCCTTAAGCGAATCGAAACCGCTTCGCCTCAAAGCACGTTGTTCCCTATATTATCTTGATGCCGGATCAAATGCGCAGCTATCTCGACTTTGAAAAACCCGTCGCCGAACTAGAGGCCAAGGTCGATGAACTGCGCGCGCTGGCAGCGTCCGGCAGCGACATCGGCGACGAGATCGCGCGCATCGAGGACAAGGCACAGCAGGCGCTGGCCGACCTCTACGCCAATTTGACGCCGTGGCAGAAGACGCTGGTGGCGCGCCATCCGCAGCGCCCGCATTTCACCGATTTCGTCAGCGCGCTGATGACGGAATTCACGCCGATGGCCGGCGACCGCAAATTCGCCGAGGACGAGGCGCTGGTGGGCGGCTTCGGCCGCTTCCGTGGCGAGCCGATCTGCGTGATCGGCCAGGAGAAGGGCGCCACCACCGACGGCCGTATCAAACATAATTTCGGCATGGCGCGGCCCGAGGGCTATCGCAAGGCCGTGCGGCTGATGGAGATGGCCGATCGCTTCGGCATTCCGGTGCTGTCGCTGGTCGATTCCGCCGGCGCCTATCCCGGCATCGGCGCCGAGGAGCGCGGCGTGGCGGAAGCGATCGCTCGCTCGACCGACACATGCCTCTCGCTCGGCGTTCCCAATGTCGCGATCATCACCGGCGAGGGCATGTCGGGCGGCGCCATCGCCATCACCACCGCGAACAAGGTGCTGATGTTCGAACACGCGATCTACAGCGTGATCTCGCCGGAAGCGGCCTCCTCGATCCTGTGGCGGGACGGCACCAAGGCCCAGGAAGTCGCCAACGGCATGAAGATCACGGCCCAGGACATGCTGCGATTCGGCGTGATCGACCAGATCCTGAAAGAGCCCTCCGGCGGCGCCCACCGCGATTCCGCGGCCATGATCTCGGCGACGGGCGATGCGATCGCCGAGGCCTTCAACGATTTCCGCAATCTGGATGCGGACGGTGTCCGTCGGCAACGGCGGCAGAAATTCCTCGATATCGGCCGCAAGCTTAGCTGATTGGCGCTTGGCCCTCCCAGGATGAACATGACCGGCCGACCCGGCGTGACATTCGTTCGCCGCCTTAATGGTGCTTTATTTGGCCGGATCACTTGATTCGGCCCTAATTAGGCCCAGACCCGGTCTTTAAACTCTATTGACCATGCCTGCCGGGAAGCGGCCGGCGCATCGCGTTCGGGTTGCGGCGCAGAAGGTCAAAGGGTACAATTTTATGCATTGGCTTCAGGGCATGTTCGCTGTGATTTGGGGTGCGAAAATGCCCGGTGGGTGTGGAGCTTAGCCTTTGATTAACCGTTCGCTGCTTCGCGCGCTCATCACGTCGGCTGCCCTCGCGGGCGCAGGCGCGATGCTGGCCAGTTGCAACGGCGAAGACATCTCGCTGGCCAACAACGCCAAGGCCAACCAGCCGGTCCCGCCAAAACTGATCGCCGACATGACGGCGAAAGACATGGACCTTCAGTCGCCGATCCTGGTCCGCCTTTATAAGCAGGAAGCCGAACTGGAGATTTGGAAGCAGGATCGCGCCGGCCGCTTCGCGCTGTTGAAGACCTATCCGATCTGCCGCTGGTCCGGCGATCTCGGCCCCAAGGTCCGCGAGGGCGACCGCCAGGCGCCGGAAGGCTTCTATACCATCTCGCCGGCGCAGATGAATCCGCAGTCGGCCTACTATCTCTCCTTCAACACCGGCTATCCGAACGCGTTCGACAAGGCGCTCGGCCGCACCGGCTCGCAGCTGATGGTGCATGGCGACTGCTCTTCGCGCGGCTGCTACGCGATGACCGACGAGCAGATCGCGGAAATCTATTCGCTGGGCCGCGAATCCTTCTTCGGCGGCCAGAAATCGTTCCAGTTGCAGGCCTATCCGTTCAAGATGACGCCGGCCAACATGGCCAAGCACCGCAACAACCCGAACATGCCATTCTGGAAGATGATCAAGGAAGGCAATGATCATTTCGAGGTGACGCGGCAGGAGCCGAGGGTCGATTTCTGCGAAAAGAAATACGTGTTCGATGCGATCAAGAAGCCAGGCGCCACGCGTGATCTTGTGTTCGACGCTTCGGCCAAATGCCCCGACTACGGGATTTCCGACGAGATGGCTGACGCCGTGCGCGAGAAGCAGGCCACCGACATCGCCGAGACCGCGCGGCTGATCGCCAAGGGAACGCCGGTCGCGCGAACCAACACCGGCATCGATGGCGGCATGCATCGCGTATTCGCCGCGCGCGTGCCTGAGGGCAGCACGGGCCTTTCAGAACCCGGCGACGGCTCCTTGTCGCTGATGGCTCGCGCTCCCGGCACCATTCCTTCCCACGT
Organism: uncultured Alphaproteobacteria bacterium; assembly: GCA_963816815.1. Lineage (GTDB taxonomy): Bacteria > Pseudomonadota > Alphaproteobacteria > Rhizobiales > Xanthobacteraceae > Bradyrhizobium. Next base: position 64,683 of record CAWFMW010000066.1, read on the forward strand.
CAATCCCCCCAAGGCGCCCTCCGACAATCTGCTGATGGGTGCGCCGGAACCGCCGAAGCTTGCCGCAGCCCCGGCTCCGACCCCTGCCGCGGCGCCGACCCGCGTCGCCAATGCGGCGCCGGCGGCCGAAAATAATGACGGAGGATGGTTCTCCAGCCTCGCCCGCAAGGTCGGTATCGGCGGCGGCGCCGACGCTACCGCAAGCACGCCGCCTGCGAAGCCGAAGGTGATCGAGGCCAAGCGTCCGGAAGCGGCCGCACCGAAAGCCGCGGCGCCAGCACCAAAGCCCGACGCCAAGCATGCTGCCGCCAGCCGCCCGCCGCTGAAGCCGTCGGTCGATAGTTCGGCCCCTGCCGCCAAGGACAATCAGGTCTCCGGCTCCGCGCCGATCGTGCCGCCGAACTCGTTCGACAGCCGCTTCGGCGCGGTGAAGTAAGGCGCGCGACGCGTCTTCGCAGACCCCAGAAACACAAGAGGAGTCATGTGCCGTGAAAGCGGCATCCGCTATAGGCGACGGTGAATTTAGCGATACAGCGCTGTCTGGTTCATCTGCTTTCGCGGATAATAACGCCTGATCCGTTACGCTGCTCAACGACACGTCTTCATTGTCCCGCTGTGCTTCGCAACGCCCCAAACTTTTGAGTGTGCCAGGCCCGCTGGTACCAGAGTGTTTCACCACTGAGGCATGACTTCTTTCGCATAGTGCGAAGTTGATGTAGCCTGAAGACAGGCCGCCAGCGGGTAGTGCCGAAGGCCCGTCGGAGTGTTAGCGGCCTCCTGCCCACGGCGAGGCTGAAGTCCTTTATCTCCAGGTTTTGGGCCGGCTCGTTTTTCATTTGAGCCGGAAGCGAGGCTAACGCCTCATCGAACAAACACGCCCCAACAGGAGGACATCATGCATTTTTGTATGACCGGACAATACACGCCAAAAGCTCTCAACGGCATTATGGAAAATCCTACCGTCAGTCGCTACGAAGCGGCAAAAAAGCTGATCGAAGCGGCCGGCGGCAAATTGATCTCGATGTATAGCACTGCCACCAACGGGCCCGGCGTCCTCGTTATCTTCGATGTGCCCGATCCCAGCTCAGCACCGGCGATATCAGGCACGGTCGTCGCAGCCGGCGCGATCCACAATATAAACCTCACGCGGCTATGGACGCAGGACGAAATCACGAAAGTCCGGCAAAAGGCGGCCGAGCTTCGCGGCTCGTACAGGGCGCCTGGTGGCTAAATGATCGGTGACGGCTCAGGCAATGGCGCTGACAGCCGTCGAACATGCTCAGCAAAACATTGGTGGCGGTCGACGACCTGCCACCAATGTTGTCGCGGGGAATAAGACAAGGCTTATTGGATTAGCGCCTAACCGTACTTGCCGTGGCAGTGCTTGTACTTCTTGCCACTGCCGCACGGGCAATCCTCGTTGCGGCCGACCTTGCCCCAGCTTGCGGGGTTTTTCGGATCGCGATCGGCGGCAGCGGTCTCCGGCACCAGCGAGGCGCTGGCGAACGCCATCTCGTCTTCGCCGGTGTTGGGATCGAGCTTGTGCGCCTCCATCGGCGGCAACGGCTGCTGCTCTTCCGGCGGCACGATCTCGACGCGCATCAACTGCGCCGTCACCGCCTCGCGCAGATGCGCGGTCATCGCCTCATACAGGCCGAAGGCTTCCGACTTGTACTCCTGCAACGGATCGCGCTGACCATAGCCGCGCAGGCCGATCACCTGACGCAGATGGTCGAGCATGATCAGGTGCTCGCGCCAGAGGTGATCCAACGTCTGCAAGAGGATGGTCTTCTCGACGTAGCGCATCACGTCGGGGCCCCACTGTGCCACCTTGGCCGCCATGTGCTCGTCGACGCGCTGCTCGATCCGCGTCAGCAGTTCCTCGTCGGCAATGCCCTCTTCCTTGGCCCATTCCTCGACCGGCAGGTCGACGTCGAGCACGCGCTTCAGTTCTTCCTTGAGGCCCGCGACGTCCCACTGCTCGGCATAAGCATGTTCCGGCACATGCTTGACGACGATGTCGTCGATGAAATCGTGACGCATGTCCGCGACCATTTCGGCCACGCTGTCGCTCTTCATCAGCTCGACGCGCTGGTCGAAGATCACCTTGCGCTGGTCGTTCTGCACGTTGTCGAACTTGAGCAAATTCTTGCGGATGTCGAAGTTGCGGGCTTCGACCTTCTGCTGCGCCTTCTCCAGCGCCTTGTTGATCCAGGGATGGATGATCGCCTCGCCCTCTTGCAGGCCGAGCCGCTGCAGCATGCTGTCGAGCCGGTCGGAGCCGAAGATCCGCATCAGATCGTCTTCCAGCGACAGGAAGAATTTCGAGCGTCCGGGGTCGCCCTGACGGCCGGAACGGCCGCGCAACTGGTTGTCGATGCGGCGGGATTCATGCCGCTCCGAGCCCATGATGTAGAGCCCGCCCGGCTTGGTGACGGTCTTGGCCGGCCTTGAGCCCTTGGCGGGTTCGACCTCGACCACGTCCTCGGCCTTCAGCACGATCTCGCGGAAGCGTTCGATGTCGGCCTTGATCTGCTCGATCTTCTTGGCCTTCTCGGCCTCGTCGGTGATGCCACCGGTCTCCTGCTGGATCCGCATATCGAGCGAACCGCCGAGCTTGATGTCGGTACCGCGGCCGGCCATGTTGGTGGCGATCGTGATCGCGCCGGGGACGCCGGCTTCGGCGACGATATAGGCTTCCTGTTCGTGGAAGCGCGCGTTCAAGACCGCAAACAGCTTTGCCGGCTTGCCCGCACGCGCCGCGGCGTAGAGCTTCTCCATCCCGTGTTCCGCGCCGAAATCGATCTGCTTGTAGCCGTGCTTCTTCAAATATTCGGCCAGCACTTCCGACTTCTCGATCGAGGCGGTGCCGACCAGCACCGGCTGCAGCCGCTTGTTGGCGCGTTCGATCTCAGCCAGGATCGCGGCATATTTCTCGTTCTGGGTGCGGTAGACTTCGTCGTCCTCGTCGAGACGCGCGACCTGTACGTTGGTCGGGATTTCCACGACTTCGAGCTTGTAGATGTCGAACAATTCGTCGGCTTCGGTCAGCGCCGTACCGGTCATGCCGGCGAGCTTTTCGTACATCCGGAAATAGTTCTGGAACGTGATCGAGGCCAGCGTCTGGTTTTCCGGCTGGACCTGGACGTGCTCCTTGGCTTCCAGCGCCTGGTGCAGGCCTTCGGAATAGCGGCGGCCCTGCATCATGCGGCCGGTGAACTCGTCGATGATGATGACTTCGCCGTCGCGGACGATGTAGTCCTTGTCGCGGGTGAACAGCGAGTGCGCCCGCAGCGCCTGGTTGATGTGGTGCACGACGGAGACGTTCTCGACGTCGTAGAGCGAATCGCCCTTGAGCTGGCCGGCGTCGCGCAGCAGCGTCTCGATCTTCTCCATGCCGGCTTCGGTCAGCGTCACGGTGCGCTGCTTCTCGTCGACGTCGTAGTCGGTCTTGTCGAGCTTGGGCAGGAAGGTGTCGATGGTGTTGTAGAACTCCGAGCGGTCGTCGAGCGGGCCGGAGATGATCAGCGGCGTGCGCGCCTCGTCGATCAGGATCGAGTCGACTTCGTCGACGATGGCGTAGAAATGACCGCGCTGGACCATGTCCTCCAGCCGGTACTTCATGTTGTCGCGCAGATAGTCGAAGCCGTATTCGTTGTTGGTGCCGTAGGTGATGTCGCGCGAATAGGCTTCCTTGCGCTCGGAATCGTCGAGGCCGTGCACGATGACGCCGACGGAAAGCCCGAGGAAATTATAGATCTGGCCCATCCATTCGCTATCGCGGCGGGCGAGATAGTCGTTGACGGTGACGACATGGACGCCCTTGCTGGCGAGCGCGTTGAGATAGACCGCAAGCGTCGCAACCAGCGTCTTGCCTTCGCCGGTCTTCATCTCGGCGATGTCGCCCTCATGCAGCACCATGCCGCCGATCAGCTGGACGTCGAAATGGCGCTGGCCGAGGGTGCGCTTGGCGGCCTCGCGCACGGTGGCGAAGGCCGGCACCAGGAGGTCGTCGAGCGTCTTGCCTTCGGCGAGCTGCTGGCGGAATTCGGCGGTGCGGGCTTTCAGCGCCTCGTCGGACAGCGCGACGAGCTCGGGCTCAAGCGCGTTGATGGCGTTGACGCGGGACTGATATCCCTTCACCCGCCGGTCGTTGGCGGAGCCGAAAAACTTGCGGGCGAGCGCGCCGATCATGCCAATTCCTGCCTTTGCCGTTACTTGCGTTGCGAGCCGTGACGTGGACCACCAAGTTGCCTATCAACTCACCGTGACGCATCGCGGCAAACGCCCCGAACCGGGGGTCATCCGCCAAATGAGTGGGAATCGGGCAATCCAAGGTTCAACGGCAAAAAACGCAGCAAAATAAGCGTTATCGCCGCTGTAGGTTCCGGCACAGATATGGCTGGGTCGGGGCCTTGTCAACGTGGGTCCATCTGTCAAGGAATTCATCATTTTGACAGACTTTTCGCGTTGCCAAGGCCGTATGATTGGGCGAGTGTCCCGCCGCCTTTGCCGCCCCCTTCTTCAAGACAAGGATTTTCCATGACCACCTCGTTCCCGGAAACGAAAACCGGCCTGCGCTTCGGCCTCGCCTCCCTGGCCGCGACGGCCTGTCTGGCTGCGATTTTGGCCGCCGGCCTGCCGGTTCGTGCCCAGGACAACCCCGTTCTCGCCAAGGTCAACGGTGTCGAGATCCGCCAGAGCGACGTAGCCCTCGCGGAAGAGGAACTCGGCCCCAGCCTCGCCCAGATGGACCCGGCGTCCAAGAAGGACAACGTGCTGGCCTTCCTGATCGACCTGAAAATCGTCGCCAAGGCCGCCGAGGACAAGAAGGTCGAGAATTCCGAGGACTTCAAGAGGCGCCTGGCCTTCACCCGCAGCCGCCTTCTGATGGACAGCCTGCTCGCCACCGAGGGCAAGGCCGCGACCACCGACGAGGCCATGAAGAAGGTCTATGAGGAGGCCTCCAAGCAGATCACCGGCGAAATGGAAGTTCACGCCCGGCACATCCTGGTCGAGACCGAGGACGAGGCCAAGGCGATCGCCGAAGAGCTGAAGAAGGGCGGCGACTTCGCCGAGCTGGCGAAGAAGAAGTCCAAGGACCCCGGCGCCTCCGATGGCGGCGATCTCGGCTTCTTCACCAAGGAACAGATGGTGCCGGAATTCTCCGCCGTCGCCTTCACGCTCGAACCCGGCAAGATCTCCGACCCCGTGAAGTCGCAATTCGGCTGGCACATCATCAAGGTCGAGGAAAAGCGCGCCCGCAAGGCGCCCGACTTCGAGCAGGTCAAGGCCCAGATCGAGACCTATGTGACGCGCAAGGCCCAGGCCGAATACGTCGCCAAGCTGCGCGAAGCCGCCAAGGTCGAGCGTATGGACAAGCCGGCTGAAGCCGCCAAGACCGAGGCGCCGAAGCCCGCCGGATTCCAAGATGGCGCCGCCGGCGAAGAAGTAAAAAATCGCTGTTACTTCTTCAGACCGATAGTATTGACCATCGTCATGGCCGGGCCGAAGCGCCCGGCCGTTCCATGTCTGGGGTTCGTTGACAGGCCCTGAAGACGTCGATGGCCGGGGCTGGTCCGGCTATAGTTTGATCTGGCCGAACAGGTGCTTGCATGTCCACTGCCGTCTCCCCCCTCGCCCCGACCGATGTCCCCGACATGCCCGCGATTGCCGGCGTGAGGCTTGCGACCGCCGCGGCCGGCATCCGCTACAAGGGCCGTACCGACGTGCTGCTCGCCGTCATGGACAAGGGCACCACGGTCGCCGGCGTGTTCACCAAATCGAAATGCCCGTCCGCGCCCGTCGAATGGTGCCGCGCCAAGCTCGGCCGCGGCGGATCTAAGGGAGGTTTTGCCCGCGCGCTGGTGGTGAATTCCGGCAATGCCAACGCGTTCACCGGCAAGACCGGCAAGCAATCGACGGCACTGACCGCGCAAACCGCGGCGAAGGCGGTCGGCTGCACCACCAACGACGTGTTCCTCGCCTCCACCGGCGTGATCGGCGAACCGCTCGACGCCACCAAATTCGACGGCGTGCTGGCGACGCTGACGGAGGCCGCCACGCCCGACCACTGGATGGACGCGGCGAAGGCGATCATGACCACCGATACCTTCCCGAAGGTCGCGACCGCGACCGTGAAACTCGGCAAGGCCAAGGTCACCATCAACGGCATGGCCAAGGGCGCCGGCATGATCATGCCCGACATGGCGACCATGCTGTCCTTTGTGTTCACCGACGCGCCGCTGTCGTCCGCCGTGCTGCAGTCGCTGCTCAAGAGCGGCGTCGATGACACGTTCAACGCCGTCACCATCGACAGCGACACCTCGACATCGGATACGCTGCTGGCCTTCGCCACCGGCGCCGCCGCCGCCAACGGCGCACCGAAGATCAGCCGCGCCAGCGATCCCAGGCTGAAGGCCTTCACCAAGGCCTTCCACGCCGTGCTGGCCGACCTTGCCGAACAGGTGGCCCGCGACGGCGAAGGCGCGCGCAAGCTGGTCGAGGTGATCGTCGAGGGCGCGACCACCAAGACCTCGGCGCGCAGGATCGCGATGTCGATCGCGAATTCGCCGCTGGTGAAGACGGCGATCGCCGGCGAGGACGCCAATTGGGGCCGCGTGGTGATGGCGGTCGGCAAGGCCGGCGAGCCCGCCAACCGCGACAAGCTTTCGATCTCGTTCAACGGCATCCGCGTCGCCAAAAGCGGCGCGCGCGATCCGTCCTACAACGAGGCCGAGGTTTCCGAGGTGATGAAAAATCCGAAGATCCAGATCAAGGTCACGCTTGGGCTCGGCAAGGGCCGCGACCGCGTGCTGACCTGCGACCTCACCAAGGAATATGTCGCGATCAACGGCGACTACCGATCATAAGCGAGAGCGCGGCGCATGGCTGACATCAAGCTCACCCTCGTCGTCGCCTGCGCCCTGGTCGATGCCGACAAGCGCGTGCTGATCGCGCAGCGCCCGGAAGGCAAGGCGCTCGCCGGCCTGTGGGAATTTCCCGGCGGCAAGGTCGAGCCCGGCGAACGGCCGGAGCAGACGCTGATCCGCGAGCTGCATGAGGAGATCGGCATCGACGTCAGCGAGCCGTGCCTGGCGCCGCTGACGTTTGCCAGCTACGCCTATGACAGCTTCCATCTGCTGATGCCGCTCTACATCTGCCGGCGCTGGGAAGGCATGGTGATCGCGCGCGAGGGCCAGCAACTGGCCTGGGTTCGCGCCAACAAGCTGCGCGACTACCCGATGCCGCCCGCGGATATTCCGCTGATCCCGCATTTGATTGATTTGTTGATGTAGCGAGACGGCGTTCCCCGGATGCTATGCGACGCGCTCTCTCCCGTCATTGCGAGCGTAGCGAAGCAATCCAGCTTTCCGCTTGCTGTGGCATGGATTGCTTCGTCGCTGCGCTCGCCTTGCGCAAACGCTTTGCGTTTGTCGCAGGCAATGACGGACTGGGATCACTCTTGCTTCTTCCCCTTCACCGCCGCCTCCAGACTCGCCTTCGCCGAACCCGGCTTCAACGGCTTCTGCTGGCTCTCATGCGGCGCCCAGCCGGACAGCCAGATCACATCGAAGGTCGCGCGGATGCGGCCGTCCGCGTCGGCAAAACGTTCGCCGTAAATCTGCGCCATCCGCAGCATGGTGGCGCGGCGGGTCGGCGTGCGCCGCCGCTCGATCAGGATATTGGTCGCACCCATCCGCCTGAGATCGGCCATCAGCGCGAACGCGCTGTCGTAGCGCACCACGACGCGATCGACGTCGGTGACCGGCAGCGCAAGGCCCGCGCGTTGCAGCAGCGCGCCGATATCGCGCAGATCCGCAAACGGCGCGACGCGCGGCGACACCCCGCCCTCGCATTCGGCTTCCGCCGCGGCAAAGGATTGCCTGAGCTCGGTCAGCGTATCGCCGCCGATCATCGCCGCCAGCAGCAACCCGTCGGGTCTGAGCGCGCGGCGGATCTGCGCCAGCACGCCCGGCAGATCGTTGACGAACTGGAATGCGAGCGCGGAGACGGCGAGGTCGAGCGACGCCGGTTGCAGTGGAAGCGCTTCCGATTGATCGGGATCGATACGGATGATCGACTGGAAGCGATCGGCGACAGCTTTCTGCAGCAATTCGCCCGGCGTCCAGATATCGGCAACATCGGCAAAATTCCGCGTTACCGCCTGCAGCCGTTCTTCGAAGTCCTCCCTGACGCGATCGAGCAGGAACGTCGCCGGCCCGCCACGCCGCGCGCGTTCCATCCGCGCGCGCAACAGGGCGCGGTCGAACAAAATGGGCGCAGCGGTCGGGTTCGAAGCCATGCCGGTTGGTACGCTGGCCGCTTCTCGCTGGCAATCCGGAGGTTGAGCGCTGCCAGATGGACGGCTATTCTTTTGTCATACAGATACGGATATTCCCCATGCTCGCTGTTCACCTTCGGGATATCGACGCTGGCATAGTCAAGGCTTGGGAACAGGCTTTTGCCGACGTGCCCGAAGTGCACGTATCTCGCGGCGACATCTTCGAACACAAGGCGGACGCCATCGTTAGCCCGGCGAATAGCTTTGGTTTCATGGATGGCGGAATCGACCTGCTGTATTCGAAGTATTTTGGGTGGGACCTTCAAACAGCCCTGCAAGCTCTGCTCGCGGAGCAGCACTATGGCGAACTGCCGGTCGGGCAAGCCGTCGTAGTGGCCACCGACCACGACTCTATCCCATTCTTGGTCAGCGCACCGACGATGCGGATACCCTGCGGACATCAGCGCGACGGTCAATGTATACCTTGCCTTCCGGGCTGCATTGATTGCTGTGCTGACGCACAACGCACGCACCAAGACGCCAATCCGGGCCCTCCTCGTTCCGGGACTTGGCACAGGCATTGGCGCCGTTGCGCCCGCGACAGCGGCGCGCCAAATGCGGCTGGCCTATGATGCGATCGTGACGAGCCAGCGCAGCGAGACCCGCAGCGCGCGAGCGATATTACGCCAGCACAACGAAATGCTGTCGTAGCTTTGCGACTTGAGCCGCGCCCGCCTCGGCGCTAGCCTCTCCCCATGGACGCCGAGGCATCACCAATCACGCTCCATCTCCAGCCATCTGCGCGGCGCGTTGAGCGCCTGCCGCGACGCGTTTGCGCATATTCCAAAGCTCGCGCTCGACATCGCGCTGCCGACGCTGTGCGTTTCCTGCCGCGAGCCGGTCGATGGCGAGGGCGTCTGCGCGGCGTGCTGGGCCAAACTGTCGTTCATCGCGCCGCCGTTCTGTCCGCGGCTCGGCATTCCCTTTGTCTACGATCCCGGTCCGGAATTGCTGTCGATGGAGGCAATCGCCAGCCCACCCGCCTACCAGCGCGCCCGCGCCGCGGTGCGCTATGACGACGTCGCCCGCACGCTGGTTCATTCGCTGAAATACCAGGACCGCACCGATCTGGCGCCCGCGATGGGCCGCTGGATGGCCCGCGCCGGCCAGGAATTGCTCGCAGACGCCGATGTGCTGGTGCCGGTACCCCTGCACTGGCGGCGCGGCTGGAGCCGCCGCTACAACCAGTCCGGCGCGCTGGCGCGGGTGATTTCGCGCCAAAGCGGCGTAAAGCTGGCCTCCGAGGCGCTCCGGCGCATCCGCGCGACCGAGCAGCAGATCGGGCTGTCCCGGCCACAGCGCGCCAGCCAATGTTCAGGGCGCCTTCAAGGTCGCACCCGATCGCATGGCTGATATCCAGGGCCGTCGCATCGTCCTGATCGACGATGTCCTGACCTCGGGCGCCACGACGGACGCCTGCGCCCGGGCGCTGCTGCGCGCCAAGGCCGCGCAGGTCGACGTGCTGGTATTCGCGCGGGTTGTGGACAGCCACCGGGCTCCCATATAATTCAAGGACTTGCCAAATCAGAGCGCGCCATGACTGCCATTGAAATCTACACCCGCCCGGGCTGCGGCTATTGCACCGCCGCCAAATCGTTGCTGACGCGCAAGAACGCCGCGTTCACCGAATTGAACGTGGCCTCCGACCCGGCCTATCGCGAGCAGATGTACGACCGCGCCGGCCACGGCACGACCTTTCCGCAGATCTTCATCGGTACAACCCATGTCGGCGGCTGCGACGAGCTCTACGCGCTGGATCGCGCGGGCAAGCTCGACGCCTTGCTGGCCGGAGAAAAGGCCTCCTCATGAGCGCTGGCTCCACCTTTACGGCCGCCATGGTGCAGATGCGCACCGGATTGTTGCCCGAGCCGAGCCTCGAGCAGGGCACGAAGCTGATCCGCGAGGCGGCCGCGCAGGGCGCCGACTACGTGCTCACCCCCGAGGTGAGCAACATGATGCAACTGAACCGCAAGGCGCTGTTCGAGCATCTCGCGTCCGAGGAAGACGACCTCTCGCTGAAAGCCTATCGCGAGCTCGCGAAGGAACTGAAAATCCATCTCCACATCGGCTCGCTGGCGCTGCGTTTTTCGCCCGAGAAGGCCGTCAACCGCTCGTTCCTGATCGGCCCCGACGGCAAGGTGCTGGCCAGCTACGACAAGATCCATATGTTCGACATCGATCTGCCCGGTGGCGAGAGCTATCGCGAGTCCGCCAATTACCAGCCCGGCGAGACCGCTGTCATTTCCGATCTGCCGTGGGGCCGCATCGGGCTGACGATCTGCTACGACGTGCGTTTTCCGGCGCTCTATCGCGCATTGGCTGAGGCCGGCGCGTCGTTCCTCACCGTGCCGTCGGCCTTCACGCGAAAGACCGGCGAGGCGCATTGGCACACGCTGCTGCGCGCCCGCGCGATCGAGACCGGTTGCTTCGTGTTCGCGGCGGCGCAATGCGGCATGCATGAGAACAAGCGCGAGACCTACGGCCATTCGCTGATCATCGCCCCCTGGGGCGAGATTCTCGCCGAGGGCGGCGTCGAGCCCGGCGTGTTCCTCGCCGAGATCGACACCGCGAAGGTCGAAACCGCGCGCAAAACCGTGCCGTCGCTGCAGCACGGACGGCGCTTCGGCATCGCCGATCCCAAGGCAGGCCCTGAGCATCTGCACCTCGTCCGGGGCTCGGCATGATCCGCTACAACCTTCGCTGCGAGAAGGGCCACGCGTTCGAAAGCTGGTTTCAAAGTTCCGCGGCCTATGAAAGCCAGGAGAAGCGCAAGCTGGTGAGCTGCCCTGCCTGCGGCTCGGTCAAGGTCGAGCGCGCCATCATGGCTCCGCAGATCGTCAGCAAGAAGGGCCGCGAGGCCGCCCCGCCTGCGCCGGCCGCGCCTGCGGAAGTGACGGCGTCATCGGAATCGACGCCGCTGCTGATGGCGCAGGAGCGCGAGCTGCGCGCCAAGATCAAGGAATTGCGCGATCACATCGTGAAGAATGCCGACAATGTCGGCGAACGCTTCCCCAACGAAGCGCGCAAGATGCATTACGGCGATATCGAGCATCGCCCGATCTACGGCGAGGCCTCACCCGAGGAAGCGCGTTCGCTGATCGACGAAGGCGTCGAGGTCTCTCCGCTGCCGGTGCTGCCGGACGACAGGAATTGATGCGAGGCATGCTGTCGTAGGGTGGGCAAAGCGTAGCGTGCCCACCAACACTGTCGCCGCCGAGAGATGGTGGGCACGGCGCAAGGGCGCCTTTGCCCACCCTACGATTTCCGAATCACACCGCGATCAGCAGCGCCACGCCGATCACGATCAGCACGATGCCGGAGAGCTCCCGCGCCGACAGCGGCTGCTTGAACGAATAATACGCCACTCCTTGCGCGAACAGCACCTCGACCAACGCCAGCGTGCGCACATTGGCAGCCGCCGTCAGCGCGAATGCCAGGAACCAGAATTGCGAGGCGAACGCGCCCATGAAGCCCGCGAGCATCGAGGGCTTCCACAATCCAAAAATCTTCCTGAGCACGTCGGGCGCGCGAAACAGCAGATAGATCGTCAGCACCAGCGTCTGCACGAACAGCCCGAGCACCAGCGTGAACGACGCCGTCGTCACAAAGGAAACTCCGGGCACGCTGATGATGGCGCCGCGAAAGCCGATCGCCGAAAGCGCGAAGCAACCGGCGGCGACCAGGCCGATGATGGTCGGCTTCAACTCCGCAAAACCCTTTTCGCCGCCCGGCCGCAGCGCCGTGATGACCACGCCGACGGTCGCGATCATGATCGCGATCACTTTCAGCACGGTCAAATGATCGCCGAGGAAGATGAAGCCGAAGATCGCGGTCTGGATCGCCTCGGTTTTCAGATACGCCGTCGTCACCACGAACGAGCGGTCGTTCATCGCCAGCAGCATCAGGCCCGTCGCGACGATCTGACTGAGCGCGCCGAGCAGCAGCCACGGCCAGAAGGCCGCCGTCGGCCACGGAACGCTGTCACCGGTCACCGCGACCACGACGACAAAGAAGATGATCGAGAACGGAAAGCCGAACAGGAAGCGGATATTGGTCGCGCCCCAGGTCCCGAGCGGCCCCGTCAACGACCGCTGCATCGCATTGCGGGCGACCTGGCCCAGCGCAGCGATGATGGTGAAGGGAATCCAGAGCGAGGCGACGGTGAACATGGGGAGAACCGGCAGGAAGCTGCCGCACCGTGCCGGGCCGGATGCGTCGGTCAACCGAACCGGCGTCATGACAGGATTGCGATTAAGCCAAAATAGTCTCGTCGTCCCTGCGTTCGCAGGGACGACACCGGTTACTGTGGCTAACGCGCGGGCATTCCTACGTCCCCTCCGCCACCACCATGTAGTTCACGTCCATGTCGGACGAGATGCTCCAACGGTCGGCGAGCGGGTTGTAGACCACGCCGGCCTGTTCGGTGATGGTGAGCTTGTTGTTGGCGAGATGCCGGGCAAGTTCGTCGGGGGTGACGAACTTGTCCCACTGATGGGTACCGCGCGGCAGCCAGCGCAGCACGTATTCCGCGCCGACGATCGCGAGCGCAAAGCTCTTCCAGTTGCGGTTCAGCGTCGAGACCACCATCAGCCCGCCCGGCTTGACCATGGCCGCGCAGCGGGCGAGGAACGCGCCGACATCGGTGACATGCTCGATCACTTCCATCGCCAGCACGATGTCGAAGCGCTCGCGCACATCGATCTCCTCGACGGTGGTGCAGCGATAGTCGATCGACAGATGCCCCTTGTCGGCATGCAATCTCGCGGCGGCGATATTGGTCGCGGACGGATCGATCCCGATCACCTGCGCGCCGAGCCGCGTGAACGGCTCGCACAACAGACCCGCGCCGCAACCGATATCGAGGATGCGCAGGCCCGACAGGCAACTCAGGCTCTTGGCGTTGCGATCGAACTTGCGGCAGGCCGCGTCGCGGATATAGGCGAGCCGCAGCGGATTGATCTTGTGCAGCGGGGCCATCTTGCCCTTGGGGTCCCACCACTCGTCCGACAGCTTTGAGAATTTCGCGACTTCGGCCGGGTCGACCGAGTTGCCGGTGGAAAGACCAGCGGGTGAATTCTGCTGCATAGCCATGGTTTATGTACCGGCCGGTCGTGCGGTGATGGCATTGCGAAACGACAGTGGCGAAGCGATCATATCGAGGGTCTTTCCACCCTCGCCGACCCCCAGGACCGTTACGTCGCCGTAGTTGAGGATGCGACCAAGGATGCTCTGGTCGACGTCAACGCTCTCGACCTTGTCGACACTCATCTCGAACGTCTGCCGTTTGACAAAGCCGGTCTTGTGGACGACGCGGAAATTGGTGACGTCGGTCTCGGTGGTCCAGCGATGGAACCAGGCGGTTGCCGTCTTGTACAACGCAGCCACGGCTGAAATCGCCGCCAGCGACAGGCAGATCAGTACGGGTGGGCCCGCCGGCACCAACCACGAGAGCACCAGGAATACGCCCACAGAATCCAGCCGATGATCGCCGGCAGGAAAAATATCCAGTGCGCGTTGGTCGAATACAGCACCTTCTCGCCAGGTTGCAGGATGTCGTCGATATACCGGCCCATACGCCTGCCTTGAATTAACCCGCTACTACAGCCATTTGCGTCATTTTTGCGCCGAAAACGAAGCTGGTTGCTTGCTCCGGACCGCGCCGCTATGTATACGCCGCTTTCGGCCCGGGCGCTCCATTTTCCGTGCGGGTCACCTTACTTATCCTCACAGGGAATGCACGCGTCGTCATGGGCCGCCTCGTGATGAAATTCGGCGGCACGTCCGTCGCCAATATCGACCGAATCCGCAACGTCGCGCGTCACGTCAAGCGCGAGGTCGACGCCGGACACGACGTCGCCGTTGTCGTGTCGGCGATGTCCGGCAAGACCAACGAACTCGTGGACTGGTGCCGCGACGCCTCGCCGCTACATGATGCGCGCGAATATGACGCCGTGGTGGCATCCGGCGAACAGGTGACCTCGGGCCTGCTCGCGATCGCGCTGCAGGGCATCGGCATCCAGGCCCGCTCCTGGCAGGGCTGGCAGATCCCGATTCTGACCTCCGACGCCCACGCCTCGGCGCGGATTCTCGAGATCGACGGCACCGAGATCATCAACCGTTTCGCCGATCGCAAGGAAGTCGCGGTCATTGCCGGCTTCCAGGGCATCAATCCGCAGACCAACCGAATCACCACGCTCGGGCGCGGCGGCTCGGATACCTCGGCGGTGGCGATCGCGGCCGCGATTCGCGCCGACCGCTGCGACATCTATACCGACGTCGACGGCGTCTACACCACCGATCCGCGGGTGGTTCCCAAGGCGCGGCGGCTCGACAAGGTCGCCTTCGAGGAAATGCTGGAACTGGCCTCGCTGGGCGCCAAGGTCCTGCAGGTGCGCTCGGTGGAACTCGGCATGGTGCACAACATGCCCGTGTTCGTCCGTTCCAGCTTCGACAAGCCCGAGGATATCGACCCGCACGGCACGCCGCCGGGCACGCTGATCTGCAGCGAGGAGGAAATCATGGAAAGCCACGTCGTCACCGGCATCGCCTTCTCCAAGGACGAAGCCCAGATTTCGCTGCGCCAGATCGAGGACAAGCCCGGCGTGGCCGCCGCGATCTTCGGGCCGCTGGCGGACGCCAATATCAATGTCGACATGATCGTCCAGAACGTCTCCGAGGACGGCAAGACCACCGACCTCACCTTCACCGTTCCGGCCTCCGACTATAGCCGCGCCCGCGATACCATCACCTCCTCGAAGGGCAAGATCGGCTACATCAGGCTCGACAGCGCCACCGACGTGTCCAAGGTCTCGGTGATCGGCAGCGGCATGCGCAGCCATGCCGGCGTCGCGGCAATGGCGTTCAAGGCGCTGTCCGAACGCAATATCAACATCCGCGCCATTACCACCTCCGAGATCAAGTTTTCGGTGCTGATCGACGCCGCCTACACCGAGCTTGCGGTGCGCACGCTGCACACGCTCTACGGGCTCGACCAGGCTTAGAACGATTTTCTCTCAAATTCAGCGCATGGCCTGATCGCCAGACCGGCGGCGTTATGGCAGATCATGCGCTTCGCTGGCGCAGCATCGGCTCTGACACACACGTTATTGGTTCTGGCAGGCGTTTTGCTTGGCAAAACAAGCCTCGATTGGCTATACGGCCTGTGAGGTGGGTTGCCGCAAACTGCGCCACGGTTTTGGCGATCCCAATTCGGCGGGGATCAGGGTGCCTGCGGCCGCGCCGAATGAATAAAATTGTAGTTTTTCGTGCGTTTCACGCCAGCCGCCGGCTACCCGGCGGTCTGGATTTGCGGGGGAGGATACCAGCACATGCGGAGCGCGTCGGGAGGCCCCCGCGTCTTGTTGAGACGGCTCCGCGAAACCATGGCGGAGCAGGTCTCGGCGCAGGAGCGCCTGGACAAGATCGTGGTGCTGATCGCGGCCAATATGGTGGCCGAGGTCTGCTCCTGTTACGTGCTGCGCGTCGATAACACGCTCGAACTTTATGCCACCGAAGGTTTGAACCGCGACGCCGTCCACCGAACGGTGCTCAACGCGCATGAGGGCCTGGTCGGCCTGGTGTCCAGCGAGGCGAGCCCGCTCAACCTCTCGGATGCGCAAAGCCACCCGGCGTTCTCGTTCCGGCCCGAAACCGGCGAAGAAATCTACCATTCGTTCCTCGGCGTGCCGATCCTGCGGGCCGGCAACACGCTCGGCGTGCTGGTGGTGCAGAACCGCGCCAAGCGCACCTATGTCGAGGAAGAGGTCGAGGCGCTGCAGACCACCGCCATGGTGCTGGCGGAAATGATCGCCTCCGGCGAACTGGCGGCGCTGGCGCAGCCCGGCGCGGAGCCGGCGGCGCGGCATTCCCTGCACAAGACCGGCGCGATACTCTCCGACGGCATCGCGCTCGGCCATGTCGTGCTGCACGAGCCGCGCGTCGTCATCACCAACTACATCGCCGAAGACCTGCCGAAGGAAATCAAGAAGCTGGACGCGGCGCTGACCAAGCTGCGCGCCGATCTCGACCGCATGCTGGAGCGCGGCGACGTCGCCGAAGGCGGCGAGCACCGCGACGTGCTGGAAGCCTACCGCATGTTTGCCAACGACCATGGCTGGTCGCACAAGCTGCATGAGGCGGTCGCCACCGGCCTCACCGCCGAAGCCGCCGTCGAGCGCGTGCAGTCCGACACCCGCGCGCGCATGCTGCGCTCGACAGATCCTTATTTGCGCGACCGGCTGCACGATCTGGAAGACCTCGGCCATCGCCTGATGCGGCAGTTGGTGGGACAGGATCATGCGCCGTCGCGTGAGCAGCTTCCCGAGAACGCCATCCTGATCGCCCGTGCGATGGGCCCCGCGGCGCTGCTCGACTACGACCGTAAGCGGCTGCGCGGGCTGGTGCTGGAGGAGGGCACTGCCAACTCCCATGTCTCGATCGTGGCGCGCGCGCTCGGCATTCCCGCCGTCGGCGAAGTGCCGAACGCACCCGGCATCGCCGATCCCGGCGACGCCATCATCGTCGACGGCACGTCGGGCTCGATCTATATCCGCCCCTCCGCCGAGATCGAATCGGCCTATGCCGAGCGGGTGCGGTTTCGCGCCCGGCGGCAGGCGCAATACGCCGCGCTGCGCGACATGCCCTGCGTCACCAAGGACGGCCAGAAGGTCGAACTGATGATCAATGCGGGCCTCGTGATCGACCTGCCGCATATTGACGATACCGGTTGCGCCGGCATCGGGCTGTTCCGCACCGAGTTGCAGTTCATGGTCGGCCAGAGCCTGCCGCGCAGCTCCGACCAGCTCGCGCTCTATCGCACCGTGCTTGATGCCGCCGGCTCCAAGCCCGTGACGTTCCGCACCCTCGATATCGGCGGTGACAAGGCGCTGCCCTACATGGAGACCGTGGTCGAGGAAAATCCCGCGCTCGGCTGGCGGGCGATCCGGCTCGGGCTGGACCGGCCGGGCCTCTTGCGCGGCCAGATCCGCGCGCTGCTGCGGGCCGGCGGCGGCCGCGCACTGAAGATCATGTTCCCGATGATTTCCGACGTCGCCGAGTTCGACCAGGCCAAGGCGATCGTCGAGCGCGAGCTGACATATCTGCGCCAGCATGGCCATGCGCTGCCGGAACGGATCGACGTCGGCACCATGGTGGAGGTGCCGGCGCTGCTCTATCAGCTCGATGAGCTCCTGAAGAAGGTCGATTTCGTTTCCGTCGGATCGAACGACCTGTTCCAGTTCATGTTCGCGGTTGACCGCGGCAACGCCAAGGTTTCCGAACGGTTCGACACCATGTCGGCGCCGATCATGCGGGCGCTGCGTGACATCGTGCGCAAGGCCGATGCGGCCAAGAAAACGGCGTCGCTGTGCGGCGAGATGGCGTCAAAACCGCTCGGCGCGCTGGCGCTGATCGCGCTCGGCTACCGCTCATTGTCGTTGTCCGCCACCGGCCACGGCCCGGTCAAGGCGATGATCCTCGACCTCGACGCCAGGAAGGCCGAAGCCGTGATCATGCCGCTGATCGACGCGCCGGCCGGCAGTGTCTCGATCCGCAAGAAACTGACGGAATTCGCGGAAGCCGAGGGGCTGTCGTTGTAGCGAGGCTCATTCCCGACAACGCCGCCTTCCCTTTCGGTCCTTGAGAATCACGCCATGCTACCCGAAGCCAAACTCGACATTCTGCTCGCCCACCACGCCTCGCTGGAGGCCGAACTGCTGGGCCAGGTGAATTCCGAAAAATACGTCCAGATCACGCGCGAGCTCGCCGAGCTCAATCCGCTGATCGACGCGGTGAAGGCCTATCGCGCGGCGCGGACCGAGATTGCTGGCGCCGAGCAGCTGCTGGCGGATTCCGCCACCGATCCCGAAATGCGCGGCATGGCCGAAGCCGAGCTCGAAACGCTGCAGGCGCAGGTCGCCGATCTGGAGCAGAAGATTCGCGTGGCGCTGCTGCCCAAGGACGCCATGGACGACCGCAACGTCGTGCTGGAAATCCGCGCCGGCACCGGCGGCGACGAAGCCTCGCTGTTCGCCGGCGACCTGTTCCGGATGTATGAGCGGTTTGCCGCGTTGCAGGGCTGGAAGGTCGAGGTGATCTCGGCCTCCGAAGGCACCATGGGCGGCTACAAGGAAATCGTCGCCGAAGTGCAGGGCCGCGGCGCGTTTGCAAAGCTGAAATTCGAATCCGGCGTGCATCGCGTGCAGCGCGTGCCCGACACCGAGACGCAGGGACGCATTCACACCTCCGCTGCGACGGTCGCCGTGCTGCCCGAGGTCGAGGATGTCGATGTCGACATCAAGAACGACGATTTGCGGATCGAGACCATGCGCGCGCAGGGCGCCGGCGGCCAGCACGTCAACAAGACCGAATCCGCGATCCGCATCACCCACATTCCGACCGGCATCGTGGTGATGATGCAGGACAGCCGCTCGCAGCATAAAAACCGCGCCTCCGCGATGAACATCCTGCGCTCGCGCATCTACGACGCCGAGCAGCAGCGCGTCGATGCGGCGCGCTCCGCCGAGCGCAAGGAGAAGGTCGGCTCCGGCGACCGAAGCGAGCGCATCCGCACCTATAATTTCCCGCAGGGTCGCGTCACCGACCACCGCATCAACCTGACGCTCTATAAATTGCCGCAGGTGATTTCGGGCGAGGCGTTGGGTGAATTGACCGACGCGCTGACGACAGAGCATCAGGCGGCGCAGCTTGCTGCGCAAGGTGCAGCGGCGTGACTCGACCGACCAACCATCGAGGCCGCACGGCGCGCGCTCGCAGCGAGGCTCAAATCCGACGCTATCGAATCCGCCGAACTCGATGCGCGGATTCTGACGGGCCATGCCCTTGGCCTCGACCTGACCGGCTTGATATCGGCCGCGCAGCGCCAGCTCACCCCGAACGAATCGGCGCGCCTCGAAGAATTCGCCCGCCGTCGTCTCGCAGGAGAACCGGTCGCCCGCATTCTCGGCGAGAAGGAGTTCTGGGGTCTGCCTTTGCAGCTTTCGTCCGCGACGCTGGTGCCGCGGCCGGATACCGAAACGGTGGTCGAACTGGCGCTGGAACTGTTGCGCGCCGGCGGAGGCCTCGATCGTCCATTGCGCATCGCCGATCTCGGCACCGGCTCCGGCGCAATCCTGCTCGCGCTGCTTGTCCGAGTTGCCGGCGGCGCAAGGATTCGGGACCGACATTTCGCGAAGCCGCCTTGCAAGTCGCCGGCGCCAATGCGGCACGCGCAGGGCTCTCGAATCGTGCGACGTTCATCGCGTGCGATTATGCGAGCGGGCTAACCGGCCTGTTCGATCTGATCGTCTCAAATCCGCCCTATATCCGCACGGCCGATATCGATGGGCTGGCGGCGGAGGTGCGGAATCACGATCCGCTGGCCGCGCTCGATGGCGGCGCCGACGGGCTGGACGCCTACCGCGCGCTGATTCCCCAGGCGGCTGGCCTTCTGGCACCGGGCGGCTCCCTTGTCGTGGAAGCCGGGCAAGGCCAAAGCGGCCCAATTGAAGCTTTTATGGCGAACGCGGGGTTAACGCCTGCAACCGCCCCCAAAGCCGATCTGGCGGGCATTCCGAGGGCCGTCGCGGGCCACAAAATGGCCCGATAAAGTCCCTTGGGAACGCAAAAAAACCCCTTGGAATATTCCCCGGGAGCGACTACGTTCCGCCCACAACATCGGTCCAGGGTCGCTGGCCCCGCAAGGCGATGCGGGTGAGGCCAGAGTTCTCGAAACGAGAGCCCGCCGGATGAAAGGTTCCAAAAGCAGGTCGAATTGAGCGCAATAGCCAGAGCTGTGCTGCTCTCGACCGTAAAGCGAACGAAAGCCTGATATTGCGCTTGAAGACTTACGCAACAGCTGTTTCTGCGAAGCCGTCACGCAAGACGAGTAGGCTGGTTTTGGCACGCTGAATGATTTGGTCCGGCGGGCGAACGTACGCCGCCGGTTGGGGAACGCGTCTTTGCTGAACGCGATGGTTGGCGAAATCGACGACATGAATCTGAACGGCATCGTGATTCGGTGCGCCTCAGCGCGCGCCGCGTCGGATCAGGCTACGACGGCAACTGCATAACTTCAGGGCTGGAATAAAAGGCGAGACATGAGAAACGGTCAGAACAACAAGCGGATGCGTAACCGAAATAACAACAACAACAATAATAGCAGCAACAATAATAACCGGCGCGGTCAAAATCCGATGACCCGGGTGTTCGAATCGAACGGGCCCGATATCAAGATCCGCGGCACCGCCTCGCACGTCGCCGAAAAATACGTTCAACTGGCACGTGACGCGCGCTCTTCCGGCGACCCGGTCGCAGCCGAGAACTACTACCAGCACGCCGAACATTATTTCCGCCTGATCGCAGCCGCGCAGGAGCAGTTCCGGCAGAACCAGCCGCAGCCGCGCGTCGACAACGAAACCCAGCCGGCGCCGGAGGATGGCGACGACGAGGGCGAGAGCTTCTCGCATTTCGGCCAGGAGCCGGGCTTCGTCCCGCAGCAGCAGCAGCCCTACATCCGCGACAACAATCCGCGCGAGCAGCGCGGCGAGGGGCAGCCCTACCAGCGCGACCAGCAGCCGCGCGAACATCATCGCGAACGCGAGCATCGTCCGCAGCCGCAATATCAGCCGCAGCCCCAGCCGCAGCCGGTGATCGCCGACACCGGCGGCGTCGATCGCCTGCCCTCCTTCATCACCGGCCCGCAGCCGCAGGTGAATGGCGCGCCCGGCAGCTTTGAAGAGGGCCGCGGCGGTGAACGTTTCCCGCGCCGCCGCCGCCGTCCGCATGGCCCGCGTCCCGAGGGCATGGCCGCGCCTGCCGCGCCCAGCGAAGATTTCAATCCGGGGAATGAGTAAGCGTCCGACTTCGTAGGGTAGGCAAAGCGAAGCGTGCCCACCACCACGCGCGCAGCAGGAATGGTGGGCACGGCGCTAACGCGCCTTTGCCCACCCTACGATTCTCCCAACTTGCCTCGTGTCGCCGTCGACGACGGCACCAGCACCGGCTCCAGCGACGGAATCAACCGCGTGCGTTCGCGGCCCGCGGGGATCGCGCGATAGACCTGCTTGGTCGCCTCCACGATATGGACGCCCGCGAACGGCAGCGACAGCGCAGCTCCAACGCGCTCCCACGCCATCGCCGAGCGCAAAAACCAGCTGTTGCCGACCGGCGGCAGGAACAGCGCCTCGCCCCACGCCGCCGGCGTGAACCAGGTCTGCCGCAACAGTTGCGTGATCTGCGCGCGCGAATAGGGCCGGCCGTGACCGAACGGCGTCGTGTCGGTGCGCGTCCACACGCCGCGCCGGTTCGGAATCACCGCAATCAAGCGCCCGGACGGCGCCAGCACCCGCCACACCTCGCGCAGCAGGCGCTCCGGATCGTCGGACATTTCCAGCGCGTGGACCAGCAGGATCCGGTCCACCGCGGCGTCCGGCAGCGGCATTGAGAATTCGTCGATCAGGGTCGCCAGCGCCGGCCGCGCGGTCGGCCATTTCAACACGCCCTGCGCCGCCGGCATGAAGGCGATGCAGCGTTCGGAATCCTCGCGAAACAGGCCGAGATAGGGCGTCGGGTAACCGAGCCCGAGCACGCGCTGCCCCGCCGCATCGGGCCAGCGCGCCCGGATGCCGCGGTTGATCAACTGCCGCGCCACGATGCCGAGGCGCTGCGAATAGAAATCGCGGAGATCGATGACGTCGATGGTCATGGCACAATCTACCACATCGTGTTTCGTTGCGGCGCGCCGAAAATGCCATTGCCGCGCAAGCGTTAACGCCATATTTCTGGAGCATTAATGGGGCTGAAAGCCTTAACCACGGAGCTATCATGGCCGCGGAAATTCGTACCTTCACCTGCCTCAGCGACAATTTCGGCTATTTGATCCACGATCCCGCGACCAAGGCCACCGCATCGATCGACGCGCCGGAAGCCGGCCCGATCATCAAGGCGCTGGAGCGCGAGGGCTGGACGCTGACGGATATTCTCGTCACCCACCACCATCACGATCATGTCGGCGGCGTCGCCGAGCTGAAGCAGAAGTATAACTGCCGGGTCGTTGCCCCCAACGACAAGTCCACCAAGATCGCCAATGTCGACCTGCGCGCCATCAATGGCGATGTGATCAAGGTGGGTAGCCTGCTGGCGCGGGTGCTGGAAACGCCAGGCCATACGCTCGATCATATCTCCTACGTGTTCGATACCGAGAAGGCGGTGTTCGCCGCCGACACGCTGTTCTCGATCGGCTGCGGCCGGGTGTTCGAGGGCACCTATCCGATGATGTGGGATTCGCTGTTGAAGCTGCGCGCGCTGCCGGACGATTTCAAACTCTATTGCGGCCATGAATATACGGCGTCGAACGTCAAGTTCGCGCTAACGGTCGACGGCGACAACCCCGCGCTGAAGGCGCGCGCGGAGGAAGTGACGCGGCTGCGCGCGGAGAACAAGCCGACGATCCCGGTGCTGCTGGGCGAGGAAAAGAAGGCCAACGTCTTCCTGCGCGCCGACGAGCCGTCGGTGGCGGCGAAGCTGCACATGAAGGGCGCCAGCGCCGACGAAGTGTTCGGCGAACTGCGCGAACGCAAGAACAAGTCCTGATGGCGCTGCCGAAAGACGCCGCCGACATCATCGCGCGGCTCGACCTGAAGCCGCATCCGGAAGGCGGGCATTATCGCGAGACGTTTCGCGACGAGAGCATGGACGCCGATGGGCGCTCGCGATCGACCGCGATCTATTTCCTGCTGGCGCGCGGCGAGCGCTCGCACTGGCATCGCATCGATGCCGTCGAGGTCTGGCATTATTACGCGGGCAGCGCGCTGACGCTGCAGATCGCCGACGACACAGGCCAACGCAGCGTGAAGCTCGGCGCAGATCTCGCAGCCGGCGAAGCGCCGCAGGCGATCGTGCCGCCGCATGCCTGGCAGGCCGCCGAGAGCAACGGCGACTGGACCTTGGTCGGCTGCACGGTAGCGCCCGGGTTCGAGTTTTCGAAGTTCGAACTGGCGCCGAAGGGTTGGGAGCCGAGGTGATCTTGTAGGGTGGGCAAAGCGCAGCGTGCCCACCTATCTACACCTGTATCGTTGAATGGTGGGCACGCTGCGCTTTGCCCACCCTACCCATTTTTCCTCCACACCATATCCTTCGCTGCGATCAATCCCCCGCCCGCAATCAGCACCGCGGCAATCGCAATCGTGGCGGTCGGCTGCGCAAAGCCGGCGAGGATCAGAAACGCCGTCGACAGCAACGGCGTCGCGTAGGACGCAGCGCCGAGCACGCGGATATCGCCGCGCTTCATGCCGATGTCCCAGACAAAGAACGCGGCGCCCACGGGGCCAACGCCGAGCGCGACGATTGCCAGCCACTGCCCGGGCGTCTCCGGCCAGACAGTGGTCTCGACCATGCCGTGGACCAGCGCCGCCAGCAGCGCGGTCGCGAGACAGAAGCCCGCCACCGCGTCCGTCGGCACCGCCTTGAGCTTGCGCGACATCACCGAATAGGCCGCCCACACAAAGGCGGCGACGAAGGCCGCGGCAAGCCCAGGTATCTGGCCAGGCGCAAAGCTCGCGCCATTGCCGGCGAACAGCAACACGGTGCCGGCAAGCCCGAGCAGCGCGCCGATGATGTGATGCGGCGCCAATCGCTCGCCCGGCAATAGCGAGGAAAACAGCACGATCAACAGCGGCCAGAGATAGTTCAACAGCCCCGCTTCCGCAGGGGGCGCGAAGCGCAGCGCGAGGAAATACAGCGCGTGATAGCCGAACAGGCCGCCGACGCCGACGACCCAGGCGACCAGCGGCTGCCTGAGCGCATCGAAGGCGGAGGGCCGGAACAGAAAGCTGGCGAATGCGACCAGCGCGCCGATCCCGAACGTCATGGCGGCGAGCTGGAACGCCGGGATTTTCCCCGTGGCGACCGTCAGCACCGACAGCAGCGACCACATCAGGATCGCGGTCAGTCCGATCAGTGTTGCAGAGCGGGGAGTCATTCGCAAAATTCTTTCGTCATGGCCGGGCTTGTCCCGGCCATCCACGTCCTTTTCGCTGGATGGTTTTAAAGACGTGGATGCCCGGGACAAGCCCGGGCATGACGACTTTTCAAGGCCGTAGCTACACGCCACGGCAACAACGGCGCGACAACGATCACACCATGTACTGCCCACCATTGATCGTCATGGTCGAGCCGGTGATGCCTCCTGCCTCGTCGGCAGCGAGGAACACCACGGCGCGGGCGATTTCCTCGGGCTCGCCGAGCCGGTTGACCGGGATCAGCGGCAGGATGCTCTTCTCCAGCACTTCCTTCGGCACCGCCTGGACCATCTCGGTGTTGATGTAGCCGGGGCAGATCGCGTTCACGGTGATGCCGCCCTTGGCGTTTTCCAGCGCGAGCGCCTTGGTGAAGCCGATGTCGCCGGCCTTGGCCGCAGAATAGTTCACCTGACCGAACTGGCCCTTCTGGCCGTTGATCGAGGAGATGTTGATGACGCGGCCGAATTTGCGGGCGCGCATGCCTTCGATCACCTGGCGCGTCATGTTGAACAGCGAGCCGAGATTGGTGTTGATGACCGCGTTCCACTGATCGAGCGTCATCTTGTGGAAAGCGCCGTCCTTGGTGATGCCGGCATTGTTGATCAGCACGTCGACCGGGCCGAGGTCGGCTTCGACCTGCTTGACGCCGGCCGCGCAGGCGTCGAACGAGCTGACGTCCCATTTGTAGACGGGGATGCCGGTCTCGGATTTGAATTTCTCGGCAGCCGCGTCATTGCCGGCGTAGCTTGCCGCAACCTTGTAGCCCGCAGCCTTCAGCGACTTGCTGATCGCCGCGCCAATGCCTCGCGTACCCCCCGTAACCAATGCAACACGTGCCATGTCGTACTCCTCCTTGGTGGTCTTCTTTATAAGCCGGAATTGTCCCGGTCTTTTGACGAAGCTCAGCCTGCAGGTTGGAAGCGTTCTTGAAAACGCTCCGGAGATGAAAATGCCCGGCGCGAGACCGGGCATTTCATCTTTAGCAATTCGGACTGCGGGTGACAGATGATCTTTTCATCATTCAACCAGTCACTCTGCCTCAAGATCAGTCGCGTGCGATGCACATGGCGATGCCCATGCCGCCGCCGATGCACAGCGTGGCGAGGCCCTTCTTGGCATCGCGCTTCTGCATCTCGTGCAGCAGCGTCACCAGCACGCGCGCGCCGGATGCGCCGACCGGGTGGCCGATCGCGATCGCGCCGCCATTGACGTTGACCTTGGACGTATCCCAGCCGAGGTCCTTGTTGACCGCACAGGCCTGCGCCGCAAATGCCTCGTTGGCCTCGATCAGGTCGAGGTCGCCGATGCTCCAGCCGGCCTTCTTCAGCGCGGCGCGGGACGCCGGGA
Organism: uncultured Alphaproteobacteria bacterium; assembly: GCA_963816815.1. GTDB lineage: Bacteria > Pseudomonadota > Alphaproteobacteria > Rhizobiales > Xanthobacteraceae > Bradyrhizobium. The sequence continues at coordinate 90,390 of CAWFMW010000066.1, forward strand.
TCGGTCCGGTGCCCATGATCTTGGGATCGACGCCGGCCTGGCCCCAGGAGACGATACGGCCGAGCACCTTCTTGCCTTCCTTGGCGGCCTGCTTGGCGGTCATCAGCACCACGGCGGCGGCGCCGTCATTGATGCCGGACGCGCTGCCGGCGGTAACGGTGCCGTCCTTCTCGAAAGCGGGCTTCAGCTTGGCCATCGCGTCGACGGTCGCGCCATGGCGCGGATATTCGTCGGCACTGACGATGATGTCGCCCTTGCGGGACTTGATCGTGACGGGGACGATCTCGTCCGCGAACTTGCCGGCCTTCTGCGCCGCCTCGGCCTTGTTCTGCGAGGCAACCGCGAACTCGTCCTGCTGCGCGCGGGTGATCTGGTACTGGCGCGCGACGTTTTCGGCGGTGTTGCCCATGTGGTAGCCGTTGAAAGCGTCCCACAGGCCGTCCTTGATCATGGTGTCGACCAGTTCGAGGCCGCCCATCTTGACGCCGCTGCGCAGATATTGCGCGTGCGGGGCCATGCTCATGGATTCCTGGCCGCCGGCGACGACAATTTCGGAATCGCCGTTGAGCAGCGCCTGATAGCCGAGCGCCACGGTGCGCAGGCCGGAACCACAGAGCTGGTTAACGCCCCAGGCCGGGCTTTCCACCGGAATGCCGGCGGCGATCGAGGCCTGGCGGGCCGGGTTCTGCCCCTGTGCTGCGGTCAGGATCTGACCCATGATGACTTCGGAGACGCGGCCCGGCTCGATGCCGGCCCGCTCCAGCGCGGCCTTGATGGCGATGGCGCCGAGGTCGTGGGCCGGGGTGGTGGCGAATGCGCCGTTGAAGCTACCGACCGGGGTGCGGGCGGCGCTGACGATGACGACATCGTCTGACATGGACATCTCCTGGGGTTGAGGTTTCTTTGACGGCGGGCGGCCGGCTGGCGTGCCTGTCTCTCACCTCATCCTCTTAACCTCGTTGATCCATGTCAATCGGCCAGAGGCCAAAATCCTGCCGCGACGCATTCAAATTGATCCCGGTGGAGGTTTCCATAGCAGCGTCCATGCCTTGGAATTAACCGTACCGCACAAAACGGTAGCCGAACCACATTGAAAATGCTTACTTTGCTGCGTTGCGTTGCTCGTCTGCCCCTCGGCGATGCCGTCGGGTTCCCGCTCTCGGTGTATTGTGTGAGCTTATGGCAAAGTCAGATCAACCTACGACTATCAAGAAATACGCCAACCGTCGGCTCTATAATACCGGCACCAGCACCTATGTGACGCTCGAGGATCTCGCAGCGATGGTGAAGGATGGCGAGGATTTTCTCGTCTACGACGCCAAGACCGGCGACGACATCACCCGCTCGGTGCTGGCGCAGATTATCTTCGAACAAGAGAACAAGGCCGGTCAGAATTTGTTGCCGACCACCTTCCTGCGCCAGCTGATCCGCTTCTACGGCGACAGCATGCAGATGGTGGTGCCGAAATATCTCGAGCAGTCGATCGACACCCTGACGCGCGAGCAGGAAAAATTCCGCAAGCAGCTCACCAACACTTTCAGCGGCACGCCGTTTGCGCCGCTCGAGGAACATGTCCGCCGCAACATGGAATTGTTTCAGCAGACGTTCTCGATGTTCAAGCCGTTCGTGCCGCCGCGTCCCGGCGCAGTCGCGACCGAGCCTGAGAAGGTGCCGGAGCCGGCGGCTGACGAAACCAATATCGACGACCTTCGCCGCCAGATGAAGGACATGCAGGATCGCCTCGAGCGCATGTCGAAAGATCCGAAGAAGGAAGAGTAGAGATTCGATCGTCGAATTCTCTCTCCCCGTCGTCCCTGCCTAGTGCGCAATTGCGCACGGGCGCAGGGACCCATAACCACCAGCGTGAATTATTTAGCGCAGTTGTCTCATCGATTGCCCTATTGAAGGGCCGCGGCATTTGGGTCGCTGCGTTCGCAGGGACGACGAATTCAACCCGCTGCCGGCAGCACTGTCTCACCCGCCACCGCCCACGGCCGCTCCGGCGAGGCCAGCCCGATCAGGCGGCCCTGGATATAATCGCAGCCCCACTCGCGCAGCATCACGGCCGCTTCCTCGTCCTGCACCCATTCCGCCACCGTCTTGATCTGCAGTCGGCGCGCCAGATCGATCAGCGTCTGCACGAAGGCGCGATCGTCCGCCGAGCGCGCGATGTTCTGCACGAAGGCGCCGTCGATCTTCACGATGTCGACGCCGAGCTTGCGCAAGTTTCGAAATGAAGTGTAGCCGGCGCCGAAATCGTCGATCGCGATCTGGCTGCCGAAATTCTTCAGGCGGGTCACAAAGCCGCGGACATCGTCGATATCCTGTATCGCGACCGTCTCGGTGATTTCAACGATCAGCCGCTCGCCGACACCGGGATAGGCCAGCATCAAGGATTCGATTCCGGTCCACCAATCCGGGTCCATGGTGGTGGCGGGCGAGATGTTGAGGCTGAGCCGCACGTTCGGCGACGCGGCAAGTTCGGCGACCGCGAGTTCGAGCACGCGGTGGTCGACCAGCCGGATCAGCCCCAATCGCTCGGCCACGGGGACGATATCGGGCGCCAGCAGCGCCTGCCCGTCCGCCTGCTCCATCCGCACCAGGCACTCGTAGAACGCCGGCTGCCGCGAGCGCGCTTCGACCACCGGCTCGAACGCCGCGACGATGCGGCGCTGGTTGAGCGCGGTGACGATCTCGTCGGTGACGCGGATGTTGACGCGGCGCTGGGCGTCGCGTTCGACGTTCGGACGCCACAGCGCGAACGATCCGGCGCGACGGCGCTTGGCGCCGTCGAGCGTTTCCTGGGCGCGGTTGACGGCTTCATCGGCATTGCGCGCGTAGCGCGGGATGGTGATCGCGCCGATCGAGGCCGTCACCGAGACCGGGCCCGATTTGGTCGGGATCACCGTATCGCGGATCCCTGCCAGAAAGCGTTCGGCCGCGGTGTTGGTGTCGTCGACGGTGCAGTTCCGTAAGATCAGCCCGAACTTGTTGCCGGAAAACCGCCCGAGCACGTCGCCGCCGCGCAGCTTGGCGCGGATGCGCTTTCCGACTTCGGCGATCACGGCGTCGGCCACGTCGAAGCCAAAGGCGTCGTTGACGCGCGCCAGATGATCGATGCCGATCACCATGAAGGCGGAGGACGATCGCAAACGCATGGTTTCTTCGATCGTTTCCGCCAGCGCGGCGACGAGATGGGTGCGATTGAGTTCACCGGTCAGCGGATCGTGCCGCGAAAGCCGCATGAGCTGTTCGTCGCGGGCGCGGCGCTCGTTGTGGACGCGGACGATGCCCTGCGCGTGCACCGGCTTGCCGTCGGGCCCTGCAAACCAGCAACCGGTCTCCTCGATCCAGATCAAGGGCGCGGAGGCTGCGGCCCGTACGCCATATTCGATCCGGTAGGCGACGCCTTCGCCGCCCCGCGCCGGCCCAGATTGGGCGAGCGCCTCCGTCCGGACCGATTGGGAGGGCTCGATCAGCCTGGCGAACCCGGCACCGCTACCCAGCGCCTCCGCCGGAATATCGGTGAAGACCGCGCCGGCATTGTCGCTCCAGGCGATGGTGTCCGCCGACAGGTCCCACAGAAAGGCCGCCTGACCTAGCGAGGCAAGGATGCCGGAGACTTGCGGGACAGGGAGCATCAGGACGCCTCGATTCGGGACACTGGTGATTCCCGTCGTTTGAGGATAGTGGCTCTTTCCAGCGCCAGACTAGGTCAAGTTGATAAATAATCCGGAAACCATGTTTCACAGACTTGCCGGACCCGGCAGGAACGGAACGGAAGCAAGCGGCATAGACCTTGCGAGGTCAGATCGCAGTGGGGGCGTTACGTCCCAAAACGTGACAGTTTAGGTTACGGTGTGCGATGCCGGATATCGATCGATCAGACGAAATCTTGGACGGCGAGTTCGTCAACCTCGACGAGCCGGCCTGTGCCGAGCTGGTGCCGGTAACCCAGTCCGTCCGCTGGTCGCCGAGAGCAGCGCCGCGGCCCGATCCGACCTTCGTCGCGCAGCTGATCGCGACCGCCGACCAGGCACCGCAAACCTGCCGCCTGCGCCGGGCTTCGCTGGCAGATGCGCAGACGGCCTATGGCGCCAGCCAGATCCCGCGCAGCGGCCTTGGCTTCAGGACGCGGCAAACCATCTAGATCAGTGCTGAGGCTTGTCCGGCGATGGCGGCGAACCCGAGCCCGGCTGCAGTCCCGGTGACGGGATCTCCGGTGACGGGGCTTCGGGTGACGAGGCTTCCAGGGAAGGCGTTTTCGGCTCGACCGCCTCCGGCACGACCGAAGCCGCCTCGGGCGTAATGGCAGGCTGCGCCGGTTTCGGGTCAGGGTGATCCTGCAGCACGGATTCGGCGACAGATGTGGCAGCCGGTACCGCCGAGGGCGCCGCAGGCGATGCCGGCGCGGGATCGATGTGGGGCTCGGCGGCTGGCTCCTCGACCTTTTTGGCGGCTTTTGGCGGTGGCGCAGGCGCCGCCGCGACCGCAACGGCACGGCGCCGTGTTCGCAAGGCAAGGCCGGAGACGAAATCCACCAGCGATAATGCTGTCATCAGGAAATAGGTCGAGCTCGCGAATTTCGGCCACATCACGAATTCGGCCGCCGCCGCGCCGAACACGATCAGCGACAGCAGATGGTCGGTCAGATATTTCGCGCCGGGACGCGCGCCCTTGATGACTTCGGCGAGCAGCAGCAGGATAGCGAGCGTCAGCAGCACGTCGCTCAGCGTCACCGGCCATTCCGCACCCGACACCAACGTAAGCTTCACCAACGGATCGGTGAACGACACGTCGGGCATCAGGAAGACGATGATGTTGTAGATCGCGAGCGGAATCAGAAGCAGCGGAAAACCGACCATGGGTATCGCGCCTTCACAGGATAACCGGATTGTCCCCGGGCGAAGCAGCGCTTCACCCAGTGGAACCGTTGGCCCACTCGTTGGCCAAATTCGGGCAGACGCGACTCAAAGTCGCGCCTTATCCCGGAAATCCGATCAGGATTCCTTCTTTTTCAGCACCTGCCGGCCCTTGTACATGCCGGTCTTGAGGTCGAGGTGGTGCGGACGGCGCAGTTCGCCGGAATCCTTGTCCTCAGCATAGGTCGGCTTCTTCAGTGCGTCCGCCGAGCGGCGCATGCCACGCCGCGAGGGCGATGTTTTTCTTCTGGGAACGGCCATAACGGTCCTCTAGGGGTGTTGTCGGAGGCATCGTCCGAAGCCGGACGGCCCAGCGCTGCGCGCGCGGGCTGCGATGCCGATAAGGCCGCGCTTATAGAGGATGGGATGACGTAAAGCTAGGCCGGCTTGCGGTTAAATGGGCCGAAAATTGGCTCAAAAAGCACGACTTTCGCTCCAGCAGCGCTGCACTGCACCCGCCCGCGCCATATAAGTCCCGGCCAGGCGGCGTACCCCGGGGCCGGGATTGCGGGCGCTCCGCCTGACCGGATTGGGCAGGATCGCCGCCAGCAAGGCGGCCTCGCGCGCCGAAAGCGTGGCCGCTGAACGGCCGAACGCATAGATCGACCCGGCCTCGGCCCCGAACTGCCCGGACGGTCCGAGTTCGGCGATGTTGAGGTAGATTTCCAGGATCCGCTGCTTGGGCAGCACGAAATCGATCCACATCGCCAGCGGCAGTTCCAGGCCTTTTCGGACCACGCTGCGGCCCGGCCACAGGAACAGGTTTTTCGCCACCTGCTGGGTGATGGTCGAACCGCCGCGGGCAGGCTCGCCATCCTCGGCATCGTCGATCGCGTCCTGCAACGCGCTCCAGTCGACGCCCCGATGGCTGCAGAACTTGGCGTCCTCGGAGCCCACGACCGTGCGCGGCAGCGCGGGCGAAATCGCGTTGAAATCGATCCATTGCCGCGACACCGGCGCCCCCGTGATCCAACGCCATGCCATCAGCGCCGACACCGGACGGCCGGTCCGGTAGAACGGCGTCGCCAGGTAAGGCAGCAACAGCACCGCGAGCAGGATCAGCACTAAATTTCGGACAATGCGCAAGTTGGATGCTTCCGGTTCGGCCCAAGCCGGCCCCCGGGGCGCTCAATAAGCCCCACCCGCGTGACATCTCCATGATATCTAGTGCGTTTTCCAGCGCTTTTGTGACCTCCGTCATGGAATTGACGAAGCCCTTGGCATCAACGATTGTCCGGCCAAATTGATCTGGAGCTATTCTTGATGACGATCGCCACTGCCGATTTTGCCAAGCGACTGGACCAGACCGCTGATGATACCGAAGCCCTGCTGGCGAAGCTGTTGTCAGATACGCTGCTGCCCGACGAGATCACCCGGCCGAAGCGGCTGATGGACGCGATGCGCTATTCCAGCCTCGGCGGCGGAAAGCGGCTGCGGCCCTTTCTGGTGGTCGAAAGTTCCGCCGTGTTCGGCGTCCCGCGCGAGGCTGCCCTTTTAGTCGGCGCCGCGCTGGAATGCATCCATTGCTATTCGCTGATCCATGACGATTTGCCGGCGATGGACAACAGCGACCTGCGCCGTGGCCGCCCCACGCTGCACAAGCAGACCGACGACGCCACCGCGATCCTCGCCGGCGACGGGCTGCTGACGCTGGCATTCGACATCGTCACCCGCGACGAGATCCATAAGGATGCCACCGTGCGTCTATTGCTGACGCGGGCGCTGGCGCGTGCCTCCGGCATCGGCGGCATGGTCGGCGGCCAGATCCTCGACCTCGCGGGCGAAGGCCGGTTCGGCGACCGCGAGCCGGTCGACGTGGCGCGGCTGCAGCAGATGAAGACCGGCGCGCTGTTGCGCTATGGCTGCATCGCCGGCGCGATCCTCGGCCAGTCCACGCCGAACGAGTATCAGGCGCTCGACGATTACGGCCGCGCGCTCGGCGAGGCGTTCCAGATCGCCGACGATCTGCTCGACGTCGAGGGCGATGCCACAGCGCTCGGCAAGCCGGCCGGCGCCGATGCGGCGCTCGGCAAGACCACCTTTGTTACCCAGCTCGGCATCGACGGCGCCAAGCAGCGCGTGCGCGATCTGCTGGCGCGCGCCGATTCTGCACTTGCGATCTTCGGGACAAAGGGCGAGGTATTGCGGGCAGCCGCACGCTTCGTCGCGGAGCGCAAGAACTAGCGCATCACAAAGGGGCTGGATGAACAAGGAACTCGAAGACGACCTTGTTCGGTTCCGCAATCTGCCGCTGCCGGTTCGCGTGGTCCGTGGCAGGCCGCGCACCTTCATCGCGCTTGCGGTCGGCGTCATCGCGTTCCTGCTGCTGCCGGGTTCCCTGCGGCTGCCGACGCGGCTTGTCGTCGGCTGGGACGTCTTCACCGCGCTGTACCTCGTGCTCGCCTATATCATGATGCTGCGCTGTGGCGTCGGCCATATCAGGCGCAGCGCAGTGATGCAGGACGACGGGCGGTTCCTGCTACTGCTGTTGACCGCGCTCGGCGCCTTCGCGAGCCTCGCGGCCATCGTGCTCGAACTCGGCGCCGCAAAGGGTAACCCGGCCGAGATGACTCTGGCCATCGTGACGATCGCGCTGTCATGGGCGATCGTTCACACCGCCTTCTCGCTGCACTACGCCCACGAGTTCTACCGCAACAAAAAGCCCGGCGGCCTGCAGTTTCCGAGCGGCGACACGCATGCCGAGGCGGATTACTGGGACTTCGTCTACTTCTCGTTCGTGATCGGGATGACCGCGCAGGTTTCCGACGTCGGCATCACCGACAAGATCATCCGCCGCACCGCGACCGTGCACGGCATCATCTCGTTCGTGTTCAACACCGCGTTGATCGCGCTGATGGTCAATATTGCGGGGAGCGCGATCTGATCGCCTGCCGGGTCGGTCCTGAATCGGGCCACCGGACCCTGCCACAGGGTCTGAAAATCAAAATATCGAAAACAACCCCATGCAAAGTAGGAATTTGTCCCCTCTGTCATTCCCCGCGAAGGCGGGGAATCCAGTACGCCGCGGCCCTTCCATTCTATCGCTAGTGTCTCTGGAATATTGGGTCACCCGCCTGCGCGGGTGACGACCGTTTTCTCGTGGAGAGCTACGGGCACACGCCGGACATGATGGCGCCGTAGGAGTTACAACCCGTCGCACGGTCCTGTCCGGTAAGCGGCCGGCCTGCAGACCCAATCCCTGCACCAGACGGCGCTTGAGAACCCGTGATATAGACTCGCTTTGTGGCCGCCGGAGCTTGCCTTGCTTCGGGAACACGCCGTGCTTCGGGATCGCGTCTTGCTTCCGGCCGCTCGCGCGCAGCCACCGGCTTCTTGGCGCGACGCTTCTCGCATTCATTGTCGTCGTTGAGGAACGAGCCCTCGGCACAGGTGATCCTGGTGCAGCGGTCGCCATCGGCCTGGAAGCCGTGTTCGCAGACCAGCGGGCACACCCGCGACGACTTCAGCTTGATGGTATCGAGCGTATCGACGCTGGCGACCTTGGTATCGAGCTTGGTGCCGGCGTAGCGGTTGAACTGCGTCAGCGACCGCTGCGAGGCGTTATTCCAGTTGCCATCGGTATTACCGGTCAAGCAGCCAACGCGGCGCAGTTCTGATTGCACCGATTTTGTGACATCGGCCTGCGGCGGCCCCGATGTAAGGGCAGCAACGTTCACGGCCTTGTCGGCGGGGGTCGGGGCGGCCGCCTTGTCGGCAGCGGCGCTTTCGGTAGCGGCGCGCTTCTGTTCAGCCGCAGCCGCCTGCTCCTGCGCCACCTGCTTGGCCTTTTCGGCCGCGACGCGCGCCTGCTCGGCGGCCCTGGATTCCGCTTCGGCCTTGGCCTGTTGCGACTTCTGGGCGCCCTCGGCGGCAAGCCGCGCACGTTCCTGCTCGGCGAGCCGGGCCTTTTCGGTCGCGGCAACGCGCGCTTCCTCGGCGGAGATCTTGTCGAGCTGCAGCTTGGCAAGGCTGGCGTAGAAGCCATCGGGATATTGCGCGAGGAAGGCGTTGAGCGCGCTCTTGTTGCCGATCTGCAGCGCGAGCTCGTAATCGCGGCGGGCCTCCGCCTGCGGGCTCGGGACGGGGCTCGCAGGGGCCGCAGCAGGCACCGGGCGGGCCGGCACCAGCGGCACGTCTTCACCGCCGAGCGAACCATACACAAAGGGTTCCTGCTTGTTGCCCGTGCTCTTGAGCACCTCGTCGCGAACGAAGCCGAACGCGCGACGCACGTCGAGTCCGGGCTTCGTCAAATGATGCGACAGCGCCGCCGTGAACGGGCTGTTCTGGCCGTCACCGTCAGCCGCGGTGGAACCGGCCTTGGCCGAATAGGCGATCAGGACGTTCGGGCTGGTCGGCTCGACCTTGGCCAAACCCTGCCCGATCGCACGCGAGGCAACCGTGCGCTTCATGGTCCGGGAAAACGGATTGTCGCGGCAGGCGTCGAGAATCACCAGCCGCAGCTTCTTGGCCGGCTCGATCGCGATCAGGATGCGGTCGAGCGAGAGGCCTTCGTCATAGATGTCGGTGTCGCGTTCCAGCCGCGCATCGACGGGAATCAGATAGTTGCCGCCATCCACCTCGATACCGTGGCCGGCGTAATAGACAACGGCGATATCGGCATCGCGCGCACGATCGGCGAAGTCGCGCAGCGCGCGGCGGGTCTCTGCCGCCGGCAGGTCGCGGCGGGAGTCGACGACGTCGAAGCCGGCCTCTTTCAGCGTCGATGCGATCTTGGTGCTATCGTTAACGGGATTGGGAAGTGGTGCGACATTTCGGTAGGCAGAATTGCCCAACACCAGCGCCACGCGCTTTTCGGCAAAGGCCGGCCCGCTCACCAGCATGAATGCGGCGGCTGCAAGTGCCCATCGGCACAATTTTAACGATCCAGACATCATCATGACTCCTCCGGAGCCCACTACATTTTACCACACCGGCTTGCGTACCAGAAGCAGTAGACCGGCTTTGTGAGTTAAGTCACCATCCACGCTGACGTGAATTGTGCCCTTGCTATATCCTTAGTCAGCCGAACACGCCGCCAGGTTCGGCCATCGCCAATGCCATTTCCGGCGGGTTCCCGGGGCGCGCCGCGGCCGATCACATTTTGCTGCGTGGCGCATGGCAGGGCACGTTAAGCCGCTCCCGATCGACGCGCCACACACCGGCGATTTCACCTTGGGTAGCAATGTCGGCAGTCACACGTTACACTCAACTTCGATGATTGACCCTTCGAGTCGGAGAATTCCATGCGCAAGGCGACCGCCATTCTTGTTCTCGCAGCAGGCCTCGCCGCTTGCGGTCCGATCAACGCCTTTGTCGATGGCTACAAATACGCAAAGGCTGTCGAGGCCGATCTTGAGGCCGTGACCGGGTTGAAGCCGGGAGTGGGCTTTAACTGGCACAACGGCCGGCTTGCGTCAGTGACGGTTATTTTTCCGAGCCTCTATAAAGACAAGCCGCTGCCTGAGCTCGCCGAAGCGGTGCGCGCCGCCGTTGTCAAGGAGTTCAAGCAGCCGCCGGAAACCATCGTGCTTTCGTTCGCGCTGGGCAAGTCGACGCCCGGCACGACGGCTGACGCGAGCCAAACGCGTTGAATAATTGGGCGCTCCTATGGGGCACATATTTCGTCGGTCCGGTGCGCGGCAGAAGCGTTCGCGGGTAAGAATATGACCGTTCGATTTTGTCGAACCTGTCGCCTGACATCGCAGCCGTGATGAAGTCCCCCATGGCGTAACGCGCCGGTTCATGGCTTAATTCACCTCGAACAATTTTTCGTTTGCCGGGAGCAAAGCCGTGAACGCCAACCGATCGACCGTCGAAGCCGTGGTGAAGAACTATTTCGATGGCCTTTATGAGGGCGATGCCGACAAGCTCGGCGCGATCTTCGACACAAGCGCCGATTTGCGCTGGCTGGAGAAAGGCGAGTTGCAGGTGCTGACCGTGCCGGACTGGCTCGATCGCGTTCGCAAGCGCCCCTCCGCCAAGGCCGAGGGCAAGCCGCGCGAGGATTTCATCGTCACGATCGATCGCTCCGACGATCAGACCGCCTTCATCAAGGTGCGCTGTCAGCTCCCGCCGCGCTATTTCACCGATTATCTGGTGGCGATGAAGTTGCGCGACGGCTGGAAGATCGTCTCGAAATCCTACCGCTACGATCTGCGCGAGTAGTAGCCACTCAGGCTTCTGCACCAGCGGGTGTGGCCTCCGTGCCGCCGTACCTCGGGGTAACGGCGGCCATTTTACTTATTTCCTATGAATTCCGAACAATCGGGGGACGTGAGCCGCTGCTACGACCAATGCTATATGGCCCATGCATTGTTGCGGTTTGAGGTCCGCTTTGCACCAGTCTACGGACATGCGCAGCTTGGCGCGGCACTTCTGTTAAGTGCCGATATTGTTGCAAAAGTCGAAAATCGAGCGACCCGGAAAATCTCGCGAAAGTTGATCTTTGGACTTCTCCGCAGCTGCGTCGCTTTTCAATGCCACTGCGGAGGTTCGTGATCGATTTTGGATGAAACGATATGGTCCCTCACGTTGCCGCGCATAAAGCGCATCAGCGGCTCTAAGAATTTTCGTTCGCCACCCCAAAAAGACTTTCGCAACAATATCTGCCAAATCCGGACTTGCAGGTCCTTAGGAGCTTAAACATCACAATCGGACCCATCTCGCCCGCGTGGCGGTCCTAAAGGAAGCTGCTAGACTGCCACCTTAACGGTACGGCTAGGATAGGTCAGAACTTTAAGTTGGGAGGACGGATATGGATTTCAAAGCTGCCGTATGTATCCTTGGTGCTTTCGTTGCGGCTTTCGGCCAGTCGCAAATAGCTTATGCGCAAGAAAACGCTGGCCATGGATGGCTCGGCACGGAGACGCTTAAGACGCGGTTCGGCGACTTCGAATTCAAGGACGGCTACCCGGTAGGCGCCGCCGCCGAGCGGCTACTTGAACTGCAGAAACTCAATCGTGCGGTTGAAGTCTACACCACCCAGTTGATGCCAGTGAGCGAGATCGGATTGCGCGAAGGCTTACGCGCATTCGGAGCCAAGACGCCACAGCAGGTGGTTATCTGGGAACAGTTGATGGACGCGCGAACGGTGCTGCTCACCGCCAACACCGAGACGGTCTATGCGCTCGCCCACCTCAATTTGAAGGCCGATGGCCCGACCGTCGTCGAAGCGCCGCCACACATGCTGGGCTTCCTTCAAGACGGTCTGCAGCGCTACTTGGCCGATGTTGGCCCCTTGGGTGCTGACAAGGGCAACGGGGGAAAATTCCTTGTCCTACCGCCCAACTTCACGGTGAATGCCCCCGAGGGCTATTTCGTCGCCAAGTCCCCAACGTATTCAGTCACGCTCGGATTGCGAGGCTTCCAAGCAGAGGGCAAGACCGATCAGGCGGTCGGGCTCATGAAGCAGATCAAAGTCTATCCGCTCGACAAAGCCTCGGCCCCTCCTGCGATGCAGTTCCTGAACGGCTCGAAGCAGGATATCCAGACGGTCTTTCCGGACAATTTCCGTTTCTACGAGCTTCTCGCGATGCTGGTTGAAGAGGAGCCGCTAGACAGCTTCACGCCGTTTGAACGGTCCCAGATGCAGGCAATCGGCATCGAGAAAGGAAAGCCCTTCAACCCGGACGACAAGACCAGGGCTCTTTTGCAGGAGGCAGCACGGCTTGGTGGTGCCATCGCGCGCGCCAACACCTACGCCTCATCAGCTCCAGGAGTTTTTTACTATTCGGATCGGAAATGGCAGGCTGTTCCCGAAGGCATGACGTACACCTTCACTCGTGACGGCGCGCCTCAGATCGATGCCCGAAACAATGTTTACTACATGGCGGCGGGTAACTCGCCCTCGATGATGGCAAAGAATGTCGGACAGGGGTCGCAGTACCTTTGGACCTATCGCGACGCTGACGGAGCTTTCCTTGACGGCTCCAAGAACTACAAGCTGCACGTCCTACCTAATATTCCCGCTGGAAACTTCTGGTCGGTTCTCGTCTACGACACGATGAGCCGCTCCGAGCTTCAGAACGGCCAACCGTTCCCGTCCGTGAGCAGCTACACCAAACCCATCGTCAACGCGGACGGTTCGATTGACATCTTGTTCGGGCCCAATGAGCCCAAGGAGAAATCAAACTGGATCAGGACCGTTCCCGGCAAAGGTTTCTTTCCAATGTTTCGGTTCTACGGCCCGGCAGAGGCCTTCTTCAACAAGACGTGGAAACTTGAGGACGTTGTTGCGGCGAAATGAATGTCGCCTATGGGTCTTGGCCGTGTAAAAACACCCTTTCAAGGAAGTCGGTGAGAAGCCAGGACCGGTTCGGTCTCAGGCCACGATCGCAGCCATCAACGGCTTGGTCCCGACGATGTTCATGACCCGCGTCAGATTATAGGCCAGGACCGAGAGAGCCATCTCGGCGGCTACTTTTGGAAGCGTTTTGGTGAGGAAGTGTGTCGCTCCCATGCGGGCCTTCATCGTGCCGAACGGATGCTCGACCGTCTCGCGACGCAGGCGCATGGCTTGTGGGTTTGCATCAAGGCGCTGCTGCACAGCTTCGAGCAGATGCTCATGCTCCCATCGTGGAATCCGCCGCTCTGGCCCTGTCGTGCACTGCGATTTAAGCGAACAATCTTGACAGGCGTGGTCCAGTAGCGCCGTATCCGCTTGCCATCTTCCTCGCTCGTAAAGCGATATGGCAGTTGCTCTCCGGCTGGACAGCGATAGGCGTCCTCCTCCGGCAAATAGACAAAGTCCTGCTTGCCGAAGCGGCCATCCGACTTGGCGCCCGACGTCTGCGGCTTGGGCAGAGTTACTGTGATGCCGGCCTCGTGACAGGCGAGGATCTCCAGGCTGCTGAAGTAGCCGCGATCGGCAACGGCCTCGAGCGTCTCGGTCTCGAGAACAGCCTTCGCCTGCTTGGCCATATTGGCCAGTTGCGCCCGATCTGAACCGCTGTTCGTTACCTCATGCGTCACAATCAGGTGGTGCTTGGTATCCACGGCGACCTGCACGTTGTAGCCGACGACGCCGGAACCGCGGCCGCTCGTCGCCATCGAACGGCTGTCGGGATCGGTCAGCGAGATTTGCTGGTCAGGAGACGCAAGCATCTGCCTCTCGTAGACGGCAAGCTTGCCCATCTCCTCCTTCAGCTTTGTGAGCTTCTCGTGGAGCCTCGTCACCTTCGCGGCCAGCGCCTCCGTCGGCTCCTGCCGGTCGGCCGTGTCAAGTTGGCTCAGATAGCGCGCGACACTCTCCTCCAGCTGGGCACGCCGCCGTTCCACCTTCGCCCGCGTGAAGTTCTTGTCCCGATTGTTCACGGCCTTGAACTTGCTGCCATCGATGGCAACGCTCGCCGTCGCGAGGAGGCCCATCTCGCGGCAGAGTTCGACGAAGCGCGCACATACCCTGCGCAGCGCCAGGCCATTGTCTTTGCGGAAGTCCGCGATCGTCTTGTGATCAGGTGCGAGCCGACCCAGCAGCCACATGACTTCGACATTGCGTCTGGCTTCTCGTTCCAGCCGCCGGCTCGACTGAACCCGGTTCAGATAGCCGTAAATGTAAAGCTTGAGGAGAACCGAGGGGTGGTACGATGGCCGACCAGTCGCCGCCGGCTCCACCCCCTCAAAGCTCATTTCAGCCAAATCCAGTGCATCGACAAACACGTCGATCATGCGAACAGGGTTGCTCTCGTCAATGAAATCATCGAGGCATTCGGGCAATAGCGTCCATTGCCCACGATCCGCCTCTTCAACGAAGCGCCTCATCAATTCCCCCACAGAATCACGGGAGAATCATAACACCAGCACAGCGTTTTCACACAACCAGGGTCATTTTCAGAAGTCAACGGCCGCATCGGCGAGGGCCCGCTTTGCCCTCATAAACGGACATCGTCAGCTTGCTCCTTGTCAGGTCCGAAAAGTGCCAATAACCGAAATCAAGGTGCGCTTCATCCTGAACCCCGGCAGACAGATTTTTATTGCCTTCATTTCGGTGCGAACGGTAGGTTTGCAGCAATCTTTCAACAACAGAGGAAACGCATGAAAAACATTTCGGCAGTGATGGCGTTGCTTCTTACCTCTATTGCTTGCGCCGCTGCGCGGGCCGACGGCCCGGTCGATGACGCCGCCGTCCGCAATCGCGTGACTTGCTACCCCTTCGGGATCGACAAAATCGGTCGTGGAGATCACGATGGCGGGGTTGCGATATGGAAAGAGTGTTTTGCCTCGAATTTTGAGTTCTCGGCATTCATTGGCCGAGGCGAACCAACCAACTGCCCCGGCGCGGCCTGCTCGTTTCCGAAGGACATGCCTGCCATCGAAATGCGCGCGGCCTTTGCCAAGCGTGCCTTCGACGGAGGCGGCTTCGTCAAGACCTCGCATCACTTGACGAACGTGACCGTCTCTTTTCCCAGTGCTGATCGCGCAACCGTCAACGCTTATGTGCAGGCTTGGCACTGGAAAGCGGACAACACTGTCGTCGTCGCGCCCGGTACATGGGATGTGGAGCTGACCCGGACCGACGGCAAATGGCTTATCACGAAGGAAAAGCTGGCCGTCGTCGGCGCGGCCATTGTCAGTCCGCCTGCTGCGCCACCCGCCGCGGCGACGCCCGCCCAACCC
Organism: uncultured Alphaproteobacteria bacterium; assembly: GCA_963816815.1. Classification (GTDB taxonomy): domain Bacteria; phylum Pseudomonadota; class Alphaproteobacteria; order Rhizobiales; family Xanthobacteraceae; genus Bradyrhizobium. The sequence goes on from CAWFMW010000066.1 coordinate 105,926, forward strand.
TCACAAGCCCGCTGAAATCTATGAGATCGCCTTCAGATCTCAAATGTCCGTTCCGGGTCAAACCAAGACCTCGACGCGCTCAGGCGCAACGTCCCCTTTTGCCCCGTAACGGACATCATCAGCTTGGGGCGGCACGTCAGATAAGTGCCTGAACATCGGATATCGAGAAGGTACAGTTGATCGAGTATTCGCTGATCCGCTGCTGTTGCCTGATCCCCACACCGTGAATGAAAACGAGCTCGATTGTTAACTTCCGAACAGACGGGTCAATTCCATTTCACTTTGATCGGCTGCCAGTCCGACGTTCTGATTCGGTTGGGAGCTGATGAATGGATCGTTCTGTTATTGCGGATATTCCGCGCGACAAATATGTCGAACGGTGTAAGCAACGCGCATTCGATTATCTTGATCGAGGTGACCTCAAAAATGCGGTCTCCTCATTCGTCAATAATATGGATGCCCGTCCCGATTGCGAGTTGCCGCACCACTTGGCAGCGCTCGGTGTCGTGCTGTGGATGGGCAGGGATGTACAAGGCTGGAAGGCGTTGATCCAAGACTTTAATTGATGATTGGCGCCAAGGGCGCAATCCGGCCGCACGCCAGCAGGCTGTGCGCATGGCGCCCCTGCGGCACGCCCTTGCGCGGATTGTCCGACTGCGGAAACGCATCGCGCTCCAGCACGGTGACGACGGCGTAGAAATCCGACAGCGCGCGCGCGGCCAACAGACCGCTCATGCTGGCGCCGATCACAATGGCATGCTGACCAATATGTTTCATTGCAATGCTCCCGCCTCTTCGCCTGCCAACGCAGGGTCTTCGCTGGTACGGGGCATCGATCGGGCGGGTTCGGCCACATGGCTCACAAATTTGTCAAACGCGGCCTGAAACCCCTTCGCCGCTCGTCCGTGAGTACGCGCGCTCACGCATTGACCCCGCGGTTTTTCCCTGCGAAGGGGGGCGATCATGGAAGCCAAGTTTCAGATCTTTATGATCCTGCTCGCCGTGCTGGCAGGAACCGCGCTGCTGGCGCGACGAACCAATATCGCGCCGGCCATCCTGCTGATGGTCGCCGGCATTGCGCTCGCGTTCGTGCCGGGCATGCCGGCGGTGGAACTGCCGCCGGATCTGGTGCTTCTGATGGTGCTGCCGCCGTTGATCTATTCGGCGAGCGTCGCCATGAGCTGGCGCGAATTCAAATCCAACCTGCGGCCGGTTATCCTGCTCGCGGTCGGCTGCGTGATCTTCACGGCGTTCATGGTTGCCGCCGCAACGCATTACCTGATCGGACTCCCTTGGAGCGTCGGCTTCCTGCTGGGGGCGATCGTTGCCCCGCCGGACGTGGTGGCGCCGCTCGCAATAGCGCGAAAACTGGGCATTCCGCGCCGTATCCTCGTGGTGCTCGAGGGCGAAGGGCTTGCCAACGACGCCACGGCGTTGATCCTCTACCGGTTTGCGGTCGCGGCAATTTCGACGGGGCTGTTCTCGCTGCCGAAGGCCACCGGCACCTTCGCGGCCATCGTCGCCTGCGAGATCCTGTTCGGCCTGGCGATCGGCTGGCTCTCCCTGCACGCACGGCATCGCACCCGGGATCCGCAGATCGAGATCACGCTGTCGCTGATCACCCCCTACCTCGCTTTCTGGATCCCCGAGCATTTCGGCGGGTCCGGCGTGATCGCAACCGTCGCCTGCGGGCTCTACATGAGCTGGAACGGACCGCTGCTGATTTCCGCGGCGACCCGCCTGCAGGGCATCTTCTTCTGGGACCTCGTGATCTTTCTGATCGAGGGCATGCTGTTCCTGCTTACGGGATCCCAGATGCGACTGCTCTACGAAAAATCCAAGGCGTTCCCGCTCCAGGAGATCGCGTTCACGACGGCGCTCGTTGTCGCCATCGTCATCATCGCCCGCTTTGCCTGGGTTTATCCTGCAGTCTATCTGCCGCGCATCCTCAGCAAGCGATTGCGTGAACGGGATCCGGCACCATCCTGGCGGGTCACGTTCGTGCTGGGCTTCACCGGCGTGCGGGGCGCCGTGTCGCTCGCCGCCGCGTTGGCGCTGCCGCTTGCGTTGCCCGGCGGCGAAGGCTTTCCCTATCGCGACATGATCCTGTTCGTCGCCTTCGGCGTCATTTTCATCACGCTGGTCGGGCTTGGGTCGGGATTGCCGCTGGTGGTGCGATGGCTCGGCGTCGCCAAGGACAGCCGCCGGGAGCACATCGCGGAACACGAATCCGAGATCGCGGCGCGGCGCGAGGCACTCGATGCCGCGCTCAAGTCGCTGGATGCCATCACCGACGACCGCGAATTATCCGATGAGGTCGTCAAGCTGCTTCGGGCGCGGCACGAGAACCGGACCAATCAGCTCCCGGCCTCGCTCGATCCTGCCAGCCACGATGTCTCGGCGGCCGGCACTGCGCTAACGCGGGAATTGATCGCGGCCGAGCGAAAATTCATCCACGTCCTGCTGCGCGACGGCAAGATCACCGACGAAACCAGGCGGCGGATCGAACGCGACCTCGATCTGGAGGAAGCGAGTTTGAGCAACCGGGAGTATCGGAAGATACCGTTGTAGAAGCCGTCATTGTGAGATTCGTAGGGTGGGCAAAGCGAAGCGTGCCCACCATCTCTCGCAGCTCGGTGACTGACGGATGGTGGGCACGTCGCTTCGCTCCTTTGCCCACCCTACGAATCTACGCATCGCCCCGGAATGACGGTGGGTGTAGTTGTGCCCTACTCCGCCGCTGCGTTCCTGCCCGGCCTGCCGACATAGCCTGCCGCGTCGCCGAACCGCTCGATCATCACCGCGGTGAGATCCTTGGCCTTGCTGGTGACGCAGGCGCCGGAGCGCACCGCATAGCGATGCTGATGCTTCAGGTGCGGCGGCGCCTCGCCGTTCTGCAGCGCGCGGGCGGCATCCATCACCAGCTTGCGGAAATGCATGATGCCGAGATCGGTGGGCCCGAGATGTTCGCGGGTGCGGTCGGCGATCGGCCCCTGGCTGTCCTGCACCGCGGCGTCCTGTTCGGACACGCCCTTGATGCCGGTGTAGCTACTCGGTCTTCTGCAGCTTGCGATCGATCAGATAGTCGTTCGACTTGTTGCGCAGCGGCACATAATTCTCGTCGACCACGGCCATCACGCCGTTGCCGCGGTCGTAGCCGTCGCGCTCGGCCTGCGTCAGCGGCCGCTCCGGATTCCACGCATAGGTGTAGATCCAGCAATTGGTATCCGTCACCGGAACGAAGGTCTGGCCGAAAATATTCTCGCCCGGCATCGAGCTCGGCGCATAGGCATGCACCGGCATCAGGAACTGGGCGATGCGCCAGTAGATATTGTCGGAGCCGGTCAACCGCCCGCCGGCGACGGTGAGCCCGGCCTCGTGCGGATTGATCTTGATCACCGGCCGCGGGTCTTCGGCGATCCAGCGCATGTGGTCGGTCTTGACCCGCGCAAGCGGATTCACAAAGTGCTTCTTGATGTCGAGGATCTCGTTCTCTTCCTTCTCGAAGGAGAGATGCGCGAAGGTGAAATGCGCGGTGTCGATCGAGCCTTCCAGCGCCTGCACCCAGTTGCAGTCCTGCCATTTCTTCGAGACGTAGCGATGGGAAGGCGGCAGCAGCGCCATTTCCAGATCGGGCAGTTCGGGCACCTGATCCGCGGGACCCATATAGGCCCAGATCATGTCGCCCCATTCGCGCACCGGATACGACTTGATGCGGATCAGGTCCTTGGCGTTGAGGTCGGGATAGGAGGTCGGCATGTCGACGCAGCGGCCGTCGGTGTCGAACTTCCAGCCGTGATAGACGCAGCGGATGCCGCATTCCTCGTTGCGCCCGATCCAGAGATTGGCGCCGCGGTGCGGGCAATATTGATCGATGACGCCGACGACGCCGCGGGTGTCGCGGAAGGCGAGCAGTTCCTCGCCCATGACCATGATCTTTTTCGGCGTGCCGTCGGCCTCGGGCAATTCTTCGGACAACAGCACCGGAAGCCAGAAGCGGCGGAGCAATTCGCCCATGCCGGTGCCGGCACCGCTCTCGGTGAGGAATTTGTTGTCTTCTGCGCGGAGCATGGGGCGACCTCCGGATGTTTTTGCTTTTGACCAAGATTGACGCAGGCCGAGCTGCGCGTCAACGCAGCATCTTCGTAGGGCGGATTAGCGAAGCGTAATCCGCCGATTATCGCGGGGGATGGCGGATTACGCTCCGCTAATCCGCCCCACGAAATCACACCGGCCGCTCGCCCTTCACCGTCACGCGCGTGCCTGACCTCGTGTGCGGCCAGTAATCCCACATCGCGCGGTGCTGGGCGCAGCGGTTGTCCCAGAACGCGATGGCGTTTTCCGTCCAGCGGAAGCGGCACTGGAACAGGGGATTTTCCGCGTGCTGGTAGAGATAGGCCAGCATGGCGTCGCTCTCGTCGCGGGGAATGCCGACAATGAAGCGGGTGAAGCCGCGGTTGACGTAGAGCGCCTTCCTGCCCGTCACCGGATGGGTGCGCACCACCGGATGTTCGGCGCGCGGATATTCCGGCCGGTCGGCGACGCCGTAATTGGCGTAGAGCCCGCGATAGGTCTGCTCGCCGTCGTGCAGCGCGGTGAGCCCGTCGAGATAGGCCTTCATGCGGTCCGACAGCGCTTCGTAGGCCGCGTACATGTTGGCGAACAGCGTGTCGCCGCCGCGCGGCGGGCATTGCCTGATGTAGAGGATCGAGCCCATCGGCGGCTCGACGTCGCAGGACACATCGCTGTGCCAGCCCTCGCCATTGGCGCGTGGGCTATCCTTGTCGGCATAGATCTTCATCAGCGCCGGATCGCCCTCGTTGGGCGCCGCCGGATGCACATGCAATTCGCCGAACTTGCGGCCGAAGGCGAGATGCTGGGCCGGGCTGATGTGCTGGTCGCGGAAGAAGATCACGAGGTTTTCGGCGAGCGCGCGATGGATCTCGTCCATCTGGCGATTGGAGCGCGCTTCGTCCGAGACGAGCTTGCCGATATCGACGCCGGAAATCTCCGCGCCGATGATCGGGGTGAGTTTTTCGACGCCGATGGTCTCGTAAGGGTCAGACTCGCCGGCGACGTGGCGGTAGCGCGGTCCCTGCTTGCCGGACAGCGAAGACATCGGCGTTCTCCCAATCGTTCTCGATTGGGACGCATCGTAGTGCCGGCGAACCGAAGCGCAATACCGGCGGCGGCCGGAACGTCAGCGAGGAGTGGCCTTCTGCCGGCTCGCGCGCCAGTCGAGGAACTCGCGATAAAGCGGATCGTTGCGGCTGATCGGCGGATTGGCGTCCCGGGCCGGCGCCACAGCGACAGTACCCGGCATGGCGGCCGCCGCCGTCGGATAGGTGCGGTTGAGCCATTCCTGCGCGGCTTCAAAACGCGTCCAGCCATCGACGGGTACTCTCGGCGACAACTCTTTCCATTTGGGATGGAACGGCGGCTTTTGCAGCTGAGGCAACTTGGTGAAGAGCAATTCGACCAGCAGAGCGAGGCGGCGATAGCGGTCGTTGTTGGCGGGCCAGTGGTAAGCCGCCAGAATGGCCTCGGCGGCAATCGTATCGACCACGGCGCCGCTCGCAATCAGATTCGGATAGTCCTCCGACGTAAGCTTGGACGGCAGATACTCCGACTGAAGAGATCTATCATAATCGACCGGCACCAGATGCAGGTCCCGATCCCTGATCTGGCTCAGCCATTGCGAAGGCTTGCCCTCGACGGCGAGAATGGCATCGACCTCGCTCCGGCGCAGCATGTCGACCGCGAGCCGCGGCTCGCTGTACACCAGATGCGGCTTGATGCCGAGCCGTTCGAACACGTTGATCGCCGTCACGAAGGTGCTGGAATCCGGCTGATCGACGACGACCGTCTTGCCGTCGAGATCCTTCAGATTTCGAATCGACTTCGATGCGAGGACATGCATCTCCTCGTTGAACAGCTTGGTGACGTAGACGAACTGCTGGTGGATGCTGCTGGCGAAGTCCTTGCGCTCAAGATAGGCAAGGGTGTCCTTGCGTACGATCCCGGCATCCACGCCCCGCAACAGCAGAATGTCCGCGACCGCCTGAGCCGATCCGCGGCCGAGCACCGGCAACACCCGGAGGCTCTCGCCATTGTCCAGCACCGAACCGAGATCGGCGCCGATCTGGGCATAGGTGCTGCCGAACGAGCCGGTCATCACGGATACGGTGTTGGTGTTCAGCTTGACCGCCAGATCGCGTTTGGCGGTACCGTACTGGAAGATCGTCTTGAAGGATTCGCTGACGCTGCCGGCATCGATGCCGCTGCGCACCGGGCCGAAGCGTTCCCATTTTCCGTTCGTGAACCGCTGCATCTGCATCTGCTCGATCGGGGCGTGATCGCTCGGGCTGGTATCGATCGCGATGCCCGGAATCAGCATCGGGATCTGCAGACCCTTGAGCGTGGCCGCCTGCCGCATGATGTTTTCCCGGGACAGATCGTCACCGGATCTCCGCAGCACTTCGACCATCGTTCTGGCCAGTGCGTAGCTGTAGGAAGTCAGCCCATCGCTCTTGGACAGGCTCGACGCGTAGCGGTCCATGAAAGCGGACCATTCCCGAAAGGCGGGGTCGTTGGCGGTCAGGGGATCGTCGGGTTCGAGATAATACCCGGCCGACAACACGCCTTCCGCATTCTCCAGGCCAGCCGGCTTCAGCACCGCGACCGAGTTGGAAGCCGCCTCGAGCAGTTGAACCGGTCTCCACCCGAGTTCGGCGGCACGACGGATGGCGATGGTGGCAAATTTCGGGGTCGTGAAATTGACGAAGATGTCAGCGCCCGAGGCTTTCAGTTTGGCGATCTGCGGATCGATCGATGGGTCCGTGACCTTGTACGGGGCCAAAGCGGCGATCGGAATTTTGGTGCCCAGCCCATCCTTCAAGCCCTTGAGGGCGTCATTGCCGAAAGCATCGTCCTGATACAGCACCGCAATCTTGCCGCGCGGATAATTCTCCAGCAGATACTGCGCATAGATGCGGCCTTCGGTCTGATAGTTCGGCTGCCAGCCCATGGTCCAGGGAAATTCCTGCGGCTGGTCCCACATCGCCGGCCCCGAGGCGTTGAACAGCTGGGGGACCTTGCTGGTGTTCAAATAAGGCCGGACCGCCGCACTCGTTGCCCCGCCGACGCTTCCAAACATCAGGAGAATGCGGTCCTGCTCAACCAGCTTGTGGACCAGCTCGACCGTCTTGGCGGGACTGTAGCCATCATCGTATGAGATGAACCTGATCCGGCGGCCGTTGATGCCGCCTTCGGCGTTCACCTTGTCGAAGTAAGCCGCCAGCGTCTTGCCGATCACGCCATAAGCGGAAGCCGGTCCGCTGTACGGCATGGTGTTGCCAATGCGGATCTCATCATCGGCGGCAGACGCCGGATGCGCGGCCAAAACCCCCACCACCGAGGCAAATATGAGGCGGGCTGCAATGCTTCGCCTTATGGTTGTGGGCGACCGACACTGCGGTGCGTTGACGATCTGCTGCCTGGAGGCCGGCTCCAGCGAACCGATTTCGAGCGTGGATCCCATAGAGCCCCCGTCTTCTTGTTATTTTGGCTACTAGGAAACGCCGTCCCACGCCCCTGCCATAAAGGCAAGTGAGGCGATATTGTGCGCCGAAACTTTGTTCCGATTTGGTCAACGATGTGTTGAGCGCACCGTCTACGCGCAGGGCGGTATGCAGCGTCATCGCAGCGATGCACGTAAAGCGTGCATGAAGCGAGCGCGATGCATCGCGCTCGAATTCAACCGAAAGGTTGAGAGGCGCCTACTCTGCCGCGGTGGTCTCGGGCGTCTTGGCGCCAGCGCCATAGCGCTGGTCGATGTAATCGATCACCAGCGCCTTGAAGTCGGCGGCAATGCTAGGGCCCGCGCAGGGTGCGGAATTTCTTGCCGTCGACGAACACGGGAGCTGCCGGTGCTTCGCCGGTGCCGGGCAGGGAGATGCCGATATTGGCGTGCTTGGATTCGCCGGGGCCGTTGACGATGCAGCCCATCACCGCGACGTTGAGCGTCTCGACGCCGGGATACTGCGTCTTCCAGCCCGGCATTTCGGTGCGGATGAAATCCTGGATCGAGCGCGCCAGTTCCTGGAACGTGGTCGAGGTGGTGCGGCCGCAGCCCGGGCAGGCCGCGACCAGCGGCACGAAGGTGCGGAAACCCATGGTCTGCAGCAGTTCCTGCGCGACCTGAACTTCCAGCGTGCGGTCGCCGCCGGGTTCGGGCGTGAGCGAAATCCGGATGGTGTCGCCGATGCCGTCCTGCAGCAGGATGCCGAGCGCTGCGGACGACGCCACGATGCCCTTCGATCCCATGCCGGCTTCGGTGAGGCCGAGATGGATCGCGTAGTCCGAACGCGAGGCCAGCGTCTGGTAGACCGCGATCAGGTCCTGCACGGCGGAAACCTTTGCCGAAAGGATCATCTTGTTCTTGGGCATGCCGAGCTCTTGCGCCCGCGCCGCCGACAGCAAGGCCGACTGCACCATGGCTTCGCGGGTCACCGCGCGGGCGTCGCGCGGATTCGGCGAGGCCGTGTTCTCGTCCATCAGCTTGGTCAGCAGCTCCTGATCGAGCGAACCCCAGTTGGCGCCGATCCGGACCGCCTTGTTGTTCTTGTTGGCGATCTCGATGATGTCGGCGAACTGCGTGTCGCGCTTGTTCTTGAAGCCGACATTGCCGGGATTGATGCGGTATTTGTCGAGCGCCTCGGCGCAGGCCGGATAGTCGGCGAGCAGCTTGTGGCCGATATAATGGAAGTCGCCGATCAATGGCGTGGTGATGCCGCGCTTGCGCAGGCCGTCGCGGATATGCGGTACGGCGGCGGCGGCTTCATCGCGGTCGACGGTGATGCGCACCATTTCCGATCCGGCGCGCGACAGCGCCGCGACCTGCGCGATCGTGCCTTCGATATCGGCGGTGTCGGTATTGGTCATCGACTGCACGACGATCGGCGCACCGCCGCCGACGGCGACATTGCCGACCATGACCTGGGTGGTTTTATGCCGGGCGCGGGGACCAGCGACGTCGTCTTGCGGAATTAGTTTCGGGCTTGTTCATGGGGCCTCGAATATCAGGTTTTGGTGACATTCACCAAGAGAGAGGCGAAAGCGCTGTGCGCGCCGTCACATAGGGAATTTTACATTGTGTATTCAACATCTTAGATCGATCGCGGCGATCAGGAGCAAGGCAAAAGCCCGCGTCTTTCGTTAACCGCTATATTGGACAGGAATCGCCCAATTGAAAGGGCGAGCGCGCTCCCGGCCCGCTTTTCATGGCCCGATGCGGGCCTTAGCATCAGGCAAAATGAACAGGGAGGCCAACCAATGGCGGGGCGTAACGAGCTGATCTCTACTGCGGAACTCGCTGATATTCTGGGCCAGGCGGACCTGCGCCTGTTCGATTGTACGACCTACCTCGAACCCGCCCCTGAAGGCACCAGCCAGTCCCTATCTCGCCGTACCCGGACGTCACACGTTCGAAGCCGGGCATATTCCAGGTGCGGACTTTCTGGATTTGCAGGGCGAGTTCTCCGAACCCAACACCGCGCTTCGCTTCATGATGCCGGATGTTGCGCATGCTCGAGCGAGCGTTCGGCCATCACGGCTTCTCCAATGACAGCCGGGTCGTGCTGTACAGCATCGGCACGCCGATGTGGGCGACGCGGTTCTGGTGGATGCTCACCTCGCTCGGCTTCGAGAATGCCGCGGTGCTCGACGGCGGGCTCGACAAATGGAAGCTCGAAGGCCGCCCGCTCGAAACCGGGCCGGCCAAGGGATACAAGCCGGCAACCTTCACGGCCAAACCGAAGGACGGATTTTTCGTCGACAAGCACCAGACGCTCGCCGCCACCTCCGAGCGCGGCACCGTCGTCGTCAACGCGCTCGGTCCGCAGTTTCACAAGGGTCTCGAGCCCAGCCGCTACGGCCGGCCCGGCCGCGTGCCCGGCAGTTGCAACGTGTCGGCGGCGACGCTGCTCGACCCCACGACCAAGGCCTTCGTCCCGCTTGTGGAAGCCGAAGCGAAATTCAAGGCGCAGGGCATCACGAAGGACAAGCGCGTGGTCGCCTATTGCGGCGGCGGCATCTCGGCGACCGTCGATCTGTTCCTGCTGCACCGTCTCGGCTACGACAAGCTCACGCTCTATGACGGCTCGATGGGCGAATGGGCCAAGGATGCGTCGTTGCCGATCGAGACGGGTTGAGGCAGCTCTCTCCACGTCATTGCGAGGAGCGTTAGCGACGAAGCAATCCATCTCTCAGCGCGTGCGGAAAGATGGATTGCTTCGCTTCGCTCGCAATGACGGAAGTATCACACCGGCAAGTTCGGATCCGGCGTGACCTTCGGGTCCGGCTTGTTCACGAGATAAAGCCCCGCGATCACCAGCAGCGCCGCGGCGCCGAAGGCGATGGTCAATGTATCGTGCAGGATGAAGTAGGCGGCGACGACGCCGAACAGCGGCGTGATGAAGGTGAACGACGACAATTTGCTCGGCGAGTAGGTCTTTATCAATGCGAACCACAGCACGAAGGTGCAGCCCACCACCCAGATCGCCTGATAGGCCAACAGCGAGATCGACAGCACGCCCGGCATGTGGGTGATCCTTTCGCCGAACAGCCACGATGCGAAGCCCAGGATCGGGATCGATACCGCGACCTGGTAGCCGAGCGCCTTCTCCGGCGCGGCGTTACGCAGGCGCGTTCCCTTGGCGATCAGCGTGGTCGCACCCCATAGCGCGCCACCGGCGACGACCAGCAGGTCGCCGAGCAAAACCTTCGCATCGACATTCGGTTGCGGCACGCCGATCGCGAGCGCGACGCCGGCAAAGCTCAAGGCCAGCCCACTCCATTGCAGGACACTCAGCCGCTCACCGAGAAATTGATAGGAGCCGAGCGCGACAAAGAATGGCGCGGTGTAGAGAAACACCGCTGCGCGCGATGCGGACGTAAATACCAGCCCGGTGAAAATCAGCACGAACTCGATGCCGAACAACGTCCCCGCCAACAGGCCCGGCAGCAGCGAGCCGTCGCGCTCGAAGAATTTCACCCCACGCAGCCAGCCGGCGAACAGCATGACCGGCAACGCGCCGGCGGAACGGATCAGCGCCTGCATCATCGGCGGCACGTCGGGCAGCGCGAGTTTTATCGCGATCTGGTTGAAGCCCCAGCTCAGGCACAGCATCAGCACCAAGGCGATGGCGCCGGGGGTGAGCGCACGCCCGGTCGAAGAAGACATCTTTTGGGCGGGCATTGTTCCTCGTAGCGCGGCTTGAACGCCGTGTTGTTATTATTTCTGACAGTGAGCGCAGGTGCCGGCGATCTCGACCACGGAAAGTTTTGGCGCGAATCCGGAGGCGCGCGCCGCCGCGTTGAGGCTTTGCGCCACCGGGGCTGCGGGAATTTCGCCGACCGAGCCGCAATGATCGCAGATCAGGAACGCCACCATCGAGGTTTCGTCATGGTCATGCGCGCAGGCGAGGAAGGCGTTGCGGCTCTCGATTCGGTGAACGAGGCCGTTTTCCATCAAAAAATCGAGAGCGCGGTACACCGTGATCGGCGCCGGCCGCGGCATCGATTTGGCGAGTTCGTCGATCACCTCATAGGCGCCGAGCGGGCGGTGGCTCGACAGCAGCGCCTGCAGCACCTGGCGACGAATCGGCGTGAATTTCTGCGTCCGCCGCGCGCAAACCTTCTCCGCATGCGCCATCGCGTCCGCGGTGCAGCGGCCGTGATCGTGGTCGGGCGCGGGAAATGTCGGCTTTGTCAGGGTCATCTCAGGCTTTTGTAGCATTTTGACCGCCAATCCCAAAGCCCGGCAACTTGCTGGTTCCCAGCCATGTGCTGGAAGCGGATCAGGCCTTTGTTAACGCGCCATGCAGAATTCATAAGCAAGCTTATTATATGGCAAGCTTACGGAGACGACGCCCATGCGCGGTTCGGCGGATATGAACTTCCTGTTTACGCTCGGCGAGGTGCAGCGGATGGTGCGCGCCTATGCCGACCGGCAGGCGGCGCGTTACGGCATTACCCGCGCGCAATGGGCGGTTCTGGCCAAGGTCGAGCGCACCGAGGGCCTGAAACAGTCGGAACTCGCCGAACAGATGGAGATGCAGCCGATCACGCTGACGCGGCTGATCGACAAGCTCTGCGACAATGGCTGGATCGAACGCCGCGGCGACGAGAGCGACCGCCGCGTCAACCGCCTCTATCTGCGCAAGGCCGCGCGCCCGCTTGCTCGGCAAGCTCGCCGGGCTGCGCTCCGAACTCACCGCGACCGCGCTGGAAGGCATCAACCCCGCCGATGCCCACCGCCTGCTCGCCCAACTCGACCTGATCAAGGAAAACGTTCGCAACGCGATCCAGCATCCGGCGAACCAACCTCCGCGAAAGGAACAGCGCTATGGCTGATCCCGTGCTCAAATTCCCGCCCGAACAGAAGGGCAGTCCCGCATCGCCGGAGTCGCGGCCGAAAGTCGCGGCCGAACCGCGCCGCCGGCTGATGGCCGGCCTGCGCCGCTACCGCCGCTTCCTGCTGCTGGTGGTGCTGCCGCTGGTCGCGCTGGTGGCCGGCGTGACGTTCTATCTCAATGGCGGCCGCTACGTGACCACCGACGACGCCTATGTCGGCGCGCAGAAGGTTCTGATCACGCCCGACATCTCCGGCAAGATCGAGAAGGTCGTGGTGAAGGAAGGCCAGCAGGTCGCTCCCGGCGACGTGCTGTTCGAGATCGATCCGGTCCCGTTCCGCCTCGCCGTGGCGCAGGCCAAGGCCAGCCTCGCGCAGGCCAACGTCACCTATGACAATCTGATCGCCGACCTCAGGATCTACGGCCAGATGAGCGATCTTTCGCAGCAGGGCATGGACCTGAAGCAGCGCGACGTCGACCGCAAGTCGGCGCTGGTGAAGAACAATTTCGGCTCGCAGCTCGACCTCGACAATGCGTCCACCGCCCTCGTCACCGCGAGCGCGCAGTACCAGTTGCTGCAGCAGAAGATCGCCACCGCCAAGGCGCAACTGCTCGGCAATCCCGATCTGCCGCTCGCGGAATTTCCGCCCTATGCCCAGGCCAAGGCGGCGCTCGACCAGGCCCAGCGCAATCTCGACCACACCGTGATGCGCGCGCCGATGGCCGGCATCGCGACGCAGGTCGAACAGATCCAGCTCGGCCGCTTCGTGATGGCGGGCGCACCGGTGTTCAGCATCATCGACACCTCGAACCCGTGGGTCGACGCCAATCCGAAGGAATCCGATTTCACCCATGTCACGGTCGGCCAGACCGTCACGCTCGAGGTCGACGCCTTCCCCAATCATGTGTTCAAGGGCACGATCGGCTCGCTGTCGCCCGGCACCGGCGCGCAGTTCGCGATCCTGCCGCCGCAGAACGCGTCGGGCAATTTCGTCAAGGTGGTGCAGCGCGTGCCGGTGCGGATCTATTTCGACAAGAACGACAAGTTCGTCCGCAAGCTGAAGGCCGGCATGAGCGTCTACGCCACGATCGACACCAACCATCGCCGCTCGCTGCCGGCCCTGCTCGGCATGTCGCCGGCGGTGGCGAACCAGGACCACGATTAGCGCCATGACGACGCCGGGCGCATCATCGACTGCCGTTCCCGGCCTGCGCCGGAACATGGTGACGATCTGCGCCATGACGGCGACGATCATGCAGGCGCTCGACACCACCATCGCCAACGTCGCGCTGCCCTACATGCAGGGCACGCTGTCGGCCTCGCAGGACCAGATCAACTGGGTGCTGACCTCCTATATCGTCGCCGCCGCGATCATGACCGCGCCGGTGGGGTGGATCGCCAACCGCTTCGGCCGCAAGCGCATCTTCATCGTCTGCTCCGCCGGCTTCACCATTGCTTCCGTGATGTGCGGGCTGGCGCAGGACATCACCCAGATGGTGCTGTTCCGCCTGCTGCAGGGCGTGTTCGGCGCGGCACTGGTGCCGCTGTCGCAGGCCGTGATGCTCGACTCCTATGCGCTGCACGAGCGCGCCAAGGCGATGGCGATCTGGGGCATGGGCGTGATGATGGGACCGATCATGGGCCCGTCGCTCGGCGCCTGGCTGACCGAGACCTATTCCTGGCACTGGGTGTTCTTCGTCAACCTGCCGTTCGGCATCTTTACCGTGCTCGGCCTCGTGATCTTCATGGACGAGACCAAGAAGGAATCTCGAACTGCGCTTCGACTGGTTCGGCTTCACCGCGCTTGCGATCGCCATCGGCGCGCTGCAGCTTGCGCTCGACCGCGGCGAGCAACTCGGCTGGCTGGAATCCAACGAGATCATCGCCGAGTTCATCATCGCCAGTATCGGCTTCTATTATTTCCTGGCGCATTCGCTGACGACCGACCGGCCCTTCATCCAGTTCGCCCTGTTCAAGGACCGGAATTTCGTCAGCGGCTGCGTGTTCATGGCCGTGATGGGTCTGGTGCTGTTCTCCACCATGGCGCTGTCCTCGCCGTTCCTGCAGAACGTGATCGGCTATCCCATCATCACAGCCGGGCTTCTGTTGGCCAGCCGCGGCTGCGGCACGTTCGTGGCGATGATGCTCGTCGGCCGCATCATGCGCCACGTCGAGGCGCGGACGCTGATCATTTGCGGCCTCAGCCTGACTGCCGGCTCGCTGTTCTACATGACCGGCTGGACCGACCAGACCGGCGGGACCGAGATCGTGGTCATCAGCGTGGTCCAGGGCTTTGGCTTCGGCCTGGTGTTCGTGCCGCTTTCCACGGTGGCGTTCCTGACGCTGCCCAATCATCTGCGCACCGACGGCACCTCGATGCTGACCTTGATGCGCAACGTCGCCAGTTCGATCGGCATCTCGCTCGTCATCGCGCAACTGACGCAAGGTTCGCGCTACACCTACGCGATCCTGTCGGAGCACATCAATCCGTTCAATCACGCGCTGCAGATGCCGAATGTGCGCGGCATGATCGATCTGGCGACCGACCAGGGCCGCGCCATGGCGGACATGCTGGTCAAGGTGCAGGCCCAGATCATCGCGTTCTCGCACGACTACCAGATGGTGATGATCTTCACTGCCTGCGCGATCCCGCTCGCCATCATGATCGGCTCGACCAAGGCCGCGCTGCGCGCGCAGTCAGCCGCGCCGGATCATGCGGTGATCGAGTAGAATTCAGGGTTCGAGCAGTTCCTTGCTGAGTACCGTCCGCCACGCCGAGGGATCGGGGCTCATCTCCGGGCCGACCGCATAGGACTTCATAGAGGCCGTCGGCGGTCTCGTGTCCCGTCGCCTTGATGAAGCCGATGAACTCGCCCCAGGCGTTGCCGAGTCCTTCAAAGCCGCCATGATAGGTGGTCTGGGCGATCTTCATGGCAGACCATTGTCCCGGCTTCATGCGTCCGGCCAGCGCGACTGATGTCGCGACCGGCAGGCATATCTCGAAGTCGAAGACCTCGCCGGGATTGCGAAAGTGGTGCGTGAACCACGGGCCTGTGACCGCAACGTTCTGTGCGGCGACGGCCGCCTTCAGTTCGGCAAGTCCGGGACCCATCACGTGGCGAATTTCTTCCCGCGGGACCCTGAGCGGAATCGATGCCGTGAGCTGCGGCGTGGTTTGAAGGATACGGAGCGGTTCGATCACGGCAATCTCCCGTTTTGGCGTGCAGCCGATGGTTCAGTGGTTGAGCGCCTGAGATGATTTGAACGTGCTCTCGAGCCGCACGTAACTCGCCTCCATGCCATGCTCCATGCCGGTCGACAGCATCGCCGCCCGCGTCGCGGCATCGGGCAGGGTCATCCGCATGATCATCAACGTACCGGTCCCGTCGGGTGCGAAGGTCGTCTCGACGTGGTTGTCCGGCGTTGCATCGGGCATGTGCATCCGCTCGACATGAACGAGACGGCTGAACGGCACCAGTTCGAGATACTCGCCAGTTATGTAAAATCCGGCGCCTTCGCCGTTGGTCCACTCGTAGCGGATCTTGCCGCCCGGCCGCGCCTCGTTGATGCAGACCGGCATGGTCCAGCCGTCCGGACCGAGCAGCCACTTCTGGATCAGCGCGGGCTCGGTGTGCGCGCGATACACAGCTTCCGGCGCGGCGGCGAAGCGCCTGGTGACAACGACATGGCGGTCGCCTTCGGTCTTCAGCGTCATCTTGCTCATCGGGTCAGCCTTTCACTGTTCAGTTTTCATGGCGGCGAGGACGTCGTCGAGCCGGTTGTAATTCGCGGAAAGGGCTTGCCGGAGCATGGCAAGCCATTGGTCGATCTCGGTGACGGCTGCCGGCGCCAGCCGGCACGGCCGCTTGGTGCCTTCGACGCGGCGGGTGATCAGGCCTGCGCCCTCGAGAACCTTGAGATGGCGGGAAATCGCGGGCTGCGTCATGTCGAATGGCTCGGCCAGCTCCATGACGGTGGCTTCACCGAGCGCAAGGCGCGCCAGAATCGCCCGGCGTGTCGGGTCGGCCAGCGCGGAAAAGGAGGCGTCGAGGTTTGGCATGATATACCTCATATCAGTTATATAACATATATGTTATATAACTGATATCTTATGTCAAGGGGACTGACGCCCGCGGCCGATATCGCGTCAGTGCGACGACGCGCCCTGCTTGGCCTGCAGGCTCAACCACATGCCGCCCAGCGACAGCGCGCCACCGATCAGGTGGATCACGGTCGGCGCATCACTAAGAAAGAGAATCGACAGCACCGCACTGACGATCGGACCGAGATAGAGGCTCAGCGACGTCGACACCGCGCCGAACTTCGCGCCGAGATAAGCATAGGCCGAATAGGCAAAGAGGCCGGGGACCAGGCCCGCGAAGAGATAGACCAGCGCCGCACGCCCGCTGAACGCGGCTGACGGCGCGGACCACATTTCATGGATGGCGAAGGGCAGCGAGAACAGCGCGCCTGCCGCCGCGAACAGGCCGATCCGTGCCAGAAAGCTCACGCCGCTGCCGACGCGGTTCTGCAGCAAGGTGTATCCCGCCCAGCCCAGCATCGCCATCAGTGCGAGCAGGTCCCCGATCGCGACGCCTGAACCATGGGTGCCTTGCCCCCTGCTGATGATCAACCCGGCGCCGGCCAGCGAGAGCAGCATGCCGATGATCTGGCTGCGATGGATGGCTTCCTGGCCCGATACGAAACGAAAACAACAGCACCACGAGCGGCGCGAGCGCCATGATCAGGGAAAGATTGATCGCCGAGGTCGTAACACCGGCGACATAGACCGGACCGCCGCAAACGAACATGCCGAGGAAACCGGCCAGGACGATGCCGGACGTCTGCCCCCGCAACGCGCCGGGCTTTTCCCGCAACGCCATCACGACCGCCGGCAGCAGGCCGAGCGTCACAATGCTCCAGCGAAAAAAGGCGATCGAGAACGGCGGAACGCTGCCGGCAACGCCGCGCGCCAGAATCATGTTGGAGACCTGCGCGGTCGCGACCAGCAGAAACCCGACTAGCCCCAACACTTCGCGCGATCTGCTGGCGGCTTCCTTCGGCTCGATCATGCTCAATCTGGTGCTGGCGCCCCCGCCGTCGACACCATCCTATCCCGCCCGCTTACCGGCAGCTATAGCTCGAGGCCTGCTTTGCATCCCCGGTGCCGTTCCAAATCGTCCGCAGCGGATAGACGCAGACGGGATAGCTGAGGCTGTTGTCGCGCGACGTCAGCAGGATTTCACCAGGCGCCGTGCCCTTCTCGACCCAGTCCACCAGTGCGGTGAAGAACTGATCCTGCTCGCGTGTCGGCGTCTGGTTGGCATTGCCAGGCAGTTTCGGCAGCGGCACGGTATCGTTCTTGCCGCCGACCGTGTAGGCCCGGCCTTGCGAAGAGTGCGCCGACCCCGGCAGCAGATACATCCGCATGAACTTCTGCACCTCGGCGTGTCCGCCCATCGCCGCCACTACACGCTCGTGATAATTGATGTTGCCGGCGGGCGGGATCGCGTCGTCGACGAGGCCCGTGTAGACGATCACCTTGCGGCCGAGATCGCGCAGCTTGCCGAGATCCGGCTTGTCGGTGATGAGGTCGCTGAACAGCGTCGGCTGCAACACGACGCCCTTGTTCAAGGCGCCGGCGAGCCCGGCGTAATCCAGCTCACCCCATTTGTTGCGTACATTGGTCGAGCCGTTCGTGATCGGATCGCCCGACGACGTGCTGGCGTCGGGGGCGTAGCTGACATCCTGCAGCGCCAAAGCGACGCCATAGGAAGAGGCGCTGGTGATCTGGCTGCCGATGGCCGTGCTTTTGGTGAACGTCCACCACAGCTGGTTCTTGCCGAGCGATTTGCCGGATCGCGCATCGGCGCTCTGCGCGAAGTCGAAGCTTCCATCGCTGGTGGCGCCGAACCAGATCTTGGTTCAGCGCGTTTGCCTCCTTGAGGCTCATGCAGGTCGCGGAATCGGCATTGCTTCCGGTGACACCCTCGCCGGCGACGCCTGCGCATAGCGCCTCTGCGTCGCGCGCCGGATTGTAGTCACAGGCAAAGGGATCAAGCAGGAACCCGAGGCCCGGCTTGTCGCAGGCGGCGACCGCGCGCTTGTTCGCGGCGGCGACCTTGGCGGCGAAGGCCGCGGCCTCCGCCTTGTTCGCCGAGGTGAAGCCGAGCTCGGTCTTCATCACGATCTGGGGATAGAGTCCCGCGGCACCGAATTTCGCGATGCTCAGCGCCGGTTGCGCGATCATGTAGCCGTCGTAGAGCTCCGGATATTCCTGGACGAGCTTCATGCCCTGCCGGCCACCTTGAGAATGGCCGTCATAATAGGTGTATTTCGGCGCCTTGCCGTAATAGAGGTTGACCAGCGCCTTGGTCTTGACTGCCTGCTCCACCATGGCGCGGACCGAGAAATCGCGCAGCGACTCCACATTGATCTTGCCGTCAGACAGAAACGCGAAGGAGCCATCCTGATACCAGGGCTGGCCCGCATCCGTCGTGCCCGACGCATAGCCGATATTGGCGTTGACGATGGCCGGCACCTTGCTGCCGATCTTGTCGGCATAGCGATGACCGCCGCCGACCCATCCACCGCCGCCATAGTTGCGGATGCGCTCGTTCCAGTTGGCGTGCGTGGGCAGCCAGACCTCGATGCCAATACCCTCGGACCAGGAGCGTGCCGTCTTATCCTTTTCCGCGGTGGCGCCGGGGCCGACCAGCAGCTTCACGAGGCAAAGATCGGCCGCCGCCGTGATCGGCTGCGCCGCGTCGGGCGCCTTCAGCTCCTCGCCCTTCTTCACCAGCCGGACCGCGACGACAGACGTTGCTTCGTCGGGGCGAAAGGCCGTCTTGATGCCATCATCGCAGGGAAGCGGATCGGCCAGCGCCGGCGTCAGATAATTGCAGGCGGCGAGCAGCAATGCCGCACGAACAGCCTTCCCCTTCATGATCGACATCGTCTCGCCTCCCCTTTTCAGTCTTTTTGTTTCCGATTCAGAATAGTTACGCCTTGGGCATGTTCAACGGCCGCGATTCACGGCTCTGCGCCGCCAGCCTGATCGCAGCGTTGGCGGCGCCGAACCCGTGATATTTGCGGCGCTGCACGATCTCGAAGAAAAACCTCTCGTTGAAGGCATGGTGTAATCCGGAAAGAACTCACCCTCGCCTTCGCGGTCGTAGAGGATCTGGTAGCCGATGCGCAGTTCGGACAGATCGCCGCGCCCGATCTTGGAGATGATCTCGGTGAGATCATCCATTTTTTCACAGACGCCGTTGATCTGCTCGAAGATGTTGCGGGCTTCGGGTGTCGGGAAATAGCGCCCGTTCTGGCGCTGGAAGAAGCAGACGCCCAGGGATTTTTCGGCGTATTTCACCAGCCGGCTGATACCGGGCGCCGACACGTTCAGAAGCCTCGCAGCACCGCCGATCGTGCCGGTCACCATCACGGCGCGGATCACCTCGACCTGGCGAAGCGTCATCATGTGCGGCAACTCCGCGGATGAACCGGCGCGATACTATCATCCTCAATAGTCGCACCGGCCGGCCCGGAGGAAAATCTCTGTCGGCCCGGAGATTGACGATCAGGTACCATCGCGCGACCCGGCAATCACATTCCTGGCGGCAGTGAGCGCGCGCTGCGCCCGCGCCTTCGCATCCATCGTCTTCGCAAGCTGGGCGGTCGGGACTTCGATACTGATCGTGATATCGGCCGGCAAGGCGCGCGTCAGCGAGACGAGATCGATGCCACCCTCGCCCGGAAACATCCGCTCGTAGCGGGCGGCATGGATCATGGCTTCCGTCGTGGTGGGCCGCTCGGCCGGACCGTCGCATATTTGCCAGTAATGCAGCCGGTGCACGGGGACGCGCGCGAGTTCGTCGATCGAACTTCTCGACCGGTCGAAATGCAGCGCATCCACCAGCACGCCGGCATTTGGCTGCCCTGACTGCGCGACAATACTGTTCGCGGTCGAAAGATCAGGAGCGTATGTCCATGGCATGAATTCCAGGTCCGCGGACAACCCGTAGGGGGCTGCGGCCTCGCAGAATGCCGCATAGCTATCCCTGAATCGATCGAGGTCGGGATCGTAGGCGGCGACCAGGATGTGCCTGGCACCGAGCCGCGCGCCGGTCTCGAAAAACGCGGAGAACGCGGCGATTTCGGTTTCCGGCCGGAGCGCGACCACCTCGAGGTCAGCAACGGTGATGCCGGTCGCATCCAGCCTGGCAAGAGTCTCCTTCAAGCCCGCTTCGTCTTCCATCAGCGGATAGGCAACGCCGCCTTGCATGGCAGGCAGCAACCGGAGTCCGACCTGCTGATAGCCGCAGGCTGCGGCGACATCGATCAACGCAGGGGGCGCGAGTTCGAGGACGGTCAGCGCGGCGAGGGAGAACGAAGGCATAATGATCTCGTCAGGCGCCTGGATGACGCGTTACACCCTACTTGATCGGCGGGCGCGGCAGTACGGCCTCGCCCGCTTCCATCCTGTAGACGTAGTCGAGCGAATACCAGGGCGGACGAACATCGGCCGCAGTCGGATGCGGCTCGTCATGACGCACGAAATCGCCGATCAGCGCCTTGGTCACGCCGAACTGCACGTCGCTGTCGATGTGCGGATCGGCGGGATCGTAGACCTGCGAGATCAAGACCTTGAATCCCGGCTTGAAGATCAGCGCATGCAGATGCGCCGGCCGGTAAGGATGCCGGCCCTGCACCTTCAACAGCCGCCCGACCACGCCATCGGTCGGGATCGGATAGCCGACCATCATCACCGAGCGAAAGGCGAAGCGACCATCGGCATCGGTCGTGAACTTGCCGCGCAGGTTCATCTCGGCCTGTTCGGGGTCCTGGTTTTCGTAGAGGCCGACCGGCGAGGCGTGCCAGACATCCACCTCCGCCCCTGCGATCGGATTGCCGGCATGGTCCACGACACGCGCGGTGACAAAGAGCGACCGCGCCCGGCGTTTCGGACCGGACGATCGAGCCGCCGTTTTCGACACGGGGAGAGTTCAGTCGCCAGAACGGCCCGAGCAGTGATTGCGCCGTTTCGGTGTTGCCCTGGTCGCCATTGTTCAGAAGGCAGACCAGCGAGGAAACGCCGAGCGAGCCCGCCATCAGCACGACTTCGTTGTGCGTGTCGGTCGATTGCCGGCCCAATTCGGCCAGAATCGCAGTGGCTTCGCGGAATTCCGCTTCGGTCAGCCTGACATCACGGACGAAACCGTGCAGGTGCTTGACCAGCGACACCATGATCTCGCGCAACCGCGGATCGGACGTCCGCTCCATCACGGAAGTCGCGGCAACCGTGACATCCTGCTGACGCCCAATGATCATTCCGCACTCCCGGCGGCCGCGCCTACACGTCGAAGAACACCGTCTCTTTGTCGCCCTGCAGATGGATATCGAAACGATAGACCGCATTGCCGCCTGGCTGGCGCGTCGCGATCAGCGTCGCGCGGCGATCGGCCGGCACCAGCGCCAGCACCGGATCGGCGGCGTTGGCGGCCTCGCCGTCGAAATAAATCCGCGAATAGAGATGCAGCAGCATGCCGCGCGCGATAGATCGCGAGCACGATATGCGGCGCCTGCGGCTTGCCGTCGGGATCGGGCACAGTGCCCGGCTTGATGGTGTCGAAGGCGTAGCCGCCCTTGGCATCGGTGCCGACGCGGCCGAATCCCTTGAATGAGATATTCGTCAGCGCCCGCTTGTCCTGCGGATCGGAGAAGCGCCCCTGCGCGTCGGCCTGCCAGATCTCCAGCATGCAGTCCGGCACGACCGCGCCGTCGCCGTCGAACACCTGTCCCTCGATGCGAATGCGTTCGCCCGACGTATCTGACGTCACGAGATTGTTGCTGAACGCGTCGTTCCAGTCGTATTTGCCGTTCGGCGTCAGGCCATAGGCGAAATACGGACCGACGGTTTGCGACGGGGTGATGCCGTCCGGTTTGGCCTGTGGCACTTACTTGGTCTCCATCGGCGTGGCGTTGCGCCCGCGCAGCACAATGTCGAAGCGGTAGCACAGCGCCCAATCCGGCTTGGTGTTTTCCAGATCGAACGACGAGATCATCCGGTTGCGCGCCTTCTCGTCGGTGACCGAATTGAAGATCGGATCGAACGGAAACAGGGGATCGCCGGGGAAATACATCTGCGTCACCAGGCGCGACACGAAGGAATGGCCGAACACCGAGAAGTGGATGTGGGCCGGCCGCCAGGCGTTGTGGTGATTGCCCCAGGGATAGGCGCCGGGCTTGATGGTGACGAAGCGGTAATAACCTTTCGCGTCCGACTGCGCGCGGCCGGCGCCGGTGAAATTCGGATCGAGCGGCGCGGGATGCTGATCGACGACATGGACATAGCGGCCGCAGGAATTGGCCTGCCAGAGTTCGACCAGCGTATTCGGCACGCCGCGGCCGTCCTCATCGAGCACGTGGCCGTGCACGATGATGCGCTCGCCGATCGGCTCAGCCTTGCCCTGAATGGTGAGGTCGTGATCGTTCTCGCGCACCGTCTCGTGGCCGTAGACCGGCCCGGTCAGTTCCGACAGCGTGTGCCGCATCGGGATCAGCGGCTTCGACGGCGAGCGCTTGACCGTGCTCTTGTAGCCGGGAGACAGCCGCGGCGGATGCGCCGCGAGACTTTGCACTGGATAGACCAATGTCATGACGTATCCCTCCCTCGCGCCGCTCAGCCGCGCCGGCGATCATTATAGGACATAACTAATTTGGGAAAGCGCCGTCTTGCGCTCTCCCAAATAGTTGTTTCAATTCAGCTTCTCGATCGCAACCGCGACGCCCTGGCCGACGCCGACGCACATGGTTGCCAGGGCAAGCTTGCCGCCCCGCTTCTCCATGCCGTGCACCGCCGTCAACGCCAGCCGCGCGCCGCTCATGCCGAGCGGATGGCCGAGCGCGATCGCGCCGCCATGCGGGTTGACGAAGTCGGCGTCGTCCTTGACGCCCAGTTGCCGCAAACAGGCTATGCCCTGCGAGGCGAAGGCTTCATTGAGCTCGATCAAATCGAAGTCAGAGATCTTGATGCCGAGCCGTTCCATCAGCTTCTTCGTCGCCGGCACCGGGCCGATGCCCATGATGCGCGGCGGCACCGCGGCCGACGCCAGCCCGAGGATGCGCGCCCGCGGCGTCAGCCCGTGCTTCTTCACGGCGGCTTCGGAAGCCAGGATCATCGCCGCCGCGCCGTCATTGACGCCGGACGCGTTGCCCGCCGTCACCGTGCCGGGATTGCGCACGATCGGCTTCAGTTTGGTCAGGCCTTCCAGCGTGGTCTCGGGGCGCGGATGCTCGTCCTTGTCGACGATGACCGGCCCGGCCTTGCCGCCCGGCACCGATACCGGCGTGATTTCCTCGGCGAAATAGCCTGACGCAATCGCAGCGCCCGCGCGCTGCTGCGAGCGGATCGCCATCGCATCCTGGTCGGCGCGCGAGACCTGGAATTCCTCGGCGACGTTCTCGCCGGTCTCCGGCATCGCATCGACGCCGTACTGCGCCTTCATCAAGGGATTGATGAAGCGCCAGCCGATGGTGGTGTCGTAGATCTCGGCCGAGCGCGCAAACGCTTCCGGCGCCTTGCCCATCACGAACGGCGCCCGCGTCATCGATTCGACGCCGCCGGCAATCGCGAAATCGATTTCGCCTGCGCGAATCGCGCGGCCCGCGGCGCCGACCGCATCGAGGCCCGATGCACAGAGGCGATTGAGGGTCTGGCCGGGAACCGATTCCGGGATGCCCGCCAGCAACAGCGCCATCCGCGCCACGTTGCGGTTGTCCTCGCCGGCCTGGTTGGCGCAGCCGAAAAACACCTCGTCGACCTGCGACCAGTCGAGATTGGGATGCTTCGCCATCAGCGCCTTGATCGGAACGGCGGCCAGATCGTCGGCGCGCACCTTGGCGAGCGAGCCGCCGAAACGGCCGATCGGGGTCCGGACGGCATCGCAAATGAATACATCACGCATTGAATCTCTCCCTGAATGCCGCGCGTTAGGCGTTGTTCCGCTGGAATTAATGGTGAGTTTTAGGAGCGTGCCCGCGGCAGGTCAATTGAGGCATCGTTCCCGGGTAGTGCTTTCGCGGGAGGTCCGTCATGCCCTCAACGCTGACGTGATGAAATGGAGGGCGCCGGGCGTGGAAAACTCTGACAACGGGGGTAAGGGAATAGGACCTGGCAGCGAAATTTTGTAGTTTGCGCCGCAATGACGATCCAGCAACCCATCCCCGCCCCCGCACCGCCCGAAGCCACGCCGGCCGCTGACGCGAATTCACGCGTCACGCCGATGATGGAACAGTACCTTGAGATCAAGGCCGCCCATCCCGGGCTGTTGCTGTTCTACCGGATGGGCGATTTCTACGAGCTGTTCTTCGAGGACGCCGAGATCGCCTCCAGAACGCTCGGCATCGTGCTGACCAAGCGCGGCAAGCATCAGGGCATGGATATCCCGATGTGCGGCGTGCCGGTGGAGCGCTCCGAGGACTATCTGCATCGCCTGATCAATGCCGGCCATCGGGTCGCGGTGTGCGAGCAGACCGAGAATCCGGCCGCCGCCCGCGCCCGCGGCAACAAGAGCGTGGTGGCCCGCGGCGTGGTGCGGCTGGTGACGCCGGGCACGCTGACCGAAGACACGCTGCTGGATGCCCGCACCAACAATTATCTGCTGGCGATCGCACGCGCCCGCGGCATCAAGCGGCGGCGACCGCGTTGGCCTCGCCTGGATCGACATTTCGACGTCCGAGTTCATGGTCACGGAATGCTCGACCGCAGAACTCGCGGCGACGCTGGCGCGGATCAATCCGAATGAAGTGATCGTCACCGACGCGTTGTATCGGCGATGCCGATCTCGGCACGCTGCTGCGCGAACTGCCATCGGTGACACCCTTGACCCGCGACGTCTTCGACGGCGCCACCGCGGAGCGGCGGCTGTGCGATTATTTCGCGGTCGCGACCATGGATGGCTTAGCCGCGATGTCGCGGCTGGAGGCGACCGCGGCAGCCGCCGCCGTCACCTATATCGACCGCACCCAGGTCGGAAAACGCCCGCCGCTGTCGCCGCCCTCGCGCGAGGCCGCCGGCACCACGATGGCGATCGATCCCGCCACCCGCGCCAATCTCGAACTGACCCGCACGCTGGCAGGCGAGCGGCGCGGATCGCTGCTCGATGCGATCGATTGCACGGTCACCGCCGCCGGCTCGCGGCTGCTGGCGCAACGCCTCGCCGCGCCGCTCACCGACAGCGCGGGAATCGCGCGACGGCTGGATGCGATTGCAACTTTTGTCGCCGACAGCGCGGCGCGCGACGATGTCAGGACCACGCTGCGTGCGGCGCCCGACATGTCGCGCGCGTTGGCGCGATTGTCGGTCGGACGCGGCGGCCCGCGCGACCTTGCCGGCCTGCGCGACGGCATCCTCGCGGCCGATCAGGCGCTGGCGCGGCTCGCGCAGCTCGAAGCGCCACCGCCGGAAATCGTAGCCGTGATGGAAGCGCTGCGCCGTCCCTCGCGCGACCTCGCCCGCGAGTTCGAACGCGCGCTCGCCGAACAACTGCCGCTGATCAAGCGCGACGGCGGCTTCATCCGCGAGGGCTATGAGCCTGCGCTCGACGAGAGCCGGAACCTGCGCGACGCCTCCCGCCTCGTCGTCGCCGCGATGCAGGCGCGCTACGCCGAGGACACCGGCATCAAGGCGCTCAAGATTCGCCACAACAACGTGCTCGGCTATTTCGTCGAGGTGACCGCGCAGCACGGCGACAGGCTGATGTCGCCGCCGTTGAATGCGACCTTCATCCATCGCCAGACGCTGGCGGGGCAAGTTCGCTTCACCACCGTCCGAACTCGGCGAGATCGAGGCCAAGATCGCCAATGCCGGCGACCGCGCGCTCGGATTGGAACTGGAAATCTTTGAGCGGCTCTGCGCGATGGCGCTCGCCGCCAGCGACGATCTGCGCGCCGCCGCGCATGCGTTTGCGCTGCTCGATGTCGCAACCGCGCTGGCCAAGCTTGCGGTCGACGACAATTATGTGCGGCCCGAAGTCGATGGCTCGCTCGGCTTCGCCGTCGAGGGCGGCCGGCATCCCGTGGTCGAAGCGGCGCTGAAGCGCGACGGCCAGCCGTTCATCGCCAACGCCTGCGACCTCTCGCCGGGGCCTGCGCAAAAATCCGGCCAGATCTGGCTGATCACCGGCCCGAACATGGCCGGTAAATCGACCTTCCTGCGGCAGAATGCGCTGATCGCGCTGCTGGCGCAGATCGGTTCCTACGTGCCGGCCTCGCGCGCGCGGATCGGCGTCGTCGATCGTCTGTTCTCGCGCGTCGGCGCGGCGGATGATCTCGCGCGCGGACGATCGACCTTCATGGTCGAGATGGTCGAGACCGCCGTCATCCTCAACCAGGCCAGCGAACGCTCGCTGGTGATCCTCGATGAAATCGGCCGCGGCACCGCCACGTTCGACGGCCTGTCGATCGCCTGGGCCGCGATCGAGCATCTGCACGAAGCCAACCGCTGCCGCGCGTTGTTCGCCACGCATTATCACGAGCTGACCGCGCTCTCGGCCAAACTGCCGCGGATGTTCAACGCCACCGTGCGCGTCAAGGAGTGGCAGGGCGACGTCGTGTTCCTGCACGAGGTGCTGCCGGGCTCGGCCGACCGCTCCTACGGCATCCAGGTCGCCAAACTCGCAGGCCTGCCGCCGGCCGTGATCGCGCGCGCCAAGTCGGTGCTGGCGAAACTCGAGGCCCAGGATCGCGGCCAGACCGCGCGTGCGCTCGCCGACGACCTGCCGCTGTTCGCCGTCCCCTCCCGCGCCGCCGCCGAAGCCGCGCCGCCGAGCGAGGCCGAGCAAATGATGGCAGCGGTGAAGGCGCTGCATCCCGACGAGATGTCGCCGCGCGAGGCGCTGGAGGCGTTGTATGCGCTGAAGGCGAAACTGCCGAAGGGGTAAGGATCCGTAGCCCGGATGAGCGCAGCGATATCCGGGGCCGGTGCCAGCATCGCCCCGCATGTCGCTGCGCTCATGCGGGCTACGAAGCTCGCGGCTCTCACCCGGCGAAGGGCTGGATCAATTTCAGCGTCGCTGCGAAGCGGATGCTGCGCTTGCCTGCCAGCGCGGTAGCCTCGATCTCTGCACCCTCGGCGCTGCAGCGGCCCGAGAAGCCGATGCCGACCTCATGACCGCCGAACAGCGGATGCTCGTCCTTGGCCGGGGTGTGCTCCTGGTTGACGAACTCGCCCTTCCAGCGGCCATTCGCTGAGGTGTAGGCGCCGAGATAATAGAAGAACGCGTCGCCGCCCAGGATGCGGCCGTCTTTCAGCAGCATCACGCCGGTTTGCCCACCGGCGATGCCGTCCAGCATCCGGATGTCGATCGAGTAAAGCCCGCTGACGATGCCGCCTTCGCCGACCGGCCCCGGCGGCGGGATGTTGTCATTGCCGAGCGGCGTCATGACCGCGCGAAACACCGAGCCGGCGTCTTCGATGACGGAGCCCGCGAAGTGCCAGACGTCGCCCTGCGGCTTGCCGCGTATGATGATCGTGACAGCATCGGAACTGACCAGGTTTCGCCGGTGCGGCGACGGGCTGTGGCGCCGGGTTCTCAGCCTGGCAACGATCTCACCGTCTACATTTTCGTAGGTGCCGAAATGGGCGAAAGCCGTATTGCCGCCGAGCATTGTTCCGGCATGGGCGTACAGCACGCTGCGGCCGGTGCCGCCGCTGATCTCGTATTCGACCTTGTATAAACCCTCCACCGCGCGCCCTCGTCCGTCCCGCCGCCAGTCTAGCGGGCTCCTCGCGGTCGGTAACCATCAAACTTGCGGCTCGGTGGATGCGGCCTTCCGGCGCCCGAGCCACCACAGGGCCAGGTTCCAGCCGATGCAGGTCGCCAGCGCGAGGCTGAGCCCGATCGCCGAGCCGAACTGCAATGCTGCGACATGCAGCACCGCGATGGCGATACCGAGGCCGATCAGGCCCCAGGCGCTGTTGGCGAGCACGGCGGCGGTCGGCCGGCCGCCGATGCGCGGGTGCAGGATCAGCATCATGGAGGTGAACACGATCGGGAACAGCGCGATGATGCCGCTGACCTTGGGGCCGACCCAGCTCGACGTCGTGACCACGGTCGCCACCAGCGTCGCGACCAGCGATGCGCGCAGCGGGATATCGTACCAGCGGCGCCGGATCGGCGGCATCTTGGCGTGGCGGTAGCGGGCGAGCAGCGGCACGCAGATCGCGTAGGCGATGACATTGGCGATCAGCCCGCCAGCGAGCGACCATTGCACCGAGCGGATGACCGTGGCGAGCACCAGCCATACGGCGACCGCCGAGAGGCAACTGAGCAGCGCGCCGTGGCGTTGCGCCAGCACGACATAGGTCAGCCCGAGGAAGATCGTCGCGGCGTTGATCGGCAGGCTCGCCAGCGCGCCCTCGGCGATGAAGGCCGCATCATGGTCGAGCGCGAGGAACACGTAGGACGGCCCCGCCGAGATCGGCAGCGTCGCGATCAGCGCACCGATCACCGGACCCGAACGTTCGGTGACGATGGAAGCCGTCACCACGAACGCCGCGGCGAACGCCATGCGCAGGGCGAGCGTCAGGATGAAGGCGAGTTCGGGGGACATGCTGGCTGTCGTTCCTGCGAACGCAGGAACCCATACGCCGCGGCTTTTCGATTTTGGAAGGTGCGGGTCGATACTTCCCGCACCCATTGGCGTCGGTGGTTATGGGTCCCTGCGCCCGTGCGCAATTGCGCACTAGGCAGGGACGACACCGAACTAGACCCGCTTCATCGACACCGAGATCTTCGGGCCGTTCTTGATGGTCTGATAGACCACGCAGTAGCGCTCGGTGAGTTTCAGCAGCAGATCGAGCTTGTCCTGCGGCGCGTCGGTGCCGACCTCGAAGCGCAGGCGGATTTCCTCGAATCCGACCGGGGCTTCCTTGTCGACGCCGAGCGTGCCGCGAAAATCGAGATCGCCTTCGGCGATGACGTTGCCGGTCTTGAGCGGGACTTCGACGGCGGTGGCGACCGACTTCAGCGTGACGCCGGCGCAGGCGACCAGGGCTTCCAGCAGCATGTCGCCGGAGCACAGCTCGAGGCCGGAGCCGCCGGTCGCGGGATGCAGGCCGGCGACCGCCAGCGCGCGGCCGGTCTCGACCTTGCAGGCGATGCCTTCATTGTCGATCGAGCCTTTGGCTTTCAGGGTGATGACCGCGGCCGAGGGATCGGTCTTGTAGCGTTCCTTGATCGGGGCCTGCATCGCGCGAAGTTCGGCGGCGTCCATCTTCGTCTCCCGGTTGTTCTTCTTGCCACGCCGGATTTAGTGCGAAAATGCGCCGCTGTCACCACCACATCGCTTCGCCGGCCACGGTTTTTAGGTCGGCATCGGGCACGTTGCGGTCGAGCGAGCGATCGAGCGCGGTCAGCACATGACGCTTGAAATTGTCGAACAATGGCGAGGATCGGTCGCGCGGCCGCGCCAGATTGATCTTGATCGCCTCGAACAGCCGGCCCGGCCGCGGCCGCATCACCAGCACGCGATCCGCCAGCACCACGGCCTCGTCGACGTCGTGCGTCACCAGGACGAGGGTCGGCCGCGTGTCGTTCCAGAGATCGAGCAGATGGTCCTGCAGGTCGCGCCGCGTGAAGGCGTCGAGCGCGGAGAACGGCTCGTCGAGCAGCAGCACTTCCGGCTGCGGCACCAGCGCGCGCGCAATCGCCACCCGCTGCGCCTGCCCGCCGGAGAGTTCGCGCGGCCAGGCATTTGCCTTGTCGGCAAGCCCGACCCGCGCCAGCGCGCGCGCAACCTTCTCGCGCCGCGCGTCGGCCGGCAGGTCGGACAGGCCGAAGCCGATATTGTCGGCGACGCTGAGCCAGGGCAGCAATCGCGGCTCCTGGAAGATGATGCCGATCTTGGCATGCGGCGCCGTGATCGTCGTGTCGTCCAGCGTCACCGTGCCCGTGATGGCGCGGTCGAGGCCGGCGATGGCGCGCAGCAGCGTCGACTTTCCGCAGCCGGAGCCGCCGATGATGGCGACGATTTCGCCAGGCTTGATCTCGGCCGAAAAGCGCTCCAGCGCGTGGACGCCGTTGGGATAGGTTTTGCCGACTCGATCCAGCGCGAGCATCAGGCGGCCCCGCTTTGGCGGCCGAACGCATCCTGCCAGCGCAGCAGCGGCGCGGTGGCGATCTCGATCAGCCAGTCGGTGGTCTTGCCGAGGATCGCAAAGATCACGATCGCCGCCACGATCTGCGCCGGCTTGCCGAGCTGCTGGCCGTCGATCAGGAGATAGCCGAGGCCTTCGGACGCGCCCATGAATTCGGCGGCGACGACGAACATCCAGCCGAGGCCAAGGCCCACGCGCAACGCGACGACATAGGCCGGCAGCACCGCGGGCAGCAGGATGCGGCGGATCATCGCCGGACCGCTCAGGCGGAAAGTGCGGCCGACCTCGACGATCTTGCGGTCGACGGAGAGGATCGCGCCCATCACGCCGAGATAGACCGGGAAGAACACGCCGACCGCGATCAGCGCGATCTTCGAGGTTTCGAAAATGCCGAGCCACAGGATGAACAGCGGCACCCAGGCGATCGACGGAATTGCGCGCAGCGCCTGCACGGTCGGATCGAGCAACTGCCGCGCCAGGCCCCAATAGCCTGAGATCGCGCCGAGGATGGTTCCGGCGGCGACGCCGAGGCCGAAGCCCGCGGCGACGCGCGTCACCGTCGCGGTGATATGGCGCGACAGCTCGCCGCTCTTCGCCAGTTCCATGACGGTGGCGAAGATCTTCGTCGGCGGCGGCACCAGCCGGCCGTTGGAATAGCCGAGCCCGACCACGATTTCCCAGATCACCGCGAGCCCGACCGGCAGCAACAGCCCGAGCGCCGGCCGCGCATAGCGGCGCAGCCGCGACGGCGACGCTTGCGAGGCAATCGCATCCGTCCGTTCCAGCGCGGGAAGTTCGACACTCATGGTCATAGCAAGAACGCTTCTCGCACGGGATTGCAAGGTGCTGTTCCCCTCTCCCCTGTTGTGGGAGAGGGTGGATCGAATGAGCGCGAAGCTCATTCGAGACGGGTGAGGGGTCTGTCTCCGCAAACACCACTTTGTCGCGCGGTGAGAACCCCTCATCCGGCGCTTCGCGCCACCTTCTCCCACAAGGGGAGAAGGGAAGAAAACGGCGACACCTCGCCTGTGCGCATCAATTCGTCGGCAGCGGGACCTGGTCGTCGATCAGCGCATCCAGCGTCGCCTTGACGTCGACCTTGGCGTCGACCACGCCGGCCTGCTGCAGGGCGAGGCCTGCGGCGAGGATGGATTCGCGCTGCGGGGCGCCGATGCGGCTGTGGGTCAGCTCGGTGCGCTCCTTGAGCTGCTTGTCGACGACGGCTTCCGGCAGTTTCGTCACGCCGATGAAGGTCTTCTTCAGGTCGTCGTAATTGGCCAGCGAATATTTGCGCGCTTCCTCGTATACCGCGAGCACGCGGCGGACGACGTCCGGATAATCCTTCAGGAACTGCTCGCGCACATTGAGGATGCCCCAGGTGTTGGCGTCCGCCTTGCGGAAGAACAGCTTTGCGCCCTCCTCGACTTCGGCCTGCGCCATCATCGGATCGAGACCGGCCCAGGCATCGACGTCGCCGCGGATCAGCGCGGTCTTGCCGTCGGCATGCTGCAGCAGCACCGGCGTGATGTCCTTTTCGGTGAGGCCGGCGCCGAGCAGCGCGCGCACCAGGAAGATGTGCGGATCGGTGCCGCGGGTCACCGCGACGCGCTTGCCCTTGAGGTCGGCAACGTTCGCGATCTTCGAATCCTTGGATGTCACCAGCGCGGTCCATTCGGGGCGCGAATAGACATAGATCGACTTGATCGGGTTGCCGTTGATCCTGGCGACCAGCGCCGCCGAGCCCGCGGTCGATCCGAAATCGATCGAGCCGGCGTTGAGGAATTCGAGCGCCTTGTTGGAACCGGCCGACTGCACCCAGACGACGCTGATGCCGTCCTTGGCGAATTCCTTCTCCAGCAATCCCTTTTGCTTGAGGACCATCGACACCGGATTGTAGGTCGCCCAGTCGATGCGAATTTCCTTGAGCGCGTCGGCGGCAAAGGCCGCGCCGGGCAGCAAGGTCGAGACCGCGATCATTGCAGCCAGTGCGCGCCGTGAAATCCTGGACATGGTCCCCTCCCTTGATGGCGTGAGAAACATGATTATTTCCAATAAGTTATTCGGTAACGCAACGAGAAAATACCTACCGGCAATGCTATGCCATGAGCACGGCTTTACCCAAACGGATCGAAATCCAGCATAGAACTGCTGTTGACCCACAATCATCAGTGACAGCCCCCGCGCCGTCCGATATCGGGATAGATCATGGATAGCGTCGTGACTGAGGACCGCTCCGGGGCGGATGAACGTTTCGATACCGCGCGGATCACCGCGGCGGTCGATGCCCTGGCCGAAAAACATGCCGGCCGCGAGGACGTGTTTCGCTCGGCGCTGGCGCAATTGCTCAAGGCCGAGATGATCGCGGCGCGCGCGACCGCGCAGGCCGTGCTGCTGAAGGATCGCCACGGCCGCCGCTGCGCGGAGCGGCTCTGCTTCATGCAGGACGAAATCATCCGCATCCTCTACTCGGCCGCGACCCGGCATCTCTATCGCTCGCATGTCCCCTCCGGCGCCGAGCGTATGGCCGTTGTCGCCACCGGCGGCTATGGCCGCGGCCTGATGGCGCCGGAATCCGATATCGATCTGTTGTTCATCCTGCCCTACAAGCAGACCGCCTGGGGCGAACAGGTCGCCGAAGCCATTCTTTATTGCCTGTGGGACATGGGATTGAAGGTCGGCCACGCCACGCGCTCGGTCGACGAATGTATCCGGCAGGCGCGCGGCGACATGACGATCCGCACCGCGATCCTCGAGACGCGGTTTCTGACCGGCGACCAGCCGCTCTATGACGAACTGGTCGCCCGCTTCGACAAGGACGTCGTGCAGGGCACGGCGTCGGAATTCGTCACCGCCAAGCTCGCCGAGCGCGAAGAACGCCACCGCCGCGCCGGGCAGTCGCGCTACCTGGTCGAGCCCAACGTCAAGGACGGCAAGGGCGGATTGCGCGACCTGCACACGCTGTTCTGGATCGCGAAGTACGTCTATCGCGTGCGCGAGACCGACGAACTGGTCGAGCGCGGCGTGTTCGACGCGCAGGAGTACCGGATCTTCCGCCGCTGCGCCGACTTCCTGTGGTCGGTACGCTGCAATCTGCATTTCGTCTCGGGGCGCGCCGAAGAACGGCTGTCGTTCGACATGCAGCGCGAGATCGCGGTCCGGCTCGGCTATACCTCGCATCCCGGCATGCAGGATGTCGAACGCTTCATGAAGCACTACTTCCTGATCGCCAAGGACGTCGGCGATCTGACCGCGATCCTGTGCGCCAAGCTGGAAGACGAGCAGGCCAAGCCCGCGCCGGTGTTGAGCCGCATGGTGGCGCGGCTGCGGCCGAGCGCCCAGCGGCGGCGGGTGCCCGACAGCGACGACTTCATCATCGACAACAACCGCATCAACCTCGCCGCGCCCGACGTCTTCAAGCACGATCCGGTCAATCTGATCCGGATCTTCCGACTCGCGCAGAAGAACAACCTCGCCTTCCACCCCGACGCGATGCGCACGGTGACGCGCTCGCTGAAGCTGATGAACACGCAGCTTCGCGAAAATCCGGAAGCCAACCGGCTGTTCATGGAGATCCTGACGTCCGATAACGCCGAGATCGTGCTGCGGCGCATGAACGAGACCGGCGTGCTCGGCCACTTCATCCGCGCCTTCGGCAAGATCGTGTCGATGATGCAGTTCAACATGTACCACCATTATACGGTGGACGAGCATTTGATCCGCTGCATCGGCCACCTGCAGGAGATCGAGCGCGGCGGCAATGACGAATTCGTCGTCGCCAGCGACCTGTTCCGCAAGATCCAGCCCGAACATCGCGCGGTGATCTACATCACCACGCTGCTGCATGACGTCGCCAAGGGCCGGCCGGAGGACCATTCGATCGCGGGCGCCAGGGTGGCGCGGCGGCTGTGCCCGCGGTTCGGCTTCAACGCCGCCGATACCGAATTGGTGGCGTGGCTGATCGAAGAGCATCTCACGATGTCGACGGTGGCGCAGTCGCGCGACCTTTCCGACCGCAAGACGATCGAGAATTTCGCCGCCGTCGTGCAATCCGTCGAGCAGATGAAGCTGTTGACCATCCTGACCACCGCCGACATCAGGGGCGTCGGCCCCGGCGTGTGGAACGGCTGGAAGGCGCAGTTGCTGCGCACGCTGTATTACGAGACCGAGCCGGTGCTGACCGGCGGCTTCTCGGAAGTGAACCGCGCGCAGCGCATCGCGGTGGCGCAACGCGAATTCCGCGCCGCCTTCACCGAATGGCCGGATGCCGAACTCAACGCCTATATCGGGCGGCATTATCCGGCCTACTGGCTCAAGGTCGACCTGCAACGCAAGATCCGCCAGGCGCGTTTCATCCGCGCCAGCGAGCAGGCCGGCCACAAGCTTGCGATCAATGTCGGCTTCGACGAGGCACGCGCCGTCACCGAACTGACGATCCTGGCGACCGACCATCCATGGCTGCTGTCGATCATTGCGGGCGCCTGTGCGTCTGCCGGCGCCAACATCGTCGACGCGCAGATCTACACCACCACCGACGGCCGCGCGCTCGACACCATCGCGATCTCAAGGGAATACGATCGCGACGAGGACGAGGGGCGGCGCGCCACCCGCATCGGCGAGATGATCGAGCAGGTGCTGGAAGGCAAGCTGCGGCTGCCCGAAGTGGTGGCCCGCAAGGCCGCCAACCGCGGCAAGGTGCGCGCATTCGTGGTCGAGCCCGAGGTCACCATCAACAACCAGTGGTCCGACCGCTACACCGTGATCGAGGTTTCCGGCCTCGACCGCCCCGGCTTGCTGTATCAACTGACGACCGCGATCTCGAAGCTCAACCTCAACATTGCCTCCGCCCATGTCGCGACCTTCGGCGAACGCGCCCGCGACGTGTTCTACGTGACGGACTTGCTCGGCGCCCAGATCAACGCGCCGACCCGGCAGGCCGCGATCAAGAGCGCGCTGATTCATCTGCTGTCGACCGAGGACAACGTTGCGCA
Source organism: uncultured Alphaproteobacteria bacterium (assembly GCA_963816815.1). GTDB lineage: Bacteria > Pseudomonadota > Alphaproteobacteria > Rhizobiales > Xanthobacteraceae > Bradyrhizobium. The sequence goes on from CAWFMW010000066.1 coordinate 141,488, forward strand.
GCCGGCGGCGTGAGCCGCTGCTTCATCCGCCCCTTGAGGGGCGGGTGAAGAAAACAGCGCGCCCATCCTACAGCACCTCCACGCCCTCGTGCTGCAGCAGCCAGCGCTTGCGCTCCAGCCCGCCGCCGTACTTCACCAGCGAGCCGCTGCTGCCGATCAGGCGGTGACAGGGCAGTACGACGCTGATCGGATTCGAGCCGTTCGCGTGGCCGACGGCGCGGACGGCGCGCGGCATTTTGAGTTTTGCGGCGAGCGCGCCATAGCTCAGCGTGGTGCCGGCGGGAATTTTGGGTAGCGCATTCCAGATCTTCTGCTGGAACGGCGTGCCGGCGACGCGCCATTCGATCGCAGCGAGGCGGTCGAGGTCGCCCTTGAAATAACCGGTCAATGCTGCGCGCACTTCGCGCGGCGCCCGCGCAATCTTCAGCTCCACCGCGCCGTAATGCAGGCGCAGCAGCTGCTGCATGCGCGGCTCATAATCCTCCCAGTCCAGCGCACGAAGCAGGCCGTCCGCATCGGTGACCAACAGCGCCGTTCCGATCGGCGTTGGCAGGCGGTCGAGGGCAAAACTCTCTGGCATCGTTATTCCCTGAAAAATATCGGCAGGCGCGCCCCTCACTTTTCACGTACGCCGTGCTAGCGTCCACCCGAATTCCGCTGCCGGTTGGGGGACCGCAACATGATCTTCATCGCCAATTTTCTGGTCGCGGTGGTTGCCGCACTGCATGTCTATTTTCTCATTCTCGAAATGTTTCTCTGGACCAAGCCGCTGGGCCTGAAGACCTTTCGCAACTCGATCGAGAAGGCGACGGAATCGGCGGTGCTGGCCGCCAATCAAGGCCTTTATAACGGATTCCTCGCCGCGGGCCTCATCTGGGGTCTGCTCCATCCCAATCCGGCACTTGCGCTCCAGATCAAGATTTTCTTTCTGCTTTGCGTGATCGTGGCAGGCGTCTATGGCGCCGCGACCGTCAGCCGCCGGATCCTCTATGTGCAGGCGGCGCCCGCAGCGCTCGCTCTGGTCCTGCTCTGGCTGGCTTGACGCAGTCACCTTTCCGTCACTGCCTTGCGTTGCCAAAACCGTTCCGCCACACTCTCTCGTAACGATGACGGCTGGCTATCCCAAGGGATGGCCGAAACAATCATCGGCCAACATACGGGAGAAGCGACATGAGAAGCGGCATTCTTCATCTGCTTGCAGGCGCGGCGGTTGCGATCGCGCTGACATCGCCGGCCAACGCGCAGAAGAAATACGATACCGGCGCCAGCGACACCGAAATCAAGATCGGCCAGACCGTCCCGTTCTCGGGGCCCGCCTCGGCCTATGCCGGCATCGGCAAGACGCAGGCCGCCTATCTCAAGATGATCAACGAGCAGGGCGGCATCAACGGCCGCAAGCTCAATCTGATCCAGTATGACGACGCCTATTCGCCGCCGAAAGCCGTCGAGCAGGTGCGCAAGCTGGTCGAGAGCGACGAGGTTCTGTTCACCTTCCAGATCATCGGCACGCCGTCGAACGCCGCCGTTCAGAAATATCTCAACGCCAAGAAGGTGCCGCAGCTGCTCGCCGCGACCGGGGCCTCGAAATTCACCGATCCGAAGAACTTCCCCTGGACGATGGGTTTCAATCCCAACTACCAGTCCGAGGGGCGTATCTACGGGCAGTACATTCTGAAGAACCACCCCAATGCCAAGATCGGCATCCTCTATCAGAACGACGATCTCGGCCGCGACTACATCAATGGCCTGAAGGAAGCCCTCGGCGGCAAGGCGGCAACGATGATCGTCGCCGAAGCCTCATACGAGCTCACCGATCCGACCATCAACTCACAGATCGTCAGGTTGAAGGCGGCCGGCGCCGACCTGCTCTATGACGCCTCGACCCCGAAATTCGCGGCGCAGGCGATCAAGAAAGTCGCCGATCTCGGCTGGAAGCCGGTCCACATCCTCGACATCAACGCGAGCCCGGTGTCGGCCACGCTGAAGCCCGCGGGCCTCGATATCTCCAAGGACATCGTCTCGACCAATTACGGCAAGGATCCGGGCGATCCGCAGTGGAAGGACGATCCCGGCATCAAGGCCTATTTCGCCTTCATGGACAAGTATTACCCGGAAGGCGACAAGCTCAACACCGTCAACACCTACGGTTATTCAACGGCGGAATTGCTGGTGCAGATCCTGCGGCAATGCGGCGACGATCTCACGCGCGAAAATATCATGAAGCAGGCGGCGAATCTGAAGAACCTGTCAGGCAGCCTGTCGCTGCCCGGCATGGTCACCAACACCTCGCCGACCGATTACCGCATCAACAAGCAGATGCAGATGATGAAGTTCAACGGCGAGCGCTGGGAGCTGTTCGGCCCGATTATCGAGGATACCGGACCGAGTGGTTAGCGAATTGCCCCAATTCAAGACACAAGCCGCCCGCGTCACCCTGATGCCGGCGGCTTTGTCTTGAGCCTCGCAATGTCCGCCCGGCCGTGCATCATTTTGCGGCTGCTGCATGTAGTGGATTCTTTTTGAGCAGATTTAGCCCGATACCGAAATTACCCTGACTTTTGGATGCCTTGCATTGCAATATGCCTTCCGCCACTATTGCGGCAGCGATGACATCCGTGCGGCCGGACCGGCCCGCGGCACGATCAGCGCCAATCATAAACACATGAGGAACGCAGCATAATGAGGAAGAGTTTTTTCCATCTGGCAACAGGCACGGCGCTCGCGCTTGCCCTGTCGGTTTCGACGGCTTCAGCGCAGAAGAAATACGACACCGGCGCGACCGACACCGAGATCAAGATCGGCCAGACCAATCCATTCAGCGGCCCCGCCTCTGCCTATGCCACCATCGGCAAGACCCAGGCCGCCTATATGAAGATGATCAACGATCAGGGCGGCGTGAACGGCCGCAAGATCAATCTGATCCAGTATGACGACGCCTACTCGCCGCCGAAAGCGGTCGAGCAGGTGCGCAAGCTGGTCGAGAGCGACGAAGTGCTGCTTACCTTCCAGCTCCTCGGCACGCCCTCGAACGCGGCGGTGCAGAAATATCTCAACTCGAAGAAGGTGCCGCAGCTCTTCGCCGCGACCGGCGCGTCGAAGTTCACCGACCCGAAGAACTTCCCCTGGACGATGGGTTTCAATCCCAACTATTTCGTCGAGGGACGCATCTACGGCCAGTACATCATCAAGGAATATCCGAACGCCAAGATCGGTGTGCTCTACCAGAACGACGACCTCGGCAAGGACTATCTGAACGGCATCAAGGCCGGCCTCGGCGACAAGGCGGCGAAGATGATCGTGGCGGAAGCTTCCTACGAAGTCTCCGACCCGACCATCGACTCGCAGATCCTCAAGATCAAGGACGCCGGCGCCGACCTGTTCTTCTCGGCGACGACGCCGAAGCAGGCGGCGCAGGCGATCAAGAAGATCTACGAAATCGGCTGGAAGCCGGTGCACATCCTCGACATCAACGCGACCTCGGTCGGCGCCGTGATGAAGCCGGCGGGACTTGAAGCCTCCAAGGGCGTCATCAGCGTCAACTACGGCAAGGATCCGCTCGATCCGACCTGGAAGGACGACGCCGGCATGAAGAAGTATTTCGAGTTCATGGCGAAGTACTATCCCGACGGCGACAAGGATTCGAGCTTCAACTCCTATGGCTACTCGACCTCGCAGTTGATGATTTACGTGCTCCAGAAGTGCGGCGACAACCTGACGCGCGAGAACGTCATGAAGGTGGCAACCAGCCTGAAGAATGTGCCGCTTGATCTGAACCTGCCGGGCATCGTCGCCAACACGACGCCGGACGACTATCGCGTCAACAAGCAGTTGCAGATGATGCAATTCAACGGCGAGCGCTGGGAACTGTTCGGCCCGATCCTCGAGGATGCAGGTCCTGCGGGCTAGGCCCGCCGACCCAATCGAAACGATCGGCGGAAAGAAAGCGATCGGCGGCCCCTCGGGGCCGCCGATTTTTTGTGATTTTGTAGGGTGGGCAAAGGAGCGAAGCGACGTGCCGACCTACGGCACCTGCGTTACTTCGGTATCTCGCCAAACGTCTTGCCGATCGGCAACACCGCGTGGCGGATCAGGCGCGAATCCTCGACCGCCGCCTGGCGATGCTTCACCGCTTCGCGGTAGACGGGATCGCGGATCATCTCGGCGAACGCCGCGACGCTGGGATATTCGGCGATGAAGCAGTGATCCCAGCGCTCGTCTTGCGGGCCGATCAGCATCAGTTCGAACCTGCCCTGCCAGACGATGCGGCCGCCGAGCCGCTCGAACACCGGGCCGCTTTCGCGCCCGTAGGCCGCGTAGGCTTCCGCGCCGGTCGCCTTGCGGCCGTCGGGATAGGCGGCCTCGGCGCGCAGCCGGACCAGGTTGAGCATGTGGATCGGCCCCGGCCGGTCGTTGGCCTTGAATTGTGCAAACACTTCCTTGGTCGGATCGATATGGCCCATGCGGCTTCTTCCCTGAAAGCATGATCATTGACTGATGGTAGCACGCCCCGCCGCACCTCCTAATCCCGCGTTAACCTTTCCGTAACCGACCCTTAAACAGCCCCCGCTAGCGTGCGGCGGGACGGGTGTGAACGGCGTTTGTCATGGCGTGGGGACGGAAAAAGAGCGGCGGACGCAAGGAGCCGCTGTTCGGGCTTCCGGCAGCACTCGCCGACCTGCGCCTCTCTCCGGAGGATCGCATTCCGGCCGCCGACGACGACGACAAGCCGAAGAAGCCAGTGCCCAAGCGCAAGCCTGAAGAGGACGACGACGAGCCGCCGCCGCGTGAGCGCAAGCCGCGCGCGGCAAAAAGCGGCGCTAAACGGCGTGCGAAATCGCGCGGCCGGTTCAGGTTCGGCCGGCTGGTCTACTGGGGCGCGGTGCTCGGCCTGTGGGCGGCGATCGCGGTCATCGGCGTCGTGGTCTGGGTCGGTGCGCATCTGCCGGCGATCCAGTCGCTGGAAATTCCAAAGCGCCCGCCGACCATCCAGATCGTCGGCGTCGACGGCAGCGTGCTGGCCTCGCGCGGCGAAATGGCCGGCATCAATGTCGCGCTGAAGGATCTGCCGCCCTATCTGCCGAAGGCGTTCATCGCCATCGAGGACCGCCGCTTCTATTCGCATTACGGCGTCGACCCCGTCGGCATCGCGCGCGCGGCCGTGGCCAACGTCCTGCATCGCGGCGTCTCGCAGGGCGGCTCGACGCTGACGCAGCAGCTCGCGAAAAACCTGTTCCTGACCCAGGAACGCACGATGGCGCGCAAGCTGCAGGAAGTGGAGCTTGCGCTGTGGCTGGAACGCAAGCATTCCAAGAACGAAATTCTCGAGCTCTATCTCAACCGCGTCTATTTCGGGTCCGGCGCCTATGGCGTCGAGGCCGCTGCGCAGCGCTATTTCGGCAAGTCGGCCAAGAACGTCACGGTCGCCGAGGCCGCAATGCTGGCCGGCCTCGTCAAGTCGCCGTCGCGGCTGGCGCCGAACCGCAATCCGGAAGGCGCGGAAGCGCGTGCACAGATCGTGCTCGCGGCGATGGCGGACGCCAAGTTCATCAGCGATGCCCAGGCCAAGGCCTCGATCGGCCATCCCTCCTACAACGTGAAGCCGGCCGGCGCCGGCACGGTCAATTACGTCGCCGACTGGATCGGCGAAGTGCTCGACGATCTCGTCGGCCAGATCGACCAGAGCATCGTGGTCGAGACCACGATCGATCCGAAGCTGCAGAGCGTGGCGGAAGCCGCCATCATCGACGAACTCGCGGCCAAGAGCGTGAAATTCAACGTCACGCAGGGCGCGCTGGTGGCGATGACGCCCGAGGGCGCGGTGCGCGCCATGGTCGGCGGGCGGAACTATGCCGACAGCCAGTATAACCGCGCGGTGACGGCGAGACGCCAGCCCGGCTCGGCGTTCAAGCCGTTCGTCTATCTGACGGCGATCGAAGGCGGCCTGACGCCGGAAACGATCCGGCAGGACGCGCCGCTCGATCTCAAGGGCTGGCAGCCCGGAGAACTACACCCATGAATATTTCGGCGCGGTGACGCTGACGCAGGCGCTGGCGATGTCGCTCAACACGGTCGCGGTGCGGCTCGGGCTCGAGGTCGGGCCGAAGAACGTGGTGCGGACCGCGCACCGGCTCGGGATTTCATCGAAACTCGAAGCCAATCCCTCGATCGCGCTCGGCACCTCGGAAGTCTCCGTCATCGAACTGGTCGGCGCCTATGCGCCGTTCGCCAATGGCGGGCTCGGCGTCTCCCCGCATGTCGTGACCAAGATCCGCACCAATGAGGGCAAACTGCTCTACGCGCGGCAGCCCGACCAGCTCAGCCAGGTGATCGAGCCGCAGCACGTCGCGATGATGAACAGAATGATGCAGGAGACCTTGGTCTCCGGCACCGCGCGCAAGGCGGAGATTCCGGGCTGGATGGCCGCCGGCAAGACCGGCACCAGCCAGGATTTCCGCGACGCCTGGTTCATCGGCTACACCGCGAACCTCGTCACCGGCGTCTGGCTCGGCAATGACGACAATTCGCCGACCAAGAAAGCGACTGGCGGCGGCCTTCCAGTGGAAGTGTGGACGCGCTTCATGCGGTCGGCACATCAGGGCGTTGCGGTGGCGAACTTGCCGAACTCGCAACGCGGCGGCTTCATGTCGAACCTGTTCCAGACCGCGTCGCAGGCCAGCGCCGCGCCGAGTGCGCCGGCGCCGGTCGCGCAGGGCAGCGGATACCGGCCGGCACCGGCAAGAACCTCGGCGCCGCCTCCCAATCCAAATGCGCGTCCCGAACCAGCCGCAGGTCTGGATGGGTGGATGGTAGATCGGCTGTTTGGAAGGTAGGCCGTCAATAGCGGGGTTGCAGGCTGCGATCCGAATTATTCTGCGTCGTCCCTGCGAACTCAAGGTCCCATACGCCGCGGCCTATCAGTTGGGCGATGGAGTCAGTTGTCTTCGTAATAATGGGCGACGGTGGTTATGGGTCCTGCTCCCGTGCGCAATTGCGCACTAGGCAGGGACGACGAGACAGCCGAGGCGGCTAGCTGGCAAACACGACCCGCGTTTCCACCGAAACGCGCCGGTACAAATCCTCGACGTCGTCGTTCACGAGCCGGATGCATCCCGACGCGACCAGATGGCCGATGGTCTTGGGCGAATTGGTGCCGTGAATGAGCAGCCCCGGCTTGTCCAGCAACAGCGCGCGGGCGCCCAGCGGACTGCCGGGACGGCCGGCCGCGGCGAGCAAGGCATCAGCGTCCTTTGTAGCCGCGCCCGAAGACCGCCAGTCAGGCCATTCAAGCTTGTTCATCACGCGAGAGAGACTGCCGCCCTTCAGGCACTCCTGTGCAATGCCGATGCCGTAGCGGCGCGCGGAATTGTTGCTATCGATCAGATAGAGGAAACGGTTTTCGCGATCGACCACGATCGAACCGGGGACGACGGTGGTGCGGTAGAAGACCACCTGCCGCTGCAGCGCAAACGGCAGGACTTCGCCCGAAGAGCCGCCATCGACGCCGGGCTTCAGGTCCGCCATGACGGCATCTTCGCGCCCGCGCTGCGCATTCGGCGACGGCGTCTTCACGGTGGCTGCAACGACGGCGGGGCCTTTGGTCGCGACAAAGCCGTAGACCACAGCCGACAGCGCGATGATGGCAGCGACCGCGCAGGCGCCGATGGCGTAGGGCTTCCAGTTCCTGCCCGTCGACAACGTCTCACTGATGGCGGCCGCGGAACTGGCTTCCTCGGCGGCTATTTCATCTTCGATCCGCCGGACCGCGTCCTCGAGCGCGGCGGCATGCGATGCGGCGGCCTCCCGCGTGATGTGGGATCGGGCGATGAGGCTAAAGGCGTCCTTGTAAATCTGATCGCGCGCGACCGCGTCCTTACCTGCAACCGCTTTCATCAGCAGCGAATAATAATCCACGGTCATGGCCTGACCTCTGAAAAACTACCTGACAGGAGGCGCGTACTGAATTCCGCCCTGGGTCCAGAGCGCATTCAATCCGCGCGGGATGCTCAGCCTGGACTGCGTTCCAACGTTCCTTTCATAGATCTCTCCGTAATTGCCGACCGCGCGGACGGCGCGAGCGGCCCAATCCTTTGCAAGGCCCAATTGCTCGCCAAATTCACCTTCGGTACCGACCAGGCGCCTTACATTGGGGTTGGGAGATTTCACCGCATCGTCGATCGTTGCCGACTTGACGCCCAGTTCCTCGGCATTGATCAATGAATAGAGCGTCCACTTGATCAGGTTGAACCACTGGTCGTCGCCTTGCCGCACCGCCGGCCCGAGCGGCTCCTTTGAAATGACTTCCGGCAGGATGATATGGCTGTCGGGCGCGGACAGCTTGAGGCGCTCGGCGTAGAGCTGGGAAACGTCGCTTGTCAGCACGTCGCATTTACGATCGTCATAGGCCCTCAGGCTCTCTTCCGCAGTGCCCAGCGCCATAACCTTCAGCGCCATGTCGTTGGCGCGGAAATAGTCCGTCACATTCAGTTCGCTGGTGGTGCCGGTCTGGGTGCAAATCGTTTTGCCGCCAAGCTGCAAGGCGGTGTCGATCCCGGCGTCCCGGCGCAACAGAAAGCCCTGGCCGTCGTAATAGGCGATGCCGGCGAACATCAGTCCGAGCGAACTTTCCCGTGACATCGTCCAAGTCGAGTTGCGCGACAATACGTCGATATGGTTCGACTGCAGCGCGGTGAAGCGGGCGGATGCATCGAGCGGCACGAACGTCACCTTGGCGGGATCGCCGAAAATCGCCGCCGCCACGGCGCGGCAAATGTCGACGTCAAAGCCGGTCCAAATGTTCTTGTCGTCCGTGCTGGAAAAGCCCAGCAATCCCTGGCTGACGCCGCAATTGAGCGTGCCACGATCCTTGACCGCTTTCAGGGTCTGCGCGCCGGCCGGAAGGCCCGCAAGAACGAGGGCCAGCAAAGCGAGGAGCGGGAGGATCACCGGCCGTTTCTTGAAGTCAGGCATATGGATCTCGCGGTCGGTGGCGGTTTCGGCGTCCTCCAGCCAAAGGACTGTCGGCAGGCTAACATAACCCGCAGGGTTACCAATGCCTCCGTGAGCGGGACGGTGCGCGTTCGCGGGGGTACCGGAACCGGCGCTAGGGCGACCTTTGACGGCGCGGGGATCAGGCCCCAGCAACACGCGCGCGCGCCTCCGCGACGATCATTTCGATCACGGGGCGCTTTGCGTCCGAGTAAGCGAGCAACATATCCGCGCCACCGCTGACGACATGCCATTTCGCAGCGGCGTAATTCCGGGCGGCCTCGGCATTCGCACGCAGGAAATCCCGGACTGCAAGGTTTAGCTTCCACCATTCGCCTTCATAGGCGACGATCGCAATATTGCTGGGCGGCGCGACCTCGCGCTTCCGCAGGGCCCATCGGCCGGGTACGCCGGCTTCGCCGAGGCTCTCATAGCCGAGCCCCTCCAGGCGCCCGACCACGTCGGCAATCCGGCCAGGCTCGCTTATTCCGACCATCAAATCGACGATGGGCTTGGCATCGAGGCCTGGAACCGCGGTGCTGCCGATATGCTGGATTTCCGGAACGAGATCGCCAGGCAGCGCGCTTCGCAGCCGTGCCGCTTCTTGCTGGAACCAGCTCGACCATGCCGGATCGGCCGTGCCAACCGTGATGCGTTCATCCAGCACCGCACGCGATATCGGCTTGCGGCTCTCGCCAAACAGCACGAACGCTTCGTGGGCGACGGCATCGAGGCCTTGCATCCGGGTGGTACCTTCGTGCTCTGGCTCGTTCATGGGGCCTAAGTGACCTCGATCGCCCGTCGCTTCGAACTATTCTCGCGTCGTCCCTGCGCACGAACGCAGGGACCCATACGCCGCGGCCTATCGGTTGAACGATGGAGTTAGTTATCTTCGCAATAATGAGCGACGGGTTTATGGGTCCCTGCGTTCGCAGGGACGACAAAGATACCCTAATCCTCGACCCCGTAGCGATGCAGGTCGTTGCCGTAGGTATCGAGCCAGCGCTTGGCGCGTTCGACATGGCTGCAGATGCGGCCGACGACGCGCCAGAACCGCGGCGAGTGGTTCATCTCGACGAGATGGGCGACCTCATGGGCGGCGAGATAGTCCAGCACATAGGGCGGCGCGAGGATCAATCGCCAGGAATACGACAAGGACCCGGCCGAGGTGCACGATCCCCAGCGGCTCGACTGGTCGCGGATCGACACCCGCCTGACCCGCACGCCAAGATCCGCCGCGTAGGCGAGCGATGCCTTGTGCAGATCCTTGCGCGCTTCGCGCTTGAGAAAATCGTGGACGCGACGGTCCATATGGTCGGCGCCGCCGGCCACGCACAAGATCTTGTCGCCGCTGTCGCGGGTTTCGGTCCACACCGTGCCGCGCTCGCCCGCGCGATGCACGATCCGGTGCGGCACACCGCGCAACGGTACGACGGTGCCGGCCTGAAACGGCGCAGCCTTCGGCAAACGGCCGAGACGGGCGGCGATCCAGCCACCGTGAAGCTGCGCAAAGTCCTTGGCTTCCGCGAGCGTACCGCGCGGCGGCATCGTCAGGATGGCTTCACGGTCGGTTGGATGAATGCGCAAGGTGTAACGCCGCGCGCGGCGGTGCCGGCGCAGCCGAATCGCAAAGACTTGCGAGCCGTGCTTGACCAAAAGAGTCGCGGGTTCGGCGGGCCGCCGATAAAGGAGGGCGCGAGTAGCCATGTCTTGAAGTCCGGGGAGTAGGAGTACGCCCGGATTCTGCCATATCCGCCGCCAAGGGAATCTCATCTTAATCGCTCGGCGCAAAAACAAATCATTTGCCCAATATACAGGGGCTTAGGGACGAAATGACCCCTACCGGCAGGGGCTGGAACCCAAAATTTTGGCTGGAACCGAGGGCCAAAACCGGCCTCAAGGAGTGAGTCTGAACTCACCCCTTGATTCGGCCGAAAACTGGAATGTTTGAGTCTATTCAGCAACTTATCGGGGATGCGGATTCGAAGCCCCGATCGCTGCTATTCGGCTGCACGGACCAATGTCGGCTTGGTCTTAGCCGCTGACACCTTCGGATTGGCCGCCGACATCATGAAATCGGAGATGCGCGGCACGATTTCCGAACGGAATCGCGATCCGTTGAACACGCCGTAGTGGCCAACGCCCTTTTGCACGTAATGAACGCGGCGATGATCGGGAATATTCGGGCACAGTGCGTGCGTCGCTTCGGTTTGACCGAGGCCCGAGATGTCGTCGTTCTCACCTTCGACCGTCATCAGCGCGACGCGGCGGATCTGTGAGGGATCGACCGGCTTGCCGCGATGAGTCATCTCGCCCTTCGGCAGCGCGTGCTTGACGAAGACGACATCGACGGTCTGCAGGTAATACTCCGCCGTCAGATCCATCACCGCGAGATATTCGTCATAGAATTCGCGGTGCTTGTCGACCAGGTCGCCGTCGCCCTTCACCAGATTGCTGAACAGCGCCTTGTGCGCGTCGGTATGGCGATCGAGATTCATGGTGATGAAGCCCGAGAGCTGCAGAAAGCCCGGATAAACGTCGCGCATCACGCCGGGATGCGGGAACGGCACCTTGGTGATGACATGGTTGCGGAACCAATCGATGCCGCGCTCGGCCGCGAGGTTGTTGACCGCGGTCGGATTGCGGCGGGTATCGATCGGGCCGCCCATCAGCGTCATCGACAGCGGCACGAAGGGATCGCGCGCGGCTTCCATCACGGAAACCGCGGCCACCACCGGCACCGATGGCTGGCACACCGCGATCACATGCATGTTGCCGCCGAGCACCTGCAGCATCTCGATGACGTAATCGACATAGTCGTCGAGATCGAAGCGGCCCTCGGTGAGCGGCACCATGCGCGCGTCGGCCCAGTCGGTGATGTAGACTTCATGGGTCGGCAGGAACGCCTCGACCGTGCCGCGCAGCAGCGTCGCGTAATGGCCGGACATCGGCGCCACGATCAGCACGCGCGGATGCGGTGCGCGCAGCGGCCGGGTCAGCTTGCGATCGAAATGCAGCAGACGGCAGAACGGCTTTTCCCAGATCGAGCGGACTTCGACCGGCGTGCGCACGCCGTTGACTTCGGTGGTGTCGAGGCCCCATTCGGGCTTGCCGTAACGGCGGGTGGTGCGCTCGAACAATTCGCAGGCCGCGGCGATCGATTTGCCGAATTCGGTGTGCGACCAGGGATTGAGCGGATTTTGAAACAGGATCTTGGTGGCGTCGGTCACGGCGCGCGCCGGGTTGAGCGACGCGTGGCCCATTTCGTACATCCAGTACATCGGCGTCGTAAGCGCCGGACTGCCTTCGGCCACTAGGGGCGGTGCGCCGCCAAACTCACCAATCGGCATTTTTGTTATGATCCCTGTTTTGCGCCGCAGCATACTGCCGAATGCGTAATTAATGCGTCAATGCGCCGACCGGTAGATCTACGGGGCAAAAATGCCAAAAACCCCGGAAATCCACCGGAAACTAATAACTTATTCACCACCCCCGAGCAGAGAGCCGTGGTGCTTGGCGCTGCGCAAAAGGGCAAGGAAGATCGCAAATGAGGCAGCGAACAGCACCGCGTTGATGGCGAGCGACCAGACCATCAGGTCGGCCCGAAACACGTGATCGATCAGCAGCGCCCGCATGCCCTCGAACACGTAGGTCGGCGGCAGCGTCCAGGCGATGGCTTGCAGCCAGCCGGGCAGCACCGCGACCGGATAATAGATGCAGGCGAGCGGCATCAGGCCGAACATCAAGGTCCAGACGATGCTCTCGGCGCCAAGGCCGTTGCGCAGCACCAGGCCGGACACGAAAATGCCGACCGACCAGCTGGTGAAGATCAGATTGCAGAAGAACGCGATCAGCGGCAGCCCGATCGCGAAGAAATTGAAATCGAAGAAGAACAGCGCCAGCAGCGTCATCGGGATGACGCCGATCGCGAGCCGGATCAGGCTCATGATCATCAGCGAGATCAGGAATTCGATCGGCTTTAACGGGCTCATCATCAGGTTGCCGAGGTTGCGCGCCCACATCTCCTCGAGGAACGAGATCGAGAAGCCGAGCTGGCCGCGGAACAGGATGTCCCACAGGATCACCGCGCCGATCAGCGTGCCGCCGGCACGCGCAAAGAAACTGTCGTTCTGCGCGATGTAGCTCTGCAGAAAGCCCCAGGTGATGATCTGCAGCGCCGGCCAGTAGATCAGCTCCAGCAGGCGCGGCCACGACGACATCAGGAGATACCAGTAGCGCAGCACCATCGCCTGGATACGGTGCCAGGAAATGGCGCGATGGACCGTGATCTCGCTCACGACGATGTCCCCTCCGCTACCCGTCCGCGCGCGACATCGAGAAACACTTCTTCCAGCGTGTTCCGGTTGTAGCGCGCCATGATCTGGTCGGGGCTGTCGTCATCCTCGATGCGGCCGCGCTTCATGATGATGACGCGGTCGCACAGCCGCTCCACTTCCAGCATGTTGTGCGACGCCAGCAGGATGGTGGCGTCATGGGTCTTGCGGTAATCCTGCAGATGCTGCCGCACCCAGTCGGCGGTGTCAGGATCGAGCGACGCCGTCGGCTCGTCGAGCAGCAAGAGCTCAGGCTGGTTGATCAGCGCCTTCGCCAGCGCGACGCGGGTCTTCTGCCCGGCCGAGAGCTTGCCGTTGGCGCGGTCGAGGAAATCCTTGAGATCGAGGTCGGAGGCGAGCTGTTCGATGCGCCCGGCGAGATCCTTCACCGCATAGAGCCGGCCGAAGATGGTGAGGTTCTGCCGCACCGTGAGCCGCATCGGCATGTCGACATAGGGGCTCTCGAAATTCATCCGGCCGAGCACCTCGGCGCTTTGCTCCGGCATCGCATGGCCGAGCACCTGGACGCGGCCCGAGGTCGGCAGCACCAGCCCCATGATCATCGCGATGGTCGTGGTCTTGCCGGCGCCGTTGCCGCCGAGCAGGCCGGTGATGCTGCCCCGCGCGATCCGGAACGACACGTCGTCCACCGCGCGGGTGGTCTTGTAGAGCTTTATCAGATGCGCGACGTCGATCGCGGCGGAGCTTTCCGGCCCGGCCGCGGAAGACTGTGCTGGCGTGGCGTCGCTGTTGACCATTTCAGGGACGTTCATTGGGCTATCAGGGCTGGTAGCGCAAGGCTTTGTCCCCTTGGCAGCAGCCGGGCTTTCATCCTTCGAGACGGCGCTTCGCGCCTCCTCAGGATGAGGTCATAGAAACCTCATGGTGAGGAGCCGCGTAAGCGGCGTCTCGAACCATGAAAGCCACGCTCAACACCCAAGCGCCCGTATTTGTGATCGCGACCCCACACGGCTAAACTCCCGCCATGACCGACGTCGCCGCCTCCGATTTCCGCCTTCCGCACCGCTATGTCCGTCTCGATACGATCCTGCGGCTGCGCTGGCTGGCGGCGCTCGGCCAGCTCACCGCGATCTTCATCGTGGCGCAGGGGCTGGAATTCGACTTTCCCGTCATTCCCTGCGTCGCCATCGTCGGCGTCTCGGCGCTGCTCAATCTCGCGCTGCAGATCGCCTTCAACCCGATGCAGCGGCTGGAGCCGGTCTATGCGGCGGCGCTGCTCGCGCTCAACATCGTCGAACTGGCCGCGCTGCTGTTCCTGACCGGGGGACTGCAAAACCCGTTCTCGTTCCTGTTCCTCGGTCCGGTCCTGATCTCGGCGACGGTGCTGCCGATCCGGCTGACGATCGGGCTCGGCCTGCTCGCGGTCGCCTGCGCCTCGGCGCTGGTGTTCTTCCATCTGCCGCTGCCCTGGGACAGCGAAGACCCGCTGGTGCTGCCGCCGATCTACCTGTTCGGGGTCTGGCTCTCGATCGTGCTCGCGATCGGCGTCACCAGCCTCTATGCGTTCCAGGCGACCGAGGAAGCGCGGAAGCTTTCCGATGCGCTGGCCGCGACCGAACTGGTGCTGACGCGCGAGCAGCATCTGACCCAGCTCGATGGGCTGGCCGCCGCCGCCGCCCACGAGCTCGGCACGCCGCTGTCGACGATCTTCCTGATTTCGCGGGAACTGGAAAAGACGGTCAACGGAGATGACCCATTGGCGTCCGACCTGAAAACCCTGCGCGAACAGGCGCAGCGCTGCCGCGACATCCTGGCCAAGATCACCCAGCTTTCCTCCTCCGGCGCGCCGTTCGACCGCATGCCGCTGTCGACGCTGATCGAGGAAACGGTGGCGCCGCATCGCGATTTCGACGTTGCCATCAAGGTGCGGCTAGCTGTCGCAGCCACGCGCGAGCCGGTCGGCGCGCGGAACCCGGCCGATCCTCTACGGCGTCGGCAACATCCTGGAAAATGCTGTCGATTTCGCGCGGACGACCGTGGAGGTGAACGCCTGGTGGAACGCCGAAACGGTCGAAATCATCATTTCGGACGACGGCCCCGGCATCGCGCCGGATATGCTGAAACGGATCGGGGAACCCTATTTATCAAGGCGACGCAGCGCCGATGAGGCCGACCGCGAACGCGCCGGCCTCGGCCTTGGCGTGTTCATCGCCCGCACGCTGCTGGAACGCACCGGCGCCAAGGTATCGTTCTCCAACCGGACCTTTCCCGATCACGGCGCCGTGGTGCAGATCGCCTGGCCGCGCGCCCGTTTCGAGGCCGAGGAAAATCCAGCCGGGCCAGCGGATTAGGGTAAAGCAAACCGATCGACTTTGTGGGGCCTTGGCAGTGCTAAATCGCCGCGCCATATGCTCTATATGATGACACCATCCGCAACCCCGGGGGATAGCCGACCTTGAACGCCATCGCCGAACTGACCGATCTCGCCGACCGCTCGCTGCTGATCGTCGAGGACGACAAGCCGTTTCTGGAGCGCCTGTCGCGCGCGATGGAAACCCGCGGCTTCGCGGTGACGTCCTGCGACACCGTGTCCGACGGCCTGGCGCAGATCAACAAGGCCGCGCCGGCCTTCGCCGTGGTCGATCTGCGGCTCGGCGACGGCAACGGACTCGACGTGGTGTCGGCGCTGAAGCGCAAGCGCCCCGACGCGCGCACCATCGTGCTGACCGGCTACGGCAACATCGCCACCGCCGTCACGGCCGTGAAGATGGGCGCGGTGGACTATCTCTCGAAGCCTGCTGACGCCGACGACGTGGTCGCAGCATTGCTCGCCAGCGGCACCGAGAAATCCGAGCTGCCGTCGAACCCGATGTCGGCGGATCGCGTGCGCTGGGAACACATCCAGCGCATCTACGAGATGTGCAACCGCAACGTCTCCGAAACCGCGCGGCGGCTCAACATGCACCGCCGCACCCTGCAGCGGATTCTCGCGAAGCGCGCGCCGCGGTAATCTTACAGCGGCTTTAGCGCCAAGGATGACATTGGTGCCGGTCAGTGAAGAATTCTCAGGTGATTTCGCTGACAGGATCTGAGTACCATGGGCTGTACGTCAGGTTTCGTGGTACGGGATTTCAGCTCAGGTGCAATCTGGGCGAGGCGTCGTCAATGGAGCTGTCTCGCGATGAGGTGCGCGCACTCTTCGCGTCGATTGCGTTAGCCTGTGAAGGTCAGGAAATCGTCAAGACCAAAATTGGGCGCCTGTCGTGGACAACGGATGCCAGGCTAAATCCTAAGTACCCGGACCAGCTCGTTGTAAAGTTTAGCGGCTCCCTCGGCCGAGGACATATCGGATTGAGCCGTCGGACTGTGCTCTCAGCGTGCGAGGAATTTTCCAGCACCTTCGGATAGGCATCGACGAAGTTGCGGTGGGCGCGCTGCGCTTTGCCCACCCTACGGCGCCGTCTCTCAAAACTCCCCATGCCCCTGCGGATCGACCAGGCGATTGATCCGCAGCGCCGCCGCCATCGCAAAACGCACCGTCATCGATTTGCGCGTTGCCGCCGGCAGGCGATGCTCGGGCGCCTCGCAATGCAAATGCGCGCCATAGGCGTCGGCGATGATCAGGCCGGTATCTTCAGGAAAAATCTCGCAAGGCAGGTCCTGCGTGAAGGCGAAGAACAGCCGGTCGCAATGCAGCCGGTAGTCCTGCCATTTCTGGTCGGCGCGCAGATCCTCCACCGATGACTTGATTTCGACGATCCAGATTTCGCCCTTCTCGTTCAGCGCCACCAGATCGGCGCGCCGCCCCGAGGGCAGCGGCAGTTCGCTGATGCAGGAGAACCCGAGCGACCGTAACAGCCGCGCGGTGCCGCGCGCGATCGCAAGCGCCGTCTCCGACTGGCGGCGATCCAACGGCGGCACGAGGCTGATCTGGCGGGCGGGCGATTCCATTCGTGAACCCTATCCGATTTCAGTGCGACCACCCAGCAGCGATGCCAAGTCCGGCGTAAAGCCGGCCACAAATTTGTCCGTAGCCAGTCTTTTTTGGACCTCGACGCATCGCGAAGCCAAGGGACCTTGAAGGGAAACCTTGCTTCCGAGGGACAAAACGCTGGAGGAGATCCACGATGCCTCGCATCGCACCATCCGCTTTCGCCCTTGCCCTCACCGCCCTGTCGCTGTCATCAGGCCTGTCATCGGCCGTTGCAAAGCCCGCCGTCGAGGTCGCGTTCGTGCTCGACACCACGGGCTCGATGGGCGGCCTGATCGAAGGCGCCAAGCGCAAGATCTGGTCGATCGCGACCGCGATCGTCGATTCCAATCCCGACGCCGACATCCGCATGGGTCTCGTCGCCTATCGCGACATCGGCGACGACTACGTCACCAAAAAGGTCGATCTCACCACCGACATCCAGGATCTCTACGCCCGCCTGCTCGAACTGAAGGCCCGCGGCGGCGGCGACTGGCCGGAAAGCGTCAACGAGGCGCTCGATGTGGCCGTCAACAAGCTGCAATGGACCTCCGGCGGCGATACCAGACGGATCGTGTTCCTGGTCGGCGACGCGCCGCCGCACATGGATTACGCGCAGGACACCAAATATCCGGTCACGCTCAAGGTCGCGAAGCAGAGGGACATCATCGTCAACGCGGTGCTGGCCGGCGATGCCCGCGATACCGAGCGGGTGTGGCGCGACATCGCCCAGAACGGCAACGGCCGCTTCATCCCGATCCCGCAGGACGGCGGCCAGGTCGTCATCATCGAGACGCCCTATGACGAGGAGATCATCATCCTGCAACGCGAGATCAACGGCACCGTGATCCCTTACGGATCGAAGCAGCTGCAGAAGCGCACCGAGGGCAAGACCAAGCAATTGTCTGAAGTCGCCGCCGCCGCGCCCGCGCAGGCCTCGGAGATGGCGAGCTATCTCAACAAGCGTTCGAAGGCGACGTCGGAGGCTGTGACCGGCGATGGCGATCTCGTTTCCGATGTGACCGCCGGCCGCAGCAGCCTTTCCACCATCAAGGATGAAGAGCTGCCCGACAATCTACGTGCGCTGAAGCCCGAAGCGCGCATGGACGAGGTCAACAAGCAGATGGGCCAGCGCAAGGCGCTCAATGAAAAACTCTCGGCGCTGGTGGCGAAGCGCGACAAATACGTCGCCGACCAGCGCGCCAAGGCGCCATCGAAAGCGTCGTCGTTCGACCGTGTCGTCGAGGATACGCTGAAGGCGCAGATCAAGCGGTGATGTGATCAGCCGTCATTCCGCGGCGATGCGAAGCATCGGCCCCGGAATGACGGCCCCGCTCAGGCGTGCCGGCCCACAGCGAGCTGATAGATCGTCATGATCACCTCGAACAGGATCAGCAGCACGATAATCACTTCGAGCCGCAGCGAACGCCGGGTGTCGATGATGTCGGTCAACACCTGCGCGCTCTCGGCGATCACGGCGAGCTTGCGGTTCAGCGATTCCGCGCGCTCCTTGAGTTCATACTCGTCCTCCAGACGGGCATACAACCGCTCCAGATGCGGCTTGTCCCAGAGCACGTCGGGTTTCTCGGCGACTTCGACCGGCCCCGACACCCGGTGCCGCACCAGAAGCGCGTTGCCGATATTTTTCAGGATCGAGCGGCGGCTGCCGCGCATACGCCCGCTGCGCGCCAGTTCCCGCGCGAACGGTTCGGTCGTATCGAAGACGCTGGCCACCTCGCGTTCGTGCCGAGCCAGAACGACGCTCTTTGCCAGCGCCTCGCCAATCAGGATCAGCCGCTCGGGCGAAAGACTTTGCAGGCAGATCGGGCCGCCGGGCGGAATCTGGTCCTCCCTTTCCGGAGCCAGCTCGATGATGGCGATTTCCTCGTCGCGCCGGGCAGACTTCCCCGTCATGCGATGGTCCAGGCCGCGAAGGAACTCCTCCTCTTCCAGTGCATTCAGCCCGATCAGGACCACCACGCCGTAGCGGAAAAGTATCGCGACGCCATTCGCATTGACGCGAAACGCGAGCGGTGTCGTAGCAAGAACATCGCCACGCTCGAGGCCCGACGTATTGAGGCGCTCGCTGACAAAAAAGGCGCGGGCCGTGGTGCGAATTCCGCCGGGCGGCGATTTGGAGGGCTGGTCCATGAACTATTCATCCCGGCGGAAATCGCGATCTGACCGATGCGATTTCCGGCTCTCGCCACTAAATACCCGTCTGGGGAATTCTATCACGGACGGAGTCCGACCACATATCGGTTCCCGCGCGTGTTGACCCCTTTTCAAGGTGGAATATGGTGCCATGCATGGATGACAAAACCGAGACCCAGGCCGAGAACCAGGCGAAGGCCGGCGCGATGATCGTGCCGGTGACGCTGTTCGAGCAGAACTGCACCATTATCTGGCATGAGCCTTCGAAGAAGGCCGTGGTGATCGACCCCGGCGGGGACGTGCCCAAGATTCTGGAGGCGATCAAGCAGACCGGCGTGACGGTCGAGAAGATCTGGCTCACCCACGGCCATATCGACCATGTCGGCGGCGCGGCCGATTTGCGCGACGCGCTGCAGGTGAAGATCGAGGGCCCGCATATCGCCGACAAATACCTGCTCGACAATGTCGTGAGCAGCGGCGAGCGCTTCGGCATGACCGGCGTGCGCAATTTCGGGCCCGACCGCTGGCTCGACGAGGGCGATCAGGTCTCGATCGGCGATCTCACCTTTGACATCCTGCACTGCCCCGGCCATTCGCCGGGCAGCGTGGTGTTCTTCAACAAGGAATTGCGCTTCGCCCATGTCGGCGACGTGCTGTTCAACGGCTCGGTCGGGCGCACGGATTTGCCCGGCGGCAGCCACGCCACGCTGATCAGCTCGATCAAGGAAAAGCTGCTGCCGCTCGGCGACGATGTCGGCTTCATCTGCGGCCATGGCGCCGGCTCCAGCATCGGCCAGGAACGGATGACCAATCCTTTCATCACCGGCGAGATGTGAGCGCGGTTATCCCGGCGTCGTCCCCAGTATCTCGCCCGGTCCAGCCCGTGCGAGATGGCGTATCGAATCAATCGTGAATGACGGCCGTCACCTCGATTTCGGCGCGAGCCGAAGCGGGCGTCAGGGCAGCGACCTGGACAAGCGTGCTTGCCGGACGCGACGCACCGAACGTCTCTTCATGCGCGCGTGCGATTTGGTGGACATCTGCCATATCGAGAACATAGACAACGGTTCGTACGACGTGCCGCAGCTCCGCGCCGGGCTCGCCAAGCGCCAGCGCGACAGTGGCGATTGCGGCCATCATCTGCGTGTAGGCATCGCCATCGAGGTGGTGGCCGCGGGCCGTCGTTCCAGAAACAAACACCTGATTCCCGACGCGGACGGCGCGGGCATAACCGTATGTGTCCTCGAAAGGGTAGCCCGACGAGTAACTGGTTCTGATCAACGGGCATTTCCTCGCGAAGTGGCTTGAATAAAGCACTGCGACAGCGTAAGCGCCCTGCCGGCAGCTTCTATTTCATCAATCCCGCCGCCGTCAGCGCGCGGGTGATGACGCCGCCGACATCGATGCCGCGGCGCTTCGGTTCGCTCGGCGCGGGGCTGTGTTGGCGAACCGGCTTGTGGGACTTCGACCACAGCGTGGCGGCTAAGTCGGACGACTGCAGGGATTCGGTGGCAGCGGATGGGACGACCTTCGACGCCGGCGCCGCTTTGGTCGCTTCGCTGGCCGGATTGAGGCGGCCGGT
The DNA here is from genome assembly GCA_963816815.1 of uncultured Alphaproteobacteria bacterium. Taxonomy (GTDB): domain Bacteria; phylum Pseudomonadota; class Alphaproteobacteria; order Rhizobiales; family Xanthobacteraceae; genus Bradyrhizobium. Next base: position 162,474 of record CAWFMW010000066.1, read on the forward strand.
GAGGCCGAAAAAATCGGCGATGTGATAGGACGACGAGATTCCCGCTTCGATCAGGAACGCGCCTTCCGCGCCATAGGGCTCGTCATTGCCCGCCAGGCCCAGCGGCGTGCCGTGGGCCATGTCGGTGATGGTGTAGGATTCGACGACGGTCTCGCCGTCGGCGTTCCACCAGACCTCGCGCGGATGACCGTCGACGTCGACCCCCGACATCGGCGCTGCCGGCAGGCCGTGGACGTCGAGCCATTGCTTGACGATTTCGTTGGCATTGCCGGGGTTCACGGTGCGATCGGCGCTGCCGTGCCACACCGACACTTTCGGCCACGGCCCCTTGTGCTTGGAGGCCTTGCGGACAAGGTCGCCCAGTTTATCGGCGGGCCGCGATGTCGACTGCATCATGCCGCCGAGCGCTTCACGGACATTGCTGGCGATGCCATAGGGGAGACCGGCGATGATGGCGCCGCCCGCGAACACTTCCGGATAGACGGCCAGCATCACTGACGTCATCGCGCCGCCGGCGGAAAGGCCGGTGATGTAGACGCGGCGGTGATCGATTTTGTGATCGGCGGCCATCCGCGCGACCATCTGCCGGATCGAAGCGGCTTCGCCGCGGCCGCGCGCGACATCGCCCGGATTGAACCAGTTGAAGCAGGTATTGGCGTTGTTGGAGCCTTGCTGTTCGGGCATCAGCAGCGCAAAGCCATAGCGCTTGGCGAGCGTCGACCAGCCGGTGCCGAAATCGTAAGCGGCCGCGGTTTGGCCGCAACCGTGCAGGACGACGACGAGCGCGGGCGCGCGCGGCAGCGGCTCCGGCACATAGGCGAACATTTTGAGCGCGCCGGGATTGGTGCCAAATCCTGAGATTTCGACGAGTGGACTCTGCCCCGACGGCGAAGCGGCTCGGCCATAGATTCCAAAGCCATTGAAGCCGTTCAGCTTCGGAAAATGGCTCAAGAATTCGACGTTCTTCGCGAGCGACAAGGTGGCTCCTGGGGCGATTGTTCTTGGATCGTCAACGTTACTCAGAACAGATAGTTGCTGCACTGCAAAATAAAAAGGCCGTGCACTGTCATTCCCCACAATCAAATTTCGGCAATTGACGTTAATTTGTCATCCTGTGACCCGACGCATCCATGTCAGGAATGCGGCGCAGGCGGTAATCGACAACGCAAACAACGCGCACGTGGCAAGCAGCGCTGGTCGAGCCGACTGATTCGATTCGATCGCGAAGTATACCGCGCCGATCGCTGCGACGCCTGCAGCGTTCGCAATCTGTGCCGTGGTACCGTAGATGCCGGAGGCTGCGCCGGCGCTCACGGGCTTCACGGTCGAGAGCACGGCGCTCGACAACGGCGCCATGACGAGCCCCTGGCCGTATCCGAAGATCGTCAGCACTAGGGCAAGAACCGTCGCGGACGGCGTCTCGATCCATTCGATCGCCAGCACCAATGCCGCAAGGCCGCCGATCTGCACCGCGCAGCCCTCGATCAGCACCAGCGTGCCGCGATGTCTGGCACGCATTCCACTATGGCGCGAAGCGATTACGAAGGTCAGCGCCAGCGGCAGGAAGGCGAGCCCAGCCTGCAGCGGCGGAATCTGCAGCCCCTTCTGCATGAACATGGTCATGACCAGATAGAACGACAGATTGGCGAAGAAGAAAAAGAACACGGCAACAAGCCCACGCATGAATGGCTTGTCCGACAGCAGCGCGAGGTCGATCAACGGCATGCCGCCGCGGCGGGCAACCGCGCGTTCGAGCCGCAGGAACGCGGCGACAATACCGACGCCTGCGGCCATCGCCAGCCACGTCAAAGGCGACCAGTGCAGATCGTGGCCGAACAGCAGCGGGCCGATCAGGCACAGCAGGCCGAGAAACAGCACGCCCGCACCGGCAATATCCAGCCGCGTACCGGCCCGGCGTTGAAAGCGCGGCATGATTTTCCAGGCCAGGGCGATGATGACGGCTCCGAAGGGTACGTTGACGAAAAACACCGCGCGCCAGCCAAGCCCCGCCAGATCCAACGTCACCAGGATGCCGCCGAGCAGGAAGCCTGCCGCACCGGCGAGGCCAAGCACGATGCCATAAATACCGAAGGCGCGGGCGCGCGCGGCATCCGCAAACAGCAAATGAAGGGTGGCAAGCACCTGCGGCACCATCAATGCCGCAGTCGCGCCCTGCGCCAGCCGTCCCGCGATCAATTCGGGTCCGGACTGCGCCAACCCACACCACAGCGAGGTGACGGTGAAGCCCGCCACGCCCGCGATGAACACGTTCCGCGCGCCGTAGATATCGCCTAGCCGCCCGCCGGTGACGACCAGCGTGGCATAGGCGATCAGGTAGATCGCGATCACAGCCTCGATCTGCGCCGCGCTCGCATGCAGCTCAGCCGCGATGGTCGGGATCGCGACGTTGACGATGAAGGCATCGACCCCGAACATGAATTGCGCCGCGACGACGGTGGCAAGCACCCACCAGCGGCGCGACGTATCGACGGGAGCTGAGACGATCTGATGCATGGAAACTGGCCTTGTCCGGAATCTCATGCATCGGACGTTCTCAGGATTTGGTCATGACCGCGATTACCCCGGAGGTAAGCGGTCCCTGCCATGACGGCAAATCCGGCCGCGCCTCACTGCGGAGGACGCAGCTCGATGCCGTAGCGGGCATAGATCCGCGCGATGGTGCCATCGGCCAGCAGGGCCTCGATCGCCGCATCGACACGCGCTCGCAGCTGGTCGTCGGGGCGAAGCAGCCCGGCCGCAATATTCCAGTTCAGATCCTGGTCGTTGTCGAACGCCGGAATCAGGCGCAACGGCTTGTCGGCATGCTGCAGATTGAACCAGCCGACCGTCATCGGCGTGACCGCGGCGGCCTCGATCTCGCGATTGGCCAGTGCTGCGACGATATCGTCCTCGAACACGAATGGTGACGTGGCGGCGCCGCCCTTGGCGAGCGTCATGGAGACCAGCGAGCCGACCGGCACGCCGACCCGCTGATCGGAGCCGAGATTGGCCAGCGACGACGCCGGCGAATCGCTGCGCACCGCGAGCACCACGCCACTGCGATGGTAGGGGCGCGAGGCTCGCACGCCGCCCGAGGGCGGCGTATCCTTGCGGGAAATGACGTCGAGCACGAGGTCGCAATCGGCGCGGCGATACTGGATCGCACTGATCACCCACTCCCGCGTCAGCTTGACGCCGAGTTGCTCGGCAATTTTCTCGCCGAGTTCGATCTGAAAGCCCCGGACCGGTCCGTTCTTGCTTGCAAACGGCAGCGCGTTGGGGCTGGCGCAAAGCGTCAGCGCGCCTCGCTCGATGACGGCTTCCAGCGAGCGGGCGTCCACCGGCGCGCTCCAGAGCATCAGCAGCGAGAGGCAGGCCACGTATCGGGCTAGGCGATATCGCGGGCTCCACGCCGCGGAAAACGCTCTAGTCATCGAGCCCCCGAATGTAGGCCAGGATCGCGATGATCTGGCCCTCACTGAACACCGAGCCATAGGCGGGCATGGCGCCCACCTTGCCCTTCTTGATACGCTCGATGATGTATTCGTCGCTGCGCTCGGACTTCGACAGTTTTGGACCTCTGCCCGCATGGCGACCGCCCTCCTGGTGGCAAAAGCCGCAGGTGGTTGCGAACATTTTCCCGCCTTCGATGTCGTCCGGCGAGGCTTCGGCTTGCGGCAGCGGATTTGAAGCGCCCACCGAGTTGGACTGTTGGGCAAATGAAGCGGTTGACAGCCAGGGCCAGAGTGAAGGCCAGGGAAGCAACAATTACAAACGGTATTCGCATTCCGGCATCCGTATTCGACCGCAGACGTCAATGTTGACCGGCAAGGGCGACAGGGAGAGCTTGATCCCTGCCGCCCGCGCCATTGTCATTGCCTGAGCGCGAAGACAATCAGAGCACCGGTATTCTTCGACATGCTCTTGAAGGGCTCGCCATAGAGCGCGACAAACTCGTCGGCCACCAGGCTGCCCCAGCCCGCCGGTACGGCGACGAACTGTTTGCCACCGGCCATGTAGCTGATGATGCCGGCGTTATGCCCCATGCCGTTGTTGCGCGACCAGAGCTCTTCGCCGGTGTCCGCATTGTAGGCGTGCACGATGCCTTCGGCGTCCGGCACGAATACCAGATTGCCCGCGGTGGCGAGAACGCTGGCGAGCGGCGGCTGCTTGTAGTTGACTTCCCACTTCTTGGCGCCGGTGACCGGGTCGCGGGCGCTAAGATGACCACGGGCCGGTCCGTCCGGAGGCGGGATAAGCTTGAAGGTGGCGCCGATGTTGAGCTGGGCCATCGGCTCCAGGATCGGCGTCGTCTTCTCGACGCTCATCTCCATGCACCACTCCTGCCCGATCCGGTAGAAGAGCCCGTTCTTGGGGCTGTAGGCGCCGGAGTTCCAGCTGATGCCGCCGGCAATGGCCGGGCACAATGGCGGGTCCACCTTGCCTTCCACGAGGTCGCGGCGACCGATCAGTTCGCCGGTCTTCGGATCGATGCTCTTGACGAAGTTGATGTTCTTGACCAGCGGCCAGACGTTCTCGACCTTGGCGTTGGAACGATCATAGACGAAGATGTATCCGCTCTTGTTGGCGTGCACCACGAGCTTCTTGCCGCCACGGTCGATCATGACGAATTCGCCCACGGCAGAGTCGAAGTCCCAGGCATCGTGCGGCAGCTCCTGATGGTGGAATTTGAGCTTGCCGGTATCGGGATCGAGCGCGATGACCGATGTCGTGTAGAGATTGTCGCCCGGCCGCGGTCCGCTCTTCTTCCAGTCCGCGCCCGACCAGTCGTAGAGCGGCGCCGGGTTGGCGGTGCCCCACCACACCGCATTGGTTTCCGGATCATAGGCGCCGGGCATCCAGCCGCCGCCGCCGCCGGTCCGCCAGGAGTCACCGCCCCACGTCGCCATCGCCTCTTCGGTGCCGGCGACCGTGAAGAACTCCCATTTCTTCTGTCCGGTCTTGCCGTCGACGCCGAAGATCGGTCCGCGACCGGTCCATTCGCCACCCTGGGCGCCAATGATCACCTTGTCCTTCACCACCAGCGGCGCGCCGGTGAAGCCGACCGTCACCTTCTTGGAATCCAGCAGCTTGGTGTCCCACACCGGCTTGCCGGTCTTCAGGTCGAGCGCGATCAGGCGCCCATCGACCGTGCCGACATAGAGATTGCCGTGTCCGATGGCGATGCCGCGGTTGTACGGCGAGTGCGTCTGCTTGGCGACCAGTTCCTCGTCGAGCTCCGGCGCGATAGGCCCAGATTGTCCTGCCGGTCGCGCCGTCCAGCGCGCAGACGCGGCTGTAGGAGCCCGAATAGTACAGCACGCCGTCAATCGCCAGCGGCGTTGACTGAAGCCGCGGGTGGCGCGCTCCGGAAAATGCATCCACGCGACTTCGAGATTCTTGACGTTGCCGGTGTTGATCTGGTCGAGGCCGCTGTAATGGTAGGACTTGTAGGTGCCGTGATAGCGTCGGCCAGTCCTTTTGGGCCGCCTCGGCATTCAGCGCCGCCGCGTCCTGGGCGTGCGTCGGCGAGGCAGTGAACAAGGCAGCCACGGCAAGCGCGGCGCAGCCGCCGAGATATCGCTCGTAAAAAGCCATCTGTATCCTCCCTGTGCTGATTTTTTGTTGGGCCGAATTGTCGTCGCGACCCTTGCCGGGTCGTGTGTCAGTACCTCATGGGGTCAAGGGTTTGGGCAGGATTCTGGACCGGTCGGAACTGCCGTTCACGAACTGCCGTGCCGGCTGCAGCAGCTCTTGTCGCCGGAGCAAGAGAGCAGGCGGAGGTTCGGGCGAAGGATTGTTTTCGAGGAGGGGCGCCATTCGCTGCACGGCGGCGCATGCCATGACCGGGCGATGTCTGCCCTATGCTGCCCCCAGCGATGTCGGTGCGGTGCACCATGACATGTCCCTCGATGCGCACGCCATTAGGCGAACTGGATTGTTGTTTTTTTGTGGTGCGCCGATCAGCCGTCGCAACCTCGAGCTGAGATTCTGTCCGGCCATTTCGCACGGGAATGCCAAGCGATCGTGCCGTGCGAGTGCTTCGAGCACGGCATCACTCGATCGACCAGGCATCCGAGGCCTCATTTCGCGACCTCCAGGGCGGCATCCTCTGGATGGCGAGCCTACTGAAACTTATCGGAGATTTCCGGTAATCGCCGGCCGTATTGCCAATTGTAGTTGAAATGGCCGCCAGCGACCCAGCCTTGGAAGGTCAGCCTGCAGGGCGAAGAAGTCACGCGGTCGACGGCTCCAGCGATCCCGTCAGCGAGGCGCGCTGCGACAGCTCGATCCAATTGCCGTCGGGATCGCGCACCATCGAAATTCTTGCCGTGCTGCCGAGCGTGACCGGCGCACGCGCCTCGCGGCCGCCATGCGCCAGCACGTAAGCGTGCTCGCGGTCGACCTCAAAGACCTGGAACGTGATGTAGCGCCAGCCCTTGCCGTCGAAGGCGGCATCCTCGGGCGCATCGGCCGCCTGCTCGACGATCAGCACCGTATCGCCCGCCAGGAAGGTCATCGTGCCAGCGACCGCCTTCCCCTGCGGCAATCCAAGCGCATCGCTGTAGAAGCGGCGATGCGCCTCGACGTCACGAACGCCGAGACGGATGCCGATGCGTTCGATTCCGAACAGGCCCTTCGGCACCAGCGAGACGCGGTTGCCTTCCGGATCGGCCATCGGCTGTCAGTGTCTCGACGCCGTCGCGCGCGATCAACAGCTCGCGGTAGCCTGATGGCGGATTGTCCGGCAGCGGCTCGTAGACCTGGTTGATCTTCAGGATCGAGCCGCAGAGATCGTGACGGTGCTGCTTGTAGCCGCGACGGATCGGCTGGGTGTGATCGAACGGCAGGCCGATCTCGGTTTGCCAAAACTTGAGCGCCGCCGGCGCGTCGTTGGTCGCAAAGCCGATGTCGATGCGGGGTTTGGCGAGTTTCATTGCTTGAACCGGTACTGGGGAACGGGGAATTCCGGACCACGGTAGGCTGCCCATCTTTGCGCGACAACCATGCGCGGACGGCCCGGCTCGAAGGATTGCCTTGCCCCGGCCCACCCCGTAGTTTGCGACCTGAGCAATCCCAAAGAACAATAAGTCCGGAGAGAAAACCCCATGGCACGCCTGAAGTTCGGAGCCTTTCTCGCCCCGCATCACCCGATCGGCGAGAATCCGCTGCTCCAGTTCCGCCGCGACCTCGACTTCGTCGAGCAGATCGACACGCTCGGCTATGACGAGTTCTGGTGCGGCGAGCATCATTCCTCAGGCTGGGAAATGATCGCCTCGCCGGAAATGTTCCTGGCGGCCGCCGGCGAACGCACCAAGCGCATCAAGCTCGGCACCGGCGTGGTTTCGCTGCCCTATCACCATCCCTACAATGTTGCGCAGCGCATGGTGCAGCTCGACTGGATGACCGGCGGCCGCGCCATCTTCGGCTCCGGCCCGGGCGCGCTGGCCTCCGACGCGCACACGCTCGGCATCGACCCGATGACGCAGCGCGACCGCCAGGACGAGGCGATCGCGATCATCCGCCGCCTGTTCAAGGGCGAGCGCGTCACCGCCAAGAGCGACTGGTTCACCATGAACGACGCCGCGCTGCAGCTGCTGCCACTGCAGGAAGACATGCCGTTCGTGGTCGCCTCGCAGATCTCGCCGTCGGGCATGACGCTCGCCGGCAAATACGGCATCGGCATCATCTCGCTCGGCTCGATGTCGACGCAGGGCCTGATGGCGCTGCCGACGCAATGGGGCTTTGCCGAGGATGCCGCCAAGAAGGCCGGCACCACCGTGAGCCGTTCCGACTGGCGCGTGCTGCTGAGCTGGCACATCGCCGAAACCCGCGAACAGGCGCAGCGCGAGGCCGGCCCCGGCCTGATGCGCTGGCACAATGAATATACGGTCCGCACGCTGCAGCGGCCGGGGGTGGAGCCGTTCAAGTCGCCCGAGGACGCCGTGGAGAAGACCGCGGGCGGCGAGAACGCCGCCTCGACCATCGGCACGCCCGACGATCTGGTGAAAACCATCAAGAACCTGATGCAATGTCTCGGGCGGCGTCGGCACCATCATCGGCTTCGTGCACGACTGGGCCAACCCGGAAAACACCCGCCGGAGCTGGGACATGGTGGCGCGCTACGTGATTCCGGAAATCAACGGCTATGTCACGAAGCTGCGCGAATCGCAAAAATTCCTGATCGAGAACCGCGCGGTGTTCGAGCGCGCGGGCCAGGCCGTGATGGCGAAGATCATGGAAAACGAAAAGGCCGCCGCCGCGCTACCGCTCACCGGCCCCGGCCGGGTGGCTATCCCGACCATCAACGCGCCCGACCTGCAGAAGGAAGCGGCCAAGCGCAAGGCGTGATGGGCTTCTGACGTTGGATGACGACGAACTCTATCAACGTCATTGCGAGCGAAGCGAAGCAATCCATAGCGCCACAAGCGGAGACATGGATTGCTTCGTCGCTGCGCTCCTCGCAATGACGGGACGAGCGGTCACTGACCAGCCTCGAATTCTACTTCCCGTAATATTCCTGCACGGTGTCCCACGCGACGTTCTGCAGGAACGTCGCGGTCGGCGCATCGATCCCCGCGAGATAAGCGTTGCCGACCGGCGAGCGTCCGGTCAGCGCCGCAAACACCACGCAGGTCGCCAGATAGGTTCCGGCGAGCGACGGATGGCGCTTGTCGGGCGCATAGAGATTGAGCTCGGGTTGCTTGCCGATGGCCTTCGCAAAGGCAAGGCCCGCCGGGATCACCAGCGCGTTGTTGGCGTTGCCTGCGACCGTATAGGCCTCGGCCAGTTGCGCCGTCATTTCGGGCTTGTCGGCATAGGCCCATGACATGAAGAACACCGGCTTGGCGCCCTTGGCGCGCACGATGTCGCTGTTCTTCTTGGCGTAGTCGGTGAATACGGACTTGAGCTTGGGATGGATCGGGCACTGGCTGCAATCCATCATGACGGCGACGTCGAACAATTTGTCGAGCTTGTTGAAGACGACGTTGTTGTTCTCGTCGAAGGAATAATTGCCGATGGCGTTGGGCCGAAAATAGCTTTCGACATCATGCCAATCGAAGCCGGAGCCGCCGATCGTCACCATGGTGTTGCGATAGTCCTGCTTGTGGTCGGGGTCGGCGGCCTTTTCCATCAGCGACAGATGCCCCGGCAGGCCGTTGTTGTAATAGAAGAAGCTGTTGCCGATGAAGATTCCGGTCTTCGGAAAGTCCGGCCCTAGCGTCGTGACGGCAGGCTTGGTCTGGGCATTCGCCGCGGTCGCAACGGCAGGGATCCCACCCAGTGCGATGAAGGCGACGACGAGAACGCGAAACAATTTCGGCATGTTTTCCCCCTGATACGCTTGATTTTGGAACACGATAGCATGACTTCGGACGCTATGGTTGCGAATCGAACCGCCCAGGGGCATCGCGTCGCACGTTCGTGCTATAGGCTGCGGCGAAACAAGGCTTTATTTACCACGGGCAGGCGTTGGCCGCGTAGCGCTATTCGGTCCGCGACAAAGCCGCGATACAATGGATAATATCCGCGATTCCGAGGCTCAACCGGAGCAATTGCCATGTCGATGCAGAGCGTCGCTTCCCCCGCCTACAGCTTCACCCCGCCGCGGCGCAATTCGCTGACGCATATTCCGGGTGACGAGGGCTGGCCGCTTCATCGGCAAGACGCTGGAAGTGCTGGCCGACCCCAAGGGGCAGGTCGAACGGCAATGCCAAAAAATACGGCCTGGTCTATCGCAGCCATCTGTTCGGCGAGACCAGCCTCGTGCTGCTCGGACCCGAGGCCAACGAGCTGGTGCTGTTCGACCAGGCCAAACAGTTCTCCTCGACGCTCGGCTGGGGACGGATTCTCGGCCTGTTGTTTCCGCGCGGGCTGATGCTGCTGGATTTCGAGGAGCATCGCCTGCACCGCCGCGCGCTGTCGGTGGCGTTCAAGTCCGGGCCGATGAAATCCTATCTCGCCGAACTCGACACCGGCATCGCGGCGCGGGTGGCGCAGTGGAAGGCGCAGCCCGGACCGATGCTGTTCTATCCCGCGATGAAGCAGCTCACGCTCGACCTCGCGGCGACGTCCTTTCTCGGCGCCGGCATCGGGCCTGAGGTCGACGAGATCACCCGCGCCTTTGTCGACATGGTGGCGGCTTCCGTCGCGGTGATCCGCAAGCCCCTGCCCGGCACGCCAGATGGCCCGCGGCGTCAGGGGCCGCAAGCGCATCGTCGCCTATTTCTCCGAGCAGATCCCGATCCGCCGCGCCAAGGGCGGCGGCGACGACCTGTTCTCGCAACTTTGCCATGCGACCCACGAGGACGGCGCGCTGCTCTCGACGCAGGACATCGTCGATCACATGAGTTTCCTGATGATGGCGGCGCACGACACGCTGACGTCGTCGCTGACCTCGTTCGTGGGCGAACTGGCCGCCCATCCGGAGTGGCAGCAGAAGCTGCGCGACGAAGTCGCAGCCCTCGGCCTCGCCGCGGACGCACCCACCAGCTTCGACAATCTCGAAGCATGCCGCTGCGGAAATGGCCTTCAAGGAAGCGCTGCGGCTGAAGCCGCCGGTGCCGTCGATGCCGCGCCGCGCCGTGCGCGACTTCACCTTCAAGGGCTATGCGATACCCGCCGGCAGCATGGTCGGCATCAATCCGCTGTTCACGCATCACATGCCCGACATCTGGCCCGAGCCTGAAAAATTCGATCCGATGCGCTTCACCGACGAGGCGCAACGCAACCGCCATCGCTTCGCCTGGGTGCCGTATGGCGGCGGCGCGCATATGTGCCTCGGCCTGCACTTCGCCTACATGCAGGCGAAATGTTTTGCGCGGCATTTCCTGCAGAATCTCGAAGTGTCGCTGGAGCCCGGCTACAAGCCGGACTGGCAGATGTGGCCGATCCCGAAACCGCGCGATGGCCTGCGAGTGGTGTTGAAGGCGGTGTGAGGGCGAACGCCTGTCAGACCTGACCATGAGCGATTCGGCCCTTCACGCTGCGCCGTGATAGTCAAAAGCGCGCGCCGGCTTTTGCCCAGACGAGATTATCGACAAACGTCGTGAGCTGCGCGCCTTCGTCCGCCACGAACACCGCGATCAGTTCCGCCGGCTCGGTGTTGCTGGCATTGGCCGAGACCAGATGCACGGCGCCGGGCGGCTCGAAGAACGACTGGCCGACCTTGAACGTTTCGACCGGACCGCCGGCCAACTGCGAGCGGATTTCGCCCTTGGTGATGTAGGCGGTGACCGAACCGGCATGCCGGTGCGCCGGCGTGAAAGCCGCCGGGGCCGTAGAACACGCGCACGATGGTCACGCGCTTGCCCGGCACGTTCGGCAGCGCGTGCGAGTGATCGGCTCGACGACGTCCTGTGTCGACCCGGCCGGATCGCTGCTCGTGCAACGGCTCGATCACCGCCGAGATCGCAGCCATGGTCGATGGCAGCATTGCCGATGACGAAAGCGCAGGCGAGGCCGGCGATGATGGCGAGGTAAAACGGGCGAAAGTCGCCCTGCTGCGATGATCTGGATGCCACGGACATTTGCGTCTCCCCTGTGTCGCCCAAAACGGTTCACCGTCGTTGCCTGCGGCAAACGCAATTGAATCCAATATTCCCGGTCGCCGGGAACAACGCAAGCAAGCTTGTTCCATCGAGCGACGTGCCCGCCGATTAGCTGGACAGCCCTCAGTTCACGGTGAAATCCCGGGATTTCGTCAAGTTCAGCCATATTTTGGATTCGCTGATCACGTGAAGTGACAATACCGATGACGAAATTGATCGATGAGTTCAGGCGCGGCTGGCGGGGAAGTCTCCAGCCGTCGCTGCTTTTCAGCGCGGGTTTTGCGGTCGGCTGTCTCGCTTTGTCGACGATGGTGCGGTGGGCGATCGCCCAGATGCGTCCCGACGTGTTCTTCACGCCGTATTTCCGGCCGTGTTCTTCGCCACAGCCGTCGGCGGCGCCCAGGGTGCGGAATAGCAACGGCAATCGCGGGCGGCGCGCTCGGCGTCATCGTCAATTTCAGCAGCGCTGTCGCCGATCCCGCGCGGTTCGCGCTGCTCGTGATGTTCTGGGCGGTTTGCGGGGTCGCCATCTGGGGCGTCAGCATTACCGAACGATCGTCGTGCAACAGCGGGAAAATTCCAAACGCCTGATCAGGGAAGAGGAATACCGCAAGCTGCTGGTCGACGAATTGCAGCACCGGCTCAAGAACAAGACCTCGACCATCCACGCCGTGCTGCATCAGGTGCTGCAAAACCAGCCGCAGATCTGGGGCAGCATCGATAGCCGCCTCCGCGCGCTGTCGGCGACCGACGATTTGATCGCGCGGCTGGACGGCCGTGGCTGCGACATCAAGGACATGCTGGTTCGAACTTGGGCCATACGGCCATGTCCGGTTCAATCTGAACGGCGATCCACTGTTCCTGCCAGCCAAGCTGGCAGTCAGCCTGGCGCTGATCTTTCACGAACTTGCCACCAATGCGGGGAAGTACGGCGCGTTTTCGTCAGCGCGCGGGCTGTTGCAGGTGTCGTGGACGGTGTCGGAGAATCGCCTCCACGTCACCTGGGACGAACGGAAGGTCCCGTGGTCGAGAAAGTCCGGCCCCGAGGGCTTCGGCACCAAGCTGTTGCAGTCGGCGCTCCGCGCGTTCGACGGCGGGACGGATATCCGCTATCTCAAGACCGGCGTACATTGCACGATGCAATGCCGGGTCCCGGCAAACTAGAGCGTTTTGCCGCGAGGTCGCGGCGCGCGATCCGTCATACTGGCCGAACGCGTGAACCGATATTCATCCCGCACGCGATCCTCTTCATCGGCGTTGAGATTTTGTTAATGACGATCAAGCCCAGCACCGTTGAAAATAGCCGACTTCTACGGTTGTCCCGGTTTTTCGCAGTTCCACTTAACCAATGCTACAGAGGACTTTGCGCGAGCTTCGTGGCATGCATAGTTCCAAAAAGCACGACTTTCAGGCGGCCGCGACGCAAACTCGCAATGAAAGCGTGTTTCAAAATGCAATTGAGCATCCTGCGGGATGTCTTCAGGCTGCTTCCGGCCGGCATCGACGTTCAGGACGAGCACGGCGAGTTCGTGCTGATGAACGATGCCGCGACCGCCCTGCTGGAGGCCGCCGCCGCGGCGCCATCAGCCGCGCAACCGGGCGAGCGCCGTGATACTTGTCTCGAGTTGCTGCGCAACGGCCGCCCGGCCGTGACGGAAGAAGCGATTACCCGCGGTTCAGCCAAGCAGGTGTTTCTCACCTCGCATCGGCCGGTCCAGGTCGCCGGACGCAATTTGCTGATTTCGAGCTCGACCGACATCACCAAACAGAAGGCGTTCGAGGATCACCTGTTTCGCTCCGCCTATTCCGACGAACTGACCGGCCTGCCGACGCGGCGCGTGATCGAGGCATCGCGTCAACAGTCTGCTGAAGTACGACAACGGACAGGGCCGCTTTCGCTTTGGCGTTCATCGACGTCGATAATTTCAAACATATCAACGATTATTACGGGCACGGCGCCGGCGACGGCCTGCTCGTGAAAATCGCCGGGCGGATCGCTTCGAACATTCGCGCTTCCGATCTTCTTGCCGCGTCGGCGGCGACGAATTCGTGCTTCTTGTCTCGCCGATCGGCAGCGTTGACGACCTCTATGCGGATATTGGACGGCTTTCCGCGCGTCTGAAGGAACCCTTCTTCATCGACGGCCATGAAATTTTTTCTTCCGCTTCGATCGGCGTCAGTCTGTTCCCATTGCATGGCCGCGACCACGAGGCGCTGCGCGCCAATGCCGATACGGCTATGTATCGGATGAAGAGCGGCTCCAAGGGCGGCGTGAACTTTTTTGATCCCGGCCTCGGCGACAAAGCGGCCGAACGGGCCAAGCTCGAACAAAGGCTGCGGCTCGCCATTCGCGACCGGCGGCTGTGCTGCGTCTTCCAGCCGAAAGTTGATTTTCGCTCGCAAATGGTCGTCGGCATCGAGGTTCTCCTGCGCTGGCGCGACGAAGAAGGAATGATCCACGCTCCCGGCGATTTCGTGAATCTCGCCGTCGAGCTCGGCCTGATGGATGAAATAACGCGCCTTGTGCTTGCAGAGACGACAGGCGCCATCGACAAGATCGACGACGCCTTTGGGTCATCGACAACGATCAGCGTCAATGTGGCAGCCAGGCAAGCGGGCGATTTCCGCTTCATGCGAGACCTTCGTCGAGGCGCTTGGCGCGACCGGCTATCCCGAGCGCTTCGTGATTGAGCTGACGGAGGAGGCCTTCCTGCAAAAGGGTCAATTCCAGGCGCGCATCGTGCCGATGTTGCGCGGTATCGGCGCGAAAATCTCCATCGACGATTTCGGCGTCGGATATTCCTCGCTCTCCGCTTTGGCCGACATTACCGCCGACGAGATCAAGGTCGACCGTTCGTTCATCACCGCAATACACCAGCGCCCGAGAAGCCAAAGCATTCTCAAAGCTATTAAATCGCTGGGCTCGGCTCTCGGCATGAGCGTGATCGTCGAAGGCGTCGAGACATACGAAGAGCTCGCCTATCTCGAAGCGGCCACCCGCATACGCTTCGCGCAGGGCTACTATTTCGCTCGGCCGATCTTCCTGGAAGACCT
>CAWFMW010000067.1:0-46713 GCA_963816815.1 uncultured Alphaproteobacteria bacterium
GGTCCAGGATATCTTGCGGCGACTTGGCGCCGGTCCAGATGCCGAAGGCCTCGGGATGGCGCGTGAACTTTTGAAGTTCGTCCCGTCGCACAATTATCTGATCGAGCCGACCGGCAAGCTACCCATCGACCTCGCCCAGGATGCGGGGATTGTAGACATGCTGCTTCATCCCCAGGACCGCGCCTATTCGGTGCCGGAGATCATGGCGTTTGTCGCGGCCGCCGGGCTGATTTTCTTCGGTTGGAACGATAACGCCGACTACTGCGCCGATCGGTTTCTCTCCGGAGAGATGCTGGAAAAGGTGTTGGCGCTCCCTGCCGCGGAGCAGTGGGCCATCGTCGAGAATCTTGCCCTGTTGAACTCAAGGCATGACTTTTTCGTCAGGAAACCGCACAGCGCACGCTTCCTGACGCGTTTCGATACCGATGATTACCTGTCCTACGTCCCGCACGTTCGAGCAGGCGTCAAACTTGCCGGTGATGCCAATGCGCTGGTCCTGACCCGCGCTGTGCCGCTGGGAACGGTCGTTACGCCGATATCGAGATCGGAAGCCCTGCTGCTGGAGCAGATCGACAGCAACAAGAGCATATCGGAAATTCTGTCCCACGCCTTGTTCGCACGGTTTGAGCCCGAACAACGGACAAATTTCGCTCGCGCCGTCTGCGAGCGCATGTGGCGTTCGGGGCATCTCCTGTTTGGCAGGGCGCGACAATTCGCGTAGTCAGCCATTGGCGCGGCTTGTATGGACGGCGCCCTCCGGTTCAACGATTTGGGGAAAATCATGCCTGCTGAACTTCGTTCGCCCCGTCTCGCGGTGCTGATAGATGCCGACAATGCGTCCGCAAAGATTGCGGACGGATTGTTCGAGGAGATTGCCAAGATCGGGGAGGCCAGCGTTCGCCGCATCTATGGCGACTTCTCCAGCGCCCGCTCCAAGGGCTGGGCCGACATCTTGTCGAAGCACGCCATCATACCCCAGCAGCAGTTCGCCTATACGACCGGAAAGAATGCGTCCGACATCACCCTCGTCATCGACGCCATGGACCTTCTGCATAGCGGCCGTTTCGACGGCTTCTGCCTGGTATCGTCCGACAGCGATTTTACCCGGCTTGCCGCCCGCATCCGCGAACACGGTGTGGACGTGTTCGGGTTCGGCGAGCAGAAGACGCCCGAAAGCTTCAGGCAGGCTTGCCGCCGATTCTTCTATACCGAGAACCTGCTGGGCGGTACGGCGAACACTCAGGATACCGCCGCGAAGTCGCCGCTGCTTCAACCCCCTGACGCCGCCATCCCTATGATCAAGAAGGTCATCGCCCAGATGGAAAGCGAAGACGGGTGGGTTGGTCTCGGGGAGGTCGGAAAAGGGCTTACCAACCTAGCCCCTGATTTCGATTCGAGGACCTATGGCTGCCGCAAGCTGAGCGACCTCGTGCGAAAGACAAATGCTTTCGAGATCGAGCAGCCGAAAGCAGGCGGGACCACGCGAATTCGGATCAAGCCCGCCGCCGGACCGCCTGCGAAGACACGAGCCGCGCGGAAACCTGCGGGCTGAATCGCGCCCGCGCTGCTGCTCAATGCTGCTCGGCTTTCCAGTCGCGCTTGATCTTCTTGGCCAGCGACCATTTGTGGACCTCGGTCGGGCCATCATAGATGCGAAAGGCACGGATCTCGCGAAAAGCCTGCTCGACGATTGTCTCGGTCGAGACGCCGGTGCCGCCCATCACCTGCACGCAGCGATCGGCGACTCGCATCAAGGCTTCCGACACCGCCACCTTGGCCATCGAACTCTCGGCCGTGCCGAGCGAGCCGGTGTCGAGCACGCCGGCGCACCAGTCGATCATCAGTTCCGACTGTTTCAGATCGATCAGGTTCTCCGCCAGCATGAAGCCGACGCCTTCGTGATCGACCAGCGGTTTTCCGAACGCGTGGCGGCGGCAGGCGTAGTCGGTGGCGATCTCATTGGCGCGGATGGCGAGGCCCAGCCAGCGCATGCAGTGCGACAAACGCGCCGGGCTGAGGCGGATTTGCGCGTATTTGAAGCCGTCGCCGGCGGCGCCGAGCATCTGGTCGGCGGAGACACGAAGGTTCTCGATCTCGATCTCGGCATGCCCGCCCGGCATCGAACTGTCGATCGTATCCAGTATGCGCAGCGTCTTGATGGCGGGATCCGGCAGATCGACCAGGAACAGGCAGGCGCCGTCGTCGGACTTCGCCATGACGATGCCGACCCTGGCGCCCTCGGCGCCGGTGATGAACTTCTTGCGCCCGTTGATGATCCAGTGATTGCCGTCGAGCCGACAGGTGGTCTGCATCATCGAGGGATCGGAGCCGGCGCCGCCTTCGTCGGCCGGTTCGGTCATGAAGAACGCCGAGCGCGCTCTTCCGGACACCAGCGGCTCCAGGAAGCGCGTCTTTTGCTCGGCGCTTCCGACCTTGCCGAGCAGATACATATTGCCCTCATCGGGCGCCATCGTGTTGCAGGCCAGCGGTCCCAGGGGTGAGAGGCCGGACTTTATCAAGGCGATCGCCGTCTCACGCTGCGTGAAATGCGACCCATCGGGCAGAATGTGCGGCGTGAGCACACCGGCCTTGCGCGCCTTGTCGCGCAGTTCCTGCACCAAGTCGTCGCTCGGCCCGTGCGGGCCGGTCCGCGGATCCTTCTCGTAGGGGATCACCTCGGTGCGGATGAATGCCTCGATCTTTGCGGCGATAGCGTCGGCTCGTGCAGTCATGGAAGCGGATACTCCGGTCGGCTTCCGCCTCGGCGGGTCTTGGTGTTTCGGTCATGCGCGCGCGATCGCGGCGCGCCGAGGTGCCGCCATCCAGTGCGATGACGGCGTTGGTCATATAGGCGCATGGATCGGACACGAGCAACAGCGCAGTTGACTTCAGGCCTTGCAACTGGGGCGATTGATTTCGAGCTCTTGCCAAGCGACAGTATGGACATGGGTATGGAAATGCGAAGTCCGGACTGGAAGGCTCGTTCCTGGATTCCCTATTGTTGGGCTATCTCGATATTTGCTTGTTCGCGGCTGGTGGTCGCACTCGGACTGGTATTCTCTCAAAAATATCTGACCAACTCGATCGAGCGTTGGTCCGCGGGACCGCTCTGGTACCACCAATTGCTGCAATGGGATTCGGAATGGTATTTCAACATCGTCAAGAATGGCTATCAGTATAACGGCGATCCGACTGTCCAACAAAACATCGTTTTTTACCCGCTGTTTCCGATGCTCGCACGGGCCTTGGCGACAATTGGTGGTGTTGCGCCTGCGGATGCAATGCTGCTGGTGTCGAACGTCGCGGGATTGCTCGCGATCGTCATGCTTTTCAAGCTGGTTCGCGAGGAATTTGGCGATCAACTCGCTCTCGCCACAACCGCGCTGCTCAGCTTTTTTCCCGCTTCGGTCTTGCTGTCAGCGGGGTATACCGAGCCCCTGGCACTGCTGCTGATCGTCTCGTTTTTTCTTGCCTTGAAACGAAAATACTACTTGTCGGCAGCACTGCTTGCGGGCCTGACAATCTCCACCCGATCAACGGGTATTGTCCTTTTGCCTGTCCTTCTTTGGGAGATGTGGCTCAATCGCGATCAGAAGCCGTTTCTTCCTGCTCTCCTGCCATGCGTCGTTCTTGCGACGTCCGGAATCTGGCTATTCATGATCTATCTCTGGAGCGCTTTCGGAGCTCCGTTTGCTTTTGCGGATGGGCAGGTTGCTTTTCATCAAGGAACGACGCTAACGACGAGATTGGTTGCAGCACTGAAGCTAGAGCCCTTCACACGAATGATGCTCAGTGACTGGAATCCGTGGGGGCAAGCTAGCTGGTTTACATTGTTGTTCATTGTCCTGATTGTCTTGGGCTGGTCTCGGCTGCGCTCGAGCTGGACGCTGTTCGCTGTGGCTGTGCTGCTATTGCCATATCTGACACTCAGCGGCGGGCCAGCAGGCTTCGTCTCAATGAGTCGATTTAATCTGGTTTCATTTCCCCTGTTCGTGGTGTTGGCGGATCTCGGATTGCGAGCGAAGTGGCTTTTTGCAGGAGTGATAGGGCTTTTCAGCGCATCGTTGTTTTTGAACACCGCCCTGTTTGCCCGGAGAATCTGGATCGGTTGATCGCTATATGACGTTGGCGAAGTCAGCTTCGGCTCACAAGCCGACTTCGCGTGTATGCCCCGCTTCCGGCGGAGCGGGCAATCCGACAAGTGCCTCGGGCGGACATTGGCCCCTTCCACCGCTTCACAAGACCAGTATAGTCTATCCCCGCGGGGGTGTCCGGTTGGATGGCAGGCCCGTAACACAGCGCAGACTGTGGAAGGGAGGATCATGGAATTTCCCCGCCGTGCATTCCTGCATCTGGCCGTGGGTGCCGCCGCTTTGCCGGCCGTGCCTCGCCTTTCGTGGGCGCAAGCCTATCCGTCCCGGCCGGTGCGCATCGTTGTCGGCTTTGCCGCGGGCGGAGCCACCGACATCCAGGCGCGGCTGATGGGTCAATGGCTGTCGGATCACCTCGGCCAGCAATTCATCGTCGAGAACCGCGCCGGCGCCAGCGGCAACATCGGGACCGAGGCGGTCGCCAAGGCGGCTCCGGATGGCTACACGCTGCTGCAGATCGTGACCCCGCATGCGATCAATGCCGCGCTCTACAGCAATCTCAATTTCGACTTCATCCGGGACATCGCGCCGGTGATCTGCGCTGCGCGGCTGGCCTATGTGGTGGTGGTGCATCCGTCGGTCCCCGCCAGGACGATCCCTGAATTCATCGCCTACGCCAAGGCGAACCCGGGCAAGATCAATTACGGGTCGGCCGGCCCCGGCACCCCGCAAAACATTGCGTGCGAACTCTTCAAGATGATGGCCGGGGTGGATCTGGTCCACGTCCCGTATCGCGGCGGCGCGCCCGCGGCCACCGATCTGGTCGCCGGCCATCTGCAGGTGATTTTCGCGCCGGTGTCGGAATCGATCCAGCACATCCAGGCCGGCAAGCTGCGCGCGCTGGCGGTGACGACCGCGGCCCGTCTGGACGTGCTGCCGGACGTTCCAACGGTGGCAGAGTTCGTGCCCGGTTATGAAGCCAGCGGCTTTGCGGGCATCGGCGCGCCCAGGGACACCCCGGCCGAAATCATCACCAGGCTGAACAAGGAGCTCAATGCCGGTCTTGCCGACAGCAAGGTCAAAGCCCGGATCGTCGAGCTGGGCGGCACGGTGCAGGGCGGCACGCCTGCGGAATTCGCGACGATCATCTTGGAGGCCACCGAAAAATGGGCGAAGGTGATCAAGTTTGCAGGCATCAAGGCTGAGTAGGGCGATAGCCGCTGGTTCGGACGCTTGGCGCAGCCGCACGATCCGCTAAAGTAACCTCTGCAACAGATGAGCGGACGCGTTTGTATTCGCCGCCACAAGAAAAATGCAGGGGAAAGCCATGGGCCGGAAAATCGTGATCGTCGGAGCAGGGGCCGTCGGCGGCTATGCCGGTTCTCATATGGTGCAGGCCGGCGAGGACGTGACCTTCATCGATCCCTGGCCCGAGCATGTCGAGCATATGCGCAAGCACGGGCTGCGCGTCACCCACGCGATGGATGTTCCGGAATTCTCGGTCCCGGTGCGCGCGCTGCACGTCACGGATGCGCAGCAGCTCGCCAAGGAGAAGCCGGTCGACATCGCCTTCGTCTGCATGAAGTCCTACGATACGGCATGGGCCACCATGCTGATCCAGCAATATCTGGCGGCGGACGGCTATGTCGTGTCGCTGCAGAACTGCATGAACGAGGAGACGATCGCCGGCATCGTCGGCTGGGGCAAGACGCTGGGCTGCATTGCCAGCAGCATCACGGTGAACCTGCCGGAGCCCGGCCATATCCACCGCGGCGCCGGCAAGGGCGGGGCGGCGCACACGGTATTTCGCGCCGGCGAAGTCCACGGCCGCATCACGCCGCGGGCGGAAGAGGTCTGCCGCCTGGTCGCCTACTCCGACAGCGCCAAGGTGACGGACAATCTCTGGGGCGAGCGCTGGTCGAAGCTGGTTGCCAACGTCATGGGCAACGGGCTTTCCGCCTGCACCGGCCTGCCGGGCGGAGAAATATTGCAAAGCGAGCCGCTGCGCCGTTTCTCCACGCGGCTCGGCAGCGAGGCGATCCGCGTCGGCCAAGCGCAGGGGTACCAGCTCGAAGAAATACTGCATCTGTCGCCGGACACGATTGCGCGCGCCGGGGAGGGCGATGAAGCGGCGATGCGCGCCTGCGACGAGCAGCGTTTCAAGGACGGCAAGCGGACTTCAGGCGCGCAGCGGCCCTCGATGGGGCAGGACATGCAGAAGGGCCGGCGCACCGAGATCGAATTCCTCAACGGCCTGGTGGTGCGTGAGGGTGAGAAGATCGGGATTTCCTGCGCCGCAAACGCCGCGCTGACCGATTTCGTCAAGCGCGTGGAGCGCGGCGAGCTGAAGCCGGATCCGCGGCACATCACGGAGCTGCGGCTGAACTGAGCGGGCGCCCGAGTAGTTCAGCGTCATTGCGAGCGGAGCGAAGCAATCCATCTGTCCTCGAATTGAAATATGGATTGCTTCGCTCCGCTCGCAATGACGCTGAGTCCGCAGGAAGTGTAGTCCGGGTGAGCGCAGCGACACCCGGGACGATGCAGAGACGGTACCCGCATATCGCTCCGCCCATGCGGGCTACGGGCTGAGCGGCGTTGAGACGAAGGCGTTCCGCCGGCTCAGGTCCGGAGCTTCAACTCCTGCCCACGCGCCATCCCATTTCGTCGAGTCTTTTAGTGCGAATAGTATTTCCAACCCGGGTCGAGCACCCCGCTCGGCTTCGTTGGATCGCTAAACGGAACGAGGGTGCTGATTGATCTATGTCAATCGAGCACGCCGTTTTGGCCGTTTGATTTTTCAACAGTAGTGATTGGGACTTTGCACTTTGCGGTAGTCGAGATCACGAGATGTCGCGTTGCTGGTACGTTACCTTTGAAGTGCCGAGGGAGGGTACGCTAGTCAAGAGGCGAAGTCCTCGTTTGACCAAGACATTTGATACGGAAGCGGAAGCCAAGAATTTCGCGCGGATAAAGTGCGAGCAGGGGTTGGTCGTCACAGCCGGCACACTCATTCCCCATTTACCCAGACAAGCGATCGCGTCGATCAATATTCACTCTTGGTTCGATCACGTGCAAGACGACGAAACTGCGGATCAGGGGAATCCCGCTCAGGCAAACGAGACGGATCATTCAGGATCTTGACCGTTCTCAGCGCGGTTCGGAGCCCTGGTCGATTGAAACTGCAGTTGGAAAAATTTTGCCGCGCAAGCAAGTTCCGGTGCGCGCAAGACGCGGTGAACTAACCACGACCGCGCGGCAGCACGACAAAGCCCGCCGTCTGATAGATTCAATATAGCCACAAAGCGGCCCAATTGTTTGCAGCTGAACGTTGCCATTTTGGCACATGGGCCGACGGTGGAGCGCGCCTAAGGTCGCGTCATATCAGTTCGAATCTGAAGCGACAGAGCGAAGAGGAAATCATGAAGAAGTTTTTACTTGGTATTGTTGGTATTGCAGCGCTGGCAGGGCCGGCCGTCGCCGCAGATCTTTCAGCGCGACCCTACAAGGCGCCACCCCCGATCGTGTCCCCTCTCTATGATTGGTCCGGTTTTTACATCGGCGCCAACGGCGGCTGGGGATCGAGCCGCAATTGCTGGGGTATCGTTCCGGTGGCTGGCGCGGTCATTGCTGACGGTTGTGCCGATCGCTCTGGCGGCCTCCTTGGTGGTCAGATTGGTTACCGCTGGCAATCCGGGCAGTTTGTTTTCGGCCTGGAAGCGCAGGGCGACTGGGCGGACCTCAGCGGCTCGCGCGTCAGCATTCTCAATCCGGCGTTTACGACACACACCCAGACTGATGGTATCGGCCTCTTCACCGGCCAGATCGGTTATGCGTGGAACGCGACACTGCTGTATTTAAAGGGCGGCGCTGCGGTAACGAGCAATCGATATGACATAAACACCACGCTTGGAGGCCTTAATGTCGCTTCGGCAAGCTCGACCCGTTGGGGCGGTGCCGTGGGTGTCGGGTTGGAGTACGGCTTCGCTCCGAACTGGTCGGCCGGTATCGAATACGACCACCTCTTCATGGGTGACACAAACAATTCGTTCTCGGTGGTCAATCCCCTGCTTGCTGGTGCGCTCAATCGGATCAGCCAGGACGTGGATATGGTCACGATCAGGGTGAATTACCGCTTCGGCGGCTACGGCGCCCCAATCGCGGCGCGGTACTGATTTTCTTCATCTCCAGCGACTTTGAGCCCCGGCCGAGGCCGGGGCTTTTTTTCTGAGTGTGCATATTTCCGGGAAACCTGACGGACTGACGTTAGGTCCGCTGTCGGCATCAGCTTTGGAACGCTTCGCTACCGTCAGTCACCATTCAACACTTGCCCGCGCGCCATCCCATTTCCCAGAAGTCGGCTTCGAGCCTGGTGGCTTCCTTGAAGATCGCGATCAGCTCCGCCTCGCGGGCCGGCGTGGCGTAGCGACCGGCGAGCTCCTCCAGATGCGCCTGGGCTTTCGCCGCAACTTCCTGATAGGCATCCCCGGAATACTCGGCGATCCAGACGCTATAGGGATTTGTGGCAGCGAGCGCATTGGGTCGCGTGGCGAGCCGCGTCGCGATCTCGGCGTAGCCGATGACGCAAGGGGCGAGCGCCACCTTGAGCGCCAGCAGGTCGCCGCGCATTCCCGCATCGAGCACGTAGCGCGTATAGGCCAGCATCTCAGACGCCGGTGCGGCTTGTTCAAGATCGGCCGCCGACAGGCCCCAGCCGGCGCAGAGTTTTACGTGCAGGTTCATCTCGACGTCGAGAATGGCTGAGATGCCGGCAGCCGCTTCGCGCATGTCGGCGAGCGTGGGCGATTTGTAGACGGCGAGGGCATAGGCGCGGGCAAACTCGATCAGGAACAAATAGTCCTGGACGAGGTAGTGGCGAAACGCCGCTTGGGGAAGCGAGCTGTCCGCCAACCCTTCCGTGAAGGGGTGCCCGGTATAGGCCCGCCACTCGGCGGACGCCGCTGTCTTCAGTCGCTCGAAGAAACCCATGATCTTTCGCCGGCCTTTCGTTCCAGGGAGTGCCTTGCGGACTATACCGGCAATTTCCGCTTCTGGTGTGCCCGACCCTTGATGGCGGACGCCTCGCTATGGCCCGCGATCACCCGCACACCCTCGTCGATCCGGGCGGTGATGTTGTCCGGCGTGCAGCCCTGCAGGAAAGCGACGCCGTTGTTGCGGCAGGCCGCCAGGATACGGTTGCGCGCCGCGAGCATTTCCGGCGGATAGGGCTCGGGCGGAATCGTGCGATAGCCGAGCGATAGACTTAGATCGCCCGGACCTATCTCGGCAAATCCCAGCCCCGGCACCGCGAGGATCTGCTCGCAATTGGCGACGCCTTCGGGGCTTTCCAGCTTTACCCCCAGCAGCAGCTCACCTTTTGGGTTAAGCGGCCAGGGGTCGCAGCGCTCCATATATTCCTCGGTCGACAGGCCCCAGATCGGCGCGGCCGTGGTTTCCGATCCGCGACCCCGCGTGCCGATGCCGAGCAGCTTGCGCCCGGCGGCGTCGGTCCCGCCGTCCTTCGCCCGTATCGCTCCTTCCATCCGCGCCATCGGCGAGGGGATCGCGGGGTCGACGCCGATGGTGTTGTGCGGATAGCGGCAGGATTCCACGAAGGCCCGCACCGCGTCGGCGGTTTCCGCCTGGCAGAGCAGGATGCCATGCACGCCGCGGCCGAGGATCTGGCGAAACTGCCAGGCGTTGTAACGCACATGAGCCGCGTCGATTCCGTTTACCGGCGCCTCGACGATCACCGTCGGTGTGCGATGCCCCGATCGTGTCGGCCCGGCATCGACCATGCCGCGCATATAGTCGGCAAGCCCGGCCATGTCGAAGCAGCCGTGCTCCATGCCGACATTCATGTAGTCGGCCCAGGTGCCGGCATCGATGCGTCCCTGCGCATGGGTCAGCACATGGCCGCTATGCGGACCGTCGTAATAGATCGCCTGATCCTGCTCCAGCAGTTCGACGCAGCGACTGATCCGCTTGGCCATGAAACCGGTCCTTCATGCTTCGGATCGGCATCCTAGCGGAGCAATCGACCGGCGCGGAGACGGCTCTCAAACATCTCTGCGCCTGCTTCACATGGCCAGCATCCAACCGTTTCACCGTGTCGCCGATCCAACCTTCTGATCCGACATGCTTTTTCGTCGATCATTCCACATCGCGGGAAACAAATTCAGCTTCGTTGAGATCGTCTGTCATTGCCGTGATCATCATGTCGAGCAAACAGCGAGGCGCGACATGGCGAAGATGCGAGCGATCGATGCGGCCGTACGGATCCTGGAAAAGGAAGGGGTGACCATCGCCTTCGGCGTGCCGGGAGCGGCGATCAATCCGTTGTACTCCGCGCTGAAGAAGCGCGGCTCGATCGGGCACATTTTGGCGCGCCATGTCGAGGGCGCATCCCACATGGCCGAGGGTTATACCCGCGCCAAGGCGGGCAATATCGGCGTCTGCATCGGCACGTCTGGCCCGGCCGGCACGGACATGATCACGGGGCTTTATTCGGCGATCGCGGACTCGATCCCGATCTTGTGCATCACCGGGCAGGCGCCGCGCGCACGGCTCTACAAGGAAGACTTTCAGGCTATCGATATCGAGTCCATCGCCAAGCCCGTAACGAAATGGGCGGTGACCGTGCGCGAACCGGCGCTGGTGCCGCGCGTGTTCAGCCAGGCGTTTCACATCATGCGTTCGGGCCGTCCGGGGCCGGTGCTGATCGACCTGCCGCTCGACGTGCAGCTTGCCGAAATCGAATTCGACGATGAGACCTATGAGCCGCTGCCGGTCTACAAGCCCGCGGCGTCGCGCAAGCAGATTGAGAAGGCACTGGAAATGCTCAACGCGGCGGAGCGGCCGCTGATCGTGGCGGGCGGCGGCGTCATCAACGCCGATGCGTCTGAGTTGCTCGTGCAGTTCGCCGAGGCCGTCAACGTTCCCGTGGTGCCGACGCTGATGGGGTGGGGCGCCATTCCCGACGATCACGTGCTGATGGCGGGCATGGTCGGCCTGCAGACCAGCCATCGCTACGGCAACGCGACCATGCTGCAGTCTGATTTCGTGCTCGGGATCGGCAACCGCTGGGCCAACCGCCACACCGGTTCGATCGAGACCTACACCAAGGGGCGCACCTTTGTGCATGTCGATATCGAGCCGACGCAGATCGGCCGCGTCTTCAATCCCGATTTCGGAATCGTGTCCGACGCCAGGGCGGCGCTGGAGCTGTTCGTCGCGGTCGCCAAGGAATGGCGCAAGGCCGGCAAGCTGCGGGAGCGGCAGGCGTGGCCGGCGGCGTGCCAGGACCGCAAGCGCACGATGCTGCGCAAGAGTCATTTCGACGACATGCCGATCAAGCCGCAGCGCGTCTATGAGGAGATGAGCAAGGCGTTCGGGCGCGACACCTGCTATGTCAGCGTGATCGGACTGTCGCAGATCGCCGGCGCGCAGTTTTTGGGCGTCTACGGCCCGCGCAACTGGATCAATGCCGGGCAGGCCGGTCCGCTCGGCTGGACACTTCCCGCCGCGCTCGGCGTGCGCGCGGCCGATCCGTCGCGCCAGATCGTAGCACTTTCGGGCGACTATGATTTCCAGTTCCTGATCGAGGAGCTCGCGGTCGGGGCGCAGTTCAAGCTGCCCTACATCCACGTCGTCGTGAACAACTCCTATCTCGGACTGATCCGCCAGGCGCAGCGCGGCTTCGACATGGACTACCACGTCCAGTTGTCGTTCGAGAACATCAATGCGCCCGAGCTCGGGTCCTATGGCGTGGACCACGTCGCGGTCGCCGAGGGATTGGGCTGCAAGGCGATCCGGGTCACCGACCCGAACCATGCGCAGGCGGCGTTCGCCACCGCGCGGGAATGGATGGCGGAGTTCAAGGTGCCCGTCGTCGTCGAATTCATTCTCGAACGCGTCACCAACATCTCGATGGGCACCGAGATCGACAACATCGTCGAATTCGAGGAGGTGCTCGACCTGCCGCTGGACGACGCGCCGGCGAGGCCGAGTGCAACGCAGCCCGGCAAGCTGCTGCCGGCGTAAATCGAGGAGATCAGACCGTGCCCAGATTTGCCGCCAATCTCACCATGCTGTTCGGCGAGCAGCCGTTCCTCGATCGCTTCGCCGCCGCCAAGGCCGCGGGATTCAGCGGGGTTGAATATCTGTTCCCGTACGAGTTCGACAAGGCCGAGCTGCGCGAGCAATTGCACCAGCACGGGCTGACGCAGGTGCTGCACAATCTCCCCGCGGGTGACTGGGCGGCGGGCGAGCGCGGCATCGCCATTCTGCCCGACAGGGTGGATGAGTTTCGCGACGGCGTTGCGCGCGCCGTCGACTATGCGAAGGCGCTCGATTGCCGTCAGCTCAATTGCCTGGTCGGCATCGCGCCCGAAGGCGCCGACGCAATCGATCTCAACGAGGTGTTGGTCGGCAACCTTCACTTCGCCGCGGATGTGCTCGCCAAAGAGGGGATCAAGCTGCTGATCGAGCCGATCAACACGATCGATATTCCAGGCTTCTTCCTGAACAAGACCGCGCAGGCGCTTCAGCTCATTGCGGACGTACGCTCGAGCAATCTGTTCGTACAGTACGACATCTACCACATGCAGGTGATGGAGGGCGACATTGCGCGCTCCCTGCAAAAACACCTCTCCCGCATCGCCCACGTCCAGCTTGCCGACAATCCCGGCCGCAATGAGCCGGGCACCGGCGAAATCAACTATCCCTTCCTGTTCCGTCATCTCGACGCTATTGGTTATCGTGGCTGGGTCGGCTGCGAATACAAGCCGAGGACGACGACAGTCGAGGGCCTCGGTTGGCACGCCGCACTGACGGCCGATACCTGAACAAGAAACCACAAAGGGGAGTTGAAATGATCGATATCGGTTTTATCGGCCTCGGCACCATGGGCCGCCCGATGGCCCACCATCTCCAGGCTGCCGGCCACCGCCTGTTCCTGCACGATGTGGTGCCCATTGCGCCGGAGCTTGTCGCCGAGGGCGGCGTGGTCTGCAAGTCCGGCAAGGAAGTCGCCGAGAAGGCGGACGTCGTCATCATTATGGTGCCGGATACGCCGCATGTCGAAGCGGTGTTGTTCGCGCAGGATGGTGTCGCGGCCGGGCTCTCGAAGGGGCAGATCGTGGTCGACATGAGTTCGATCTCGCCGCTCGCCACCAAGGAGTTTGCCAAGAAGGTGGAAGCGCTCGGCGCCGACTATCTCGATGCGCCGGTTTCGGGCGGGGAGGTCGGGGCCAAGGCGGCCAGCCTGACGATCATGGTGGGCGGGCCGGAGCGCGCATTCAACACCATGAAGCCGGTGTTCGACAAGATGGGCAAGAACGTCACGCTGGTCGGCGCCAACGGCGACGGGCAGACCACCAAGGTGGCCAACCAGATCATCGTGGCGCTGACGATCGAGGCGGTCGGCGAGGCGCTGCTGTTCGCGTCGAAGGCTGGGGCCGATCCGGCGCTGGTGCGGCAGGCGCTGATGGGCGGCTTTGCATCGTCGCGGATTCTCGAAGTGCATGGCGAGCGCATGATCAAGCGCAATTTCGAGCCGGGCTTTCGTATCGAGCTGCACCAGAAGGATCTCAATCTGGCGCTGGAGGGCGCGCGGGCGCTCGGCCTTTCCCTGCCGAGTACGGCGTTGGCGCAGCAACTGTTCAGTTCCTGCGCCGCCCATGGCGGCAAGGCGTGGGATCATTCGGGCATGGTGCGCGCGCTGGAGATGATGGCGGATCACCAGGTCGCAAAAGGCTGATCGCTCAAATCTTCCGGGATTGGAACTCCCCTGACTGGAACCGCGCCGAAATTTCGGCGCGGCCCTTTTTGCTGCGTATTGGAACTGGAACCTCTTACGCCGCCAGTGGTTGAGACGCATCGTCAATTCACTGGAGGACATGATGACCAATCGTTTTGCTGTTTCACTGATCGCAGCATCGCTGC
The DNA here is from genome assembly GCA_963816815.1 of uncultured Alphaproteobacteria bacterium. Lineage (GTDB taxonomy): Bacteria > Pseudomonadota > Alphaproteobacteria > Rhizobiales > Xanthobacteraceae > Bradyrhizobium. Next base: position 14,034 of record CAWFMW010000067.1, read on the forward strand.
TCACTTCAGGCGCCGCGTTTGCCCAGTCTACCACTGTGCAGGGTGCAAACGAAGGCGCGAGAGCGGGCGGCGCGGTAGCCGGTCCGGTCGGCGAGGTTGTTGGCGGAACTGTCGGCGCGGCTGTTGGACTCGGCCTGGAAATTCCTAACGCTGTGATTACTGGACTGCCGCGCGAGCGGTCTGTCGTGGTTCAGGAACGCGTCGTGGTCGGCGAACCGCTGCCGACGACTGTCGAACTGCGCCCCGTGCCGCAGTACACCGAATATCGCTATGCGGTAGTCAATGACCGCCGCGTGATCGTTGATCCCCGTACGCGCCGGGTCGTCAAGATCATCGACTAATCTAGACCGCGTTTTGTGAAATAGATCCTCGCGGGAGGGTTTGCCCCGCGAGGATTTTTTGTGGCGTGGCTAGGGGAGCGACCTCTGCGTTCGCCTGATCGTCCAGTCCAGCGCCAGGGAGGCCACAAGGCCGAGCGATGCGGCCAGCGCGTCGACGACAAAGTCTTCGAGGCGCGCGTGTCGGCCGGGTGCCAAAAATTGCAGGACTTCGATCACGCCGGTGAAGGCGATAACGAAGGCCGCTGTGAGCAGTCGGTTGCGCGCATAGGCCAGTCCGAAAGCGAGCCCAAGCAGCACGAAGGCTAGCGCATGCTCGCCGTTCTGTCCCAGGTTTGAGTGCGGCCGATGGTCCGCTGGTCCGAGCGTCGCAAAGGCAATGGCAGCGGCAAGGCCCCAGGCGGATAGTCGAAGGATGATCGTCATGAGGGTCGCATAGCACGATTTATATGCTGGATAGCCCTATGCGCGCGAACGGGCGTTAGCCGTGGTTAATTGCCTTTCACAGAGGTTCCCGTACGCCCATACCGTGCATAAAGCGCTCCCGGATCTGCACGGGATCGCGGCGGGTGGCGCCTGTGCCCGGCTTGTCGTCGATGCGGACGCCGATCAGCGTCGGGACTGCGGCCGCCATCGATTCTTCGATCAGGCGCTCGAAATCATCTTCGTCCGCTGCCCAGCTCGCGTTGGTCAGCCCGCTCGCGACCGCGATGGCGACGATGTCGGCAACGGCGGCGCCCGGCGTCGGTTGCGCACCGGTGATCTGGTAGATGCCGTTGTCCATCACCACCATGGTGAGATTCTTCGGTGCCAGCGTCGCAATCGTCGAGAGCGCACCCAGCTGCATCAGCAGCGAGCCGTCACCTTCCAGCGCAAAGATCCGCCGGTCCGGCTGCGCCAGCGCCACGCCGAGCGCGATCGGGAAGGCGAGGCCCATGCTGCCGAGCATATAAAAATTCTGCGGCCGGTGGCCGGCGGCCCACAGGTCGAAATTGGTGTTGCCGATGCCGCCGATCACGGCTTCCTGGTGCTTCAATTTTGCGATCAGCCGCGAGGTGAGATCGAAGCGGTTCATGACCTTGGTGTTGCGGGCCGGATTGTCGTTGCTCATGAGATCGCTCACTTGTCGAAGACTTTGCCGCCGGTCAAAAGCGGCGAGAGGATCAGCGCCACCGGCGCCTGCGTGGTGATGGCCTGCTTGATGGAGCGGTCGACGATGAATTCGAACTCGTCGAGCCGCGTCGCTGTGTGGTGCTCCATCGCAAGCGAATCCAGCACCGGGCGCATGGTGCGGCACACCAGCGACTGGCCGTAGTTGAATTCGCCGAGCGTGCCGCGCTCGGACACGAACATGATCAGCGGGATCTGGTAGGGGATCGCCAGCGACGCCAGCACGTTGGCGAGCGTGGCAAATCCGGACGTCTGCATCAGCACGGCGCTGCGCATGCCGCCCATCCAGGCGCCGGAGACGATGCCGACCGCTTCCTCCTCGCGCGCGGTGGCGAAGGTCGTGAAGTAGGGATCGGCGTGCAGGTTCTTGATTAGCGGCGTCAGGACGCGGTCGGGCACGTAGGGGACGAGGCGGATATCGTTGCGCTTGAGCGTTTGCAGCACGATGCCGTGCCAGCTCTTCTGAGAAGTCTCGGGCGAGGTTTTTTCCTCCGCAACCGCCATTTTGGTCTCCTTTACCCGCGACGAACTTCATTCGCTAACCGCGACGCTCTTGCGTTCGCGCTCATCCCTGGAGCGCGTTTGCGCCCAACCTTGGAGCGGCGAAACTTGACGGCATCGGCGGGATTGTCAACATGTCCCGATCGTATCCTGCTCTGCGCCCGCACCGCTACAGGTGGGATGCGACGATGTGAGATAAACAAGAAAAGAGTTCGGGAGAGGAAGCCATGGGCAGGTGGTTCCGGATCGCTGCCGCAGCAGCGGCGATCCATGTCGCGGCGGCGGCCATGCATATCATGTGCGGCATTGCCGTTGCCCAACCGGCGTTTCCGTCGCGGCCCGTGCATATTCTGGTGCCCTATCCCGCTGGTGGTGGCGTCGACGTCCTGACGCGCACGCTCGGTGATGTCGTCTCCAAGCAATGGGGGCAGTCCGTCGTCGTGGAGAACCGTCCCGGCGCCGGTGGCGTGATCGCCTCGCAGGCGGTCGCAACCGCGCCGCCGGACGGCTATACCCTGATCATGGTGGCAAGCGGCCATGCCACCAATCCCTTGCTGTATGCCAAGGTCCCCTACGACACGTTCAAGGATTTCACGCCGGTCTCGCTGCTGGCGTCATCGCCCAATATCCTGCTGGTCCGGGCCAACTCGCCATTCAAGACGCTGGCCGATCTGATATCGGCGGCAAAGGCGAAGCCGGGCAGCCTGTCCTTTGCCCATGCCGGCAACGGGACATCGACGCATCTCGCAGGTGAGCTCCTGAAGAACCTGGCCAAGATCGATCTCGCCGCCATCCCCTACAAGGGCGGCGCGCCCGCGATCAACGATCTGCTCGGCGGACAAATTCCGATGTCGTTCAACAACGGCCCGGAATTGGTCGGCCAACTTCAGGCCGGCACGCTGCGCGCGCTCGCCGTCACCACGGGGGCGCGCGTGCCGTTGCTGCCTGATGTGCCCAGCATGTCCGAGACCGTGCCGGGCTATGACACCGGCGTCTGGTGGGGCCTGCTCGGACCGGCCGGAATGCCCGCCGACGTGTTGGCCAGGCTCTCGCAGGATTTTGTCGCGGCGCTGAATACCGATGCCGTCAAGGAGCGGCTTGCAAAACTTGGGGCGCAACCGATCGGCAGCACGCCGCAGCAATTCGACGCGAAAATCCGCGACGACTACGAGAAATGGGCGCCGATCATCAAGGCCGCCGGAATGAAAGCGGAATGACGATGAGAGACGTTCGATGATCCCTGCCTGTCTGCCGCCGCGCCCCGTCACCCGTCCCAAAGTGCCGCTGCCGTCGAACGCCTGCGATGCCCATGCGCATGTGTTCGGTCCTTCGGGCCGCTTTCCTTACGCGGACGATCGCAGCTACACGCCGCCGGATGCGCCGCTGGAAAAATATCTCGGTATGCTCGACACGCTCGGATTTACACGCGGCGTGCTGGTGCAGGGCAGCGCGCATGGCCATGATAATTCGGCAATGCTGGATGCGCTGGAACGTCAACCCGAACGCCTGCGCGGCGTCGCGGTGGCCGATGCGAGTGTTTCGCCTGACGTGCTGCGCGAATGGAACAAGGTGGGCGTCCGCGCCTTGCGCTTCAATCACTTCTTTCGCGACGGGCAGTTGCACTATCGCGGCGGCATTCCCTTGAGCGAAGCCGCGACGCTTGCGCCTGTGATGGCCGAGCTCGGCTGGCACCTGCAATTGTGGATCGACGTCAAGGATTTGCCCGAGACGGTTCCGATCCTGAAATCGCTGCGGCTGCCGGTCGTGATCGACCATATGGGACGCACCGACGCCCGTGCCGGCACCGGCACCGCGGACTTCCAGAGCCTGCTTCGCAGCGTCGGAGAAGGCTGGTGCTGGAGCAAGCTGTCGGGCGCGCATCGCCTCAGCCAGAACGCGCCGGATTACCCTGACGCGCGGCCGTTCCATGAAGCGCTGGTGAAGGCCAATCCGGAACGGCTGGTATGGGGCGGAGACTGGCCGCATCCGCGCGTCGAAGGCGAAATGCCCGATGCCGGGCATCTGCTCGAGTTGTTTCAGGCATGGACGCCTGATAAGGCCACCCAGCAACGCATCCTTGTCGATAACCCCGCCAGGCTCTACGGCTTCCCGAACTGAAAGTTGCCAAACGACATGACCGTCAACAACAAGCGCGTGTTCTACGTCAAATACCTCGCCCACGAGATCTATGTCGATATTATCAAGAGCCGCGCCGACGTTCGGCTCGACCGGCTGGAGAACGACAGTCCCGATGCGGTTGCGGCGCCAATATTGTCGGCGGCGCATGCCTATCAGGTCGGCGCAGCGCGCGACGAGATCGCCCCGCATTTCCATGTTCACGCGGATCTGCTGAAGCGGGCGCCGAACCTGCTGATCGTGTCCTCGAACGGTGCGGGCTTCGATCCCGTCGATGTCGATGCCTGCACCGCTGGCGGCGTGCTCGTCGTCAATCAATCCGGCGGCAACGCCAATTCGGTCGCCGAGCATGCGCTCGGGATGATGCTGACGCTGTCCAAGCGCATCCTCGAGGCCGACCGCGCGCTGCGCCGCGAGGCCAATGTCAACCGCAACGCGCTGATCGGCAATGAGGTCCAGGGCAAGACAGTGGGCATCGTCGGCATCGGCAATGTCGGCCGCCGCATCGCCCAGCTCTGCAGCGGCCTGCTGCACATGAAGGTAATCGCCTACGATCCTTATCTCAGCGCGGAGGAAATTGCTGCCCGTGGCGCCGAAAAGGTCGAGCTTCACGACCTGATGCGCCGCTCGGATTTCGTCTCGATTTCGTGCCCGCTGAGCAAGGACAATCGCCGCATGATCGGCGTCCGCGAATTCGCGCTGATGCAGCCGCATGCGTTCTTCGTCACCACGGCGCGCGGTTTCATTCACGACGAAGAGGCGCTGTACGAGGTGTTGCGCGACAAGCGGATTGCCGGTGCCGGCCTCGACGTCTGGGACAAGGAGCCGCCGCCGCCGGATCATCCGCTGCTGCAGTTCGACAATGTGCTGGCGAGCCCGCACACCGCTGGCGTCACCAAGGAGGCGCGGGTGAACATGGGCAAGATCGCCGCCGAACAGATCCTCGATGCGCTGGACGGCAAGCGGCCGCCGCGCATCGTCAATCCCGAGGTGTGGCCGGCCTATGTGAAGCGCTTCGAACGGACGTTCGGATTCACGCCGAAATAGGCCGTCACCACCGCGAGGGACGATCCCATGACGGCCGAGCCGGCAGACCGCTTTTATGAGTCCCAGGGGCTGCGGTTGCACTATGTCGACTGGGGAAATGATGCCGCGCCGCCGCTGATCCTGGTCCATGGCGGGCTCGACCATTGCCGCAACTGGGATGCGATTGCGCGCGAACTGCAGCCGCATTTCCATGTCGTGGCCCCGGACCTGCGCGGGCACGGCGATTCCGAATGGGCGAAGGGGAGCAGCTACAGTCTCACCGATCATGTCTACGACCTCAGCCGCTTGATCCGCTTCACGGAGCTGCGGGAGGCGGCCATCGTTGGTCATTCGCTGGGTGGAATGATCTCGCTCGCCTATGCCGGAGCCTATCCGGATCGGGTATCGCGCCTTGCCGTGTTGGACGGGGCCTTCTTGTCGCGCTCACAATCCGCGCCGATCCATGAACAGCTGTCGCGATGGATCGATCAGCTCGATCGCATCGGGGAGCGCGAACCCAGCGCCTTCCGCACGATCGCGGAGGCGGCGCAGCGGCTTTCGACGCGCAACAAGCGGCTGACGCCCGAACTGGCGCTTCATCTCGCCCGCCACGGCGTTCGGACAGGCGATGACGGCCTCTATCGCTGGAAGTTCGATCACTATCAGCGCGCGAGGGCGCCGTATCGGCTGTCGCCGGACGAATATGTCGCCCTGTGGTCGCGCATCGCCTGTCCGACGCTGTTGATGTGGGGCGACGAAAGCTTTCTCCCTAATCCTGAAGCTGCCGGCCTGCTGGCGCATTTCAAGCAAGCTGAACTGAAGAAGGTCGCGGGTGCCGGGCACTGGCTTCATCACGACCGGCTCGATCTGGTCCTCGCGTCGCTGCGGCGATTTCTCCACGCGTCGCAACCCGCTCAAACCCGGTGAGATGAAAAATGTCCGACAAGATTCGTTATGTCCGCCAGCTCAGTCCGGAATCCGCAGGCGAGGCGCCGGGTCGCGGGCGGCTTCAGGGCCGCCGGATTCTGGTGGTCGGCGGCGGGCAGCGGACGTTCGACGCCGCCACCGATCCGGTTGGAAACGGCCGGGCGATGTCGCTGCTGTTTGCAAGGGAAGGGGCCCATGTCGCGGTCGCCGATGTGAACCATGCCAGCGCCGATGACACCGTCCAGCGCATTGCAGCCAAGGGAGGCCGTGCGTTTTCGATCGAAGCCGACATCGCGCGCGAAGGCGACGTCGATCGGATGATCGACGAGGCGATCGATGGTCTCGGCGGCCTCGACGGCATGGTGCTCAACGTCGGTATCGGGGTTGGCGCGCTCGGGCTCGACGGCGTGGATCTCAAGCAATGGAACGATACGTTCGCGGTCAATTTGACCGGGCCGATGCTTTGCTGCCGCAAGGCCCTCAAGCACATCGCCGACGGGTCCTCGATCGTGTTCATCTCCTCGATCGCCGCGCTTCGTTCCGGTTCGCGGCTGATCGCCTACGACGCGTCGAAGGCGGCGCTCGGCGGCCTGATGCGCAATGTCGCGAAGGAGGGGTCAAGGCGTGGCATTCGCGCCAATATCATCTATCCGGGCCTGGTCGCCGCTCGGCCGGCACACCAGCGCTGGCCGGCCATCGCGAAGCGCGGCGGGCGTGCCGTTCGGGCGGATGGCGACGGGCTGGGAAATCGCCTACGCGGCGCTGTTTTTCATCTCCGACGAGAGCGTTTACGTCAACGCGCAGGCGCTGGCGGTCGACAGCGGAATCACTGGGCTTTGAGGGCCGGAATCCGGGGAGAAAATCTCATTCGCTGCCGGGTCGATTGGGGCAATAAATCCACTGCCGATCAGCCTCCGGACGAAGCATGCATTGCTATTTTCCCAGGGATATCGACTACTTAGCCTGACAGGACCATCTTCCCTGTGCGCTCTTGCCCCCCGGCGCATATGGAAGACGAAGAGATGCGACAGGTTCGTTCATTGCTGAGCAGCGCGTCCTCCCGGATCGGACGCCGGCTGTCGCAGATTGTGGCCATCGCCGCTGCCAGCCTGCCGTCCGCCGGCGCGTAAGACGCGCGCCTTCTTACGTGCCCAACATCGCGTTTGCATCCGTCAGCGTCGCTCAGTAGCCGCGTTCGCGGTCGATGGAGTGCGGCGGGCGCCGGCCGGCGCGTATCGCTTCCGCGGTCGCGCGAAACGTCGCCCCGATCGCTTCCACGCTGACTTCGCAGGCATCATGAGGTGTGACGACGATGCTGGGATGTCGCCAGAACGGATGCCGCGGCGGCAATGGCTCGGTCGCGAACACATCGAGCGTCGCGCCGGCAAGCTGGCCGCTCTCCAGCGCCGCGAGCAGATCGGCTTCGACCAGATGCTCGCCGCGGCCGACCTGGATTAAGTAACCGCCACGATACATTCGCGCGAATGTCTTGCGGTTGAGGATGCCTTTGGTCTCCGATGTAAGAGGGAGCAGGTTCACCAGAACCTCGGTTTGACCCAGCATAGCCTTAAGGCCGGCGGCGCCATGAAAGCCGCGCACGCCTTGTGGCGTGGGCTTTTCGGTTCGGCTCCACGCCATGACCGGGAAACCAAGCAAAGCGAGATCGGAGGCGACCCTGCGGCCGATTTCGCCAAACCCTAAAATCCCGACCGGCACGTCCTGTGCCCGGCGCGGGCCGAGACGCTGCCAGCGTTCCTCGCGCTGCTGCGCCTGATAGGTCGCAAAGCGCCGCTGATGACCGATGACGTGCCAGGCGACGAAACCCGACATCATCTGCGCCTGCGCGGGGTCGACGACGCGGATCACGTCGACATCGGGGCGCAGGCTGGGGCACGCCAGAATGTTGTCGACGCCGGCGCCGATCGAGCAGACCGCCTGTAGATTGGGATAGCGCTCAAATGCGTCATCCGGGGGATGCCAGGCCACCGCCAGCCGGACATCCGTTGCCGGACCCTTGTGCGGGTGGCTGACGATTTCGATGCGGTCGGCCGCGCTCATGAATTGCGGACCGAGATAGCCACGGAGATCGAGGCTTTTGCTAACCAGAACGCAGTGCATCGTTCGTGATCCGGTTCATGCCGCCTTGGACGATGACGTCTGGCCGGGCACGGCGGAAAGCAGTTCGCGGGTGTAGGCGTGCTCGGGGGCCGCAAACAGCAACGCCGCCGATTTGAGTTCGACGATCGAGCCGTGCTGCATCACTGCAATACGGTCGCAGATCTGCGCGGCGACGCGCAGGTCATGGGTGATGAACAGCATCGACAAGCCGAGCCGGGCCTTGAGGTCTTCCAGCAGGTCCAGCACCTGTGCCTGCACCGACACGTCGAGCGCGGAGACCGCTTCGTCGGCGACCAGAATTTCCGGGTCGAGCGCCAACGCCCGCGCAATGCCGATGCGCTGCCGTTGGCCGCCGGAGAATTCATGCGGAAAGCGTTCCATCGCGCTGGCATTGAGGCCGACCAGGCTGAGCAGTTCGCCGGCGCGTTTTCGCGCCGCCGCCGGATCGACGCCATGCGCGATCGGTCCGTCAGTGATGATGTTGCCGACTTTGCGGCGCGGATTGAGCGAGGCGAACGGGTCCTGAAACACCATCTGGATGCGGCGGCGCTGTTCGCGCAGCGCCTTTCCCTTGATCCGGGTGAGATCGACGTCGCCGATACGGACGGTGCCGGCGTCCGGTTCGATCAGCCGCATGACGAGGCGCGCGACAGACGATTTTCCGGAGCCGGATTCGCCGACCAGACCGAGCGTCTCGCCGCGGAAAATGTCAAAACTGACTTCCCTGGCCGCCTGTACGCGCCGTTCGGCGCGGAACCATCCGCCGCCGCTGACATAGGTCTTGCCGAGGCCGACCACTTCCACGGCCTTGCTGCGGTCGAGCAGAGGCGTTCGTTGCGGCGGCTGCAGGGTGGGAACGGCGGCAAGCAAGGCGCGGGTATAGGTGTGCTGGGCGCGCAGCAGCACGTCATCGGCCGTGCCCTGTTCGACCACCTTGCCGTGCTGAAGCACGACCACGCGATCGGCGATCTCGGCGACGACGCCGAAATCATGGGTGATGAACATGACGGCCATGTTGCGGCGGCGCTGCAGGTCTCGGATCAGCTTGAGGATCTGCGCCTGCGTCGTGACATCGAGCGCAGTCGTCGGTTCGTCGGCTACCAGCACCGCGGGTTCGAGCGCCAGCGCCATGGCGATCATCGCGCGCTGGCGTTGGCCGCCGGATAATTGATGGGGGTAGGCACGAACGATCCGCTCGGGGTCGGGCAGGCCGACTTCACCGATCAGGGCGAGGGCCTTTTGCCGGCGCTCCTTTGGCGTCAGGAGGCCATGCGCCTCGAACATCTCGGCGATCTGGTCGCCGATGCGCATCAGCGGATTGAGCGCCGTCATCGGCTCCTGGAAAACCATGGCGATGCCGCGCCCGCGCAGCGCCAGCCATTCCGCTGGGCCGAGCGACAGCAGGTTCTTGCCATCGAACAGGATCTCGCCGGATTCGGCCGTCACCGTTTCCGGCAGCAGGCCCATCAGCGCATGCGCGCACATCGATTTGCCGGAACCGGACTCCCCGACCACGCAAAGGATTTTTCCGGCTGATAGTTCGAAGGAAACGCCGTCCACGGCATAAGGGCGATCGCCACCGGGCGGCAGCGCCAGCGTCAGGTTCTTGATGACGACGCTCATGCTCAGCGCCCTCCCTTGGCGAGGCGAGGGTTGAGTGCGTCGTTGAGGCCTTCACCGATCAGGTTCAGCGCCAGCACCGAGACCAGAATGGCGATGCCGGGGAAAACCGTGATCCACCAGGCCTGGCGGATCACGGTGCGGCCGGCGCCGACCATGTAGCCCCACGACATCAAATTGGGATCGCCGAGCCCGAGGAAGGAGAGCGAGGATTCCAGCAGGATCGCGGTCGCAACCATCAGCGAGGCCAGCACGATGACCGGCGACAGCGCGTTGGGCAGGATCTCGCGCCAGATGATCCACCAATGGGTCTGGCCGGTCACGATTGCTGCCTGGACATATTCGCGCGTGCGCAGCGACAGCACTTCGCCGCGCACCAGCCGCGCCACCGGGGGCCAGCTGACGATGGCGATAGCGATCACGATGGATACGATGGAGGGCTGCATGATGGCGACAAGGACGATCGCCAGCGCAAAGCTCGGGACGGTCTGGAAGAACTCGGTAAAGCGCATCAGGGCATCGTCGATCTTGCCGCCGAAATATCCGGCCGCTGCGCCGAGCGGGATGCCGACCGCCAGCGATGCCAGCGTCGAGATCAGGCCGACCAGCAGCGAGACGCGCGCGCCGTAGATGATGCCCGCCATCACGTCGCGCCCGAGCGCATCGGTGCCGAGCGGCAGGTTGGCCATGGTGAACGGCGGCAGGAACGGCCGCTGCACCATGCGCCAGGGCGAGGTCGGAAACAGCAATGGACCGACCAGCGCAACCGCAATCGCAATCGTCAGGATCGCGACGCCGATCAGGCCGCCGGGATTGCGCAACAGCATTCGCCAGACCTGTCTCATGAGGCGAACTCGATGCGGGGATCGACGGAGCGGTAGACAAGATCCGTGATCAGGTTGAATGCCAGCACCATGGCTGAGCAGACGACGAAGACGCCGAGCAGCAAATTGTAGTCACGCTGCAGCAGCGCTTCGTACATCAGGCGGCCGATACCCGGCCATGCGAACACGGTCTCGGTCAGAACGGCGCCGCCGACCAGCGTGCCGGCCTGCAGACCCGCAAGGGTGACCACCGGCAACAGCGCGTTGCGCAGCACGTGCCGGCGCTGGATCACGGTGTCGGACAGGCCCTTGGCGCGCGCGGTCTTGACGAAGTCGAGCCGGTTGACCTCGAGCATCGAGGCGCGCGTCATGCGGGCATAGGTGGCCATGAAGAACAGGCCGATGGTCGTCGCGGGCAGGATGAGGTGGGCGGCGACGTCGAGCACGTGCGCCAGCCCGGTATAGTTCGCGCCCACTGTCTCGTAGCCGAAGCTCGGCAGCCAATCCAACGCGACCGAAAACAGCAGGATCGCCATCAGCGCCACCCAGAACAGCGGCGTGGCGTAGAAGACCAGCGCCAGCACCGTGATCGCGGTGTCGGCCCAGGTGCCGGCAAAGCGCGCCGCCAATGCGCCGAACAGGATGCCGAAGGCCAGCGAAATCGCAAACGCGGTCCCGGTCAGCAACAGCGTCGCCGGCAGGCGCTGCAGGATCAGCGTTGCGACCGGCATCTGCTGACGAAACGAGAATCCGAGATCGAGGCTGAGGATGCCTTTGACATAAAGAAACAGCTGCACCGGCAGCGGCTGGTCGAGACCGAATTTCTCGCGCAGCTGAGCCAGGAAAATCTGATCGCCAGCCCCCGCTTCACCGGCCATCACCAGCGCCGGATCGCCCGGCGCCAGCCGGATCAGGAAGAAGTTGAGAACGACGAGCGCGAGAAGCACGACGATGGCCTTCGCGATCCGCTGGGCAATGAAGGAAATCATGTTCGGCCGATTGCGTTGGAGGCGCGATATCCGGGCGTCAGGCTTGGGGACTGACGCCCGGTTAAGTCCGCGATTACTTTTCAATCCAGGCGTCGCGGAAGCCGTCGTTCACGCCAATGCCTGTTGTGACCAGGTTCTTGACGCTGCAGCGGGTGATGGTCGGGAATTGCAGTTCGAGCATCCATGCGACCGGTACGTCCTCGACGAGGATCTTTTGCGCCTTGGCGTAGATTTCCTCGCGCGCCGCATCGGGGAAGGCGACCGCGCCGTCGGCGAACAGCTTGTCGATCTCGGGATTCGAATAGCCCTCGACATTGTTGAATGGGGAGCCCTTGGCGATCTGGCTGGAGATGTAGTTGCGGCCGACGCCGAGCGCGGGATCGCCGTACTGATAGAGATAGGTAAAGGCGATGTCGTAATCCCACTCGCTGACTTTTTGATTCCAGCCGGGAACGTCGGTCGCGACCATATCGACATTGATCCCGACGTCCTGCAGGTTCTGGCGAACCATTTCGGCCCAGCGCTGCCACGTCTCGCCATAGGGCAGAGGCAGCATGCGCAGCTTCTCGCCGTTGTAGCCGGATTCCTTGATCAGCGCCTTGGCCTTGGCCGGATCGTAATCGTATTTCGGCACCGCGCCGGTGTAGTACTTGATCGCCGAGCCCGACGGGCCGGTGGCGACCTTGCCGAGGCCGTTCCAGACCACGTCCTTGGCCATGTTGCGATCGATCGCAAACATCAGCGCCTGACGGAATTTCTTGTTCGCGGTGGGTCCTGCGCGGTTGTTGAGCCAGAGCCAGGAATGCGGGCTGAAGAACTCCCAGCCGGCGCCGGTGACGCAGGTGTTCTTGAGCTTGCTCAGGCGCGGCACGTCGAAATTTTCCACCGAGCCGCCCGGCAGCACGTCGACCTTGCCGGTCTCATACGCGACCGAGCGCGCGGCGGCGTCCGGAATCACGTGCCAGTAGATCTCGTCGATGTTGGGCTTGCCCTTGACGTGGTAGTTCGGATTCTTGACCAGGCGGATGAACGAACCCTTCTGCCATTCCTTGAACATGAAGGGGCCGGTACCGACCGGCGTGTTGTTGGCCGGGTTGGTCTTGAAATCGGTACCTTCATAAATGTGCTTCGGAATCATCGGCAGTGAGCCGACCTCGAAGATGCCGATGAAGGGGCCGAACGGCTGCTTCAGCGTGAAGACGACGGTCGATTTATCCGGAGCTTCGACCTTGTCGAGCTGCACCAGATTGCCGCGCGCCCGCGGGTGGGTTTGCTTGAGGAAATCGATCGAGAACAGGACGTCCGCCGAGGTGAACGGCTTGCCGTCATGCCAGGTCGCGCCCTTGACCAGCTTGAACGTGTAGGTCTTGCCGTCCTCGCTGACCGTCCAGCTCTCGGCGAGGCCAGGCAGGGGATCCAGTTTGGGGCTGTAGCGCAGCAGGCCTTCGTAGATGTTGCCGGCCACCATCTGCGTCGGGCCGTTCTGAACCAGACCCACCATCAGGCTCGGAGGCTCCGGCTGAATCACGGCATTGACAACGCCGCCTGCCTTCGGCCCCTCGGCTACTGCCGCGGTGTTCAGCATGCAAAGCACCGCAAAGCTCATCAATATTCTACGCTTGGACATTACATACCTCGTTCAAAAAGGCTGGCCGGCGCGCTACCGGCTGCGCGTTACGCTAGTCAGTTCGCAAAATCGGGATCGGTACGTTCGAGCATCCGCTTGAAGGCGGCCCATTCGCTATCGGGCACGCCGTTGGTTTCGATCGCGTCGTAGAAGCTGGCGTATTGGCCGGCCGTCTTGCGGGCGACCGCCGTGGACAGTTCGATGATCTCGGCGCCGGATGACTGCACGGCGAGTTGCGCGCGGCAGGAGCGTTCCAGATTGTGCATCAGCTTGAACGCCTCGGCGACTGAGCGCCCGCAGGTCAGCATGCCGTGGTTGCGCAACACCATCGCGAACTTGTCGCCGAGATCGGCGACAAGGCGTGAACGTTCATCGAGATCGAGCGCGATGCCTTCGTAGTCGTGATAGGCGAGGCAGTCGGTAAACTGCAGCGACCATTGATTGAGCGGCAACAGGCCCCGCTTCTGGCAGGCGACGGCGATGCCGGCCACCGTATGCGTGTGCAGGACGCAGATCGCATCATGCCGTACGGCATGGATCGCGCTGTGAATTGTGAAGCCTGCCGGGTTGATGCCGAGACCCATGGGGTCGTCGATGACGTTTCCGTCCAGATCGACCGTCACCAGGTTGGATGCCGTGACCTCCTCGAAGCGCAGGCCATAGGGATTGATCAGGAAGCGGTCCTGCCGGCCTGGCAGCCGGGCGGAGATGTGGGTGTAGATGCTGTCGTCGAGACCGAGCCGGTGAATCAATCGGTACGCGGCTGCGAGGTCGATCCGGGTTTGGAGGGTTTGGTCTGCCACCGCTGGCCATGCCTTCGCGGTATTTGGAGCTGCGCTGGTCATTTCCGCCTGATCCATTTTCAATTTTTTCAGCTTGCGTGCGGCGCAGCATTTAGGCAAGATTAAAGTGTCGACAATCGACGATTAAAAAATGATCACCAGATGACGCGGGTTTAGCCGATGCGCCCTATGTCGCTTCCTGTTGGATTACCGGCCCTTGCGGACAGCGATCTGGTCGGCCAGATCGCCCGTATGCTGATGCAGGCCATTGTTCAGGGGCGGTTGCCTCCCGGCTCCAAAGTGGTGGAGGCAGGCATTGCCCGCGAACTAGGCGTCAGCCGCGCGCCGGTGCGGGAGGCGGCGCGGTTGCTGGAGAAGCAGGGGTTGCTGGTCGCAAGCCCGCGGCGAGGCTTCTTTGTGCGCAAGCTCGAAATCAGGAACATCGACGAGATCTACGATTTGCGCATTTGCATCGAACGGCACGCCGGCGTGCTGGCGGCGCGGAATCTCACGCCCCAGTCGCGCGACGTGCTGCGGCAGCAAATCGACGTTCTGCACAAGACCGCCGATCTCGACGATCCGGCGCGGCAGGTGGAGGAGGACTATCGTTTTCACCGGCTGATCTTCGAAATTGCCGACAACCGCCGCCTGCTGCGGCTGTTCGATGATCTCGCGGCAGAGCTGCGCATGGTGATCGGATTGATCGGCCGCCTGTACGACGATCCGCATGAGATCGCGCGGACGCACGAGCCGCTGCTTGCCGCGATCGAGGCCGGTCATCCCGAACGCATCAACGCTTATGTCGATTATCATATCGGTCACGCCTGGCGCGAAGTCGGTAAACTGGTGCGAGAACTCGCGCCATCGGTCGGCAATGTCGCACCGCCGAGCGGGATCTTGTTTCCAACCAACGGAGTAACCGTGTGAAGGCCGTCTACACCGAACTGCATCGCAGCCACGATCCGCAATTTTTCCTGGTGCGGGGCGTCGTCCAGCGCACCACCGAGCAGCCCGAGCGCGCCGATCGCTTGCTGGCAGGACTGAAGGCCGGCAAGCATGATCTGGTCGCGCCGACCATTTTCGGCCAAGGCCCGCGGTCGCGGATCCACAGCCCCGAATATCTTCGTTTTCTGGAGGAGGCGTGGGATGCCTGGAGCGCGCTCGGCGATGCAGGCCCCGAAATGATCGCCAACGTGCATCCCGTTCGCAACGCCGCCACTTACCCGACCCACATTGTCGGCCGGCTCGGCTGGCATGCCGCCGACACCGCATGCCCGATCGGTCCCGGCACCTGGGCTGCGGCCTGTGCCGCGACCGATGTTGCCGCAACCGCGGCCCAACTCGTGATGGACGGTGAAGACGCGGCCTACGCGCTGTGCCGCCCGCCCGGTCATCATGCCTATCGCGATCTCGCCGGCGGATTTTGCTTTCTTAACAACAGCGCCGTGGCGGCGGCTCAACTTCAGCTGAAACACGAGCGGGTCGCTATTCTCGATGTCGACGTGCATCACGGCAATGGCACGCAGGGCATCTTCTACGAACGCCCCGACATTCTCACGGTTTCGATCCATGCCGACCCCGTCTTCTACTATCCGTATGTATGGGGATATGCGCATGAGCGGGGCACGGGCCCCGGCCTGGGCGCAAATCTGAACATTCCATTGCCGAAGGGCACCGGCGACGACGCCTACATAAAGGCGATGGGTGAGGCGGAAAAAACCATCCGCGCGTTCGCGCCCGGTGCGCTCGTGGTGGCGCTCGGCCTCGATGCGTCGGAGCACGATCCGCTTGCCGGCCTCGCGGTGACGACGGCCGGCTTCCGGCGCATCGGTGCAGAGATCGCGCGGCTTGGGCTTCCGACCGTTTTCGTGCAGGAGGGAGGTTATCTGTCCGATATCCTCGGCGCCAATCTCACCGCGGCGCTTGGCGGTTTCGAGGAGGCGCGTTAGCGGAATTGGGTCACTCGATGACGATGCGCGGCGGCGGCCGGTGCGCCGCGCCGGTGACGATCGCGGTCCAGATTTCACGCGCCATACCGATATAGTGCTTAGCATGGACGCCGTCGGGCTCGATCGCGACGATCGGGCGGCCGTCGTCGGAGGTCTGGCGGATCTGCATGTCGAGCGGGATTTCGCCGAGATAGGGAATGCCGCGGCTTTCGGCTTCAGTCCGCGCGCCGCCATGGCCGAAGATCGGCGTGACATGGTTGCAGGTCGGGCAGCAGAAGCTCGACATGTTTTCGATCAGGCCGAGGATCGGAATGCTCACCTTCTGGAACATCGCAATCCCGCGCCGGGCATCGATCAGGGCGATGTCCTGCGGGGTCGAGACGATGATCGCACCCGCCAGCGGTGCCTGCTGCGCCATGGTGAGCTGCGCGTCGCCGGTGCCGGGCGGCAGGTCGACGACAAGAATATCAAGATCGTCCCATGCGACTTCGCGCAGCATCTGCGTGATCGCCGAGATCACCATCGGCCCACGCCAGATCATGGCGTTGTCTTCCTCGACCAGAAAGCCGATCGACATCACCTTGACGCCAAAACGCTCCATCGGCTCCAGCATGCGCGGGCCGATCTGCCGCGGCTTGCCGCGCAGCCCGAACAGCTTTGGTTGCGACGGGCCATAGATGTCGGCGTCGAGAATGCCGGTCTTCAGTCCGAGTGCGGCAAAACCGAGCGCGAGGTTGCACGAGGTGGTGGACTTACCGACGCCGCCCTTGCCGGAGGCAACCGCGATGACGTGCTTGACGCCGGGAATGCCGGCGGCTTTTGACGTCGCGCGGGGTTGGAGACCTGGAGGGGGTGCGGGCACGGGTTGTTCACGATCCAAGTGGATCGTCCTTCTTCACATTGCGCGCGCGCAGATAATCTTCCGTCGTCATGACCGGCGGGCGTTGCGGCCCCGCATGCGGATCAAAACTCTCGTTCACCACCGCTTCGACACGGCAGTCCGCGCACATCTTGACGACGTCGAGCCGCCTGGCGTTGGCGCCCTGGAACATCCAGTGCTTCTCGCCGAGTTTTGCCAGCACGCGGTCTATCGAGCTTTTGGTGCCGAAGGGTTTGCCGCAGCCGATGCAGTTGAACGGCTCTTCTTCCTTCAGCACGCGCTGCGGCGTGTTCCAGGCCTGGAAGTCGAGACGCGGCTCGATGCTGATGACCTTCTCGGGGCAGGTGGATTCGCAGAGCCCGCACTGCACGCAGAGGCTCTCGGTGAAGCGCAGCATCGCGCGATCAGGGTTGTCCGATAGCGCGCCGGTCGGGCAGGCGGTGACGCAGGCATGGCACAGCGTGCAGCCGTCGACATCCAGCTTCACCGTGCCGAACGGCGCGCCCGGCGCCAGCGGTACGACATCGACCGGCGCGGGCGCGGCGAGGTGAAGCTCGCGAAACGTCGTTTCGAGCACGCCGCGCTTCGCGCCGCGAGGAATAAAGCCGGCGGGCTTTTGTGTGGCGACGCCGCGAGGGGCGGCATCCAGCATGGTGCGCAACTGGTCCGGGTCGTCGGTCTCGATAATCCGAATGATGCCGTTACCGAAACCCAGCGCGCCGACGACACGATCCGCGGTTTCGACCGCGCGGCGCAGTGCCGTGATGTCGTGGCGGGGTTTTGCGCGCGTCAGCAGCGCGACGCCACTGCCGCCATAGGCAAAGACGGAGGCGATCAGTTCCGGGCCGAGCTGCGTTATTTCATTGACGCGCAGCGGCAACGCATTGGCCGGCAGGCCCTCGCCGAAGCGCGCCAGCGCATCGATGATGTCCTCGCCATGTTCGCCGTCGTGAAACAAGACGACAGCGTCGCTTCCGCCTGCCTTGCGGTAGGTCTGCAGCAGCGTCCGCAGCCGCCGCATCAGGGCGTCCGCGCTCGGCAGCGCATAGGACGCCGCGCCGGTCGGACATACGGATGCGCAGGAGCCGCAGCCGGCGCAGACATTGGCGTCGATCGCGACCGCGTTGCCGTTTGGCGCGATCGCGCCGGTCGGACATAGATCAAGGCAGCGCGTGCATCCGGTGATCGACGAACGCGAATGCGCGCACAGCGACGGCTCGAAATCGACAAAGCGCGGCTTGTCGAAGGTGCCGACCAGCGCGCCGGCATCCGCAATCGCGCGCTCGGCGGCGGCCTTGTCGCGGGGATCGGCGCGCAGATAACCGGGGCGCAGTTCATGTGCAGGAAACAGGGGAGCGCCGCCCGAGAGATCGAGGATCAGATCGCAGGTCGAGGTGGCGCCGTTGCGCGAAGGCCCGAACACGAGTTTTGCGCGCGAGGAGGGCGACGGCAGCGCGTAATCGTCAATCGCAAGTTCGAATTGCCCGAGATGTCCGCGGGCGTTCCGGATGGTGCCCTTGAGAACGGGAAATTCATTCGTCCGGCGCGGCACGACGTCGCCGGGCCTGGTGAGAAGCACGGTGATGTCCAGACGATCGGCGAGACGCTGGGCGGCCTCGACGGCGATTTCGTCGCGGCCATAGATCAGCGCAACGCCGCTGCTTTCGAGCGTCACCAGCGAGAGTGGCGGCATCTCTTCGCCCGCTGCGGCAATCAGCGCTGCGGCTTTTGGTCCCGCCGCCGCAGCATCCTTCGACCAGCCGCCGGTCTCGCGGATGTTGACGAAGGTGAGCTGGGCTTGCGGACTGCTCTCCGCGACTTCTCGAAACAGCGTTTCTTCCTGGGTGCAGGCAACGGTGATCGGCGCGCCCTCAGCGAGCGCTTCCTTGAAACGGTCGAGGTCTAGGCCGCAAAGCTGGTTCGCCTGCGTGCGCCTGGCCGAGCAGCCACGGCCGATCGCTTCCGCATCGAGCGGCATGGTCCTCTCGCAACTGCAAATCAGGAGGCGAGACGTCGCCGCGCTCATTTGAAATACCTTCGACCCGATGCATTAAGCGGGCGGTTGCTTTATCCCGCAGTTCTGCGGTAACCGCTCGGGCGGACATCTGCAAGACACAAAGGCCGCTCGCGCCGCCACCTTGCGCGGCATAGCATACACCTGCGGGCTTTGAAGCAATGAGGGAATCCTTCTTCGTGATCAGTCGTCCAGGGGATACGGAACAGACGCTCGATCTGCCCCCCGGTTATACTTTGGTCGCGTTGCGCGAACTCCGCGATGCCTTCTCGCATGCTTGCGAGATCGCGGCGGAGGCGGGCGCAGGGACACTGGTGTGGGTGCGCCGCTATGATCTGGTCGAGTTTGCGGTGGTGCTCGAACCCGACGAACCGCTGCGCTCGGCGCGCCGGGCTTTCTTTGCCGGCATGAATGCGCTGGCCGATGCGATCGCCGCCCATTGTCCGCCGGAGCGGGAGGTTACGTTCGATTGGCCCGATGCGATCCGCTTCGACGCGGGATTGCTCGGCGGCGGGCGGCTCGGCTGGCCGGCCGAATGCACCGAAGACGGCATACCTGAATGGCTCGTTTTCGGCGTGATCCTGCGCGCTGCCGAGATGGCGCATGTCCCGGAGGTGCAGGCGGCGTCGGGCGTGTCGTTGCTGGGCGAAGGTTTCGAGATGGTCGAGACCGATGCGATCATCGAGAGTTTTGCCCGCCATCTGATGACCGCGTTCGACCGCTGGAACGAGCGCGGCTTCGAAGCAATCGCGCAGGACTATCTGGAGCGACTTCCCAAGCGCAAGGCGGGTGAGCGCCGCGGGATCGACGTCAACGGCGATCTGGTGGTCAGCCTGCCGGCCGGCAACGGAGCGCCCGCGCGGGATAGTCTTGTGGATGCGCTTGGACGCGCCACTTGGTATGATGCGCAGGCGCGCGGTCCGAAATTCAGATGAGGCGGACATGTTGAAGTTTCCGCGAACCATCAGGCTGGACCCGTCGGACACGTTTGTCTTCGAGCGGGCGGCCGAACCCGGCGAATGGGCAGTTTCTGGCGCCTTCGTGTTCTGGAACCGGGATCCGGCCACGCTCGGCCAGAAGCAGCGCGTGGCGCTCCGTTCAGGCTTTCTCGGGATCGACAGTTTGGGGTGGTCGACGCTTGCCATCGTCACCGAAGCGACGGAAGCCGAAAGGCAGGCGATGATCGAGCGGCTCGCCGGGCAGTTGATGGAGAAATTCGGGGCGCCTGACATCGAGGCCGCGCGTCTTGCCGCCGCGGAGGAGATCGCATTCGCAGGCTCGCTGTGCGAACATCCGCCGCAGACGCTGCTTGCCGTGCAGCGCAGCGTCGAAAACGGCGAAATCCGCGAACGCTTTCGCACGCTCAAACCGCGCCCGGTTGCCGCAGATGCCGACCGGTTGCACGCCCATGCCAGCGCCTTTACCTTCCATGAAGTCGAAGGCGATGGTGAACCTGCCGAAGAGGTCGATCTTCTCGGGCTGATCAGGACAGACGCCAGGACGACGGATCGCACATGAGAGAATTCTGGGTCGCATCGGGCCATCACCTCACGCGCCGCGCCGATCATGGCGGATTGGTCGCGACGCCCGAACTCGTCATGGCCTATCTGGCGCGGCCTGAATTGATGCCGCCGGCGGACGCCTGCGATGCCGAGCGCGATCTGCACGCGAGCCTGATGGCTGACCCGCTGCGTGCCGTGTCAGCTAAGGACATCGCCCGGCTTGCCGATCCCGACGCGCGCGAAAACTGGTCCTTCATGATGAATTTCCGCGACCGGCTGCTGGCGGCGCCGTCGCTGGAGGCGGTTTATGTCGCGCTGGCCCGAAAAGGCGCCGGTGACCTGCCGCCGATCTTTCTATCGCAATTGTGTCACCTGATCCTGCGCAACGCGCTCGAAGGCTGCGACGACCCTTATATATTGCGTGCGGCGGAGCTGTTCTATCGCAGCCAACTGGCAGCCGTTCACGACGGCACGCTGCTGCTGGCCGATGCGGAGGTGATCGAGGCGGAGCAGCATGCCCAGCACGACCTGCATTCATCGCCGCTCACGGCCATGCTGCAACAGCCAAAGTCCTTTGGCGAGATGGACGTGATGGATGACGAAAACGCCTGGACCTACTGGTCGCGATCGGACGCGCACGCGATGGCGATGAATCTCGGCGGCAACGCCAAGGCGCGCGCCGGGCTGTGCCGGGTCATCGAACGCTGGATCGCGCATTTGCTCGGCGTTACCGTCAGCGTCGAAACAACAGCCTCGATCGAGGATCGCGACTGGCGCTGGTTTGTCGGCCTCGACAGCGAGGCGACGCGGATCGGCAATGCGTTGTGGCGCGGCGAGCGGTTTGACGGTGGCGTTGCCGAGCGCATCGTGGCCTTGATGCGCCTGAGCTTCGAAGATGCGCGGCTGGTGGACGAGCGGGTCGGCGACAAGCCCGTCTACCTCATCCTCGCCATGGGCGCGGACAAGGTGGTGAGGCTCAAACCGCAAAATCTGATCGCAGGGTTGCCGCTGACGGCGGTCGCGAATGTCGCATGATCGGCCACTGAACGGAGGATCGAGCACCGCATGACGGAAGCATCCCGCGAAGTCGGCGTGGTTTTGCGCCGCCGTTCGATCGATAATCCCTGGATCGACCATATATGGTCGCCGGCGATGGTCCTGGACGAAGTGCCGGCGACGGCGCCATGGACTGCGCTCTCCACGGAGGCCGATGCGACGATCTATTACGCTGGCTCGGCGAGCATTGATCTGTTCAGCGCGGAAACCGCAAATTATCGCGACAATCTGGCCGATGGCGAGCCGCGGATCTGGATCGCGCTACGGCGTCAGGACGGTGGGTCCGAACTTGAGCTGACGAAAGTGACCGCCGACCCGACCGAAGGGGAAGCGATGTTCGAAAGCGGCTGCGATGTGATCGGCACCGTGCTTATGCCTCCTGAGATCGCGGCATGGATTGCGGCCTTTGTCGATCAATTCCATGTCGAACGCGCGTTTCACAAGCGCAAGCGCGATCGCGCAGCGGGCGACCGGCCGCGCGTGCCGGGCGGCCGGCCGGATGAGGGAACGGGACGCCGATGAGTGGTTCGGACGAATCCGATCGAGGCTTTCTGGCGCGATGGTCGCAGCGCAAGCAGGAGGCAAAACAGCCGGAGCCGAAGCCGGACGATCCATCCGGTGAAAGCGTTGCATCGGCGGGCTTGCCCGCACCGCAAAGCGAAGACGTCACGCCGGAATTCGACCTCTCGACCCTGCCAAAGCTCGAGGAACTGACCGGAAGCACCGATATCACCGCATTTCTTCGCAAAGGTGTTCCCGAGCAGTTGAGGAATGCGGCCTTGCAAAAATCCTGGGCGCTGGACCCGGCGATTCGCAACTACGTCAATCCAGCGCTCGAATATGCCTATGACTGGAATGCACCGGGCGGGGTGCCCGGCGGCGGCGAACTCGGCGCAGGCGTCGATGTCGCGCGGCTGGTGTCGCAGATCATGGGCGAACCCGCAGCCGAGAAGACAAGTTTTGATGCAAATTGTCCTGAAGATGAGGCGCCGCATTCTCCTGCAGAGCCGTACGAAGGCAATCTGCCGACGGAACCGCAGGTAGATCTTCCGGAGCAGTCTCTCAGACGCTCGAATGAGCCGG
The DNA here is from genome assembly GCA_963816815.1 of uncultured Alphaproteobacteria bacterium. Classification (GTDB taxonomy): domain Bacteria; phylum Pseudomonadota; class Alphaproteobacteria; order Rhizobiales; family Xanthobacteraceae; genus Bradyrhizobium. The sequence continues at coordinate 36,576 of CAWFMW010000067.1, forward strand.
CTGCGGCAGAAACAGAAGCCGTTTCAATGGCCAACGGCGATGTCGGCGAACCTGCGTCGATAAAAAAGTCGCAATTGGCGCAACCTGTTGCGCCGCAGCAACCACTGCGACGTCATGGCACCGCAAAACCGATTGTTTAGACAAAAGTTTCTGCGGACATAGGCACAGCCTATGTTAGAAATTCCCAGCTTGGAATAATTCCAGTTCTAAGTTTGTTTGCTCGGGGACACGGGCGGGCGCGAGTGCGGGGAGAATCGGTAGCACCATGCGTGATGCCGGGCTGGAACTAGCTATCAAAGCAGCGGGTGGCGTCGGGTCGCTGGCGCGGGAACTGGGCATTGCTCAGCCGTCGGTTTCGGCGTGGTCGCGCATTCCCGCGGAACGTGTTCTCGCCGTCGAGGCGCTGACGCGCGTGAATCGTTTTGTACTTCGTCCCGATCTGTACGGACCACCCGAGGATCAGGTGAAATCGCACACCGAGATCGATGAGATCGATCAACTGCGCGCCGCGGAATACGGCCTGCTGTCATTGCTGCTCGGCAAGGCGCCCGACGCCGACACGCTTAGGCGTGTGGCGACGCTGAAAGGCGACGCGTCCGATCTCGGCATGGCGCATATCGAACTCGCTGCGGCGGCAGCGGCGACCGATGATCGCGCCGTCAGCAAGGAATTCTTCGATCTTTTCATCGGCCTCGGCCGCGGCGAGCTGCTGCCCTATGCCTCCTACTATCTGACCGGCTTCCTTCACGAGCGCCCGCTGGCGCGGGTGCGCGACGACCTGAATGCGCTGGGAATCGAGCGCGCCGGCACCTCGCGAGAGCCGGAAGATCACATCGCGATCCTGCTCGAGGTCATGGCCGGCCTCGCACGCAACGACTTCGAGGCTGAGTTCGCCGAGCAGGCGCGTTTCTTCGAGCGGCATCTCAAGCCATGGGCGGTGCGGATGTTCGCCGATCTGGAAATGTCGCAGTCGGCGCGCTTCTACCGTGCTGTCGGCCGCGCCGGCCGTGTCTTCATGGAATTGGAATCCGAGGCCTTCACGCTGTCCGAGTGACGGCGAAAGACGACGTGAGAAGGGACATTGCAATGAGCAAGCTATCTGACGGCAAGGGCAAGTCACGGGCCACGGGGGTGGATCGGCGCAGCCTGTTTCTGATGGGCGGTTCGGCGGTCGCGGCAGCAGCTGTTGTGCCGCTCACCGGCGGCGAGGCGGCCGCGGATAAGTCGCAGGCCGAGCGCGTCAAGGCGCGTTACAAGGAAACCGATCACGTCAAGAACTACTATCGCGTCAATCGCTATTGATGGGACAACGCACATGCTGATCAAGCGAAGAGACGGATCCGCGGGCAAGGCGCGTTTGCAGGGTATCGCCGCCGGCCTTGCGTCAGGCGTTCTCGACCGCCGCACCTTTCTGCGGCGCTCCGGTCTGGCTGCGGGTGCAGGCGCGGCGATCGGATTGATGCCGCTCGGGTCGGTGCGCAAGGCGCAGGCCGGGCCGAAGATCGTCGGCGCGCCGACCGAGGTCAAAAAGAACATCTGCACGCATTGCTCGGTCGGCTGCACCGTGATCGCCGAAGTGCAGAACGGCGTTTGGGTCGGCCAGGAGCCGGCCTGGGATAGCCCGATCAACCGCGGCTCGCATTGCGCCAAAGGCGCTTCGGTGCGCGAACTGGTTCACGGCGATCGCCGGCTGAAATACCCGATGAAGCTGGTCAACGGCGAGTGGCAGAAGATCTCGTGGGACGTGGCGATCAACGAGATCGGCGACAAGATGATGGAAATCCGCGCCAAGTCGGGCGCCGATTCGGTCTATCTGCTGGGCTCCGCGAAATTCTCCAACGAAGGCGGCTATCTGTTCCGCAAGTTCGCGGCCTTCTGGGGCACCAACTCGATCGACCATCAGGCCCGTATCTGCCACTCCACCACCGTCGCCGGCGTCGCCAACACCTGGGGCTACGGCGCGATGACCAACTCCTACAACGACATCCGAAACTCGAAGACCATCGTCTTCATGGGTTCGAATGCCGCCGAAGCGCACCCCGTGTCGCTGCAGCACATTCTGACCGGCAAGGAGATCAACCGCGCCAACGTATTCGTGCTCGATCCGCGCTTCACCCGCACCGCGGCCCACGCGACCGAATATGTCCGGTTCCGCGGCGGCACCGACATCGCGGTGATCTGGGGCATGTTGCACCACATCTTCAACAATGGCTGGGAAGACAAGGAATTCATCAAGCAACGCGTCTACGGCATGGACCAGATCCGCGCCGAAGTTGCGAAGTGGACGCCGGAGGAAGTCGAGCGCGTCACCGGAATTCCCGGCGAACAGATGAAGAAGGTCGCCGAGACCTTCGCCAAGCAAAAACCCGCGACCTTCATCTGGTGCATGGGCGGCACCCAGCACACCGTCGGCACCGCCAACGTTCGGGCGTACTGCAACCTGCTGCTGGCGACCGGCAACGTCGGCACATTTGGCGGCGGCGCCAACATCTTCCGCGGCCACTGCAACGTGCAGGGCGCGACCGATATCGGCCTCGATATCACGACGCTGCCGCTCTATTACGGCCTGGTCGAAGGCGCCTGGAAGCATTGGGCGCGCGTCTGGGAGGTCGAGTACGATTATCTGCAGGCGCGCTTCGACGAAGTGCCGGCGAAGTCGGGCCGTCCAGCCCGTAACCGCAAGCAGAACATGGAATTGCCGGGCATCCCGTGGACCCGCTGGTTCGATGCGACGCTGGCCAACCCTGATGATGTCGACCAACGCGATGTCGTGAAGGGCGTGGTCATCATGGGACACGGCGGCAACACCGTTCCGCGCATGACGGAAATGGTGAAGGGCCTCGAAAAGCTCGAACTGCTCGTGGTCGCCGATCCGCATCCGACGACGTTTGCCGCGATTTCAGACCGCAAGAACGGCACCTACCTGTTGCCGGCCTGCACCCAGTTCGAGACCTCGGGCTCACGCACGGCTTCCAACCGTTCGATCCAATGGGGCGAGCAGATCGTCAAGCCGATCTTCGAATCAAAGGACGACTACGAGATCATCTACCGGCTTTCCGCGAAGCTCGGTTTTGCCGACCAGATGTTCAAGAACATCAAGGTCGAGAACAATCGTCCGGTGCCTGAGGATCTGCTGCGGGAGATCAACCGCGGCGGATTCTCGACCGGCTATTCCGGCCAGTCGCCGGAGCGCCTGAAGGCGCACATGAATAACCAGGGCAAGTTCGACCTGGTGACCTTGCGTGCCAAGGCGGACGAGCCCGAGATCGGCGGCGACTATTACGGGCTGCCGTGGCCGTGCTGGGGCACGCCGCAGATCAAGCATCCGGGCACGCATACGCTCTACAACACCAACCTTCACGCCAAGGACGGCGGCGGCACGTTCCGCGCCCGCTTCGGCGTGGTCTACGAAGAGAAGCAGCCGGACGGTTCGGTGAAGAACGTCAATCTGCTGGCCGAAGGCTCCTACAGCAAGGGCTCGGAGCTGACCGACGGCTATCCCGAGTTCACCTACGGCCTGCTCAAGAAGCTCGGTTGGGACAAGGACCTCACCGAGGCCGAATTGGCGACGATCCAGAAGATCGGCGGCAACAATCCGGATGGCGTCGGCTGGGCGGTCGACCTGTCGGGCGGCATCATTCGCGTCACGCTGGAGCATGGCGTGATGGCGTATGGCAACGGTAAGGCCCGCGCGGTGGCGTGGAATCTGCCCGATCCCGTGCCGGTTCATCGCGAGCCGATCTACACACCGCGGCCCGATCTGGTCGCGAAATACCCGACGCGTCCGGATGGGCGTCAGTTCCGCATGGCCAATCTCGGCTTCTCCGTTCAGAAGGCGGCGGTGGACAAGGGACTGGCCAAGCAATTCCCGATCATCCTGACTTCGGGACGCCTCGTGGAATACGAAGGCGGTGGCGAGGAGACGCGGTCGAACCGCTGGCTTGCTGAGTTGCAGCAGGACATGTTTGTCGAGGTCAACACCTCGGATGCTGCTGAGCGCGGCATCAAGGACGGCGGTTGGGTCTGGGTGTTCGGCCCCGAGAACGGCTCGAAGGCCCGCGTCAAGGCGCTCGTCACCGATCGCGTCGGCAAGGGCGTGGCGTTTATGCCGTTCCACTTCGCCGGCTGGTTCCAGGGCGTCGACCAACGCGGCAAATATCCGAAGGGCGCAGACCCGATCGTGCTCGGCGAAAGCGTCAACACGATCACGTCCTACGGCTACGACCCCGTCACCGGCATGCACGAGGGCAAAGTGACCCTGTGCCAGATCCAATCGGCGTGAGAGGAGAATAGATCATGGCTCGCGTCAAATTTCTCTGTGATGCCGACCGTTGCATCGAGTGCAACGCCTGCGTGACCGCCTGCAAGAACGAACATGAAGTGCCGTGGGGGATCAATCGCCGCCGTGTCGTCACCATCAATGACGGCAAGCCCGGCGAGCGCTCGGTCTCGATGGCCTGCATGCACTGCACGGATGCGCCGTGCGCCGCGGTCTGTCCGGTGTCGTGCTTCTACACCACCGCCGACGGCGTGGTGCTGCACTCCAAGGATCTGTGCATCGGCTGCGGCTACTGCTTCTACGCCTGTCCGTTCGGCGCGCCGCAATATCCGAAGGTCGGCAACTTCGGATCGCGCGGCAAGATGGACAAGTGCACCTATTGCGCGGGCGGGCCGGAAGCCAACTCCACGCCGGCCGAATACGCCAAATACGGCGCCAATCGCCTCGCCGAGGGCAAGTTGCCGCTTTGCGCCGAGATGTGCTCGACCAAGTCGCTGCTCGCCGGCGACGGCGCGATCATCGCCGAGATCTACAAGGAGCGGGTGATGAAGCGCGGTTACGGCTCTGGCATGTGGGGCTGGAAGACCGCCTACAGCGATTCACCGACCGGCTGATGCCACGGCCGCCGCGCCCGGTGCGGCGGCCTGAAATTCCGATAACCGAAAGGGCGTTGTGCAAATGCCAGGCTCACTTTCAATTCCCAAGCTTGCCGGTTTCAGGCCTCTGTTCGCCGCGTTCGCGCTGCTGTTCGTTCTGGTTAGTCCCGCGGCCGCCCAGCTTTCCTTCAAGCCGACCGCCGAAGCCGTTCAGGAAGACAAGCTCCTGAACGCGCTGAAGGAGGGCGACAAGATCAGCGGGCGCGTATCGATCCCCGACGGCAATGCTGCCAATCTGATCCAGCCTGCGGGGCGCGACTGGCGCGACTTCCATCGCGGCAAGCTGCCTTGGATCGGCGGCATTGCCATTCTCGGCATGATTGCCCTGCTGGCGATCTTCCTGATGGTGCGTGGCCGGATTCGCATCCACCAGGGATTCTCGGGGCGGACGATCCTGCGCTTCGCTAGCTTCGAACGTTTCACCCACTGGCTCACGGCGAGCTGCTTCATCATCCTTGCGCTGTCAGGTCTGAACGTCAGCTTTGGCCGCACCCTGATCCTGCCATTGTTCGGCGCGGACGCTTTTGCGGCCATGTCGGCCTGGGCCAAGCTCGCGCATAACTATCTGGCGTTCCCGTTCATGCTGGGTCTCGTCATCATGTTCCTGATCTGGATCAAGGATAACATCCCCGGCAAGCTCGACCTGGAGTGGATAAAGCAGGGTGGCGGCATTCTCTCCAACGGCAAGCATCCGCCAGCCCGGCGTTTCAACGCGGGTCAGAAGGGCATTTTCTGGATCGTGATCATCGGCGGGGCGCTGATGTCGGTGTCCGGCTGGTTCCTGATCTTCCCGTATCTGCCGGGCAACGTCACGGCCTTGCAGATCTGGACCGTGATCCACGCCGTGATCGCGATGCTGTTCATCGCCGCGATGCTGGCGCACATCTATATCGGCTCGATCGGCATGGAAGGCGCATTTGATGCGATGGGTACCGGCGAGGTCGATCTGAACTGGGCCAAGGAGCATCACTCGCTCTGGGTCGAGGAACAGCAGAAGAAGGCCGGCGCGCCGCCCGACCGCACGCCGCATGCGGTGCCGGCCGAATAGTCCGGCTCAAGTGAAATGTGAGGAATTGCCATGAAAGTCTTTGTTGCGGCTCTGGCGTTTGCCGTGGTTGCCGCCGCCGGCGTCGCGATGGTGCTCAATAAAATTCAGGAGCCGAGCTCCGTCGCCTTTTCGACGAGCGGCGCCAGGGTAGGCGATCCCGGCCAAAATCTGATCGGCCCTAGCTGACGTCGGCGGTGCGCGTGCCTGACGTTACGCTGGCATGGCCGGTCGAGATTCGCCTGCCGAAGGACCGCCGCACGCTGCGCGTTGCCTTTGACGACGGCCGCAGCTTCGATCTTCCCGCCGAATTGCTCCGGGTGACCAGCCCGTCAGCGGAAGTGCAGGGGCATTCCGAAGCCGAGCGCAAGACGGTCGGCGGCAAACGTAATGTGACCATTCTTTCCGTCGATCCTGTCGGCAATTATGCCGTCAGACTGGGATTCGACGACATGCATTCAACCGGCATCTATTCCTGGGCGTTCCTGCGCGATCTCGGCGTGAATGCCGGACAGCGTTTTCAGGACTACCTCGACGACCTCCGGGCCAAGGGACTCGACCGCGACAGGCCGGGCGTGCGCTGAGGCCGATGCGGATGCAGCAAAGCATTGCCGCGATCGCTTCACTCGCCAAGGTGGGCCGGTTCGCGCTTCCTAGCTTTGCGGCGCTGTTGATCGTTCTGCTGATCGGCACAACGTCCGCCTTCGCGCAACTGCGCGGGCATGGCGGGCCGGTGCGGGCGCTGGCGATATCGGCCGACGGGCAAGTCGCGATCTCCGGCAGTTTCGATTCAACCGCAATCCGCTGGTCGTTGACGCGCAATGCGGCCGAGCAGGTGCTTCGTTTCCATGCCGACGCCGTCAACGCGGTCGTGCTGCTCGGCGCAGGGCGCGCGGCGACCGCCGGCGCCGATGGCCGCATTGCCGTCTGGACCTTTGGCAAGGCAGAGCCCGACGCCGTGTTCGAAGGCCACACGGCGCCGATCGTCGCGCTGGCGGCATCGCCGGATGGCGCAACGCTCGCATCGGCTTCGTGGGATCACACGGTGCGCCTCTGGCCGCTCGCAGGCGGCGCGCCACGCGTGCTCGACGAGCATACTCAGAACGTCAACGGCGTGGCATTTACCGCCGACGGCCGCACCCTGGTCAGCGTCAGCTATGACCTCAGTGTTCGCATCTGGCCGTTGTCGGGCCCGCAAACGCCGACCGTCGTTGCGATGCCGACCCCGCTCAACGCCGTGGCCGCCGGCGCCGATGGTGAAATCGCGGTTGGCGGTGCGGACGGCAAGGTCTACTTCCTGACCGCAGGCGGCGCGCCGGCCGGCGAGGTTTCGGCAGGGCCACGGCCGGTGATCTCGATTGCGATTTCGCCTGATGGTGCACTGCTCGCGGCCGCGGGCATCGGCGGCACGGTCGCGGTGATCGATCGTAAGGCGCGCACGCTTACACGCACGCTGGTCGGTCCGGGCCTGCCGGTCTGGTCGGTGGCGTTCCTGCCCGACAGCCGCACGCTGCTCACCGGCGGCGCGGACAACATGATCCGGCGCTGGAACGCGGCGACGGGCGAGCCGGTCGATCCGATTCTGCTGGAGGCGGCAGGAGATCCGCTCGCTGCCTATGCCGGCGATCACGGCGCGGAGGTGTTTCGCGCCTGTGTCGCCTGTCATACGCTTGGCGCCGAACAGGCCAACCGCGCCGGACCGACGCTTGCCGGAATCTTCGGCCGGCGCATCGCCACCGCACCCGGTTACAATTTTTCCGAAGCGCTCAAGCGGCTCGATATCGTCTGGACGCCGGAGACGGTTTCCAGACTGTTCGAGATCGGGCCGCAGGCCTATACACCCGGCACCAAGATGCCGGAGCAACGCATCGGATCGGATCAGGATCGCGCCGCGCTCGTGCAATTCCTCGAGCGCGCGACGAAGCGATAGGGCCGATCGACGTGTCGGTTATCCCGGCGCCGTCAATGCTTCACGGGAGTCGAATAAACCAGTGACATGTCCTCGAACTCTTCGATCGGAAGCGTGGTAACGCCCGCGGCTGCCGGAGATTTCTTCGATAGCGCCGCGCCGGTGGTTACAGTGGGACGTTCGGCCGAAATGATGGAATGCGAACGCAACGTGGTTGCGACAGCAAGCAGGGCGACCGCCACGAATCCGGAAATCAACAGACGCTTCATGGAAAACTCCGTTGGCTCGATATGCAGTGTGGCTTGCACCACCGCATTACGGCCAACGGTCGCGGGCGAATGTGTTCTGGGTCACCTATCACGATCTTGTTTTTGAAATGCGCCGAGTTCGAATCACCGTCGAAAAATGCCGTACCGCGATCGTCGTGGTGCCGATGCTCGCGGGAATTGCGTGCGGTGCGCGTGCGATCGAGTCAGTGAAGTGCGTGTGGGCCGGATACTTTCGACTAGATCTGCACGTGCTGCCCGCCGGGCCTTGAAATCCCGCTCAATGCCGCGCTGGTGGCGACCTGCATCATCGCAATGTCACCCAGCGCGATGATGCCGACGAGACGCTTTTCGCGATTGAGCACCGGAAGACGACGGACCTGAATGTCCCCCATGATGGCGCTCACTTCGTCGAGTTCCTGATCGTCGTAGCAATATCTGACCTCCGCCGTCATCACGTCGCCGACCCGGCCATCGGGGCCCCGACCCATGCCGATGCCGCGGATCGCGATATCGCGATCGGATATCATGCCGATCAGGCGGTCATTTTCGGTCACCGGCAGCAATCCGACGCCGAGCGCCGCCATCGCCAGCGCGGCGTCCTTTAAGGTGTCATCGGGGGTGCAGAGTTGAACCTCCGCGGTCATTGCATCGGAAACTTTCATTTGCGGCTCCGTTTCTCGATTGCTTGATCTTCGCCTTTGAGGCCATGTCGGCCGTCGCTCCTGCGGACCAACCAATTTTGTTGACTCCGGAGGAGAGACTTCAGGTCGGCTGAAGTCTCTCCTCAAAGTTTTCTTCGGGTCTGGTTACCAGCGGTCGCTGTCGACGCCGACGCCCACGCTTACGCCGGGCGCGCGGATGCCGACGCCCGCGCGCGGCTCATCGTAGTCGCGGTAGTGTCGACGCTCGATATATCGCTCGCGCGGCTGATAGGCGTATGAATCGCGGACGATCACGCGGCTTTCGCGGCTGCGATAGCAGCGCCCGCCGTCGTCACAGACCATGCGAACCTGCTGTATCAGGTCGGAGTTGGTATATTCGCTGCTGGTGTAGATGTCAGACGCATTTGCGCTGCCGGCCAGGAGCGCGCCCGCGCCGGCCAGCAGGCCGATTGCGATCTTCCGCATAAGAGTTCCTCCTCATCCGAATACTGCCCTCCCGGGCTCAAAGCATCGCACGCGCTTTGGTTCCGGGGCGGGAGCAATGAGACCGGGGTTCCATCAGTAAGCGAGGAGGGGTGCCGATCGGGGCGTCATCCTAGATGTCATCTTTGGGCGTCGTCATCGTCGCGGAGGCAACCACGCCGCGATTGGAACGTTGGCCCACATGGAGGCCCAAAGTAATGACAAATGAATCGATCCCCGTCATCTCCCACAATGCGCTCGTTCTGATCGGCGACGGCCAGAAGGCGCTTTTCCTGCGCAACAAAGGCACCGCGCATCAGGTCAAGCTCGAAGTCGAGCAAATTCTGGCGCAGGACAATCCGGCAACGCGCGAGCAGGGCACCGACCGCCCGGGGCGCTCCGTTTCAAGCGTCGGCACGGCGCGAAGCGCCGTAGAGGAGGTCGACTGGCACCACATCGCCAAGGAGCGGTTCGCCGGAGAGATCGCGGAAGCGCTCTACCGTCACGCCCACGACAATCGTTTCGACAAGCTCGTCGTCATCGCGCCGGCGAAGATTCTCGGTAGCCTGCGCAAAGCGTTTCATGCCGAGGTGACGGATCGGGTAGTAGGCGAGATTTCAAAGGAACTGACGTCGCATCCGATACCGCAGATCGAAAAGCTGATCGCGGCCTGATCATGCCTCGGCCGGGACTTGGCGCTCGCAGCTTTACCACGATCGGGCGCCGGGCCGCCGTTATGTCACCGGGCCCGGATTGAACAGCGCAAGCGAGTTGGTAAGCTTCCAGTGTTCGGCCCAGGTCTCGCGGCCGCTTGCGACGTCAAGCATGAGACAAAGAGCTCCCAACCGACGTCCTC
>CAWFMW010000068.1:0-11901 GCA_963816815.1 uncultured Alphaproteobacteria bacterium
TTCGTAGTCTAGTGCTCTATCCAGCTGAGCTACGGGCGCGTTTTCGCTTGTGCATTGGGCTTTAACGGGGCCCCGGATGCGTCCGAACAAGGTCCGGACCGTCGCGAAAGAGCGCTTTAGCTACCCGCTCCGGCCTCGCTTGGCAAGGTCCGGGACGCGGGATTTGTCCATCCATTTGCAATGATGAATTGGCGAGGCAAGCCACAAAAAGAGCAGTCTTTTCCCAGCGTTTACGCCCGCGCCCGCTCGTTGCGGACGCTCTGCAGTTCCACCGGGCGGTCGGGGATCGAGACCCGGAAGGTGGCGCCGATGGTGCCCTCGACCAGGTGGATGTCGCCGCCATGGGCGCGCACCAGTTCGGCAGCGATGGCCAGCCCCAGCCCGCTGCCGCCGGGCCGGCCGGAGGTCTGGAACGCCTCGAACAAATGCTCGCGCGCCTTCGCCGGCACGCCGGGGCCGGTGTCGGACACCTCGATGATCGCGACCGAGCCTTCGCGGCGGCCGGTGATGCGGATCTGCAAGGTCGCGGCATCGCCCTTGGCGCTTTCCAGCGCCTGGGCGGCATTGCGCACCAGGTTGAGCAGCACGCGAAACAACTGGTCGGGATCGGCATCGATCGAAAGCGAGCGCTCGATCGCGCTGATCCAGGTGATCGAGGCATCGACGGCGAGGCCGGCGGATTCGCGCACTTCGGTCACCACGGGCTCGACCAGGATCATGCGGCGGTCGGGCTCGGCCTCCTGCGCGCGGCCGTAGGAAAGGGTCGACTGGCAGAAATCGATGGCGCGCTCCAGCGAGCGCATCAGCTTCGGCGCAAAGCGCTGCACGCGCGGATCCGGCACGCTGGCCAATTGATCCGACAGCAATTGCGAGGACGCGAGAAGATTGCGCAGATCGTGGTTGATCTTCGACACCGCGAGACCGAGCGCGGCGAGCCGGCTCTTCTGGGAGAGCATCGAGACCAGATCGCGCTGCATGTCGGACAATTCGCGCTCCGCCACACCGATCTCGTCGCCGCGATGGCTCGGCACGATGATGCGCGCGGCACTTTCCGGGTTTTCGTGGAAGCCGACCAGATTGGCCGTCAGCCGCCGCATCGGGCGGACGAACAGATAATGCAGCGCAAGGTAGACCAGCCCCGCGGCGAGCATCGCGATCCCCAGCGAGACCAGCAGCAGGTTGCGGGAAAACCGGTACATCGCCTGCCGCAACGGCTTTTCATCGACCACCACCTCGATGAATTGCGCAGCCCCGGGCGCAGGCCCCACCACGCGAATCGTCTGGTTGCCTCGCTCCAGCATCGTCTCGAACGACTCGACGATTGCAGACCACACCGTCAGGGTCCGCATGTCGATGTCGCGGTCGATCGCCGGCGGCAGATCGGCGCTGGCGAGCATCCGGCGCTGCTGCCCCATCTTGATGGCGACCGCGCGTGCCCCGACGCTGGTCAGGATCTGCCGCGCCAGCGAATCCGGCACCATCCCCAAGGGGGCCGCATCCAGCACCAGGGCGGCCGTGTTGGCCGCCGCGAGGCGGTCGTTCAGCCGGTTGGTCCAGAAATTGGCGATCGAAGGCACGTAGATCATCAGGAGGGCGATCATCACGAGCGGGATCGTCAGCAGCAGCAGCTTGCCGGACAGGCCGAGGCGACGCGGGCCCGAGGGCCGCGGCGCTTGAAGGGTCGGCTGTTCGTCGGTCGCTGACACGAATATCCGCCTTGATATCTCTGTGTTTGGAGCCCCGTGTTTGGAGCCCTGCCGGGACACAAGACCGGCGCTGGTCCTGACCCGTACACTGATTCCGAGGATGCGTTCTGCGCCCCTGACCGGTCAAATTACCGATCGCTAATGTCCGCGGGTTCCGATGGTCCGGGCGCGCCGCCTTCTCGCCCACAAAAACCCCGTGAAAACAGATATATTCGCCCCAATTGCGACGTTTCAAAGAACTGATGCCGCGGCAACCCCCGACATTGACGAAAACAGGTCGCTCCCGTATAAGCCGCGCCAACTGTCCGCGATGGCCCGGTTCCACCGGGGGCGGCTCGTTTGGGCCGTAATTGGCCCTTTTTCGGGCCGGCCCGCATCACCGGACAAATCAATCCAACAGGCAAGTTGTCACACCAACAGGCAAATTGCCCGGTCAGCGGAGAACTACCCGTGAAGCGGACTTATCAACCCAGCAAACTGGTGCGCAAGCGCCGTCACGGCTTCCGCGCCCGTCTCGCCACCGCCGGCGGCCGCAAGGTTCTCGCCGCCCGCCGTGCGCGTGGCCGCAAGCGTCTGAGCGCCTGAGCCGGATCTTCCGGAGATTTCATTCATGGATCGGCTGAGGCAGCGGGCGGACTTTCTCGCCGTTGCCAATGGCACGCGGGCGAACAGCGCTGCCTTCGTGGTGCAGGGCCGCCTCCGCGACGATGATGGCCCGATCCGGATCGGTTTCACCGTTACCAAAAAGAACGGTACCGCCACCGAGCGCAATCGCATCCGGCGCAGGCTTCGCGAACTCGTGAAGCGGCTGGACGTCATATCCATGCGACCCCACCATGATTATGTGCTGGTAGGCCGCCGGACCGCGCTCACCCGCGACTTCGCAACCATGCTCGACGATCTCCGTTCGGCGCTGCATCGCCTCGACCGGCAGCCTGCGACGAAAGCGTTTTCGAGCGAAGTGGATACCGGTTCGCGTCAAGAAAACGCGTCAAAACGAAAAGATAATGGGTTCCGACTTCAGTCGGAACCGGGCGGCACGAGCCGCAAATCGAATTGAATGGCGAGACCCCAAAACGATGACCGATAATCGCAACACCATCCTCGCCGTCATTCTGTCCGGCCTTGTGCTGATCGCGTGGCAGTATTTCTACAACATGCCGCAGATGGAGCGGCAGCGCGCGCAAACCCAGACCCAGGCCGAGCTCAACAAGCCGTCGCCGCAGACCGCGCGGGATCGACGGCGCCGGGATCGACCACGCCACAACCGGGCGCGGCGCCATCCGCCACCACGCCCGCCGGCCAGCCGGGCGCGGCTGCGCCCGTCGTCAGCCGCGACGCCGCGATCACCGCCTCGCCCCGCATCAAGATCGAGACGCCGCGGGTTTCCGGCAGCATTGCGCTGAAGGGCGCGCGCATCGACGACCTGTCGCTGGAGAAATTCCGCGACACCGTCGATCCGAAGTCGCCCGCGATCGTGCTGTTCTCGCCTTCGAACACGGCTCATCCCTATTATGCCGAGTTCGGCTGGGTCGCGGCCTCGGGCTCGACGGCGCGGATTCCCGATCGCGATACGGTGTGGCAGCAGGAGGGCTCCGGCAGTCTGACGCCCGGCAACCCGGTGACGCTGAAATACGACAATGGCGAAGGCCTCACCTTCCGCCGCACCATTGCGGTCGACGACCGCTATCTCTTCACCATCAAGGACGACGTCACCAATGTCGGCAGTGCGCCGGTCACGCTCTATCCGTTCGCGCTGATCTCGCGCCACGGCACGCCTGAGGTCTCGGGCTACTACATCCTGCATGAAGGCCTGATCGGCTATCTCGGCGAGAAGGGCCTGCAGGAGCACGGCTACAAGGCCGTCGCCGAGGCGCCCGTCCTGGGCAATGGCGGGCGGGGTTTTGAGTTCAATGTGACGAACGGCTGGCTCGGCATCACCGACAAGTATTGGGCCGCGGCGCTGTTGCCCGACACGACGGCACGCCTCAAGGCCCGCTTCCTCGCCGAACCCCTTGGACCGGCGCCAAGGTTCGTTATCAGGCCGATTATCTGCAGGATCCGCAGACCATTGCGATCGGCGGCACCGGCAGCACCAATGCGCGACTGTTTGCGGGCGCCAAGGAAGCCGGCGTCGTCGGCATCAATTTCCCGCTGGCCGGCCACGGCGGCTACAACAAGCAGCTCGATCTGAACCATTTCGATCTCCTGATCGACTGGGGCTGGTTCTACTTCATCACCAAGCCGATGTTCCTGGCGCTCGACTACTTCTTCCACCTGTTCGGCAATTTCGGCATCGCCATCCTGCTGGTGACGGTGCTGGTGAAGCTGCTGTTCTTCCCGCTCGCCAGCAAATCCTACGCCTCGATGGCGAAGATGAAGTCGGTGCAGCCGCAACTGGCCGCGCTCAAGGAGCGCTATCCGGACGACCGCCAGAAGCAGCAGCAGGAGATGATGGAGATCTACCGCAAGGAAAAGATCAACCCGATCGCCGGCTGTCTTCCCGTAGCATTGCAGATTCCGGTGTTCTTCTCGCTTTACAAGGTGCTGTTCGTCACCATCGAAATGCGCCACGCGCCGTTCTACGGCTGGATCAAGGATCTCTCGGCGCCCGACCCGACCAATTTGTTCAACCTGTTCGGCCTGCTGCATTTCGACCCGACGCAACTGCCGTTGTTCGGGCATTACCTCGCGCTCGGCGTCTGGCCGATCATCATGGGCATCACGATGTGGTTCCAGATGAAGTTGAACCCGACGCCGCCGGATCCGACCCAGAAGATGATCTTCGACTGGATGCCGCTGATCTTCACCTTCATGCTGGCCGGCTTCCCGGCGGGTCTGGTGATCTACTGGGCCTGGAACAACCTGCTCTCGGTGCTGCAGCAGAGCTACATCATGCGCAAGAACGGCGTGAAGGTGGAGCTGTTCGACAATCTCAAGGCGACGTTCGCCTCGAAGAAGGCCGTCGAGAAGACGTGATCTCGTCATTCCGGGTTCGATGCTTTCGCATCGCCCCGGAATGACGCGCCAGGAAATAGAGAAACCTTCGCATGACCGCCGAAACCGATGCGAAGCTGATCGAAGAGGGTCGCAAACTCTTTGCCGGCGACTGGAAGTTCGTCTGGGCCTCGCCCTCGATCGAAACGCTGCCGCCGATGGCGGCCATGGAAGTGGCGTTCGCCGGCCGCTCCAATGTCGGCAAATCGAGTCTCATCAATGCGCTCACCGGGCGCAACGCGCTGGCGCGCACCTCGCATACGCCGGGCCGTACCCAGGAACTGATTTTCTTCGACGGCCCGGATAATGCAGGACTGCGGCTGGTCGACATGCCCGGCTATGGCTACGCCTCGGCGCCCAAGACCCAGGTCGCGTCCTGGACAAAACTGATCCATCAATTCCTGCAGGGACGCGCCACGCTGGCGCGGGTCTATGTGCTGATCGACGCGCGCCATGGCGTCAAGGATGTCGACCAGGACGTGCTGAAAACGCTGGATAAGTCCGCCGTGAGCTATCAGGTGGTGCTGACCAAGGCGGACCAGGTCAAGACCGCCGAACTGGAAAAGAACATCGAGCAAACCACCGCCGCGCTCGCCAAGCACCCGGCGGCGTTTCCGGAAGTTTTGGTGACATCCTCGCGCTCCGGCGCCGGCATGCCGGATTTGCGCGCAGCGATGGTGCGCCTGTTGCACGAGCGCGCCTGATGAGCCGCGCGTGCCGCATCCTGATCGTGCTGGCCGAAATCATGGGCGCCGACGGCGTCATGCTGGCGGCGGCCTCCGCCCATGGCGCGGATGCATCGCGGCTGGCTTCCGCCTCGTCGATGCTGCTGTTTCACGCCAGCGCGGTATTGGGCGCCATCGCGCTGGCGGAGCGCGGGATCGTGCATGTGAGAATTGGCATTGCAGCCGCTTTCGGCTTCGTCATTGCGGCAAGCCTGTTCGCCGGCGACCTGACGCTGCGGCACTATGCCGGGCATGGCCTGTTCCCGATGGCCGCGCCGACGGGCGGAACGCTGCTGATCGCGAGCTGGCTGGCGCTGGCGGTAGCGGCGGCCTGGCCGAAGCGGGGGTGAGGCCGAGATATCGTGTCCCGGACGCGGTGCAGCGTGCAACGCTGCTCCGCAGAGCCGGGACCTACCGACTATTGGCCCCGGCTCAGCAGCGCACCGCTTACGCGCTGCGCTGCGTCCGGGGCACGAGCCCCCCGCAAATCCCCCACTTTGCGCCCTGCCCGCCAATCAGATAGAACCCGGCCCGACATCTGGAATGGCGAGAACCGTTTGATGACATCAGCGCCGAATATCAGCCCGCTCGATCAGGCCCGCATCCTGTCGGAAGCGCTGCCGCATATGCAGCAATATGACGAGGAAACCATCGTCATCAAATATGGCGGCCATGCCATGGGCGCCGAGGAAACCGCAAAAGCCTTCGCCCGCGACATCGTGCTATTGGAGCAGACCGCGATCAATCCGGTGGTGGTGCATGGCGGCGGGCCGCAGATCGCGACCATGCTCAAGCGGCTCGGCATCCAGTCGGAATTCGCCGCAGGCCTTCGCATCACCGACGCCGCCACCATCGAGATCGTCGAGATGGTACTGGCAGGCTCCGTCAACAAGCAGCTGGTCGGCTACATCAATGAAGCCGGCGGCAAGGCGGTGGGCCTGAGCGGCAAGGACGCCAACATGGTGAAGGCGTCGAAGACGACGCGAACCATGGTCGATCCGGATTCCAACATCGAAAAGGCCGTCGATCTCGGCTTCGTCGGCGATCCCGACAAGGTCGACCTGACGCTGCTGAACCAGTTGATCGGTTATGAGCTGATCCCGGTGCTGGCGCCGCTGGCGACCTCGCATGAGGGCCAGACGCTGAACGTCAACGCCGACACCTTTGCCGGTGCCGTGGCGGGCGCGCTGAAGGCCAAGCGGCTGTTGCTCTTGACCGACGTTCCCGGCGTCCTCGACAAGTCGAAGAAGCTGATTCCGGAACTGTCGATCAAGGATGCGCGAAAACTGATCGCCGACGGCACGATTTCCGGCGGCATGATCCCGAAGGTCGAGACCTGCATTTACGCGCTGGAACAGGGCGTGCAGGGCGTCGTCATCATCGACGGAAAGATGCAACACGCGGTGTTGTTGGAGTTGTTCACTAATCAGGGCACCGGCACGCTGATCCACAAGTGATGCACGAAGCGGCGATGCGAAAAGGGAACGTCATGGCCGGGCATAGCCGTCCAAAGGGCGGCGTCGCTTCCGCTATCCTACGCCCGGCCATCCACGCCTTGCTTGCTCTCGACGGAAAGAAAGACGTGGATGCCCGGGTCAAGCCCGGGCATGACGAGTTGAGAGCATCGCGGCGGCGACGCTCCACGTTAACCCGCCTTTTGATGTCGGTCCCCGCAGCAGCGATCTCGCTGTTCGTTTCTTCCCTGCCCGCGTTCGCAGATTTGAAACTCTGCAACCGCATGAGTTATGTGGTCGAGGCCGCGATCGGCATCGACGAAAAATCCGCCACCGCCACGCGCGGCTGGTTTCGGATCGATCCGGCTGCCTGCCGCGTGGTGCTGCAGGGCGCGCTGACCGCCGACCGCATCCTGCTGAATGCGCGCGCGCTCGGCGTCTACGGCGCCTCGCCGATCCCGCAGAACGGCAGCGATACGCTGTGCATCGCGCCGGACAATTTCGTCATCGCCGCCGCCCGCCAGTGCCGCGGCAACCAGACGCCCGCGCCCTTCACCCAGATCACGCCGACGCGGACCGACGACGGCAACCTCGTCGCCTACCTCGCCGAGGATTCCGAATATGACGACGAGCAGGCGCGGCTGGCCGGCATCCAGCGGCTGCTGGTGATCGCAGGCTATGACGCCGCGCCGATCGACGGCGTCGACGGGCCGAAGACGCAAGGCGCATTGAGTGCGTTCCTGAAGAGCCGCGGGCTGAGCGCCGACGTCGCGCAGTCGCAGAATTTCTTCACCACCATGATCGAGGCCGTGCAGAAGCCATCGTCCAGCGGGCTGACCTGGTGCAACGACACGCCGCATAAGATCGTGGCCGCGGTCGCCACCGACGACGGCAAGGCGGTGACCAGCCGCGGCTGGTACCGCATCGATCCCGGCAAGTGCCTGCATCCCGATGTGACCGGGCAGCCGAAACAGGTCTACAGTTTTGCCGAAGCGGTCGATTCCGAGAACCGCGCCATCAAGCTCAAGGACAAGCCGCTGAACTGGGGCGGCCCGAAAGAGCTCTGCACGCGCGAGAGCAAGTTCGAAATCAACGAGCAGGGCGATTGCGGCACCCGCGGGCTGGCGCCGATCGGCTTTGCGCCGGTCGACATCAGCAGCGGCGGCAAGACGCTGCGATTTGCGATGCCGTGATGAAGATGTATTCCTGCCTCAGACTCTTTCCGTCATCACCCGCGAAGGCGGGTGGTCCAGTACGCCGCGGCCTCTGCGGCTTCTCTCAGGCGCCGCGGCGTACTGGATGCCCCGCCTACGCGGGGCATGACAGTAAGGATATGCGATGAACTCTCCCCGCCCCTTCAGCCATATCGACACCTGGGTGTTCGATCTCGACAACACGCTTTACCCGCACCACGTCAATCTGTGGCAGCAGGTCGACGCGCGGATCGGCGAGTTCATCGGCGCGTTTCTAAAGATCTCCGCGGAACAAGCCCGCGTGATCCAGAAGGATTATTACCGCCGCTACGGCACCAGCATGCGCGGCATGATGACCGAGCACGGCGTACACGCCGACGATTATCTGGCCTATGTGCACAAGATCGATCACTCGCCGCTGGAGCCCAATCCGGCGATGGGGGCGGCGATCGCAAAACTTCCCGGGCGCAAGCTGATCCTGACCAACGGCTCGACCGACCATGCCGGCGCGGTGCTGGAGCGGCTCGGCATCACAGAGCATTTCGAGGCGGTGTTCGACATCATCGCGGCCGAACTGGAGCCGAAGCCGGCGCCGCAGACCTACGACAAATTCCTGCGCGTCCACGGCGTCGATCCGGCGAAGTCGGCGATGTTCGAGGATCTCGCCCGCAACCTCGTGGTGCCGCACCAGCTCGGCATGACCACGGTGCTGGTGGTGCCCGACGGCGCCAAGGAAGTGGTGCGCGAGGACTGGGAGCTGGAAGGCCGGGATGCGGCTTATGTCGATCATGTCACGGATGATTTGACAGGATTTTTGCAGAAGCTGGCGAACGATTAGGGCGCGCGGCCGTCACCACCCTCGGCCGTCATGCCCCGCGAAGGCGGGGCATCCAGTACGCCGCGGCCTTCGAAATGATCCTCCGACGTCGCGGCGTACTGGATCACCCGCCTTCGCGGGTGATGACGACGGAGCTGAACGACGACATCCCGCCTTGACTCTCCCCGCCCAAATCCCGAAAAAGCCGGTCAAGTCAGCCCAAAATCCCCTTAAGGAAATCCCGATGTCCCTGTCCGCGCTCGAATCCACCGTCAACGCCGCCTTCGATGCCCGCGACAGCGTTTCGACGTCGACCAAGGGCGAGGTTCGCGATGCCGTGGATCACGCCCTCGAACTGCTCGACAAGGGCGAGACGCGCGTCGCCGAGCGCGGGGCTGACGGCAAGTGGAAAGTCAATCAGTGGCTGAAGAAGGCGGTGCTGCTGTCGTTCCGCCTCAACGACATGAGCGCCATTCCCGGCGGCCCGGGCAAGGCGTCGTGGTGGGACAAGGTGCCCTCGAAGTTCGAGGGCTGGGGCGAGAACCGTTTTCGCGATGCCGGATTCCGCGCCGTGCCCGGCGCGATCGTCCGCCGCTCGGCCTTCATCGCCCGCAACGTCGTGCTGATGCCGTCCTTCGTCAATCTCGGCGCCTATGTCGATGAAGCGACCATGATCGACACCTGGTCCACCGTCGGAAGCTGCGCGCAGATTGGCAAGCGCGTGCATATTTCCGGCGGCGTCGGCATCGGCGGCGTGCTGGAGCCGCTGCAGGCCGAGCCCGTGATCATCGAGGACGACTGCTTCATCGGCGCGCGCTCGGAAGTCGCCGAAGGCGTCATCGTGCGCAAGGGCGCCGTGCTGGCGATGGGCGTATTCCTCGGCGCCTCCACCAAGATCGTCGACCGCGCAACCGGCGAGACCTTTATCGGCGAGGTTCCGGAATATTCGGTCGTGGTTCCCGGCGCCCTGCCCGGCAAGCCGCTACCGAACGGGCAGCCCGGCCCGTCGACCGCCTGCGCCGTGATCATGAAGCGCGTCGACGAGCGCACCCGCTCCAAGACCAGCATCAACGAGCTGCTCCGGGACTAGAGCTCGGCCACATGGTTCGAGACGCGCGGCCTTGCCGCGCTCCTCACCATGAGGGTCTTGGACCTCATCCTGAGGAGCATCGCAAAGCGATGCGTCTCGAAGGATGAAGGCCCCGATGCTGGCCGGCTCGAACCTGAAATCACATACCAGCGACTAACGTACCGGACCTCGGGCTTCCGCCCCCGGAGCTTTGCGCATGGACTGGACCTGGTACCTGTTCCGTTTTGATGGCCGCATCAGCCGCGCCAAATTGTGGCTCGGCGGGCTGGTGCTGTTCTGCTTGATGATGGCGATAGGATTGGTGATCGCCGCGTTCCACAGCCTGTTCGGCGGCGGCAAGGCCTTCCATTTAGGCGCCTCGGATCTGTTCAAGCTGGTCGATCCCGACGCCTGGCGGTCGCCGACCTGGGCCGACCTGCCCCGGCTCCTGACAAAACTGTTCGGCACGTCGCTGCTGATGTGGGTCTGTTTCGCGCTCGCCATCAAGCGGCTGCATGACCGCGACAAGAGCGGCTGGTGGATGCTACCGTTCTTCGCGGCGCCCGGCCTCTACAATCAGTTTGCCGACCGGCTTCCGGATTCCCACGCCGACCTGCCGCTGGCCATTGCCGCATTCGGTCTCGGCCTATGGGGCTTCATCGAAATGTACTGCCTGAAGGGCTCGCGCAAGACCAACCGGTTCGGCGCCGACCCGCTGTCGCCGCCTCCGCCGCAGGATACGCGGCCGCCCTGGGACCAGCAGAGCGAGATCGAAATGGTGCCGCACAAGGCTGGCCCGCCGCCGGTTTGGCGTGTTAAGCGGGAGGCATGAATGATGCTGTTTCAATCACCCGCGACCTCGTCCGCTGCCCGTCAGTAACTCCCGCCGATGCGGGTGCGCTCGGTGTCCTCGAACGCCTGCTGAAAGACGCTGGCTTCGAGGTGCACCGCGTCACCTTTGGTGAGCCCGGCACGTCGGATATCGACAATCTCTACGCCCGCATCGGGACTGAAGCGCCGCACATCACCTTTGCCGGGCATACCGATGTGGTGCCGCCCGGCGACGAAGTCGCATGGACGCTCGGCGCGTTCTCCGGCGAGGTAAAGGACGGCTTCCTCTATGGCCGCGGCGCGGTCGACATGAAGGGCGGCATCGCCTGCAGCGTCGCCGCGGTGCTGCAATTTCTCGCCGACAATGGCGGCAAGCCGAAAGGTTCGATCTCGTTCCTGATCACCGGCGACGAGGAAGACATTTCCGTCAACGGCACCATCAAGCTCCTGAAATGGTGCGCGGAGCGCGGCGAGAAATTCGACCATTGCGTACTCGGCGAGCCGTCCAATGTCGAAGTGCTCGGCGACTGCATCAAGATCGGCCGCCGCGGCTCGCAATCCGGCACGCTCTATGTCGACGGCGTGCAGGGGCATGTCGCCTATCCGCACCGCGCGTCGAACCCGGTACCGGATATTTCGCGGCTGATCGTGGCGATCTCCGACGAGCCGCTCGATCACGGCAGCGCGCAGTTCCAGGCGTCCAACCTCGAATTCACCTCCGTCGACGTCGGCAACACCGCTGGCAATGTGATCCCCGGCCAGGCGCGCGCAAAATTCAACATCCGCTTCAACGACAACCACACGCAGGAAACGCTGCGCGCGCTGGTCGAGGAGCGGCTGGCAAAGGCCTGCGGCAACCGCATCCGCGCCCGCATCGTGTGGGAATATTCCAACTCCAACGTGTTCGTCACAAAGCCCGGCGCCTTCACCGACCTCGCGGTGAGCGCGATCGAGGAAGTGACGGGACGCAAGCCTGAACTGTCCACCTCCGGCGGCACGTCGGACGCGCGCTTCATTTCGAGCTATTGCCCGGTGATCGAATTCGGCCTGGTCGGCCAGACCATGCACCAGATCGACGAGCGCACGCCGGTGTCGGATCTGGAGAAGCT
>CAWFMW010000069.1:0-32500 GCA_963816815.1 uncultured Alphaproteobacteria bacterium
GGCAGGGGCTCGCGGCCATAGGCGGTATCGATGTGAAGGTGCACGATGGTCTTGCCCTTCATCTTGTCGATACCGCCCTCCTGCTGCTGGATGAAATTCAGCTTCATGGCGATCTGCGACCAGTAATTGGCGGTCGCGCCGAACACCCACGGCCATACACGCCCATCGGCGGCGTCGGTACGGCCATAACCGGCCTGCGCCAGCACGACGTTGTCGGCTGCCACGCGACCGATCACGGCATAGGCCAGCGGCGTGCCGTACGGATCCCACAGCAGCATCTTCTGATCGCCTCGGTTGAGAAGGCGCTGATAGCATTCGACGCTGCGGGCCGCGTTGTATTCCGTCTCGCACTCTTCGTAGACCAGCTTCACGCCGTTGACGCCGCCGTGCTTGACGTTGACGTAGTTCAGGTAGTCGATCACCCCGCCGAAAATGCCGGTACCCATCGCGTTGTAGGGACCAACACGCATGCTGGCGACTGGGAAATATTGCTCCGGCTGCTGGGCTATGGCGGGCGTGGACACGACAGCCGCCGCCAGGATGGCTCCCGCGGCCGCGACACCGGATAAGCTCAGGCGAAGTATGTTCTTGCTCGACATCCTAGTTCCTCCCCATGTTTCGATAAGTTTGCGCCGTTTCTTGTTGACCCCTTGAATTGATTTAGTGCCTGAACGGCCACAGCCGCAGCCGCTCCTTCGTCAGTTGCCAAAGCCGCGCTAACCCGAGCGGCTCGTAGATCAGGAATGCGATGATCATCACCCCGAAGATGACCTGCTCCACCGCGGAGATCACGCTGGCATCGACCGACTGACCGAACACGCCATGAAAGAAGACGTTGAGGAAAATCGGCATCAGCAGGATGAAGCCGGCGCCGAGGAACGATCCCATGATCGTGCCGAGGCCGCCGATGATCACCATGAACAGGATTTGGAACGACAGCTCGATCGTGAACGCCGAAGGCTCGACCGTCTGCAGATAGGCAAATGCAAACAAGGCGCCGCCGACGCCGCAGTAAAACGAGCTGATCGCGAAGGCCTGCAGCTTGGTACGCAGCAGCGACAGTCCCATCGCTTCCGCCGCGACGTCCATGTCGCGCACCGCCATCCAGCCGCGCCCGACGCTGCCACGCGCCATGTTCTTGGCGAGCAGCGCCAGCACCGCGACGATCATCAGCACCACCCAGTACTTCTCACGCGGACTGGCAAAGTTATGGCCGAACATCACGATCGGCTGCGCTGTGATCACGCCAGCCGGGTCGTAGTTCTTGAACCAGGGAAATTTGTCGAGTGCCCAAACGATGAAGAACTGCGAGGCCAGCGTTGCCACTGCCAGATAGAGCCCGCGGATCCGCAGGCTCGGCAACCCGAAGACGATGCCGACCAGCGCCGCACACACGCCGGAAAGCGCGACGGCGACGACGAAGGGAATGCCCTCGACGCGTAGGATGAAATTGTAGCAGGCAAAGGCACCGACAGCCATGAAGCCAGCGGAACCCAGCGACAATTGGCCGGCATAGCCCATCAGGATGTTCTGTCCGAGCGCCACCAGCGACAGCACCAGCCATGGAATGAGGATCGCGCTCAGCCAGTAGGCATTGGCGACCGTCGGCAGCAGCACCGCCGCGATCAGGATGACGGCGATCCCGATACGGTCCTGGCGCAGCGGAAAGATCTGTGAGTCCTGCGCGTAGCTGGTGCGGAACTGGCCGGCTTCTCTGTAGAACATGAAAGCTATCTCCAGTTGGCGAGGTCGTCAGACGCGCCGAATGATTTTTTCGCCAAACAGCCCTTCTGGCCGCACCAGCAGGAACAGCACGGCCAGCACGTACGGAAACCAGACTTCGACGCCGCCGCCGAATTTCGGACCGACATAGACTTCGACGACTTTTTCGGACGCTCCGACTAGCAACCCGGCGACGATCACCCCAGGGACCGAGGTGAAGCCGCCGATGATCAAGACGGGCAGCGCTTTCAGCGCCACCCACACCAGCGCAAACTGCACGCCGCTGCGCGCACCCCACAGCATGCCCGCCACCAGCGCGACGACGCCGGCTGTCGCCCACACGAGCATCCAGATGTGCTTCAGCGGAATGCCGATCGAGAGCGCCGCCGTATGGTCGTCCGCCACGGCACGCAGCCCGCGGCCGACCTTGGTCCGTGAGAACAGCAGCGCCAGCGACGCCACCATCACGGAGGCAACGATGCCGGCCGTGATGTCGAGCTGGCTGATCAGCATCCCGGTCTTGTCCATCACCCAATTGATCGGCTCGTCGCGGATGCCAAGATCGAGGTTTCGTACGTCCACGCCCCATACGAGCTGCGCGACACCTTCGATGACGAACGAAAGGCCGATCGTCGCCATCAGCAGCGTGTCTTCGCTCTGGCTGACCAGCGGACGCAGCACGAAACGCTCGGTCGCCATGCCGACCAGCACCATTACGCCGATGGCGACCGGCAGCGCCGCCCAAAACGGCAGCCCGAGCTCCATGACGCCAACGAAGGTAAGGACGGCGAAGAATACCATCGCGCCTTGCGCGAAGTTGAACACCGACGAGGCCTTGTAGATCAGCACAAAGCCGAGCGCGACCAGCGAGTACATGATCCCCGACAGCAGGCCGCCGACCAGAACCTCGACGAAAAACCAGAAATTCTGCATTGCCATCCCTCAGTGCGCCACGCCGAGATAGGCGTCGATGACATTCTGGTTGGATCGCACCTCATCGGGCGTGCCGTCGCCGATCTTCTTGCCGTAGTCGAGCACCACGACGCGGTCGGAGATATCCATCACCACGCCCATATCGTGCTCGATCAGCACGACCGTAGTGCCGTAATGGTCGTTGACGTCGAGGATGAAACGGCACATGTCCTGCTTCTCTTCGATGTTCATGCCGGCCATCGGCTCGTCGAGCAGCAATATCTTCGGCTCGGCGGCGAGCGCCCGGCCAAGCTCTACCCGCTTCTGCAAGCCGTATGGCAGGCGGGAAACCGGCGTCTTGCGGATGTGCTCGATCTCAAGGAACTCGATGATCTCCTCGACCACAGCACGGTTTTCGCCTTCCTCGCGACGAGCACGGGGTAACTGAAAGGCCACTTCCAGGAATGTTGCGTGGGTACGCAGAATGCGGCCGGCCATGATGTTGTCGAGCACCGACATGCCGCGGAACAGCGCGATATTCTGGAAAGTGCGCGCGATGCCGAGACGGGCGGCATGCGTCGGCGTCATGTCAGAAAGCCGTTCACCGGAAAAGGTAATGCGGCCTTCCTGCGGCACGTAGATTCCGTTGATGACGTTGAGCATCGAACTCTTGCCGGCGCCGTTCGGACCGATGATGGCGCGAATCTCGTGCTCGAGCACGTTGAAGGAGATGTTGGTCAGCGCCTGCACCCCGCCGAAACGCAGCGAGATCGAATTCGAGCTCCAGCACCGGTGGGCCAAATGGAAACGCCCGCTCGACAGACTGGAGAATGGAGGATGGCACGGCAATCGTCATGTCAGGCAACTTTCCGGGTCTGCGCGGGCGCCGTGATTTTTGCGTCGCGAATTTTCACGTCATTGGGCTCTGCCCCCAAGCGCACGCCGGACTGTCCGCTGTACATCGCGTCGACCAGCGCGCGGTATTGCTCGGCGATGATATGGCGCCGCAGCTTGCCGGTACGCGTCAGCGCGCCGTCGTCAGCGCTCAGTTCCTTGTCCAGAATGGCGAAGCGGTGGATCTGTGATCCCGCCAGCGACGGATCCGATGCCAGCTGCGCATTCACCGCGGTGATGCGATCGGCGATCAGTGCGTACACCTGCTCGTGGGCAGCAAGATCGGCATGGCCGATGTAAGAAATGCCCTGCCTGTCGGCCCAGCGTCCAGTGGCCGCCATCTCGATATCGATCAGGGCGCAGACCATGTCGCGCCCGTCGCCGAACAGGACCGCTTCCCTGATATAGGGAAGAAATTTCAGCCTGTTCTCGATCAGGCGCGGCGCGAAAGGGGAGCGGTCCTTCAGCGCACCGACATTGGTCATGCGGTCGATGATCCGTAGTTGACCGTCTGGGTCGAGATCACCGGCATCACCGGTGTGAAACCAGCCGTCGGCGTTTTTCGCCTGCGCCGTCGTCAAGGGATCGGCATGATATTCCCTGAAAAGACCCGGCGATCGCACCAGTATCTCGCGCTGCGGCGTCAGTTTCAGTTCCACGCCTTCGAGCGGCGCGCCGACCATATCCGGCCTGACGGCCCCGTCGCGCTGCACGGCGACGAAGAAGCCGGTTTCAGTCGAGCCGTAGAGCTGCTTCAGGTTGATGCCGAGCGCACGAAAAAACATGAGAAGATCGGGGTCGGCGGCGTCTCCGGCGGCATAGGCGACGCGCACCCTGCTCATTCCGAGCACGTCGCGCAGCGGGCCGCATATCAGGACATCGCTGGCAAGTGATTTCACGCGATCGCTGACGGAAATGGGTTTGCCTGAAAGCTTTCGCTCGCTGAGCCGTGCACCGATCGCCATGCAGGAGCGATAAAGCCGCTGCTTGAAACTTCCGGCCTCTTCCATCCGGAGCGTCACCTGCTTGAGCAGCGCCTCCAACACACGTGGCGTGGCCAGCAGGTAGGTCGGTCCCATCTCGCGCATGTCCGACAGCATGGTGTCGGATGATTTGGGGCAACATATGCAATAGCCGACCACCATGGGCTGGACGTAACCGAACAAATTCTGGCCGATCCATCCCGGCGGGAGATAGGCCATCGCCACGTCGGTGTCGTTCAACCCTCCGATCACCGCAGCCAGGCGCGCGCGATCGATCAACGCGGCATAGGTGAGCACGACACCCTTGGCGGTGCCGGTGGTGCCCGACGTGAAGAAAATGAACGCGGTGTCCTCGCCCTTGCCTCGCGCCAACTCTGCTTGCAGGAATTCCCGCTTCTGCCCGGCGAGTTCCTTGCCTTCCTTCAGCAGCGCATCATAGCTGACGAGTTGCGGCTGCTTGTAGTGGCGCATGCCGCGATCCTTGTCGTAGATGATGCATCGTACGGAGGGGCAGCGCGGCAATATCGCGAGCAGCTTGTCGACCTGCTCCTGGTTCTCGGCAAACACATGGGTGACTTTGGCGATCTCGATCGACGACGCGACCTCGTCAGCCGTTCCGTCCTGATAGAGCGGCACCACCACCGCGCCGAGCCACTGCGCCGCGCACATCGCCGCATAAAGCCGCGGCCGATTGTCGCCGAGCAAGGCGACATGCGCGCCGCGCTGCAGACCTCGCGCCGACGCTGCCGCTGCCAGCGCCGCGGCTTCTTCCGCCAGTTCGCGCCAGGTTACGGTGCGCCAGATGCCGCGGCTCTTCTCGCGGATCGCCGGACGTTCACCCCGTTCTCTGGCGTGATGCAGCAGCAGTTTCGGAAAAGTATCGAGACTTCAAATTCCCAGTCGTCATTCGCCGCGTTCCTGATTGCCCTTTTCGCCCCGGCGCACGTACTGCACCGCGACAAACCACCCACAGAATTTTGGAATGCAGTGATCCGGCGCGCCGCGATTGCCGCGCACCGATATCAAAGCTCACGAGCGTCTGCGGCGTCAGCCGATCCGGCTCATGTTGTTTGTAACCACAACGTCCAGCGCTAGTCCGCGACGATGTCTGCGCTCGTCGACGACGGAAATGGAAATGCATGCAAGCAGCCCATAATTCAGCGCCGCTTGCGCTCCCAGACGTCCTCGCTGTGTTTCTACTCGCATGTTTTCCTCTGAGCCATGCTTCGCACACGCCGCGCCAGTCGGGAGTTACGCCAACATGCAGTATCAATCATGCAAAGTCGATTTCAGATTGGATTTATTTCAGGTGCGCTCGAATGACGCGGTCAAGGAGGGCATAGGCAAAGCCTATGGGTACAAATCAAGTCGCCAAATCGATTTCAAATCGCACCATCTTCGTAACTGATCGAGCGTCGTATTTTAGTCTGATTCACCTGTTTGAAATCATCGGTGTCCGAACAGACCAAACGTCATGGCCGCAACTCCTCAGATGGGTTGTGTCTCATGCGATATAACGGCATCGGTCAGCAAATTCTGGCGGTCTGCCATCCTCCGAAAGTCGATCACGTTGCCTGCCTGCGCAGACCGGAAGATGCGGCGCGATAGTCTGAAGACTGAGAAGCCTGCACGCAGCTCTACGCTCACCCAAAGGGAGACGTTGCAATCACGTCCGCGGTCATGCGACCGATGGCTGATGCGCCGGTCCGGACGCCCGTCTCGCGCATATTCCCGCGCTTTGCCACGATGACGAAGTCTTCGCAGGCCGTGGCGTACGACACCTTCTTTCGTCGCAGTCCGTGTCGTCGTTCGTCCGATGCGGCGATAGCCGGACGTTGAGTCCTATTGCCATTTCTATTGAGGCGAGTATCGTGCTGACGTTTCAGGATTTCAATTTCAGACGTTTCGCTCACGACCGTCGGCAAGCTCGAAGGCATGGAGCCGGGTAACACCGGATGAGCCTTGTCGTGCGCGTTCAAGCGCGGATCGATCGCCCGCGGCGGTCGATCCCGGCGGATGCAATAGCGGAGGTGTAACATGGCCGCTCCGATCACGTTCGTTGTTCCCGGCGTCCGCGCAGACCGCGGCGCCACACGCGGCGCCGGCGGCGCAGCATTCCCCATCGGGCGCGCGAAGGACTCCATCACCGTAACGGCACAGCGCGCCGCTGGAGAATCGGAAGTCCGAACGACCGCGATCCCCGGGGAAGACGTCGTTCTGATCGAAGTCGCCGGAGGACCCGAGCTGTGGCTGCATCCCGACACCGCCCGGGATCTGCTGCAATCCCAACAGGACCCGCTTCTCGCGCGCGGGCGGCGCGCCGCTCGCGCAGGGCGAGGTGCGTGTTTCCGCCCGGTTGCAGTGGCGCCTCGAGGAAGGCGCACCCGTGCCGGGCGCGACGCGCGGCTTCCTCGGGGACGTGCTGGTTCGGGCGTTTCACGTCCTCACCGGCTTTGCCGAGGACAAGGCGGCGGATTTCGTGGCCTCGAAGGTCGTTCAGGCGTTCGACTCCAAGGTCGATCCGGGCGTGTACCAGCTCGATCGTCAGTCTGCCCGAGTCGTTCAAGGGAAGGACGCAGTCCGCGCATCGCTTCGGGCGAGGCGCCATCCCTGGTGCTGATCCACGGGACTTTCAGCGAAACCACCGGCACGTTCGGAAAGCTCTGGAAGGAGCATCCGCAGCTCGTCGACGTCCTGTTCGACAGGTTTCAGAACAGGGTCTACGCGCTCGACCACCCGACGCTCGGGGCAAGCCCGATCGCGAACGCCATCACGCTGGCGGAAGCCGCGCCCGAAGGTGCACGGCTCCATCTGCTCACGCACTCGCGCGGCGGATTGGTCGCCGAAGTGCTGGCGCGGGTGTGCAGCGAACCGGTGGCGTCCGCCGAGCTGTTCGCAAATGACGGGTCGAGCGCGCAGGAGCTGAAGAACGCTCGTCGAGCTCGTCGCCCGGAAGCGCATTTCGGTCGATCGGGTCGTCCGCGTCGCCTGCCCGGCGCGAGGCACCTTGCTCGCCTCCAAGCGACTCGACGCCTATGTGTCGGTGCTGAAGTGGGCGCTCGAGCTCGCTCAGATTCCCGTCGCGCCGGAGCTGGTCAACTTTCTGGGCGAAGTCGCCCGTCGACGCGCGGACCCAGACATGGTTCCGGGTCTCGCGGCGCAGATCCCGGATTCGCCACTGATCCAGTGGCTGCACGCGACTGACAAGCCGATCAAGGGCGATCTGCGCGTCGTGGCCGGCGATCTCGAGGGCAATTCGGTGGCCACCTGGGTCAAGACCCTGCTGTCCGACGCTTTCTTCTGGACCGACAACGACCTGGTCGTGCAAACGCGATCGATGTATGGCGGGTCGCCTCGGGAAAAGGACTCGACGTTCGTCCTCGATCAGGGCGGCAAGGTCTCGCATTTCAACTATTTCAGCAACCTGCGGACCGCCTCTGCGATCGTGAACGCGCTCGCGCTCACCGCCGATCCGCCGGACGAATTCCGCGTCATCGGTCCGCTGTCATGGAGCGGGAAGTCGTCGACGGGCGTTCGGGCGGCGCTGCCCTCGCGCGGCGCGGCGGCAGGCCGCCGAGCTGCCTGCGCTCTTCATCCTGCCGGGATTGCTCGGCAGCAACCTGAAGGCGGCAACGATCGCATCTGGCTCGGGTGGCGCCTCGTCAACGGCTTCGACCGGCTCGCCTACGATCCGAAGAGCGACCACTATCGTGCCGATGGGCCGATCGGCATTTACTACGACGACCTCGCGACGTTCTTCTTCGACGACCACGACGTGAAGCCGTTCGCGTTCGACTGGCGACGTCCGATCGCCGCCGAGGCCAAACGTCTCGCCGACGAGGTCGCCGCGGCCCTCGACGCGCGCAAGACGTCGAAGCAGCCGGTGCGGATCATCGCGCACTCGATGGGCGGCCTGGTTGCGCGGACCATGCAGATCGTCAGCCGCAGCACGTGGGACCGGATGATGGCGGCCGACGGCGCGCGCATCCTGATGCTTGGAACGCCGAACGGCGGCTCCTGGGCGCCGATGCAGGTCCTGTCGGGCGACGACACGTTCGGCAATCTCCTGGTCAACGTGGGCGCACCGTTTCGGCGGCAACGGACGCGCGCAGCTCATCGCCAATTTCCCCGGGATCCTGCAGCTCCAGGCCGGCCTGCTGAACGGTCTCGGCACCGAGGAAGACCTGGAAAGATCTCGCAGCCGCCGATCTCGAGGCGGCGCGCAGGCACAGCCCCTGGCATAATCTGCCGCTGCAGCTCGCCCAATTGGAGTGGGGAATTCCCGCGCAAAGCGTGCTCGACGAAGCGGTCGAACTGCGGCGCGCGCTCGATCGGCAGCGCGACACCGACCTCGCCTCCTTCGCACACAAGCTCCTGCTCGTCGTCGGCAAGGCGGAGTCCACACCCGCGGGCTACCAGAAGTCCGACGACGGCGTGGTTTATCTGGACGCGCCGGACCAGGGTGACGGCCGGGTGCTGCTGACAGCGCCGTGCTGCCGGGCGTGGCCACCTGGGTCGTGGACGCCGATCATGGATCTCTGCCCCGGCACAAGGAAGCCTTCGATGGATATCGCGACTTGCTCGGCAAGGGCCGGACGGATCGCCTCTCGACGCTGACCGCAGCCCAGAGCGCGCGCGGACAGGGCGCGGCGACGGCCAAGCCGCTCGTGAGAAGCCGTCCGTCGCGACAGTCGGGCCGTGAAACGCCGCCACAGCGCGAGATCGACGTGCTGAGGCCCGCGGCTGCGGCGCCCGCTGCCGCGCGCGACATCGCCAACGGCGGCCCTGCGCATCACCGTCATGAACGGCGATCTCACCTACGTCTCCGAGCCATTGCTGATCGGCCACTACCGCGCGCTGCGCCTCACCGGCACGGAAGCGGTGATGGACCGCGCGGTCGGCGGCGCGATGAAGGCGTCGCTTCAGCGGGGTCTTTATCCCACGGCTCCCGGGACCCATCAGGTCTTCGTCAACATCACCGCCAAGGCCGACAATCCCTGGCAATTGCCGCGGCCGGAGGCCGTCATCGTGGCCGGTCTCGGCGCCGAGGGCGAGCTGCGCGGACGGATCTCGTGAACACGGTTCGACAGGCGGTCATCGGATGGGCGCAGCGTCTGACCGAGCGGCGCTCCGTGCCTGCCGAATTCACACTCGCGACGACGCTGCTCGGCAGCGGCGGCATCGGCATCACGGCGGGACAGGCCGCGCAACTCATCGCGCAGGGCGTGCGCGAGGCGAACGAACAGCTCGCCCAGGACGGCGCCGCGCCGCCGCGCTGGCCGCGCGTCAGCCAGCTCAAGATCATCGAACTGTATCTCGACCGCGCAAGCGAAGCGTGGAACGCCCTCCAGGCGCTCGCGGCGGCGGATCGCCCACTTCACCGTCGAACCGACGATCGAAGAGGGCACGGGTGCGATGCGCCGGCCCGCGGACGCCGGATACCGTGGCGCCGACTACGACTTCATCAGCGCCCTCACCGCTGAAGACCGAAGGCGAGCCCGAAGCGATCGTCTACACCGTGAATTCCAAACGTGCGCGCAGCGACGTCCGTCCGCAGCCGACGCAGGTGGGGCTGGTTCGAAACCTCGTGCTGATCGGCCTCCAACAACGCCAACACCGATGCACAGATCGGACGCACGCTGTTCAACCTGCTCATCCCCGTCGATCTCGAGCCGTTCATGGGCAGCAGCACGGAGACGGTGCTCGAGCTCGATGACAGCACCGCCGCCATCCCCTGGGAGGCGCTCGAGCCGTCCGACGATCGGCAAGCGAACAAGCGTCAAAAGCCGTGGTCCATTCGCACGAAGCTGTTGCGCAAGCTGCGGCACCGCCGCCCAGACGATCGCCGTCACGGACGCTTCGGCCGACGACAGCATTCTCGTGATTGGCGATCCCGCATGCGACCGATCGATCTATCCGCGACTGATGGGCGCAAGGCGGGAGGCGACGAAGGTTGCGGAATGCCTGGCGGAACTTGATCGATCGGTCGCAGGGTCTGTCCCGGTCATCAGCGGGCCCAACGCCGGGGACGAAGAACCCGACGCGATGGACGTGATCAACGCCTTGATGCAACGGGCCCTGGCGCATCGTCCATATCGCCGGCCATGGCGAGCCGCCGATCACGACCGCGAACCGCACGAACCTCGCGGCGTCGTGCTGTCCGACGGCTGCGTTTCTTCGGGCCGCAGGAAATCAATGCGCTGCGCGTCATCCCCGAACTCGTGTTCGTCAATTGCTGCCATCTCGCGACCGACGACCCGAACAATCTTTTCAAGCCGGTCAACTACAATCGCGCGCAATTCGCCTCCGGCGTGGCTCATGCGCTGATCAAGGGTGGCGTGCGATGCGTCATCGCGGCCGGCTGGGCGGTCGACGACGAAGCGGCAAGCATATTTGCCACGAGCTTCTACAAGGCCCTGCTCGGCGGCGACCGCTTCATCGACGCCGTCGCAACCGCCCGGGAAGACGCGCGCAAATGCGGCGGCAACACCTGGGCGGCCTACCAGTGCTACGGCGATCCGGACTGGCGCTTCAGGACGCAGACCGGCGATGCGCAGAAGCCCTCGCCTCAGCCCGCCGGCCAGGAGTTCGCCAGCATCGCGTCGGCCCCAGCGCTGATCGTCGCGCTCGAGCGGATCGCGGTCGAAAGCGAGTACCAGGGCAAGAAGCCCGAGGCTCAAGCCGCCCGCCTGCGCTACCTGGAAGCAGACGTTCGCCCAGTACTGGGAAAATCGCGGCAACGTCGCGGAAGCGTTCGGAAACGCATGGTCGAAAGCCAAGGACTTCGAGGAGGCAATTGCCTGGTATCAGCGCGCGCGGCAGCGCGCAGGACGGGACGGCGTCTTTCGCGTCGATCGAACAACTGGCGAATGCCAAGATCCGTCTGCGCGTGGGAGCGCGCCGATCGCGACAGCAACGCGATCGATCAGGCGCGAAAGGACATAAAGGATGCGATGAAGCTGCTCGACACGCTGATCGCGCTCGCGACCGACCGTCGAGCGGGAAAGCCTCTATGGTTCCGGATACAAGCGACTGGCCCTGCTCGAAGCGGCGGCCGCTCGTATCGCCGACGATCCGGACGCAAAGGCGGCGGCCGAGGCCGACTGAAGCAGGCCGCAATCGACGCAGATGTGGACGCACTACAAGGCCGCGGAGACGCTCGCCCGCGAATCACCCGTCCGCGCCGGCGCAGCCGCTGTTCTATCCTGCGATGAACCGAATTGCCGCGCAGCTCGCGCTCGCCGACGACGCGAAGCGCTCGGCGGCGATGGACGATGACACCATCACGTCTGGTGCGCAGCTCGATGCGCGTCCGTTCCGCCGGATTTCTGGTCCGTCGTCGGGCAGACCGAACTGGACATGTACGTGTCGATCGCGGCGGGCACGCTCGCGCGCGATGCGAACCGCCTGATCGAGGACTTCCGCAATCACCATGCGCGCGTCGGCAACGCGAGACTCTGGAGCTCCGTCTTCGACAACGCGACGTTCGTGCTGTCCAGGTACCGAACGCGCGCCAGTCCAGCCGAAGCGGCGGCCGCGGATCGGCTCCTCGCCGCACTCGCCTCGCTGGCGGGCCGGACGACGCGACCAGCGCCCACGGGATCGCGGCTGGCGCAGGAAAAGACGCTCCGGCGGCGCAACAGGCGGGCGCGAAGCCCGCCGGGAAGGCGCGGCCACCGCGCAAGTCCCGTCCGCGACGGCGAAGGCCTGCGAAAACGAAAGACGTGACGCATCGTAGCCCGCACCGTCCACCCGGTCGTTCTGGACATTAACGGAGGATCCAAATGGCGAAGGCAGTATCGATCCATATCGGGCTGAACTCGGTCGACCCGAAGCACTACGCCGGCTGGAGCGGCGACCTCGTGGCGTGCGAGTTCGACGCCAACGACATGGCGGCGATCGCGCATGCCGCCGGCATGAAGTCGACGCTGCTGCTGACCAAGAAGGCGACGCGCGCAGCC
Organism: uncultured Alphaproteobacteria bacterium; assembly: GCA_963816815.1. GTDB lineage: Bacteria > Pseudomonadota > Alphaproteobacteria > Rhizobiales > Xanthobacteraceae > Bradyrhizobium. The sequence goes on from CAWFMW010000069.1 coordinate 12,473, forward strand.
GTGCTCGCAGCCGTGAGAGCCGCATCCAAGACGCTGCAATCGGGCGACCTGCTGTTCGTCACCTATTCCGGACATGGCGGCCAGATCGACGACGTGAGCGGCGAAGAAGAGGACAAGAAGGACGAGACCTGGTGCCTCTATGATGGCGAGCTGATCGACGACGAGGTGTTTTTGGAGTTGAGCCGCATTGCCGCGGGCGTGCGGGTGCTGGTCCTCTCCGACAGTTGCCACAGCGGCACGGTGATACGCGCGAGGGTTCCGGAAGGCACCACGGCCGGGCGATCAAAGATGATGCCGCCGTCCGTCGCGATGCGGACCTATCTCGAGCATCAGGCCTTCTACGACAAGCTTCAGCGCGACGTCGCCAAGGCCGCGGGAAAGGCGTCCGTACCGACGTCCCGACAGCGCATTGGCGCGCGTTGCCGTCAGCAAGCGGCTGACCGCGATCGCCAACGAGTGCAAGGCGTCCGTGATCCTGATATCGGGCTGCCAGGACAACCAGACGTCCATGGACGGCGATCACAACGGCGCGTTCACGGAGCAACTGCTTCGGGTGTGGAATCACGGCGCATTCAAGGGCAACTACGCCAAGTTCCACGCCGCCATCAAGGCGCGGATGCCCCGCACCCAGGTGCCGAACCTCTTCACCCTCGGTCCGGTCGGGAAGTTCCTGACCGAGCGGCCGTTCACGCCGTGAGACGCCTGCTTCGCAACGAAGCTGCGCAAAGAAAAAGCCGCCTCAAACGGGCGGCTTTTTCATCGGACCAATTCGCCTCCAGCGGCGTATTTGGTTGCGGGGATAGGATTTGAACCTATGACCTTCAGGTTATGAGCCTGACGAGCTACCGGGCTGCTCCACCCCGCGTTAAACCGTTGCATTGCCTTCGAAAACCGGACCGGAAGTGAATCGGCCAACGCTGTTCGGCGCCGATCGATCCCGTCCGGAGGCTTCCTGAGAAGGCAACCCGGGCAAAGCCATCGGGTGCGAGGGGTATGTATCAACGTCACCCTGCTTTGGAAAGGGGCAAGGCCGCCGCTTTTGCAGGATTTTATGACAGCAAAAACGAGGGGTTGGAGTGCCAAAACCGCCTCGCTGGAACCACTCTTGCCATAAACGCCGCAAAAGCGGAGTTTTGCGCCCCAAAGCGCGGCCGGTCAGGCCGCCAGAACAGAAAATCCGGGGGAGTTGAGCGTGACGGATACCTTCGATTTCGTGGTGGTGGGCGGCGGCTCGGGCGGCTGCACGGTGGCGGGACGGCTGTCGGAGGATCCGAACACTTCGGTGGCGGTGCTGGACGCCGGCGGCAAGAACGACAATTGGGTGGTCACGACGCCGTTCGCGCTGGTGCTGATGGTCGCCGGCAACGTCAACAACTGGGCCTTCAACACCGTGCCGCAGAAGGGCCTCAACGGCCGCATCGGCTATCAGCCGCGCGGCAAGGGGCTCGGCGGCTCGTCCGCCATCAACGCGATGGTCTATATCCGCGGCCACCGCGCCGATTACGACCAATGGGCCTCGCTCGGCAACGCCGGCTGGTCGTTCGCCGACGTGCTGCCCTACTTCAAGCGCGCCGAGAACAATGCCGATTTCGACGGCGAATATCACGGCAAGGGCGGCCCGCTCGCCGTCAACAAGTCGCGCACCGGCAATCCGGTGCAGCAGATCTTCCTGCAGGCCGCGCAGGAAGCGCAGTTCCGCCTGCGCGAGGATTTCAATGCCGACGAGCATGAGGGCCTCGGCATCTATCAGGTGACGCAGAAGAACGGCGAACGCTGCAGCGCCGCGCGCGCCTATATCCACCCGCATATGGGAAACCGCGCCAATCTGCGCGTCGAGACCCACGCCCACGCCACCCGCATCCTGTTCGAAGGCAAGCGTGCGGTCGGCGTCGAATACCGCCAGGGCAAGGAGCTGAAGCAAATTCGCGCCCGGCGCGAGGTGATCGTCTCCTCCGGCGCATTCCAGACGCCGCAGTTGCTGATGCTCTCCGGCGTCGGCGACAGCGCCGTGCTCGGCAAGCACGGCATCGCCACCGTGCATCATCTGCCCGGCGTCGGACAGAACCTGCAGGATCACCCGGATTTCGTGTTCGGCTACATGTCCGACAATCCCAATTTCAACGGCATTTCGCTTAAAGCGCTGCCGCGGCTGCTGCGGGCCATCGGCCAGTATCGCCGCGAACGACGGGGGCCGATGACGTCGAACTTCGCCGAATGCGGCGGCTTCCTGAAAACCCGGCCCGACCTCGACATCCCCGATATCCAGCTGCATTTCGGCATGGCGCTGGCCGACGACCACGGCCGCAAGCGCCATCGCGGCACCGGCTTCACCTGCCACGTCTGCCTGCTGCGGCCGAAGAGCCGCGGCGAGGTCACGATCGGCAGCGCCGATCCGTTCGCGCCGCCGGTGATCGACCCGAACTTCTTCGGCGATCCCGACGATCTGGAAACCATGGTCGCGGGCTTCAAGACCACGCGGCGGCTGATGGAGACGCCGGCGCTGCGCGCGTTGCAGAAGAAGGAGATGTTCACGGAAGGCGTGCATAGCGACGACGACATCCGCAAGCTGCTGCGCGCCCGCGTCGACACCGTCTATCACCCGGTCGGCACCGCCAGGATGGGCGTCAACGATCCGATGGCCGTGGTCGATCCGAAGCTGAAAGTCTACGGCGTCGAGGGATTGCGCGTGGTCGACGCCTCGATCATGCCGACGCTGATCGGCGGCAACACCAACGCGCCGACCATCATGATCGGCGAGAAGGCCGCCGACATGATCAAGGCGGAGATACGGGCGGGTTGATTGACACGTCATTCTTGCCGTCATTGCGAGGAGCGTAGCGACGAAGCAATCCATGCATCCGTTATGCCGTGAGGTGGATTGCTTCGCGGAGCCTGTCATCGGGCGCGCATTCGCGCGACCCGTTGGCTCGCAATGACGTGGAGGGAGCGGAGAACCTATGCTCGCGGCCGGACGCAGCCGATTTCCGGGATCGCAATATGCATTATCAGCAGGCCTCGGTGACTTATCAGGGCCGCGCGACTTGGCTACAGTGGCTGCATCAAACTTCAACTAATCACCTGACATAACGGGAGAGAAACAGTGGATCTTGGGATCAAAGGCCGCCGCGCCATCGTTTGCGCATCGAGCAAGGGCTTGGGGCGCGCCTGCGCCATGGCGCTGGCCAATGAAGGCGTGCATGTCACGCTGACCGCGCGCGGCGCGGAGGCGTTGAAGAAGACCGCCGATGAAATCCGCAAAGCCAACCCGTCCGTGACCGTCACCGAAGTCGCCGGCGACATCACGACGCCCGCCGGGCGCGAGGCCGCGCTGAAAGCCTGTCCCGATCCGGACATCCTGATCAACAATGCCGGCGGCCCGCCGCCCGGCGATTTCCGCAACTGGACCCGCGACGACTGGATCAAGGCGATCGACGCCAACATGCTGACGCCGATCGAACTGATCAAGGCGACGGTGGACGGCATGATGGCGCGGAAATTCGGCCGCATCGTCAACATCACCTCCGCCGCGGTGAAGTCGCCGATCGAGGTACTCGGCCTCTCCAACGGCGCCCGCGCCGGCCTCACCGGCTTTGTCGCCGGCATCTCGCGAAAAACCGTGATCAACAACGTCACCATCAACGGCCTGCTGCCGGGCCCGTTCAATACCGACCGCGTGCGCGGTCCGGTGGCCCAGGTCGAGGCCGACAGGCGCGGCATCACCGTCGATCAGCTGCTGGCGGAACGCGCCAAGCTCAATCCGGCCGGCCGCTTCGGCGACCCCGAGGAATTCGGACAGGCCTGCGTCTTCCTGTGCGGCGCCAAGTCGGGCTTCATCACCGGCCAGAACATCCTGCTCGACGGCGGTGCGTTTCCGGGCACGCTATGAAGGCGGTCTGGTACGAGCGGACGGGCCCCGCGCCCGAGGTGCTGACCTATGGCGAGATGCCGACGCCAAACGCCGGCCCGGGCGAAGTCCGGGTGCGGCTGGAGGCGTCCGGCGTCAATCCCGCCGATGTCGGCCGCCGCGGCGGCAGCTATCGCGCGATGGAATATCCGCGCGTCATTCCCAACAGCGACGGCGCGGGGATCGTCGACCAGGTCGGCGATGGCGTGACACGGCTCAAACCGGGCCAGCGCGTCTGGCTGTTCAACGGCCAGCGCAACGGCCGCGCCTTCGGTACCGCGGCTGAATATATCGCGCTCGCCGAACATCTGGTGACGCCGCTGCCGGACAATCTGTCGTTTGCGGAAGGCGCCACGCTGGGCATCCCCGCCATGACGGCGTGGACCTGCCTCTATTGCGACGGCCCGATCGTGGGACAGACGGTGCTCGTCACCGGCGGCGCCGGCGCCGTCGGGCACTATGCGGTGCAGCTCGCCAAATGGGGCGGCGCCAAGGTGATCGCCACCGTCAGTTCGGCGGCCAAGGGCGAGCAGGCGCGGCTTGCGGGCGCCGACCTCGTCGTCAATTACAAGACCGAGGACGTCGTCGCCAAGGCGATGGCCTTCACCGGGCAGCGCGGCGTCGACCGCGTCGTCGATGTCGATTTCGGCGGCAATATCGAGACCACGCTGAAACTGATGGGCATGAATTCGACGATCGCGGTCTACGCCACCAACGGCAACCGCACGCCTGTCGTGCCGATGCGCGAATTGATGGAAAAATGCATCGCGCTGCGCGCGCTGGTGCTGTTCGCGCTGCCACCGCCGCTGCTGGCGGCAGCGCAGGCGGATATTTCCAAGTGGCTGGCGGCGGGCCCGCGCATCCACAACGTCGCGGCGCAGTTCGCGCTCTCGGACACCGCGCAGGCGCATCTGGCGGTGGAGAAAGGCGACAAGCTCGGCACCGTCATCGTGGACTGCGCGCGGTAAAACGAACACCGGATCGAGAACAACAATAGAGGGAAACGCCGGATGCACTGGACCGTGGGCAAGGTCAAAATCACAAAGGTGGTCGAACTGGAGACCGTCGGCAGCACCCGTTTCATCCTGCCGCTCGCGACCAACGAGGAAATCCAGAAACTGCCCTGGCTGATTCCGCATTTCGCGACCGAGGAAGGCCGGCTGAAAATGTCGATCCACTCGCTGCTGGTCGAAACGCCGTCGCGCCGGATCATCGTCGATACCGGGCTCGGCAACGACAAGCAGGGCCGCAACGTGCCGACCTGGAACAACCGCAAGGACCCGTTTCTCGAAACCCTGACGGCGGCGGGTTTTCCGCCCGACAGCATCGACACGGTGTTGTGCACGCATCTGCATGTCGACCATGTCGGCTGGAACACCGTTCTGGTCGGCGGCAAATGGGTGCCGACATTCGCCAACGCCCGTTACGTGTTCGGCAGGACCGAGTTCGAACATTGGCGCGACCACAGCGATGAGCCCGCGCATGTGGCGGTGTTCGGCGATTCCGTGAAGCCGATCGCCGACGCCGGCAAGGCCGATCTCGTCGCCAGCGACGCCCGCGTAGCGGACGAAATCACCCTGATCCCGACGCCCGGCCACAGCCCCGGCCATATGAGCATCCACATCAGGTCGGACGGCGAGGAAGGCCTGCTCACGGGGGACGTCGCCCACCATCCCTGCCAGATGGCCCATCTCGGCTGGTCGTCGACCGCGGATTCCGATCCCAAACAGTCGGCCACAACCCGCCGCGAGCTGTTTTCGCGCTTTGCCGACACGCCGACGCTGGTGATCGGCGGGCACTTCAATGCCGGCCACATCAAGCGCGAAGGGGATGCGTTCAAGTTCATCGCGCTGGGCTGAGGGCTGGTATGTGGCGGCCCCGGCCAGTCCGCAGTTGAATTTCCGCGCCCGCTGTTCCAGAAGCGTCTGAAGTTACGGAAATCGCCCGGAAATCCCAAGAAAACCCGTTAGAGAAAAACCCAGTAGGGAGTAGAAAAATGAAGCTTGTTCGTTACGGCGCCAAGGGTGCGGAAAAGCCCGGCCTGATCGATAAATCCGGCCAGTTGCGCGATCTTTCGGCCCAGGTCAGGGATCTCGACGGCGAGGCCTATGCGCCGGCCTCGCTGGCCAAGCTCGCCGCGCTGGATACGTCCAAACTCCCGGCCGTCGACGGCAAGCAGCGCTTCGGCGCACCGGTTACCGGCATCTCGAAATTCGTCGCGATCGGCCTGAACTATGCGGACCATGCCAAGGAAACCGGCTCGCCGATCCCGACCGAGCCGATCTTTTTCATCAAGGCCAACACCGCGCTGAGCGGCCCCAATGACGCGGTCGAAAAGCCGCGCGGCTCGACCAAGCTCGACTGGGAATGCGAAATCGCAGCCATCATCGGCACCCGCGCCAAATATGTCAGCGAGGCCGATGCGCTCAACCATGTCGCCGGCTACTGCGTCTGCAACGACGTCTCCGAGCGCAATTTCCAGATCGAACGTCTCGGCCAGTGGACCAAGGGCAAGTCGCACGACACCTTCGGACCTGTCGGCCCGTGGCTGGTGACCAAGGACGAGATCCCCGACGTGCAAAAACTGTCGATGTGGCTCGACGTCAACGGCCAGCGCCGCCAGACCGGATCGACCTCGACCATGATCTTCTCGATGGCGAAGTGCATTTCCTACGTCTCGCAGTTCATGACGCTGCTGCCCGGCGACATCGTCACCACGGGCACGCCGCCCGGCGTCGGCACCGGCATGAAGCCGCCGCAGTTCCTCAACGTCGGCGACGTCGTCACGCTCGGCATCGAAGGCCTCGGCGAGCAGCGGCAGGAAATCATCGCGGCGTGAGTGCCGTGCGAAGTTCGCGCTAACTCGTCATGGCCGGGCTTGTCCCGGCCATCCACGTCTTTCTACCGACAGCAAGAGCGTGGATGCCCGGGACAGGCCCGGGCATGACGGCGGAAACATCCAAGGGAATACCCAGAATGAAACTCACCTTCTCCCCCGCCTCGCCGTTCGCCCGAAAAGTCCGCATCGCTGCGATCGAGACCGGCCTGATCGACAGGATCGAATTCACCGCCGCAACCGTCGCGCCGGGCCAGGCCAATGAGGAATATTCGAAGATCACGCCGCTGAAGAAGCTGCCGGTGCTGATCCTCGACAATGGCGACGTCATCCTCGATTCCTATGTGATCGTCGAATATCTCGACGAGCTCGCCGGCGGCGGAAAGTTGATCCCGGCCTCCGGCCCCGAGCGCTGGAAGGTGAAGAGCGATCATTCGCTGCTGCAGGGCATGCTCGATTCCATGCTGCTGTGCCGCTACGAAAACATGGTGCGGCCGGAGCCGCTGCGCTGGAAGGCGTGGTCCGACGATCACTGGAACCGGGCCTGGACCGGCATGGCGCGCTTCGAGAACAAGCCGGACGTGTTGTCCGGACCGTTCAACATCGCACAGATCGGCCTTGTTTGCGTGCTCGGCTATGCCGACTTCCGCTTTGCCGATTGCGGCTGGCGCAAGGCCTATCCGAAGCTCGACGCTTTCCATCAGAAGATGCTGGAGCGGCCGTCGGTGAAAATCTCGGTCCCGCCGCCGGCGTAAGATAAGGGAATGGAGATAGCGGCATGCGCGAGGGTGGCAAAGGATTGCGGCGCCTCGGCTTTGCCGCTCTCTTCATGTTCGCAGCGTCCGCTGCCGCCGCGCAGACCCAGGAAATGGCCATCGGCCAGCGCAATCTCGCCTGCGGAAGCCCGACATCTCTCAACGATGGCTGGCCGACGGCGACGCCGGAGAGCGTCGGCCTCGATGGCTCACGCCTGTGCGGCATCGCGGCGAAGCTCGCGGCCACCAATGCCAACGTGCATGCCCTGATCGTCGTTCGTCACGGGACGCTCGTGTTCGAGCAGTATTTCCCGGGCCATGACGAGCCATGGGGAATGGGCGAAGGGCGACACGATTTCGATGCGACGACCAAGCACGACATGCGCTCGGTTTCGAAGAGCGTGATCTCGCTGCTGGTAGGCATCGCGATCGACCGCGAGTTGATCAAGAGCGCCGACGAGCCCGTCGTCAAATTCTTTCCGGATTATTCGACGCTGAAATCGCCGGGTTGGGACAACATCACCCTTCGCCATCTGCTGACCATGTCATCGGGCATTCAGTGGGACGAGAATCGCGGCTGGAAAGATCCGCAAAACGACGAACCGCATCTCGGCAACGATGCCGATCCGTTCCGCTATGTCCTGTCGAAGCCGATCGCGGCACCTCCGGACACTGTGTGGAATTACAATGGCGGTGGAACGGACCTGCTCGGTAACATCATCGAGCGTGTATCAGGCAAACCGTTGGAGGCGTTCGCGCGCGAGGCGCTGTTCAAGCCCCTCGGCATCTCCGATTGGGAATGGATGAAGTACCGGAATGAACGAATTGCCCCGGCCGCCGGCCTTCGCTTGCGCCCGCGCGACGCCGCAAAGATCGGCCAGCTCGTGCTCAACAAGGGCGCGTGGGGCGGCAAGCAGATCGTCTCGGCGAAATGGATCGAGCAATCGGTCACGCCGCGCTTCCAGGCGATCGGCTTTTTCGGCGGGCTGTTCTATTACGGGCAGCAATGGTGGATGGGCCGCACGCTGTCCGGCGACAAGGACGTGAAGTGGATTGCGGCCCAGGGCCTCGGCGGCCAGCGCATCTTCATCATCCCCGAACTCGATCTTGTGATGGTGACGACTTCAGGGCTTTATGGCAGCGCTCGGCAGGGACAGGCCGCACTCGACATCCTCGCCAATTTCATCATTCCCTCCGTCAGGGACAACAACACGCGATAATCAAGCCGGGAAAAACATGAGCCTGAAATTTGCAGTCGGCGACCTCACCATCCACCGCATCATCGAACAGGAAACCACCTTCCTGCCGGCCCTGGAAATGCTGCCGGGCCTGACGCCGGAAGTCCTGGCGGAGAACCGGGCGTGGATGCAAAAGGCCGGCGCGCTCGACGACAACGACGTGCTGATCCTGTGCTTCCAGTCCTATGTGGTGAAGACGCCGCATCACACCATCCTGATCGACAGCTGCATCGGCAACGACAAGCCGCGGCCGCTGCGGCCGAAATGGAACATGAAGACCGACGACACTTACGCGCGCGCCTTGGCGACTGCCGGGATTTCCGTCGGCGACATCGACTATGTCATGTGCACGCATCTGCATGTCGACCATGTCGGCTGGAACACGCGGCTCGACAATGGCCGCTGGGTGCCGACCTTCCCCAAGGCGCGCTACGTGTTCGGCAAGACCGAGTTCGATTACTGGACCGAAACACACGCGAAAACGCCGGTGCCGCCGTTTGCCGACAGCGTGCTGCCGGTCGTCGAGGCGCAGCCAGGCCGAGATCGTGCGCGACGACTACGCGATCGGCGACCACGCGCGCATCCTGCCGACGCCGGGCCACACGCCCGGCCATGTCGCCTTCACCTTCGGCCGCGGCAAGGACGACGCCGTGTTCTCGGGCGACCTGATGCATTCGCCGCTGCAGACGCGCTATCCGGAATTGTCCGCCAAGTTCGACGTCGATCAGGCGCAGGCCGCGACCACGCGGCGCAATTTCATGGAGCGCTATTGCGACACCGATACGCTGTGCTGCACCGCGCATTTCCCCTCGCCGTCGGTCGGAAAGATCCGGCGCAACGGCAATGGATTTTCCTGCGAGGCGATATGAGCGCGGACACGCCAGCTTTCGAGACGCTTTCGATCGAGCCGGTCGACGAGCATGTGACGATCGTCAGGCTCAACCGGCCGGACGCCTCCAACGCGCTCAACACCCAGATGGGACGCGACCTCGTGCGCTGTTTCGAGGACATGGCGCTCGATCCGAAGAGCCTGCGCTGCATCGTGCTGACCGGCACCGGCGACAAGGCGTTCTGCGCCGGCGGCGACCTGAAGGAACGCCGCGGCATGACGGACGAGGCATGGACGCGCCAGCACGTCATTTTCGAGCGGATGGTGCGGGCGCTGATCGACTGCCCGGTCCCGATCATCGGCGCCGTCAACGGCGCGGCCTATGGCGGCGGCTGCGAGATCGCGGGCTGTTGCGATTTCCTCTACGCCGCGGAGAGCGCGCGCTTTGCGCTCACCGAAGTGACGCTCGGCATCATGCCGGGCGGCGGCGGCACGCAAACCCTGCCGCGCGCCGTCGGCGAGCGCCGCGCCAAGGAGCTGATCCTGACCGGCAAGCCGTTTACCGCGGCGGAAGCGCGTGAATGGGGTTTTGTGAACGAAGTGTTTCCGCTATGCCGAATTGCTGCCGGCGGCGCTGGCGACCGCATCGCGGATCGCCCGCAACGCGCCGATCTCCGTCCGGCAGGCCAAGCTGTCGATCCATCGCGGCCTGCAATCGTCGCTGCGCGATGGCCTCGCGCTTGAGATCGAGGCCTATAACCGCATGGTCCCGACCGAGGACCGCCGCGAAGGCGTGCTGGCCTTCAACGAGAAGCGGACGCCGAACTTCAAGGGTCGGTGAACTCGCTCAATCGAACAGGCTCGGCGTGTGGTTCACCGGCGCGCCCTCGATCGCCAGCATCTTCAGCTTCGTCACCACCCCGCCATTGGCGGAGAAACCGCCGGGCTTGTTGCCGGCCGCCAGCACGCGGTGGCACGGCACCACGATCGGACAGGGGTTGCGACCCAGCGCCTGACCGACGTCGCGCGACAGCTCGACGCCGCCGAGTTTCTTGGCGATATCGCCATAGGTCAGGGTCTTGCCCGGCGGGATGGTGCGCGCGATGTCGTAGACGCCGCGGTTGAATTCGGGAACGCCGTCGAGGTCGAGCACGACGTCGGCGAGGTCGTTCGGCTTGCCTTCGAGCAGCTCGACGATGCCGTCGATCGCGGCCTGCACCTTCGCGGGCGGCGGCGTCTCGATGAGATCGTCATGGCGCTGCTGCAGGCGGGCGCGGGTCTTCTTCTCGTCGCCCATCGGCAATTGCACCGAGATGATGCCGCGCTCGCCCCACACGATGCCGCAGCGGCCGATCGCGGTGTCGAATATCGCAAAATGGTGCCCGGTCATGGCTGGCTCCATATTCTCCTGTTCAATGCCATCCAGCTTCCTTCTGGGCCCAAATCTAGGCTTGGAGATTCTTGCTATCCACCCGAAACCTGAGGAAACTTGACGGCATGAACAACTTCCGATGATCTGGGGACATATCACGACGCCATTCAATGGCCCCTGCCCTCTCCCACCTCACGAGCCCCCATGCAGACCCTTCACGTCAACGGCTATGACATGGCCTATCTCGATGTCGGCCAAGGCGCCGGCAATCAGCCCGCCGCTGGTCTGCGTGCACGGCTCGCTGTGCGATTTCCGGATCTGGTCGTCGGTACTCGGACCGCTGACGCGCAATCATCGCGTGATCGCGCCTTCGTTGCGGCATTTCTTCCCCGAGCACTGGGACGGCGTCGGCGACACCTATTCGATCGCCCAGCATGTCGACGACGTGATCGGTTTCATCGAGAAGCTCGATACCGGACCGGTCGACCTGATGGGCCATTCCCGCGGCGGACACATCTGCTTTCGCGTCGCGCAGCGGCGGCCGGATTTGTTGCGCAGGCTGATCCTGGCCGAGCCCGGCGGCGAGCTCGACGCCACGCTCGATCCCGCCTACAAGCCCGGCCCCTCGCCGCTGGCCGCGCGGATCGCGGCATCCGCCGAGGTGATCATCAAGGGCGATATCGACGGCGGCCTGCAGATCTTCCTGGATGCGCTGGAAGGTCCCGGCGCCTGGAAGCGGCTGCCGGCGACGCCGAAGCAGCTTTTGCGCGACAATGCCACGACGCTGATCGGGCAGATGCGCGACCAGCGCCCGCCGTTCTCCAAGGCTGACGCGGAGGCGATCAAGACGCCGACACTGTTCATCGGCGGCGCCAACACCAAGGGCACGCTGCCGAAGGTGCTGAATGCGCTGGCGGCGAATGTGAAGGGCTCGCACACCGCGATGATCCCAGGCACCACGCATCCGATGTTCGAGCAGGCGCCGCAGGCGTTTTGCAACATCGTGCTGGAATTTCTGGCGTCATCAGCGCAACCAAGCCGATCACCGCCGATCACTTCTGATCGAGACGCCACGCGCCGTCCCAATCCGCAGGCGGCGGATTGGCCTGAAAATCCTCGACGCGCTGGACCAGCGCCAGCGACGGCCCGTCGCCGGGGACCGCTTCGAGCGCCGCGCGGAACGCCTGACGTGCCTCATCCCAGCGTCGCGCGCGATAGGCGGCGAGTCCCTTCGGCATATCGTTCCCGCAGCGCCAGCAGTTTCTCGCCGAGCTCGCCCTTGCGGCCCATGATTTCGAACACGGCTTCGGGATTGGTCTGTCCGACCACCACCAGCCGGTCGATCTCGCGAACCTCGATTGCATCGCCGGCCGCCGCAATCGCGGGTTCTGAGGCCAGCGAGTGAGTGCCGTAGATCTTGTTGACGTTCTCCAGCCGCGACGCCAGGTTCACGGCGTCGCCCATCACCGTGTAGCTCATCATGAATTCCGAGCCGATGCTGCCGACCAGCACCTCGCCGGTCGCCACGCCGATGCGGACGTCGCAGTCGCTCGGCACGGTGCGCACGCCAAGCAGTTCGGGCAATTCGGTCCGCAGCGCCGCGCCACGGTCGGCCATCTCGACGGCGGCCAGGCAGGCCAGCCGCGCCTGCTCGCCATGCTCGGTAAACGGAGGTCCCCAATAGGCCATGATGGCGTCGCCGATATATTTGTCGATGATGCCGCGATGGCTGCGGATCGGCCCCGACATCGTCGACAGATAGTGGTTCATCACCTTGACGAGGCCTTGCGGCGTCATGCCCTCGCTGAGGCTGGTAAAGCCCTTCATGTCGCAGAACAGCACCGTCATCACCCGCCGCTCGCCGTCGCTGGCGGTCAGCGACTGACGATCGATCAGGCCTTCGACGACGCGCGGGTCGACATAGCGGCCGAAGGTTTCGCGCAGGCGTTCCTTGTGGCGCAACTGCTCGACCATGTTGTTGAACGCCGTCGTGAGCTGGCCGATCTCGTCGCGCGTGGTGACGTCGATCGAGCCGTCGAGCCGGCCGGCTTCGACGGCGCGGGTGCCTTCCAGCAGGCGCCGCACCGGGCCGGTTATTCCGGTGCTGATGAAAAATGAAAATATCAGTCCGAGAATGCTCGCCAGCAGGGTCAGGACCACGGAGATGACAATGGCCGTCTTCTGGTCGCGCATCGTCATCACGGCATCGCTCGCGGACCAGCGCGAGCATGTCGGTGCGGATAACCTCGATCCTCTGGTTGAGGTCGTCGCGCAGCGTGTCGGTCCGCGCCACGCTGACCCGGGCCTCCGCGATATTCCCGGCCTCGAGCAGCATCAGCAGCCGCTTGTATTCTTCACCGAGATAGCGATGGAGATCGCTGGTCACGCGCTCGATCCGATCGTCGATCCGGCCGAGCCGGGCATTATCGGATGCAGTCGAGGTATCGTCGATGATCGCATTGATCAGGGCACGCGCCGCCTGCGCTTCCTGCTCGATTTCCTGGCCCTTCGCCTCATGGATTTTCTGCTGATCCGCCATGGCTGGCTCGTCGGGCGGCGACTGCATCCGGCTGATCATCAGCCGGCGCAGCGCCAGCGCCTGCTCCAGCGAACGGATATTCATCCGCGCCAGATGCCCATAGGCCTCGACATATCTGGAACTGAACTCGTCGAGCTGGTGGGCAATCTTGCGCGTCATCACCATCGACAGCGCCGACGTGATCGCCATCAGGAAGATCAATCCGAGGGCGATGCCGAGGATGCGCTTTCGGATTGTCGGTTGCAGCATGGAGTGGCGCTCTGGGGTGGCGGACAGGATGGGGACGACACGAACGCCCGGTCGATCCGGGATAGGCCGGGCCCGTTGCTTAGCGCGCGGCGTCGGATTTGGCACGTTCCCCGCGGGAAGGCGGTTGACGCGCACCCAGTCAGGGAGTATCGAATACGGAATTCCGTATTCCGAACTGGGTTTAACCGGCATGATCCCCTTGGATCCGCTCCCCAACCTGATCGACCAGGTCTATGCCCGGATCCTCGAGGCGATCACCGACCGTTCGCTGCCGCCCGGCCATCGCATCCGGCAGAACGAACTGGCGGAAAAGCTCGGCGTCTCGCGCCAGCCGGTGTCCCATGCGCTGCATCTGCTGCACCGGCAGGGACTCGTCGCCGAAAGCGGCCGCCGCGGCTTTGAAGTCACCCGGCTCGACCCGGAGCGCATCCGCCAGCTCTACGAGGTGCGCGGCGCCATCGACGCGCTGGCCGCGCGGCTTGCGGCTGGACGGGCCAGGTCCGATGCTTCGGGACGCGCGCAGCTCGAGGCCGCGCTGCAGGCCGGACGCACCATCGGTAAGGACACGCCGCTGTCGCGGCTGATCGCGCTCGACGTCGATTTTCACAGCGCGATCTATCGCCTCGCGGGCAATCCCGCGATCGAGGAAATGATTGCGCCGCAATGGCCGCATATGCGCCGCTCGATGGCGACCGTGCTCGCCGAACTCGATTACCGCGAAAGCGCCTGGGCCGAGCACGAGGCAATCGCCGCGCAGATTTTCGCCGGCAATGCCAAGGCCGCGGAGGCCGCGGCGCTGGCGCATGCGCAGACGGCGGGACGAATGACCGAGGAGAGACTGAGAGCGACCGACAAGGCGGCGTAACCAAGCCGTCATCCGGGCATGGCGCCGAAGGACCAGACTCCGGACGGCAACGTCCGACATGACAAAATAAAAACCACAGGAGAGAACGCCATGAAACTGACGCCAGCAGCAGATCGAATTCTTCAACCGCGAAGGCTGGCTGTTCCTGCCCGAACTGTTCAGCCCCGAGGAAGTGGATTATCTCGCGCGCGAGGCCGTCAACATCTACGACGCCAACCGGCCCGAGGTGTGGCGCGAGAAGAGCGGCGCGCCGCGCACCGCCTTTGCCGCGCATCTCTATAACGAAGCGTTCGGCGCTCTCGGCGCGCATCCGCGCATGATCGATCCGATCGAGCAGATTTTCGGCGAAAAGCTCTACATGCACCAGTTCAAGATCAACGCCAAAGCCGCCTTCACCGGCGACGTCTGGCAATGGCACCAGGATTACGGCACCTGGAAGCGCGACGACGGCATGCCCGAGCCGCGCGCGATGAACATCGCGATCTTCCTCGACGAGGTGATGCCGATCAACGGCCCCTTGATGCTGGTGCCGAAGAGCCAGCACGCCGGCGACCTCAAGGCCTCGCATGACCTGGAGACGACCTCCTATCCGCTGTGGACGCTCGACGAGGCGACCGTCACCCGGCTGGTGAAGGAAGGCGGCATCGTCGCCCCCACCGGCAAGGCCGGCGGCATGCTGATGTTCCACGGCAATCTGGTGCATGGCTCGCGCCGGCAACATCACGCCCTATCCGCGCAAGATCGTCTATCTGACGCTGAATGCGGTCTCGAACTACATCCGCACGCCGACGCGGCCGGAATATATCGCGCACCGCGATTTCACGCCGATCCAGACCGTGGACGACGACGCACTGGTGCGGCTGGCGCGCGCCCATCGCCAGGCGGCGGAGTAGCACTTTCTCGTGCCCCGGACGCAGTGCTGCGTGCAACGCTGCGCAGCTGAGCCGGGGTCTACGCTTTCATGTTATCAGCTTGGGTCCCGGCTCTGCGGAGCAGCGTTGCACGCTGCATCCGCGTCCGGGACACGCCAATTGCATCGGACGTTTCCCATGAACCTTCATCGCCTCCTCAACGCCCGCCATGCGGCCGGCAAGCCGGTTCGCGTCGCGCTGATCGGCGCCGGAAAATTCGGCTCGATGTTTTTGTCGCAGGTGCCGCACACGCCGGGACTCGAAGTGTCCGTCATCATCGATCTCGATCGCGACCGCGCCCGCGAAGCCTGCCGCACCGTCGGCTGGGACGCAGAGCGGATCGCGCGAACCGCCTTCACCGATGACGGCGTGCGCGCGATTGCCGGTGGCGCGATGGATGTCGTGGTCGAAGCCACCGGCAATCCGGCCGTCGGCATCCGGCATGCCCGCGCGGCGATTGCGGCCGGCAAGCATGTCGTGATGGTCAATGTCGAGGCCGACGTGCTGGCCGGCCCGCTATTGGCCGAGGAAGCACGCAAGGCCGGCGTGGTCTATTCGCTGGCCTATGGCGACCAGCCGGCGCTGACCGCCGAGATGGTGGACTGGGCGCGCGCGACCGGCTTTCGCGTCGTCGCCGCCGGCAAGGGCACCAAATATCTGCCGGCCTATCACGACGTGACGCCGGATGGCGTCTGGGGCCATTACGGACTGACGGCCGGCGAAGCGCAGTCGGCCGGCATGAACCCGCAGATGTTCAACTCGTTCCTGGACGGCACCAAATCCGCGATCGAAATGGCGGCGATTGCGAACGCCTGCGGGCTCGACGTGCCGTCGGATGGCTTGCTGTTTCCGCCCTGCGGCGTCGACGATCTGCCGCACGTGATGCGGCCGCGCGACAAGGGCGGCGTGCTGGAGAAGGCCGGGCTTGCGGAGGTCGTGTCGTCGCTGGAGCGCGACGGCCGTCCTGTGTTCCGGGATCTGCGCTGGGGCGTCTATGTCGTGCTGGAAGCGCCGAACGACTACGCCGCCGACTGTTTCAAGCAATATGGGCTAAAGACCGATGCCTCGGGCCGCTATGCCGCGATGTACAAGCCGTACCACCTGATCGGACTCGAGCTGAACATCTCGATCCTGTCGGCAGCGCTGCGCAACGAGCCGACCGGGCAGCCGCATGATTTTCGCGGCGACGTCGCGGCGGTGGCAAAGCGCGATCTGCGCGCCGGCGAAATGCTCGACGGCGAAGGCGGCTACACGGTGTGGGGCAAACTGATGCCGGCGCGAAAAAGTCTCTCGGACGGCGCGCTGCCGATCGGGCTTGCCCATCGCGTCAAGCTGAAGAGCGACGTCGCCCACGGCGCGGTGGTGCGCTGGAGCGATGTCGAGGTCGACGAGAACAACGACGCCATCAAGACGAGGAAGGCGATGGAAGCGACGTTCGCCTCCGGCGCTAGTTTAGGGCAACAGCCGGCTCGCCCGCGCATGGGTGAACCATTTGCGGAACATCGCCTCGGTATCCATCATCTCGGTGAAGCCGGCCTGGTTGATCTTGACGGTCGAAACGATCGAGGGCGGTCCCGACTGAGTCTGGCCATAACGCATGCTGTAATCGGCGTACTGAAACGACAGGCCGACGAACGCTTCCAGCTCCGGCGAAACCAGATCGTGCTTGCGGCGCAGCTCGTTCCACGGCGCGATCCATTTCGGATATTCCTGCGCCAGCGACAACGGCGCCGGCTTGCCGGGCTGCATGCCGAGCGCTTCGGCGATCGAAGGCCAGACATTCTCCCAGGTAAAGACATCGCCATTGGTGACGTTGAACGCTTCGTTGCGCGCGGCCGCGGCCTCGCCCGACCAGGCGATGGCACGCGCCAGCAGATCGACATCGACCGCCTGCGACACCCGCGCCGCACCGCCGGGATAATCGAGCGGACGCCCCTGCTCGCGCAGCATCGCCGCGTACACGCCGAGCGGAGGTATCAGATCCATCGCACCGCCGATCGCTTCGCCGACGATCAGGACCGGACGAAGAATGCTCCAGTGCCACTCCTTGCCCTGCTGCAATTCGCGCAGAAAATTCTCCTGCGCCCAATAGAAGTTCGGCTGCTCGTACATTTCCGAGCGGCCCTCGCGCGCAGGCACGTTAAGCGGGCGAACATGGACGCCATATGCCTTCGTGCCTTGCAGCAGCACGACATGGCGGAGCTGCGGCGCGACCGGCTCGAGCGCCGCCATCAGATTGCGCAGCATCAAATCATTCGTTCGTATCTGGTCCGGATCGCGCCAGCCGTCGATCAGGCTCGGTGCTTCATAGAGCGCGGCATAGACGAGATGGGTTGTATCCTGCAATGCCGTTGCGGCCTGCGTGCATTGCGCCGGATCGGTCAGGTCGATCGATACGTGGCGGGCGCCATGGAGTTCGCGCGGCTTGCGGCGCGATAGCGCTACAATTTCGCAGCCGCCAGCCCCGCCGAAGTGCCGCAGTGCGGCATTTCCCACCAGCCCGGTCGCGCCTGCAATCACTACTTTCTTGTCGGCCATTGAAGAGCTCCAGCGAGGGAATTGCAGCTTTCACTAGCAGGCGGCCGCAAGCCGCGTCAGCGGCAATCTTGGCCTTTCGTCGTAAGACTGCTCAAACGCTTAGTATTCAGGCAGTTCTTCGCAACTGCGGTGGAACCAGAACCCTTGATTATCGATCACCAATTCGTCATCCTGCCCGCAGGTCCATAAAGCCGGGAATTGCTTATCGAAAAACCAAGAGCCTTGGTTTCAGGGCCCACATTGCACAAACACCAGACCAGCACCGACCATCGGAAAACCAGCAAAGACGGCACAAGATCGTCGTCCGTTGGTCGGGCAAAACAGAGGGGAAGCAAAATATGAAGCGTCGTGATTTCTTGAAGGTCGGTGGCGTCGGCCTTGCCGCGAGTGCGGTTGCAGCGCCTGCGATTGCGCAAACAAATCCGGAAATAAAGTGGCGGTTGACGGCAAGCTGGCCAAAGGCGCTCGACACGCTCTACGGCGGCTGCGAATATTTCGTCAAACGCGTTGCCGAAATCACCGACAACAAATTCCAGATTCAGTCGTTTGCCGCGGGCGAAATCGTTCCGGGCCTGCAGGTGCTCGACGCCGTCTCGAACGGCACCGTCGAGATGGGCAACACCGCGCTCTATTATTACTGGGGCAAGGATCCCGCCTTCACCTTCGGCACCTCGTTGCCGTTCGGTCTCAACACGCGGGCGCATATTTCCTGGCTGAGGTTCGGCGGCGGCACTGAGCTGCTCAACGACCTGCTGAAGGAATACAAGTGCGTCGGCGTTCCGACCGGGAGCACCGGCGCCCAGATGGGCGGCTGGTTCCGGAAAGAGATCAAGTCGATGGAGGATTTCAAAGGCTTGAAATTCCGCGTCGGCGGTTTCGCAGGCACCATCATCGCCAAGGTCGGCGGCGTGCCGCAGCAGATCGCGGGCGGCGACATCTATCCGGCGCTGGAAAAGGGCACCATCGACGCGGCCGAGTGGGTCGGACCGTACGACGACGAAAAGCTCGGCTTCGTGAAGGTCGCAAAATACTACTACTATCCGGGCTGGTGGGAAGGCACCGGCCAGGGCCACAACATCATGAACATGGAGAAGTGGAATCAGCTGCCGAAGCACTATCAGGCCGCGATCGAAACCGCTTCCTACGATACGTTCACCTGGGTCACCGGCAAATACGACTACGTCAATCCGCCGGCGCTGAAGCGGCTGCTGGCGGCGGGCGCGATCCTGCGGCCGTTCCCGCAGGAAGTTCTGGAGGCCTGCTACACTGCCGCCAACGGCATCTACGCGGATCTTTCCAAGACCAATCCGCACTTCAACAAGATGTACACCAGCCTGGCGGCATTCCGTAACGAGTCGCTGGCCTGGAATCAGGTGGCTGAACTGAGCTACGACAGCTTCATGATGCGGATGCGCACCCGCACCTGAGGCGGCCGATCGGCGACAAAAAGAAGCCCCGGAGATTGCTCCGGGGCTTCTTCGTTGAACGGATCGTTTTTAACTATTCCTCGCCCTCGCCGAGCACCTCGGCGAGCTTGTCGTAATATTTCGCCACGAGATCGATATTGCCCTTGTTCTCGATCGCCGGCGGCGGCGACTTCAGCGCCTCGTTGAGATCGGCGAGCGCCGCCTTCTTGTCCTTGGCCGGCATCTTCTTGTCGGCCTGGACCTGGGCGATCTGCGCCTTCAATACGGTGTCGGCGCCGACATATTTCTTGGTCGCGGGATCGAAGCCGCCGAGCACCAGGCTGATGTTGTCGACTACGGTGTTGTATTCGTCGTAGCCGGCAAAGCCGTTCTTCTTGACCGCGGCGTCGAGTTGGGCATCGACCTTCGGATCCGGCTTGGCATTGTCGGGGATCTTGTCGGTGATCGCGTCGACATCCTTGCTGGCCGCGAGCACGCCCTCGATCTGCTTTTCGGTCAACGCGATCTGCTTGACGACGGGAGCCTCGGCGGCCGGCGGCGGCGCGGCCTGGGCCGGCGCGGACTG
>CAWFMW010000070.1:0-14154 GCA_963816815.1 uncultured Alphaproteobacteria bacterium
AAATTTCCTGAAGCTGCTGGGAGAGCGCTATCCTTTACCCGGAGACGGTGCCTGATTCTCACGCCTAGCTTTTCCGAATGCTCGATCTGCTGTCATGAACCGCGCCAGCATGGGTGCGATCAGCTTTCCTGGGTCAGAGATCGGTTGCCCGGTTTCCCGCGCAAGCGCCTCGGCATAAGCATGCAAATCGCGATGGACATTTGCCGGAAGTTCAACGGTGAGCCTCACCGGCTTATTGTCGGCGATGGCGCCGAGCCTGAGCTTTGCCATGTTTGTCCCCTTCAGCCTTTGTACGGCTCGAGTACGAGGTCGCGGTTGACGATCACGCGAACCGGGAAACCCGGCCGGATCGTCAGCGTCGGCTGGATGTTGAGATTGCGCTGAACGACCTTCTGCCCGGTCTGATTCAAGCTATCGCTCGAGCCGCGACGAAGAGCCTGGATGATATCGCCGTTGTTGCCGGTACTCGAGCCGGCTCCGAGTTCGCTGCCGACGCCGAGCAAGGTGGACAGAAGCGCGGCCTTAAACAAAACGCCCCAATGATTGTCGACTTCATCGTCAAGTCCTGCATAGCCCGCCGAGTCGGCGCCGGGTTGACGCTCCAGCACGATTGAGCGGCCGTTCGGCATGATCAGGCGGGTCCAGACCAGCAGGACACGCGACTGACCGAACGCAACCTGGCTATCATAGATACCGATCAGCCGCGTCCCCTGCGGTATGAGAAGGAAACGCCCGGTCGGGCTGTCATAGACGTTCTCGGTTACCTGGGCCGTGATCTGTCCGGGCAGATCCGAGCGGATACCTGTTATCAGCGACGCCGGAATGATATTGCCTGCCTGCACCACATAAGATGACGCCGGCGCCGCGACACGATCCGGGCTTGTGGTGCGACGATCGACTGACGCGTTGACGAAAGCGAGTTTCCGGTCCTGGCCGTTCTGCGTGAAGGTATCGTCGGCTGCCGGCTGCGCTGGCTGGCTCGTCTGGTTCGGCACGATCGTCGAGGCAGCCGACCGAAGCCGGCTGGTGCGATCGAGCGGCGCCAGCTCGCGAATACTGGTCGAGGCAAACAGCCGGCTCAAGCGTGCTGCCTCGATTTCCTGGCCGATGACGTTGTTGCTCGGCATCGATAGCGGGCACGGTTGCCGACGGAGCGTTTTGCGCATTCAATATCGGACGTCCGAGATCGCCCGGCAGAGCCGGTCCGAGCGGTGGTGCCTGGCGGGGTACGCCGGCATAGTCGCGCGGCAGTCCGGTCAGGCCATCAGCAACGTTGTGATGATCGGTCGTGTAGAGTTCAGACGGCGTAGAGGTGTGCGACCGGTTGTTCTGCAATGCCCAAAATATCAGCGCCAAAGATGGCAACCGATCCGATCGCCGCACCTCCAGCCAGCACCTTGCGGGAAAGCCTCGTGACGCGCGGCCGCTCCGCGCGCAAGCGCATCGATTCCGCGGGGTCGAGTCATCGTTATATCCCAGACGATTATCATATCCCGGCCGAATGTCGGCTTCCCGGTCCATGCTCACCGCGTCCTCCCGTCGGTACGGCTGATGCGGACGGTCTGCTGATGCTCGCCGCCCATGCGGAGTTCCGCCGCGGCGAACAGCCGGTCGACGATGTAGTAGTTCTGCCGCACACGATAATTGACGAGTTGACCATCGCCTTCGGGACCGATGACAAACAGCGGCGGCGCTTCGCCTTGCGCAATACCGCCGGGCATCTCGATATAGACCTTGGAGCCGTCATCGAACGCGGAGACCGGACGCCAGGGCGGGTTGTCGCCCTCGATCGCATAGCGGAAACGCAATCGCGATATATCCACGCCGGTCATGATCGGCGTCGCGGCCTCTGCGCTCGCATTCTGGCGGCGCAGCGCAATCAGCTGATCCTGCGGATATTGCCAGGACACCGAAGCCATGTAGGTCTTTTCCGCGGAGCGAAGCTCAAGAAGATACGTGCGGCGGTCGGTGTTGATCACGAGGTTGGAGACGAGATCAGGTCGGGTCGGCTTGACCAGGATGTGGATGCGCTTGGTCGGGCCTGTTCCGCTTTCGGTATCGCCGATGATCCAGCGCACGGTATCCCCGGCGGCGACCGGTCCGGAGCCGACGAGTTGCTCGCCTTCCTGCAAGGCAACGTCGGTCACCTGCCCCGGCGCGGCATAGACCTGATAGAGCGCCCCTGATGCAAATGGGTAGACCTGCACAGCATTGATGTAGCCATTGCGGGTCGGCTGCACGCGGGCAGCCGCGTTGGCGTTCTCAACACGTTTGCGTGGATCGCCGGATTCTGGCTTCGACTTAGCTCCACGCAGTGGCTTGAGCTGTCCGGGGAGCGGCAGCAGTTTTGGCATTTCGACGATTTCGACCGATTTTGGCGGATCGGCAAGCTGGACGGCGGGCTGCGCCTCGTCGTCATAGGAAATCTGCGGCGGCGGTTTTAGCGGAATGGTGCAGCCGGCAAACGTTGAGACCGAAAGCAGCAGAACCGGCAATGCAGCTTTACCGACATGGGATGATCTCATTGTCCCAACTCCTTCGACCAGTTGATGGCGTTGACGTAGACCCCAAGCGGATTCTTGCGCAGACGATCGGCATCGCGGGGAGCGTCGATCACGACGGTGAGGATCGCGGTCCAGCGCTCGGTCGCGCTCAGGCTGCCGTTCTCGTAAGACGCGCTGGATCCAGGCGACGCGGAACGACGTCGGCGACGCCCGGATGACGCTGGAGACCTCAACTGAGATCTGCAGCTTGCCCAGATTGGCAAAGGGATCGTTATTGCGCGCGAAGTCATTGAGCGCCGCGGCGCCGCGATCCGTGGTGAAGTCGTAGGCACGCAGCCAGTTTTGGCGCAGCACGATGCCGTCGGCCGGCAATCCCCTGACATCCTCGATGAAACGCGCCAGATGAAAGGCGATCTGCGGGTCGGTCGGCTGGTAGCTGCTATCCGCCGGCGCCACGGCCTGGGCCTGGCCGAGGCGATCGACCTGCACCACCCACGGCGTCACGGTGCCGCGGATGGACTGCCAGACGAGCGCGGAAGCAAGACCGCCGGATAACAGCAGACAGCCGAACGCCATCAACCGCCAATTGCTGGCCTGAACGCGTGCCGAGCCGATGCGTTCGTCCCAGACTTGCGCCGCTTTCTGATAGGGGGTTTCAGGGGCGGGCGTGCGGCCGTAGCGCACGGAAGATCGTCTTGAACATCAGCGCTCACCTTGGGAAAGATCGACGGAAGCGCCACCTCCGCCGTGATCGCCGGAGCGGACGGCATGGCTTGCTGCGGATGCGCCATGACTCACGGTTTGCGAGCGCTTCATGCGCGCTGCCCAAGCCGGAGGATCCCCGGGAGATGCCGAGCCATTGGAAGCTGCGGCGTGTCCCACGTCAGCGGCGCTTGAAGCCGCTGCGTGTCGTTGCGGACTTGTCATGGCAGAGCTGCCCGCTCGCGCAACGCTGGCCATCCCACTGCCGCGATAGGCAGCGGATGCAGCCGCGGCGACCGACGCACTGCCACGGGCCGCGCCGGCGAGCGCACCGCCAGCTGCCCCTGCCCCCATGCCGGCACCAGCCACTCCAGCAGCGACGATGCCGCCCGCCGCGAGACCCGTGCCGACGGCAGCGCCGGCGCCGAGTTGCGGACCGCCAGAGACGATACCGTTGGCGATCCCAGGGCCGAAGATGCCGAGCCCCAATAGAGACAGTGCCGCCAGCACCATGGACATGGCGTCTTCGATTGTGGGCTGATTGCCGCCGAATCCTGCGGTGAATTGCGAGAACAAGGTCGAGCCGATGCCGACGATCACGGCGAGCACCAGGACCTTGACACCCGATGAGATGACGTTGCCGAGCACGCGCTCGGCGGCAAACGCGGTCTTGCCGAACAGGCCGAAGGGGATCAGCACGAAGCCGGCCAGCGTCGTCAGCTTGAACTCGATCAGCGTCACAAAGAGCTGGATCGCCAGGATGAAGAAGGCGAGCAGCACCACGATCCAGGCAAACAGCAGCACCACGATCTGAACGAAGTTTTCGAAGAAGCTGATGTAGCCCATCAAGCCCGAGATCGAATCCAGGATCGGGCGGCCGGCGTCGATGCCGACCTGGGCAACACGGCCGGGGCTGAGGAGATCGGCTGTGGACATGCCGGTGCCGGACGCCTTGAGGCCAAGCCCCGCAAAACTTTCGAAGACAATGCGGGCGAGGTTATTCCAGTTGCCGATGAGCTAGGCGAAGACGCCGACGAACAATGTTTTCTTGGCGAGCCGCGCAATGATGTCCTCATCTGCCGCCCAGCTCCAGAATATCGCCGCAAGGGTAATGTCGATGGCAGCGAGCGTCGTGGCAAGGAACGCCACTTCACCGTTGAGCAGACCGAAGCCTGAATCGATGTAGCGGGTAAAAACCTCAAGGAAGCGGTCGATGACCCCGGTGCCGCCCATTAGCGTACCCTACCCTCGTCAACTCCGTACGGCGGGACTGGGTCCGGGCCCTTCACGGGCACAGCGGGCGCACTTGGGGCCAACGCGGCTGGCAGCTGCGGCGATTTTGTCGACAGGAAGAAGTGCTGACGATTGTCAGCCCATATGTGACGACAGGACTTCGAGTAGCACGGAATCATCTGGTGTGATCGTCCGGCAGCGCGCGAGTTCGCTGACAAGGGCATACGCCTTGCCACGTCCCATAGGTGTGAAGACGGCCTCCTCCTGGCTGCGTCGGCTCTGGATCACGGTTATGGCGACGACCAACACGACAGAGGCGATTGCAGCGACCCGCGTGAACTGCCGAGGTGTGAGATAGGGCTTCATCAGTGGAACATCTGAACTGATGTGGGCTGGTAACCGGCACCAGGGTTCAGGAAACGACGAAGCTGCTCCCTGCCCTGATCCTGCGCTGACGCGCGTTGGGCTGCTTCCAGACTCTGAGCGCGTCCTTGCGCTGCGACCGTTGCCGTGAGATCGGCGAGCTGCTGAGCCAACAGGGCGGACAGCTGGTTGCCGGCTTGCGTTGCCTGTAAAGCTCCCGTCGCAGATTGGCTCGATGTCACGAGCGCCGACGTCTGGATACGGTTGGTGTCGAGATTGGCAACGACGCCGGCTTGTATCCGCATCGCATCCTGCAGCGCGGCGACTGAGGTCTGCCAGCGCGCTTGCGCATTTGATATCAGCGTCTGACTGCTTGTCCCCACCGAGGCTGGGGCGTAGGTGGTCGAGAAGGCGCGATCAATCTGTTGGATGTCGTACGCGATACGCTGGGCCTGGTCGAGAGCCTGCTGGGTGCGTTGGATCGAGGATTGCAACTGCTGCAGCGACGAATACGGCAGGCTCGCGAGATTTCTCGCTTGATTGATCAGCATCTGCGTTTGATTCTGCAGCGAGGTGATCTGGTTATTGATCTGCTGCAGCGCGCGAGCGGCCGTCAGCACGCTTTGCGGCATAGTTGTTCGGATCAAAGACGACGACCTGCGCCAAAGACGGAGGTGTTGCGAAGCCGATTGAAAGTGCTGTGGCACTCGCTGCCGCAAGACGACGGATAGCGTTCATGGTTTTTCTCCCTGGGCGGGGATGATGTCGGCGGCCCAGGCGAGGCCACGGTGCCTCAGCCAGGCGGCGACAAAACCCTCGCGGCCGTGCTCGGCAACAATCTCGGTAATTGCTGATTGCTCCGACTTTGATGACGCGGCCGTAAAGGCAAGTGCGACGTCACCGAGACCGAGCTCGAACAGCCGGTTGCCCCGCCGCGACTGGCAGTAATAGTCCCGCTTCGGTGTCGCGCGGGCGAGGATCTCGATCTGACGGTCGTTGAGGCCGAAGCGACGGTAAATCGCCGTGATCTGCGGTTCGATCGCCCGCTCGTTCGGCAGGAACAATCGTGTCGGGCAGCTCTCGATGATGGCGGGCGCGATCGCGGAGCCATCGATATCCGAAAGCGACTGCGTGGCGAAGATCACCGACGCGTTCTTCTTGCGCAGCGTCTTCAGCCATTCCCGCAGTTGTCCGGCAAAACCCTGGTCATCGAGCGCGAGCCAGCCTTCGTCGACGATCAGCAATGTCGGTCGGCCGTCGAGCCGGCCTTCGATGCGATGAAAGAGATAGGCCAGCACCGCAGGCGCGGCGGAGGTGCCGATCAGGCCCTCGGTCTCAAACGCCTGAACTTCGGCCTCTCCCAACCGCTCGGCTTCAGCATCGAGCAGGCGGCCGTAGGGTCCACCGAGGCAGTAGGGTTGCAACGCGCGCTTGAGCATCTGCGACTGCAACAGCACCGACAGACCGGTTAGGGTCCGTTCGGCTAGGGGTG
Organism: uncultured Alphaproteobacteria bacterium; assembly: GCA_963816815.1. Lineage (GTDB taxonomy): Bacteria > Pseudomonadota > Alphaproteobacteria > Rhizobiales > Xanthobacteraceae > Bradyrhizobium. The sequence goes on from CAWFMW010000070.1 coordinate 6,295, forward strand.
CTGACGCAAGCGAGGTCAGAGCTGACCAGAGATGATCTTTTGATTCGGGCGTGATGACGATCGTTTCGCGGCTGAGGATATTGGCGATCCATTCCGCCGCCCAGGCGCGTTCCGCGGCATCATCGATCAAGCCTAAGGGTTGGAGCGCGACGGGCTCGCTTGCATCGTCCGATAGCGCGCCGCCGAGATCATGCCAGTCGCCGCCCATGGCGAGCGCGGCCGCGCGGATCGAGCCCCCGAAGTCGAAGGCAAAGACCTGGTTTCCTGGATAACGCCGAAACTGCAGGGCCATCAGCGCTAGCAGCACAGACTTTCCGGCTCCGGTCGGACCCACCACCAGCGTATGGCCGACATCGCCGACATGCAGTGAGAAACGAAACGGGGTCGCTCCTTCGGTTCGCGCTGAGAATAATGCCGGCGCGCCCAGATGCTCGTCTCGCGCGGGGCCCGCCCAGACCGCCGACAGCGGGATCATATGCGCGATATTGAGCGTGGAGACCGGCGGCTGCCGGACATTGGCGTAGACATGGCCGGGTAGCGACCCCAGCCAGGCCTCCACCGCATTGACGCTCTCGACCATGCAGGTGAAGTCGCGTCCCTGGATGACCTTTTCGACCAGGCGGAGTTTTTCATCGGCGACACTGATATCGTCGTCCCACACCGTTACAGTGGCGGTGACGAATGCCTGCCCGATCGCGTCGGATCCGAGTTCCTGCAGCGCCGCGTCGGCATCCATGGCCTTGTTGTGGGCGTCGGTGTCCAGCAAGGTCGAGGCTTCGTTGGTCATTACCTCCTTCAGAATAGCGGCGATCGATTTGCGCTTGGCGAACCATTGCCGCCGGATTTTTGTCAGCAACCTCGTGGCATCGGTCTTGTCGAGCATGATCGCGCGTGTCGACCAGCGATAGGCGAACGCAAGCCGATTGAGCTCGTCCAGAATCCCGGGTGTCGTGATGGTCGGGAAACCGACGATTGTCAGCACCCGCAGATGGGATGGCCCCAGCATAGGCTCGAGGCCGCCAATCAGCGGCTCATCCGCCAGCACCGCGTCGAGATACATGGGAATTTCAGGTACGCGAACGCGCTGGCGCCTGGTCGATAAGGTCGAATGCAGATAGGTCAGCGTTTCCTCGTCATCGAGCCATGCGATCTCAGGCATAAAACCCTCGACCAGCCCCAGCACGCGCTCGGTGCGGTCGACAAATCCACGTTGCACTTCGCGCGCATCAGCATCTTCGTTGCGATCGCGTCCCTCGTAGAGGAAACGCTCGGCTCGCCCTGTCTCTTCGGGCGGGGGCAGATAGAGAAAGGTCAGGAAATAACTGGACTCGTAATGCGTGCCCTCCTGCTCAAATTGAGCGCGGCGCTCAACGTCGACCATGGCCGACGCCACGTCAGGGAAACAGCCTTCGGGATATTGGCTGGCGGGATGCCGCTGCGCCTCGACAAAGACAGCCCAGCCCGAACCAAGCCGCCGCAATGCATTGTTGAGCCGGCCGGCGACGCCGACGAGTTCGGCGGGCACGGCGGAGTCCAGATCCGGCCCCCGAAATTTTGCCGTGCGCTGAAACGAGCCATCCTTGTTGAGGACGATGCCCTCGTCGACCAAAGCGGCCCAGGGCAGGAAATCCGCAAGCTGCGTGGTTGAGCGCCGATATTCGGAAAGATTCATCATCGACTCAAACCCCCAAGTAACCGGAGATACGGAGATGCCGGCGGACGACATCGACGAATTGGGGATCGCGCTTCGCGGCCCATACCGCGGCGGCCTGTCCGACAATTCCGAGCAAGAGCCCGGCGAGCCAGAGCCGCAAGCCGAGGCCCAGCGCTGCCGCCAGGGTGCCGTTGAGGATCGCGACCGCGCGCGGCGCGCCACCGAGCAGGATCGGCTCGGTCAATGCACGGTGCACCGGCACAGAGAAGCCTGCGATCGGATCAACTTCATCCATCACACCAGCACCCCGCCACCGAACGAGAAGAACGACAGGAAGAAGGAGCTTGCTGCGAACGCGATCGACAGACCGAACACGATCTGGATCAGGCGACGAAACCCTCCCGAGGTGTCGCCAAATGCGAGGGTCAAACCGGTGACGATGATGATGATGACGGCGAGGATTTTGGCGACGGGTCCTTCGACCGATTGCAGGATCTGATTGAGCGGTTGCTCCCAAGGCATGTTGGAGCCAGCAGCCCACGCGGGGACGGAGACCAACATCTGAACGACTGGTGGCAGCGGTCAGAACAAGACCTCGACGCACAGAGAAAGGTAGCCGTGTCATGGCCGATCTCCCGCGGCGTGAAGGACGTAGTCGCCGTCAGAACCAAGCCCCTCGACACAAGCAAGTTCGGCGAGCCGGCGATCGGAACCCCGACCTGCCAAGACAGCAACAAGCTGGATTGTCTCGGCGATTAGTGCACGCGGCACTGTGACGACGGCTTCCTGGATCAACTGCTCCATCCGGCGGAGCGCGCCGAGCGCTGAGCCCGCATGGATGGTGCCGACGCCGCCGGGATGGCCGGTGCCCCAGGCCTTCAAGAGATCGAGCGCTTCGGCGCCTCGGACTTCACCGATCGGAATTCGATCTGGACGTAACCGCAGCGAGGAGCGAACGAGATCGGAGAGCGAGGCGACGCCGTCCTTGGTGCGAAGCGCCACGAGATTTTGCGCTTTGCACTGCAGCTCGCGGGTATCTTCGATCAGCACGACGCGATCGGCGGTCTTTGCGACCTCCGCCAACAGCGCGTTCGTGAGCGTGGTCTTGCCGGTCGAGGTGCCGCCGGCGACAAGGATATTGCGGCGATCGGCGACGGCCGCGCGCAGTGTTGCGGCCTGCCCTGACAGCATGACGCCGGCGGCGACATAGTCGTCGAGGGTAAACACGGCGACCGCAGGCTTTCGGATCGCAAAGGCTGGTGCTGCCACTACCGGCGGCAGCAGCCCCTCGAAGCGCTCGCCGGTCTCGGGCAACTCGGCCGATACCCGCGGCGAACCGGGATGAACCTCGGCGCCGACATGGTGCGCAACAAGCCGCACAATGCGCTCGCCATCCCCGGGCGATAAACGCTCGCCGGTATCGATGAGCCCACCAACCAGCCGATCGATCCAGAGCCGTCCATCAGGATTGAGCATGACTTCGACGACGGAGGGGTCTTCAAGCCATAGCGCGATAGCCGGACCGAGCGCGGTGCGCAGCATGCGTGCGCCGCGCGAGGTCGCTTCCTGATTGAGATGGTGGATTGCCACTTCCGTCCCCCGCTCGACAACCGCCCATTACAGCCGTGATGTCGGGGATGACTAAGAAAGGCAGGATGTGCGATTCGCGCAACAAGATCAGATCAGGCGTAGCACTCTGGCGTAGAAAGACCTGACAACGGCGAAGCCGTTCTCTGAAGAGCCATCCGTACGATCCAACGTCCCTGCTCTTGGGAATCACGTCTTGAGAAATCTCCTGGGCCAGGGTCTGCCCCTTCGCCAACCGCCGGCCGAGCGCCTCGACAAATCCTTCATAGCGCTCGCGACCTTTTGCTTGGGCAGCAGGCTGCGCGGTATCAGGCAGTGGCGGCGTGACCGTCAGCCAGAATCGCACGAACAGCGCCAGTGCTTCGTTCGAGATGGTGACGTGTGCGTTCTAGCCGCTCGACTTGTCGCGTCAAACGATCGAGCCGACGCCCGAGTGCTGCCTCCATTCGCTCGGAATTATCCGGAGACAGATACGATGACAGCGCCGTCTCGACGACCAGCGCCTGCGGCACCCGCCTACGATTGGCGTAGTCGGCCAATTGTCCCGCCAGATCCGGCGGCAGGCGAAAGGTATGCTTGGTCCGCATCGCCTACTCCGAGAGCTTCATGCCATCGCCGGGATCCATCGCAGCCTGGCGCGCCAAACCGCGGACTTGCTGACGCAAGGCACGGGCGCGCACGGCATCGTCATCGGGATCTTCTTCGACGAAGGTGAATTCCGGCGTCGGCCTTTACTGGCACCGGCAGCGATCTCTTCGTGTTGGGGCAGTTCGGGTTCTCGGCGGATTCCGCCATTCGCGAGATCATCGATGCGCGCCACCGCCTGACGACCTGACTTCCTGACCAGTGCTGACAAGCGGGAACAGGCAATCGGCTCCAATCGTCTGACGCCGCAACCTCGGATCCTTGGCCGACTGCCGGCGGCGGCACCACCCGCTCGGTCAGCCTGTTATCTTCGTAGTAACGCGCCTTCTTGGCCCGGATCGGCGGACAACCGGAGACGAGAACCAATTCATCACCGGGCGGCAGCTGCATCACTTCGCCCGGCGTGAGCAGCGGCTCGCGCCGTTTCCTGACGCGAGACCATCAAATGACCGAGCCACGGGCTAAGCCTGTGGCCGGCATAGTTCTTCATCGCCCGCATCTCGGTCGCAGTTCCCAACGCATCCGAGACGCGTTTGGCGGTTCGCTCGTCGTTGGTGGCAAAGGACACGCGCACATGACAATTGTCGAGGATGGAGTTGTTGGCTCCATAGGCCTTTTCTATCTGATTGAGCGACTGCGCAATCAGGAAGCTCTTGAGTCCGTAGCCGGCCATGAACGCCAGTGCGGACTCGAAGAAGTCGAGCCGGCCGAGCGCGGGAAATTCGTCGAGCATCAGCAGCAGGCGGTGGCGCCGCCCCTTCGCCTGCAGTTCCTCCGTCAACCTCCGGCCAATCTGGTTGAGGATCAACCGCACCAATGGCTTGGTCCTACTGATGTCGGACGGCGGCACAACCAGAAAAAGCGTCGCGGGCCGCTCACCTTCAACGAGATCACGAATACGCCAATCGCAATGGTGCGTGACCTTTGCCACCACGGGGTCGCGATAGAGCCCCAGGAACGACATCGCCGTGGAGAGCACGCCGGAGCGCTCATTCTCGCTCTTGTTGAGCAAGTTCCCGCGCCGCCGAGGCGATGACCGGATGCGGCCCGGCCTCACCGAGGTGCGCCGTCGTCATCATGGCTCGCAGCGTCACCTCGATCGGGCGCTTTGGGTCGGAGAGAAAACCGGCAACGCCGGCAAGCGTCTTGTCCGGTTCGGCATAGAGGACATGGAGAATGGCGCCGACCAGCAAGGCGTGACTGGTCTTCTCCCAATGATTGCGGCGTTCCAGCGATCCCTCCGGATCGACCAGCACATCCGCGACGTTCTGGACGTCGCGCACCTCCCATTCGCCGCGACGAACCTCCAGCAACGGATTGTAGGCGGCCGACTTCGCATTGGTCGGATCGAATAGCAATACGCGGCCGTGCTGGCTGCGAAAACCTGACGTCAGGGTCCAGTTCTCGCCTTTGATGTCGTGGACGATGCAACTGCCCGGCCAGGTCAGAAGCGTCGGCACCACCAGACCGACGCCCTTGCCCGACCGGGTCGGCGCGAAGCACAGAACATGTTCCGGTCCATCATGCCTGAGATAGTCACGCTCGAACTTGCCGAGAACGACACCGTCAGGCGCGGTAAGACCGGCGGCACGAATCTCCTGAGGGAGTAGCCCAGCGGGCCGATCCATAGGTTGCCGCGGTCCTGGCTTCGCGCGCCCGCCATACCGACATGGCGATGGCGCCCGCAATCGAGATAAACCCTCCTGATGCGGCGATGTAAGCGCCCTCGACGAAGACATGCGGCGCATAGGCGTCGTAGGCGTACCACCACCAGAAGAACGAAGGCGGCAGATAGATTGGAACGCCAGTGGCAATTTCGAACCAAGGCTGGCCCAATTGCGGCTGGTAACCGAGCTTCCAGGCAACCCATTGCGTGGCCGCCCAGGTCGTGGCGAGCACGATCGCTAAGACGACGAGAATCTGGCCCCACAATATTCGTGTCGCGGACATGGCCATCGAGGTTCAAATGCCGCCGGACGCGATCGACAAGCGCCGGCATCGTGCGGGCGTACCAACGGCGGCGACCGGCTAGGTTTCGGATGGGCGCGGTTGCCAAGCCAACGACGTTCGCAAGGAGACGCGCGGCATCATGAACCATATCCATGCGGCGACCTGGAGGACCACATTGAGGGCGAATGCGGTCCGATAGGCCACTTCGGGATAATGTCCGACGTCCGGGATCCATTGCTGCACCACGAGGCCGGTCGCATATTGCACGGCGAATGCCGTGCCGATGTGAAACAGGTTCAACGCTCCATTGGCCCGACCGGTCAATTCCTTCGGGAAATAGTCGGCCAGAATCGCGTAACTTAGCACGGTTGCAGCACCAGTCGCCGCCACACCGCTCCACAGGACATAAGAGGGCAAGGGCAGCCGTAGGATCAATGCCAATTGAATCGCGATAAAGACGGTTGTGACTCCCCCTAACAGGATTTCTGGTCCGATACCCCGCCGGCGCAGCCGATCGGCCACGATGCCGAGCCCGATGGCGCCGACACTGAGCGCGACCGCCATGATGAAGAGATGTTGCACCACCCCTGCCCGGTCAAGGCCATCGACATCGGCAAGCCACTGCGCTGCCCACAAACCCTGCAGGGCCCAGGCCGTTCCGATACAGCTCGCCGAGAGCGGCGCAAGACGCCAGAAGCGCGGATCGGTATAAACCTTCTTCAAGCCGACCGAGCCCGCTTTACTTACCGGCGCAGCCTCGGGCACCACGAAGTGGACCACGATCGCACAGACCGCAGTCAATGCGGCCAACAGACCAAAGAGTTCACGCCAGCCAATCGAGGCGAGCAATAACTCAGCCGGCCATGTCGCGGTCATCGCGCCGAGCGCGCCCAGCATGACCATCAAGCCGTTCAGGAGCGGTACCCTTTCCCTGGGAAACCAGAGCACGAGGGCTTGCATGCCCGCGGTCAAGGCGGCGGCGACGCCGAGGCCGATCAGGGCGCGGCCAAGGAGCAGCATGGAGAAATTCTCAGAGGCCGCGAACAGCGCCGAGCCGAGTGCCGCTACCACCATCAATGCGCTTTGCACCCGCCTTGGCCCATATCGGTCCAGCAGCATACCAACTGGAATCTGGGCGGCGGCGAAGGTCAGGAAGTAGACCGACGTCAGCAAACCGAGATCGCCGGCACTCAATCCCAACTCATTCGCAAGAGGTGATGCCATGACCGCATTGATGGAGCGGAACAGATAGGCCACGTAGTAACCGGCGACGAAGGGCATGAATACGCGAAGCATCAACGACGCGTTCTCAGCCAGGCCTTTCGCCACCTGTCGCGCCGTTGTACTCGATGCCTGCGCGGATCGGTGGGGTACGACCGCTGCCTCATCTTCATCGTCTTCGTTGTTACCGCGGCGGATCGTGGTCTCGGTAATGCGCTCCTTTGCGAGGTCGTTTCGACGAGCCGCCGCGCTGATCCTATCGATCGTTTCCTGGACAAGGGGAACTCCCCGATCGACACGCCTTTCCACCTGCGCTGCGAACTCTTCGAAACGTTCAGCTCCGAGTGCACAAGCCGCTCCCTGCGCGGTCGCTGGCAATATCGGTGTCACGGCCAAATGGAAGCGCGCATGAAGCGCCACCGTCTCATTCACGATCCTGAGATTCCGATCGAGTTGTTCGAGCTGGCCACTCATAGCCGTGAGCTGGCGAGCCAATGTCGCGGTATCGCTGAAATCATCCTCAGATCCGAGCAAGCGATCGAGCGCTGCTTCCACCAGCGCCGATTTGGTAACGCCGGGACGCGTGGCCGCTTCCGTCAATCGCGCGGCCATGCCTTCGGAGAGATAGACGCCAATTCTGGGTTTCATGGGAACATTCCGCTTGAGAGCAGATGATCGTGATCACTTCCGATCCAGGTGAATCAACTCAGCGTCGGCTCGTTCGTGATTGACGTGCAGATAAACGCCGGCGGTGGATGTGCGCCGCTGCAATTGCAGGACCGCCCGAGGTTCGGTTCTTGGAT
>CAWFMW010000071.1:0-9326 GCA_963816815.1 uncultured Alphaproteobacteria bacterium
AATACCAGCACGTCGAGCCCCCGCGCGATCCAGACGCCGGCGATCAGGGCGAACCCCAGCACCGGTGCCCACGCCGCGGCTTCGGCCGGGTCGCGCCGCTCAGCGATCCCAGCATCCAGAACGTGATGTCGCGCAACTGGCGGTCGTCGGCGATGAAGACGCCGGAGCCCGATGCCAGCATTGGCGATAGCGGCAATCGCGATGCCGGCCAGCAGGAAGATCGCGATCGACGTCCGTCCCGAGCGGCTCGAGATCGAATATAGGACGACCGTCGTGACCAGTGAACCCGCGACGCCGCGATCGGCAGCAATTGATGCTGCATGAAGCGGAAGCTCTGGCCGATCTGACTGTCGGTGAAGACGATCGCCGACGCCGCGGCCAGCGCGCCGCCGGATGACACGCCGACCAGCGCGGGGTCGGCCAGCGGATTGCGAAACAGCCCCTGCATGATGGCGCCGGATGCGGCGAGCAGGGCGCCCACCATCGCGGCCGCGGCGATCCGCGGAATCCGGATCGACCACAGCACGAGTTGGTCGCGTGCCAGCGTCGGACCTGCTTCGCCCCACAGCCCGAGTGCGGCCGGCAGCCGGGCCAGCGGAATGCCGGCGGCGCCCATCGTCAGCGCAATCAGGGCCGCTCCGGCAAGTGCGATGAGCAGGCAAAGGAGGGTGAGTGAGGCCGGCGGACGCAGTGCGTAGCCGCTGCGGCGCTTCGTGCTTGAGCCTGTCAGGGCGGTCATAGCCGGCAATTGGCCGTCAGCACCGCCGGAGCAAATTTTTCCGCCTGCGGCGCCAGCGTCGGATAGAGCTTGACCGAGAGATCGCGCGCCGCGGCCGCCGTGCGCGGCCCGAAGCCAAGCAGATAGAGGCCATCCATGGAGATGAAAGCCTTGTTCGCCACGACCGGGGTCAGCGCGAAGGCGGGATGAAGATACACGGCCTCCGCGTCCAGCGAATCCTTGCTTCGCGCGATCGAGAGCACGACGTCGGGTTTCGCGGCGATAATCGCCTCGTCGCTGATGATCTTGTAGCCGTCGTAGCCGTCGATCGCGTTGACGCCGCCGGCGAGCGCAATGATCTCATTCGCGGCGGTCTTCTGGCCTGCCGCCATGGCGCGGCCGTTCAACAACGACATCACGAACATCACGCGCACAGGCTTGGTCACCTTGGCGCGCAGCTCGCTCAGTTGAGCCAGATCGCCGGAGACTGCCGTGGTCAGGCATTCGGCGCGCTTGTCCGCGTCCATGGCGTGGCCGACCAGCTTGATCTTCTCGATCAGCCCCTGTTCGGAAAAGGTTTCGGGCACCAGCACCAGCGGCACCTTGGCGGCTTCGAGCACGTCCATGGTTTCCTTCGGCCCGGATCCCTGTACGGCCAGCACCAGCGAGGGATTGAGCCCGAGCACTCCTTCGGCCGAAAGCTGGCGCATGTAACCGACATTCGGCTTGTCGCGCAGCGCGGCGGGCGGATAGAGGCTGGTGCTGTCGACGCCGGCCAGCCTGTCCTCGAAACCAAGGGCATAGAGAATTTCGGTGATCGCGCCGCCGATCGAAACGATCCGTGCCGGGTCCGATATCGTGACGTCGCGGTTACGGGCATCATGCACCGTAATGCCCGCGGCGATGGCCGCACCGCCGAGCAGGAAGCCGCAGGTGGCGACCGATAGTGCGAGCGTGCGACAAATTGTCATTGCCGGCTCACTTGGTCAGGATCAGCTTGTTCTGCGACGTCACCCGCAGGCGATATCTCTCCTCGCCATGCGTGATGATGATTTCGCGCTCGGCCGCGAACAGGTCGCGGCTGTCGATCCGGCTGCCGTTCACGGTGAGAACGCGCGTCGCAGACGGCGGCTTTCCGGCACCTCCGAAATTGTCTCCTGAAGGTGCCGCCATAATTGCAGTTGTGTCCCTGTGTTCCCGACCAGCTGCTTTGTATAATTCGATCGACGCGCAATCCAACATCTGCACTTTACAATCTATATAAAGTGCACTCCGGCATTATTGACCGGTTCCGCACCGCGGCGTAACCAAGACAGACGCGATACGAGCGGGGGAGCCCGGTCGCGGAATTATGCAGCCAGCAAGCAGCCGCGCATATCAGCGGCGCCCGCCAGCCAAACAAAGAACATCAACAGGTTGGGGCAGTATGGCTTTCGGGGTCTGGCATTCGCGCGCCTTGGTTTTGGGCGCGTCGGCATTTTCGTTCGCATTGATGACGTCAGGCGCAGCGTTCACGCAGGCGCTGGAGACGGAGACCGTTACGCGTACCTCCGAGCAGAAAAAGCAGAAGCAGGCCAAGCGCCAGCAGGCCAAACCGCAGCAAGTTGAGCAAGCCGCGGCTCCCGTCAGGAACGCGATGGCGCAGATTGGCCGCGCGCCGGTGCAGTCGCTGGACACCATCACGGTTGCAGCTTCGAAGACGGAAGAGCGCGCCATCGACGCGCTAGCGCCCGTCAGCTCCGTGTCGATGGAGCAGATCCAGGGCCTGCAGCCGAACCGGCTGTCGGATATCTTCTACAGCGTCCCCGGCGTGTCGTTTCAGGAGCGGGGCGACGATCCCGCGACCGTCATCAACATCCGCGGCCTGCAGGATTTCGGCCGCGTCGCGGTCGTCGTCGACGGCGCGCGGCAGAACTACCAGCGCTCCGGCCACAACGCCAACGGCTCGTTCTTCCTCGATCCCGAACTGGTCGGCGGCGTCGATGTCGTGCGCGGCCCGACCGCCAATATCTACGGGTCGGGTGCAATCGGCGGCTTGGTCTCTTTCCGCACCAAGGACATCAACGACGTCGTGCGCCCGGGCGAGCGCTGGGGCGTCGACATGACCGGATCCGGCGGCACCAACAATGCGCGGGGACTCGGCTCCGTCTTCGGCGGCGTGCGCGCCGATCCCAATGTCGATGTGTTCGGCGGCGCGGTCTACCGCACCCAGGGCAACTACAAGGACGGCAACGGCACCGAGATCGGCAACACCGGCAATGAGCTTGCTGCCGGCCTGATGAAGCTGACCGTGCGTCCCGCCGATGGCCACGAAGTCAAGATCGGCGGCGTGTTCCAGGATTACAAATACAGCATCGGGCAGCAGAATCGCGGTCCTACCACCACGTCGGCGCCGCTGGCGGCGATTGCGGGGTCGTCGGTCTACGCGTCGGATGCCAAGAACTACCTCGGCACCATCACCTACAAATACGCCAAGCCGGACGATAATTGGTTCGACTGGAACGCCACGGTGTATGGCAACCGGGTCGAAAACGATCAGGTCAAGACCTACAACACCCGCATCACCACCGGCGGCGGCGTCTGCCCGATCAGCAATCCCGGCAACAATATCTCGGGCTGTGTCGGCGACCGCCGCAGCTATGTGCTCGATACGCTCGGCGTCGACGTCAACAACACCACGCGCTTCAATGTCGGAGACTGGCGCAACGCGGTGACCTACGGGGTCGACGCGTTCCGCGACGACGTGGTGACGAGCGACGCGCGGGGTAACTCCAACATCACGACGCCGAGTGGCGTGCGTACCGTTTCCGGCGGCTTCATCCAGTTGAAGCAGAACTATTCGACCTGGTTCGAAGCCATCAGCGCGATCCGTTACGATCGCTATGATCTGGACTCGCGGACGGTCTCTACCGGTGGCGACCGATTCTCGCCGAAGATCACGCTTGGCGTGACGCCGGTGGCGGGGTTCACGCCCTATGTCAGCTATGCCGAAGGCTATCGCGCGCCGTCGATCACCGAGACGCTGATTGCAGGCGGTCATGCTACGGGCGGCGGTCCGCCCCTGTTCGTCTGCCCCGACGGCACCGCCGGCCTGTTCTGCTTCCTGCCGAACCCGGCCCTGCGGCCGGAAGTCGGCAAGAACAAGGAAATCGGCCTGAACCTGAAGTACAATGACATCTTCACGTCCGGCGACAGCTTCCGCGGCAAGTTCAACCTGTTCCGCAACGACGTCGATGGCTATATCGATCTTGTCGGCTCCGCGCCGACGCCGGTGCCGCCGTTCGGCTCGTTCAGCCAATTCTTCCAGTACCAGAACATCGCGCATGCCCGGATCGAAGGTTTTGAGGCCGAGACGATGTATGATGCCGGTCTGTGGTATGTCGGTGTCGCCGGCCACTTGATCCGCGGCAAGAACGTCGCGACCAATATCGGGCTGGCGACGATTACGCCGCGCAAGATCACCACGACCGGCGGTGTGCGGCTGCTCGATCGCAGGCTGATCCTGGCGGCGCAATGGTCCTCGTTCGGTGCCAATAACGACGTCCCTGCAGGCTATCTGCCTTCGACCGGGTATGAGTTGATCAATCTGTACGCGACCTGGCATGCGACCAAGGACATCATGTTTACGGCGTCGATCGACAATCTTTTGAACCAATACTACCGGCCTTATGCTATCCCCGGCAGCTCGACCGACGGCACCACGCAGAACGACGTGCTGTGGACGAGCCCGGGACCGGGCCGGGTCTACAAGGCCGGCTTGAAGATCCATTTTGGCGGAGCATAATTTCGACGAGCTGACGACCCAAGTTGCACCGGGCCGCGCTGATGCTCCAGCGCGGCTGCGGTGCATTCATGTTTCATCCAACTCAAACACAACGCCAGGCGCAACCCAGCACCCCAGCAAGGAGATTTTGAAATGTTTATCGCAATGAACCGGTTCCAGGTGAAGATTGGCGCTGAAGCGGCGTTCGAGACCGTCTGGCGCAGCCGCGAATCCTATCTCAGCAACATGGCCGGGTTCGTCGAGTTTCACCTGCTCAAGGGCCCCGTCCTCGAGGACCACACGCTGTACTCCTCGCATACGACCTGGGTCGACAAGGCCGCGTTCGAAGCCTGGACCAAGTCGGAAGAGTTCCGCCGCGCCCATGCCCGCGCCGACAACAAGACCGGCGAAAGCCTCTATCTCGGCCATCCCAAGTTTGAGGGTTTCGAGGTGATCCTGAGCGAGCGCAAGTCCAGCGCCGCCGCGTAAGGGAGAGCGCCATGTTGAGCACGGAGCTTGCCGACCTCAAGGCCTATATGACCGAGAATCCGGGCGCGGTGATCGAAGACGTGGCGCGGGAGCGGAAGGTCACCCCGCGCGCCGTGCTCGAGGCGCTGCCGGAAACGATGGTGCGCATCGGTGTCGGCAGCGAATTTGGCGCTGCGATGAACGATGTCGCGCAATGGGGCGAGGTGACGCTGATCGTTCATACCGACGATGCGATCTTCGAGTTCACCGGCGCCATTCCGGCGGGCGAGGTCGGACGCGGCTATTTCAACCTGATGCAGCCGAAGGGGCTTCACGGCCATCTTCGCCATGAGCGTTGCGCGGCGATCGCCTTTGTCGAGCGTCCGTTCATGGGCAAATCGTCGGCCTTCATCGCGTTCGTCAATGTCGACGGCGGCATCATGTTCAAGGTGTTCGTCGGCCGCGACGAGGCCCGTGCGCTGCGCAGCGACCAGTTGCAGCGCTTTCATGCGCTTGCCGAGAGGATCGCGCCCGCCCGCGCGGCGTAGCCGATTCCCATAGTATCAGTCCGGGAGGTGGTCATGCGGCGAACAGTGCTGGACTTTATGATACGTTGGTGCGGCGCGGCCGGCGTGGCCACCACCTCGAGTGCGGCGTTCGCCGCCACCGACACGGCGCTGCTGCCGCGTAACCTGTCGCCCTGGAACATGTTCGTGAATGCGGACATCGTGGTGCAGGCGGTTATGGTCGGGCTTGCCTTCGCCTCGCTGGTGACGTGGACGATCTGGTTGGCAAAAACCATCGAGGTCCGCCGCAAGACGGCGACCGCCAGACGACGGCTCAGCCTGCTGGAAACGGATACGGTGCTTGCAAAAGCCGAGCACGAAAGCCGGGGCGGCAGCGATGCGGTGGCGCAGATCATCCAGTCCGCCGCGCGCGAGGCCTCGCTTTCCGGCGGCCATTTCGACGACGGCCTCAAGGAACGGGTGGCGCTGCGGCTGGAGCGGGTGGAAGCCGCGATGTCGCGGCAGATCGCGCGCGGCACCGGCGTGCTCGCCACCATCGGCGCCACCGCGCCGTTCGTCGGCCTGTTCGGGACGGTCTGGGGCATCATGAATTCATTCATCGGCATTTCCGAGGCCCACACCACCAATCTCGCCGTCGTCGCGCCCGGCATTGCGGAAGCGTTGCTGGCGACCGCGCTCGGTCTCGTGGCGGCGATTCCGGCGGTCGTGATCTACAACCATCTCACCCGCACCATCGCGGCCCATCGCGCGCTGCTCGGCGACGCCTCGGCGATGGTGCTGCTCCTGATCAGCCGCGAAGGCGACCGCGGCTCGTTCCGCCTCGCGCGCGCCGCCGAGTAAACGACGGAGTGTGAGCAATGGGAGCGAAACTCGGTCAAGCCATCGGCGGACGCGCACGCGGCGGCGACGATCTTGTCGAGTCGCACGAGATCAACGTCACGCCGTTCATCGACGTGATGCTGGTGCTCTTGATCATCTTCATGGTCGCAGCCCCGCTCGCCACTGTCGATCTCGGTGTCGATCTTCCGGCCAGCGCGGTCGAGCCGCAGCCACGCCCGGACAAGCCGGTGTTCGTCACGGTGAAGCCGGATCTTTCGGTTGCCGTCGGCGAAGACGTCATCGCGCGCGACACGCTGACCTCTACGCTCGACAGCGCCACGCGTGGGAAGAAGGACGAGCGCATCTATCTGCGCGCCGACAAGGCCGTCAGCTATGGCGACCTGATGGAAGTGATGAACCTGTTGCGCAACGCCGGCTACCTCAAGATCGCGCTGGTCGGCCTCGACGGCCGGAGCTAGCGCCGTGAACGCGTTCGCGCTGCATGATGTCTCCGACCAGGCCGTATTGCGCCGCTGGGGAGTAGCCGCGGCGGCGATTTTGGCTGCCCATGCTGCCTTGATCGCAATCGGCCTGAACTGGACCCCGCCACAGCCGGAGCCCGGCGTCACGCTGCCGGCGATCATGGTGGACATGGCGCCGGTATCGGCGGCGCCGCAATCGACGCCGCTGGAACGCGCGCCGGACCAGTTGATGGATCAGGCCGACGCATCGCCGCCCGAGCCGGTCAAGCAGCAGGAGGTGGTCGAGGAGCAAATCGCGCCGACCCCGCCGCAGGAGAAGCCGGAGGTAGTGGCGCCGCCGGAGCAAAAGCTGGAAATGAAGCCGGCGATCGAGCCTGCCATGCCTGCCCCGGACGCCAGGCCGACCCCGGTTAAACCAAAAGTCGTCCGCCCCGAGGCGAAGAAGCCGAATGACTCGAAGCCTGCGCCGCGCACCGCGGCGCCACCCCGCGTCGAACGCCAGGCCCAGGCGGCCTCCGCTGCCAGCGCCGGTGCAACGGCCTCGGCGATCGCGTCCTATAGCCAGCGAGTCCGCGCACATCTGATGCGCTTCCACCAGTACCCCGCGGCGGCCAACGGCCAGCGCGGCTTGGCCAGGCTGAGTTTTACGCTCAACCGCAATGGGCAGGTGCTGGGAAGCCGCCTCGGCGGATCATCGGGCGTTGCCGCGCTAGACGCACAAGCCATGGCGATGGTTCGCCAAGCCCAGCCATTCCCGGCGTTCCCACCCGAGCTCAGCTATGCGTCGATGCCTTTTAACGTCCCGGTAGAGTTCAAGGGCAAATAGCCTATTCCTTCACCGCGCCCGTCAGTGACGACACGTAGTAATCCACGAACAGCGAATAGAACAGCGCGACCGGCAGCGAGCCGAGCAGGGAGCCCGCCATCAGCGCGCCCCACTGATAGACGTCGCCGGTGACGAGTTCGGTCAGGATCGCGACCGGCACCGTCTTGTTGGCGCCGCTCTGGATGAAGGCGAGCGCGTAGATGAACTCGTTCCACGACAGCGTGAAAGAGAAGATGCCGGCCGAGATCAAGCCGGGTACCGCGAGCGGCAGCGTGATCCGCCGCAGGATCTGCAGCCTTGTTGCGCCGTCCACCAGTGCGCATTCCTCCAGCTCATAGGGGATCGACTTGAAGTAGCCGATCAGGAGCCAGGTGCAGAATGGCACCAGGAAGGTGGGATACACCAGGATCAACGCCATCGGACTGTCGAACAGGCCGAACTGCACGATCACGGTGGCCAGCGGAATGAACAGGATCGAGGGCGGCACGAGATAAGCGAGGTAGATGCCGAGCCCCACATAGGGGCTGCCGCGGAAGCGCAGCCGCTCGATCGCGTAAGCCGCGAGCGTCGAGGCGAACAGCGACAGGGTGGTCGAACAGACCGCCACGATCATCGTGGTCCACAGCCAGGTCGGATACGCCGTATTGAACAGCAGGTGCTTGATATGCGCGAGCGTCGGCGAGGTGATCCAGAACGGATTGTGATCCTTGAAGTTCAAGAGTTCTGCGTTCGGTTTGAACGAGGTGATCGCCATCCAGTAGAACGGGAACAGCAGGATCAGCACGAAGCAGGACAGCGGCAAATAGATCATCATCACCCGCCGCGCGCGGGAATCCCACGACATGGTGTCCGGCGTGGCGCTGCTGACGTTGCTGTTTCCGGGTGAGGCGGCTACGTCAGTCATTGGCTTCTCCTTGCTGCCATTTGCGGCGCGCGAGGCCGAAGTAACTGAACAGCGTTGCAAACACCAGGAACGGGATCATCGACACCGCAATCGCGGCACCCTCGCCAAGCTCGCCGCCGGCAATGCCGCGCTGGAACGCCAGCGTCGCCAGCAAATGGGTGGAATTGACCGGCCCGCCGCGCGTGATGGCGTAGACGAGCTGGAAATCCGTGAAGGTGAAGATGATCGAGAACGTCATCACGATCGCGAGAATCGGCATCATCATCGGGAAGGTGATGTAGCGGAAGCGCTGCCAGGCGGAAGCGCCGTCCAGCATCGCCGCCTCGTAGAGCGAGGGCGAGATGGTCTGCAGGCCCGCCAGCAGCGAGATGGCGACGAAGGGAATGCCGCGCCAGATGTTGGCGACGATCAGTGAGAACCGTGCCGCCCACGGCGTCCCGAGGAAGTCGACATTGGTGGTGCGCACGTGCAGCACCTCGACCAGCAGATAGGAGATGATCGAGAACTGCGGGTCGTAGATCCACCAGAACGCCAGCGCCGACAGCACCGTCGGCACGATCCACGGCAGCAGCACGATGGCGCGCAGCAGGCTCTTGAGCGGGAAGTGGTTGTTGAGCAGCAGCGCCAGCCAGAAGCCGAGCGCGAACTTTCCGAACGTAGCGACCGCGGTGTAGAACACGCTGTAGAACACCGCGCCCCACCACAAGGGATCGGTCAGCAGATACTGGAAATTCTCGAAGCCGACAAAGACGCCGCGCTTGCCGATGGTGGTGTCGGTGAAGGCGAGCCAGACGCCGAGACCGAGCGGGTAGGTGAGGA
>CAWFMW010000072.1:0-38736 GCA_963816815.1 uncultured Alphaproteobacteria bacterium
GTATTGCGCCGCTGGGGAGTAGCCGCGGCGGCGATTTTGGCTGCCCATGCTGCCTTGATCGCAATCGGCCTGAACTGGACCCCGCCACAGCCGGAGCCCGGTGTTACGCTGCCGGCGATCATGGTGGACATGGCGCCGGTATCGGCGGCGCCGCAATCGACGCCGCTGGAACGCGCGCCGGACCAGTTGATGGATCAGGCCGACGCATCGCCGCCCGAGCCGGTCAAGCAGCAGGAGGTGGTCGAGGAGCAAATCGCGCCGACCCCGCCGCAGGAGAAGCCGGTGGTAGTGGCGCCGCCGGAACAAAAGCTGGAAATGAAGCCGGCGATCGAGCCTGCCATGCCTGCCCCGGACGCCAGGCCGACCCCGGTTAAACCAAAAGTCGTCCGCCCCGAGGCGAAGAAGCCGAATGACTCGAAGCCTGCGCCGCGCACCGCGGCGCCACCCCGCGTCGAACGCCAGGCCCAGGCGGCCTCCGCTGCCAGCGCCGGTGCAACGGCCTCGGCGATCGCGTCCTATAGCCAGCGAGTCCGCGCACATCTGATGCGCTTCCACCAGTACCCCGCGGCGGCCAACGGCCAGCGCGGCTTGGCCAGGCTGAGTTTTACGCTCAACCGCAATGGGCAGGTGCTGGGAAGCCGCCTCGGCGGATCATCGGGCGTTGCCGCGCTAGACGCACAAGCCATGGCGATGGTTCGCCAAGCCCAGCCATTCCCGGCGTTCCCACCCGAGCTCAGCTATGCGTCGATGCCTTTTAACGTCCCGGTAGAGTTCAAGGGCAAATAGCCTATTCCTTCACCGCGCCCGTCAGTGACGACACGTAGTAATCCACGAACAGCGAATAGAACAGCGCGACCGGCAGCGAGCCGAGCAGGGAGCCCGCCATCAGCGCGCCCCACTGATAGACGTCGCCGGTGACGAGTTCGGTCAGGATCGCGACCGGCACCGTCTTGTTGGCGCCGCTCTGGATGAAGGCGAGCGCGTAGATGAACTCGTTCCACGACAGCGTGAAAGAGAAGATGCCGGCCGAGATCAAGCCGGGTACCGCGAGCGGCAGCGTGATCCGCCGCAGGATCTGCAGCCTTGTTGCGCCGTCCACCAGTGCGCATTCCTCCAGCTCATAGGGGATCGACTTGAAGTAGCCGATCAGGAGCCAGGTGCAGAATGGCACCAGGAAGGTGGGATACACCAGGATCAACGCCATCGGACTGTCGAACAGGCCGAACTGCACGATCACGGTGGCCAGCGGAATGAACAGGATCGAGGGCGGCACGAGATAAGCGAGGTAGATGCCGAGCCCCACATAGGGGCTGCCGCGGAAGCGCAGCCGCTCGATCGCGTAAGCCGCGAGCGTCGAGGCGAACAGCGACAGGGTGGTCGAACAGACCGCCACGATCATCGTGGTCCACAGCCAGGTCGGATACGCCGTATTGAACAGCAGGTGCTTGATATGCGCGAGCGTCGGCGAGGTGATCCAGAACGGATTGTGATCCTTGAAGTTCAAGAGTTCTGCGTTCGGTTTGAACGAGGTGATCGCCATCCAGTAGAACGGGAACAGCAGGATCAGCACGAAGCAGGACAGCGGCAAATAGATCATCATCACCCGCCGCGCGCGGGAATCCCACGACATGGTGTCCGGCGTGGCGCTGCTGACGTTGCTGTTTCCGGGTGAGGCGGCTACGTCAGTCATTGGCTTCTCCTTGCTGCCATTTGCGGCGCGCGAGGCCGAAGTAACTGAACAGCGTTGCAAACACCAGGAACGGGATCATCGACACCGCAATCGCGGCACCCTCGCCAAGCTCGCCGCCGGCAATGCCGCGCTGGAACGCCAGCGTCGCCAGCAAATGGGTGGAATTGACCGGCCCGCCGCGGGTGATGGCGTAGACGAGCTGGAAATCGGTGAAGGTGAAGATGATCGAGAACGTCATCACGATCGCGAGGATCGGCATCATCATCGGGAAGGTGATGTAGCGGAAGCGCTGCCAGGCGGAAGCGCCGTCCAGCATCGCCGCCTCGTAGAGCGAGGGCGAGATGGTCTGCAGGCCCGCCAGCAGCGAGATGGCGACGAAGGGAATGCCGCGCCAGATGTTGGCGACGATCAGTGAGAACCGTGCCGCCCACGGCGTCCCGAGGAAGTCGACATTGGTGGTGCGGACGTGCAGCACCTCGACCAGCAGATAGGAGATGATCGAGAACTGCGGGTCGTAGATCCACCAGAACGCCAGCGCCGACAGCACCGTCGGCACGATCCACGGCAGCAGCACGATGGCGCGCAGCAGGCTCTTGAGCGGGAAGTGGTTGTTGAGCAGCAGCGCCAGCCAGAAGCCGAGCGCGAACTTTCCGAACGTAGCGACCGCGGTGTAGAACACGCTGTAGAACACCGCGCCCCACCACAAGGGATCGGTCAGCAGATACTGGAAATTCTCGAAGCCGACAAAGACGCCGCGCTTGCCGATGGTGGTGTCGGTGAAGGCGAGCCAGACGCCGAGACCGAGCGGGTAGGTGAGGAACACCCCGAGCAGCCCGAGCGCCGGTGTCAGGCACATCACGATCAGGAACGGCTTGTAGTCGAACAGGCGTGCGATCCAGCCCGGTTGCCGGGTCGCTACGCGGTGTGATGGTAGAGTCGTTACAGACATCAACATTCATCCCAGATGCGAACTAGGTGAGGCCGTCATTGCGAGCGAAGCGAAGCAATCCATGCCTCCATGAGAAGAAAGAATGGATTGCTTCGTCGCTTCACTCCTCGCAACGACGACGGCTCTGTTCGGCGTTACCGGCCCTGCCGCCGGAAATACCGCTTCGCACGCTGCTCGGCTTCCGCGGCCGCAGCCTCCGGCGTCGAGGCACCGGTCGCCACCGCGGCGCACATCTGCACCAGCACGTAATCGGAGCTGACAGCCCCGGTTGCCGTCGAGATCGGGCCCTTGTAGCCGTCGTAATAGGTGCTGTTCATGGTGTCCTTGAAGATCTTGACCTTGGGATCTTCGGACCAGACCTTGGCTTCGGCGTAGTTGGCCAGCGGCTGCGCCCAATAGCCGGAGTTGGCGTTCAGCCACGGCTCGTACTGGTCCTTCTCCAGCATGTATTGCAGGAATGCCTTGGCGGCGTTGGGGTACTGGCTGTGCTTGAATAGCATGGCGTTGAGCGTCAGGCCGGCCATCGGGGAGACCTTGGCGAGACCCTTCGGCAGCAACTGATGCTCGCTATCTTCGGCGATCGCCTTGGTGGCCGGATCGTTCTTCAGCGAGAAGTACAACGAGACGCCGTTGGCGGTCAGCGAGATTTCCTGCGCGGAGTAGGCGCGGTTGTTGCTGACGTCGTTCCAGGACGGCGTGCCGGCGATGAAGGTCGGGTACAGTTCCTTGACCCATTTCAGCGCGGCGATCGTCTCCTTGCTGTTGATGGTGACGTTGCCTTCCTCATCGATCAGGGAAGCGTTGTGTGACCACAGCGCCCAGTTGGCGAAGCCGTTGCCGTCACCCTTGGCGTTGCCGAGCGCAAAGCCGGCCGGCTTGCCGGCCTTGTGCAGCTTCTGGCACAGGTCGAGGATGCCGGCATGGTCTTCCGGCACCTTGTCGAAGCCGACCGATTGGATGATCGACTTGCGATAGATCAGCGGGCCGGCGGTGGCGCCGAATGGCAAGCCGATCCAGGCATTGCTCTTGTTCTTCATGCCGTAGTTCTTCGCCAGCGGCAGCCAGCCGCCATACTTCTTGCCGAGATAGTCGGCGACGTCGGTCAGCTCGATCAGCTTGTCGACATAGATGTGCGGCGCATCGGAGAAACCGACGATGATGTCAGGGCCGGCGCCGGAATTCGAGGTCACTGCGGTTTGCTGGTTGATGTCCTCCCATCCGACGAAGTCGACCTTGACATCGACGCCGGTATCCTTGGTGAACTTGGCGCAATTGGCGCGGAACACGTCCTCGTCGGCCTGCACGAAGCGCACCGGGCGCAGCATGCGCAAGGACGCGCCTTTCTCGATCGCGAAATTGGGGGCGGCGACGTCGGCGGCCTTGATGGCGGATTGGGCCGAAGCGCCGGTGGCCGCCAGCGCGGCGGCGGAAACGCCCAGAGCCAACGCGTCACGACGGGTAATGTGATTCGTCATTTAGAAACTCTCCCTGTTTTCCTGTTCCCGGCGTTGTACCGCCGGTGAACTCTCAAGCCCTCGATTCCAGTCGAAACCGAGGGGCTGTTGTCTCCGTTGTTGTTACGTTTTGCAGGCGCGGACCGTTCTCCGCTTTGCCCGAAAACGCCTTCTTGCCGTCTAGCTGTTCGGACCACGATCCATGCTGACAGGTTGCCAGCGACGAAGCGAGGTGTTTTGCAGCACCGACGGATTGACGCAGCTTACCGGCCACATCCCCTGCAGGACCAGTGACAATTCGTAGCCTACGCGGCGCTTGCGCGCCTCGTCAAAACGTGCCGATGCAGAGGCGACATGCGCCGTCAGCGTGACATTCTCCATCGATAGTATCGGATTGTTGTGAGACGGCGGTTCCTTTTCCAGCACGTCGAGCGCTGCGTGCGCGATCCAGCCTTCCTGCAGCGCCTTGACCAGCGCTTCTTCGTCCACCGTTGCGCCACGGCCGGTATTGATGAAGATCGCGCTCTTCTTCATTTGCTTGAAGTGCTTCTCGCCCAGCATGTGATGGACCTCGGGCCGGGCAGGCGCATGCATCGACAGGAAATCGGACTGCGCCAACACTTCCGACAGCGTGGCCGGGACCACGCCGTGATCGGAAATCAGCGTTTCCTGGATGAAGGGATCGTAGGCGATCATGCGCAAGCCGAACGGCGCGGCGCGTTTGGCGACGGCGCGCGCCACGCGGCCGAACGAAATGAAGCCCAGCGTCTGCCCCATCAGCCGCGGAAGCTTCAGCAGCGCGGGACGGCCTTCGGACCAGCGGCCCGTGCGCACCATCTTGTCCTGCTCGACCAGCCGTCGGAAGCCCGCCAGCAGTAGCATCATGGCGTGGTCGGCGACCTCCTCGATGAAGGTGTCGGGGATGTTGGTGACGGGAATGCCGCGGGCGGTGGCGGCCTTGACGTCGACTGAGTCGACGCCGACGCTGCCCAGCGTGATCACCTTGCAGTTTTCCAGCGCGTCGATGACCGCCTTCGTGATCGGCATGCCCTTGGCGTAGATCGCGTCCGCGGTCTTGGCAGCGGCGATGAATTCCGCCTCGTTGGCCGGCGCCTCGATGATTTCGGCCCCGATCGCGTCGAGCGCCTCCTTCTCATAATCGTAGCCGCCCCCGGCCACCGTGAAGCTCGCGCCCTTCGGCGTCACCACCCTGTATTTCGGCATTTCCTGCTCCCGATTTAACTCGTCGGTCTTGTTTGGGCCGCGAGAATTCGCTGCCATTTCTTCTTTTACGTGACTACGAGCGATCTCCGTACAATCACTGGTTGGTCTGGGCGACCGTTTCCGGTGTTCTACGGGGGAACCTCGTAGCCAAGTCGTTAAGGGTCTCACATTACGGTGAGGCTAATCAATCCACCAAATTGCATCGCCCACGCCCATTCCCGGAGACCCCCCGTGAAGCTGACCAATCTCAGGATTACCCCCAAGCTCGGTATTCTAGTGGGCGTGACCTTGCTCGGACTTTGTGCCGCCGGCCTTCTTGCGGGCTATCTGATGCAGCGTGAGATGCTCAACGCACGCATCGACCAGACCAAGGCGATCGTCGAAATGGGACTCAATCTGGCGGCCGGGCTGAAAAAGCAGGTCGATGCCGGCGAGTTGACCAAGGAAGCCGCGCTGAAGGAATTCGGCCGCCGCGCCAACTCCATGACTTACGACAAGGGCTCCGGCTATTTGTTCGGCACGAGCTATGAAGGCATCACGATTCTGGCGCCGGATCCCAAGCAGGTCGGTACCAATCGCATGGACGTGGTGACCAATGGCCGCAAGCTGTCCCAGGAATTGATGGCCGGCGTGAAGGCCAACGGCTCGATCCTGCTGACCTACGAGTATGTCAAGCCCGGCGAGGAAAAGCCGATCCGCAAGATCGGCTACGCCGTCGCCGTCCCCGGCTTCGACATGTATCTCGGCACCGGTGCCTATCTCGACGATCTCGACGCCAAGCTGAAGCCGATCGTCTGGGTGCTCGGGCTCGCCATTCTCGGCATCGCGCTGGTTTCCGGCAGCATCGCCTGGATGATCGGCCGCAGCATTTCCAAGCCGCTCGGTCAGCTCGGATCCCGTATGCAGGACCTTGCTGAGGGCAAGCTTGACGGCGAAATCCCCGGTGCCGGGCGCGGCGACGAGGTTGGCGCGATGGCCGCGACCGTCCAGATATTCAAGGACAATGCCGTGCGCATGCGCGGGCTCGAACAGGCGGAAGCCCAGACGCAGGCGCGCGCCGCGGCCGAGCGGCGGGCCGCCATGGAGAATATCGCGAGCGATTTCGAACGCAGCGTGACCGGCATCGTTCGCTCGGTCTCGACGGCGGCCGCGGGCATGCAGACCACGGCGCAGTCCATGACATCGACCGCAAGCGACGCCAGCGCACGTGCGGCGACGGTGGATGCCGCGTCGCAGCGTTCGTCCGACAATGTCGGCACGGTCGCGTCCGCCGCGGAAGAGCTTTCCAGTTCGGTCGCCGAGATTTCCCGCCAGGTGGCGCGCTCCAGCGAGATCGCCAGCAAGGCGGTCGGCGACGCCGAGCGCACCAACGCCACCGTCGGCGCGCTCTCGACCGGCGCCGAGAAGATCGGCGAGGTGGTCAAGCTGATCCACTCGATCGCGGCGCAAACCAATCTGCTGGCGCTCAACGCCACGATTGAAGCCGCGCGCGCTGGCGATTCCGGCCGCGGCTTCGCGGTCGTGGCGTCGGAAGTGAAGGCGCTCGCCAACCAGACCGCGAAGGCGACCGAGGAAATCTCCTCGCAGGTCGCGGCCATGCAGACTTCTACCAGCGAGGCCGTGGCCTCGATCGGCGGCATCACCGAAACCATCTCGCAGATGAGCGAGATCACGGTTTCGATCTCGACCGCGGTCGAGCAGCAGGGCGGCGCCACCCGCGAGATCGCCCGCAATATTCAGTCGGTGGCGGCCGGATCGAACGAGATCTCCAGCCATATCGGCGGCGTCACCACGGCGGCGGCAGCGACCGGCAAGGCTGCGTCCGAGGTGCTGGCGAACGCCCGCGAACTCGACAACCAGTCCGGCATGCTGCGCAGCGCGGTCGACGAGTTTCTGGTCAAGGTGCGGGCGGCGTAAGCGATAGAACGCAGGAATCGGTAGGGTGGGCAAAGCGAAGCGTGCCCACCGTCCATCACGAGTCCCGGCGAGAACGGTGGGCACGCTTTGCCCACCAATTCTTCCACGGATCGGAATGCAAATGGTGAGTACGCGGAGCCTGTCATAGGGCATGCGCGCGACCCGGTGACTTTGCCTGCCCTACGAGCGCTATTCACAGGGTAATCGGGCAACACAAATCTCCTCCACATCAAATCACAACCCAACAATCTGACTTCGTGAGAGATTTTATTTTCTTGCGGTGGTTTTGCACTCCGATTGACAATGCGAACAAGGAAGACTCGCAAACATCGGTCAACTTCACACAGAGCGGCGTCGGCGCGATGATCGGGCAGCGACGCTGTCGCAAGTCGTGCATCTAACCTTGCGTGGCAGGTTTGAACCGGACGGTAATTTTGACAAGCGGCGCCGGCTGTTTGCTGGCGCACCGATCTCCTAACCCATGTGTGTCGTGCGATGGCTCGCACCGGTTTCCGTATTTTCGTCGACTCCAACGGGATACCGTGCGGCCTTCTCCGGGCGCGGATGATCGTCGCGAAGCACGTTTGCGTAACGGAATGGAATGGAATGTGGCGATGAAGTACAAAGATCGTATCAGCGAACGCGAGTATCAGGACCGTCTCGAAACTTTGCTAAAAGACACCCCCAACACCAATCTGCAGCCGCTGCGGTCACTCGAGACCGCAACCAAGAAGCGGAGAGCGCAGAAGAAGGCGGCAACCGGTTCGGGGTTCACGAAATCAACCAAGACGAACTCCGGCTAAGGTGCGCCCTGCCGCGCCCGACCAGTCGGGCGCGGCCACGTTGGCGTCGGGTGCGCAGCGCCGTCAGCGATCACCGGAACATACATTGCGTCGTCCGCCCACGTGCGTAATTGCGCACTGGGGCGGACGATGACGAGCTTTGTCGGCGGCGTCGGGGCCGCTTTTCTTACTGCTTCTCGATCCCGGCATCCGCGATCAGCTTTTCCCACAGCACGAGTTGCTCCTTCAGAAACGCGTCGAACTCTTCCGGCGTGCCCGAAAACGCTTCCATGCCGCGCTCGGCGAGCTGGCTCTTGATGTCAGGCCGTTCGATGATTTTTCGGATTTCCGCATTCAATTTGACGACGATATCCTTGGGCATATTGGCCGGGCCGAGATAACCCTGCCACGACGTGATGTCGAAACCTTTCACCGTGTTATCCATGGTCGGCAAATCCGGCAACAGGGCCGAAGGCTTCTTTGTCGTGACCGCCAGCGCCTTCAGCGCCTTGCCGTTGACGTGCGGCAGGCCGGTCGGGACGTCGATGAACATCATCGAGACACGGCCGGCGATCACGTCGGTCAGGGCCGGCGGCGAGCTCTTGTAGGGGACGTGCAGCAGGTCGATCCCCGCGAGGCGCGCAAAGGTCGCGCCCGATACGCTCGCCGAGGAACTGCCGCTGGCGTAGGAGTATTTGCCCGGTTCTTTCTTGGCCAGCGCGATCAGTTCGGCCACCGAGTTCACCGGAATGTCCGGATGGATCACCAGCATGAAGGGCAGGTCGCCGGTCCGCGCGATCGGAGTGAAATCCTTGATCGGGTCGTAGCTCATGGTCTTGAGCAGATATGGATTTGCTGAATGCGTCGTGTTTGTTGTCACGAACAACGTGTAACCGTCCGCCGGAGCACGTGCGACATAGCTTGCCGCGATCGAGCCGTTGGCGCCTGCCTTGTTGTCGATGACCGTGCTGACGCCGAGGGCGACACCGAGTTCTTTGCCGATCAGGCGCGTCGTGGTGTCGGTGCCGCTGCCGGCGGCAAAGGGCAGCACCAGCGTGATGTTGCGGTTCGGGTAGGGCGCTTGGGCCGCGGCCGTGGCGATCGTCGCCAGCATCAAGGGGGCCGCTGCGGCGAGATGCCGATACCGTTTCCATAACGCGAACATGTAGTTGTTTCCTCGGTTGTTTTTGGGCTGAATTCGCCGGCAAGCTAGCCTGCCGGGGATCAAAGTGGAAGCCGGTAAGACGCCGCAAGCTCGTGCCCCGGGGCGCGGCGCAGCACGAAGTGATGCGCTGCTGAACCGGGGCCTACAGCGCTGGGTCCCGGCTCTGCGTAGCAGCGCTGACGCGCTGCGCCGCGTCCGGGACATGATGCGTCACTTCGCCGAGGCCCGCCGCGAGGCGATCACGACGCCGGCCAGCACCAGCGCATAGCCCACCAGGTGGAATAGCCGCAACTGCTCGCCGAGCAGCAGGATCGCCATCGCCGACCCGAATACCGGCACCAGATGAAAGAACGGCGCGGCGCGGTTCGGCCCGATCAGCGCCAGTCCGCGATTGAAGAACAGATAGGCCAGCGTCGAGGGGAAGATCACCGAATAGGCCAGCGTCGCCATCGATATCGCGTCGAATTTCAGCGTGGCGCCGGTCGAATATTCCCAGATCGAAAACGGCACCAGCATCAGCGCGCCGCAGCAGGTGGTGAATGAAATCAGCGACAGCGCATGCGTCACCGGCCGACGCGGGATCAGCGCCGAATACAGACCGAACGACACCAGCGAACTGGCAAACATCAGGTCGCCGCGGTTGAAGCTGATGCTGGCGAGCGCACTGTAATCGCCGCGCAGGATGATGGTCAGGACGCCCGCGAGCGACAGCGTGATGCCGGCGAGCTGCGCGGGCGTGAGGCGGATGCCGAACAGCGCCAGCGACCACAGTGCGACGAACAGCGGGCCTGCCGACTGGATCAGCAGCGCGTTCAGCGCTTCGGTATATTGCAGGGCCCAGTAGGAGATCGCATTGTTGTAGGCGAACCCGACCAGCGACAGAAACAGCATCATCGGCAGACGCGCGCGCAGCACCGGCCAGTCCTGCTTCAGATGCGGCCAGGCAAAAGGCAACAGGATCAGGAACGTGCCGATCCAGCGGACACAGGACAGCGTCAGCGGAGGCACATGGCCGGCAACGTGGCGCGCCAGCACGATGTTGCCCGCCCAGAACAGCGAGGTCAGGGTCAGCAGCAGATAAGGCTGGTTGTTCAGCCACCTGAGCGGATGGAGGGCAGGCGGCGCTGGGGCGGGCTGGGTCATGGTCGCGGGCCGAGATAGGCCGGATTTTCCGCCGCGCGACAAGTCCTGCGCATGCAATGCTACAATGTTCCAGGATTGTCGCGAGGTATGTCGATGGCTGTGGACTTGCTGAACGTAAAGGGCTTGCAGGCGCTCGATCCGCAGGCGCCGGTGGTGATGGTGAACCTGATGCGGTTTCGCGAGCGTTCGCTCGACGGAAACGGATCGGGATGGGACGCTTACTTGCGCTACAGCGCGCTCACCGTGCCGATGATCAAGGCGCGCGGGGGGACGCTGCTATGGACCGGCGATGCCAAGGCGGTCGCGCTGGGTCCCGAGGTCGGCAACCAATGGGACTATCTGGCGCTGGTGTATTATCCAACCGTGGCCGCGTTCATCGACATGATGACATCGGACGACTACGAACAGCGCTGCGACCCCCACCGCACCAACGGCTGCGCCGAGCACGTCATCATCGCGACAAAGGAAGCGTACAGCAAGTTCAAGATGGGGTGAGCGAGGCCGTCATTGCGAGCGAAACGAAGCAATCCATCTTCTCGCGTGAAGAAAGAGTGGATTGCTTCGTCGCTTCGCTCCTCGCAATAACGCGGCGAGAGCTTAACTCAAAACTTCCGCACCAGATCCGGCGTGATCTCGCCGATCGAGCGGATGCCAAGTAGCGCGAGGTCGCGGTCGATTTCGGCTTTCAGGAGCGAGATCGCGCGCTGCACGCCGGCTTCGCCGCCGGCGATCGCGGCATAGAGGAACGGACGGCCGATCCAGACAAAATGCGCGCCGAGCGCCAGCGCCTTGATGACGTCGGTGCCGCGGCGGATGCCGCCGTCGACCATGATCGTCATGCCTTTTGCTTCGGCTGCGATCTCCGGCAGCGTGCGCAGGCCCGACATCGTGTAGTCGAGCTGGCGGCCGCCATGGTTGGACAGCATCACGCCGTCGACGCCGCTCTCGCGCGCGATGCGCGCATCTGCCGGCGAGACCAGTCCCTTGACGACGAGCTTGCCTTTCCATTTCTTGCGGATCAGTTCGACATGCTTCCACGCGAGCTGGTCGCGAGCGCCGATATTGCGCATCAGGTTTTTGGCCATCACCGGCGGGCCGCGCTTGGCGTCCATGTTCTCGAAATGCGGCATGCCGAAATTCTTCACCGTGCGCGCCCAGGTCCCGAACAGCCAGTGCGGATGCGTGACCGTGTCCCAGAACACCCGTGGCGTGATCGCGAGCGGCACCTGAAAGCCGTTGCGGATGTTGTTCTCGCGATTCGGCGGCACCGGCACGTCGGCGGTGACGACGAAGGTGTCGTAGCCGGCCGCCGCCACCCGATCGACCAGCGGCTCGATCCGTTCCGGGAGGCCGGCGAGATAGGCCTGGTACCACGCCGCCTGGTTGGCGGCGCGCACGTCCTCCAGCGTAATCAGCGACGAGGCGCTGAGGATCATCGGCACGTTCTCGGCCTTTGCCGCCTGCGTCAGCACGATATCGCCGCGATAGGCGGCGAGCGCCGAGGAGCCCATCGGCGGAATCCCGAACGGCGAGGCATAGGTCTTGCCGAACAACGTCGTGGTCTGGTCGCGGCCGGAGACATCGTTGAGCACGCGCGGCACAAAACCGTATTCGTTGAAGGCGTCGTGGTTGTCGCGCAGCGCGGCGTCGGTTTCGGCGCCGCCGGAAATGTAGCCGTAGAGAAATTTCGGAATCCGGCGCCGCGCGGTCGGCTCGAAATCGTCGAGCGAGAGATATTTTTGCAAATGCCGCGGCACCGCGCTTTCGCTGCGGGTCACGGTCGTTGGCGGCGCGGTCAGGCCTGTGGATTTGTCGAGCACGTCGGGCGTTCCATTTTTTTGTTGTTGTGCGAAGGAAGCGGCTTAGCGGCGGGGCGGCGGCCCGCCAAATTTCTGGCCGGCCTTGTTGACGGAGGCGCTGACGTCGCCGAGCATTTTTCGCGTCTCGGCGATCAATTGCACGGATTTCTTGTCGAAACTTTCGATCAGCTCGCGCATCGAGATCACGGTCGGCAGCAGTTCGCCGCCATATTTGTCGCTGGCGAGGCTGCCGAGAAAATCCTTGGTCTTGGTCAGGGCGTCATCGACGGCAGCGACGCTATTTTCGGCGGTGGCGATGATGCTGGTGATCTTCTCGCCATTGCCTGACAGCGAGGCGGTGAACGTCTCGAAATTCCGCAGGGTATCTTTCACCGCCACCTCATTGTCCGATATCACGCGGTCGACGTTGCGCAGCGCCGCGCGGATCTTTTCCTGGGTGTTGAGCGTCCCGTCCGGATCGGCGATCAGCTCGGGAATGCCGTCCGGGCCCTTTTTCGGTGGCGGCGCCTCGTCCGATCCGCCGGTGAAGGAGATCGCCGCGATGCCGGTCAGCCCCTGAAATTCGAGGCCGACTTGCGTGTCGCTTTTCACCGGCGTGTTGCCGTCGATCATGGCCAGCGCAACGACGCGGCGCGGATGGTCGAGCTTGAGCGATACGACTTCGCCGACCCGGATGCCGGCAAAATTCACGCTGCCGCCCTTGCGCAAGCCCGAAGCCGAACCTTCGAAGATCACCCGGAACGCCGTCTTCTGCTTGGCTCCGGCAAGCTTCTGATAGCCGAGCCACGCCCCGAGCGACCCGCCAATCAGGGCCAGGGTCAGGGTGCCGATCATTACGTTGCTGGCGCGCGCTCTCATGCAAAAATCCAAACGAAGCAGGGCCTAGAGATAACGGATTTAGCCCGTCTAGTCACCGAGGCACTCTCAACCTAGCTCCGCTTGCGGGGAGAAGGAACGCTACGCCGACGCCTTTCGCGACGCCACGAACACCCCGGTCAGCACCAGCGCGAAGCCGATGAAGTGGAACGCCTGCGGATGCTCGCCGAGGAAGACGATCGACATGATGGTTCCGAACACCGGCACCACGTGGAAGAACGGCGCGGCGCGGTTGGCGCCGATCAGCTGCACACCGCGATTGAAGCAGAGATAGGCGATCGTGGAAGGGAACAGCGCCACATAGGCCAGCGTCAGCAGGTTCGCAGTATCGATCTGCATCGGCGGCCGCGCGAACAGTTCCCAGATGAACAGCGGGATCAGGCAGGCCGCGCCGGCGCCGAAGGTGAAGGCGACGAACGACAGGCCGTGGATGTCGGGGCGTTTCAGCGACAGCACCGAATAGATTCCGAAGATCGCCAGCGCCACGAGGAAGATCAGGTCGCCGATGTTGAAGTCGATCTTGGAAAGCGTGGTGAGGTCGCCGTGCAGCAGGATGACGAACACGCCGGCCATCGACAGCAGCACGCCCGCGGCCTGTGCCAGCGTCAGCCGCACCCCGAGCAGCACGAACGACCACACTGCGACCACCAGCGGGCCGGCCGACTGCAACAGCAGCGTGTTCAGCGCCTGGGTGTGCTCGAGCGCCCAGTATTGCAGCGTGTTGAACGCGCCGATGCCGGTGATGGAGAGCAGGATCATGATGCCGAGGCGGCTGCGGATCGCGGCCCAGTCGCGGACCAGATGCCTCCAGGCGAACGGCAGGATGATCAGGAACGCGAACGACCAGCGCAGGAACGAAAGCGTCACCGGCGGGATGTGGCCCGCGGCCAGCCGTCCGACGATGGCGTTGCCGGCCCAGCACAGCGCGGTGATGCTGAGCAGCAGATAAGGCTGGTTGGCGAGCCAGTTGCCGGATGGCGCGGACGAAGTCTGTTCGGTGGCCGTCATTTCAAGCTTAAGGCCCGGTTCATGGCGCCGCGGCCCGCCCGGCGATCGACGCCGGGCCGGAAATGTAGCCCGGCCTCTGCCACAGACACGGATTTGTGGCGCTCATCAATGGTGCAGGACGCATCGCGACCATGCAGCCTGCCTCGACTGTCTACTTTGCCTGTTCCTTGCCTGTTGTTTGGGGTTGCCAGCAGGCCGGTAAATATGCAATCAAAGGACGATTGAATCATGCAACCCAACCTTGGTTTGTTTTCCGGGCGCATGAGGTGAGTTATTCCGGGCTAATTTCAGTACAGGCGTTCGATCGCTGGGACCACGGTTTTGCAGGCGTCGGCTGCGGAGCAGCTTCGTCTGATCGTGAGGTCGAATTTCTAGAGATGATGGGTCATTCCTTTGAGCAAGCCGATGTCGGCCGAAGAAGCCGAAACCGAAACACGTCACCAATTTGCCGTTCGCGCCAATTCGATACTGGCGTTCATCGAATGCGATGAGGAGCAGCGCCCGAAACTGCGCAGGGCCATCATCGAGGCGATGCTATGGGCGCAGACGCAGCCCAAACTCACCGCTTAGCGACCGGCCGAAGCCAAGGCCAAAGCAAAGGCCGAAGGGAGGCCCGCTCACGCCACGAGGGGGCGTGCGATCGCGCCTGCCGCCTTCACGGCGTCGTTGGGGTCGAGCTCGATTTGCAAACCGCGCTGGCCGCCATTGAGGAACACGCTGGCATGGCCGAGCGCGGCTTCCTCGATCGCGACCGGCACGCGCTTCTTCTGCCCGAACGGCGATATGCCGCCGACATGGTAGCCGGTCAGCCGTTCGGCATCCGCCGGCCGCATCATCTTGGCCGCCTTGCCCACGAAAGCGCCGGCGAGCTTTTTCATGCTGACTTCGCAGTCCGACGGCACCACGGCGCAGACCGGCTTGCCGTCGACCTCGGCCATCAGCGTCTTGAGCACGCGCGCGGGCGGTACGCCGAGCGCTGCCGCCGCCTGCAACCCGATGCTCGCCGCATCCGGATCGTAGTCGTAGGCATGCAGGGCGAATTTCACGCCAAGGTTTTGCAGTGCCAGCGTCGCACGGGTGGTTTTCGACATGGCCTTTCCGTCATTGCCCAATGTTAATGGGTCTCTTGCCTGGAGGTCAGGAATTTTACGGGGATATCAATGGGTTGGATCGGTTCTAAGACCCCCCTAAAACTGCCTTCTTGCTTGCCTAGAGCACCCGCTTCCTTTATCCGGTGGGGCTGCCTCGCATGCGAACGGCCCCGGCCGTGATTTGGGCTGGGCAAGCTAGCGCATGATCCGGAAAAGGGGAGACCGGTTTTCCGGAAAGGTCATGCTGGGACCACCAAATTTGCAGGGAACGCTTTAGAAATGGCCAATGTTGTCGTCGTCGGCGCCCAGTGGGGCGACGAGGGGAAGGGCAAGATCGTCGACTGGCTGTCGGAGCAGGCCGATATCGTCGTGCGCTTCCAGGGCGGCCACAATGCCGGCCATACGCTCGTCATCAATGGCGAGACCTACAAGCTGGCGCTGCTGCCGTCGGGCGTGCTGCGGCCTTCGAAGTTGGCCGTGATCGGCAATGGCGTCGTGTTCGATCCGCAGGCCTTCCTCGACGAGGTGGCAAAACTGAAAGGCCAGGGCGTCGCCATCAGCCCGGAAAACCTGCGCGTCGCCGAGAACGTCACCCTGATCCTGCCGCTGCACCGCGAGCTCGACGCGCTGCGCGAATCCTCCAACTCGGCAACGGCGATCGGCACCACCCGCCGCGGCATCGGCCCGGCCTATGAAGACAAGGTCGGCCGCCGCGCCATCCGCCTGATGGACCTCGCCGACCTCGACACGCTGCCGCACAAGATCGACCGTCTGCTGGCGCATCACAACGCGCTGCGCCGCGGGCTCAATCTGGAGGAGATCGACGGCGGCGGCATTCTCGAGGAGCTCACCGCGCTGGCGCCAAAGCTGCTGCCCTACACCGAGACGGTGTGGCGGCTGCTCGACATCAAGCGCCGCGAGGGCAAGCGCATCCTGTTCGAGGGCGCGCAAGGCGCGCTGCTGGATGTCGATCACGGCACTTATCCTTACGTCACATCGTCCAACACGGTGGCGGCGCAGGCCGCGACCGGCACCGGCATGGGCCCCGGCGCGGTCGGCTATGTGCTCGGCATCTGCAAGGCCTATACGACCCGCGTCGGCCAGGGCCCGTTCCCGACCGAACTCAACAACGAGATCGGCGAGGAGATCGGCCGCCGCGGCAAGGAGTTCGGCGTCAACACCGGCCGCAAGCGCCGCTGCGGCTGGTTCGATGCGGTGCTGGTGCGCCAGACCGTCCGCACCTGCGGCATCACCGGGCTCGCGTTGACAAAACTCGACATTCTCGACGGCTTTGAAACCATCGAGGTCTGCACCGGGTATATGCTGGACGGCAAGGAGATCGACCATCTGCCGGCGGGCGAGGGTGCCCAGGCCCGGGTGGTGCCTATTTATGAGACGATCGAGGGCTGGAAGGAGCCGACCGCCAACGCCCGTTCCTGGGCGGATCTGCCGGCCCAGGCGATCAAATATGTTCGCCGGGTCGAGGAACTGGTGGGTTGTCCGATTGCATTGCTTTCCACCAGCCCCGAACGCGAGGATACTATTCTGGTACAGAATCCGTTCGAGGCTTAACGAGATGTTACCGACGGACCTGCAGTATTGATGAAAAATGGCTGATTATTACCCGCTGATCGCACGCGCCATCGCCGGCCTGGACCCCAATGCTCCAGGCGAGAGCCGCCGTGCGCTCTATGAGCGGGCCCGCACCGCGCTGATCGCGCAGTTGCGCAGCGTTCAGCCGCCGCTTTCCGAATCGGAAATCACCCGCGAGCGGCTGTCGCTCGAAGAGGCCGTCCGCAAGGTCGAATCGGAAGCCGCCCAACGCGCCCGCGAGGCCTCGCGGCCCGGCGGCGGCAGCGGTGCCGCGCGCGGCGGCGACGCTTTCCGCCGCGCCAATGCCCGGCCGCCGGAATCCGCAGGCCCTCCGGGCGCGCCGCCCGGTCCGCCGCGCCAGCGTCCGCCGGGTCAACCCCCTTCGCGCGAGGCCCGTCCGCCGCTTGGCCAGGACGAACAACGCCCGCCGCGCAATCTGCGCCCCGATGCGCCGCCGCCCGGCGGGCCGCGTCCGCAGGCGCCGCAGATTCCGATGCAGGATGCCGTCCTGCCGCCGCCCCCTCGTGGAAATGGAAATGGCGGCCCCCGCCGCGGCCCCGAAAACGGCGCGCCGCCGATGCCACCGCAGCCGCCCGGCATGCGCGGCTTCCGCGATATCGCCGCCGACGCCGACGATCTCGGTCGCGCCGCGGCCCAGGCCAACCGTGCGGCGCGAAAGACCTACGCCAACGTGCCGTCGCCCTCGCCGGAATTCGACCGGCTCGAGCCGAGCATGGAAAACCGCGGCGCCGATCCCGACGCGCCCTATTCGTATGACGAATCGCTGGAGGAGGCCGACCGTTACGCGCCTCAGCCGCCGCAGCCGGCGGCGTCGCGCGAGCGCCCGCGGCTGTCGCAGGACCGCGACCGCGAGCCGAACAAGCCGCGCGCCCGCACCGGCGCCGTGTTTCCGTTCAAGAGCGCGATTGCGGTCGGCATCGTGCTCATTCTGGTCGGCGCCGGCATCCTGTGGGGCAAGTCGGCGGTCACGGCCGTGAGCGGCCTGTTCAAATCCTCCCCCGTGGCGGAAGCGCAGAAGGATCCGGCGGCACCGCAGTCGCGCCCGAAGATCCCCGATCGCGTCGGCCAGCCGTCGTCGAGCGACAACGTGGCGCCGGTGGCCCAGCGCGTCGTGCTGTATGACGAGGACCCGTCCGATCCCAAGGGCAAGCAATATGTCGGCTCGGTGATCTGGCGCACCGAACCGATCAAGGCGAGCGGCAACCAGAAGCCTGATGTGGCCGTGCGCGCCGACATCGAGATCCCCGACCGCAAGTTCAAGATGACGATGTCGTTCCGCCGCAATACCGATACGTCGCTGCCGGCGAGCCACACCGCGGAATTGACCTTCATCCTGCCGCAGGATTTCTCCGGCGGCGGCGTCGGCAACGTGCCGGGCATTTTGATGAAGTCCAACGAGCAGGCGCGCGGCACGCCGCTGGCCGGTCTCGCCGTCAAGGTCACCGACGGCTTCTTCCTGGTCGGCCTCTCCAACGTCGATTCCGACCGCGCCCGCAACCTGCAGCTCCTGAAGGAGCGCTCCTGGTTCGACGTGCCCCTGGTCTATGTCAACCAGCGCCGCGCCATCATCGCGATCGAAAAGGGCTCCCCCGGCGAACGCGCGTTCAACGACGCGTTCGCGATCTGGGGGGAGTAGCTGGCGAGAGCGCAGCAGATGCGCTCTCAAGCTTGAGCTGATCTCCGTTAAGCCTGGAAATCGATCTTTGGATCGATCGCTGCACGGCGCAGCAAACGACCCCAACAGAAAAACGGCCTCAGCATTGCGCGCGGCTGAGGCCGCTTGTGTCGTTTGGGCGAGGTGACCGATCACTCGCCGGCAGCGGCTCGTCTGCGCGCGGTGTTGTCGCGATCCATCACGGCGCGACAGCCCGCGCTGACATTGGCGCGCTGCTTGTGCATGCAGGCGGTGATTCGCTGCACGTTGGGGATTTCATGGCCGCACAGCCGCATGGCGTCGCCGGTGCACATCTGCTGCGCATCCGACGAGAAGGCGGGGCCCGGGCGCGCGGCAAGCGCCGCGACGGCAATGGCTAAGAGAAGTGCTGCTCTGCTGGTAAGACGGAAGTTCATCGATGCGTTCCCCAAGGTTGCGCGCGGTGCTGGCCGCTATTCGTCGGGGGCGCTGCACGCGGCTTGCGCGGCCGCACGCGTCATCCATCACCCGGGAGTCACCCGGTGTGGTTGATCGATTCTCGATGTTCGAATCAAAAGTGCTGCGCCGCCCCGCTGCGAATTATGCGCCAATGATTCGAAGCTGCAATGGCTCGCGTTAATACTTCTTTGACTGTTGCGTGCGCGCCACGTCGAGCGAAGCGATAGATGCGCGATGCGGTTTCGACGCTTGCGCATTTGCAGTCGACGGGTCTCGAAGGAATGGATGCGGGTCTTTCGTCCTCCGACCGCGATCGGACGGCCGCGCGGACATACGCTTCACGACGCGGCTTCGCTGGCCGTTGCAACAAGAGGCCACCGAAAGCGGACGCTGCCCGGTCCGGTTGCGCCCGGCCGGTCGGGCTCGCTTTCTGAGCCGCAAAACTCAGTACAAATGCGGACAATCCGGGGTTCGAAACAACCACCCGTTAGGGAAGACTGCGTACGATCAGCGGCTATTGCTCGCACCCGGTTCATCGCTTTCGTGGGAGCAAAAGGCTGCCGGCACCGGCCTTTCGAATGGCGTTCAAATGCTTGTTCATTCCGCTACCGATGGATCCACGAAGACGGCGGCCCTCCCAGCGATGGTGCGGCGGCGGCAGCAAGCGTTCCGAACGGTGGACCTGAAGGCATGATGCCAACTTGCGGAAATCAGGCCATGCGGCGAGCCGGCACGACCGGTGCGGAGGTGGCATAGCCATGCCTGCCGCTTCGCCGGATCTGCGCAAGGAATTGAACGGCGCCGAGGAGGATGGGCCCGAGCACGATGCCCGGATCTTCGGCGAGGTGACGGACCTGTTCCTGTCCAATGTCGGCCGCCTCGGCGACTCCCAGATCGCAGCCGTCGATGGCGTCCTCGCCCACCTGGTCGGGCGGGTGGAAGCGGCGACCGTGATCCAGCTCAGCGAGGCGCTGTCCACCATCGACCGGGCGCCAAGCCAGACGGTCCGCAGGCTTGCGTTCCACGAACAGCCGCAGGTCGCCGCGCCGGTTCTGCGACACTCGGCCTGTCTGTCGGACGCGGACCTTCTTGAAATCGTCAAAAGCCGCGGTCAGCAGCATCTGCTCGCGATCTCCGACCGCAAGATCCTCAACGAAGCGCTGACCGATGCGCTGATGCGATTTGGCGACGTCAACGTCTCCAACGCGCTCGCTCGGAACGCAGGCGCGCGTTTCTCCGAATGCGGTTACGCGACGCTGGTCGGGCGGGCCGAGCGTGACGAGGGGCTGGCGGAAAAGCTCGGCGTTCGCCTCGACATTCCCGGCAGCCTGCTGCGGGAGCTCATTGTCAAGGTTGCCGACGTCGTTCGCGCGCGCTTCCTGACGGCGCCGCGGCCGGTGGCGCGCCAGAAAACCCAAAATGCCGGTGCCGCCGGACAGAACGGTGCGAGCCGGAAGGCGATCGACTACACCGAGGTCCAAAGCGAGCTCGTGGCGCTCAATCGCACCGGCAAGCTGAATGATTCAGTCGTCAACCGGTTTGCGGTGCGGGGTGAATACACCCACGTGGTCGCAGCGCTTGCGCTGAAGGCCGACGTCAAGGTCGAGGCGATCGAACCCCTGCTCGAACCCGACCTGGTGTATGGGCTGATCGTCGCCTGCAAGGCCGCCCGGTTGACCTGGTCGACGACGACCATGATCGTCCGCAACCGGCCCAACTGCCCGCCATCCACCGACCGGGAACTCGAACAATGCGTGGCGGTCTTTGAGTCCCTGCTGCTTTCGGTCGCGCAATGGACGATCCGATTCGGCTCCGATCGGATTCTGGCAAAGAAGAGCGAGCCGGCGGCGGCTGCGCCGGCGGCCCCTGGAAAACAGACCCGGTCCGCCTGACGGCGGTGTTGCCAGCGCGAAATCCGCCGGCCTCTTGACTCAGCCTTCACTGGATTTGAGATTGTGGGCGGCACTGGCGCCGACGGGAAGCCGGAACATGTGCGCCGCAGCAGCGCGTGATGGGTCCGGTGGCGAGTCATCTTGTTCTATCATTGGTTGCGAGATACATTGGCTCGACGCAGAGGTCGCCATGAAACGCTATCTGATCTTCGGCGCGATCGGCCCGCTCATCGGCGGGTTTCTGATGCTGTTCGCGACCACGGTGGCCTCGGGCTACTGGAGCGATACCAACTGGTCGGAGATCGGAAAATTTCTCGGCGCGTTCTTCAGGACGCTGCAGTACAGCTATCTGTTCGCCATCGTGCCGATGCTGATGCTCGGCGCCATCGACGACATTCTCTATCACGTCAAGCGCATTGCGCCTGCGGTGCGGATGCTGATCGTGGCCGCCATCGGCTTTGCGGTATCGTCACTGCTCTATGGTTCGCGCGGGCCGGATACGGGCATGGTGCAGTTTCTGCTCTACGGCCTCGTCGGCGCGGCGCCTGCGATGCTGTCGTCCTGGCTGGCGCACAGATATGCCGACGAACCAAGGGCAGCGCATTCGACGTAATTCCGATACCTCTCCGTCGTCCCTGCGAACGCCGATTCGTAGGGTGGGCAAAGGCGCATTTGCGCCGCCCACCATCCATCACCGCGTACACGTCTTGATGGTGAGCACGCTGTCGCTTTGCCCAAACTACGGACTGGCCCGCGCTCTCTCCACGTCATTGCGAGCGCAGCGAAGCAATCCATCTTTCCACGCCGAAACGTGGATTGCTTCGCTGCGCTCGCAATGACGAAGAAGAAAAACGGCGGACCTTTCGATCCGCCGCCGGTGATGCAGTATCGTCTCGTGATGAAAGTTCATCTCCCGTTGGCGCGGCAGCGGCCGTAGGGGCCGGGGTACCAGCCGCGCGGGCAGGCGTGCAGCCACGGTCTCGCGTAGTTGCGGCGGCAGCCGCCATAGGGTCCGCGGTGCCAGCCAGGGCCGCATCCGCCGGCAACCTCGATGACGTCGCTGCTGGTTGCAGGCGCTAGCGGCGCCAGCGGCATCGCGTGGGCACCGCCTGCCATCATGCCGAAAACGAAAGCGGTGGCGATCAGTCTGTTCATCAAACGTCTCCCGATATGTTCAGCCGGATATTGCCATCAGCTACCTGCAAACGCGATGCCGGCCCGGACCTCGCCGATCGCCTGGTCGATCAGGCCCAACGCCTTTTCACGGTGGCCGCCCTTGTTGGGAGTCGCGGCGGCGAGCTCGCCGCGGGCCGATTGCAGCAGGCCGAGGCTGGCGGTCATGTGCGGCTGCGCGCCGATGGCGTAGCCGATGCCCATGCTGGCGGCGATCGCGGTCCCGAGCAGCGCCTTGCGGGCGAAGGATGTCGTCATCTCCTGGTCTCCTCTGAAGTTTTCCAACATTCCGGTTGCGGAATGCGGCAGCTCCTGCGGCCGCTGCCGCCGCACGGATAATCCCCGCCGGCGGCCGCGTCTTGGACTGGCAGGCGCCGGAGGATCGGAGATTTGGACTGTCCGGCGCTGTTTTCTTCACGCCTGTGTGTTGCTAGGCTGCAAGGCCTTCAGCCGGCATTCATCCGCAAGTTGCAAGACTGCGCTTTACCTTGCCACCAGAACTTCCCGCCGATGCCCGTCCTCAAAAAAATGCTGTCGACCGATATGCTGCCGCAGGGTCTGAGCGAGCGGCAGCGCTTCATGTTCTTCGCCGAGTTGTTCGAGCATTTCTCCAACACCGGCGAGCTCGATCCGGCCGAGGACGTGCCGTTTCGGGCGGCGATGAATTCGATCCATGTCGGCACCACCATGCTCGGCCGCTGCGACGGCACCTTCACCACGGTGCGGCGCGAGAAGCGCCAGGTGCTGGCGACCAATGACGACCGCTATTGCCTGGCGCGCAACACCGGGGCCTGCGAGTCCCGCGTCACCCATCGCGGCCGCGAATTCGTGATGCGGCCGGGGTCGATGGCGCTGCTCAAGCTCGACGAGCCGTTCTTCGCGGCCGACGGCATGAACGAAAAGCGCTTCACCAACGTGCATCTGCCGATGGCGACGCTGAAGGCCCTGGTGTCCGGCGTCGACGATCTGGTCGGCCGCGAGCTGGCGCCGGGCGGGGCGCTGTCGCTGGCGATGGATTACAGCGATCTGCTGCTGCGCCATCCGGGCGCCGTCGACGAGGCGGGCTTTGCCATCGCAAGCCATCTGATGGATCTGGCGGCGCTCGGCCTCGGCGCGCGCGGCGATGTCGCCGGCGCCGCCCGGCGCGGCGGCGTGCGCGCGGTGCGGCTCAAGGCCGTGCTGATGATTCTGGAAAAGCGTTTTACGGAGCCGGATTTTTCCGCCCAGAAACTTGCCGCCGCCGCCGGCCTGTCGGAGCGCTATGTCAATGAATTGCTCTATGAAGCCGGCGCCAGCTTCACCATGCGGCTATTGGAATTGCGGCTGCGCAAGGCGGCGGACCTGCTGGCGCGGCCTGCCGAGCGGCGCATCAGCGACATCGCCTTCGGTTGCGGCTTCAACGATCTGTCCTATTTCAACCGCTGCTTTCGCCGCCGCTTCGGCCTGACGCCGACGGCGGCGCGGGGGAGGTAATTTCAGGGCGAACCGATACGAAGCGATATTTTGACGCAACTTGCGCCTCGCATCCGCGTTACCATGTGATGAGCATGACAAACGACGACATTATTACGCCGCATCGTTCGCGCCCGAAGCAGCCCAATCGCGGGCGTGCGGCGGGCCGTGGGCCTGTGATCGACCAGGAGGGGCGCGAGATCCCGGATGCGAGCCCGCGTACGCAGTTCGAGGGATTTCAGTTCGATTTCACCCATTCCAGCGCCAATCCGTTCGGCGATCTGACGCGCGAGCAGCGGTTGGCGCGGCTCGATGCGTTGGCAAAGCTGCTGGACGTCGCCTTCATCGTGCCGGGCACCAAGATCCGCTACGGCATCGATGGGCTGATCGGCCTGATTCCGGTTATCGGCGACATCATCACGACGGCGATTTCGCTGTGGGTGGTGCGCGAGGCGCGCGCGCTCGGCGCGCCCTGGCACATCACGGCGCGGATGCTCGGCAATGTCGCGGTCGACGGTGTGGTCGGCCTGGTACCGGTCGCGGGCGACGCCTTCGACGTCATGTTCCGCGCCAACGTCCGCAACGTCCGCATGCTCAAGCGCTGGCTCGACAAGCAGCCGCGCTAGATTTGGTGTGATGCGTTTTCTCCACGCGAACCAGCACCACTTCGCTTGAAGACGCTAAAAAAAGACCCCCGGAGACGACTCCGGGGGCATTTTGTTTGGATATCCGAAAAGCTCAGGCCGCGTCGGCCTTGTCCTCGGCGGCGACGGCCGGGCGCGGGCGGCGCTCCAGCGGGAAGGCTTCGCTTTCATAGAGCGAGCGGATGCCGCTCTGGTCGAAGCGGGCTTCTTCCACCTGCAGATAGGCGCCGTTCAGCGAGTCGGCCGGCAACTCCTCGATTGCGAAGCGAACCGCTTCCGCCGCGGTGCCGAAACGCCGATAGGCAAACCCGGCCCGCTTCTTCTTGCGGATCGCAGCGGGAAACAGTTCGGCGGAGGTATTGTAGCTGAAGGGACGCATGGTCGGTGACCTCAATCTTTTTTGGCTCTTCACGCGAGCAATGGGGATTGGATGACGGTGGGCCACAATGGCGGGCCGCGCCGTGCAGTCATTTCATGACCCAATATAAGCTTCTTTGAAGGAAATGCGACCCCTGAAGCGGCGGATCGGGGGTGATGATGAATCCGCGCATGGCTGCCGGGAACACAAATTTAGTTAAGTTTTTTCAATGATTTAAGGGTGTTCAAATCTTGCCGAGCAGCAGCAGGATCAGAAGCACGACCAAAATCACCCCGATCAGCCCCATGCCGGAATGGCCATGGCCATAGCCGTAGCCTCTGAAGCGGCCGGAAAAGCCGCCCAGAAGGATGATGATCAGGATGATGACGAGTATCGTCCCAAGCGACATGACACGCTCCCTGAAGGCCGGCGCGCGTCCCCCGAACGCCTGCCTCGGTCTGGATCAAAGCATATTCCGGGCCGCGAGTCCTTAGGTCCGATCCGCCAGAAAACTTCTAGCCCGTCATTCCGGGGCGATGCGAAGCATCGAACCCGGAATCTCGAGATTCCGGGTCTGGTCCTTCGGACCATCCCGGAATGACGACTTCATCGTCACTTCTTCGTTT
Source organism: uncultured Alphaproteobacteria bacterium (assembly GCA_963816815.1). Taxonomy (GTDB): domain Bacteria; phylum Pseudomonadota; class Alphaproteobacteria; order Rhizobiales; family Xanthobacteraceae; genus Bradyrhizobium. The sequence goes on from CAWFMW010000072.1 coordinate 24,971, forward strand.
CGTCGATCGGCAGCACCTTCAGCGGCGTCGCATAGGGCTCGACGCGGAGGCTGTCACTGGCGATCAGGCCGATCTTGTGCAGCGGCGCCTGTTCGAGATCGCCGCCGGCGGATTTGCGCACCGCGTATTGCCACGCGCTCATCGAGCCCTTGGCGACCAGCATCTTGGCGACGCCACCGGCGTTCTGGCCTTCGATCTGGGCAAGATCGCCCTCGCTGATCCCGATCACGATCTCGTCCTTGGCGGTGATGACCTTGAACAGGGAGACCTTGTCGGCGGCAAAGGCGGGCTGGATCACGACGCTCTCCATGATGAGGGTGACAAGCCCGAGACCGAGCAGCAGACGCTTGGAAATGTGCATTTCGAAATTCATCCTTGTCTGCGCGCGGGTAAAACCGGGAAAGCGCCCCACCAAACAAAAACCCCGCGCGACCAGCTCTTGGTCGCACGGGGCGAAAAACAGGTTCGAGTGTTACTCGAACTATTTCGGCTGCAGCTTCAACGCCGCCGAATTGATGCAGTAGCGCAGGCCGGTCGGGCCGGGGCCGTCGGGGAAGACGTGGCCGAGATGACCGTTGCATTTCGAGCACAATACCTCGGTGCGGACCATACCGTGGCTGATATCGTGCTCCTCGTCGACATGGCTGTCCACGGCAGGCGCGGTGAAGCTCGGCCAGCCGCAGCCGGAATTGAACTTGGCGTCGGATTCGAACAGCGTCTGGCCGCAGCCGGCGCAGGTATAGGTGCCCTTGCGGTGCTCGTGCTCATATTCGCCCGAGAACGGCCGCTCGGTCGCCTTCTCGCGCAGCACGGCGTACTGCATCGGCGTCAATTCCTTGCGCCACTCGGCCTCGCTCTTGACGAGCTTGTCGGATGTTTTGGTGTCGGACATTTAGCCTCCTCAAATTCGTTGTCATTCCGGGGCGCGAAGCGAACCCGGAATCTCGAGATTCCGGGTCTGGTGCTAACGCACCATCCCGGAATGACGAGAGGATCAGTTGGTAGCCTTGGCGTTGCTCACCAGCGTCGGCTTCTCGATGTAGTTCTCGTTAAAGATCTTCTTCAGGTTCTCGACCTTCGGGATGTCGTTGAAGGCAATATAGGGCTGGTTCGGATGCAGCGTCAGGTAGTCCTGGTGATAGTCCTCTGCCGCGTAGAAACCCTGCAACGGGCCGACCTTGGTCACGATCGGCTTCTTGTAGACCTTGGCGGCGTTGAGCTGGGCGATATAGGCCTCCGCTACCTTCTTCTGTTCGTCATTGGCGGTAAAGATCGCCGAGCGATATTGCGTGCCAGTGTCCGGGCCCTGGCGGTTCAACTGCGTCGGGTCATGCACCACGGAAAAGAAGATCTGCAGGATCTTGCCATAGCTGATCTTTTTCGGATCGTACTTGATCTCGACCGACTCGGCATGTCCGGTCGTGCCGGTGCCGATCATGGTGTAGTTCGCGGTCATCTTGCTGCCACCGGAATAGCCGGACACCGCGTTGAGCACGCCTGATGTGTGCTGGTACACGCCCTGGACGCCCCAGAAGCAGCCGCCGGCGATCACGGCGGTCTGGATGCCGTCGGCGGCCTGAACATCGACCGCGGGCGGCGGAATGATGACGGCTTCCTCCGAGGCGCGCGACGGGCTGATGGCGACCGCGGCGATGGCCAGCGCGCCGATGGCGGCAGCGCACAGCGACAGGCGGTTGAGATGGCGAGGGGACATGGTTTCCTCTTTCGGCAATGGTTGGGGGCAGTCTAGAGCGGGATCGGCGTTTCGCAATTGGCTCAGGGCGTTCCGATGCCCAAGATACGGCCATAGCCTCGGATTGTTACGGCTCGCGCCACACGAGTTCGTGAATAAAGTGGCGTCCGTCCAGGGATTTAGCGGGGGACGTTGGGAGTACGGCTCAATCCCGCTTGACCTCTGCCGGCATCCCTTTCCACAATGCAACCGTCGGTCGCGCCTGGCGACAAGGGATTCGTTGCAAGAGATTTGTCGGAGCGTTCCGTAGATGTTTCGCGTTACCGTTGGTTCAATTCTCGGGCTGGCCATCGCCGGCCCCGCACTGGCCGCTTCCGAAATCGAGACTTGCAGGGATGCCGGGGCCACATCCGACGCGCGGCTCGCGGCCTGTTCGGCGGTGATCGCGGACACCACGATCCTCGGCGGACCCAAGGCCGCCGCCCACGCGTATCTCGGCGATACCCTGGCGCGAAAGCGCGACTATGACGGCGCCATCCTGGCCTTCACCAAGGCGCATGAAGCCGATCCCGAAAACGTCTACTACATCAATCTGCGCGGCATGGCCTACGGCAACAAGGGTGACGACGAGTTCGCGTTGGCGGATTACGATTTATGCATGAAGCTGCGCCCGAATTTCCCCGCGCCGCACAATAATCGCGGCAATATCTTCATGCGCAGGGGCGATTTCGATCTGGCCTTCGAGGAATACAGCATCGCGATCAAGCTTAACGTGCCCCAGAACCGCTACACCAATTTTTATAACCGCGGCCGGGTACAGACCCTGCGCAAGCAATATGATTCGGCCCTGGCCGACTTCGCAGCAGCGCGGCAGCTCAATCCGGAGGCGCCGCAGGTTTCGGTATTTCGCTGCATCGCCTACACCGAGATGGGCAAATTCGATGAAGCGCTGGCCGATTGCAACGCGGTGCTCACGCGATACCCGAAGGCGATCTACACCCTGACAAGCCGCGCCAACGCCTATCTGGCCAAGGGCGATCTCGACAAGGCGCTGGCCGACTTCAACCAGGTCATCCGGACCAATCCGAACTATGTGCGCGCCTATGTCGGCCGCGGTCAGCTTTTCGAGAAGCGCCGCGATCCCGGCGCCGCACGCTCCGATTACCGCGCCGCCAGCGCCGCGCTCGCCAAGGTCGAAGACATCGAGACCACGCTGGCGCGCCGGTTTGCCAGGGAGCGGCTCGAGGCGCTGCAGGCCGGGTCGAACAAGCCGTCTGCGGGGAAAGCGTCGACGCCGCCGACGGGTCCGCGCAAGGTGGCGCTGATCATCGGCAATGGCGGCTACAAGAACGTGCAGCCGCTGCCCAATCCGCCCCGCGATGCCAGGCTGATCGCGTCGACCTTTCGCGAACTCGGCTTTGCCACCGTGACGCTTGCGCCGGATCTCACCCGCGACAAATTCTTTGCAGCCCTGCACGAATTCGGCCGCGCCGCCGAAACGGCGGATTGGGCGGTGGTCTACTATGCCGGTCACGGCATGGAAATCGGCGGCGTGAACTACCTGATCCCGACCGATGCCATGCTGGCGGCCGACCATGACGCGGAGAGCCAGGCCGTGGCGCTGGAGCAGGTGATCGCGTCGGTCGCCGGCGCGCGCAAGCTGCGGCTGGTGATGCTCGACGCCTGCCGCGACAATCCGTTCGAAAAGACCATGCAGCGAACCATGGCGCTGAAACTCGTCAGCAAGGGGTTTTCCAACATCGAGCCGGAAGCCGGATTCATGGTGGTCTACGCCGCCAAGCACGGCGAGACTGCGCTCGACGGCGATTCCGACAACAGTCCGTTCGCAAAAGCCTTGGCGCGCGACATCAAGGCGCCGCAGGTCGAAATTCGCAAGCTGTTCGATATCGTCCGCGATGACGTCCTGAACGCCACCAAACGCACGCAACAGCCGTTCACCTATGGCTCGCCGCCGGGGCGCGAGGATTTTTATTTCGTGGCGGGGAAATAGTCAGATCCTCATGGTGAGGAGGCGCGGAGCGCCGTCTCGAACCATGTGGCCCGCGGCCCATCCTTCGAGACGCCGCTTCGCGGCTCCTCAGGACGAGGTCTCGGTATGCTGCGATGAGGTCTCAGTTCGCCGGCTACACCACCACGCTCAGCCGCTTCGCCGCGCGCGTAATCCCCGTGTAGAGCCATCTCGCCCGGCTGTCCTGGAACGCAAAGCTCTCGTCGAACAGCACCACGTCGTCCCATTGCGAGCCCTGCGACTTGTGCACGGTGAGCACGTAGCCGTAGTCGAACTCGTCATAGGGCTTGCGCTGCTCCCACGGGATCGCGTCGATGGCGCCCTCGAAGCAATCATGGCGCACCGAGACCTTGGTGACCTTGTGGCCGAACTCCTCGTCGGGCGACAGCCGCATGGTCAGGATTTTCGATTTCCCCCGCGGCTGGGTGCGCGACTTGACCCGCCACAACCCGCCATTGAACAGGCCTTTCTTGCGGTTGTTGCGCAGGCAGACCAGCTTGTCGCCGGCCACCGGAAACGGATCCTCGATGTTCTGCTTCTGCCGAACGCGCATGTTGTAGGCGCGGCGGGTGTTGTTGCGGCCGACCAGCACCTGGTCGGCGCCCATCACGCGATCCGGATCGAGTTCGCTGCGCGGCACCACCTCGCTCTCGCCATGGCGGCCGATTTCGAGTTCGCGGCCCTCGCGGACATCCATCGACATCCGCACGATCGGGTCGTCCTGGGCCTGGCGATGCACCTCGGTCAGCATCGAGTCGGGCTCGCAGTCCGTGAAGAAGCCGCCGCCCTGGATCGGCGGCAATTGCGCGGGGTCGCCGAGCACCAGCAGCGGACAGTCGAACGACATCAGGTCGCGGCCGAGTTCGGCATCGACCATCGAGCATTCGTCGATCACGATCAGCTTTGCCTTGGAGGCGGGCGCATCGTCCCAGAGCTCAAAACTCGGCTGCTCGACGCCGGATTCCTTGGCGCGATAGATCAGCGAGTGGATGGTGGAGGCGTTGTCGCAACCCTTGTTGCGCATCACCAGCGCCGCCTTGCCGGTGAAAGCCGCGTACTTCACCTCGCCATCGACGCCCTCGGCGATGTGCCGCGCCAGCGTGGTCTTGCCGGTGCCGGCATAGCCGAACAGCCGGAACACCGGCGGCGTGCCACCCCGGCCGGGCTTGGCCTTCAGCCAGTCGGCAACGGCCTTCAGCGCGGAATCCTGATGCGGCGTGAACGTGGTCATGGGGTCCAGATGGAGAGCAGAGCAGGCGGAACGCCGCGACTCAACGGAAGCGTAAAACTAACCATTCGCGCGTTCCATGCAAGGCTGCATCCCGCGTCACGGAATTGCTGTTTCGTAACCGAGGCTGGACTTGCAGCGGATGGCGAATACACTGCCTGAAAACAACAAGCGGTGTTGGGAGACGCGACATGAAATTCGGTATCTTTTACGAGCTGCAACTGCCACGCCCATGGGAAGAGGGCGACGAGCTCCGGCTCTACCAGAACGCGCTGACCCAACTCGAGACCGCCGACCGGCTCGGCTATGACCACGCCTGGGTGGTGGAACATCATTTCCTCGAGGAATATTCGCACTCGCCCGCGCCGGAATCCTTTCTCGCCGCCGCCAGCCAGCGGACCAAAAAGATCCGGCTCGGCCACGGCATTTTCCAGCTGACCACGAACCATCCCGCTCGCGTTGCCGAGAAAGTCGCGGTGCTCGATCTGTTGTCAAACGGCCGCTGCGAATTCGGCATGGGCGAGAGCGCGTCCATCACCGAACTGACGCCGTTCGGCCGCGACATGGAAACCAAGCGCGAGGTGTTCGAGGAGGCAGTCCAGGCGATCTTTCCGATGTTCACCAAGGTGGGCACCGAGCATCACGGCAAATATTTCGACATTCCCCTGCGCAATGTGGTGCCGAAACCTGTCCAGAAGCCGCATCCGCCGTTGTGGATGGCGTGCTCGCAATTGCAGACCATCGAGCGTGCCGGCGAGAACGGCTTTGGCGCGCTGGGCTTCCAGTTCGTCAGCGCGGACGCGGCGCATGCCTGGGTGCATGCCTATTACAACGCCATCACAAAACGGCTTAAGAAGCTCGCCGATTACGAGATCAACCCGAACATGGCGCTGGTCTCGTTCTTCATGTGCGCCAAGACCGACGAGGAAGCGCGCGCCCGCGCCGACGGCGCCACCTTCTTCCAGTTCGCGCTGCGCTTCTACGGCGCCTCGCAGAACCGGCAGCGTCCCGATCCCGGCACGGTCAACATGTGGGACGAGTACAACAAGTGGAAGCGCGACAATCCGGAAGCGCAGGAGGCGGCGCTGCGCGGCGGCCTGATCGGCTCGCCGGAAACCATCCGCAAGAAGCTGCGGCGTTTCCGCGCCTCCCATATCGACCAGGTGATCCTGCTCAACCAGGCCGGCAAGAACACCCATGAGCACATTTGCGAGTCGCTCGAACTGTTCGGCAAGGAAGTGATGCCGGAATTCCAGCACGACCCCGAGCATGAGGCGTGGAAGAAAGGCGTGATGAGCGGCGCGATCAAGCTCGAGGAGATCGATACCGACGCCTTCAAGGATCGTTACGGCAAGCTGGCGGTGAATGTCGCGCCGGCGCAGAAGGTGGCGGTCGGATAGCGGTTGGGCCGGCGTCCCACGCTGTGTTAGCCTCGCGAAGGCTCAACGTGGTGCGGCGGTCTGATGAAGCGACTAGCGACCTGGGTATTTTATTGCGTCGGCGCGCTCGCGATCGGCTATCTCGCGCTGTATGCCTATGCGATTTTCACCGGACGCGACCTGCAGCCCGGCGATCCCATCCGCATTTTTCGCAAGCCGGATGCGCCGAGTTATTCCGCTATCTCAACCTCATTGCGAGCGTAGCGAAGCAATCCACGCCTCCGCTTGTGGCGCTATGGATTGCTTCGCTCCGCTCGCAATGACGGGGAGGGGTCTTTGCCTACCCCGCCGCGACAAACCGCGTGCTCACCCGCGCCCGCTGGCGTGATCGGGATGCCGCCGTCGGCATATTCGTTCAGCTTGTTGCGCAGCGTGCGGATCGAGATGCCGAGAATATTGGCGGCATGGGTGCGGTTGCCGAGGCAATGCTTCAGCGTCTCCAGGATCAGGTCGCGCTCGACATCGGCGACGGTGCGGCCGACCAGCGCGCGGGTGACCTGCTCGGCGGCAAAGGTCGCGTGCGCCACCGCGGGTGCGGTCTTGGCGAGGTCGAGGCGGTCGCCGTCGGGGGTCAGGATCGCTTCGGGACCGATCTCGTCGCCCTGCGCCATCAGCACCGAGCGGTGGATGGTGTTTTCCAGTTCGCGGACGTTGCCCTGCCAGCGGTTGCTGGTGAGCACCCGCCTTGCATCGGCCGAGATCGGCCGCAGCGGCACGCCGTTGGCGTCGGCGTATTTCTTCGCGAAATGCTGCGCCAGTTCGAGGATGTCGGCCGGACGGTCGCGCAGCGGCGGGATCTTCAGATTGACGACGTTGAGGCGGAACAGCAGGTCCTCGCGGAACGTGCCTTCGCGCACGGCGTCGGCGAGGTTGCGGTTCGAGGTTGCGATGATGCGGATATCGACCGGCACCGGCTTGGTGCCGCCGACGCGGTCGATCACGCGCTCCTGGATGGCGCGCAGCAGCTTGGATTGCAGGCGGACGTCCATCTCGGAGATTTCGTCGAGCAGCAGCGTGCCGCCGGTGGCTTCCTCGAACTTGCCGATACGGCGGGCGACAGCGCCGGTGAAGGCGCCCTTCTCGTGGCCGAACAGTTCGGATTCCAGCAGATGCTCGGGGATCGCCGCGCAATTGATCGAGATGAACGGCCGCTTGGCGCGGCCTGAGCGGGAGTGGACATAGCGCGCCAGCACTTCCTTGCCGGTGCCGGATTCGCCGGTGATCATCACGGAGGCATCCGAGCCCGCGATCTGCTGCGCCAGCTTGATGACCTTGCCCATGGCTTCGTCGCGATAGATCAGGTCGCGCGAGTCGTTGGCGACGGCGGCGAGCACCGCGGCGATCAGTTCGGGATCGGGCGGCAGCGGGATGTATTCCTTGGCGCCGGCGTGGATCGCGGCGACCGCGGCGCGGGCGTCGTTGGAGATGCCGCAGGCCACGATCGGCACGTGGATGTGCTCGGCTTCCAGCCGCATCACCAGGTCGCGGATGTCGAGCGCGACGTCGACCAGCAGCAGGTCGGCGCCCTTGCCGCCGCGCAGCACGGCCATCGCCTGTTCGATCGCTTCGGCATGGGTGACCGAGGCCCCGTTTTCCATCGCGATCTTGGTGGCGGTCGTGAGCTGGCCCTTCAATGTGCCAACGATGAGAAGCCGCATGTTTTATCTCCTGTTCGTCTGTTCGCGCCGTCCGCGGCGCGTGTCGCCAAAATTGTTAGCTGCGTTCCGCCTTGATGATTTCCGTCATGGTGACGCCGAGCTTGTCTTCGACCAGCACGACTTCGCCGCGCGCCACCAGGCGGTTGTTGACGTAGATGTCGATGGCTTCGCCGACGCGGCGGTCGAGTTCGAGCACGGTGCCGGGGCCGAGCTTCAACAGTTCGCCGACGTCCATCTTGGAGCGGCCGAGCACGGCCGAGACCTGCACCGGCACGTCGAACACGGCCTCGAGGTCGGCCGCGATGCGCGAGGCCTGTTCGTCCTCGTTGTAGGCGAGATCGTCGACCGGCGGGGCGTCCGCGGCGTTGAGATCCGGTAGCGGTACCTGTCCGTCGGTGTCACTCATGGTTCAGTCCTCATGGCCTTTACGCTCCGGCCTGATCGCGCGACGCCAGATAGCGCCCGACGAGTTCGCTGATCTTTACTTCGATGGCTGCGCGTTCCAGCACCACGCCGCCGTCGGCCCATTCGATCCGGCAGTCGCCGGTGGCGATGCCAGGCTCGGCCAGGATCACCAGCCGGCCCTCGAAGCCGTTCTGGGCGGCCTGCCGTTCGATCTTCTCGCGGGCGGCCTCGTAGAGCTGATCGTTGATGCGGACCACGAGATGCGGGGTCGCGACCAGATGCGAGAAGCAGTCGCTGACCAGCGCCATGATCTCGCCGAGCGGTTCGCGGACGATCAGTTCGCTGCACAGCTTGCGCGCCACCGCGACCGCGACCTCGACCGCCTCGGTCTCCATCCTGGCCTCGATGCCGGAGAACCGCGTGGCGATGCCGCGGATGGTGATGCCGATCTCTTCCAGCGCCAGCGCCGCGCGGCGGTCGCTCTCCACCTTGGCCTCGTGCTGGGCCGCCTCGTAGCCGGCGCGATAGGCGCGTGCCTCGGCCTCCGCGACCTTCTGCGCGATCTCGGCGGCCGTCGCTGCCCGCTCGCGCGTCTTGTCGGGAGCAGCGAAGTCGGTGTCGAACAGGAATTTTGCGGGTGCGGCCATCAGTACACCAGCTCGTCGTCGGCGCGGTTCTTGGTCAGCGTGATTTCGCCCTTGGCGGCCATGTCCTTGGCGAGGTTGACGAGCAGCGCCTGCGCTTCGTCGACGTCGCGCAGCCGCACCGGTCCCATCGCGGCCATGTCGTCCATCAGCATCTTGCCGGCGCGGGACGACATGTTGCCGAGGAAGAAGCTGCGCACCTCTTCATTGGCGCTCTTCAGCGCGATGCCGAGCTTGTCCTTGTCGACATTGCGCATCAGGGTCTGTGCCGAGGCGGAATCGAGCTTGATCAGGTCGTCGAAGGTGAACATCAGCGCCTTGATGCGCTCGGCGGATTCGCGGTTTTCCTCTTCCAGCGAGGTGATGAAGCGGGTTTCGGTCTGGCGGTCGAAATTGTTGAAGATTTCGGCCATCACCTCGTGGGCGTCGCGGCGGCGGGTCTGCGACAGGTTGGACATGAATTCGGTGCGCAGCGTCTGCTCGACGCGCTCGATGACTTCCTTCTGCACCGCTTCCATCTTCAGCATGCGGCCGACCACGTCCAGCGCGAGATCCTCGGGCAGGATCGCCAGCACGCGCGCGGCGTGCTCCGGCTTGAGCTTCGACAGCACCACCGCAATGGTCTGCGGGTATTCGTTCTTGAGGTAGTTGGCGAGCACCTCTTCCTGTACGTTGGAGAGCTTCTCCCACATGTTGCGGCCGGCGGGGCCGCGAATTTCGTCCATGATGCCGGTGACGCGGTCGGACGGCAGGTATTGCTGCAGCAGCCGCTCGGTGGCGTCGAAGGTGCCCATCAGTGCGCCGGATGCCGACATGCGCGAGACGAATTCGAGCAGCAGGTCCTCGACCACGTCGGCCTCGACGGTGCCGAGCGTCGACATATGGATCGACAGTTCGCGAACCTCGTCGTCGTCGAGCTGCGCCCAGACCTTGCCGCCATATTGCTCGCCCAGCGCCAGCATCAGGATGGCGGCGCGCTTCGGGCCGCTCAGCGGCTTGCTCTTGGCGCGGCCGGCCTGACGGCTCGCCAGCGCCGAAATGACGGTGGTGATGTCGTTGGCGTTGTTGTTTTGCTGCGGGGCGGCCATGTCAGCTCTCGGCAGGTTCGCTCAGCCATTGGCGAACAATGGAGGCGGTCTCGTTCGGATTGCGTTCGGCCAGTTCGCCGACCCGGTGCACGGCCTGCGCGTGGACCTGGCCCTGAACCTGGGCGACGTCGATCAATTGGGCGGTGCCGCTGGTGCCGGCGATCAGGGCCTGATTGGGCCCGAGTTCTCCGTTCGGCCCGTTGCCCTCGATCAGGATCGGCGCCGGTTCGGCCAGCGCGGGAACGACTTCGGCGGCCAGGATGCGCTTGACCAGCGGACGGATCACCATGAACAGCACCACGAGGCCGAGCAGCATCATGACGCCGAGTTCGATGACGTACATGACGTCATCCTTGGTGAACTGCAGCATGCCGAGCAGGCCGGTCGGCTCCACGACCGGAGGAACGGTCGGTGCTTCGGCAAAGCGCAGGTTGACGACCTCGACCTGGTCGCCGCGCTTCTGGTCGAAGCCGATCGCCGAGCGCACCAGGGTGGCGATGCGGTCGAGCTGTTCCTTGTTGCGGTCCTGATAGACCATTTCGCCTTTTTCGTTCTTGGTATAGGCGCCGTCGACCAGCACCGCGACCGAGATCCGGTTGACGCGTCCGGCCTCGGTGACTTCGGTCTTGGTGGTGCGCGAAATCTCGTAATTGTTGGTCTCTTCGCTCTTCTTGCTCTGGTCGCGGGCCGCAGGTCCGGTGGTGTTGGCCTGGTTGCCGGGCAGTTCGTTGTTGACGGTGACCTGGCCGTTGTTGTCGGCGGTCAGCGAGGATTCTTCGCGGGTCTGGCTGGAGCGCAGCACGCGGCCCTCGGGATCGAACTTGTCCGAGGTCTGGGTGACCTTGTTGTAGTCGAAGTCGGCGGTGAGCTGGACGCGGGCGCGGCCCTGGCCGACCACCGAGGAGACGATCGCCTCGACTTCGTTGCGCATGCGCTTCTCGAAGGCGGCGCGGCGCTCGTCACCGACGGCGATATCGGCTTCCTTGCCGGCGCCGTCGGCCAGCAGCCGGCCGGCTTCGTCGACGATCGACACCCGCTGCGGCTTCAGTCCGTTGACGGCGGAGGCGACGACATGGCGGATGGCGCGGATCTGCTGCGGTTCGAGGCTGCCGCGCACCCGCACCACGATCGAGGCCGACGGCTCCGGCGTTTCGCGCGAGAACAGCGGCCGTTCCGGCAGCACCAGATGGACGCGGGCGGCCTGGATGCGGTCGATGGCGCGGATGGTGCGGGCGAGTTCGCCCTCCAGCGCGCGCAGATGGTTGATGTTCTGGACGAAGCTCGTGGTGCCGAGCGCGTCGGACTTGTCGAAGATCTCGTAGCCGACGCCGCCGCCCTTGGGCAGGTTGCTTTCGGCCAGCTTCATCCGCAGCCGCGTGACCTTGTCCTTCGGCACCATGATGACCGCGCCTTCGTTGCGCAGCTCGAAGGGAATCGCCTGGCGTTCCAGGTCCTTGATGATGCCGGAGGAGTCTTCGGTGGTGAGGTCGGTGAACAGCGTCGTCATCTGCGGCGTCGTGACGCGCATGATGACGAAGGCGAAGAAGCCGAGCAGCGCGGTCGTCACCGCGACCATGGCCATCAGCCGTGACGCGCCCAGGCCTCTCAGGAAAGCAACGAGACTTTGCACCAACCGCCCCCAGGGATTCGGCCCCAGGGACCGACTGGGCAATTATTGCCTAGGGGATGGTTTCCATATGGTTAACGACCGTTAAAGCCGCCGCGAATAGTTCGGCATGAAAAAAACCGGCTTCGCAAAACGAAGCCGGTTTTCATCAAATCTTTCGGTTCGGGAGAGCTTACTGCCGATATTGCTGGATCCGGGTGGTCCGCAGGCCTGCCAGGCCATGCTGATCGATGGAAAACTGCCAGGACAGGAATTCGTCGACCGTCAGCGTGTAGCGGCTGCAGGCCTCCTCGAGGGAGAGCAGGCCGCCGCGAACCGCGGCAACGACTTCGGCCTTGCGGCGGATGACCCACCGTTTGGTTCCGGGCGCGGGCAGGTCCGCAATTGTTAACGGACTGCCGTCAGGCCCGATGACGTATTTTACCCTCGGGCGATGGGGTTCTGTCATGGCGTACTCACAAACTCTCAACCACTGAACTCACGGTAACAACCTACGCCCCTCGGCTTAAAATTTGCCTAAGCCCAAGGCTTCAATACGAATCTCCTTGAAAATGACGGAAAAAGCTTCGGCCCGGGTTCCCTGCGACGCTTGCGTACATCAGGGATTGCCGGGCTGGAGGACGGCGGATCAGGCGTCGCGAGTGGGCCGGGCGCGCTAGCTGGAGGTGCTCGAGCGGACCACGCGCTTGATCTTGTCGGTGGTGTAGTTCTGGCCGCCGATCGACAGCAGCGGCGGGGAGGCGGTGAGATCGACCGAATCGACGACGCCCTGGACTTCGGTGGAGATCGCCACGTTGTTGCCCGAGCTGTCCTTGCCGGTGGCGGTCAGGGTGTAGGTGCCGGCCGGCCACTGGACGCCGTCATTGCCCTTGCCGTCCCAGACGAAACTGGAATTGCCCTGCTTCAGCGTGTAGCTGCCGGTATAGGCGGTCTGTCCGGTCGAGTTGGTGATCGTGATCGTCGCGCTGGTGTCCTTGTCGGATTGAAAATTCCAGGTCGCCGATTTGTCGAACTGCGCCTTGCTGCCGTCGACGGCGACGGTGTTGCCGACATAGACCAGCGCCTGCGTCGCCTGCGCGCTCTTTTCGATCTCGACCAGCGACTTCAACTGGTCGTTCGACTTGAGCTGCTGCTCGACGCCGGCGAACTGCACGAGCTGCTGGGTGAACTGGTTGGTGTCGAGCGGATCCAGCGGGTTCTGGTTCTGGAGCTGCGTCGTCAGCAGCGTCAGGAAGGTCTGGAAATTATCCGCGATCCCCGTCGTCGCCGTCGAGGCGGTGTTGTTGCTCGTCGCGGTGCCGGTCCCGGGCGCCGAGACGATCGTCGTCGGCATGGTTGCATCGACTGCCATGGCGCTCTCCTTAAACCCTGATGTCGACGCCGCCGCTCGAACCGAGCATGCGGCCATAGCTGCGGCCGGCGACGACGGCCGGAACGGTGTCTTCCTCGCTGACGATCAGGCGATGGGCGTTGGGATTGGACTGGTTGCCGTCGTTCTGGCCCTGCGAGGATTGATCGCGCAGGCTGAACTGCAGCCCGCTATTGCCGGTCGAGAGCCCGGCATTGTCGAGCGCGCGCTGCAACTGGTTGGCGTCCTGGCGCAGCATCGACAGCGTTTCCGGCCGTTCGACCGTCAGATGCGACGTCACCTGGCCGTGGCGATCGACATCGATGCGGACATCGATGCGGCCGAGGTCGGCCGGATCGAGCCGGATTTCGAAGCGGGTCTTGCCGCTCTTGGCGGACGCGGCGATTTCCATCGCAAGCCCGCTCAGCGGCACCGGCGTCGCTGTGGCTGCGGTGACGGTGAGCTGGGCCGCGGCGGCCGGCGTCGTGGCGACAGCGGCCGGTTGCTGCGTCTGGATCGCGCCGGCGGCCTGCAGGCCGTTGCCGGAAGAATTGACCGGCGTTTGGCCGACATCGGCGGCGGCTAGATGCGCGTGGGTCTGGGCGTT
>CAWFMW010000073.1:0-35534 GCA_963816815.1 uncultured Alphaproteobacteria bacterium
CAGCAGCCGGCCGACGGTCGTGAGGTCGCGCTGGCCCTGCAGCATGTTGGTGAATTTGGCGAGGTTGGTCTTCAGCCAGTCCTGTTCGGTATTGACCTGCGTGGTCAGGCGGAGGTTGCCGATCATGGTGTTGATGTTGTCCTTGAGTTCGGCCACTTCGCCGCGGGCATCGACCTGGATCGAGCGGGTCAGGTCGCCCTTGGTCACGGCGGTCGCCACCTCGGCGATCGCGCGTACCTGCGAGGTCAAATTGGCGGCGAGCAGGTTGACGTTGCCGGTGAGGTCCTTCCAGGTACCGGCGGCGCCGGGCACGTTGGCCTGGCCGCCGAGCCGTCCCTCGACGCCGACTTCGCGCGCCACGCTGGTGACCTGATCGGCGAAGGTCGCCAGCGTCTCGGTCATATTGTTGATGGTGTCGGCAAGCGCTGCGACTTCGCCCTTCGATTTCACGGTCAGGTTCTGCTTCAGGTCGCCGTCGGCGACCGCCGTCACCACCTTGACGATGCCGCGCACTTGCTCGGTCAGGTTGGCGGCCATGAAGTTGACGGTGTCGGTGAGGTCCTTCCAGGTGCCGGCCACACCAGGAACCTGCGCCTGGCCGCCGAGTTTTCCTTCGGTGCCGACTTCGCGCGCCACGCGCGTCACTTCGCCGGCAAAGGCGTTGAGCTGGTCGACCATCGTGTTGATGGTGTTTTTCAGTTCAAGGATTTCGCCCTTCACGTCGACGGTGATCTTGCGCGACAGGTCGCCGCGCGCCACGGCAGTGGTGACTTCGGCGATGTTGCGGACTTGCGTGGTGAGGTTCGCCGCCAGCAGGTTGACGTTGTCGGTCAAATCCTTCCAGGTGCCGCCGACGCCGGGCACCACGGCCTGGCCGCCCAATCGTCCCTCGGTGCCGACTTCGCGCGCCACGCGCGTCACCTCGGCGGCGAACGAGCGAAGCTGCTCGACCATCGTATTGAGGGTGTCCTTCAGCAGCAGGATTTCGCCGCGAACGTCGACCGTGATCTTCTTCGACAGGTCGCCGCCGGCAATCGCGGTGGCGACTTCGGCGATGTTGCGGACCTGCGCGGTCAGGTTCGAGGCCATGAAGTTGACGTTGTCGGTGAGGTCCTTCCAGGTGCCGGCGACTTCAGGCACCTGGGCCTGTCCGCCGAGCTTGCCTTCGGTGCCGACTTCGCGCGCCACGCGGGTGACTTCGGAAGCGAAGGCGTTGAGCTGGTCCACCATCGTGTTGACGGTGTTCTTGAGCTCGAGAATCTCGCCCTTGACGTCGACGGTGATCTTCTTCGACAGGTCGCCCTTTGCCACCGCGGTGGTGACTTCGGCGATGTTGCGAACCTGACCGGTCAAATTGCCGGCCATCGAGTTGACGTTGTCGGTGAGGTCCTTCCAGGTGCCGGCAACGCCGGGCACGTTGGCCTGACCGCCGAGCCGGCCCTCGGTGCCGACCTCGCGCGCCACGCGCGTCACTTCGCCCGCGAAGCGGTTGAGCTGGTCGACCATCGTGTTCAGCGTTTCCTTGAGCTGCAGGATCTCGCCACGGACGTCGACCGTGATCTTGCGCGACAGGTCGCCGCCGGCGATCGCGGTCGCCACTTCGGCGATGTTGCGGACCTGCGCCGTCAGATTGCCGGCCATCGAGTTCACGCTGTCGGTGAGGTCCTTCCAGGTGCCGGCGACGCCGGGCACTTCGGCCTGGCCGCCCAGCTTGCCGTCGGTGCCGACCTCGCGCGCCACGCGCGTGACTTCGCCGGCAAAGGCGTTGAGCTGGTCGACCATCGTGTTGAGCGTTTCCTTCAGCTGCAGGATTTCGCCCGACACGTTGACCGTGATCTTCTTCGACAGGTCGCCCTTCGCCACCGCGGTCGCGACCTCGGCGATGTTGCGGACCTGAGCGGTGAGGTTGCCGGCCATTGAGTTGACGTTGTCGGTGAGGTCCTTCCAGGTGCCGGCGACGCCGCGCACGTTGGCCTGGCCGCCGAGCTTGCCCTCGGTGCCGACCTCGCGCGCCACGCGCGTCACTTCGCCGGCGAACGCATTGAGCTGGTCCACCATCGTATTGATGGTGTCCTTCAACTCCAGGATTTCGCCGCGCACGTCCACCGTAATCTTCTTCGACAGGTCGCCATTGGCGACCGCGGTCGTCACCTCGGCGATATTGCGGACCTGCGCCGTCAGGTTGGAAGCCATCGAGTTGACGCTCTCGGTCAGATCCTTCCAGGTACCGGCGACGCCGAGCACGTTGGCCTGACCGCCGAGCCGTCCTTCAGTGCCGACTTCGCGCGCCACACGCGTCACTTCGCCCGCGAACGCATTGAGCTGGTCGACCATCGTGTTCAGCGTTTCCTTCAGCTGAAGGATTTCGCCCGAGACGTTCACGGTGATCTTCTTGGAGAGGTCGCCGCCGGCAATCGCGGTGGCGACGTCGGCGATGTTGCGGACCTGCGCGGTCAAATTGGAGGCCATGAAGTTGACGTTGTCGGTGAGGTCCTTCCAGGTGCCGGCCACACCCGGCACCTGGGCCTGGCCGCCGAGCTTGCCTTCGGTGCCGACTTCGCGGGCGACGCGGGTCACTTCGGAGGCGAACGAGTTGAGCTGGTCGACCATCGTGTTGATGGTGTCCTTTAGCTCCAGGATTTCGCCGCGAACGTCGACCGTGATCTTGCGCGAGAGGTCGCCGCGGGCCACCGCCGTGGTGACGTTGGCGATGTTGCGGACCTGGGCGGTGAGGTTGCCGCACATCGCGTTGACGGAGTCGGTGAGATCCTTCCAGGTGCCGGCGACGCCGGGGACGATGGCCTGGCCGCCGAGCTTGCCGTCGGTGCCGACCTCGCGCGCGACGCGCGTCACTTCGGAAGCAAAGGAGCGGAGCTGGTCCACCATCGTGTTGATGGCTTCCTTGAGCTGCAGGATCTCGCCGCGGACGTCCACCGTGATCTTCTTCGACAAATCGCCATTGGCCACGGCGATGGTGACCTCGGCGATGTTGCGGACCTGGCCGGTGAGGTTGTTGGCCATCGAGTTGACGCTCTCGGTCAGATCCTTCCAGACGCCGGTCACTTCCGGCACCTGGGCCTGGCCGCCGAGCTTGCCCTCGGTGCCGACCTCGCGCGCCACGCGCGTCACTTCCGAGGTGAACACGGAAAGCTGCTTGATCATGGTGTTGACGATGTTGGCGGACTGCAAAAATTCGCCGCCAAGCGGGCGGCCGTCGACATCGAGCTGCACGGTCTGCAGCAGGTTGCCCTGCGCAACCGCCGCAACGGCGCGTGTCACTTCGCGGGTCGGCCACAGCAGATCGTCGATCAGCGTGTTGACGGAGCCCTCCATGTCGGCCCACGACCCGCTCGACAGGTCGAACTTGACGCGCTGCCGGGTCTTGCCCTCGCGCCCGACCACCTGGCCGACATGCTCCAGCTGCTGCGCCATGCGCTGGTTGGCGGCGACGATTTCATTAAAAGTGTCGGCGATCTTACCCTCGATGCCGATGTGATCGCCGGTCATCCGTACCGAGAAATCGCCCGCGCGCATCGCCTGCAAGGCGTGCAGCAGATCCTGCATCGGATCGGACGTGCCGTTGGTGGTTGCTGGTTGGGGTTTGGCGGCCCGGCGAACGGTGGGTGATGCCCCGGGGGAAAGATCACTCATGGTGTTTCCTCGGCCAGTTCAGGCCAGCTCGCGCGACTCTCAAAGGCTGAGATGTTCTCACAACTAGAACTGTCCCCCATCCTCAGATCAAGATGGAACAAGGTTGTGAAATCAATGACATGGAACTCAGCCCAACTCCCACAATGCAGATGGAACCCAAATTGTTCCCGCGATCCTGTAATTATCTGGAACCCAAAAATGAAAACGCCCCGGGGCAGGCCCCGGGGCGTCATGTTCTAATCCGCGAAGAAAGTGATCAGGACCCTTTAGGGTTGATCTCGGTGTAGTTGCCCTTGGCGTCCCACTTGTAGACGACGTAGTCGATCACCTTGATGTCACCCTTGGCATCGAAGGAAAGCTTGCCGAGCACGGTGTCCCATTCGCCGGCCTTGATGATCTCCATGACCTTCTTCGGATCGGTGGTCTTCGCCTTTGTCACCGCCTGCGTCCAGACCTGCATCGCGGCGTAGGTGTAGAGGGTGTAGCCCTCGGGATCGATGTTCTTGGCCTTGAACTTCTCGACGATCGCTTTCGCAGTCGGCTTGTTGCGCGGGTCGGGACCGAAGGTGAACAGCGTGCCTTCGGCGGCCGGACCGGTGATCGACGCGAATTCCTTGTCGTTCATGGCGTCACCCGCCATCAACACCGTCTTGAGACCCTGGTCGCGCATCTG
Organism: uncultured Alphaproteobacteria bacterium; assembly: GCA_963816815.1. GTDB lineage: Bacteria > Pseudomonadota > Alphaproteobacteria > Rhizobiales > Xanthobacteraceae > Bradyrhizobium. The sequence goes on from CAWFMW010000073.1 coordinate 4,325, forward strand.
GCGCAGGATCAGGCCGGCTTCCTGATGGTAGCCGCCGACGAAGACGAGATCGATATTGTCGCGCTTCAGCCGCGACACGATCGCGTTAAAGTCCTTGTCGCCCTTGTTGTAGGACTCGTTCATCTTCTCGGTGACGCCGGCCTTGTTGAGCGCCTTCTTGGTTTCGTCGGCGAGGCCTTTGCCGTAGGTGGACTTGTCGTTGAGGATGGCGACGTTCTTGCCCTTGTAGTTCTTGACGATGTATTCGGCGGCAACCAGGCCCTGCTGGTCGTCGCGGCCGCAGACGCGCGCCACGTTCCACAGCTTGCGCTCGGTGAACAGCGGGTTGGTCGAGGCCGGGGTAATCTGCAGCACGTTGCCGTCGGCATAGGCTTCCGATGCCGGGATCGACGACGACGAGCAGAAGTGACCGGCCACGAACGGGATCTTGGCGCTGGCGAATTTTTCCGCCACCGAGCGGGCCTGCTTGGGATCGCAGGCATCGTCGCCGACCTGCAGCGCCAGCTTCTTGCCGAGCACGCCGCCGGCGGCGTTGATGTCGGCGACCGCCTGTTCAGCGCCGTTCTTCATCTGCCGGCCGAACGCGGATTCGCCGCCCGTCATCGGGCCCGCCACGGCGATGGAGATGTCCTGCGCCAGCGCCGTCGTCGACAGCGCCAACGATGCGCCCAAAGCCAGGCCGATGAGTTTCAGTGATTTCATGAGGTGTCCTCGCAGGTCAGTCGATTTCAGGAAACACCCGGCAGGCCGGGTGCGAAAATCAAGCCTATTGTCGGCTGATTTTACGGCGAAGTCATCGGCAATTTTCGGGCAAATCCACGGTCGCTTCGCAGCATCTTGACGCAGCACGCGCCAAGGTAGGTGTGCGTGGCTACTCCCGCCGGCCGCCTTCCAGATAGGCAGCACGGATTTCCGGGCGCTGTAGCAGTTCGCTGCCGGTTCCGGACAGGGTGATCAGGCCGTTGACCATGACATAGCCGCGATGGGCCAGTTTCAGCGCGTGGTTGGCGTTCTGTTCGACGATCAGAACGGTCAGGCCATCCTGCCGGTTCAGCGTCCGGATCGCATCGAAAATCTGCCGCGCGATCAAGGGCGCAAGTCCCAGCGACGGCTCGTCCAGCATCAACAGGCGCGGCCGGCTCATCAGGGCGCGGCCGATCGCCAGCATCTGCTGCTCGCCACCGGACAGCGTGCCGCCGCGCTGGGTCATGCGTTCTTTCAGCCGCGGAAACAGCGCGAAGACGCGCTCCAGGCCGCTCGCCCGATCGGCCTCGCTGCTATCGGTCGCATCGGCCCCCATCTGCAAATTTTCCGCCACGCTCATGCGCGGGAAGATGCGGCGGCCCTCGGGCGACTGGGCGATGCGCAGCCGCGCGATCTCGTGCGTCGGCACGTCGGTAATGTCCTGGCCGTCGAATTCGATGCTCCCTGCACGGGCGCGCGGCCGGCCGAAGATCGTCATCATCAGGGTCGACTTGCCGGCGCCGTTGGCCCCGATCAGGGCGACGATTTCGCCGGCGTTGATGTCGATATCGACGCCCTTCAGCGCCTCGATCTTGCCATAGGCCGCGCGCAGCGAGCGGATCGCGAGCAGGGGGTGACTCATGCTGCTCCCCCCGTGTCCCGGGCGCGTCGCAGCGCGGAGCGATGCGATGCAGAACCGGGACCCATGCTCCCGTCCGCGAAAATGGATCCCGGAACAGCGACGCAGCGTTGCACGCTGCACCGCATCCGGGAAAAGCAGCGAGATCCCGTCACGTGCCGCTCTCCATCACGGCGATGGCTTCTTCCTCGTCGGTGCCGAGATAGGCGGCGATCACCTTGGGGTCGTCGCGGATCTGTTGCGGCGTGCCTTCGGCGATCTTGACGCCATGGTCCATCACGACGACGTGGTCGGAAATCTCCATCACCACGCTCATGTCGTGCTCGATCAGCAAAATCGAGGTGCCCTGATCGCCGCGGATCGAGAGCAGCAATTCGCTTAGAGCCGCGCTTTCCCGCGCATTCAGTCCCGCCGCCGGTTCGTCGAGGCAGAGCAGCGCGGGCTGGGTGCACATCGCGCGCGCGATCTCCAGACGGCGCTGGTCGCCATAGGGCAAATTGCCGGCGGCGTCATCGGCGCGGTCCAGCAGCCCGATGCGGTCGAGCCAGGTCCGCGCCAGGTCGATCGCGTCCTGTTCGGCCTTGCGCCAGGACGGCGCGCCGATCAGGCCCAGAAACGTCAGCCCGGAGGCGCGCATCAGCGCGTTGTGCTGCGCCACCATCAGGTTCTCCAGCGCCGTCATGCCGGGAAACAGCCGGATGTTCTGGAAGGTGCGCGCGACCCGGGCGAGCTTGGAGATCCGGAAATCGTTCAGCCGTTCGAGCTGGATGACGTGGCCGTCCTCATGCGTGAGCCGCATCGCGCCCGACGACGGCTTGTAGAAGCCGGTGATGCAGTTGAACACGGTGGTCTTGCCGGCGCCGTTCGGCCCGATCAGCGCGGTGATCTTGCGCCGCTCGGCGTTGAAGGAGAGGTCGTTGACGGCGACGATGCCGCCGAAGCGCATCGACAGGCGATCGACCGACAGAAGGGGGCCGCCGCTCATCCGTGTCCCTCCTTGACGAGGTCGGACGAGATCGCCTGGCTGTGCTTCAGGAACACGGTCGGCGCGCGATGGCCGATCAGGCCGCGCGGCCGCCAGATCATCAAAAGCACCATTGCCATGCCAAACACCAGCATGCGGTACTGCTCGAGCCCCCGAAACAGCTCGAAGCCGCCGATCATGGCGAGCGCCGCCAGCGCGACGCCGAGCTGCGAGCCCATGCCGCCCAGCACCACGATCGCCAGCACCAGCGCCAATTCGTGGAAGGTGAAGGATTCCGGGCTGATGAAGCCTTGTCGGGTCGCGAAGAACGCGCCGGCAAAACCGCCGAACATGGCGCCGGTCGCAAACGCCGTCAGCTTGGTGGTGGTGGTGTTGATGCCGAGCGCGCGGCAGGCGACCTCGTCCTCGCGCAACGCTTCCCAGGCGCGGCCGATCGGCAGCCGCCGCAGCCGGATCGTGACCCAGTTGGTGAGCAGCGCCAGCGCCAGGATCAGATAGAACAGGAACACGATGCGGTGGGTCGGCGAGAATTCGATGCCGAGCAGGGCGGCGAGCCCGTTATCGTCATTGGTGAGGGGAATGCCGAACAGGGTCGGGCGGGGAATGCCGGTGACGCCGTTCGGGCCGCCGGTCAGGCTCTGCCAGTTGATGATGACGAGGCGGATGATCTCGCCAAAAGCCAGCGTGACGATGGCGAGATAATCGCCGCGCAGCCGCAGCACGGGAAAGCCGAGCAGCACGCCCCAGAACGCCGCAAGGATGCCGGCGAGCGGCAGGCAGACCCAGAACGACAGTCCGAAATTGGTCGCCAGCAGCGCGTAGGAATAGGCGCCGACCGCGTAGAACGCGACATAGCCGAGGTCGAGCAGGCCGGCGAGGCCGACCACCACGTTCAGCCCCCATCCAAGCATCACGTAGGTGAGCACGAGGATGCCGAGATCGAGAATGTAGCGCTCGTCGTAGAACAGGACCGGCACCAGAAATGTGAACACCAGCAGCACCGGCGCCACCAGGCGTCTGGCGAATGCGAGTGTGCTCTGTACCGAAGCGGGGACCACCCTGATGGTTTCGACGGGTCCCCACCATTGCCGCAGCAACTCGATGACGATGCTGCCGCCGAACACGGCCGCGACTATCGCAGCAAGGTCGCCGAACCGCGTCCAGTAGGTCAGCTGTCCGTCCGATCCCGCCTCGGTGCGCACACCGATCATCAGCGAGAACAGCACCAGCGCCACCAGCGCGCTGATCAGCGCTTTCTTGAAGATGAAGGCTGCGCCCGGAGCGCGCGAGGTTTTGGCGGCGGAGGGTGCGCTCACGCTGCCGCCCATCAGACTTTTTCGACTTCGGGCCGGCCGAGCAGGCCGGTCGGAAGGAAGATCAGGACCACGATCAGGATCGAGAACGCGGCGACGTCCTTGTACTCGACCGAGAAATAGGCCGACCACAGCGTCTCGATCAGTCCGATCAGAAGTCCGCCCAGCATCGCGCCGGGCAGCGAACCGATGCCGCCGAGCACGGCCGCGGTGAACGCCTTGATGCCGGCGACAAAGCCCATGAAGAAATCGACCAGCCCGTAATAGAGCAGGTACATCATGCCGGCCACGGCGGCGAGCGCTGCGCCGATCACGAAGGTCATCGAGATGGTGCGGTCGACATCGACGCCGAGCAGCGAGGCCATGGTCTGGTCCTGCTCGCAGGCGCGCATGTCGCGCCCGAGCCGCGTGCTCGATACCAGCCAGGTGAACAGCGCCAGCAGCACGATCGTGGTGATGACGACTATTATCTGGACGTTGGACAACTGAACGACAAAGCCCTCGGCACCCTCATGCAGGGCATAGCCGCCGGTGATGATCGGCGGCACCGGTTTGACGCGCGCGCCCTGGGCTACCTGCGAAAAATTGGTCAGCACGAATGACATGCCGATCGCCGAAAGCATCGGCGCGAGGCGGAACGAGTGCCGCAGCGGCCGGTAGGCGATGCGTTCCACCGTCCAGCCATAGAGCGCCGTGATCGCCATCGATACCAAAAGCACGATCAGCAGGATCAGGGGGATGGCGGTCAGGCCGAACGAGACCAGGATCAGGAAGGTGATCAGGGCGATGAAGCCGCCGATCATGAAAATATCGCCATGGGCGAAATTGATCATGCCGACGATGCCGTAGACCATGGTGTAGCCGATGGCGATCAGGCCGTAGATCGAGCCGAGCACGAGGCCGTTGATCAGTTGCTGGGCGAAATAATCCATGCGCTGCCGTTTTTGTCCCAAGACGCGGCGAGAGCTCCGGCAGCCCAGGACGACGCGTCGTGCCGGTTTCTAACAGGTGGGAACCGGGGGCGGCAACAGCGCTCGCTGCGGCTAAATTGGCTTGTACAGAGCTAGTTTTGCGGCACGGTTCCCGGCGCCACAGTCCGAACATGGCCCTGCCGCGGAATGATCGCAGCGGAACCTGTGCTCCCTGGCAACGAATGCGCCCGGGTGCCGTTGACCCTGGCTACGTCTAACCAACGGAGAATTTTCATGACCAATCAGAACAATCCGGGCCAGCAGAACCAGAACCCGGGTCAGAAGCCCGGTCAGCAGCAGGGCGGCGGCCAGAAGCCCGGCCAGCAGCAGCAGGATCCGGGCCGTGAGAAGCCGAACCCTAACCGTCAGGGACAGCCGGTCCCCGGTCAGGATCGCTAGCCAGATTGGTGAGTGAATAAAGAAGGCCCCGCCGAAAGGCGGGGCTTTTCTTTTGAGCGGGGCGCACCCAGCTGATCCTTCAAACCTTACTCGGCGACTTGCCGCTGCTCGGCAGCGCGGCGATACAGCACGGACAGAAACACCAGCAGCACGGCGGCCGACAGGCCGAGCGACCAGTGAATGCCGATCGCGGCGCCGGCGAGGCCCACGGTGATGCCGCTGAAGGCCCGCATGCCGAGGCCGGCCATGTTGAACAGGCCGACAACGCGGCCGCGGATGTCGGCGGGCGCGTTTATCTGCACCAGCGCCTGCGCCATCGTGTTGAACGACAGTTCGAAGAAGCCTGCGGCAAACAGCAGCGCGATCGCCAGCGTATAAATCCCGACGGACGCGAAGGCGAGCAGGGACAGGCTCCACAGGATGGCGAGGATGATGGCTGTCCGAGGATTGGGCTTGAGCCGTCCCCACGCTTCCAGCGCGATGCCCGCGAGCAGCGCGCCGGCGGCGTCGGCGGCCAGCAACACGCTGTAGGACACGCCGGGATCGCCGTGCCCGAGGTCGCCGGCAAAGCCCGGCATCTGGGCGTGGTAGGCGTTGCCGATCATGAAGGAGGTCAGCCCGGCGAGCAGCGTCATCGACGTCAGCACGCGCTGCGTGCCGATGTCGCGGATCGTCTGCATGATGTCGGCAAGGCCGCGGACCGGGATGCGCCGCGGCGCGGCGTCCTTGGCGCGGGTCGGCGCGTAGAACAGCCAGAGCAGCATCGGCAGATAGAACAGCGTGTTGAAAATGATGCCGTGGGATGGGCCGAGCGTCAGCATGATGACGCCGCCCACGGCCGGGCCGACCAGGATGCCCAGATAGCGCGCCGTCGCGTTCAGCCGCACTGCGCTCGGCAGATCGGCCGGGCCCACGATGTCGTAGAGCAGCAACTGGTTCGGCGTCTGCCACAGCACGCCGGCGCAGCCATGGATGACCAGCAGCAGCATGGCGTGCCACATCTGAAGCGTGTCGGTGATGAAGAAAAATCCCCATCCCGCCGACGCCGCGATGAACAGCAGCATCCCGCACTGGATGATGCGGCGCGGATCGAACCGGTCGGCCAGCGAGCCTACGGCGACCGAGAACAGCAGGAATGGCAGCCAGTGCGACAGCACTGCAAAACCGGCCAGTGCCGGTGAATGGAATTTTTGGAAGACCACCCAATAGCTGATCACGTGCTCGATATTGTCGGCCATCATGGCCAGCACATACGTCAGGAACTGAGCGCGATAGGGCGATGACTTCATGGCTGCAAACGAGCCGGATGCAGCCACGGGGGTCGTCGAAGGTTGGGAGTTCAAGGTACCACCTGGGTAGGACTTCAGCGGCTCGGCGCTGTCATGCTGCCGAGCCGGCAGTTTGTTCGCGCCGATACACGCTTGCGGTCCGGCGCTCAAGACACTTGCATGTGCATGCGCTCATGCAAAATAGCTGTCCTGATCGAGATCGGCGAGAAGCCCCGGCTGTTCCGGCTGCCATCCGAGCGCCGATCGGGTTCGCGCGCTCGAGGCCGGCATGTCCATCGCGGCAAATCGGGCGATCCAGCCGAAATGTCCGGCCGCCTCTTCTTGTGTGACGGAGACGACGGGCACGCGGAGCCTGCGGCCGATCACTTCCGCGATCTCTTTGAACGGCACGCCCTCATCGGCGACCGCGTGATAGGGCCCGCTCTCGACGCCCTGTTCGATCGCCAGCCGGTAGAGCCGGGCGGCATCGAGGCGATGCACGCCGGGCCAGCGATTTTGCCCGTCGCCGACATAGGCCGCGACGCCTTTCTCGCGCGCGATGGCGATCAGGCGCGGGACGAAACCGTGATCGCCCGCGCCATGGGTCGACGGCGCCAGCCGCACCGCCGAGGCGCGCACGCCCCGTGCCGCGACGGCGATGGCCGCGGCCTCGGAGACGCGCGGGAAACCTGTCGGTGGACTATCGGCTTCGGTCGCGATCCGGCCCGGCGCCAGCGACCCAAACCCTGATGTCACCAGCATCGGCCGTTCCGACCCCTCCAGCACCGACCCCATCGCTTCGATCGCGCGCCGGTCTTCCGCGCAATTCTCCAGGAATCTCGCGAAGTCATGATTGAAGGCGGTGTGGATGACGGCGTCCGCCTTGGCGCGCCGTCGCGCAGGCTTTCCAGATCGTCGAGCGCGCCGCGATGGACCTCCGCGCCCATGGTGGCGAGGCTTTTCGCGCCGGCCTCGGAGCGGGCGAGGCCGAGCACCTGATGGCCTGAGGTGACGAGTTCGCGGACGATCGCTGAGCCGACAAAGCCGGTCGCGCCGGTGACGAAGATGCGCACGTGAAAAATCTCCGGTGATGTTTGGAGAAGGATATTGATCAGGCGCCTGTCATGTTAAAGTAGTGACCTTATCAGGGTATAATGACCAACAGGATCACCGTGACCATCGAAACCAGCAATCTGCTCGGAAGCTATCTCAGGGACCGCCGTACCCGGCTCGATCCGGCCGCCCTCGGTTTCGCGGCGGGACGCCGGCGAACGCCGGGGTTGCGCCGGGAAGAGGTCGCCCAGCGCGCCAATATCAGCCCCACCTGGTACACGTGGCTCGAACAAGGCCGGGGCGGCGCGCCTTCGCCTGACGTCTTGAACCGGATCGCCCGCGCGCTGATGCTGACCGACATCGAGCGCGAACATCTCTTCCTGCTCGGGCTCGGTCGTCCACCCGAGGTCCGCTACACCGCCACCGAGGGCGTGACGCCGCGCCTGCAACGCCTGCTCGATGCGCTCGATGCCAGTCCCGCGCTGATCAAGACCGCCACCTGGGACGTCGTCGCCTGGAATCGTGCCGCGGCGGCGGTGCTGACCGACTATGGCCAGCTTCCTCCCGGCCAGCGCAACATCCTTCGCCTGATCTTCGGCGATCCCCACGTCCGGGCGGCGCAGTATGATTGGGAGCGCGTGGCGCGCTTCGTGGTCGGCGCGTTCCGGGCGGACGCGGCGCGCGCCGGCGCGGTTTCCGAAGTCGGCCAGCTCGTCGACGAGCTGTGCCGGCTCAGTCCCGAATTCGAGGCCTTGTGGCGCGACAACAACGTCAACGTCTACGGCGAAGGCATCAAGCGCCTGCGCCATCCGATCCTGGGAGAGCTCACGATGGAATATTCGGCGTTCGCCGTCGATGGCCGCCCGGACCTCGGCATGATCGTCTACAATCCGGTCACGCGGTCGGATGCCGATCGCATCAGGTCGCTCGTCACATCGCTGCCGGTGCAGCCATAGATGTAGCTAGCTCTTCAGCAAACCCATTTCGGCGATGATCGCGTTCGCTTCCTTCACCGCGTGGTTGGCCGCCGGCACGCCGCAATAGATCGCCTGCTGCAGCAATATTTCCTTGATGTCGTCGGGCGTGAAGCCGCCTTCGGCAAGCGCTGCGCGCACGTGCAGGCGGAATTCATCCCATTGTCCGAGCGCCACCATGGTGCCGATGACAAGAACGCGGCGGGTGCGGTGGTCGAAATGCGGTCGGGTCCAGATGTCGCCCCAGGCATAGCGGGTGATCAGGTCCTGGAAATCGGTATTGAACGCGTTGCGGTTCTTGACCGACTTGTCGACCCATTCATTGCCGAGCACTTTTCGGCGCTGGGCCATGCCGTCGTCGCGGCGTTGATTGTCGTCCATTGTACGTCTCCTCCGGGGCGTCATTCCTGGGCACGCGAAGCGTGAACCCGGAATCTCCACAGATTCCGGGTCTGGATCGCTTCGCGACCATCCCGCAATGACGACGATGCGTCAGCGTTGCGTCAAAAAGCCTACCAGCGCGTCGGTGAAGGCGTGCGGCTGCTCGACGTTGGAAATATGCGCGGCATCGAGGATGGTCATGCTGGCGCCGGGGATCCGGCTGCGCATGAATTCGCCGTCCGCGACCGTCGTCGACATGTCGTGGCGGCCGGCGATGACGAGCGTCGGGCTCTTGATGTCAGGCAGCAGCTCGCGCTGGTCGAGCGTCGACAGCGCCTCGCAGCAGGCGATGTAGCCCTCGACCGGCGTGGTCAGCATCATCGCCTTCATGTTGGCCGCGATCTGCGGCTCGCGCTCGCGAAAATCCGCCGTCAGCCAGCCCGCCAGCACGGCGTCGGCGACGGCGGCGATGCCGCCTTGCTTCACCGCCTTGATGCGGTCGTTCCAGCGCGTCGGGTCCGGGTAGTGGCAGGTGGTGTTGGCCAGCACGATCTTGCCGAACCGCTCGGGCGCGTTGGCGCCCAGCCATTGCCCGACCATGCCGCCCATCGACAGGCCGCACCAATGGGTCTTTGCGATGTTGAGGTCGTCCAAGATCGCCAGCACGTCGCGGCCGAAGCGCTCCAGCGAATAGGGACCCGCCGGCACGTTCGACTTGCCATGGCCGCGCCGGTCGTAGCGGATGACGCGGAACAACTGCGTCAGCGCCTTCATCTGCGGCTCCCACATCTGCATGGTCGAGCCCAGCGAATTCGACAGCATCAGCGTCGGTCCGCCGTCGCGGCCTTCGACGGATACGTTGAGCAGGCACCCGTCGGCGTCGATCATCGGCATGGCTTTTTCCTTCGTCATGCGCGGGCTTGACCCGCGCATCCATCCAATAAGAGTCTATTCAAGAAGATGGATTGCCGGGTCAAGCCCGGCAATGACATCAACTGTCGTCGAGCGAAGCGAGCAGGCGGTCGATCAGGGCCTGCGAAGCGCCCTGATACGCCATCGGCTCGAACAGTGCAGCGATTTTATCGGCGCCGAGCTGCGCGGCGACTTTTGGGTCGTTCGTCAGCACATCGCGCAGATGCTTCTTGTCGCGCAACCGCCTTCTTGCTCGCCGCCTCGATCAGATGATGCGCGTCGCTCTTGCCGATCTTTTCGGCGAGCGCAAAGGTGATCGCTTCCGCCATGATCAGGCCGCCCGTCGCGTCGAGATTGGCGCGCATGCGCACCGCGTCGACCTCCAGCCCCTCGGCGATATCGACGATCGCCGCCAGCGCGCCCGAGGTGACCAGCATCAGCGTCGGCAAGGTCGGCCATTCCGCGTGCCAGGGGCCGGCGCTGCGCTCATGGTCCTGCACCTGCGCCGCAAAGATCGTCGCCGCGAGGTTGGGGGCCATGGTGGCTGCGGCCAGCGCGCTGGCCGCCGCGACGGGATTGCGCTTGTGCGGCATGGTCGAGGAGCCGCCGCGGCCTTCGCCGGATGGTTCGAATGCTTCGCCGACATCGGTCTGCATCATCAGCGAAACGTCCCGCGCGATCTTGCCGCAGGTGCCGGCGATGATGGCGAATACCGAGGCCGCCTCCGCGATGCGGTCGCGGTGGGTGTGCCAGGGTGCATCGGGCAGCGGCAGCTTGAGTTCCGCCGCCAGTCTTTCCGCGACCTTCAGTCCATTGTCGCCCAGCGCCGCCAGCGTGCCGGCCGCGCCGCCGAATTGCAGCGCCAGCGTCTCGCCGCGCAGCCGCTGCAGCCGCAGCTTCGAGCGGTGCAGCGCCGCGGCGTATTCGGCGAGCTTCAGTCCGAACGGCATCGGCAGGGCATGCTGCAGCCAGGTGCGGGCGACGACAGGGGTATGGCGGTGTTGACGCGCCAGTGCGGCAAAGCCTGCGATGGCGCTGTTGATGTCGGCGAGCAGCGCGTCGATGCCGGCGCGAAGCCCGAGCATGGCGCCGGTATCGATGACGTCCTGGCTGGTCGCGCCCCAATGAACGTAACGCGCCGCCTCGGCATCCACCTTGGCGACATTGGCCGTCAGCGCCTTGACGAGCGGAATGGCGAGGTTGCCGGACCGGGTCGCGGCCTCAGCCAGGGCTGCGAGGTCGAATGATTCGGCCCGGCACGCTTTCGTGATCGGGCCGGCGGCACTAGCCGGAATCACCCCGAGCGCGGCCTCGGCGCGCGCCAGCGCCGCCTCGAAATCCAGCATGTTTTGCAGGGTCGCGGCATCGTCGCAGACCGCGCGCATCGCCGCGCTCGACAGCATCGGAGCCAGCAGGGGGGAAAGGGACGTGCTCATCTGCGCGCGACCTAACCATTACGGCTTGGCGCTGCCAATGCCCTTGTCGGTCCGGCTCTGCTGCACTTGCGAATATGCATCGCTCATTGCCGCGGGCGGCCTTCCTTTTGGCCCGGGCGTGCTTTACTTGGGGGAGATCAGTTTGAAGCGATTCAGGAGGCACCCCCATGGCCATGACGATGAACGGCGAAGTCCAGCTTGCGGCGCCGCGCGAGGCCGTGTGGGCCAAGCTGAACGATCCGGAAGTGCTGAAGGCCTGCATTCCCGGCTGCGAGGAACTGGAGAGGACCGAGGACAACGGCTTCCGCGCCACCGCCAAAATGAAGGTCGGGCCGGTCTCCGCCCGCTTCAAGGGCAAGGTCAATTTGAGCGATCTCGATCCACCCAACGGCTACAAGATCTCGGGCGAAGGCGAGGGCGGCGTCGCCGGCTTTGCCAAGGGCGGCGCCACCGTGGCGCTCGCCGAAAAGGATGGCGGTACCCTGCTGAGCTATAATGTCGAGGCCCAGATCGGCGGAAAGCTCGCCCAGCTCGGCCAGCGGCTGATCAATGGCGCGGCCAAGAAACTGGCCGACGAGTTCTTCGCCAACTTCGCCAAAGCCGTGCAAGGTTGAGACAAGGCTGATTCTGGCGCAGGCCTCAAGCCCCGTTCCGCCGTCCCGCCATGTCCATTGGGCATGCCCCAAGAGACGGCTCGTAAGGGGCTCCTGAGGTTGCTCATTACCGGGATGGCCCATATTATGGGCTTTGGAATGAATTTAAACGCCTGCGCGGCCGATATGCGGCGGTGCAGCCCAAGAGAGTGCTGATGGCCAAGATTTCCCTGATCGTGAACGGTAACCCCGTAAACGCCAATGTCGACCCCCGTACCCTCCTGGTCCAGTTTCTGCGGGAAAATCTGCGGCTGACGGGCACCCATGTCGGCTGCGACACCTCGCAATGCGGCGCCTGCGTCGTGCATCTCGACGGCAAGGCGGTGAAGTCCTGCACCACGCTCGCCGTCATGGCCGACGGCCACGAGGTCAAGACCATCGAGGGCCTGGCCGCCGACGGCGCGCCGCTGCATCCGATGCAGGAAGCGTTTCGCGAGCATCACGGCCTGCAGTGCGGCTTCTGCACCCCTGGCATGATCATGACCGCGGTCGATCTGGTCCATCGCAAGGGCCATGACCTCTCCGACCACGTCATTCGCGAAGAGCTTGAAGGCAATCTGTGCCGCTGCACCGGCTACCAGAACATCGTTGCCTCGATCGCCGCCGGCGCCAAGGCGATGGGCAAATCCGATCTCGCTTAATTGATTTCATCGCGACCGCGATCAGGAAGTTCTCCATGTACGAATTCAAATATCACCGTCCGGCGACCGTGCGGCAGGCCGCCAATCTGCTGTTGAAGAACGAAGACGCCAAGGTGATCGCCGGCGGCCATACGCTGGTGCCGGTCATGAAGCAGCGCCTCGCCAGCCCGCCGCATCTGATCGACCTCTCCCACATCGAGGGGCTTGACGAGATCGAGATGAAGGGCCGTTCGCTGGTGATCGGCGCTACCGCAAAGCATGCGGCCGTGGCGACATCCGCCATCGTCGGCGAAGCCATCCCGGCGCTGGCCGAACTCGCCGCCCAGATCGGCGATCCCGCGGTGCGCCACAAGGGCACCATCGGCGGCTCGCTCGCCAACAACGACCCGACCGCGGATTATCCGGCGGCCGTGCTCGCGCTCGGCGCCACCATCGTCACCAACAAGCGCCGCCTCAAGGCGGAAGAATTCTTTCAGGGCTTGTTCACGACCGCGCTCGAAAGCGACGAGATCATCACCAAGGTGATGTTCCCGCTGCCGAAGAAGGCGGCCTACATCAAGTTCCGCAACCAGGCCTCGCGCTACGCGCTGGTCGGCGTGTTCGTCGCCAAGCGTCCGTCCGACGTGCGCGTCGCCGTCACCGGCGCAGGCTCCGACGGCGTGTTCCGCGCCCTCGCGTTCGAAGAGGCGCTCAAGAAGCGTTTTTCGCACAAGGTGCTCGATGGCATTTCGGCATCGGCCGAGGGGCTGAACAGCGATCTGCACGGCAGCGCCGAATACCGCGCGCATCTGATCGGCGTGCTGACGCGCCGCGCCGTCGAAGCCGCGACGGCGAAGTAAGTTTGCCGTCCCAAGAGCGTTTTCGAGCGAAGTGGATACCGGTTCGCGTGAAGAAAACGCGTCAAACCAAGAATCTGGAGGCCGGTTCTGATTCAATCAGAACCGAAAAGGATCCAGGCGTATCGAGATTGGTTTTCCCATGACTGCATCGGCGCTGCCCACATCCGTCGATGGCATGCTCGAGTTGTTGACCTCGCGCGGCTATCTCGCCGAGCGCTCGCTGGCGACGGTGACCTATCTGTCGCTGCGGATGGGACGGCCGCTGTTTCTCGAGGGCGAGGCCGGCGTCGGCAAGACCGAAATCGCAAAGGTGCTGTCGGCCGCGCTCGGCCGCAAGCTGATCCGCCTGCAATGCTATGAAGGACTGGACGTTGCCTCCGCCGTCTACGAGTGGAGCAGCGCGGCGCAGATGATCGCGATCCGGCTGGCGGAAGCCGCCGGCGATACCGACCGCGACCAGTTGTCGTCGGACATTTTCGCCGAGCGTTTTCTGATCAAGCGCCCGCTGCTGCAGGCGCTGGAGCCTGATGTCGCCGGCGCGCCGGTGCTCCTGATCGACGAACTCGACCGCGCCGACGAGGCGTTCGAAGCGTATCTTCTGGAAATCCTCAGCGACTTCCAGGTCACGATCCCCGAACTCGGCACCATCAAGGCGCCGCAGCCGCCGATCGTCATCATCACTTCGAACCGTACCCGCGAGATCCATGACGCGCTGAAGCGGCGCTGCCTCTATCATTGGGTCGATTACCCCAACGCCGAGCGCGAGCTTGCGATCGTCAAGTCGCGCGTGCCGGGGATCTCTGCGAAACTCTCGCAGCAGGTCGTCCGCTTCGTGCAGGCGCTGCGCGACCAGGATTTCTACAAGTCGCCGGGGGTCGCCGAGACCATCGACTGGGCCACCGCGCTGACCGAACTCGACGCCCGCTCGCTGACGCCGCAACTGGTCGGCGATACGCTGGGTGCGCTGCTGAAGTACCAGGACGACATCGCGCGGATGCAGGGCGACACGCTGCAGAAGGTTTTGAAGGAAGCGACGAGCGATTAGTTAGGCGACGGCAGTGTGCTCCCTCTCCCGCTTGCGGGGGAGGGTCGGGGTGGGGGCTCTCTCCGGTTACTCAAGCGACGAATTTTAGCGCTGGCGGAAGCAGCGAATGCAAGTCGGACAGTGCGCTTGTTGAGGCAGCCCCCACCCCAGCCCTCCCCCGCAAGCGGGAGAGCGAGCGCACCGGCCGCGTGAGATAGCAGGGACGCTCATGACCACCATCGACCACCTCAATCCCCCGACCGGCCACATGGCCGACAATGTCGTCGGCTTTGCCCGTGCGTTGCGTGCAGCGGGGATTCCCGTCGGCCCCGGAGCGGTCATCGATGCGCTCAACGCGCTGCAGGCAATCGAGATCGGCAACCGCGCCGACGTCTACGCCACGCTGGAGGCGATCTTCGTCAAGCGTCACGAACACATGCTGATCTTCGCGCAAGCCTTCGAGCTGTTCTTCCGCGCCGCCGAAGACTGGAAGCACATGCTGGATTCGGTGCCGCTGCCGGACCACGCCAAGAAGAAGCCGCCGCCGGCCTCGCGCCGGGTGCAGGAGGCGCTGGCGCAGCCATCGATGCGCGATGAGGCGCCGCAGGTGCAGGAGCAGGAATTGCGGCTGTCGGTCTCCGACAAGGAGATCCTGCAGAAAAAGGATTTTGCGCAGATGAGCGCGGCCGAGATTTCCGAGGTCACCCGCGCCATCGCCAACATGAAGCTGCCGCAGGCCGAGCTACGCACCCGCCGTTACCAGCCTGATGCCAAAGGCCTGCGACTGGACATGCGCCGCACGCTGCGCAGTTCCTTACGTACCGGCGGCGAGATCATCGACATCCGAAAGCTCGGCCGGATCGAAAAACCTGCTCCGATCGTGGCGCTCCTGGATATCTCGGGATCGATGAGCGAATATACCCGCCTGTTCCTGCATTTCCTCCACGCCATCACCGATGCCCGCAAGCGCGTCTCGGTGTTCCTGTTCGGCACGCGGCTGACCAACGTGACGCGTTCCTTGCGGGCACGCGATCCCGACGAGGCGCTGGCGAGCTGTTCGTCCTCGGTGGAGGACTGGGCCGGCGGGACAAGGATCGCGACCTCGCTGCACAGCTTCAACAAATTATGGGGCCGGCGGGTGCTCGGCCAGGGCGCGATCGTTCTCCTTATATCCGACGGGCTAGAACGGGAGGCCGATGACAAGCTGGCCTTCGAGATGGACCGGCTGCACCGCTCTTGCCGCCGCCTGATCTGGCTCAACCCATTGCTGCGCTACAGCGCCTTCGAGGCCAAGGCGCAGGGTATCAAAATGATGCTGCCGCACGTTGACGAATTCCGCCCGGTGCATAACTTGACCTCCATGGAGGGGCTGATCGAGGCGCTTTCCGCAGCGCCCCCGCCGCACCACATCAGCCGCATCCGTTCCGCAGCTTGAAAGGGCTTCAAAATGCTCAACCGCGACGAAGACATTCTGCAGGCGGCCGAGAACTGGCAGAAGGCCGGCCACGGCGTGGCGCTGGCGACCGTGGTCGAGACCTGGGGCTCCGCGCCCCGGCCGGCCGGCTCCAGCCTCGTCATCAACGATGACGGCACGTTTCTGGGCTCGGTTTCCGGCGGCTGTGTCGAGGGCGCAGTGGTCACCGAAGCGCTGGACGTGATCGCCAGCGGCAAACCCAAAATGTTGGAATTCGGCGTCGCCGACGAGACCGCCTGGAATGTCGGGCTGTCCTGCGGCGGCACCATTCGCGTCTTCGTCGAGAAGGTGGGCCAATCGTGAAACTGGAAACGCTAACCCAGGTCAACGCCGAGCGCGCCGCGCGCCGGCCCGTCATCGTGATCACCGATACGGCCAATGGCGAGCAGCGGCTGGTGAAGGCCAAGGACATCGCGACCGATCCCCTGAGCGCCGAACTTTCAAAACAGCTCCGCATGGGCAAGAGCGGTACGGTCGAGAGCGGCGGCAAGAAACTGTTTCTCAACGTCTACGCGCCAACCGCGCGGCTCGTCATCGTCGGCGCGGTCCATATCAGCCAGGCGCTGGTGCCGCTGGCGCGCTCGCTCGATTACGACGTGACGGTGGTCGATCCGCGCACCGCCTTTGCGAGCCCCGAGCGCTTTCCGGACGTGCCGCTGATCGCCGAATGGCCTGATGTCGCGCTGCCGCCGCTCAATGTCGATCACTACACGGCGTTCGTCGCCGTCACGCATGATCCCAAGATCGACGATCCGGCGCTGCTGCATGCGTTTGCGCGCGACTGCTTCTATATCGGCGCGCTCGGCTCGCGAAAGACCCACGCCAAGCGCGCGGAGCGGCTGAAGGCGCAGGGCGCATCGGACGCCGATATCGCGCGCATTCATGCGCCGATCGGGGTCAACATCGGCGCGGTGTCGCCGTCGGAGATCGCGGTCTCGATCATGGCCGAGATCACCGCCGAGTTGCGGCTGCCGAAAGAAACCGCGAAGGTGCAGGCGGCATGAAGTTCGGTCCCGCCAGTCCGGCCGATGCGATGGGCGGCGTCACCGTCCATACGCTGCGACAGGGTTCGCTGGTGCTCAAGAAGGGCACCACGGTCGGTCCCGCCGAGGTTGAGGCGCTCAAAAAGGCGGGCGTCAAGGAAGTCGTCGTGGTGCGGCTGGAGAAGGGCGACGTCTCCGAGGATGAAGCCGCCGCCAGCATCGCGAAGGCCGTCGCGGGCGAGGGCGTCAATGTCGAGCGCGCCTTCACCGGCCGCTCCAACCTGTTCGCGGCGCAAGCCGGCGTGCTGGTGGTCGATCGCGCCGCAGTCGACCGCATCAACGGCATCGACGAAGCCATCACCTTTGCGACGCTCTCGGCCTTCAAGCCGGTGGTCGAAGGCGAGATGATCGCGACCGTAAAACTCATTCCGTTCGGCGTCGAGGCGAAGCTGCGCGATGCGGCCGTTGATGTCGCGGGCAAGGACACGCTGCGGATTGCGCCTTACGTGATCAAGAAGGTCGGCGTGGTCTCGACCCTGCTGCCGGGGCTTGCGCCGAAGGTGATCGACAAGACCTTGCGGGTGACGGCGGAGCGGCTGGCGCCGGCCGGCGCCAGCATCATCGCCGAACGCCGCGTGCCGCATGACGAGGCCGATCTGGCGGCTTCCATTAGGGAATTGCTCGGCCTCGGTGCCGAGCTAGTGATCGTGTTCGGTGCGTCGGCGATCGCCGACCGTCGCGACGTGATCCCCGCCGCCATCACGGAGATCGGCGGCAGGATCGAGCATTTCGGCATGCCGGTCGATCCCGGCAATCTGCTCTTGATCGGCAGTGCTGGCGGCGTGCCGGTGCTGGGCGCGCCGGGCTGCGCCCGCTCGCCGGTCGAAAACGGCTTTGACTGGGTGCTGATGCGGCTTCTCGCCGGGCTCAAGGTCACGCGCGCCGAGCTGACCGGCATGGGCGTCGGCGGGCTGCTGATGGAAATCGTTACCCGGCCGCAGCCGCGCACCGTGGCCGACCTAGAAGCCAACCGCAACGTCACGGCCATCGTGCTGGCCGCCGGGCGCTCGACGCGAATGGGCGGCCCCAACAAGCTGTTCGCCGAGATCGACGGCAAGAAGCTGGTGCGGATCGTCGCCGAGCAGGCGCTGGCCTCAAAAGCGACTGATGTGATCGTCGTCACCGGCCACCAGGCCGATCTGGTCGAGCAGGCGCTGGCCGGGACTGAACGTGAAATTCGTCCGCAATCCTGACTTCGCCGGTGGGCTGGCGTCTTCCGTCAAGGCCGGCATATCGGCGGTGTCTGAAAATGCCGACGGCGCGATCGTCTGCCTCGGCGACATGCCGCTGATCTCAGCCAAACTGATCGACCAGTTGATCGAAACCTTCGCGCCGGACCGCGGCCAACTGATTGCGCTTCCCGTCAACGACGGCCGCCGCGGCAATCCCGTGCTGTGGTCGCGCCGTTTCTTCAAGGAATTGATGACACTCGACGGCGACGTCGGCGCCCGGCACTTGATCGCCAAGCACGCCGAGGCGGTCGCCGAAGTCCCGGTCGACGGCCAGGGCGCATTTCTCGATATCGATACCCCGCAGGCGCTGGAGGCCGCGCGGCGGGGGTAGATTTGTAGGCGGGCAAAGCGCAGCGTGCCCACCATTCACGGCAACGCTCGACGATAGATGGTGGGCACGGCGCAAGCGCGCCTTTGCCCAACCCACGGGTTACGAAGCTTCCATTCACCAAATTTAAAACTCCCCCGGGCTAGATTCTGCAGGTTGCCTCGGGGGAGGGGATCTTGATTGTTTCGACCGTGGCGGCGCAGCGCCGCGCGTTGTTCGTGGTTGCGCTGACGCTGATACTTGGCGTCTCGGGCTACATCACCAAGGCTTGGGCGGCGGGCGCATTCGCCGTCGGCAAGTGCGGCGCCTACGGCAAGGCCTATGACTATCCCGCCGAAGCCGCCGCGCGCGCCGCGGCGCTGAAGCAATGCAAGGGCAGCTGCACCGCCATAGCCATGAAGCGCGCCTGCGCCGCGTTCGCGGTCGACATGGCCAATCCGTGCGGCGCCCACGGCTATGCCGTAAAACCCAGAATATCCAGCTCACTCAACGCCGCGACCAAAAAGTGCTACGAATTCGGCGGCAAGGAATGCGTGATCCGCGCCTGGGCCTGCGACGCCAAGGGGTGATATGCTGACCTCATCCTGAGGAGCGCGCTCTTGCGCGCGTCTCGAAGGATGGACGCGGACCACATGGTTCTCCTGGCGATGCGAAGCATCGTCCGGATCGGCGCCTGGGCGCCTCCTCACCATGAGGGGCTGAGTTCCGTGCAATCCCAACGGTGCAGACAATCTCATGCAATTCGACACCAAGATCGCGGTCGTGATCCGGACCGATCTCGAACCGTGGCAGAAGCTCAACGTCGCATCCTTCCTCGCCGGCGGCATTGCGGCTGCGTTTCCCGAATGCATCGGCGAGCCCTATGGCGACGGCTCGGGCACGAAATATCTGTCGCTGATCGGCCAGCCGATCTTGATCTACGGCGCGGACCGCGCCGCGCTGTCCCGCGCGCTCGAGCGGGCGCTGGCGCGCAACGTCACGCCCGCGGTCTATACCGAGGACATGTTCAAGACCACGCATGACGCCGCCAACCGCGAGGTGGTGCGCGCCGTGATCCGCGCCGAACTCAATCTGGTTGGGCTAGCCATGCGCGCCGAGCGCAAGGTGATCGACAAGATCGTCGACGGGCTGAAGTTTCACAGCTAGCGCGGGCGCTATTTCTGCTGAATGCGGTTGAGATAGTCGACCAGTGTGAGAACCTGCGCCCGTATGAAAGCTTCCTGATCGTAGGGAACGTCGACGTAGTGCTCGGCGGCGTTGACAGCATATCGCGTGCCCCAGATAGGCATATCGCGTGAGCCGTGGGCCGCGATCTGGGCGCGTCCGTCGATGACGCTGGTGATACGCGCGACCGGAAACACGCCGCCATTCTTCTTGGTCAGCAACGTCAGATCGGGTGGCGCGACTTTGAGACTGGCGGTGTAGAAGCCGTTACCCTTTGCATCCATGCCGTGACAGATGGCGCACTGCAGTTCGTACTCCTTCTTGCCGAGATCGGTCTTTGGCTTCTGGGCGAACGCCACCGTGCTCAACGACAATGCCGTTGCAAGTATGAGGATGGCCAGTGGAGCCTTGTTCATGCGTGCCTCCCGCAACTGCAGTTTTATGTTTATTCTAGCAACCGTGGCTGATCGTCCGCCGTGATCTAGATCAAAGCGTCCGGCTGAGATCAGCCAACCATGCTGCAAGTAGATTGAGACGGATCGCGTCAGCAGTTCGCTGGCGGCCTTGCGGCACGGCTGCAAAACGCAAATACTTCCGCCAGCCAGGATTCCCGGAGGGGAGTCCGGCCAAGAAAGCCCGGGAGCGGGCGACAAGGGAGAGACGTCATGGCGCAGGAAACCGGGGGCAATACGGCTGACGGCAACAATTCGATACCAGCCGTCGCAGATTTTTGGGCAGTTCAGGTCTGGCGGCGATCGGCGCCGTCCTCGGCGGCGTGCTGCCGCTGTCGCGCGACGGCATTGGCATTCCGCAGGCCCACGCGCAGGCCGCTCCGGCCGCCGCGCCCGCGCCGGCCAAGGGACCGCAATATCTGAAATTCCCCGGCAAGAACGAAGGCCTCGTCGTGCTCGGCGAAAAGCCGCTGGTTGCCGAGACGCCTGAAAGCCTGCTCGACGACGACACCACGCCGATCGAGAAATTCTACATTCGCAACAACGGGCAGATTCCCGAGGAGGCAAAGGACCCCGACGCCTGGAAGATCACCATCGACGGCGAGGTCAACAACAAGATCGAGATCACGCTCGGCGAGTTGAAATCGAAATACAAGGCGGTGACGCGCCGCATGGTGCTGGAATGCGGCGGCAACGGCCGCGCTGGATTCTCGCCGCCGGCGCGCGGCAACCAGTGGACCAACGGCGGCGCCGGTTGCGCGGAATGGACCGGCGTGCCGCTGGCCGATCTGCTCAAGAAGGCCGGCCTCAAGCCATCAGCGAAATACACCGCGCATTATGCGGCCGATCTGCATCTGTCGGGCGACGCCGGCAAGCCGAGCCATCTCGCGCGGCGTGCGCCTCGAAAAGGCGATGGACCCGAACACCATGATCGTGTGGGCGATGAACGGCAAGCCGCTGCCGAACATCCATGGCGGGCCGGTGCGCCTGATCGTGCCGGGCTGGGCCGGCTCGGCCTCGCAGAAATGGCTGACGCGCATCACCATCCGCGACAGGGAGCACGACGGCCCCGGCATGACGGAATTTTCCTATCGCACGGCGATCAAGCCGATGGTGCCCGGGGCCAAGGCCGATCCGGCAAACTTCCGCATTCTGGAATCGATGCCGGTGCGCTCCATCGTCACCAATCCGGCGAACGGGGCCAAGTTCGCCGCCGGCACCAAGGAACTGAAACTGCGCGGCGCCTCCTGGGCCGGCGATCTCACGGTGAAACAGGTGGATGTCTCGACCGATTTCGGCGCGAGCTGGCAGCGGGCCACGCTGGAAAAGCCGAAGAACAAATACGACTGGCAGCGCTGGACCGCGACCGTCAAACTGCCGACCGACGGCTATTTCGAAATCTGGGCGCGCGCCACCGATTCCAGGGGCGCGATGCAGCCGCATCAGGCCGGCTTCTGGAATCCGCAAGGCTATGGCGGCAACGCCATGCATCGCATCGCCGTGCTGGTCGGATGATGCGGCGTTTGGCGTGGCTCGCTTTGGCCGGCATGCTCTTGATCGGGCCGGCCACGGCGCAGACGGCCTTCACCCCGCGCGATGAAAGCCCGGAGGAGTTCGCCGCGGGCAGAGGCCGCGACGAAACCTTCTACGCCTGCACCGCCTGCCACGGCTTCCGCCTGGTGGCGCAGCAGGGTATGACGCGCGCGCAGTGGGAGGATTCGATCAACCTGATGACCCGCCGTCACAACATGCCGCCGCTCGACGGCAAGGACCGCGAAACGGTGCTGAACTATCTTGAGGCCGCCTATCCGCCGCGCGCGCCGGCCGGCAGGGGAGGCTGGGTGAACCCGTTTGCGAAGTGAGTGCCTGGAAATGAAAAACGCTGCCCCGCACGAACGCGAAGGTGCCCGGATAATGATGATCCCAAAATCGCAGATGATATCCGGATAGAAGCCATCGCTATGCCCTTGACGCCGCCGCGCCCCGGGCCAGAATGGCTGGCGGCTCGCGCCCGGAGACGATTCCATGATGTTCTTGATAAACGCGCAGGATACGGCGGGAAACGTGACCCTCAATCGGGCATCGGTTCCGGCTGCGTTGAAGAAGGCCAGTGAATTGATCTCGGACGGTTGCTGGAACGTCGAGATCGTAACGCCCGACGGCGCCACCTATCACCCCGGCGAGTTCGATCAGCTGAGGGAGCGCGCCGGCCCGGCGAGCGCCGACGCATCGATGGCCGCGCAATAGCGGTCCCGTTCGATCAGCGGCTGGCGAGGCCGAACGCGCCGCCTCTTGGCGCGCTCTGCCGGTCCTGCTGCCGCGCCAAAATTACCCCTCGAGGGTGAACCCAACCCGCAGGGTGACCTGGTAGTGGCGCACGGATCCATCCTCGATATGGCCGCGCGTTTGCACCACTTCGAACCATTTCATGAAGCGAATGGTTTTTGATGCGCGGGTGATCGCATTCTGAATGGCGTCCTCGATGCTCTTTTCGGACGACCCGACGAGTTCGAGGATCTTGTAAACGTGGTCATGCATTTCGGCAGGAGCTGGCACGGCGAACCTCCGTTGTCATATGCGCGGCGGGGTCTTGATCCGTCGTGAGCCAACGCCATGCCGTCATCCGGGTTCCGGCGATTTGTCACGATCGGCGCAAGGCGGCTGGACCATCCGATTGCGGCCTGCGCAAGGCGGCCTCATTCAGGGCTGCGGCGCCCGCCATTGGTCTTTGGGGAAGGCCGGCCCCACGCCGAATGGCCCGGTTTCGCGCTTCCACGCATGCCCCGAAGTTCGCTATGGTGGGGGTGAAACGGTCGCGGAAGGCCCGAGTGCGCTCCGGATCAAATGGATTTGCATTTTGAAGGAGTTAGCACGTGATGAAACGCCGTACATTTCTCAAAGGCGGCGCCCTGGCCGGCGCGACGACGCTGGTGGCGGCGCCCGCGATCGCGCAAAGCACGCCCGAGATCAAGTGGCGCCTGACCTCGAGCTTTCCGAAATCGCTCGATACCATCTACGGCACGGCGCAGACCTTTGCGAAATACGTCGCTGACGCCACCGACAACAAGTTTCAGATCCAGACCTTTGCGGCCGGCGAGATCGTGCCCGGCCTGCAGGCGCTCGATGCCGTGAGCTCCGCGACCGTCGAGATGGCGCAGACGCCGCTGTATTTCTACATCGGCAAGGAGCCGGCGCTGGCCTATGCCACCGGCGCGCCGTTCGGCATGAACCATCGCCACCAGGGTTCCTGGTGGTCGTTCGGCGGCGGCGCCGAACTCTGCAACGAGGCGCTGAAGCCCTTCAAGACGCATGCGATCCTGTGCGGCAACTCCGGCACGCAAATGGGCGGCTGGTTCCGCAAGGAGATCAAGACCGTCGAGGATTTGCAACGGCCTCAAGTTCCGCATCGCCGGCATGGGCGGCCATGTGCTCGCCAAACTCGGCGTGGTGCCGCAGCAGATCGCGGGCGGCGATGTATATCCGGCGCTCGAGAAGGGGACGATCGATGCCGCGGAGTTCGTCGGTCCCTATGACGACGAGAAGCTCGGCTTCTACAAGGTCGCAAAATACTACTACTTCCCCGGCTGGTGGGAAGGCGGCGCCATGCTGCACATGATCGTCAACGACGAGAAGTGGAATTCACTGCCGAAGCAGTACCAGGCGATCGTCAACCAGGCTGCCTCGGCCGCGGGCGCATGGATGATCGAAAAATATGACAGCGTCAATCCGGCCGCGCTGAAGCGGCTCATCGCCGGTGGCGCAGAGCTGCGCGCGTTCCCGCAACCGGTCATGGAAGCCTGCTACAAGGCAACCCAGGACCATCTGAACGAGATTGCCGAGAAGAGCCCGCTGTTCAAGAAGACCAAGGAGAGCCACGACGCGTATATGAAGGAAGTGCTGTTCTATACGCAGATCGCGGAAAACTATTACGACAACTATTTGCTCGGCAAAATGCGCAAGGGTTGAGTGCGAGGAAGAGAGTAGCCCGCATGAGCGGAGCGATATGCGGGTCTGTCCCGGATGTCGCTGCGCTCATCCAGACTACGTGCCGCTCACGTCGCCGTGGCAGCGACATACGGAATGCTGACCACGATCGCGAACAGCAGGATCGCGTTGGCCAGCATGCCGCCCCAATGCAGCCGCCGCAGCCGGCGCACCGCGGCGGCATCGCCGGCATCCCTGGCGCTGAGCTGGATATCCCACTGCCGCAGAAACCAGCCGCGCGCCCACACCGCGAAAGCTGCGATCAAGGCAACGCCAATCGCGAAAACCGGCCGACCCGTCAGGGCAAAGGTCACCGTCCCGATGATGGCGGCAATGCGCATCATCAGAAAATGCGCATTGAACATGCCGCGCAGCAGCTGCGTGACGGGTGGAATGTCGAGCTTCACCAGCAGAAAGGCGGGCGAGGCCAGGAAGAAATAACCCATCGGAAAAATCAGGATGACAATGGCGGCGAGGGCCATTCCGTCCGACGTCATGCGACTACCCCTTCTTTTCTCAAGTGGCGAGGGCTTCGACAGCCTATGATATCATCGCGGATGGCCTTCCGCACTATTGTGCTTTGGTCGGATCAGCCGCGCTTGCCGCCAACCGAGACGAAAGCCATCAGGCAGGGCTCCGGCAACGGGTTGCGCCAGCGGTGGCGGGTGCCGTTTTGCACGATGCAATCGCCCTGGCGCAAATGGATCATCTTTCCGTCGTCCAATTCCAGCGTCATCTCGCCGCGAACCACGACGCCGTAGTCGATGGTATCCGTCGTGTGCATGCCCGGCGCGCTGCGGTCGAAATGGTCGCCCATGCCGGGGACCTTGTCCGACAATTCCTTCAGCGCGCTCTCGAAGGTGACGCCCGGCGGCGGCTTGTAGCCTTCGGGGCGCTTGGGCGGATACGAGATCAGGCGAAACATCGTGCCGCCCGGGCCCGGAAAGGCTTTGGTGCCTGCGAGCATCGGGTCCGGCTCCAGGCCGGTGAGGGCAGGCACACCTTCCGTCATGTAGAGTTCGTAGAACGTCAGTCCCGGATTGGAATCGATCTCCACCACCTTGGACGTGACGTCAAAGGACTTGAACACCGATTTGCCGGCTTCATCGCGGCCGGTCAGCGCCCGCTTGGGCGGCGGCAGTTCGCTCGAATCCTTCGCTTCGGCCGGTTGTGACATCGCGGCCAGGGCGCCGCCGCCGACAACGGCGGAGAGCGCTTGCAGCACTTGACGCCGATCCCCACCCTGAAATTGTTCAAATGAAAGCCACGCGTCATCAGCGGATTTGTTCTTGCCCCGTGGCCACCAGCGCCAAAAGAACTTGCCCGAGAACCTGCCCATCTGCGTCCTCCATTGGAACGTGCAATGCGCGCGCTTCTACAATCAAGAAATGAACGGCGCGCTTCCCACAACTGTAGCAAGGACAGGAACAATGGCCACTCGACTTCCGGCTAGGTCGAGCCTGGAAGTCATGGCTCTGAAGTCGTGGTCGTAATGCGGGCGCTGTCCTCGTCAAGGGCCGGGGCATTGTACGCGTCGCGCCATCCCGACGCTTAGCGCAACGGCGTGTTCAACCGATCTCCGACGACCTGGTAGAGACGTGATGCGATCACGGTCTCCGAGTGTCGATACAATAAGCAGCACTGCGCCGAACCAGCGCCAGGCTTGCGACCAGTCCGGTCAGGGTCACCGGCGAGAACCGGAGCAGGGGGCGACCGCGACGACGAGCAATCCGATTGGAATGAACGGCAGGATCGTTACCGCGAGGACAAACCAGATGCGACTGCGCGTATCGCTGAACGCATTCTGCCAGCCGGCCCCGGGTGCATCGACAGCCACTGCAGGAAAAAGTACGAGAAGCTGCGTGACGACTACCCACGTGACAATACGCGAAACCCTTACCATCCTGGAATCAACATCGAGGGGAAGTTGACCACCGAAGTAATAGACAGGTCCCTTCGCCTCCGCGAAAGCAGCCACCGTGGATGGAAAACTGAGTAGAACAACGCCCACGGCAAGCCAACCGAAGAACAACTGAAAGCGTGGGCTGGATGCCTCGAAATCGTATCGTGTTGGCTCTTCGCCGAGGAGCAGAAACCGGTGGACCGCCAGGAAAAACGGCGTGAGCAGAAAGCAAAGGCCAACCAGGATGGCCAGCCGCATCACCGCTTGTCCTGCCGGGTCATACGTCAGCAGCCGCGGCCCAACCAATGCCGCAAGGCTCCCAAACGACAGGACCAGAAAGGCGAACAGGGCCGGGCGCCAGGCTTTTCGCAGCACATGGCACAAATCCCAGTAAGCCCAAAAGAGCGCAGTCAGAACGGAGGGGCGTGGATGATCCATGGAGAACTCTTGCGGCAATGGCCGAAACCATTATCCCGCCGCGCCCTTAAGAAGACCCTTGCGCGCATCGTTAACGCTCGATGACGGCTCTGCCGACACGGTGGTCGACAATAGGCAAGGGCCGGGGCCGTAGGGTCCGATCAGTATCATTTGCGTCAATTTTGCACGTCCGCGTCATATTCGGTCAGAGATTACGGACTTTGGTGACAGCAGTGGATTGCGCCACTCAATTCAAGCTTCCATCGAGAATTTCCTTGCGGCCGATAATCGCGGCGGAAAGGCCGCTGCGTGTAAAATCTAATTTTCTGAACAGATTCAACCTGATTTGGGCCGTCCAGCCATCCTCCCAAATATATACTTCTTCCCTCCCGCCCCAAATCAGTGGCTATTTCCGCGCGTCCCGCCTCGACAAGAGGGGCGTATCGCGATCGTCACGAACGTGAGGCGGGATGTGGTGGACGCGGCAGCGTCGGCGCGGAAGGTGGATGCAGGGCGAGGCAACTCGTGAGCGTTTCACATCGCGCAGGACGTACGGCGCTGAAGCGTACGGCAAAACCGTGTGGTTCTGGCACCCGTGGCTGGTGTCAAGCTGCCGGTGGCACATCCGATCCAACCGGATCGCGTGGGCCATCAAGCCGGCAGCGATGGAGGCAAAAGGAATTCGTCTCCAGGGAGAGCTCGGCATAAGCCGTCAAACCATTGCGCAGGGAATGCCGGCGTGCCTCGGCTGTACCTGTATGCTCGTGTGCGCATCTCTACTACGCATTGCACACGAGACCGCGGGTGCAGCAAGCACCCGGCATTCCCTGCTCCCTCTCGCTTGGGAGACAAGTCATGCAAACCTCGGGCGCCGCGCGTCGCGAGAACGCGAAACTGCATCCCCGTCATTGCGAGCGAAGCGAAGCAATCCATTCTTTCTTTGTGCCGCGAGGTGGATTGCTTCGCTGCGCTCGCAATGACGCGGATGGGCCGCGGCGCTGGATACACTGCATCTGTGGGATATCGCGTGCTGTTCGGGCCGCACAAAATCCTCCAGCGGGCGGCGATCGGGATTTCGCAAACACCAGTCACGCCCATGTGAAAGGGCAATTTCAGCACCCAAATTGACAATGACTGACCAGTCAGTCATAAACAAAGCATGGCAAACGAAACCACCAAAAACGCCCGGAAATCCGCCCCGAAACCTGCCAATCGCCAGGCCGGGGAGACGGCACCGGCCGCTCCGGCGGCGCCCAAGCCCGCCGCCAACCGCGCTGAACGCGCGGCCGAGCGGCGCGGGGCGATTATCGAGGCGGCGATGGACGAGTTCATCGCGCGCGGGTTCGCGGCGACACGGCTCGATGATGTCGCCAAACGCGCGGGCGTCGCCAAGGGGACGATCTACCTGCACTTCAAGGACAAGGAATCGATGTTCGAGGAGCTGATCCGCACCGCTATCGTGCCGCTGGTCATGCGCCTCGGCTCGACGCCGCCTCCATCCGGCGCTTCGGTGCGCGACATGGTGGAGGGGTTTGCCAAAACCTTCATCCAGGAGGTGGCGACGACGCGGCGCGGCGACATCGTGCGGCTGATCGTTGCCGAAGGTCCGCGATTTCCCGCGGTCGCCGATTTTTACTACCGCGAAGTGGTGTCGCGCGGCCTCGCCGGCATGCGCGCGCTGATCGAACTCGGGATTGCGCGCGGCGAGATCAAGCAGAAAAACCTGGCGCGGTTTCCGCAAATCATGGTGGCGCCCGCGCTGATCGCCGTGATCTGGCAGAGCCTTTTCAGCAGACACGCGCCACTGGACGCCCTCGAAATGTTTCGGGTGCATCTCGATCTGATTTTTGGCGAACGGAGGACGACATGACTTCGTCGCGAATGACGACAATTCTGGCCGCGCTGGCGCTCGCCGCCGTGCTCACCGGCTGCAAGGAGCGCAAGGACCCGGGCTTCCAGGGCTGGGTTGAGGCCGACATGATCTTCGTCAGCCCGGATGAAAGCGGGCGCGTGACAAAACTCAACGTGCGCGAGGGCGACGAGGTGAAGCCCGGCATGCAGATCTATTCGGTCGACGACGATCTGCAGCAGGCCGACCTCAACCAGAACAAGGCCACGCTCGCCAACGCGCAGCAGACCTTTGACCGCGCGTCCTCGCTGAGCAAGACCGGCTCCGGCACGCAGGCTAACCTGGACTCCGCTACCTCGGCGTTGCGCGTGGCCGAAGCCCGCGTCAACACCTCGCAGACCCGGCTGGCGCGGCGCAGCGGCTTTGCGCCGGTCGGCGGCACCATCCAGCAGATCTATTTCCGCGAAGGCGAGATGGTGCCGGCGCAGCGGCCGGTGTTGTCGATCATGCCGCCCGGCAACATGAAGCTGCGATTTTTCGTACCCGAAACGGAGCTGCCAAAACTTTCGATCGGCGACGAGGTGAAGGTGACCTGCGACAATTGCGCTGATGATCTGACGGCAAAGATCTATTTCATCGCGACCACGGCGGAATACACCCCGCCGGTGATCTACAGCCTCGATGAGCGCAACAAGCTGGTCTACCTGATCCAGGCGCGGCCGAGCCGGCCCGATAGCTTGCGTGTCGGCCAGCCGATCAGCGTGTTTCTCAATCCCCGAACGCCAATGGCGGACAAGCGATGAGTGCGGCACCCGCATCAGGCCCCGACATCGCCATCAACGTCGCGGGCCTGTCGAAATCGTTCGGCGGCCGCGAGGTCGTGCATGACCTGTCGATGCAGGTGAAGCGCGGCTCGATCTACGGCTTCCTCGGTCCCAACGGCTCCGGCAAGACCACCACCATCCGGATGCTGTGCGGGTTGCTGACGCCGGATGCCGGCGAGGGCACCTGCCTCGGCTACGATATCCGCCGCGACGCCGACAAGATCAAGCGCCAGGTCGGCTACATGACGCAGCGCTTCAGCCTGTATCAGGATCTGTCGGTGCGCGAGAATCTCGAATTCGTCGCCCGGCTATACGGCCTGCGCGACGCGCGGGGCGCCGCACGCGACATGATCCAGCGGATCGGCCTGAACGGCCGCGAGGAGCAACTCGCCGGCGAGCTTTCAGGCGGCTGGAAGCAGCGGCTGGCGCTCGGCGCCTGCACGCTGCCCAATCCGCAATTGCTGCTGCTGGACGAGCCGACCGCCGGCGTCGATCCCAAGGCGCGGCGCGATTTCTGGAACGAGATCCACGCGCTCGCCGCCGAAGGGCTGACGGTGCTGGTCTCGACCCATTACATGGACGAGGCCGAGCGCTGTCACGAGATCGCCTATATCGCCTACGGCCATCTGCTGGCGCACGGAACGGTGGACGAAGTGATCGCGAGATCGGCGCTGTCGACCTGGACGGTTTCCGGCGACGATCTAAACGGGCTTGCGGCAGAGCTTGCCGGAAAGCCCGGCGTCGACATGGTGGCGCCATTCGGCACCAGCCTGCACGTCTCGGGGCGCGACAAGGCCGCGCTGGAGGCGACCATCGCGCCTTATCGCAGCACGACGGGACGGCACTGGCAGGATAGCGAGCCGTCGCTGGAAGACGTGTTCATCGATCTCATGACCCGCTCAAAGGACAATTTCCAATGAGTGCGACCGAGGCGACCAATCAGAATGGCGACATCCCGGAGCCAGCCTTCGGCTTCTGGCGGCGCAGCTATGCGATGCTGGTCAAGGAATTCATCCAGCTCCGCCGCGACCGCGTCTCGTTCGCGATGATCGTGATGATCCCGGTGATGCAGCTGTTGCTGTTCGGCTATGCCATCAACACCACGCCGCGTCATCTGCCGACGGCGGTGCTGATCCAGGAAGAGAGCGATCTGGCGCGCTCGGTGCTGAAGGCGCTGGAGAATACCAGCTACTTCCGCTTCACCCGCGAAGTGCACAGCGTCGCCGAGTTCGACGATTTGCTGCAGTCCGGCAAGGTGCTGTTCGGGGTCGAGATCCCGCGCGGCTTCGAACGCGCGGTGCGGCGCGGCGACAAGCCGGCACTGCTGGTCGCGGCTGACGCGACCGATCCGGTCGCGGCCGGCTCGGCGCTCGGCTCGCTCGGCGTCGTGGTGCAGTCCGCGCTCGCGCACGACCTCCACATCGGCGATCCGCCCGCGATGCCGTTCGAGATCAGGGCGCATGCCCGCTACAATCCGGCCGGGGAATCGCGGCTCAATATCGTGCCGGGTCTGGTCGGCACCATCCTGACCATGACCATGCTGATCTTCACCGCGCTGTCGGTGACGCGCGAAATCGAACGCGGCACCATGGAGAGCCTGCTGTCGATGCCGATCAGGCCGGTGGAGGTGATGTTCGGCAAGATCATCCCTTACGTGATCGTCGGCTTCATCCAGGCCACGCTGATCGTCGGCATCGGCGTCCTGCTGTTCGGGGTGCCGATCCTCGGCAGCGTCGTGCTGCTTGCTTTGCTGACGACGCTGTTCATCACCACCAATTTGTCGATCGGCTACACCTTCTCCACCATCGTGCAGAACCAGTTGCAGGCCATGCAGATGTCGATGATGTTCTTCCTGCCCAGCATTTTGTTGTCCGGTTTCATGTTTCCGTTCGCGGGCATGCCGGTCTGGGCGCAATATCTCGGCGAGGGTCTGCCGCTGACCCATTACATCCGCATCGTCCGCGCCATCATGCTGAAGGGCGCAGCACCCTCCAACCTGCAATACGACACGATTGCACTCATTGCACTGATGCTGGTCGCGATGACGATCGCCGTGACCCGCTTCCGCCGCACGTTGGATTGAGGGTA
>CAWFMW010000074.1:0-35167 GCA_963816815.1 uncultured Alphaproteobacteria bacterium
GACATCGCCATCAACGTCGCGGGTCTGTCAAAATCGTTCGGCGGCCGCGAGGTCGTGCATGACCTGTCGATGCAGGTGAAGCGCGGCTCGATCTACGGCTTCCTCGGTCCCAACGGCTCCGGCAAGACCACCACCATCCGCATGCTGTGCGGATTGCTGACGCCGGATGCGGGCGAGGGCACCTGCCTCGGCTACGACATCCGCCGCGACGCCGACAAGATCAAGCGCCAGGTCGGCTACATGACGCAGCGCTTCAGCCTGTATCAGGATCTGTCGGTGCGCGAGAATCTCGAATTCGTCGCCCGGCTCTACGGCCTGCGCGACGCGCGGGGCGCCGCACGCGACATGATCAAGCGGATCGGCCTGAACGGCCGCGAGGAGCAACTCGCCGGCGAGCTTTCAGGCGGCTGGAAGCAGCGGCTGGCGCTCGGCGCCTGCACGCTGCCCAATCCGCAATTGCTGCTGCTGGACGAGCCGACCGCCGGCGTCGATCCCAAGGCGCGGCGCGATTTCTGGAACGAGATCCACGCGCTCGCCGCCGAAGGGCTGACGGTGCTGGTCTCGACCCATTACATGGACGAGGCCGAACGCTGTCACGAGATCGCCTATATCGCCTACGGCCATCTGCTGGCGCACGGCACGGTGGACGAGGTGATCGCGAGATCGGCGCTGTCGACCTGGACGGTTTCCGGCGACGATCTCAACGCGCTTGCGGCAGAGCTTGCCGGAAAACCCGGCGTCGACATGGTGGCGCCGTTCGGCACCAGCCTGCACGTCTCGGGGCGCGACAAGGCCGCGCTGGAGGCGACCATCGCGCCTTATCGCAACACGACGGGACGGCACTGGCAGGATAGCGAGCCGTCGCTGGAAGACGTGTTCATCGATCTCATGACCCGCTCAAAGGACAATTTCCAATGAGTGCGACCGAATCCGTTCATCCCGTCGCAGAGAGCGAGGGAGCCGGCCTTCGGCTTCTGGCGGCGCAGCTATGCGATGCTGGTCAAGGAATTCATCCAGCTCCGCCGCGACCGCGTCTCGTTCGCGATGATCGTGATGATCCCGGTGATGCAGTTGCTGCTGTTCGGCTACGCCATCAACACCACGCCGCGCCATCTGCCGACGGCGGTGCTGATCCAGGAGGACAGCGATCTGGCGCGCTCGGTGCTGAAGGCGCTGGAGAATACCAGCTACTTCCGCTTCACCCGCGAAGTGCACAGCGTCGCCGAGTTCGACGATTTGCTGCAGTCCGGCAAGGTGCTGTTCGGGGTCGAGATCCCGCGCGGTTTCGAACGCGCGGTGCGGCGCGGCGACAAGCCGGCGCTGCTGGTCGCGGCTGACGCCACCGATCCGGTCGCGGCCGGCTCGGCGCTCGGCTCGCTCGGCGTCGTCGTGCAGACCGCGCTCGCGCACGACCTCCACATCGGCGATCCGCCCGCGATGCCGTTCGAGATCAGGGCGCATGCCCGCTACAATCCGGCCGGGGAATCGCGGCTCAATATCGTGCCGGGCCTGGTCGGCACCATCCTGACCATGACCATGCTGATCTTCACCGCGCTGTCGGTGACGCGCGAAATCGAACGCGGCACCATGGAGAGCCTGCTGTCGATGCCGATCAGGCCGGTGGAGGTGATGTTCGGCAAGATCATTCCCTACGTGATCGTCGGCTTCATCCAGGCCACGCTGATCGTCGGCATCGGCGTCCTGCTGTTCGGGGTGCCGATCCTCGGCAGCGTGGTGCTGCTGGCTCTGCTGACGACGCTGTTCATCACCACCAATTTGTCGATCGGCTACACCTTCTCCACCATCGTGCAGAACCAGTTGCAGGCGATGCAGATGTCGATGATGTTCTTCCTGCCCAGCATTCTGTTGTCCGGCTTCATGTTTCCGTTCGCGGGCATGCCGGTCTGGGCGCAATATCTCGGCGAGGGTCTGCCGCTGACCCATTACATCCGCATCGTCCGCGCCATCATGCTGAAGGGCGCAGCACCCTCCAACCTGCAATACGACACGATTGCACTCATTGCACTGATGCTGGTCGCGATGACGATCGCCGTGACCCGCTTCCGCCGCACGCTGGATTGAGGTTATATGTTTGAAGTCATTCCGGGGCGATGCGTAGCATCGAACCCGGAATCTCGAGATTCCGGGTTCGCCTCTTCGAGGCACCCCGGAATGACAAGGGGCTACAATGCCGGCGTTCTGGGCCAACAAGAAAAACGACCAAGACACCGGCGTATCGGCAGACTTCCAGCACGCGCTGATGCAGGAAGTGATGAAGACCGAACTCCTGCGCATCAAGGCGCTGATCGCCACTGCGGTGGTGCTCGGCGTCATCGTGACGATCGTCTACTTTTTTGCAAACGAGGCGGTCGCCCGGGTCTGGCACGGCAATCTGACGCCGCGCTATCTGTATTCCATCATCGGACCGTTCATCCTGTTCGAATGGTGGGTGCACGGGTCCATCCAGCGGCATATGAAGCGGGGACGCGACCTGCCGCTGTACCGCCGTTATATCGGCGCGCTGATCGAAACGTCGATGCCGACGGTGGCGCTGGCGCTGCATATCGACGGCATGGGATCGGTGGCCGCGCTCGGCTTCGTCGCGCCGATGATCTATTTCATTTTCATCATCCTCTCGACGTTACGGCTGGACTTCTGGCTTTCCACCTTCACCGGCGCCGTCGCCGCCACGCAGCTGTTCTGCATGGCGATGTTCTATCATCCGGCGGCAGATGCCGATCCCAGCATCTTCTATCACGCCGCCCGCAGCCTGATCGTTCTGGTCTGCGGCGTGCTCGCAGGCGCGGTCGGGCACCAGTTGCGGCGGCAGTTCGAGACCAGCATCAAGGCGGCCACCGCGCGCGACCGCATCACCAATCTGTTCGGCCAGCACGTTTCGCCGCAGGTGGTGGAGCGCCTGATGGCGGAGGGCACGAAGACCGACAGCGACATCCGCCGCGTCGCCGTCATGTTCGTCGACTTCCGCAGCTTCACGGCCGGCGCGCGCACCCGCACGCCGCAGGAGGTCGTGGACCGGCTCGACGGTGCGTTTGCCATTCTGGTCGACATTCTCGATCGCCACGGCGGCATCGTGAACAAGTTCCTCGGCGACGGATTTCTGGCGCTGTTCGGCGCGCCGCTGGAAGCGCCGGACCCGGCGCACCACGCGGTCGCCGCAGCGCGCGAGATGCTGGAAGCCAATGCGCGGGTCAATGAAGCGACGAGCTGGCCCTTGCGTATCGGCATCGGCATTCATCTCGGCGAGGTGGTCGCCGGCAATATCGGCTCGCCGCGGCGCAAGGAATACACCGTGATCGGCGACACCGTGAATTTCGCCTCGCGGCTGGAGGCGCTCAACAAGGACTTCAATTCGCAGTTCCTGATCTCGGAAGCGGTGCGCGATGCGCTCGGCGAAGCCGGCGGCGATGCCGTCTCGCTCGGTGAGGTCGAGGTCAGGGGATATGAGCGGCCGATGGCCGTGTGGCGGTTGGGATAAACGGAGTAAAATAAATGCAACGGCGTTATATCACTGTGGACGTCTTCACCGACCGTGCCTTGGCGGCAATCCGCTCGGCGTGGTGCTCGATGCCGGCGGGCTGTCGACCGACCAGATGCAGGCGGTCGCCAGGGAATTCAATTATTCGGAGACGACCTTCGTGCTGCCGCCGGCCGATCCCGCGCACGATGCGCAGGTGCGCATCTTCACGGTGAACCGGGAGCTTCCGTTTGCGGGCCATCCCAATGTCGGCACCGCCTTCGTGCTGGCGACGCTGGCGGCGAAGCCGCCGGCGCGGCTGCTGTTCGAGGAGGGCGCGGGCCTCGTACCGGTCGAGATCGTGACCGAGCAGGGCAAGGTCGTCAGCACCGAATTCACCGCTCCCCAGCCGCTGAAGCGGATGTCGCATCTTGCCGCCGAACAGGCCGCGGCCTGCCTCTCGTTGTCGGCCGGCGATATCAAGACCGACCGGCATCCACCGCAGATCATCTCGGTCGGGCTGGCGTTCCTCGCTGTGGAAGTCGCCTCCCGCGAGGCGCTGCGGCGGGCCAGGCCCGATGCGGCGGCGTTCGCAAAAACCTTCCCGTGCGACGGCAGCGACGCCGTCTACTTCTACACGCGTGATGTGCCGGCCGGCGAAAAGCCGTGCGAGCTGCAGGCGCGGATGTTCCACCCCGGCGTCAGCGGACTGTCCGAGGACCCTGCGACCGGCAGCGCCACTGCGGCCGCCGCGGCGCTGTTGGCCGATCTCGACGACATCAAGGACGGCGAACTGAGATTGAAGATCGGCCAGGGCGTCGACATGGGCCGGCCGAGCCTGTTGCTGACGCGCGTGCAGCAAGACAGAACGGCGCGGTCGCCTCCATCCATGTCGGCGGCGGCAGCGTGAAGATGATGGAAGGAACGTTCCGGCTGGAAGGAAAGGGGTGATTGTCTCGTAGCCCGGATGAGCGCAGCGACATCCGGGGCCGCTGTTCGAGTTGACCCGGATGTCGCTCCGCTCATCCGGGCTACGGTTCTACATTTGCGGCGCCACCAGATTCTCCACCTTCACGCCGTCGCGGTGCTCGATGATCTCGGCGATCCATTGCCGGTGGCAATGGGTATGGTCGCGTTCATAACAGAGGATGCACACCGGACCGGACTTGTTCACCAGCGCCGACAGCTCGTCGAGTTGCTCCTTGGCCTGCGTCGTCTTCAGATGCGCCGAATAGATCTTGTGCAGCAGACCGAACTTGCCGCTGCGCGCCGCCTCCCGACCGCTCTTCGGCGTCCCGAGGCCCTTCAGATGCAGGTAGGAAATGCCGCGCTCATCGAGGCCGGCCGCGAGTTGATTCTTGGAAAAGCCCGGCCGCCGCGAGGATGCGACCGCGCGCACATCGACCAGCAGCTTGACGCCAGCGGCTTCCAGTTCGTCGAGCACGGTGCGCGACGGCGTCTGCTCATAGCCGATGGTGAAGAGACGCTTTGTCCTGCGGGCCATCTCGATCCAGACATTATGTCGCTGGCGCAAGGCTATTGGAATGACCGGCCAATTGCCACATCCGCGTTGCCGTCCGGGGCAGGGTGTCCCATAGTTGCCGAAAGAGCCGGTTGATGGCCGTTCGTCCGGGGGGAATACGATGAACCGAATTTGCCGCTTGCTGACGTGGATGCTCGTATCCCTCGTGCTTGGCGTCGCATCAGCGCACGCCCAGGCCGGCTATCCCGATCGTCCCGTAAAGATCATCGTCCCGATCGGTCCCGGCGGCAGCTACGATCTGGTCGGTAGGCAATTGGCCGACGCGCTGTCGAAGCGGATGGGGCAGGCCTTCGTCGTCGAGAACAAGCCGGGCGCCGGCACCGTCGTCGGCACCCAGGCCGCCAGCCAGAGCGAGCCGGATGGCTATACGCTGGTGGTCGGCGGGCTCTCCAACATGGCGTTCAATTCGGCACTGTATTCGAAGCTCGGTTACGATCCGCGCAAGGATTTCGTGCCGGTCGCGCTGATCTACAAGTTCGGTTACGTGATGGTCGCCCGCAAGGATTTGCCGCATGGCAAGCTGGCCGACATCGTCGCCGCCGCAAAGGCGAACCCGGGTTCGATTTCCGTCGCCACGGCTGGCGTCGGCACCGGCCAGCATCTGGTCGCGGCTGCCTTCATGAAGGCGGCCGGCGTAAAATTTCAGGAGATACCCTACAAGGGCTCGCCGCCGGCCTTCACCGACCTGCTCGCCGGCCGCATCGACCTGTTCTTCGACTCGAATTCGGCAGGGCTTCCTTATGTTCAATCGGGCCAGGCAAAGGGCATTGCGGTGCTGTCGTCGAAACGCAGCGCGCTGGCGCCCGACGTGCCGACGATGTCGGAAGCCGGCGTGCCCGGCCTCGATGTCGATTCCTGGCTCGGCATATTCGCGCCTGCCAAAACCCCGCCGGAGATAGTCGCAAAATTGCGCCGGGAAATCCGCGCCGCGCTGCCCGAACTCAAGGAGCGTTTCGAGAAGAGCGGCGGAGAGGTGTGGGATCTCGCAGACGACAAGCTCGACGCTTTCATCGCCTCCGAATACGACAACTGGACCAAGCTGATCCGCGAGGCCGGCATCAAGCTGGACTAGGGAGTTACTTCACGCGCTCGATCAGCTCCATGGCGCCGGCCGGCGCGCGCACCTTGCCCTCGTGGATGACGTAGGCGAACACGTCGCGCGGCGTTTTCGCGGGCTTGGTTTTGTCGACGCGCGGCAGGTCGTCGGGCTCGCCGCCGGCGGCCCAGGCCTGAAAGCGCTTGGCCCAGGCGTCGAGTTGCTTCGGCGGATAGCAGGTCTTGAGCTCGTCATTGCCCTTCTGCAGCCGGGCATAGACGAAGTCGCTGACCACGTCGGCGATGGCGGGATATTTGCCGTGCTCGGCGAACACGACCGGTATCTCGAATTTGCGCAGCAACGCGATGAAGTCAGGCACGCAGAAACTGTCATGCCGCACTTCGACCACGTGACGCAGCGCGCGGCCGTCGAGCTTGCGCGGCAGCAGTTCGAGGAATTTGCCGAAATCGGCCTCGTCGAATTTTTTGGTCGGCGCGAATTGCCACAGCACCGGACCCAGCCGGTCGCCGAGCTCCAGCACGCCGGAATCATAGAACCGTTTGACGGAATCGCCGGCCTCCGCCAGCACACGACGGTTGGTCGCGAAGCGCGGTCCCTTCAACGAAAACACGAACCCATCCGGCACCTCGCGCGCCCATTTGCGAAAACTCTCCGGCTTTTGCGAGCCGTAGTAGGTGCCGTTGATCTCGATCGAGGTCAGTTTCGACGCTGCGTAGGACAGCTCCTTCGCCTGCGTGAGCTTGTCGGGATAAAACACCCCGCGCCACGGCTCGAAGGTCCAGCCGCCGATGCCGATATAGATGTTGCCGCTGTTTTTCGCGGTCGATTTCGCTGGCTTGCTCACGGGAGGGCTCGTCGGAAAATGAGGGGAAGGGGCGGTTGTGATGTTAACCAAATCGGCCCCGATTGGCCAGTTTGTCGCAGCCGATCACAAGAGCTTGGGGAAACAGATAGTCACGAGGCGCCTCGGCCCGATCTAACGGCATAAAGGTTCCCCCAGCGAGGAATTGGCGTGCCTCTTGCAGAGCTTACGGGGGCTGGGGCGGGTGCTCCGTTAGTATCAACGCAACACAGGATGCAGGTTTGGCTTCAAGCGGATCAATGATGAGCAAGCACCACCCTTCGCAACGCCGCATCGGCCATCGGCAAGGCCGGCGCGCCGGCGCAGTTCGGCGCGCTGCTGATGACCGATGGCGGGCACGCAGCGGAGCGGTCCGCCGTATTTGTTCAGCGGACTGACGGAAACCGAAATCGCGCAGGTGCTGGGCTCGGGAAAGCGCCGCGTGCTCTACCGCGGCGCGCAGCTGTTCAGCCAGGGCACTCCGCAAGACGGCATCTACCTGATCGAAAGCGGGCGCATCAAGGTGTTCTACACCGCGCCCTCGGGCCGCGAGATCACGCTGGCTTACTGGCACTCCGGCAATTTCGTCGGCGGCCCGGAAGTGTTCAGGCAGGGGCTGCACGTGTGGTCGGGGGAGGCGGCCGTCAACAGCGCGGTGCTGCATTTGCCGGGCGACGTGCTGCGGCGCATGGTGATGACGATCCCCGCACTTGCCATCGGAATCATCGAGGGGCTCAGCTTCAAGGGACAATGCTATTCGGCGCTGGCGCAGATGCTCGGCACCCGCTCGCCGACCGAACGGCTGGCGCAACTGTTGCTGCACCTGATGAATCTGTACGGCGTGGAAGAGCGCGACGGGGCGTTGATCGCCGCATCATTCACCCACGCCGACCTCGCGCATATGACGGGCGTGACGCGCCAGTCCGTCACCATCAGCCTCAAGAAGTTTACCGAGCTTGGCATCCTCGCCGCGCATGGCGCCAATCTCGTGATCAAGAATGCGGACCTGCTGAGCGATATCAGGGACGGCAAGCTCGCCAAGGCCGCGGCCTCGGACGAGGTCTGAGGACTGGCGCGGCCGATGCGGGTGATGCACGTCCAATGGCCGTAACGCTCAAATTCCAGTCAGCGCTCATCGAGCAACTCGCATCTGTCCATTAATTGAGCATCGGATATTTCTTCGCAATACGTTGCTGGTTCGAAGCGTTCGTCGTTTCGGATTTAAAGGCCGCCGTTCAGAGTTTGCTCACCGGACGTTTCGACGTCCTCGGATGGAAGCAAACGAGTGCACGGCAATGACGCCCACCTCTCTCGCTCACCACACCGCTCGCAAACCGGGCCTGCTGCGCGGCGTCGGCACAGGTCCGCTGGCATCTCGCTTGCACCATCAGCCCCATCAAGCCAGTCAGTCGGCTCATCGCCGAGCAACCCTGCTGCGGACCATCGCGGGAGGGGAGTTCGCATGGGCATCGCGCGACAACAGCACAGTTCGGTTCGAAAGGATTTGTCTCATGAGCGTCGGCCCTGCGTCAAAACTCCCTGGCTTCCTTCCCTTGCTCGTCGCGGCAACCCTCGGGCTTCGCGCCTGCGGCGGCAAGCGCGGAGACCCTCGAAATCGGCATCGGCACGCAGAACACGACGACCAACACGGTGACCGGTGGCGTCGTTCTGAAGGAGCTCGGCCTGCTCGAAAAGCACCTGCCCAAGACCGGCAAGTACAAGGACATGCAATACAAGCTGAGCTGGCAGAACGCGACATCGGGCCCGCCGATCACCAACGGCATGATGGCCAACAACATCCAGATCGGCATGATGGGCGACTATCCGCTGATGGTGAACGGCGCCACCGGGCAGGCCACCAAGAACGAAACCCAGCTCGTCGCCATCATCGCCTACAACGCGTTGGGTGGCGGCAACGGCATCGTCGTCCACAAGGACTCGCCGTTCTACGAACTCGCCGACCTCAAGGGCAAGAACGTGTCGGTGCCGTTCGGCTCCGCTGCGCACGGCATGATGCTGACGTCGCTGCAGAAGAAGGGGCTGCCGCCGGATTTCTGGAATCTCGTTTCGCAGTCGCCGGAAGTCGGCAGCACCAATTTGCAGGAAAAGCGCATCGATGCGCATGGCGACTTCGTGCCGTTCGCCGAACTGCTGCCGTTCAAGGGTTTCGCCCGCAAGATCTACGACGGCGCCGAGACCAAGTCACCGACGTTCCACGGCGTCGTCATCCGCAAGGATTTCGGCGAGAAATATCCCGAGATCGTGCTGGCCTATCTCGACGCCTTGATGGAAGCGAACGAGTGGATGCGCAAGAATCCGAAGCTCGCGGCCGAGAAGATCGAGGAGTGGACCAAGATCAACAAGGAAGTGGTCTACATCTTCTTAGGCCCCGGCGGCGTGCACACGCTCGATCCGACGATCAAGCCGAAATGGATCGAATCGATCGGCAACAACTACGCGATCCTGCAGAAGCTGAACATGATCAAGGAACTGAACATCGGCGCCTGGGTCAACGACAGCTACGTCCGCCAGGCCTTCAAGGCCAAGGGGCTCGACTACGACAAGCAGCTTGCCTCGTTCGACACCTACAACGTGACGGGCACCGATCCGGTCTGCAACGCGCCGGTCGATAATCCCGCGAAAGTCGGCGAGATCTGGATCCAGGGCGGCGACATCGTGCCGTTCAGTTCGCCGGTCTGCACGCTGCTCGGCGTGAAGAAGTTCACTTCTGACGGCAAGAAGTTCAATGCGGTCTACCTGGTCGACAATGAACTGGGCATCAAGGTGTTTGCCGACGCCGCGTTCTATTCGATCGGCGGGCAGGACCCGAAGAAGCCGGATGTCGTTCCGTTCCTGCTCAAGAAGGATGCGGAAGCCTACGCAGCCAAGAATGGCGGCAAGCTCGCGACCTACGCCGAAGTCCTGAGCGCCATCAACGTCGGACAATAGGAGCGTCCGATGGGCACCGTATCAAGCGCAAAAGTCATAGCGATCCCGATCATGGAAAAGCGCCCGGAGCCAGAGGCGGAAGTCGCGACGGAAACAGCCGCCAAGGTTTCGCCGGTCACCGCGAATTTGCCGGCGCCGGCTCTTGAACCGAGCCCGACCACGGTTTCGCTGCGCAAGGTCTTTCAAGGTCTATTGGCGAAAATCACCCGCGAGCGCCTCATCACTGCGCTACTCGGTGGCATCTCGATCGCGGCGCTGTTCCTGTTCTGGTACTTCGGCACCAAGTACCGGCTCGAATTCTACATTCGCTTCAAGAACGTTCCGACCCCCTACGAAGTCTACCAGCAACTGACGCAGGTCGGGCTGTCGAACAAGTACCTGTACAATATCGCCATCAGCGTGCGGCGCATTCTGATCGGCTTCATGATCGCGATTGCGATCGGCGTGCCGCTGGGGCTCGCCATCGGCAAATACCGGCGGGTGAGCGACTTCTTCATGCCGGTGGTCGAGATCCTGCGGCCGATTCCCGGCGATCGCCTGGGTTCCGATGTCGATCATGCTCTGGCCCAACAACGAAGCCAGCATCGTCTTCATCACCTTTATCGGTGCTTTCTTTCCGATCCTGCTCAACACCATTCATGGCGTTCACTCGCTCGATGGCGTGCTGATAAGGGCAGGGCGTTGCCTCGGCGCCAGCGAGGGCCGGCTGCTCTGGAACGTGATCCTGCCCGGCTCGCTGCCGCATATCTTCACCGGTCTTGCGGTCGGCATGGGCGTCGCCTGGGTGTCGCTGATCGCCGCGGAGATGATCTCCGGGCAGTTCGGTGTCGGCTACTTCACCTGGGAAGCCTATTCGCTGGTGAATTACCCCGCGATCGTGCTCGGCATGATCACGATCGGCGTACTCGGACTGGCCTGCAGCGGAATCATCCGCATGGTCGGCGTTCTCATGATGCCCTGGCTGGCATTCGCACCTGGGAGCAAGCGATGACAATGGCAATGACCGAACCTCAAGTCGACAAAGGCTTCATCGACGTTCGCAACATCGGCGTCACCTTTGGCGCCAACGACAACAAGGTTGTCGCCGTCGAGAATGCTTCGATCAACGTGCAGCCCGGCGAGTTCGTCTCGCTGATCGGACCCTCCGGCTGCGGCAAGTCGACCTTGCTCTCCATCGTTGCCGGCTTCCAGAAGCCGACGCAAGGAGAGGCCACGGCTCGACGGCAAGGCGATCACCAAACCCGGTTCGGACCGCGGCGTCGTGTTCCAGCAATACTCGCTGTTTCCCTGGCTGTCGGTCCGCAAGAATGTCGAGTTCGGCCTGAAGATGGCCGGCGTCGAACAGAGCAAGCGAAACGTCACCGCGCGTTCGCTGCTCGATCTCGCCGGGCTCCTCTCGTTCGAAAATCATTATCCGGACCAGCTCTCCGGCGGCATGAAGCAGCGCATCGGCATCGTCCGCGCGCTGGCGACCAGTCCGCAGGTCTTGCTGATGGACGAGCCGTTCGGCGCGCTCGACACGCAGACGCGCGTCGTGATGCAGGAAATCCTGACCAACATCTGGCAGCAGTTCAAGATCTCGGTGCTGTTCATCACGCACGATATCGAGGAGTCGATTTTCCTCTCCGACCGCATCTACGTCATGACCGCGCGGCCGGGCCGCATCAAGGCGGAGATCAAGGTGCCGCTGCCGCGCCCGCGCAGGGCCGAGATGACCGACACGCCGGAATTCATGAACCTGGTGCAGGAGCTCAAGGGCCTGATCCGCGAAGAATTGCTCGCGGCCATGGCGCCGGAAATCAAGGATCGAGGCCTTTCAGGCTTTGGAATGAAAGTGGGACCGAAAGGAGTAGGCGAAATCTTCTGACCGTATTTTGAACGTCGCGGCCGGACAGGCGCGAAACACTTAATCAACGACATCAACCAAGGAGAGACGCGAAGAAGCGCGCGCGTCAACGACGGCGTGCGCCTGCGTCACAGATCGGAGAATTCAATGGCAAGCAAACCAAACATCCTGTTTTTTCACGTCGACAACCTCGGCATGGGCGAACTCGGCTGCTACGGCGGCGGCATTCTGCGCGGCGCCGATACCAAGCGCATGGACGCTTTCTCCAAGCAAGGCGTCAAGCTGACGCATTACGTCGTCGAGCCGCAATGCACGCCGACCCGCTCGGCGCTGATGACCGGACGTTTCCCGATCCGCTCGGGCAACCACACCATCGCGCTCGGCGGCAATGGCGGCGGCATCGTCAAGTGGGAGCGCACCATCGGCGCGATCCTGTCGGAAGCCGGCTACGCGACCTCGATCTACGGCAAGTGGCACATCGGCGCCGAGGACGGCCGCTTCCCGACCGACCACGGTTTTGACGAATGGTACGGCCCGTTGCGCACCTATGACGAGTGCATGTGGCTGACCGACCCGCATTACGTGCCGGAGCGCGACGGCTTCTCGCACATGCATGAGGGCGTCAAGGGCAAGGGTGCCTGGCCGCTCAAGG
Organism: uncultured Alphaproteobacteria bacterium; assembly: GCA_963816815.1. Classification (GTDB taxonomy): domain Bacteria; phylum Pseudomonadota; class Alphaproteobacteria; order Rhizobiales; family Xanthobacteraceae; genus Bradyrhizobium. The sequence goes on from CAWFMW010000074.1 coordinate 12,364, forward strand.
ACGAGCAGCTCACCATGGAGACCAAGAAGACCTGCGACCTCGAGTACCAGAAGCGCGCCATCAAGTTCATGGAAAAGTCCGTCAAGGCGGACAAGCCGTTCTACTGCTACTTCAACCACTCGCTGATGCACTTCCCGATGAGCCCGCGCGACGAATTCGTCGGCAAGAGCACCAACGGCGATTGGGGCGACTGCCTCTTGATGCTCGACCACGATTTCGGCGTGCTGCTCGACAAGCTGGATGAACTCGGCGTTGCCGACAACACCATCGTCGTGATGTGCGGCGACAACGGCGCGGAAGACCATCTCGCCGGCCGTGGCACCGGCGGCTTCTTCGACGGCTCCTACTTCAGCTCGGCGGAAGGCGGCATCCGCACCCCGCTTCTGATCCGCTGGCCGAACCGCATTCCGGCAGGCATCGAAAGCAACGAGATGGTTCATGTCACCGACATGTTCACCACGCTGCTGTCGATGACCGGCTGCAAGGCGCCCGCCGACCGGCTGATCGACGGCGTCGACCAGAGCCCGTTCTTCCTCGGCAAGCAGGAAACCTCCAACCGCGAAGTCCTGCATCGTCTGGCTGAAGGATGAACTGCACGCCGTGAAGTGGAAGGACTTCAAGATCAACTTCAAGCGGCAGCAGCATTTCCACGATCCGGAACTGGCGCTGGGATTTGCCCGCATCACGCATCTGAAGGAAGACCCGAAGGAGCGGGATGCCGTCAACCAGCGTTACGTGCGCTGGTGGGTGATGCAGCACGCCCAGCGCATCATCAGGGATTTCGAGGAGAGCGCCAAGAAGGAGGAGCTGATTCCGCCCGGCGCCGCGCTCGATTTCGTGCCCAAGCAACACGCCAAGGCCTGAACGCGATGACTGCACCGACGAGAGCGGAAACGATCGCGCATGGTGCAGCCGGCCATCGCCGGGGGGAGGGCTGCTGCGCTCTCTCCGGCATGGCCAAATCGGGTCATGCGCCCGATGCGGTCAAGCCGGAATCCATGAACTGGATTCCGGGCGGCACCTTCCTGATGGGCTCCAACAGCTTCTATCGGGAAGAGCGCCCGGTTCGTCCGGCCTCTGTGGAGGGTTTCTGGATGGACATCTGTCCCGTCACCAACGGCGAATTCCGCAGGTTCGTCGAAGCGACCGGATACATCACCTATTCCGAACGGCCGCCCAATCCTGCGATGTATCCGGACGCAGACCCCGCGCTGCTGGTGCCGGGCTCGCTGGTGTTCGTCAAACCGGATCGTCCGGTCAGCCTGCGCAACAACCTCGCCTGGTGGGAATACAAACCCGGCGCCGACTGGCGGCATCCGGAAGGCCCTGACAGTTCGATCGCCGGCCGCGACGATCATCCCGTCGTGCACGTCGCCTATGAGGACGCGCTGGCCTATGCGGCGTGGTGCGGCAAGGCGTTGCCGACCGAAGCGGAATGGGAGTTCGCCGCCCGCGGCGGTCTCGAAGGCAAGGCCTATCCGTGGGGCGACGCCGCCAATCCCGAAGGACGGTTTCTGGCCAACACCTGGCAGGGCCAGTTTCCCCACGAGAATCTCGACCGAGGACGGATACGAGGGCACTTCACCGGTCGACGCGTTTCCGCCCAATGGCTACGGCCTGTTCGACATGGTCGGCAACGTCTGGGAATGGACGTCGAGCCCTTATGACGCCGTGCCGGATCAGCCGCCGCAATCCTGCTGCCACCCGAACGCGGGCGATGACCGGTCGACGCGCCGCGTGGTGAAGGGCGGCTCGCATCTCTGCGCGCCCAATTACTGTCTGCGGTATCGGCCGTCGGCCCGTCAGGGCGAAACGGTCAATTCTTCCACCTGTCACATCGGCTTCCGCTGCGTCGTGCGCAAACCGCCGGGCAGCTAATGCGCCGTCACACTTTCCGAGATAGATCATATGGTCAAATGTCCAGCCCCGCCGTCACCCAATCGCAGTTCGAAGACTCGCCGTCGATCGTCGCGGTGCTTCGCGCGCCGAACCTCTTCGTTCGTGAATCGCTGGCCGGCGTCATCACCGCGCTGGCGCTGATCCCCGAAGTGATCTCGTTCTCGTTCGTCTCGGGCGTCGATCCGAAGGTGGCGCTGGTCTCCTCGATCGTCTTGTGCCTCGTGATGTCCGTTCTCGGCGGCAGGCCGGCCATGGTCACCGCGGCGGCCGGCTCGATTGAACTGCCGACCATCATGCTGCGGCGTATCCAGATCGCATTCGGCTTGCCGGCTGGCGCGGCTGACCGCTTATCCCGCGCTCGGTGATGATCGAATCCTGCGATGTACCCGGACGCAGATCCTGCGCTGCTGGTGCCGGGCTCGCTGGTGTTCGTCAAACCGGATCGTCCGGTCAGCCTGCGCAACAATCTCGCCTGGTGGGAATACAAACCCGGCGCCGACTGGCGGCATCCGGAAGGCCCTGGCAGTTCGATCGCCGGCCGCGACGATCATCCCGTCGTGCACGTCGCCTATGAGGACGCGCTCGCCTATGCGGCGTGGTGCGGCAAGACGTTGCCGACCGAAGCGGAATGGGAATTCGCCGCCCGTGGAGGTCTCGAAGGTAAGGCCTATCCGTGGGGCGACGCCGCCAATCCCGAGGGACGGTTTCTGGCCAATACCTGGCAGGGGCAGTTTCCCCACGAAAATCTCGGCGAGGATGGATACGAGGGCACGTCACCGTTCGACGCGTTTCCGGCCAACGGCTACGGCCTGTTCGACATGGTCGGCAATGTCTGGGAATGGACGTCGAGTCCCTATGACGCCGTGCCGGACCAGCCGCCGCAATCCTGTTGCCATCCGAACGTCGGGCGACGACCGATCGACGCGCCGCGTCGTGAAGGGCGGCTCGCATCTCTGCGCGCCCAATTACTGTCTGCGCTATCGGCCGTCGGCCCGTCAGGGCGAAACGGTCGATTCGTCCACCTGTCACATCGGCTTCCGCTGCGTCGTGCGTAAACCGCCGGGCAGCTAATGCGCCGTCACACTTTCCGGATAGATCAATGCCAATGTCCAGCTCCGCAGTAACCCAATCACAGTTCGAAGACTCGCCGTCCATCGTCGCCGTGCTTCGTGCCCCGAACCTCTTTGTTCGCGAGTTGCTGGCCGGCATCATCACGGCGCTGGCGCTGATCCCCGAGGTGATTTCGTTCTCGTTCGTCTCGGGCGTCGATCCGAAGGTGGCGCTGGTCTCCTCGATCGTATTGTGCCTCGTAATGTCCGTTCTCGGCGGCAGGCCGGCCATGGTCACCGCCGCGGCCGGTTCGATTGCGCTGGTGATCGGTCCGATGGTCAAGCTGCATGGGGTTGGCTATATCCTGCCGACCATCCTGCTCGCGGGTATTATCCAGATCGCATTCGGACTTGCCGGCCTGGCGCGACTGACACGCTTCATCCCGCGTTCGGTGATGATCGGTTTTGTAAACGCGCTCGGCATTCTCATCTTCGCCGCGCAGGTGCCGCATATTTTCAACGTTCCGTGGCTGGTGTATCCGCTGTTCGCATTGACGATTGCCATCGTCCTCGTCATGCCGCGCGTCACGACATCAGTGCCGGCGCCGCTGGTCGCCATCATCGTGGTGACATCGATCGTGATCCTGGGGCATCTCACGGTTCCCAATGTCGGTGGCGAAGGCACGATGGCGCCGGGATTGCCGGGTATCACTGCTTTTGCCGTCCCGTTCGACCTCAACACGTTGCGCATCGTTTGGCCGACCGCCATCAGCGTCGCCTTTGTCGGCCTGCTCGAGACGCTGCTGACCGCCAAGCTGGTCGACGACCTCACCGACACGCGCTCGCACAAGGGCAGGGAATCCTGGGCGCTCGGCATAGCCAACATCGCCGCCGGCTTCTATGGCGGCATCGGCGGCTGCGCGATGATCGCCCAGACCGTCGTCAACGTGAAGATCGGACAGGGCCGCACCCGTATTTCGACGGCGGTGGCCGCGATCGTGCTGCTGGTGCTGGTGACGGCGCTCAGCGACCTGATGGCGCAGATACCGATGGTGGCGTTGGCCGCCGTCATGATGATCGCGGCGCTCAAGACCATCGATTGGCACAGCGTCAGGCCGGCGACGTTCAGGCGCATGCCGATCCCGGAAACCATGGTGATGGTAACGACCGTTGCGGTGACGGTGGTCACCAGCAACCTCGCAATCGGTATCGCCGTCGGCGTCGTACTGGCGATGATCCTGTTCGCCCGCCGGGTCGCGCATGTCATTCGCACGGAGCGCACCGTGAGCCAGGACGGAATGTCCGTCCATTACAATGTCTATGGTCCATTATTTTTCGGCTCCAGCAACGATCTTGTCGAGCGTTTCTCCTATGGCGCCGACCCCAAGCGCGTCCTGATCGATCTCACTGAGTTCTCAGATCTGGGATGCGTCGAGCGTTGCGGCGCTGGATTCGATCGAAACCAAATACCGCGACCATGGCGCGACCGTCACCTTCACCGGGCTCGACCAGCGCAGCTCCTCGTTCCATGAGCGGCTGACCGGCCAGCTCGGCGCGTGAATTTCGGATTGCAGGACGAAAGGACCATTCGATGGCTATCATCCAATGGATATCGACCCTCACCAGGAGGGTCATGCGCATCTGGGCTCGCCGCTACCGGCCGGAGCGGCACTACATGCGCGGGGCCGGGCCGGCGTCGAAGCGAAGCCAGGGTGCCGGCTCGTAGGCGGAATCCCCTGAAAAAAAGGCTCCGGTAAACCGGAGCCCCTTGCTTCCATACGTTGGCGTCAAACCGGTCTCGCATGAACCTCAAGACTTGCCGTGCGTTGACGGCGCCTTGCCGGTCAGTCCCTTCAACGGTTCGAGGGTCTGCTTGGCAAGGCGGTTGTGAAGTTCACAGATCTTCTGCGACTCGGCGACCGAGGTCTCATAAGCCCGCTTCACGAATTCGCTCTGAACCGTCATCGCCTTGTCGAGCGAGCGGACGCCGCTGAGCTGTTCGACAAACGATCCGAACTCCTCGATCGATTTCCGTGTGTAGTCGCGATAGGCATTGGCGATGGTCTGCAGGCTCACCGGCGCAGGCTCGCTTGGTGACGGCTCGGCTGATGCTGACTTGACCGAGACAGGCTCGGCTGAGACAGGCTCGGTCGCCGGGGGCTCGGCTGAGACGGGTGCGGCGGGCGGCAACTCGACAGGTGAGGGCGCAGCGGTCGGCTGCGGCTCGGGCGAAGCGACGACGGCGACCACAGGCTCCTCGACGGCGGGCTCCGCCACCGCAAGCTCCTCGACTACAGGCTCCTCGACAGTGGGCTGCAGAGCTACCTTCGGGCGGCTCGCGGCGTGATCGAGCGGCGGCTGCTGCGGTTCGGGGTCCGGGCTCTGCAGTTGAGCCGGCGCCGGGGTCTCCGGCAAACTCTCTTTGGCAACTGCCTGTTGGGAAGAAGCTTTTTTACGCTGTTCGCTTTTACCCTTGCCCTTGCGCCGTCCGGATTTCCCGGCCGATTTGGTCCCATCTGTCGTCGACATCGCTTTCCCCTCTTCCCAGTCAACCCGAAGGTCGAAACTCTGTCTTGTTTACGATGGAATTGCGGTTCTTGCTTGTCCGTCGCGCGGCGCTCGCGTGGTGAGATTTTGGAGGTCCGGGTCTGCAGCCGGTTTTGGCGGCGGCTGACGCCTCTGCCACTCCTCCGCGCGCTTTTTCCATGATATCAGTTCCCGGTCAGGCGTAGGGGATCGTTGAGGATGAATTCGCAGTCAATCGCCGGTCTTTTGGGAGCCATCATCGCATCAATCGTGATGGTGGTTGCGATCGTCTACGGACCGATCGGCCAGTTCGGAAAGCCCGCCAGACCGGTGAGCGCCCAGCAACCCGCGTCGGCGCAGCCGGTTCCAGCGGCGCCGGCCCCGCGCGGTCCGGTGATTCGCGAAGTGCCGAACTAGGAGTGGATCCTTGCGGAATGCTCAGGGCATTCCTATTTAGGTCACTAACGGCGACGTTGACGCTTCAAAGCTCCGGCGCTGGGACGACCATGAATAGTTTGGCTGCGCCGGATGTACGCGCGCCTTCCTGTTTGTGGTCGTTGGCATTTTCAGAGCATTTTCAAGCGAAGCTGGCCCCGGGCCCGATCCGGCGGCGGCCACTGATTCGCTCACGACAGGCCCACACCGGGTCGATTTCGCTCCCGTTTTCACAGTCCAGTCACCTCGTTCCCCAAGCTCGCCTTGGCATGTCGGGCGGCTGCGGATATACGCTGGCGATCATGAATGACGCCATCCAGCCGGGCCCCGAAACCCCGTCGCAGGCCGGTTTGCCTGAGCTTTCGGTCGTTGTGCCGACCTTCAACGAGCGCGACAATGTCACCGTGCTGTACCGGCGGCTGGAGGCCACGCTATCCGGAATTGCCTGGGAAGTGGTCTTCGTCGATGACAATTCCCCTGACGGGACCTGGGAGGTGGTGCGAGGGTTGGCGCGGAAGGATTCCCGCGTGCGCTGCATTCGCCGGATCGGCCGCCGCGGCCTGTCGGGTGCGTGTATCGAAGGCATTTTAGCCTCGAGCGGCCCCTATGCGGCGGTCATCGACGCCGATCTGCAGCACGACGAATCACAATTGCCGAAGATGGTCGCGCTGCTGCGGAGCGGCGAGGCCGAACTCGTGGTCGGCAGCCGCTATGTCGAGGGCGGCAGCGCCGACAGTTTCAACAAGCAGCGGGCAGGGGCCAGCCAGCTTGCAACCGAGGTCGCCAGGCGCGCTTTGAAGGTCGAGGTCGCCGATCCCATGAGCGGCTTCTTCATGATCCGCCGCGACCGCTTCGAGCAACTGGCGCCGCAGCTCTCGACCCAGGGCTTCAAGATCCTGCTCGACGTCATTGCGACCGCGCAGGGCAAGCTGCGCACCATCGAAATTCCCTACACCTTCGGTTCGCGTCAGCACGGCGAGAGCAAGCTCGATTCCATGGTGGCGCTGGATTTCCTCGGCCTGGTGCTGGCGAAGCTGACCCACGACGTGGTGTCGCTGCGTTTCCTGCTGTTCGCAATGGTCGGGGGCACCGGTCTTGTCGTGCATCTCGTGACGCTGTTCATCGCTCTCGAAATCTTCAAGGAGCCGTTTGCGGAGGCGCAGGCGGCCGGCGCGCTGATTGCCATGACCAGCAATTTCATTCTCAACAATTTCCTCACCTATCGCGACCAGCGGCTGAAGGGATTTGCGATCCTGCGCGGCCTGTTGCTGTTCTATCTCGTCTGCGGCGTCGGACTGCTCGCCAATGTCGGCGTCGCGTTCGCGGTCTTCGACCAGGAACCGATCTGGTGGCTCGCCGGGCTCGCGGGGGCGCTGATGGGCGTGGTCTGGAACTACGCGATGTCCGGACTGTTCGTCTGGCGCAAGTGATGACCAGCGGCGTTTTCGAGCGAAATGGATGCGGGTTCGCGTGAAGAGCGATGGGATGACGTGCGCGGCACACACTCCGCTGTCATCGCCCGGCTTGACCGGGCGACCCAGTACGCCGCGGCCTATCGTGTTGATCGCAGGCTTCCCGGCGTACTGGATCCCCGCCTTCGCGGGGATGACGGGTGACAGACGGATTCCAAAATGAATCCGAACGAGACGCGGGTTGCTCTCAACACGGGTCTGGCAATCCTGGGGCTCATTGCGCTGCGCCTGGTAGCCGCGGCGTTCACGCCGATCACCTTCGACGAAGCCTATTACTGGATGTGGTCGAAGCATCTGGCCGGCGGCTATTACGATCATCCGCCTGGCGTCGCGGTGGTGATCCGGCTCGGCACGCTGATCGCAGGCGATACCGAGTTCGGCGTGCGGCTGGTCTCGATCCTGCTGGCGCTGCCGATGAGCTGGGCGATCTACCAGGCCGCCGCCATCCTGTTCGGCAGCCGGCGCGTGGCTGCCTCGTCGGCGATCCTGCTGAACATCACGCTGATGGCCGCGGTCGGCACCATGATCGTCACGCCCGACGCGCCGCTGCTGGTGGCGTCCAGCCTCCTGCTGTTTGCGCTCGCCAAGGTGCTGCAGACCGGCCGTGGCGTGTGGTGGCTGGCGGTCGGCGCCGCCGCCGGTTGCGCGCTGCTGTCGAAATACACCGCGCTGTTCTTCGGGCCGGCGATCCTGATCTGGCTGATCGCCGTTCCCAAACTGCGGCACTGGCTGATCTCGCCGTGGCTTTATCTCGGCGGGCTCGTCGCGCTGCTGCTGTTTTCGCCGGTCATTCTCTGGAACGCCGACCATCACTGGGTTTCCTTCATCAAGCAGATGGGGCGGGCGAGGATCGAGGATTTCCGCCCGGTCTTCATCGCCGAGCTGATCCCGACGCAGATCGCGTTCGCGACGCCGCTGGTCTGGATACTCGGCGCGATGGGACTGTACGCGCTGGTCCGCCGACGCGCCGGCACGCTGCCGGCGCGCGCGCTCGTCAATACGATGTTCTGGGTCATCGTCGCCTATTTCGTCTGGCATTCGCTGCATGCCCGCGTCGAGGCCAACTGGTTTGCGCCGGTCTATCCGGCGTTTGCGATCGCCGCCGCCGTCGCCGCGCATCTGGTCGAATGGGCGCCGCGCTGGCAGCGCCTGGCCGATTTCTGCCGGCGCTGGGCGGCGCCGGGCGGCGTCGTGATGTTTGTCCTGCTGGTCGTGCAGGCCGACACCGGCGTGCTGTCGGGCTATCGCCGCGATGCCACCGTGCGCAGCGTCGGCGTCGGCTGGCGCGAAACGGCCGATGGAATTGAGGCGGTGAGGGCGCGCGTCGGCGCAACCTGCGTGCTTGCGTCGGATTACGGCACCACCGCCTGGCTCGCCTTCCATCTGCCGAAGGGCACCTGCGTTGTGCAGCACACGCAGCGGATCCGTTGGGTCAACATGCCCGAACCTGATGCAGCACAGCTCGCCGGAAAATCGTTGTACGTATACGAGGCGTGGCTCGGCGATACGCCCTACCTGAAGGACAGGTTTGCCCGTGTCGAACGGGCAGGCGAGGTCCAGCGCAAGCGCGGCCCGCTGGTCATCGAGACCTATGCGCTTGATCTGCTGGAAGGCCCCAAATTCGAGGTGCTCGACCGCACTCCGCCGCCTGAACTGCGGTAGAGCGTTTTCGAGCGAAGTGGACACCGGTTCGCGTCAAGAAAACGCGTCAAACAAGAATTTGGAGCCCGGTTCTGATTCAATCAGAACCGGGTTATAGGGCGCGCGGCCGGTCACTCCGCGGCGTCGGGATGCGTGCGTCGATCCATCGTCGGATGTTCGCCTCGCCACAGCCAGACGGTGAGGGAGCCTGAACGGCCGCGAATCTGCGACTCGACGGGGCCGGCAAGGCTTCCAGTTCTCAGCCGGGCGCCGATGCCTTCCGCCGCGACGCGCAGCGTATCGCTCAGCGCCAGCCGGACATCGTGGTGTGCCGCCACCTCCATCAGGCGGCTTGCCACGTTCACGGTGTCGCCGGTTGCGGTGATGTGCTGATGGTTGCGGCCGCCGAGGCGGGAGGCAACGATCGGTCCAAAATGCGCGCCGATCTTGAAGCCGATCCGCACCGCCATTTCCGGCGGCAAGGTCTCGATCCAGCGCTCGGTCTTGACGCAGAGCGCGATCGAACATTGTGCGGCGCGCGCAGCGTCATCCGGCGCCGCCTCCGGCAGGCCGAACAGGATCATGGCGCCGTCGCCGAGAAAACTCGTGATCATGCCGCCGCACCGCGTCACTTCCTTGTCGACCAGCGCGTGAAACTCCTTCAAGAGGCCCCTGGTGGCATCCGGATCGAGCGTTTCGCTGAGCGAGGTAAATCCGGACAGGTCGACGAACACGACGGCGGCATTCTGCCTGACCGGCGCCAGCAGGAAGTCAGGATCGCGCGTCAGCCATTCCTGCAGACCCGGCGTCTGGAATTGTTCGAGCAGCCTGTTCTGCACGGCGAGATGCTGGGCGTTGCGCCGGCCCGACCATAATTGCAACGTACCGTACAGAACCACCGGCGGCAGCGCCGCGGCCATCGTCGTCGCGGTGTCGAGCCAAATGCCGTGTGCGAAGGCAACCGTATTCGCAGCCGCCCATGTCAGCATCGCCGCGCTGACCGTGAGCAAACCGAATGCGTTTCGCCGCCACGCCAGCAAACCGACCAGCAGTATCGGGAGCAGGATCGTCGTGATGGCCTCGATGATCCGAACCGCCCCGTCGCGCACGACGCCGTCGCCTGCGACCAGATGCGAAATCGCGGTGGAAATGATTTCCACGCCCGGCATCAGTGAATCGAACGGCGTCGGAAAGAAATCGCCGGCGCCGGTTGCGGTCGCGCCAAGGACGACGATCCGGCCTTGAATGGCCTCCTTGTCGACCTGGCCGTCGACCACATTTGCGGCGCTGACGGTGCGAATGGTGCGGCGCGGGCCGTAATAGGAAATCGGCAGCGCATAGTCGGAAGCTGTTGCGATCGGCCGGTCGCCGAACAGCAGGCGGTCGGGCTCGATCGTTAGCTTCTGGCCGATCGCTGTGGACGCGACACGAAGCGGAAACGACAATTCGATCTTGTCGTGTGTCCGGAACAGCATCGGGACCGACATCGGCGTGCCGGTCTGGCCCGTCGACACATTGGCGATACCGACTTCCGCGCGCTCGGCAAAGGAGGGGATCGGCAGCAGGAAGCGGTCGGCCTTCGGCAGGCGTGCCAGTGGTCCGTCATCCGCTGCCGAAGGCTGAACGATGTTGGAAAATACCGCCGCTCCTGCCAGTACGGTCGGACTCGCCGCGAGCGCCTTCGCCAGCGCCGCATCGCCATCGGCAGGTCCCTTGTCGACCAGCAGAAGATCGATCGCGATGACCTTCGGCTCCAGCCGCGCGATCGCCTCGACGATCCTGGCGATCTCGGCGCGCGGCAGCGGATAGCTGCCGCCGAGCTTGACGATGGTGTCGTCGATCGCAACGATCGTGACGAGGTCCGGCGGCGCCTCTACGCCGCGCGCCAGCGTTCGCACATCTGACAATGCCGACTCGATCCGGTCGAGAAACCGCAAATGGCCGCTGCTATGGCCGAGCCAGATCGCGCTCGCCCACAATCCCGTGCAGAGCAACGCAACCAGCATATGAAAGCGTCGACGGCTCATTTGCGTGTCTTCTATTGTCCCAATCTTGCCATCAGGGCCGTGACGCGTGCGGGCGGCCAGCGCTTGACGATCAGGTCGCCCGACGGTTCGACATCGACGCCGTCGCCGGGTGCGAGTACGACGCTGCCGCGGCCGACGGGTCTCGCCACGCGGACGCGGCCCTCGACGACGAACACCGATGTCTTTGCACCTTCGGCGTCCACCGCCCATTTGGTGCCGCGCACCGCCGCAATCGCCTGCGGCGTCACCACGTCGAACCGGGTGCGGCCCGGCTGCTTCGGCACTTCGAGCAGCAGGGCCTTGTTGCTGAGTTCGACGGAATCGACTTGGCCGTCGCGGTTGCGATCCCTGAGCTCGAACTTCGCACCGCTTTCGGAAACGATCGTGATCGCCGTCGGGCAACGGAGCGTTTGCGTTCCCAGCGCCGTCTGCTGGACATCGCAGCCCAATTTCGCAGGCTGCGCCGCTGCGCCACCGGTCAGCAGCAACAGGCTTGAACAAACGATCCATCCGGCGCGCGCCAGCGTTGTCATGGCAGCTTCCCCTTCCGGGCACGGGAGAAAATTGGGTTGATACGGTACCGTATCACGCTGGCGTCCCCACCTGCAATGCGAAAGAGGTACGCAGATAATGTGTCTGCCGGCGGGCGATAAGGTTCGCTGAAAACTCCGATCATGCGACGCGACCCAAAAGGCGTCGTAAACAGCCGTTTACAGCGCTGAAAAGGCAGAAATTAGAGAGAGTTGAATGGACCCGTTCCGGTTGCGGCCGCCCGCGCGCCCGGCGGGAACGCAAGGCCGGTATGCAACTTGTTGCGCGAGCGCCGGAACGGCGATTGCTGCGAACGTCCTTTGGGGCAGCAGTGTCGGAAGCGACGCGCCGCAAAACGTCTTGTTGGCAGATCAGCCAGCATCGAGGTTTTGCCATGGCCGCTTCCCCACAAAACCCGCCGCAGAGCTCGCACGCGGCAACGGCGATCCGCTGTGGACCATTCTGGACACCACGCCGGAAGGGCGGGGCAGGATTGGTATCCGCGGTTGAGTGATTAACGCCGCGCTCGCGCCGGATGCCGGCCTATTTACAAATCCGGGAATTGATGTATGTGATCGCGCGCTTCCGCCGATCCATGGAGAGACGATGCTTCGTATAGACACCAATGCTTCACGTTGTGCAGACCAGCCGGTCGTCCGGCATGGTCGTGCTTTGACGTGGGCCATTGGGGTGTATTCGATCAGTGAATCGTACCCGCAAGGCAATCTACCAGCGTAACGCGGCAGCGGGTTTCCCACTGCCGTAAAGGCAGGGAAAGATCCGCGGTAGGCCGTTCCTGGCAAGCTCGATTTCCAAATTCCTCTCTGCCTGCAAACCCAACCGACCTGTGTCGCGACCGACGTGGGACACTCCGGAGTCCTGAACGGCCTTCGGAACGACAGTGCAGTGAAGGAGAGTGAGATGCGATCCGATCCCTACCAGGAGAGGGCGAGGGCTTTGGCCGTCGAGGCCGGGCTCGACCCTGATGCGAAGATCGACCGGCCCGGCCAGCGGCCGATGCCGACCTGGTGCCTGTTTCGCGATGCCGCGCGCAAGGAGAAGCTTGCGCGCGATGCGCAGGGCGTTGCCGCCGATATCGCGCTCAATCCGCAGGCCGCGCAATACCAGAACAGCCCGCTGAAGATTTTCGGCCAGCACGACGACGCGACGATCGCGCAGATGCGCAATTGCATGTCGGTCGGCAATGCTGTCGCCGGCGTGATTTGCGCCGACGGGCATCTCGGCTATGCGCAGCCGGTCGGCGGCGTGATCGCCTATGAGAAGCAGATCAGCATCTCCGGCGTCGGCTTCGACATCGGCTGCGGCAACATGGCCGTGCGCCTCGACACGTCGTTCAGCCAGATCGAAGGCAACGTCGGCGCGATCATCAAGGACGTGCACAACGTTATTTCGTTCGGCGTCGGGCGCACCAACGACGAGCGCGTCGAGCATGAACTGTTCGACGACGCCGATGCGTGGCGCGAATCCGACATGGGCGCCTATCGGCAGAAGGCGGTCTCGCAACTCGGCACCGTCGGATCGGGCAACCATTATGTCGACCTGCTGCGCGACGAAGCGGGCTTTGTCTGGATCGGCGTGCACTTCGGCAGCCGCGGCCTCGGCCACACCAGTGCGACCCGCTACCTCAAGGCCGCCGGCGGCAAGGACGGCATGAACGTGCCGCCCGCCGTCATCGACGAGGACAGCGAGATCGGACGGCGCTACATCGCGGCGATGCAACTCGCCGGGCGCTACTCCTATGCCGGTCGCGAATGGGTGATCGAGCGCGTGCGCCGGATCATCGGCGGCGAGGTCACCGACATGGTTCACAACCATCACAATTATGCGTGGCGGGAGAACCATGGCGGCAGGGATTTGTGGGTGGTGCGCAAGGGCGCAACGCCGGCATTTCCCGGCCAGCGTGGCTTCATCGGCGGATCGATGGGCGACGATGCGGTCATCGTTGAAGGCGTCGACAGCGATGAGGCGAAGGCTTCGCTCTACTCGACGGTGCACGGCGCGGGCCGTTTGTTCGGCCGCAAGGAGGCCAAGCGGCGGTTCACGCGGTCCGAGATGGACGCCTGGCTGCAATCGCGTGGCGTGACGCTGGTGGGCGCCGATCTCGATGAAAGTCCGATGGCCTATCGCAGGCTGCCGGAGGTGCTGGCCGAGCACGCCCGCTCGATCAGGGTGCAGCACACGCTGCGCCCGTTCGCTGTCGCCATGGCCGGTGAGAACGAGTTCGACCCGTTCAAGGACTAGCGATATCGACCCTTGCGAGGGTATTGCTTCGCTGGAAACGCTTTAATGCCGCAACTTGGCCCGATATGGGACATCCGGTGCAAAGACACACCGGATTGTCCCTGTTTGCGATGGAACTCGCCGCATCATAAGGAACCAATTTCCTCAATAGTTCCATGCATTTGTGCTGCGCCTTACATCCGCCGGGGTTTAAGCCTGATTTAACTAAAAGTCGCCTTAATGGCGCTCTGTGCCTCTGCGAGATGCTGTTGGGGACGTATCCGAACGCAGCATCAAATGGGGGAGTTGTTGGAATTGTTGTTCTGGGCGTTGTGTGAATGAGTAAGCGTATGCGTGCGTTCGGCCCTGCGGTGCACAACCGCAGGAAACCTTCTCGTAGGGGCATTCCCCAACATTTCCTCGGCGGTGTCGCGGTCACGGGCCTCGTGCTCGGCTGCGCCTGGACCGTTTACACCAACGTGCTTGGTGCCAACGTCTATCCTGCCGTGAACAGCGCCGCCTTCGAGACGCCCGTCGTCAAGAACCCGGCCACCGCCGCTGCCCGTCCGGTGCAGCCGGCTTTCAACGACATATTCGCATCGCTGGAGCAACGGCCGCTGGTGATGCCCGCGCCGGAGAACGTCGCCAGCTCGCTGATGTTCAGCGAGCGGTTTGCCGCGTCGGCGCCGCAAGGCGAGCTGCCCAGATCCGTAGCGTCCCGACCTGTCGAAACGACGAAGCTGGCAGAAGCCTCGCCACCGTCCGAAGTGCCGAAGGCCGTTCAGGCGTCGAAGACTGCCGAGACGGCGAAGCCGAAAGTTTCCGCACCCGCCACCAAGCTTGCCTTGAACGTTCCGGCCGCGGCCCCGAAGGAGGCCGAAGCCAAGGCTGTGGAGGACAAGACCGCGAAGGCATCCGGATCTTCCATTCGCGACATGGCGCAGCGCGCCAAGGCGGCCGTGATGTCGATTGCTTCCAGCGAGAAGCAGGGCATGGTCGAAAAGCTGTGGGGCAAGCAGCCGGCCTCGAGCGGGCTTCTGGCTTACGCGTCCGCCGACGCCAGCGTCACCGGCAGCATCATCGATACGCGAAGCCAGAACCCGATGATGGGCGGCGCGCCGCCCTATGACCGCCAGACCGCGGTGTACGATATTGCCGCCAAGACGGTGTATCTGCCCGACGGCACCAGGCTTGAAGCGCATTCGGGGCTCGGCTCCAAGATGGACGACGTGCGCTATTCGCATGTGCGGATGCAGGGCGTGACGCCGCCGCACATTTACGAGCTGACGCCGCGCGAGACGCTGTTTCACGGCGTGCCGGCGCTGCGGCTGACGCCGCTCGGCGGCGAGGAAAAAATCCACGGCCGCGACGGACTGCTCGCGCACAGCTACATGCTCGGGCCGAGCGGTCAGTCCAACGGCTGCGTCTCGTTCAAGGACTACTACGCGTTCCTCGATGCCTACAAGAACAAGGGCATCCGCCGCCTCGCGGTGCTGGCGAAGGTGCAGTAGGCGAGGGGCGTCGCGCTGCCGCGCTAGACGATCAGATTCAATTTTCGAACAACTGCACAAGGCTGTCATGCCCCGCCAACGGGTCGGCCGAACGGCCGCCCGATGACAGGCTTCGGCGGGGCATCCAGTACGCCGCGGCCTATCGTGTTTTGAGCACGAGGCCAGACGTGTCTGGAACGAGACACGATTGTGGTTATATTTGCCGATCCAGCGTGAGTCTCCGCTCGACAATCAGTCTGGCGCGAAGCGACAGGTGTTCCGCAATGCTCGTCGAAACTCTACCGCCTTTCGCGACCGAGGCATTCGTCGATGCCGGTGCGGCCGTTGCCCGTCTCGAAGAGATCTACGAGCGCAACACCCGGTTCCTTCGCGATCGGTTCGAAGCCTATGTCAATGGCGGGGCGCTCACGAGCGCGCGTGCGAGCCTGTTATCCGTTTGTGCGGATGACGACCTCGACCCATGCGCGGCTCGATTCGCGTCTCGCCTACGGCTTTGTCGCGGGGCCGGGCGTGCATGAGACCAGCGTGACGCGCCCGGATATTTTCCGCACCTATCTCACCGAGCAAATCGAGCTGTTGGTCAAGAACCATGGCGTGCCGGTTGAAATCGGCGAGTTCGAACGAGCCGATCCCGATCCATTTCGCCTATCGGCGGGACATCAACATCGAGGCGGCGCTGACGATTGCCGACAGCTCGGCCTTTACGCGAACGCTGCGCGACGTGTTCGATACGCCCGATCTTGCCGCCATGGACGATGCGATCGCCGACGGCACATTCGAGCTGCCCCCCGGAGCACCCGAACCGCTGTCGCTGTTCCGCGCGGCGCGGGTCGATTACTCGCTGCGCCGGCTCTATCACTACACCGGCACCGATCCCGAGCATTTCCAGAATTTCGTGATCTTCACGAACTACCAGCTCTATGTCGATGCCTTCGTGCAACTGTGCCAGCAGCGCCTCGCATCGGGCGAGATAGGCCCCGATGCCTTCGTTGCGCCCGGGAATGCGATCACGCGCAATGCGCGGCTTGGCGGTGGAACGACCGGGATTACGCCTGAGCGCGCGCCACAGATGCCTGCCTTTCATCTCGTCGAGCCCGGCTATGGCGGCATTACCCTGATCAACATCGGCATCGGTCCGTCCAATGCGCGCAACGTCACCGACCACGTCGCGGTGCTGCGGCCGCACGCCTGGCTGATGGTGGGGCATTGCGCGGGCCTCAGGAATACGCAGCGGCTCGGCGACTACGTGCTCGCGCATGGTTACGTCCGCGAGGATCACGTGCTCGACCATGAGCTGCCGCTCTGGGTCCCGATCCCGGCGCTTGCCGAGATGCAGGTCGCGCTCGAGGAAGCGGTCGGCGAGGTCACCGGGCTGACTGGCTTTGAGCTCAAACGGGTGATGCGCACCGGAACGGTCGCAAGCGTCGACAATCGCAATTGGGAAATCAGCGGCCCGTCGGTCATTCGACGGCTGTCGCAATCCCGCGCTGTCGCGCTCGACATGGAGTCCGCGGCGATTGCCGCCAACGGCTATCGCTTCCGCGTCCCCTACGGCACCTTGCTGTGCGTCTCCGACAAGCCGCTGCACGGCGAGATCAAGCTCGCCGGCATGGCCAGCGAATTCTACCGGCGACGCGTCGGTCAACATCTCGAGATCGGCCTGAAGGCGCTCGAACGGCTCAAGCAGCAGGAATCCGAGCGCCTGCATTCGCGCAAGCTCAGAAGCTTTGCCGAAGTCGCATTTCAGTAGGCGATAACGTTCAGGTCCGTGGGCAAAGCGGAGCGTGCCCACCATTTCTAAGCGCGCTCGACGATGGATGGTGGGCACGTCGCTGACGCTCCTTGCCCACCCTACGAAACTGCGAAGTTGGTTAACGCTGTGACGACGACGACACAGCGTCTCCTCGATCGCGAAAAAATCTTCTCAGCGCTCTTGCAACTGAAAGATGTTTCGTTTATTGACCCGCTCCTTCGCTAGGCCATGGGTTCGGGCTCTTTGTGATCCCGACTGGCGCGGGCCGGTCTCCGGTTTCGTGTTCCGCCGAATGAAGACGCGATAGTAGCTCATGGAGAGCGTCGGGTGAAACCCGAAGGCATCGGTTCGATTCCGGTCTCTTGCACAACAGAAGGATAGCTCAGTGGTAGAGCAGATGACTTCGTAATCATCGTGACGCGGGTTCGAATCCCGTTCCAACGCTCCGGTTCAGCCTGAAAAGCTGATTCCCATTGAAGGGGACCGGACGCGCGCTTCAGTCGCAGTCCGGCCGTATTGCCGCAAGGCTTTTCGTCCGAACCAAGACACTGTGAGACCGGCTTTGCGCCGCGGTGGATACCGCTTGCGTTGATGCCGGGTGGCAACGTTCGACCGCTCGACGCAAGTCGAGTGATCGCGCGCGTGCGCCCGTCATCGCGCAAGCTCAAACCCGGCCCGCCGAGCTTTCAGGAAGCGTCGTCCGCGTCCCCACGTCCTTTGCAAAACGAAACCCGCTTTCCGACCCTGCGAGGGCCGGAGGGCAAACCATGGAGGCGTGCCATGACCTGGCATTTGCTGATGAAGATGTTGACGGTGAAGGATGGCGAGCGCGCGTTGCTGACGCGCGACGGCAGGCTCGAGCGCGTGCTCGAACCCGGTCGTCACCGGCTGTTCGATCTGCGGCGTCAGTTGACGGCGGAGATCTTCAACGTCGTTCGCACCGAATTCCCCGCGGAGCGTTACGCGGTGCTGAAGGCCGCGCGGCCCGATCTGGCCGCCGAGCTGTTCGAGGCGGTGGAGACGAAGGCGAACGAGATCGCCATCGTCAGCCTCGACGGCCGTCCCGTGCACCTGATGACGCCCTGGCAGGCGCGCGTCTACTGGAAGGTCGCGACCTCAGGTCGATGTCGAGCGCATCGATGTGGCGGACGATCCCCGCGTGACCGCGCGTCATCTGGCGATGATCGAGCGCAACCGTCCGACCATCGTGACGGAAGCGGTGGTCGAGAACCACGAGGCCGGTCTGCTCTATGTCGAGGGCCGGCTGGTGGAGCGGCTTGCGCCCGGCCGGCACGCCTTCTGGATCGCCGGCCGCAAGATCGAGGTCAAGCGCCTCGATCTGCGTCCCCAGGCGGTCGAGATCACCGCGCAGGAAATGCTGACCAGGGATCGCATCGCGCTGCGTGTGACCCTGACGGCATTCCGCCGGATCGTCGACCCCGAGCGCGTGGTCGCGGCCGTGCCCGACGTGGATGCGTGGCTGTACCGGCTGGTGCAGTTCGCGATCCGTGAGGCGGTTGCCGGCCGCACGCTCGACGAGGTGCTGTCGGCGAAGGCTACGCTGGATGCGGAGCTGCGCGACTACGTGCGCGAGCGCATCGCCGACAGCGGCGTCGAGGTCTCCGAACTCGGCGTGAAGGACGTGATCCTGCCCGGCGAGATCCGCGAGCTCGTCAACAAGGTGGTGGAGGCGGAGCGGGTCGCGAAGGCGAACCTGATCCGCCGGCAGGAAGAGACCGCGGCGACGCGCTCGCTCCTGAACACCGCCAGGCTGATGGAGGAGAACCCTCTGCTGCTGCGGCTCAAGGAGCTGGAGTCGCTGGAGCGGCTGGTGGAGAAGGTCGGCCGGATCGACCTTCATGCGGGCGACGGGCAGGGTTTTGACGCCCTGCTCACCAAGCTGGTCCGCCTGAAGCCCGCGGAGAACGCATGACAGGAAGGGTCGCCCACGGGCGGCCCTTCATTTTTTTGTTTTCAGACATCGTGCGGCAACGCTACATTCTCATCCATGTCCCAGCCCGATTTTCAGCCGACGCTGGTCGGCCCCAGCATCATCGTCAGACCCATTTCCAGGGACGACTGGACCGACATGTTTGCGGCCGGCTCCGACCCGGAGATCTGGAAAGTGCATCCGGTGCCGGATCGCTACACCGAAGCGGGGTTTCGGAAATTCTTCGATGGCGCGGTCAATTCCAAATGGGTTTTGCGTTCGTCGACCAGGCGACTGGACGCCTGATCGGCTCGAGCCGCTATTACGGCTACGAGCCCGAACTGAGCGAGGTCGAGATCGGCTGGACTTTTCTGGCGCGCAGCCACTGGGGCGGCCGCGCCAATCGCGAGGTCAAGCGATTGATGCTCGACCACGCCTTTACCTTCGTCGATACCGTGATCTTCTGGGTCGGCGATGAGAACTGGCGCTCGCAGGGTGCGATGACCAAGATCGGCGGCATCAAGCGCGAGGGGGTGTTCACCCGGGCGTTGTCCGGCGACAGGCCGTATTTCATCTTCGAGATTACGAAAGAGCGGTATCGGCAGGGCGGGCGCGCGCTGGTGGAGTGAGGGGGCGAACTCGCTGGCCTGCTGCGGCATGGCGGTGGCATGTCAATGCAACCTCTGATACGGCAATCTCCGCAGTCGGCTATCGGGCCGGCTTAAAGGTGTGGTGCAATGTCTGATATACCGTTCGATGCCGATGCGCGACAAACGTCACCGTTCATTTCGATCTGGTGGCGGCCCCGGCAAACCATCGAACGCATTGTTGCCAGCCGGCCTGGTCATCTGGTTCTGCCATTGGCCGCGCTTGGCGGCGCGTCGTCGGCTGTCGGCATGCTGACGACATATGGGGCTGGAAGCGAGCTCATCGATTGGCGCGCATTGCTGGCTTGGTGTGGGCGGCTTTTTTTGGGGGGGCGGGCGGGGGGGGGGTGAAGGGTTTGGCTTCTGGCGCGCGATTGCGGCCTATGCCGCCGGCGCGTTGTTGCTGTCGACGATCTTGGCGCTTAACTTTGGGAGTTTGGGCTCCTCCGATCCCGCGCGCGGCGATGTGATCGTCTTCCGCCTGCCAAAGGACACTTCAACCGACTACGTCAAGCGCGTCGCGTGGTGTTCCGTGTGGCGACCAATGACGGCAAGCGCCGCATGGAACTTCACGAGAGCGAGCGTGTGGGTCGACGAAGGATGCGCGGGCGGCGAGCCGAGCGCTGGATTGTGTCGACAGAGGTTTCTACGACAGTACCAACGTCTTCACCGTTCCCGCCGGTCACCTGACCATCGCGACAACACCCGACAGCCGCGCCCCTTTCGGCCGTGGGATACATTCCGGTTGAGAATGTCATTGGTCGCGTCGGCATGATCTTCTTCTCCCGCGACGCCGGCGGCAACGGCACACAGCCTGCCATTCGTTACGGGCGGATCGGCACGGTGGTGCAATAACGTGACACCAGTGGCGGCATTACAATGCCGGCGCCGCAACGCTCGACGCGGATTTTGTCGTGGCGCCGCTCATTGAAGCAAAAACAGCCGTTTCTAGCGCCAGTCGGCTTGCCATGCGCCGGAATTGGAACCGCACGGTCCCGTAAGCTTACGGTGTTACCCATGCGTATTTTACGGTTGCTTCCGGAGGCCCATTTGCATCTAACTCGTTGAGACCCCGCGAGCAGTCCGCCTCGCGCCTGAGGGTTTGGTATTTATTAAAGTTCGAGTTTGTTTGAGTGAAATGCGTAGAGAAAGCAGATTTAAACTCATGTTTAGGCCGCCGTTCCGGGATACTCCAAATTGCGATGGTCGCGGACCCTTTACCGCGGGTTCCCCGCAGTGACGCCTCCTACGGGAATGGGCAATCGCCTTCTTGCAGCCTTGCCGGCATCGGATTTCGATCTGCTGCGGCCGGAGCTTGAGATGATCGCGCTCGATCAGGACGCGGTCATTTCGCGGGCGGGTGACGCGATCGAGTATGTCTTTTTTCCTCATAGCGGTGCGATCTCACTGATGATCGACATGGCGGATGGGCAGACAGTTGCTATCGCCGCAGTAGGGCGCGAAGGGGCGGTAGGTATTCTTTCGGTGCTCGGGCCGTCGTTTGCAGACAATACCGCGGTCGTTCGTGCGGCCGGCACCACCGCCCGGATACCCGCATCGCGATTTCACACCGCTTTCACCCGGAGCCCTGCGATACGGCACGCGGTCCAGATTCTATGTCAGGGCGATGCTTAAGCAGCTTCAGCTCGGTTCGGCCTGCAACGCGCTTCACCCGGTCGAAGCGCGCATGGCTCGCTGGTTGCTCCAGCTTCGCGACCGCGTCGACCATGATGTGCTCCCGCTCACTCAGCAGGCGCTCTCGCAAATACTCGGCGTGCGACGTACGACCGTGACGCTCCTGATGCGCAATCTGCGCGCGCGTGGAGCGATCAGGTCCGATCGACGAGGCCTGATCGAGATCGACCCGGCGCGGCTCGCGGCGGTAGCGTGCGAATGCCACAACGTCATGCATCTCGAAGTCGAGGAGATGTTCGCGACGAATTTGGCCCGATCGCGCGCGGCGGCTCCGCCCGAAGATCGGCGCATTCCAGGAATCGGCTCAGGCGGTACCGTGTGAGCGCATTTCTGCGCAACCGCTCGACCTTCCCCGTCGCGACTTGCCGCTGCGGCATTCCCGGAGAGCCGCATCAAGCTGCGGATTCTCCGCCCGATCCGGTTCTCTGCCGCCAATCTCGGACGGGCGCTTGCTCGGATGCCGCCTCGAGCCTCGCAATCTCTCGCAGCACCTTCGCCGTCTGGCGCAGATCATTGCGCTCAGGCCCCGGCTTCAGCCGTCGTGCTTGGTAAAGAAAGTCCTTGGCCTGCAACAGCCAGGTGGACGTTTCAGTCGGGATTTGCATGCGCGCCATGGTGTCCCCCCATCGCGATGACAGCCTGATCTGTGTCGAGGTTTACGCGAGCGAGCCCGCGCTGCGGCGCCGGACCCGGATGCTCGGCTCGTGGACCCAGGCTTCCCGCGCGAACCAGGCGTGAGCGGCACGGCAAATCGGGCAACGGGTGCGCGCGAAAAACACGGCGCTGCGGCTAAAGCTCTCACGATCAGTCTTGATGCCGGTGGGAATAGCGTGCCCGGTTTGCGGACACCTAACCATGACCATACCCATGTAGCCTTCCCCGAAGATTGGTTTTTGTTGTCTCTTGCAATAAAATGTACCGGCCGATCGGAACGCGCCTCTTGTGGGTGCGGGTTACTTGGGGGGCATCGCGCACCTTGTCTGGTCGAGCATGGGGCAGTGGGGGGTCATGCTCTACCGGGCTTGTTCCAACCGGCCGGATCCCTCCTCAAACGAACCTGGACGTAAATTGAGCGCGGCTTGTTAGCCGGCTCGATGAAGAACGTTGCTGAAATGCTTCCTGGCCGGCTCACCTGTTTCCGTCGCGTTCAACGTGACTTTCACTTCGCTTTCACTCACGGCACAATTATCCTTCTCAGGCGAAAGCATTCCCCGCGACGCTCGCCAGCGTCACGAGAGCTCGCGCTCCGTGTTCGATCAGATTTTTGGATGAGCCTTGATCCAGCCCCGACGTTACTTTGGACTACGGAAAGCCGGACTGTCGGTTCGGTTTGCGACTCTCGCGTAAAATATTTTTTGAAGTTGTCAACATACACCATCGTATATTTTCGGAGTGGTGTGCATAACTGGGATATCCCAGCGGGCGTGAAGTCTTTTCTTCAGCGAGA
>CAWFMW010000075.1:0-8703 GCA_963816815.1 uncultured Alphaproteobacteria bacterium
GTTGCGCTGACGGTCGCGCCCAGATCGCAGAACAGATTCGAGATCGCGGCACCGATGTCACCCGCCCCGCCGATCACGACGGCATGAAAGCCCGAAGGCAGCGAAAATGAAGATGACATTGAATCTCATTCCTCGATGGACCGGCGTCAGGCGCGCGGCGGGGCGGTCGATTCGCGGACGATCAGGGAATAATCGACCTCGTGATGCATGATGGTCTGTTCGCCGGCGAGATGGCGAACAAGATACTCGCCGGCGCGCTGCCAGGTTACGCCCGTCGGCACCTGGATCGTCGTGAGGCTGGGTCTTAGGTGCCGGCTCCAGTCAAGATCGTCGAATCCGACCACCGAAAGGTCGCGTGGGATGACGTAGCCGCTGCGTTCGGCTTCAAGCAGCACGCCATAGGCGATGACATCGTTTCCGCAAACAAGTGCGCTTGGCCGCTCGGGCAGGCTGAGAAGATACCTGGCTGCTTCGCGCGCATCGTCGAGAGTGTAGGGCACCTCGACGTGCCATTGCGGCGGCAACTCGATGGCGTTCTCCGACAAAGCGCGGCGAAAGCCGTCGACCCGCGCGCTGGCACGATCATTGTTACGCTGCAGTGCTGAAACGATGCCGATCTTGCGGTGGCCGAGCTCGATGACATGCATCGCCGCGCGATAGGCGGCCGCTTCATTGTTCGTGCCGACGCAGGGGTAGGGGCGATCCGGCCGGTAAACCCCCACATTGATGAAGGGGATGCCGCTATCGGCGAGCATCTTGCGCAAGGCGTCGTGATGGCAATCGCCGCGCAGTACCAGACCATCGACGCCGCGGCTGACAAGATTGCGCGCCTGCTCCAGCTCGGCATCGAGATCGTAGCCGCTGGTCGTGAGCAACAGCATGTAGCCGACGGACGACAGGTATTTCTGCAGCGCTGCGATGCCGCGTGCGAACATCGTATTGTCGATGGTTGGAATGATGGCTCCGAGCGTGCGGGTGCGCCGCGACGACAGCGCGCGTGCCGAGGCATGTGGAATGTAACCGACCGATTGCACCGCTTCCGCGATGCGACTGCGCAACTCGGTGCTGACGAAGTCCGGGCTGTTGAGCGCGCGCGACACCGAAGCCGTCGAGACGCCGGCGCGTGCCGCAACGGCGCGAATACCTTGTTTCGGCGATCGCCCGGGCTGTGGTTCCACTGGTCTCGTCCAGTCGAGTTATTGTAACGTTACATGAAAGAGGATGAACACGATTTCGGGGTTTGTCCAGCAGAAACGGCTGAATGGGGCTGATATCTAAATCATTCGCGCGAAATTTGACCCGCTTGACAGTGCATGCGCGGCGCGTACTCTGTAACCGTTTACATCATCGATCTGGCTAAACCAGACGGCGTAGACGCAAAAGGGAGGAACGCATGTCCGGAGACGCATTTGCGACGCGGGTCGCGGTTACGATGATTGCGTTGGGCGCTGCCACGACGGCGGCCAGCGCGGCCGATTTCGACTGGAAGAAATTCCAGGGCAAGACCGTCACCTTTCTCGCCAATAACAATCCGGTGTCGCAGGCGCTGCTGACCTACAAGGGCGATTTCGAGAAGCTGACCGGCATCACGCTCAAGGTCGATGGCTACCAGGAACAGCAGATGCGCCAGCGGCTGGTCACCGTCATGAATGCGCGCAGCGACGAAGTAGACGTGTTCATGTCATTGCCGTCGCGCGAGGGCGAGCAGTTCGCCGCGGCAGGCTGGTATGGCGATCTCTCGGCGCTTTCGAAGAATGAAGCCTCAAAGGATTACGATTTGGCCGGCCTCAGCCAGGCGCTGCTGAAAGCGGCGACCTTTGGCGGCAAGTTGACCAGCATGCCGATGAACATCGAGGGGCCGATCCTCTATTATCGCACCGACATCTTCAAGAAATGCGGCGTCGAGAAGCCAGCGACCATCAAGGACGTCGAAGCCGCAGCGCAGAAGATCAAGGCGTGTGACAGCACGATCACGCCGTTCGTCTCGCGCGGGCTGAAGCCGGCGGTCGCCTACACTTTCAGCAACATGCTGCACAATATCGGCGGCAGCTACATGGCCAACGGCAAGTCGAATCTCTGCTCAACAAAAGGCAAGGAGGCGCTGGATACCTATAGCCGTCTGCTGCGCGATTACGGCCCGCCCGGCGTCGTCAATTACAGCTTCCAGCAGATATCGGCGCTCTATCGAACCGGCCGCGCCGCGATGTCGTTTGAATCCTCCAACGAACTGCGGACGGTGATGGAAGGCGGCGAGCGGCTCAAGGATACCGCCCTAGCGCCGCTCCCCGCCGGTGACGCGGGGCAGGTGCCGACTGCCATCGGCTGGGGTATGGCCGTGTCCGCCTACAGCAAGCAGCCCGATGCCGCGTGGTACTTCGTGCAATGGGCGACAAGTCCCGAGATCCAAAAGCGAATGGCGGTGCAGGGCATCGCGCCACCGCGTCCGGCGGTCGCCAACGACCCGGAATACCGCAAGTGGATCGACGAGGAACCGGTGCGCAAGCAATGGCAGGCCGCGCTTGACGTACTCGCAACCAAAGGATCGTCGGAAGTCGGCTATCCTATCGTCGCCAACCCGGAATCGCGCGATTTCATCGGCCAGGCTGTGCAGGATCTGATCCTCAAGCAAAAGACGGTGGATCAAGCCTGTGCGGACGCCGACAAGGGCCTGGACGCGCTGATTGCGCAGAAGTAACGCAAGCCCGGTTGCCGTCACGACGCCGCGACGGCAACTGAACGATCATCACGCGGAAGTATCCACAATGGCATCGGCAGCGAACGCTGTAACGCCGGACCGGCAGCGCGCCGAACTCGCCGCGCTGTCGGCGCCGGCCATTGTGTTTACGCTGGCGATGATCGCATTTCCGGTCGCCTATACGATCTGGCTTGGCTTTCACGCGTTTTCGTCGACCGGTCGCCAGTCGTTTGTCGGCCTTGGCAATTATTCGAAGTTGATCGCGGATGGCGAATTCTGGCACGGGCTCTGGGTGACCCTGGCACTTTATGTTCTCGCGCTGATGCTGCAGCTCGTCCTGGGCATCTGGCTGGCGCTGCTGCTGTTTCACGCCAAGCGACTGCCGGGCTTCGTCCGCTCGTTATTCATTTCGCCATTCATGATGCCCCCGGTGGTCGCCGGGCTGATGTGGCTCGTGATCCTCGATCCCTCGATCGGCGCGGCCAACTATGTTCTGCAACTCGTTGGTTTGCCGCCCTCGGAATGGCTGGCGTCGCCAATCTGGGTGATTCCAACTGTGGCGCTGATCGACACCTGGCAATGGGCGCCCTATGTCGCGCTGATTGTGCTCGGTGGGCTGCAGTCGCTGCCGCCTAGCGTTTATGAGGCCGCGCAGATCGACGGCGCGTCAGCGTATACAACATTCAGGCGCATCACATTGCCGCTGCTGCTGCCAACCATCGTCACCGCCACCATCCTGCGCAGTGTCGATCTATTGCGGTTCTTCGATATCATTTACATCACGACGCAGGGCGGACCCGGCAATGCCTCCAACACCCTGAACATCTATGGCTTCCGTGTCGGATTCGAGTTCTTCAACATCGGATATGCCAGCGCATTGATGCTGACCCTTACCGCGATCGTGTTCGGAGTGGTGCTCGCCTTCAATCGCTTGCGTGGCGCGGTCGCCTGGTGAGCATCAGATGAATGGTACCTCCCTAAGCGAGCCTTGGATCAAACGATTGAATATCGTGCAGCTGGTGCTGGCGGGCATCCTCGTGATGACGCCGACGGCATGGATGGTGCTGTCGTCGTTCAAGCCGTCGTTCGAGGTGACCGCCTATCCGCCGACGCTGATTTTTACGCCGACGCTCGAGAACTACAGTCAATTGATGCGGACGACGCCATTCTTCTCCTACACGATCAACAGCCTGATCGTGACTCTGGGATCGGCGGGGCTCGGTTTGTTGTTCGGAGTTCCCGCGGCATTTGCCGTGTCATGGACACGGATCTCCTGGCCGGCGGTGCTCACTCTGGCAGCCCGTATGGCGCCGGGCACGCTGTTCCTGCTGCCGTGGTACATGATGTTCCGGCAGGTTGGGATGATCGGTTCCTATACGGCGCTGATCCTCAGCCATGCCGTGATCACGCTGCCGATCGTGATCTGGGTGTTGCTGCCGTCGTTCGACAACATTCCGCGCAGCATCTTCGAGGCGGCGCAGGTCGATGGTTGCAGCATCACGCGCATCCTGTGGAGGATCGCGCTGCCGCTGGTGGGATCGGGCATTGCCGTCGCGGCCATTCTCTCGTTTGTGTTTTCCTGGAACTACTTCCTGTTCGCGCTGGTGCTGTCGAATGGCGACAGCAAAACGCTGATCGCGGCGGCCTTCAACTTTGTCGGCGAAGGCTCGACCCAATGGGGTGCGCTGATGGCGGCCGCCACGCTGATTGCGCTTCCGCCGCTGATCTTGGCTTCAATCGTCCAGCGCTGGCTGGTGTCGGGGCTGACGCTTGGCGCGGTGAAAGGCTGATCACAGGCATCGAAATGGCAAGTATCGATCGAACCAACGCCACCATGGAAGCAGCCGTATTTCACGGCAACGAACGCATTACGATCGAGCGCGTCAGGATTCCCGAAGTGAATGCGGGCGAAGTCCTGTTGCGCGTTTCGCGCACGGCGCTGTGCGGTTCGGACTTCAAGCTGTGGCACAACGGCGCAGAATTTACCGCAGGCCACGAGATTTTCGGTGTCGTCGAGCAACCGGGGCACCGGATGCACGATCGTCGTTGCGCCGTCTACATCCCCGTTCATTGCGATCACTGTGCCGCCTGCCGTCGCGGCGATACCCAGATGTGCCTCGAAGTCTCTAGCCTGATCGGCTGGAACAGGCCGGGCGGCTATGCGGAATATCTGCCGGTTCCGGAAAACTGCCTGCTGCCGGTTCCCGATGATATCGAGGACAGCCTAGCGCCGTTGTTGCTGGATACGATCGGCACGTCAGCGCATGCGGTCCGTTTCGTCAGCCGTGTTGTGCCGCCGCAGGAAGCAGGACCCGTGCTGGTCACCGGCGCCGGACCGGTTGGGCTCGGCGTCATCCTGGCGCTGCGGGATGCCGGTTACGGCGACATCCACGTGTCAGATCCAAACGCGGATCGGCTGAAGATCGCGCAGGCGTTCGGCGCAAACGCGCATCCGGTCGGCGATACCAGCAGGCGCTTCGCGCTGATCATGGAATGTTCGGGCTCTCACGCCGCGCGCAATCTCGGCATCGAGGTCGTGTTGCCACGCGGGGCACTGGTGCTGGTCGGTGAAAACGCGGCGCCCTGGACCATCGAGGAAGGCAAGGTGTTCCGCCGCAAGGATTTCTACATGATCCGTACCTTCTATTTTCCGATCGGAGATTTCGAGCCGAATATTGCACTGCTGCGCCGCTACAAAGATGAGTATCGCGTCTTGGTCGACGGAGAATTCGGCTTGCTGGAGCTGCCGCAGAATTTCGCGCGATTCGCAGAAGGCAAGCTGATCAAGCCGGTACTGGCGCTGGAACCACGCTAATGGCCGCGATCTCGATCCGCAACCTCGTCAAGCGCTACGGGAATTTCACCGTGGTTCCCGATCTCAGCCTTGAGATCGCAGACCATGAGTTCGTCGTGTTTGTCGGACCTTCAGGCTGTGGCAAATCGACGTTGCTGCGGATCATCGCGGGCCTCGAACCCATCACCAGCGGCGAGCTGTTCATCGGCGACAAGCTTGTCAACGGCATTCCCGCCGCCCAACGCGACATCGCGATGGTGTTCCAGGATTACGCGCTGTATCCGCACATGCGCGTGTACGACAACATGGCCTTTGCGCTCGAACTGCGCGGCATGCCGAAGGCCGGAGATCGACAGCCGGGTCAGGCAGGCGGCGGCCATGCTGCACATCGAGGCTTATCTCGATCGCAAGCCAAAGGAACTCTCGGGCGGCCAGCGCCAGCGCGTCGCCATGGGTCGCGCCATCGTGCGCAACCCGCAGGTATTTCTGTTCGACGAACCGCTATCCAATCTCGACGCCAAGCTGCGGGCGCAGGTGAGGGCGGAAATCAAGGCGCTGTCACAACAGCTCCGCACCACCATGGTGTTTGTGACCCACGACCAGATCGAAGCCATGACCATGGCCGACCGGATCGTCGTGTTGCAAGGTGGCGTTGTGCAGCAGTACGATACGCCCGAGGTCGTCTACGAACGGCCGGCCAACCAGTTCGTCGCGGGGTTCATCGGTTCGCCGACGATGAACTTCTTTCCGGTCGAATT
The DNA here is from genome assembly GCA_963816815.1 of uncultured Alphaproteobacteria bacterium. GTDB lineage: Bacteria > Pseudomonadota > Alphaproteobacteria > Rhizobiales > Xanthobacteraceae > Bradyrhizobium. Next base: position 6,248 of record CAWFMW010000075.1, read on the forward strand.
GCAGGGTGATGCCGCAATATTCTCGAACGGCGGCGCATCTGCACCACTCGATGACGCAACCCGCGCTCGGTTGAAGACCGCGGCAGGCAAGGGGGTGTTCGGCGTACGACCCGAACATTTCGAGGTCGTTTCAGCCGCATCCTCCGGCATCCCGGTCCAGATCAAGCTGGTCGAACCGCTAGGCTCGGATACCCTGATCCATTTCGACTTAGCGGGGACGTCCGCCATAGCGCGCGTTGATCCTTCGCTGAAGCCGAAGCTGGGCGAACGGTTGTTTCTCAGGCCGCAGGCGGACAGGACACATCTGTTTGACACCGCGACCGGCCGAGTGCTGCCATGAGCGCGCCTGGCACGGCCGGTCTCACGGCACACGCGCGCAAGACGCGGGTGATCTGCCTCGGTCTGTCTGCACTCGACCAGGTCTGGCGCGTCCCGGAGTTTTTCTCGGGCGGAAGCCAGAAGATCAGGGGTATGGAATACGCCACCATGGGTGGCGGAATGGCCGCGACCGCTGCGGTTACGGTTGCCCGTCTGGGCGGGATGGCCGCGTTCTGGGGACGCGGCGGCGACGATTCCGCCGGCCGCGAGATGAGCAAGGCGCTTTCGGAGCAAGGTGTCGACGTCAGTCGGTTCCGTCTCTTTCCAGATGGCCAATCGTCGGTGTCGGGAATCCTGGTCGATGCCGGCGGCGAGCGGCAGATCGTCAATTTCCGCGGGCATTTTCCGGAGCAGGCGGACTGGCTGCCTCTCGGCGAAGTCAAAGCTGCGTCGGCGGTGCTCGCCGATCCGCGCTGGTTGACGGGAGCCGTCGCGCTATTCAACGCGGCGCGTGCGAATGCCGTTCCGACGGTCCTCGATGCCGACGTTGCCGACGTGGACGTGTTCGAGACGCTGCTGCCGCTGACCGATCACGCGATATTTTCCGAGCCCGCGCTGCGCGGCTTTGCGGGCACATCGGACGATGCGGCGCTGGCCAGGATTGCTGAATTCGGCTGCAGCGTGGCAGCGGTCACGCGGGGCGCCAATGGCGTCAGCTGGCTCGTCAACAATGTCGGGCGTCATCAACCGGCCTATGCGGTCAATGCCGTCGATACCACCGGTGCCGGCGATGTTTTTCATGGCGCCTATGCGCTCGCGATCGGGGCTCGCCTGGAAGCTAGTGACGCCATGTCGTTCGCCGCTGCTGTGGCTGCGCTCAAATGCACCCGGCTGGGCGGGCGGGCCGGGATTCCATCACTCGAAGACTGTCTTGCGTTTCAAAGGAACGAACCATGAGAACGATCGGAAAAACACGCGGCCTTGCGCGACTAGCGGATACGGACGGTCATTTTCGCATGGTGGCGCTCGACCAGCGGCCTCCGATGTTCGATGCGATCGCGCAAGCGAGGAAGATAACCAGGGACCAGGTGACCTACGCCGATGTCACGGCTGCTAAACGGCTGCTGGTCGAGGCGCTGGCGCCGCACTGTAGTTCGATGCTGTTCGATCCGAATTTCGCGGTGCCGGCGGCGATCGATCTGATGCCGGCGCGTTGCGGGCTGATCATGACGCTGGAAGAGCATCGGGTCGATGAAACAGCCGGCGGCCGCAAGTCGCGCGTGATCGACAACTGGAGTGTGGCCAAGATCCGCGCCATGGGCGGTGACGCGGTCAAGGTGCTGGCGTGGTATCGGCCCGATGCTGACGTCGCCGTCAACGCGCATCAGAAGGAATTCGTGCGCGAGATCGGTGAGGAGTGCCGGCGCAACGACATCCCCTATGTGCTTGAGCTTCTGGTCTATCCTTTCCTCGGCAGTGCCAACCACACGGCCGACTACGTGGAATCACCGGGCAAGCTGCCCGCGCTGGTGATCGAAAGCGTCCGCGAATTCGCCAAGCCGGAATATGGCGTTGATCTCCTGAAGCTCGAGAGCCCGCTCGCGGCCAACGATCTGCCAACCCGCGACGGAAGCGCCGCGGCAATGGCTGCGCAAAAGGAATTCGACGCCATCGGCGAGATCTGTCGCTCGCATGACATCCCCTGGGTTCTGCTTTCAGGCGGCGCCGCGCATGACAAATTCGAGCGCGTCCTTGAATACGCTTATGCCGCAGGCGCCGGCGGTTTCCTGGCCGGCCGAACCATCTGGCTGGATGCGGTGCGATCGCACTTTCCCGATCTCGCCGCGGTCTCCTCTGCATTGAAGAAGCAAAGCGTCACCATCCTAAACAGCCTCTCCGGGCTGACCGGAACGCATGCGCCCTTGTGGCAGCCTCGCTTTCCGAAATTCGACCACGTTCGCCAAGAGGGCGATTTCGCTCGCACCTATTTCGGTTAGACCAACTGCAAAGCGAGCAATTGGTCTGATAGGCATTCCCAAACCCAGTTTCTCATCGCCGCCGTCGCGTCACCCGTAGGCGGTTCAAACTCTCTAGCCTCCGATTTCGACGCTGAGCATGGGTCCGAACAGCTCCCATGA
>CAWFMW010000076.1:0-26413 GCA_963816815.1 uncultured Alphaproteobacteria bacterium
ATTGCGCGCTTCCTGCTTCCAGAGCGCCGCGATGTTCAGCAGCATCTGCGTGACGGCAACGCCCTGGATGATCTGTATCAGGCGGATCTCGTCGAAATTGCGCAACAGCTCGCTGAAGATCAGCGCACTGCCGACCATGCCGATCAGCAGCATCACATAGAGGAACGCGACCACGCGCGGCCGCGCATCTTCGGGCGCAATATCGGTGGCCAGCGCCAGACCGGCGGTCTGGGTCGTGTGCATGCCCGCGCCGACCAGCAGGAACGCCAGCGCTGCGCCGAATTGTCCGTAGACGGCCGGATATTCGCCGGTGCCGGACAGCACCAGCAGCGCAAACGGCAGGATGGCGAAGCCGCCGAACTGCAGCAGCGTGCCCATCCAGATATAGGGGACGCGCCGCCAGCCCAGCACCGAGCGATGATTGTCGGACTTGAATCCGATCAGCACGCGGAACGGCGCGAACACCAGCGGGATCGACACCATCAGCGAAACCAGCAAGGTCGAGACGCCGAGTTCGACGATCATCACGCGGTTGAGCGTACCGTTCAGCAGCACGATGGAGATGCCGGTCGAGACCTGGAACAGCGACAGCCGCAGCAACCGTCCGAGCGGGAGCTCTTTGGTCGCAGCGTCCGCAAAGGGAAGGAAACGCGTTCCAAGACGCATCCAGCCCTTTGCCAATGTCGTTGAAATCCGGGTCATCGGCGGAATCATCTCCAATGCCTGCGACTTGTAGAAACCACTGGCGACGCGATGGCTGCGGCCGATCTGCCAGCGCTCCAGCCCCTCATCCGCCATCAGCAGCCGTCGCAATTTCTGTTCGGCTACCGGCTCGATCGCGGGCGCACGATCGCCGCGCGGAAAAAGCCGGCCGACGGCGTGCATGACAGCCAGGGCCGGAGTTTTCGGGGCAAACGTCATCAGCAGCGCATCATTGGTGCGCTCGGCCAGATCCCGCCATGATCCGGCAGGTATCCGCCGGGCGGTAATGGATCAGCGAGTCCATCGCGACCACGAAATCGAATTTTCCCAAGTTTCGGATCGAGCATGTCGCCGGACTTGAATTCGATCGTCGAGGCATCGAGATCCGACGGAAGGCGTTCCCGCGCCACCGAAACCAGCGTCGGCGACAGGTCGATCGCGACCACGCGCGCACCGCGCCGCGCCGCTTCGATCGACAGCGCGCCGGTGCCGCAACCGGCATCGAGCAACCGCGCGCCGCTCATGTTCTGGGGCAGCCACGACAGCAGCGTGTTGCGCATCTCGTCGCGGCCGGCGCGGACCGTGGCCCTGATGCGACCGACCGGCGCGTCCGAGGTCAGCTTGGCCCAGGCATCGACCGCGGTACGGTCGAAATAGGTTTCAAGCTCGCCGCGCCGTTCGAGATAGGTTGCGATGGACATCAGTCGAACCCCAGCAGATCGAAGATTTCGCGATCCTTCAGCGATTTTCCCGGCAGCGGCTCGATCGTCCCTGCCCACAGCTCGGCGGCGAGCCGCATGTATTCGTCCGTGACCGCCTTCAATTCCGGCGTCTCGTCCATTTCGAACAGCGTCGATTTCTTCAGGCGGCTCTTGCGGATGACGTCGAGATCGGGAAAGTGCGCGACGCGCTTCAACCCGGCCTGTTCGTTGTAACGGTCGATCTGGTCGGTATCCTTGCTGCGGTTGGCGATCACGCCGCCGAGCCGGACGCCGTAATTCTTCGATTTGGCTTCGATCGCGGCGACGATGCGGTTCATCGCAAAGATCGAGTCGAAATCATTGGCCGCGACGATCAGCGCCCGATCCGAATGCTGCAACGGTGCGGCAAAGCCGCCGCAGACGACGTCGCCGAGCACGTCGAAGATCACCACGTCGGTATCTTCGAGCAGATGATGCTCCTTCAGCAGTTTCACGGTCTGGCCGACGACATAGCCGCCGCAACCGGTTCCGGCCGGCGGGCCCCCGGCCTCGAGGCACATCACGCCGTTGTAGCCCTCGAACACGAAGTCTTCCGGCCGCAGTTCCTCGGCATGGAAGTTCACGGATTCCAGCACGTCGATGACGGTCGGGACCAGGCGCTTGGTCAGCGTGAAGGTCGAGTCATGCTTGGGATCGCAGCCGATCTGCAGCACGCGCTTGCCGAGCTTCGAGAAGGCGACCGACAGGTTCGACGACGTCGTGCTCTTGCCGATGCCGCCCTTGCCGTAGACCGAAAACACCTTTGCGGTGCCGATCTTGACCTTGGGATCGAGCTGGACCTGGACGCTGCCTTCGCCGTCGCCGCAACGCGAGAGACTTTTCAGCTTCAAATGTCCTTCGAGCGCAGATGGAGGACTCTGGATGTTCATGCGGCAACTCCCACGCCTTCAAGGCGGTCTTCGAGCTCTTCGCCTGCCCTGCGCAGGACATCGAGCATCTCCGGATCGGGCGACCAGTATTTGCGTTCGTGCGCCTCGATCAGGCGGTTTGCGACTTTTGCGGAGGCCACCGGATTGAGCGACGCCAGCCGCTCGCGCATCGCAGGATCGAGCATGAAGGTCTCGGTGAGCTGCCGGTACACCCAGGGCGCCACCTCGCCTGTGGTCGCCGACCAGCCCATGGTGTTGGTGACGTGCTCTTCGATCTGGCGTACGCCCTCGTAGCCGTGCTTGAGCATGCCCTCGTACCATTTCGGATTGAGCATCCGGGTACGGGTCTCCAGCGACACCTGCTCCGACAAGGTGCGGACGGTGCCGGTGCCGCGGGTCTGGTCGCCGATATAGACCGGCGCCGACTGGCCGCCCTTGGCCATGCGAACGGCGCGGCTGATGCCGCCGAGCGTATCGAAATAATGATCGACGGTGGTGACGCCGAGTTCGACCGAGTCGAGGTTCTGGTAGGCGAGATCGACGGTGGCGAGCGCGTTCTTCAGCAGCGCCGTCTGCTGCACCGGCTGTCCCTTGATGCCGTAGGCAAAGCTCTTGCGGCGCGTATAGGTCTCCGCAAGTTCGTCCTCGTCTTCCCAACGGCCGTTCTCGACCAGATGGTTGACGTTCGAGCCGTAGGCACCGTCGGCGTTGCCGAACACGCGCAGCGATGCGGTTTCGAGGTCGCAATTGTTCGCGGCCTGGAAGGCCAGCGCGTGCTTGCGAACGAAGTTCTGTTCAGACGGTTCATCCGCGGAGGCCGCCAGGAAGCAGGCTTCGGCCAGCAGCTTGATCTGAAGCGGCAGCAGGTCGCGGAAGATGCCGGACATGGTGACGATCACGTCGATCCGCGGCCGGTTGAGCTGATCGAGCGGCAGCAGTTCCGCGCCGGTCAAGCGGCCGTAGCCGTCGAAACGGGGTCTTGCGCCGAGCAGCGCAAGCGCCTGCCCGATCGGCGCGCCCTCGTTCTTGAGATTGTCGGTGCCCCACAGCACGATCGCCACCGACTCGGGTATCCCGTGTCCTTCGCCGACGTGCTTGTCGATCAGCCGCTGCGCCTGCTGCGCGCCGTCCTGAACCGCAAAGGCGCTGGGAATGCGGAACGGATCGAAGCCGTGGAGATTGCGGCCCGGTCGGCAGGATCGCCGGCGTGCGCAGGAGATCCCCACCCGGCGCGGGACGGACGAACTTGCCGTCGAGTGCATGCAGGATGCTCGGGATCTCGTGATCCTGCTGCAGCATGCGATCAATGCCGGCCAATTCCTTGTAGAGCGCAAGGGATACTTCATCCCTCGCGGCCAACGTCTCGGGCGCTTCGCCCTTTACCACGGCCTCAAGGATCGACTTGTCGGGACGAACGCCGTGCGATGCGTCCGCAACCGCCTGCAACATCTCGACGCGCTGCTCCGCCGACGGCGTCTCGCCGACGACGTGGAGGCCATGCGGGATCAGCGTGTATTCGAGCTCGAGCACCGCCGCCGACAGTTTGCCGACTGCCTGCGCCGGATCGGTCCAGGCTGGTTCCGCCGCCGTCAATTCCAGCGTGCTGGCCTGAGCCTGAATGAGCGTCGCCAGGCCGACGCGTTCGGCATCGCCGTCCGGCGGCAAGCCGCGCCAGCGCTCGATCGATGCTTTCAGCTCGACCAGGCCCTTGTAGAGCCCGGCATGGGCGACCGGCGGGGTGAGATAGCTGATCAACGTCGCCGCCGAACGGCGTTTTGCAATCGTGCCTTCGGAGGGATTGTTCGAGGCATACAGATAGAGATTCGGCAGATCGCCGATCATGCGGTCGGGCCAGCACGCGCCGGACAGTCCAGTCTGCTTGCCGGGCATGAATTCGAGCGCGCCATGGGTGCCGAAATGCAGCACCGCGCTGGCGCCGAAATCCTCGCGCAGCCAGCGATAGAACGCCGAGAAGGCATGCGTCGGCGCAAAGCCCTTCTCGAACAGCAGCCGCATCGGATCGCCCTCGTAGCCAAAGGCGGGCTGGACGCCGACGAAAACGTTGCCGAAGCGCTCACCGAGCACGAAGATCGAGCTGCCGTCGCTCTGTTGCTTGCCCGGCGCCGGGCCCCATTGCGCCTCGATCTGGCGCAGCCATTTTTCGCTGCGAACATGATCGCCGGCCGGGATTCGGGCGTGGACATTGGCATCGGCGCCGAAACGGGCCGCGTTGCCCACCACGATCCGCTCGCGCAGCGCGTCGACATCCGCGGGCAGATCGACCTGATAGCCCTCGCGCTTCATGGCGGAGAGCGTGCGATGCAGGGATTCGAACACCGAAAGAAAGGCCGCGGTGCCGGTATTGCCGGCATTCGGCGGAAAATTGAACAGAACGATCGCGACCTTGCGATCCCGCCGCTCGGAGCGGCGCATGGCGACCAGGCGCGCGGTGCGCGACGCCAGCATCTCCGCGCGCTCGCTGCAGACCTGCATTTCGCCGGCGACGTCGGAGCGGGAGAAGGTGCACGAACGTTCGCACCCCGTGCACGGCATCCCTGCCCCATCGGAGCGACCGCCATAGACCATCGGACCCGCGGCACCATCGAGTTCCGGGATCGCCACCATGATGGTGCTCTCCACCGGCATCAGGCCGCGATCCGATGCGCCCCATTGTTCGAGCGTCTGGAATTCGACCGGGTGCGCCGAGAGATAGGGCACATCGAGCGTGGCGAGAATTTCCTCGGCCGCCTTGGAGTCGTTGTAGGCGGGGCCACCGACCAGCGAGAAGCCGGTCAGCGAGACCACCGCATCGACCGCGCTGCGGCCGTCCTTCATGAAAAAGCGTTCGATCGCCGGCCGCTGATCGAGACCGCTGGCGAAAGCCGGGATCACCCGCAGCCCTTTCGCCTCGAACGCCGCGATCACGCCGTCATAATGACCGGAATTTCCGGCCAGCAGATACGAGCGCAGCAGGAGGATACCGACGGTGCCGCGTTCGCCCGGCAATTCCGGCAGGCGTTCGGCCGTCTCGGCGATGCGGCCCTTGAGGCGCGGATGGTAGACACCGATATCGGCGTATTCGACCGGCGGCTCGGCCTTGACGACCCCGCGCAGGCCGCGGCGCGGGCCATCGGCGTATCGGTCCACCAGCAGGCGGATCATGTTGGCGATGTTCTGCTCGGACCCCGCCAGCCAGTATTGCAGCGTCAGGAAGTAGGCGCGCATGTCCTGCGCGGTGCCGGGAATGAAGCGCAGCAGTTTTGGCAACTGCCGCAGCATCTTCATTTCGCCCTTGCCGCCGGGGCTTGAACCCTTGCGATTGCCGCGCAACTTCTTCAGCCAGGCGATGGCGCCCAGCGCCTCGCCGCTCATGTCGAACTTGCCGACCCGCGTCAGCTTCACGACCTCGGCCGCCGACATGCAGCAGACCATGGCGTCGCAATCGTTGCGGCGAGCGGCCAGCGCCGGCATCACGGCGCGGACGTGATCGTCGAGGAACAGCATCGTGGCGATCACGATGTCGCCGCGGGCGATATCGGCCTTGCAGCGGTCGAGCGCCACATCGTCGGTGCCCCATTCGTCCGCGGAATGAACGACGAGTGACAAGCCCCGGGAAATTGCCCTTCAAGCGCGCTTGCGCCCGCGAAGCCGCGCGGGACAGATGACCATCCATGGTCACGATGACGACCCTGATCGGGGTCGCGTCAGCGGGCGTAATGCGCTTTGGCATCGTAAAGTGTCTCGATGGTTATGGTGGCCACGCCGTTTTCATTGGCGAAGCGTTCGGTGTTGCGGCGCGCCTTGCCGCGAACGAAGAATGGAATTTTGCGAAGCTCTTTCTCCGCGTCGGCCGCCCAGATGACGGCGATGTCGGACACCACTGCGGCAGCTGCGACGGGCGCGGCTTGCGCCTCATCCGCAGGCTCCGCGTGCCCCGCACCCAGATGCGACGGCACCGCGCCATCCGCGAATTCAAAATCATCCTTGAACATCGCCAGCAGATGCTCTTCCAGGCCCATCATCAGCGGATGCACCCAGGTGTCGAAGATCACGTTGGCGCCCTCGAAACCCATTTGCGGGGCGTAGCGGGCCGGAAAATCCTGCACATGCACCGGCGCCGAGATCACCGCGCAGGGTACGCCGAGGCGTTTTGCGATGTGCCGTTCCATCTGCGTGCCCAGCACCAGTTCGGGCTGCAGCTCCGCGACCTTGGCCTCGACCTCGAGGTAATCGTCCGTGATCAGCGGTTCGACGTCGTAGCGTTTCGCGGCCTCGCGGATTTCACGGCCGAATTCGCGGCTGTAGGTGCCGAGCCCGACCACCTTGAAGCCGAGTTCGTCGGACGCGATGCGGGCGGCGGCTACGGCATGGGTGGCGTCGCCGAAGATGAAGACGCGCTTGCCGGTGAGATAGGTCGAATCGACCGAGCGCGAGTACCACGGCAACCGCGTCGAGGAAGCCGCCAGCACACCTGATGCATCGACCCCGGCAAGCTTTGCCACCTCTTCGACGAACTCGCGGGTCGCCGACACGCCAATCGGGATCGTTCTGGTAAACGGCTGACCGAACGTGCGCTGCAGCCAGGAGGCCGCCTGCCCGGCTATCTCGGGATAGAGCACCACATTGAAGTCGGCGTCGCCAAGCCTTGCGATATCCGCCGGCGTCGCCCCCATCGGCGCCGTGACGTTGACGTCGATGCCGAGCTTCGTCAGCAGCGAGGTGATCTCGGTGATATCGTCGCGGTGACGGAAACCAAGTGCCGTGGGACCCAACAAATTGCAGCGGGGACGCGCATCCGTGGCGCGCTCGGCGCGCTTGGTGCCCGGGGCCGGTGCCGAAGGCCCGGCCAGCGCGCGCACGAGCTGATAGAACGTCTCGGCCGCGCCCCAGTTCTCCTTGCGCTGATACGCCGGAAGATCGACGGTCACGACCGGAATGGGAAGATTGAGCGCACGCGCCAGGCCGCCGGGATCGTCCTGGATCAGCGACCCCGTGCAGGAAGCGCCAACGATCATCGCCTGCGGCTGGAACCGGTCATAGGCGTTTCGGGCCGCGGTCTTGAACAGCTCAGCGGTATCGCCACCGAGGTCGCGCGCGGAAAATGTCGTGTAGGTCACGGGCGGGCGGCGGTCGCGGCGTTCGATCATCGTGAACAGCAGATCCGCATAGGTGTCGCCCTGCGGCGCGTGCAGGACGTAATGCAGACCTTCCATGCCCGTGGCGACGCGCATCGCGCCGACATGGGGAGGTCCTTCATATGTCCAGACCGTGAGCTGCATGGTCAGGCCACCAGTTTCGCGCGGCGCACGAGCGGGCGTGCAAACAGTTCGGCGAGATCAGCGGCCTGCTCGTAGCCCTGGATCGGCGTGAACACGAGTTCGATCGACCATTTGGTCGTCATGCCCTCGGCCTCCAGCGGATTGGCGAGCCCAAGGCCGCACACCACGAGATCGGGCCGCGCCGAACGGCAGCGATCGAGTTGCAGGTCGACGTCTTGCCCTTCCGTCAGCGCGACGCCTGCCGGCAACAGCTTGAGTTCTTCGGCAAGATGCTCGCGATGCAGATAGGGTGTCCCCACCTCGACCAACTGCATCGACAATTCGCGCGACAGGAACCGCGCCAGCGGAATTTCGAGTTGGGAATCCGGAAACAGGAAAATGCGACGTCCTGCCAATTGATCGCGATAGCGCATCAGCGCCCGTTCCGCCCGCGCGCGATAGGGATGCGTCACGGTCTCGAACAGCACCGGATCGACGCCGAAGGCATCGGCCGCCGCACAAAGCCATGCGGTGGTGCCCTCGACGCCCAGCGGGAATGGCGCGGCCAATCGCTTGGCGCCACGGTCTTCCAGAGCACGCGCCGTATCGGCAAGGAACGGTTGCGCCAGGAGGAATTTGGTATTCGGCCCCACGGCAGGAAGTGCGGTGGAGTTGCGCGGCGGCAGGAACTGCACCTCACCGATGCCAAGCGCCTCGAACATCCGGACGAACTGATCCTCGACCACATCGGCCAGCGATCCCACGATGAGCAAGCTGGTCCTCGCCCGTTCCGCTCGGGGGGAGCGCCGGAACGAGCGAGGCGAGACATGCATCCTCGCCTTGCGTGAATGTTGTCTCGATTCCACTGCCTGAGTAATTGAGAATGCGCACCGCCGGCGAAAATTTCTGCGACAGCCGCAATGCGGCGCGCGACAGATCGAGCTTGATCACCTCGGACGGACACGAACCGACCAGAAACAGCAGACGGATATCCGGCCTCCGCGCGATCAACTGCGTTACGATCCGGTCCAGCTCATCATTGGCGTCGGTGAGCCCGGCAAGATCCTTTTCTTCCATGATCGCGGTCGCAAAGCGCGGTTCGGCGAAGATCATCACGCCGGCCGCGGACTGGATCAGATGCGCGCAGGTGCGCGAGCCCACCACGAGGAAGAATGCATCCTGGATCTTCCGATGCAGCCAGACGATGCCGGTCAGCCCGCAGAACACTTCGCGCTGGCCGCTTTCCCGGCGGACGGCCTTGGGCGCGATCTCGCCGCCGGCCGTACATCCCTGCACATGCGCGTTCATGCCCGGCTCCCTGAAATGGAGGGAGCTTCTGCCAGCATCAGCCGCTCATCGCGGCGCGCGGCGCGCAGCTTCAATACGAATTGCGTGGCATTGACGAAGTAGGATGCGTAGGCCGCCAGCGCGAGCAGCATCTGCTGGCGCGAATCGCCGATCCCGGCGAACAGCGCCACCAAATATGCGGTGTGCAGTCGCCAGTACCAGGAAGCTGAAGACGTCTTCCCAGAAGAACGCCGGCGCAAACAGATAGCAGCCGAAGACTTCCCGCTCCCAGATCGAGCCGGTGATCATGATCGCGTAAAGCAGCAGCGTCTTGATCACGACCGACGCCGTCGCGACGCCAAATCCCTCGCCCGTGGCGAGATAACGAAGCACCAGCGCGAGGCTGACCAGGAAGACCGCGAACTGGACCGGCGCGAGGATCCCCTGCACCAGCGTCCACTTTGTTGCGTCGCGGCGAATGCGCTGTTCGGGCGTGTACAGCAGCTTAAGTGGTTGGGCGGACGATCGGTCTGAGAGTTTCGCATCGCCGGACTTCGAAATTCCGTTCGCAGGCGCAGCGACGGATTCATGAACCAAACTGTAAAGATTGTTTGACAGTCTTTCGTCGCGGTGATGCGATACCGACTGGGGAAGACGAGCATCTGCCGGCGATTGGTCGCCGTATTGGGGAAATTCCGGATTTGAAGCTGCTCGAAGCTGCACCGCGCCACTCCCTATGTGCGGGCTTGATGACAAGAAGGCTAAACTTCGTTCCGAGAACTGTCAATCAAACTATACGTAAATTAAACTTGACGGTTTTGAGAAGCGAGGACTTAATGTTGCGGGGAGTGAAAAATGACCGATGTGAACGAGCAATCCTTCTCAGCCGGCAGCGCTACTGACACCGCCCCGGCGCGTCATTCCAAATCACTTCGACAACGAATCCCGGCGCCGATCTGGCGATTTCGGCCGGCGCTGCAGCCGATCCAGGTGGTCCGAACCATCAAGACCCAGCTCGTTCCAAAGATCGTCCTCGCGCTTCGTCGCGCGCCGGCAGCCAAAGATTGCAGAAGCCACCGAACAATTGCCGACCGAGGTCGAGCAATTCGCAGCGCTGACGCCTCGGAAACGACGATGACGCCGCGTTTGCCTATGTCGACGAGCTGTTGGCCAAGGGCAGCACGGTCGAATCGATCTTTCTCGATCTGCTGGCGCCCGCGGCGCGGCAGCTCGGCACGCTCTGGGAATCGGATGCGGCAGATTTCGCGAACGTGACGCTGGGCGTCGGCCGTCTTCAGCTCATCATGCGCCGTCTCAGCGACCGCTTCACCGACGAGACAAACGCGTTTCACGCCGGCGAATCGGTGCTGCTGACGATCATTCCGGGCGAACAGCACAGCTTCGGATTATCGATGGTGGCCGAGTTCTTCCGGCGCGCCGGCTGGAATTTGTGTACCGGCCCCTTCTCGTCGCATCAGGAACTTACATCTCTTGTGCATAACCACTGGTTCGACATCGTTGGCTTCTCCGTCAGCAGCGACCGCCGGCTCGATGAACTGAAGAAGGACATCCACGACATCAGGCGCGACTCACGCAACAGGCACGTCGGCATCATCATCGGCGGTCCCATGGTGATCGCCCAGCCCGACCTTGTCGCTTCGATGGGAGCGGATATGATGTCAGCAGATGCGACTACGGCGCCGCAACAGGCGCATGGCCTGATCGAACAGATGAAGTGCCGGAAGTGACTGACCTTGGCATGCAAGGGCGGCGCAAGTTGATGCGACGAAGCTTTCCTTCGAAAGCGACCGTGGGGACCAAGGGAATGACAGCTGCGACGACGGACGTTCCCGCGCCGCCCATCGTCACCGCGCTTTATCTCCGTACCAAGACACTCCATGTCGAAGCCGAGCGCACCGGCATCATCCGCGACCTGCTGCGGGGCGAAGCCACCCGCGAGGGCTATATTCTCCTGTTGCGCAATCTGCTTCCCGCCTATCAGGCGATGGAGCAAGGCCTCGCGCGTCATCGCGGTTCCCCTGCCCTCGACAGGCTCATCGACTACAGGCTGGATCGCGCGCCCGCGATCGAAGCCGACCTGGTGGCGCTGTGCGGCGCGCATTGGAGCCGAGGCATTCCTCTGCTGGCCGCGGGAGATTTTTATGCCAGACGGATCGCCAAGGCGGCCGAAGGTGACGGCACGCGGCTGATCGCGCATGCCTACACCCGCTATCTCGGCGACCTCAGCGGCGGCCAGATTTTGCAACGGTTGCTGGCCCGATCGCTGGACCTTCAGCCTTCGGAACTGTCGTTCTACGATTTTTCGCGATTTCCGGACCTTGAAGCACTCAAGGCCGACTATCGTCAGGCGCTCGATCACGCCGGAACCCTGGCCGCCGACCCGCAGATGGTGATCGAGGAAGGCGCGATTGCATTCTCGCTCAACATCGATTTGTCGTGCGCCGTAAAGGCCATGTTGTCGTCGGGCCCGATCGCGGCAGTCGCAGAACAATAAGGCGCCTTGCGCAGCTGGCGGTTATCTATCCGGCTTGTTCCCACCAGATGTACGCGACGCATGCCAGATCAAATGCTCCAGCACCTCCGCGGTACGCAGCGTCGAATTGCGGACGCTCTCCAGCATCTCGGCAATACGGCTGGTTTCCACGCCGTAGGTGATTTCGAGCGCCGCGAGCTGGGCATTCTCGATCACCGATGACAGCAGGTTCTGGTAGACGAGATCGGTCTTGGAATCGAGGCGGACGCTGTTGATGCGATTGCTCTGGATGATGCCTTCCTGAAAACGGCTGCGCGCGATCTCGGCGGCCTTGCGATCGGTGATGTCGGAAAAGATCAAGCACAAATCCGAGCACCCGGTCCCGCGACGGCTGCACCGGATCGGCCCTTACCATCAGCGGCTTTTCCCGGTTGCCTTCGCTGCGCAACAGCAATTCGCCGCGCCATGCGCGATGATGACCGATCAGGTCCGCCACGTTCTCGAGAAATCGCTCCGATTGCTGAAATGCACCAGCCAGTCCATGCAGCCGGCCGATCCCCGCCATGATCCTGCGGCAGCAGCGTCTTGAACGCCTCGTTCATCAGCAGGATCTTGCCGTCGATATCGGCGATGATCACCGGCTGCTCGGACACGCGCACATGGCGGCTGAACTGTTCGAGCTGATCCTGGGCGATCAGCGTGCGTACCGCCCGGAATTGCAGCACGATATCCGCCACCGACTGGCCGATCAGGCGCGCCGCGGCAATGTCGGCCGGCGTCCACGGCTCGGACGTCCCCTCCACCTGCTGATGCCACTGCGCGAACGACCGTCGCGGCGACAGATCGGAGGGATTGTCACCGATCACGAACGGCTTGAGCGGATCGCCGCCCCAGGTCACGGTGCGGATGCGCTCCGGGCGAAACCAGATCAAATACTCGCCGGGATTACTGGAAATCGGTGTCACCGCGATCCCGCTCGCCACCTTTATGATTCCCGCGAACTGGGGAAGATCCAGTCCGAGCGACGCCGTCGCCACCACGGACAGATCGCGGTGCGTGTCCAGCCACGCCCCGATTTCCCTGATCTCCTGCGTTCCCGGAACCTCTCCGGTCGAGATGATCTGGCCCTCGTAAATCAAGGCGCTTCCGCTCGCCCCCAGCGGCTGAAGAATCGATTGCGAGCTATCGAAGATCGCCCCCCGCCAGTCGCCTTCGCGCGACATCGCCTCGATCATTCGCTGTTCGAGCCGCTGCACGAAGATTTCAGACTGACTCTGCGCAAAACTTTCGAGCGCCGCGATGCGCGTCGCGATCGCTTCGGCAAGCAGCTCGCAAACCGCCCGCAGTTCGAAATGGATAAAGCGCGGTTCGTAATGGTGGCAGGCGACGAGGCCCCACAATTTGCCGCCGACCACAAGCGAGATCACCAGGGTGGCGCCGACGCCCATATTCTTCAGGTACTGCAGATGAATTGGCGACATGCTGCGCAGGAAACAGAGCGACATGTCCAGATCCTGCCCCGTTATCGGAGACAGCCGCGGCCGCAGCGGAACCGGTTCGTAGTTCACATCGACCAGCACGCGTACCCGCGTACGCTCATAGAGGCGCCGCGCCATTTGCGGGATATCGGTCGCAGGGTAGCGATTGCCCAAATAGGCTTCGAGCTCGGGTCTGCGGCGTTCCGAGAACACCTCGCCATGCCCTTCGTCATCGAACCGGTAGATCATCACGCGGTCGTAGCTGGTGCGATCCTGAAACAGCGTCGCCGCTTCCTCGCACAGCGCACGAAGCGACGATGCCGTGCGGATCTTTTCAAGCGCGTTCGCGATGTGCCGGGACAGATCGACCGACGGCCCCGCGCGCTCCAGTTCGATCACCAGACCACCGGCGGGCGGCCGATGCAGCAAGCCATCGAACTCCGCACTGGGACTTCCGATCCGGCAACGCACGGCGATCGGCATTCCCTGCGCCGTCGGGTCGAGATGGGGAAGGATGCGAACCAGCAGATCGCCATCGAGATCGGCGAGCGCCATGCCGATGACCTGCTTCAGATTGAGGAATTCGGCGGCGTTGGCGCTGGCCTGGATGACGCGATGATCGGGTTCGCTGACGACCAACAAGGCGCCGTGGGGCTGAATCGAGCCCGCGAGATGAATCTCTTCGCGTTCGCAGTTCGAAAGATCGGCTTTTCCGAACGCGGGGGTAGCGAGCGAATGCAGCGCCAATTCAGGCCTCTGGGGTTTCCTCGGCGTCCGACCCCTTGTCTTCGAGGCCGTAACGATTGAGCTTGGCATAAAGGCTCTGCCGGCTCAATCCCAGTAGTTCAGCCGTCGCCGTCCGGTTCCCGCCCGCAAGCTCCAGCGCCTGCTTCACATAATGCTGCTCGACGATGCTGACGGTGTTCTTGACCAGGTTGCGCAGCGACGATTTTCCGATCTGCTCGCTCATCGAACCCAGCGCCGTGCGCAGGAAGTCGCTCTCGTTGCCGGACGGCAGGCGACGGGAGACGTTGCGCAGCAGCACGCCGATCTCGCCCTGTTCTTCTCCGGAGCCGGCCGAAATCTCGACTTCGGTCTCTGTCCCGAGCTCTCCGCGGATCGACGTCGTGAACAGCCGTACGGTCTTGTGGCGCTGGATATTGGCGAGCAGCGCGTTCAGATCCGCGCCCGGCTGCCAGAGCCAGCGTCCGAGCGACTCCCCGATCGCAGATCCCTTCGAGCCGAGCTGCACCAGATCGAGAAACGCCTGGTTGGCGTGACGAATAATGCCGGCCTCATCGAGCGCCACGAAACCGTCGGGCAGATGATCGATCAACTGCTCGACGGTCGAATGCTCACTCTTCTCCAGCGGTGTCGACGGCCCGGTTGCCGGGGTAAACTGCAGCAGAAATACGTGGCCCGGCTCCGCCGTCATCAACGATCCCCGCAGCATCCAGGGCCTTGCGTCGGCGCCGAGATGCACGAGGATGCTCAATGCCTTGCCGCGTTCGCGAATACGCGCCAGCATCTCGCGAACCGCGTCGCGGTCCTCTGCCGCCACGTCATGGAGCAGTTCGCGGCCGGCCAGATCTTCATTGCGGCGGCGCGTGGAATTCAGCGCCTCGACGGCGGTGCGGTTGGCTTCGACGATCCGCAAATTGGCCGCGGATACGATCATGACGGCTTCGTTGGAGGCGTCGAACACCAGCCGATAACGCGTCTCGATTTCGCGGAGCTTCCAGTAGTCACGCTCCATCGTCTGCTGTGCCGCGATCAACCGCGACTGCAATTCGGCGACGGCCTGCAAATTCTTTCCGATCGCGAGCATGCCGGCACGACCGCCCAGCAGCACCGTCGTGTATTCCATCGGAATTTCGAGACCGCTGGGAAAGCGCTGGTTGATCTGGCGGAAAGCCGAGATCCCGCTGACGCGGGCGTCGTCGACCATGCGCTTGACCTTGTCGCCACCCATTTCGCCGGCGACTTCGACCCACGGACGGCCCAGCCAGCCATCGACGCTCTCGCTGCTCATCGAAGGAGACAGCGTCGCCTCACGGATCACGCCTTCCATGTCCAGAAGGAGCGTGATGTCGGGCTGTACGGTGGGTAATGCAGCCATTCTTTTATCTGCCAATCATTTTCTACGAAGCGGGTTCGTAAAGCCGTCGAAACAACGACAATCAAACCAAAGCACTTAACGTGCCAATGCTACCTGACACTCGGGGCGCGAATTTGGCTATCAGGCTGCTAGAGATGCACAGAATCCAGTGCCCAAGTCAATAAACACCTTAGTTTTGAAGGCTTTAGTTGTAAAATATCCTTTACACGATGGTGGAACCCGACCCCATATTGTCGGTTAATCATACCGAACTTAACACAGCGCGCGGCGAACCGTTTGATTTCTCTCAAGCGGAGCGTCAATTTCTGTCAACACAATTTGATATTTCTGACTGTCAATATATCCTAACAATTGGAATCTAACCAAAGTTCAGGGAGAGAAACGTGCAGGTCAAACTTACAGTCTTAGCTCTGGTCGCGGCAGCCGCAGCACTTCCAGCCGGCGAGGCGTCGGCACAGGACGCGACCAAGGGCGAGCAGGTCTTCAAACAGTGCATGACCTGTCATCGCATCGGTCCCGATGCAAAAAATCTTGTCGGACCTGTCCTGACCGGGGTGATCGGCCGACAATCCGGCACCGCGCCCGGGTTCGCCTATTCCACGCTCAACAAGGCGGCAGGTGAGAACGGACTGGTCTGGACCGACGATCTGATCATGCAATATTTGCCCGATCCCAACGCCTTCCTGAAGAAATTCCTGACCGACAAGGGCAAGGCCGATCTGGCGACCGGCTCGACCAAGATGGCGTTCAAGCTTGCGGATGAACAGCAGCGCAAGGACGTGATCGCCTACATCAACAAATTCTCCGACAAGAAATAGCTGCCGACACGCAGGTGGATGGTCTATCGGCGCCACCGCCGGTAGACGTCGGTCAGATGCGCCAGTCCTGCCGCCGAAAGGCAAAGGCTGGCGATCATCCAGCCGCTACCGGCGAGGGTCGCGCGCAGCGCGAGCAGAAGAAATGCGCCCGCGCATAGATTAGGTAGCAGATCGAGCGGAGCGATGCCCCGCCGGGCGCGGGCCCAATACAATAGCAGGGCCGCGGCTTCGAGCACGACCACGACCAGAATGAAATCAACGAGGCGTCCGCTCGCAAACAGGTCAGCCATACCGCAGGATCACATGGCCACCTGTTCCAGACAACCCGCCCTCAACGCGAACGGCGCATTGAGACGAACGACGGTCAGGTTGAGGAACGCGGCGAACGATACCCACAGCAGATAAGGCAGCAGATAAAGGCTCGCAGGCCTGGCAAAACGCCAAAATACGATCATCGGCAGCAGGATCGACAGCCAGAGAAACGCGACCTCGATCAGCGCCCAGTCCGGACGTTTTAACGCAAAGAACAACGTGCTCCACAGCACGTTGAGAAAGCCATTCAGCGCAAACAGCGCGATCACCCATTCGCGTTGCGAACGGCTATCCGCGTTGCGCCAGGCATAGACCGCCGACGTCGTCGCCAGCGCAAAAATCAGTGTCCATGCCGGACCGAACAGCCAGTCCGGCGGCTGCCACGACGGTTTGCGGAGGTTTTGATACCAGGGCCCCGTGTCCGTCAGCGTTCCGCCGAGCACGCCGATGAAGATCGCAACCGAGGCCGCGATCAGCACAGGCTTCCAGAAACTGCCGCGCGGGACCATCAGGCCGAGGCCAGCCCGGCCATATGGGCAAGGTTCTTGAAGAAGATCCTGACATGCGCGACCGGCTTGGCGCGGACCAGTTCCTTGTTCATGTAGGCATCCCAGGTCAGCTTCTGCACATCGCGGTCGCGACAAATGCTGACAAAGCGTTCGCGGCGGCGGTCGTTGGAATACCAATACCACTGCATCACGCCGAGAATCCAGAACACCAAACCGTGCATCCGCATGAAACGCTTGCGCGCGGTGCGCAACGCCCTCGCATCACCGGTTTCCAGGAACTGATCGACCGCCTCGGCCGACAACCGCCCGCCGATCATGGCGTAGTAGATGCCCTCGCCCGACGCCGGCGCCACGACACCCGCGGCATCGCCGGCCAGCAAGACGCTGTGACCGTCGTCCCATCGCGGCAACGGATGCAGCGGGATCGGCGCGCCCTCGCGACGGATGGTCTCGGAGTTTCCAAGCCCCGCGGCATCCCGCAATCCGCCGACGGAATCGCGCAGCGAAAATCCCTTGCGCGCGGAACCTGTACCGACGCTGACGGTGTCGCCGTGCGGAAATACCCAGCCATAGAAATCCGGCGATACCGAACCGCGGTAATAGACGTCGCAACGCGTGCCGTCGAAGCTGGATCCTGTCGGCGGCGACCGAACGATCTCATGATAGGCAAAGACGTAAGGCAGGCGGTCGGCGCCGGGCAGACATTGGCGCGCCACGGCCGACAAGGCTCCGTCCGCACCAATCAACGCGCGGGTACGAACGGCTTTTTCGACCGTCGAGCCGTCGCCCGCACGTTCCTCGTAATAGACGATGGTCTTGCCGGCGTCGTCGCGTTCGAAACGCTTGAACAGTCCGGTTCGGCGCTTCGCGCCAGCCATCGCGGCACGCTCGCGCAACCACTCGTCGAATTCATCACGGTCGACCATGCCGACAAAGCCGCCATCGATCGGCATGTCCACCTGCTTGTCCGACGGCGACACCATTCGCGCCGAATTGACGCGGGCCACCAGCAGATGGTCGGGAATCTCGAAATCGCGGATCAGCCGCGGTGGTATAGCGCCACCGCACGGCTTGATGCGACCGGCCCGATCGAGCAGCAGGACGGTCCGTCCGAGATTGGCAAGGTCATGCGCCGCGGTTGCGCCGGACGGCCCGCCGCCCACAACCACCACATCGAAGATCTCCGAAATACTCATGATCTCGCTCCTCCCGCGACGGCGGCCGCGCGCATATCGCCTGGCGAACCCTGTCGCATCGCGCTTCTTGCCGACGCACGATGAACCCAAACCGCCATGCATGCAGAAACGACAAACAGCCCGGCTTCAGATGCAAAGACAACGGAGTAGGACAGCGCCGGCGACGTCAGCAGATAGCGCGCGATGTCGCTGGCGAGTGTCCCGAGGAAGCCGCCGATTCCGAACGCAAACGCCTGTGCTGCGCCCCAAAGGCCCATGCGCACGCCTTCGCGCTTCTCGCCACCCGCTCCCACCAGCGCCATCATCGAGCCGATCGCCGCCACCGCGTAGGCGCCATTGGTGACGCCGAGCATGAAGACATTCTCGCGAAGCGGCCACGCTGGCCCGACAAAGGCAGCGGCGGCGAGGCCCAGCAGCGCGATCGCCGAGGCAATACAACCGCCGACGGTCCAGATCTGCAGATTTCCGCGCGTGCGCGGATAAATCGCGCCGACCAACGGCACCAGCGCCATGCCGATCAGCGTTCCGCCATGCTGAATGCCCGAGAGTTTCGTCGTCTCGCCCGGCGTGAAGCCAAATACCGCACCGGCGAACGGCTCGAGGATGAGGTCCTGCGCGCTGTAGGCCAGCATCGAGACAAAGACAAAGATCGCAAACCGCCGCGACTTCGGTTCGGTCCAGACTTCGATAAACGCTTCGCGGAATGAGGACTGACGCGGCGGCTCCTTCAATCGAGGCTGAACCGCGGCTATCGACGTTTCCTTCGACGCCCCAGACACCAACCAGCGTGAGAATCATCGCCGCGACCGATACCGACCCGGAAACGACGATGAGCCTCGCAGGCGAGAACGGATCGAGCAGATGACCGGCAACGCCGGTGGTTACGATGAAGCCGGCGATCATCATGACCCAGACGATGGTCGCCGCCGCCGCGCGGCGGTTGTCGTCGGTCCGCTTGGCGAGCAGCACCAGCAGCGACGTGCCCGCCGCCCCGACACCGACCCCGATCAGACCGAATGCGGCTACCGCAAGCGCGATCCCGAACAGCGGCTGCGTCGTCATCCACGCCGTCGCCACCGACGCCATCAAGCCGCCGGTGGCGAGAACAGCCATGCCGCCGACGATCCATGGCGTCCGCCGCGCGCCGAGATCGGAGCCATGGCCCCAGGCGGGGCGGAACACCTGAAGGGCGTAGTGAATGGCGACCAGCGCGCCCGGGCAGGATCGCCGGCATCGCGAGTTCGACCACCATCACCCGGTTCAGCGTCGAAGTGGTGAGAACGACAATGGCGCCAAGGCCGGTCTGAACGAGGCCGAGACGGACGATACCAAACCAGGAGAGAACGGGATTGTTCATGCTCAGCCCACCTGGATCGCTGCCAGCGCAAACGCGCTGATGAGCATGCCGACCACGTAACAACTGATCCCGGTTCCGTTGTACCAGGGGGCCCTCTCCCGCGGGCTTTTCAGGAAATGAGCCATCAGGAACAATTGTCCGATCAGCAATGCGCCGACAGCCGCCGCATAGAACGGCAGCTGCCATGCCAGGAGCAGCCCGACGACCGCTACCTGCGGCACCGCCATCACCAGGCAGGCAAAGCGCGCGGCGTTGCCGACACCAAGCAGCACCGGCAGCGAATCGATCCCCATCCGCCTGTCGCCTTCGACCGACTTGAAATCGTTCAGCGTCATGATGCCGTGGGCACCGACGCTATAGAGCAGCGCGATCACGACAATGCGCCAGTCCGGCATCGACGCGCTCATCACGGCGGCACCGGTGAACCACGGCAGGCCTTCATAGCACAGCCCGCAAGCGGCATTGCCCCACCAGCCGTTCTGCTTCAGCCGGATCGGCGGCGCGCTGTAGGCCCATGCCAGTACCAGGCCGACGATGGCAGCGACAAATCCCCAGGTGCCGAGCGCTGTCGCCAGCAGCAACGACAGCCCCGTCCAGATGATCGCGATATAAAGACCCCAACGCCCGGGAATGCGTCCCGAGGGAATTGGACGGTTCGGCTCGTTGATGGCATCGACATGCCGATCGTACCAGTCGTTCACGGCCTGGCTGGTCCCGCACACCATCGGTCCCGCCAGCAGCACGCCGGCTGCGATCAGCGGCCAGCGCTGTCCCGGCGAAATGCCTGACGAAACGATGCCGCACCCCAACGCCCACATCGGCGGAAACCAGGTGATCGGCTTCAAAAGCTCCAGAACAACCAGAGGCGACGGACGCTCGGCGACGGCGCTATTCATCCTCGCCCTCCTCGTCAGCGGCATGTTCGGCGAGGCCGAACCGGCGCAGTTTGACATAAAGGCTCTGCCGGCTGAGACCGAGCATTTCTGCCGCCGACGCGCGATTGTCACCGGTCAGTTCCAGTGCTGCTTCGATCGACAGTTTCTCAATCACGTCGGTGGCCTCGCGCACGAGATCGCGCAGCGGAACCCGGCCGATCAGTTCGGTGAGTTGCGCGACCGACCGCGGCAGCTCTCGCGCCGAAGACGACGACGCCGACAGCCGCTTCTCGACGTTCCTGATGGCAAAGCCGAAGCCTTGCTTCTGGAAGCCGTCGGCGAGTGACACCGCGGAGACTTCGACATCCGCTGTCGCGCCATGCTCGCCACGCAGCGCGGTCGAAAACAGCTTGATCGACCCGCTCTGACGCAGATTGGCCAGCGCCACATCGAAATCCACGCCGGCACGGCCAAGCCATCGATCCAGCAGTTCACCTCGTGCTTGCTCGGCACTGCCAAGCTGCGCCATCTCGATAAAGGCCGCGTTCGCCTTGACGATGCGGCCGTCGAACTCCGTGATGACCAATCCGTCGGGGGCCGCATCGAAATACTGCAGCAATGTCGATGTTGCCTTCAGCGCGCCGCCTTCCGGCAGCGTCACACCCGACGACAGGCGGACCAGGAACAGCGACGCGTTTTCCTGTCGAAACAGTGATGCCGCGACATTGCACTCCCGGTCTCCCTTGGCGAGCTGAGCGCGGACGTTGCCGTCGCGACCCGTAGCGCGGACGTCTCCGAGAAGGGTTTGAACCTGCTGCGCACTTGCCGCGTCGAAATGGCCGGTAAAACGCGATTTCAGAACCTGGGGTGCGCTCTCGTCGAGTAGCGCAAGCGCTGCCGGGTTGGCATCGACGATCGTGCTGCTGGCGGCGTCAACGATCATGACCGCTTCCGACGAAACCTGGAACAGCAAGCGATACCGGGTTTCGGCATGCCGCAGCTTGGCATAGTCGCGTTCCATCGACTGCTGGGCATTGATCAGCCGCTGCTGCATCGCGGCCATCGGGCGCAGATCCCGACCAACCACCACGAAGCGATCCTCCCGGCCGATATTGATGGCCGAATAGAGCACCGGGATATCCTCGCCACCGGCCGACGGATGATTGACCTGGCGCCAGCTCGACGACTTTCCGTATGGCAGCATCGTGCAGCAGCTCTCCGACCTTGCCGCGCGTCTCGGAAGTCACCGTCTCCGAGAGCTTCGAGCCCATCCACCTGCCCTGCGCGTCCAGTTCGAGCGACAGCTCTTCCTTGTTGAACGCAACATCGCGAATGAATCCCTGGCCGTCGACGATCACGGCGACGTCGGTCGCGGCCGCAATCAAGTCCGCGGCCGGCAGTGCGCCGAGATCGCCCAGCGACTCCTTCGGAGATTTGAACACCTGCACCAGGGCAAATATCCTCCACCAACCAGTGATCCTTCACCCCAGCGATCCTCCAACCCGGCTTTTCTTGTTAGCGGATGCCTGGCACGCGAAATTTCGACGTGCCCGCCCGCCGCCGCTTCATTCCGGACAGAAACAGGTTTGCTGAGCCGGCAAGACGATGAAAGCCTACGTGCGCCGAGCTGGCATTTTGCTATTCACGGCGCACGCTAGAAATTCGTCTGTTGCGTTATCGCGGCATCGCCAGACCGTGCTTGACGCCCCAGTCAAACCAGTTGTCGACGACGGTACCGGAGAGAAGGATCCCGATGCCGCCGGTCAGCGGGCATAGGACAGCAAACCACCAGGCCCAGCGATGGATCGATTCCGCGGTGGCGTTGAAACCCATGGTCCAGCGCCAGAACAAGGCGGCCCGCTCCAGTGCCGTTCCGCGATCGACGATCTGCTCGATCTCGCGCTCGCCGCCGTAGCGGCTGACGGCCAGGATCGTGGCGCCGTGCATCGCAAACAGCAATGCCGAGCCATACAGGAATGCAATCGAGAGCATGTGGAACGGGTTGTAGAACAGATTGCCGTGGGTGATGGAGAAGTTGTTGGTCCAGTCGAGATGCGGGAAGATCCCGAACGGAACGGCTTCGCTGAAGTGACCCATCAGCAGCGGGCGGATGAAGCCCAGCACCAGATAGAGCCAGATCGCCGAAGCAAACGCCCAGGACACATGCGTCCCCATGCCAAGGGCCCGCGCTCTGCGGTAAGTCCGCGCCCACCACAGCAGGATCGACGTGGTCAGGAAGAACCCGGCCATCAGCCACCAGCCGCCTTCCTGCAGCGGCGGAAAGCTGATGCCGTATTCAGGCTTCGGCGGATCGAGCGACAGCCAGGGCAGTTGCCGGACGAACTCGATCGGGCTCCAGTTCACCGACGCCAGCATATTGAGGCCGATGATCTCGATCGCGACGATGCCGAACGCGATCGACACAACACCGAGGTAACCGAGATAGATCGGGCCGACCTGGGCGTCGCCGAGCTTTCCGAGCCAGTAGTTGAACCGGCCCTCCCCGCTGCGAACCCACGTCCCGGGTTGCAGGGGAATGCCCGGATAAATGGTGCTGCGCACCTGCACCTGCGTGAAGAAATTTTGATACTGGGCCATGGCTAAGGACTCTTTCTGATGACCGGAATTAGTTGGAGGACCAGATCGGAAGATTGCGCCACCAGTTCCACCATTCGGACCAGGCTTCGCCTTCGGACCACAACGGCCCGCTGATCACGATGCAGACGGCGCTGAAGAACACGGCGGACAACGCCACGAACAGTCCGAGCCGATGGATGCCGATGGTGCCGACCGAGTAGCCGATCAGGTCGCGAAAGATCGTGTTCTCATGCTCCGGCGACTTCACCGGCTCGCCGCGGTCAGGATTGGTCGACGAAAGGATCAGGCCGCCGTGCAACGCCAGCGCCAGGCACGTCGTGAAGAAGAACGTGATGGCGATCATATGCGCGGGATTGTAGTGGAAGTTGCCGTACTGGTAGCCGGTGTTCGACACCCAATCGAGGTGGGTGATGATGCCGTAGGGAAAGCCATAACTCCAGGATCCCATCAGCACCGGCCGGATCACGACCAGCGTGAAATAGGCGAAGATGGCGAAGCCGAACGCGAACGGCACGTGGTAGCCAATGCCGAGCTTTCTGCAGATCTCAACCTCGCGAAGCGCCCAGGAAACAAAGGCGCCGAGCGCGCATACCGTCACGATCTGCCAGATGCCACCCTCCTGCAGCGGCGCAAATGACAGCCCGTATGAGGCATCGGGCGGATTGACGCTGATCTGCCAGATGTTCCAGGTGGGGCCGAGCGCCGCGCTCCACAGGATCATCGCGATCCCGACCAGCGCAAAGAACATCGTCGTTATCCCGAAGAAGCCGACGAAGAATGGGCCGACCCAGAAATCGAACAGGTCGCCGCCGATGAGCGTTCCGCCGCGAACGCGATATTTTCTTTCAAAGCTGAGCATGGCCATCGTTCGTTCCTCCGCGTGCGAAAATCATCGTCGTTGTTGTCGTCATCCGTCAGGTAGCTACCGGAAGCGAACGAGACCGGCCGCTCGTATCCGGCCTCGTCCGTTCCGGTACGCAGGTCTGTCATGCCATCAGGACGGCATGCTTGGTGGTGTGTACGGCAGAGTGATCTCTCCCGTCTTTGTCTTGCGGGGACCGTCCAGCCAGTTGAACCGGTCGGTCGAGAGCAGGATGAAGTGGATCACGATCGCCAGTCCGAACAGGAACGTGAAGAGCATGATCAACGCGCGCCGCGGGTCGAACAGAAGCCAAATTCGCCACATGTTTGTTGCCTCCCGTCAGGTCAAATAGGAGATGGAAACTTGGGCGAAGTGCTGGATGCTATCCAACGCCGTCTTGTAGCCGCCGGGGCCCGGCAGCCAGGGACGCCACATCCAGGCGAGGATGTGGGCAACCACCGCGATAGCCGTGAAGAGAAAGAAGCTCGTCATGAATATCGAGTGGAATTCCTTGGCTTCAGCTTCGGATAGCCCCGATAAGGAACCGTCCTTCATTTGGTATCCTCCTAGTGATGGCCTTGCGGCCGTTCGCCGCCCGAGCGTGGGCGACAGCGAATGCCGGATCTTTCGACACGGCATTATCCGCCCGGCCAGAGACCGGACGAAATCCCGTCTACAAACCCATGAACGACGAGGCCACCCAGACCCCGGCAGCACTGCTGGCTTCCCTGAAAATCGATTGCCGAACGCGCGGCTGACCGGATGCCTTGCGCCAGGGCGTCAGCCGCGCGACGATTGCGCTCGCAAGCGACAACAAGTAGCAGGCGCCGAACATCAGCCGGTACTCAATGGTCCGGTGCTCGACCAACGTTTTCGAACGACGGCCGCTGTGGGCATAATCGGACATCGACGTCACCTCCCAATCGTGCTGTTGCACGTGCAAATACGGGATCACCGGATAAAGACTGGCTTCGGTCATTCTCATGCGGGTTGCCCATCCATCAGTGCCGCGCGGGCTTTCGCGACCAATTCCGTGGTGACGCGCCCTTCCCCGGCCCGGCGCGCGCCACTCTCGGCGGCATCGCGCAGGCGCTTGGCCGCCGAAATGCGCACCAGCACGGGATGCGCCTCGAGCACCTCGTCGAGCAGCGCCTTGGCTTCGTCGCTCCATAGAATTTCCTCGTGCAGGCGCGCCGGCGTCGGATCGACGCGATCGAGGTCGGCCGCCAGCGGCAGGATGTTGAACAGCGCATCGAACAGCGCGTTGCAGACTTCCTGCACCAGATAGGTGGCGCCGGAGTAACCCATGAACGGCGTGCCGGTGTGGCGGCGGATCACCGCGCCTGGAAATGACGCCGGCACATAGACCGCGCGTCCGCCGGCCTCAGCCAGATACATCCGCTCGTTGTAGCTGCCGAACAGAATGAGCGGCGGCTTCTCGCGCACCGCCGATCGCACGGCGTCATTGTCCGGCTTGACGCCGGCCTTGCGCGCAAAGGAGAACGTGCATGGCAGCCCCATCTCGGTCTCGAGGAAATTCCTCACCCCGCGCGCATAGGTCTCGTTGGCGACGATGGCAAAGCTCGCGGTGCCGAAGAAATCCTGGGTGACCGAACGCCAGAGGTCCCACAGCGGCTTGATGGTGGTGTGCTTCTCGCGCTCGATGAACGGCTCGGGGTCGATGCCCAGCAGTTCGCCGAGCTTGCGCAGGAATTTGGTGGTCGAATGCAGGCCGATCGGAGCCTGCAGATACGGCCGCTCCAGCGCCTCGCACAGCATCCGGCCGAATTCGCGGTACATGCAGACGTTGACGTCGGCGTTGATGAGCTTTGGGATATCCGCAAGGTGGCTGCCGAGCGGAAACACCATGTTGACTTCGGCGCCGATGCCCTCGATCAGCCGGCGAATTTCGGCAAGGTCGGACGGCATGTTGAAGGTGCCGTAGATCGGCCCGATGATGTTGACCCGCGGCTTGACGCCTTCCGCGCGCGGCTTGCGCTCCGGGATCTTCTTGACGCCGTATTCTTTCCAGAGCCAGACGATGGCGCGATCGGCGCTCTGCCACTGGTCCTCGTCGATGGTGCGCGGCAGGAAGCGCTTGATGTTGGTACCTTCGGGCGTGACGCCGCCGCCGATCATCTCGGCGATCGAACCGGTGACCACGACCGCCGGCAGATACGGATCCAGCACGCGATGCGCGCGCTTCATCGCGCCTTCGGTGCCGGTCTGGCCGAGTTCTTCCTCGCCGAGGCCGGTGACCACGATCGGCAATTCATGCGGCGGCAGCGCGTCGGTATAATGCAGCACCGAGGTGACCGGCAGATTCTCGCAGCCGACCGGGCCATCGATGATGACCTGCATGCCCTTGACGGCGGTGAAGGCATAGACCGCCCCCCAATAGCCACCCGCGCGATCGTGGTCGAGGACGAGCATCAGATCATCTCCTCGGCTTTGCGCTTCTTGGCCTGGGCTTCGATCTGCTTCCTGTATTTCTCCCGGAACGCGACGTTCTCCTTTGGCGTATCTTCCCAGACACCTGCGGCGTGACCTTCGCCGACGTCGCCGAAGAACTCCCGCATCTCGTCGAAGCGGCGTTGATTGGCGAGCGCGGCGTTGACGACCTGCGCCAGCGATCCGGCGCCGGCGACGCCGAACAGCGGCCGCGCCGAAATCAGATTGGTGAAATAGAGCGACGGGATCGCGAGCTGTTTTGCCTTCTGCACGACCGGCGTGGTGCCGATCGCGAGATCCGGCTTGAACTCGCCGACCGCAGCCAGATCCATCTCCAGCGACGCGCGATACTGAACGCGCGTGCCCTTGGCCTCCAGCCATTCCCGATCCGGGTCCGACCATTGCGTTCTCGGGCATGCCGTGCCGACATACGGCACGTGAGCGCCGCTTTCGATCAGCAGCCGCGC
>CAWFMW010000077.1:0-10937 GCA_963816815.1 uncultured Alphaproteobacteria bacterium
GTTGTAGCGCTCGGTGCCGTAGGGTGGGCAAAGGAGCGTAGCGACGTGCCACCATCTATCCGCGAACGAGCTGCGAGATGGTGGGCTCGCTTCGCTCAGCCCACCCTACGGCATCTCGTGCGTCTTAATGCTTCGCCGCCTTGTTCGCCGCAGCATTGTTCAGCACGATCAAACCGTCGACGGCGACGCCGAGCTTGCTGTTGATCAAAAATGGATTGACGTCGATCGACGCGATGCGGTTGCCGGCGTCGGCCATCAGATTGGAGAGGCCGACCAGCGCCTTCACGGCGGAGGCTTCGTGCAGCGCGGGCTTGCCGCGATAGCCCTTCATCTTGACGCCGGCCTTGGTCTTGGCGATCAACTGCTTCGCCTCAGCCTCGTCCAGCGGGGCACCGGCGAGGGCTACGTCCTTCATCAGTTCGATATCGACGCCACCGGTGCCGAACAGCACCACTGGCCCCATCTCGGCGTCGAGCGAAGCGCCGACCACGAGTTCGAGGTCGGCCTTGACCTGCTGTGCGATGAGGATGCCCTCTAGCTTCGGCTTGCTCTTGATCTTCTTCACCCGGGCGGTGATGTCGTTGAATGCCTTCTTCACCTCGGCCGCGCTGTTGAGGTTCAGCACCACGCCGCCGATGTCGGACTTGTGCAGGATGTCGGCGCTGACCACTTTCGCCACCACGGGAAAGCCGATCTTCTTGGCGATCTTCACCGCTTCCGCGGCGGTCTGCGCGATCTCTTCCTTTGAAACCGGGATACCATAGGCTTTGAGCAGCTTCTTCGAGGCCACCTCGTCCAGCGCCGCAGCCCCGTTGGCGGCCTTGAGCGCCTTTTCCAGCACAGCCCGCGCGGATGCCTTGGAACTCGACTTGATGTCGGGCACTTCCTTGCGCAGCGAAGAATATTCAATCAGCGACTTGATCGCGCCGACCGCGCGGTCGAGGCCCTGCATGACCGCGATGTTCGGCAGCGACTTGCGTAGCCCCTTGGTGAATTCGGTAAAGCCGATCGACATCGCGCTGATGTAGACCACGGGCTTGCTGGCGGCTCCCGCCATCTCGTTGACGATTCGCAAATTGCGTTCGCGCAATTCATGCGGCGCCTTCGGCAGTTCGGCATCGATGATGACGATGTCGGTATCGGGATCGTCGATCATGATCTTGATCGAGTTCATGTAGACCGAGGGGTCCACCACCGCGGCAAAACCGGCATCGAGGGGATTGCCGACGATGCTGCCGGGGCCGAGCATTTTTGCCAGTTGCTCGGTCGCATTCGAGCTGAGCGGCGCAAAATTGAGGCCGGCCGAATAGAACGCGTCGATCAGCAGGCCACGCTTGCCGCCCGAGAGCGAAACCGCGGCGAGCCGGTTGCTCTTCGGCGGCTCGGCATGCACGAAACATTCGGTGGTCTCGATCAGTTCATCGAGCCCGCGGACGCGGATCACGCCTTCGCGCGTCGAGATCGCGTCAAATGTTTCGATGGAGCCGGCGAGCGCGCCGGTGTGCGCCATCGCGGCGGCGCGGCCGCCCTCGGAAGCGCCGAGTTTCAAAGCGATGACAGGCTTGCCGGCGGCACGCGCGGCCTTGCAGGCCTCACGAAACACTTTCGTGTTCCGCACGCCTTCAAGATAGACCACGATGACGCGGATCGAGGGATCAGCGGCGAAATAGGCCATCAGGTCCGGCGTCTCGAGGCCGGTCTCGTTGCCGGTCGTAACCATGTAGCCGACGCCGACGCCGCGATCCTCCAGCGTCTGGCGGATCGCCATCACGATCGCGCCGGATTGCCCGGCAATCGCCACCGGGCCTGCCTCCATGGTGACGATCCGGTCGTCGATATTGGTGAACAGCTTTTCGCCTG
Organism: uncultured Alphaproteobacteria bacterium; assembly: GCA_963816815.1. Taxonomy (GTDB): domain Bacteria; phylum Pseudomonadota; class Alphaproteobacteria; order Rhizobiales; family Xanthobacteraceae; genus Bradyrhizobium. The sequence continues at coordinate 1,861 of CAWFMW010000077.1, forward strand.
CGCTGAGGTTGCCGAGGCAGTTCGGGCCGGTGACGGCAAGGCCGGTCTCTTTCACGGCTTGCTTCAGTTCTTCGGCCAGCCGCTGGCTGTCCTCGTCCTGCAACTCGCTGAAGCCCGAGGTGACGATGGTCGCGGAACGCGCGCCGGCGGCTGCGGCGTCGCGGATCACCTGCACCGCGAAACGCGCCGGCACCAGCACCAGCACATGATCGGGCTTGTCGGGGAGGCTGGCAAAATCCTTGTAGCAGGGCACGCCCCAGATCGTTTCGCGCTTGGCGTTGACCGGGAACAGGCCGCCTTCGTATTTGTATTTGATCAGGTTGTTCCAGATGCGCTCGGCATAGTTGCCGGGCTTGTCGGTGGCGCCGACCAGAACGATGTTACGCGGGTGCAGCATCGCATGGATGCTTTTGACGATGGCGCTGGCGTCAGGCGAGGGCGACCATTTTTCGGCTTGGTGCGATGCGGTGCTTGCCTGAGCGTCCATGGGAATCCCTTAAACTGTGTTGTTCCTTTGGCCGATGCGATCGAGGAACGCCCGCGCCATGTCTTTCTTGTGATTGAGGCCTTTCTATTGGCACTTGGCTGACGTGGCAACACGCGTTGCGTGCGCAGCGCCATTCGCGCGGCGCACGATATCCCGGCCCGCGGAGAATTTTAGCGTGAATCCGGCACGTTCCCGAGCATCGTGGCGTGCACAAGATAGCGCTCGGGCCCCTGCGTCAGCGCGTCGAACGGCCAGCAGGTCGACAGCACCAGTTCATGCCCTTCTGCGAGCGGATCGATGCCGGAGGCATCGAAGCGCACGACCGAGGTGGCGTCCACTTGATAACGGAACGTCCGGCCGTCGTGTCTCGTGACGCCGATCTCGTCGCCGACCACGATATTCTTCAGGAACGCAAAATGCGTATCGCGGTGCGCGGAATAGACGGCGACGCCGCGCTCGCCGGCTTCCGGTGTGCGTTCGACATGCCCCGGACCGAAGGCGAGCGCCTGGCCGCTGCTGCCTGCGAGCGCGATGACGCCGGCATGGAGCCGCTTCACTTCGATGCGGGCGACCGGCCAGGTGTCTGCCCATGACCAAGGTTTTGTCTCGTGGCCGGTGGCGATGGTTTTTTCAAAGGCGCGTTCCAGCAGCACCTGTGCAACCAGCGCCTTGGCGTGGATGTAGGCGCCCTGGGCGAACAGGGTGAGGCCGATGACGGCGAGGAGGAGTGGGAGGATGAGGCGGGGCATTGTTCGGGCTTTCCCGTCATTGCGAGCGCAGCGAAGCAATCCACGTCGCCGCGAAAAGAAAGACTGGATTGCCTCGCTGTGCTCGCAATGACGGTGTCCGGGGAAAAAAGGGGGCGCGCGCGGCTCTGGGGGGACGGGTGGAAGCCGCGCGCGCTCTGAAAGAGGAAGTGGGGGAGCCTCCTCTTTTCAGCCGACGTCAACGCAGTGACATCTGACGTCGAGTAAACACGAACAGGATCAGGCTGAACGTGAGTAGGATCACGCCTGCAATCATCTTCAGTTCGGCATCCGTTGCCGTCTTCGGTAGCGTGACCGTATTGGGCGCCTGGGTGACGATGGGCTGCACCCGTTTCAGCCCCGCGATCTGAACCTGCGCCTGCTCGTTATCCGCGCGCCGTTCCGTCGGCGTCGTTGGGGCACGCTGGCGCTCGCCGAACACTTTTTCAAAATCCCAGCCCGCCGGCAGGTTGATCGGCAGCTCCGCGACCTTGAGCGGCGCGCCTTCCGGACGGCTCGGCGTCTTGTCGACCGCGACCAGGCTGGTCAGCCGCGTGACCAGCTGATGCTCGAGCGCCAGCGCCAGAATGGTCTTGTCGGCATCTTCCGAACTCGCCTGCCGCGTGGTGCGTGCGACTTCGGCATCCGCGATCTTGCGCCGCGCCCAGAGTTTGGACAGGCCCTTGCCTTCGGCGGCGTTCGCCAGCGGCAGGGTGACGACCCAGGGACGATCGCCGATGCGGCCCTTGATCTCGACCGAGCCCGTGAGCTTGTCGAGCTTTGCCGCCAGAACCAGCGGCTCGTCGCGATAGACGTCGGGGATCGCGACCGGCGTGATGTCGGCCGCGGCGTCGGAGAATTTTGCGGTGAGATTGGTCACCGCGGGATTTTCCAGCTTGGCGAACAGGCCGCGCATGCGCTCCTCGACCTGTTCGACCGAGCCGATATGGGTGAAGGTGCCGCGGCCGAGTTCGGCTGCGCGCGTCATCAGGTAGGTGTTCGGCGCCGAGCCGATACCGACCATGAAGATGCGCGAGCGGCCACGCAGCGCATTGATGGTTTCGAACAATTGCTGCTCGTTGCCGATCGCGCCGTCGGTCAGGAACACGACCTGCCGGACGTAGCCGGTATCGCTTGCGTTGTCGGACAGTGCCGCCCGCATCGCCGGCACCATTTCGGTGCCGCCATTGGCCTGCAGCGCGTCGACAAAGGAGGTGGCCCGGCCGACATGCTCCCGGTCGGCCGGCACGGCCACGGGGAACAGCACGTCCATGGTGTGATCGAAGCGGATCACATTGAAGCGGTCGTTCGGCTGCAGGCGGCCGAGGGCGTAAGTGAGGCTCGCCTTGGCCTGGATGATCGAGACGCCGCCCATCGAGCCGGAATTGTCGATCACGAAGATGACCTCGCGCGGCAGCGGTTTCTGTTGCGCCTGCTCGACCGAGGGCGGGGTGACGAAGGCGAGCAGGTAATCGCTGTCGCCGACGTGCTCGCGAAACAGTCCAACCGACGGCGCTTTCTCCGCGGCCGGTTTCCAGGTCAGCTCGAAATCGCGGTCGGCCGGCACCGGGCCTTCGGCCAGGCGAATGATGCTGGTGCTGTCATCGGCCTTTTCCGTCTTGATCGCGTGGTGATGGCTCTTGACCTCGCCGAGCGGGAAGCCGGCCTGCAGCCGCACGGTGATGCGGGTCGGATTGACGGGGGCGTTGGTCGCGGGGTCGAGCACTTCGGGCGAGATGCGGTCGCGGTCCGGCACCGGATCGGATTTGGCCGAACCCCAGCCGCCGCCATCGGGCCGGAAGTCGACGCTCTGCACGACCGGCGCGGGATTGTAGCGCGGCGCGACCACCATCGGCACCCGCAGCGAAAATTCGTTGCCGGATTGCTGGACCGGTTCCTGGTATTCGATCTGCACCAGCACGGTTTCGCCGGGGCCGATATTGGCGACCGAGTTGGTGAAGATGTTCGGCCGCTCCTGTTCGGTCAGCGCCGCCTTCTGTCCGTTCTGCTTCGCCTGTTCGTAGATGATCTTGGCCTGCTGCCGCTCCTTGATGTCGCCGACCACGACGCGGTCGCCGATCACCATCTTCAGCGTATCGACCGCGCCGCCCGACGGCAGCGGATAGACGTAGACGGCCTCGACCCAGTCCTTGGTCGGGTTGCGGAAGATCTGGGTGACGCGGGCTCGGACCGTCGGACCCGAGACCGTGAGGTCGACATCGATGCCGAGCCGGGATGCATCGGCGTAACCGTCGTCCGTCTTCAGAAGCAGCGATCCCGAACGCGCATCGCCGGGCTTGACGAAGGCGGCTTGAATGCGCTCCGCCGACCATACCGGCTCGAAGCTCAAGAATAATGCCGCAAACCCGACCAGGATTACGGCAACGCCCTGCATCACGAAGAACAGCACAAGCCTGATCAGTCTGGGCTGTTCGCCGGGTTTGTCGGCCTCAATATCGTCTGACGTCGTCATGTCGCTCACTCCAAAACGGCGATTTCGCCGTGGTGTGAGGGTGCGGAAAGCGCTGATTTGGCGCGAGCGGAATGATCGGCCTTGTTCGGTCGCCCGCCACCGCGCGCCGCCACAGGCGAGACGGCTTTGTGCGGGTTTGTGATGGATTGTGCGTCTGCTAGACTGGCGCGAATAGAGCAGGGGTGACGATGCCAGCGCCGGACAAGCAGCTTTCCGCCGAGCAAAGCCGGCAGATCGCCGACACCATTCGTGAGGAAATCGCCCGCCGCCGCATCTCCCGGCAATCGCTGGCGGAGCTTGCCAAGCTCAGTCTCTCGACGCTGGAGAAGGTGCTCGGCGGCCGCCGCCCTTTCACGCTGGCTACCACCGTCCGCCTCGAGCAGGCGCTTGGCGTCTCCCTGCGCAAGACGCCCGACGCTCCGGCGCTCGCCGCGCCCAATGGCAACGGCGACGTCGCGCCTGATGGGCTGGGGGCCTATTCGCGCCGCGCGGTGGCCTGGATCGAAGGGACCTATGTGACGGTGCGTCCATCGTTCGGCGACAAGGACGCCGTCTTCGCCTACCGCACCGAGATCGCATGGGACGATGGGGCGTCTTCCCTCCTGTTTCACGAGAGCGAGCGGCAGGATGCGGCCTTCACTCAGTTCGGCGAAGTCGCGGTGCCGAACCAGTCCGGCCACATCTATCTCGTCACCAACCGGCACGGCCAGCACCGCCTGATCACGGTGGCGCGGCCGACGATTTCGGGCGAGATGTACGGCATCATCACCACGCTCCTCGCAGGTCGCGGATCGCTGTTGACCCCGATCGCCGCCCCGATCGCCTATCTGCCGATCAAGATGGTCGGCAACCCGACGTTTGGCCGGGTCTCGGCCGATGACCCCAATTATGCGCAGTATCGCCAGCATTTGCGGCGGACGACGGAAGAGCCGTTTGCGATGTTCCTGCCGGAATAGGGGATTCAAGCCTTGCATTCCCTGCGAAATAGACTATATGGCTCTTATTCGAATGACCGCTCTGCCTTGTCGACCACGCCGAAACCGGCCCCAATCCCCAAGACATCGTTAAATCGGATCAAGCCCGCGCGGAGGTCGTGCAGGCAAAGCGCTTTGCGCATCTTGGAGATAGTTACATGGCTACCGGAACAGTTAAGTGGTTCAACGCGACCAAGGGTTTTGGCTTCATCCAGCCGGATGATGGCGGCACCGACGTTTTCGTTCACATCAGCGCCGTCGAACGTGCTGGTTTGAGCTCGCTCAATGAAGGCCAGAAGATCTCGTTCGAAGCGAAGAAGGACCCGATGCGCGGCAAGACCAGCGCCGAGAACCTTCGCGTCGACTAAAGGTTGCCGATTTATGGATTTCCACGGATGTACTGGGATCCACTAATCAGCCTCCGATACGAGAGCCCGCCGGTGATGAATCGGCGGGTTTTTTGTTGTCATCGTCCGCGAAGGCGGACGATCCAGTACGCTGCGGCCTCACGGTTCAATCACTGCAGTCAGTGTTTACTGGATGCCCCGCCTTCGCGGGGCATGACGAGAGGGGGCGTTGCCGGGCCGAGCGCTGTCACGACGCCGCCTTGTCGGTCGGCTTCGGCGCATTGAATTTCAGTCGCAGCGTCGGCTTGTGAATCTTCCCCGTGGCGTTGCGCGGCAGCGCATCGACGAACTCGATCAGCCGCGGGCATTTGAACCGCGCCAGATTGGCGGCGCAATGCGCATGAATTTCCGCCGGCGTCAGCGTATGGCCGGGCTTCACGGCCACGATCGCCATGCCGACTTCGCCCCATTGCTCGTTCGGGACGCCGATGATGGCGGCTTCGGCGATGGCGGTGAGCTGATGCAGCACGCTCTCCACCTCGGCCGGATAGACGTTTTCGCCGCCGGAGATGTACATGTCCTTCCAGCGATCGACGATGTAGTAAAAGCCGTCGTCATCGACGCGCGTGGCGTCGCCGGTGTGCAGCCAGCCATCGGTGAATGACGACGCGTTGGCGTCCGGCCTGTTCCAGTAGCCCGGCGTGACGTTCGGTCCCCTGACCCAGAGTTCGCCGAGCTCGCCGACATCGGCGTCGGTGCCGTCGGGGCGGACGATGCGCACTTCCGTATGCAGCACCGGCTTGCCGGACGAGCCGGCCTTGCGCGCGGCGTCCTCCTTGTCGAGCGTGAGCACGGCAGGGCTGGTCTCGGTCATGCCGTAGCCCTGCTGCAGCGCGACGCCGCGTTCCTCCCACACCTTCAATAGCGGCACCGGCATCGGCGCGCCGCCGACACCGCCGATCACCAGCCGGCTGAAGTCTGAGGTGGCGAAGGCCGGATGCTGGGCCATGAACTGATAGATCGAGGGCACGCCGAAAAACTGGTTGATGCCGTATGCCGGATCGCTGATCAGCTGCAGCGCCAGGCCGGGATCGAACGCGCGCATGATCAGCGCCGTGCCGCCGGCATGCAGCACCGGATTGGTGTAGCAATTCAGCCCGCCGGTATGGAACAGCGGCAGCACGGTGAGCAACACGCTCGACGGCGAGATATAGGCAGGGCCGCCGAGATTGACGCAGTTCCAGAATGTCATGCCATGGGTGATGATCGCGCCCTTGGGCTGCCCCGTCGTGCCCGAGGTGTACATGATGGTCGAGATGTCATCGAGCGTGACGATGTCAGCACGATCGAGCGGCGCTGACGCCGCAATCGCCGCCTCGTAGGAACCATCAGCGCCGAAGCGCAGCGCGGACGAAACGCCGCAGAGCTTTGCGACCGTGAGCGCGACCTCGGCCAGATCAGCGTCGTGGATCATCACTTTCGGCGCGGCATCGCCGACGATGAACTGCAATTCGGGAACCGTGAGCCGCGTGTTCAACGGCAGGAACACCGCGCCGATCCGGAAACAGGCGAACTGCACCTCGAGCGTATCTGATGTGTTCAGCGCCAGCACGGCGACGCGCTCGCCGCGCGCGACGCCGAGTGTATCGCGCAAGTGCGTGGCAAGCCGCGAGATGCGCGCGTCGAGCTGCGCGTAGGACAACCGGCGTTCGCTGGCGAGGTCGTGGGCTGCGATCTTGTCCGGCGTGCGGCGGCCGAAATGCGCGATCCAGTCGTAATAGCGTACCGAGGACATGCTTCCTCCACATCCAGCGGTCTCGCGCCGCCTGTTTTGCTTGATGGTGTTCTGTTTAGCAGAAGATGGTTCATATGGGACGCTGTCTTGCGTGGAGTGGCTGGGGTGGAAGCTGCTTGCCCACACACAGCTGTCATACCCGCGCAGGCGGGTATCCAGTACGCCGCGGCTTATCGATTCAATCACTGGCGTCTCTGGAATACTGGATCACCCGCCTTCGCGGATGATGACAGCCGGGGGATGACACGACTTCACGATCTCGCGGCTCGATTTGCCCGAGGCCTGCTATCGAATTTCCTCAACCCTCCACACAGAGGGCGCAGGGAATGCCGGGTGCACGCTGCACCCGCGGTCTCGTGTGCAATAGGTAGATAGAGGCGCACACGAGCATACAGGGCAGCGGAGGCATCCGACATTCCCTGCGCAATGGCTTTACGGCTTATATCGTGCTCTCCCCGGTCGGGCCGGGCTCGTTGTCACCGTCGCCGGCGGGATTTCTTCCACCGGCTTGACGCCAGCATCGGGGCGTCAGGACCACACGACTTCACCGTACGCATCCGCACCATTCGTCAAAGGCACATCCGCGTCCACCGCATCCCATCCCGCGCTTGTGACGATCGCGAAACGCCCCTCGTACCGGGACGGGACGAAATCGCTATATTGCTGATTTGGGTCCGGCGTCAAGCAAATTTCGGAAAATCGGAAATCAGGTCGAGAAGCTCCAAAAGCGGAGCTCGCCTGTCGGTGATCTCACGCAGCTCCTATAGTGGCTAGGGGCGCGTACTCATAAAGCCGACTGACAAGCAACCGGCAACCGCGATAGCCAGTACCCGCTGTTGTGAGGTAAAGCGAACCTCGAAGGCTGGGACCGGGCATGTCTGTTAGGCGACATTAACGTCGGATGCTAACCAATCGAGGTTCGAAACCTTATGAGCACGCATCAGGTTCATCCGCCTGAAGCTCTACTGAGCCAATGCCGAGGTGGTACTCTTGCGGAGCCTGTCGAGGTCCTCATCAACCGATAGAGCCATCGGCGTATTCCGCGGCGTCATCCGGTACGTCTGCAACGAGGGGGTAGCATCAACCAAAGCGGGCCACGCCGCCTCCGCGTCGGCGGCACGGCCGGTACGAATAAGTGACGACAGCCAGACCGCCTTGCAGAAGCCCATCGCTGGTGTTCGATCCATACATTCGCGGGCAAGACGCAGCGCATTCTCGTAGTCCTGCACGGAATAGCGCAGCCGTGCCGCGAGATGAGCGTATTGTGGTGGGCGTAAGGGGCTCCAGGAGATGGCCTTCTCAAAGGCTTCAATCGCTGCTTGGGTTCGACCGGCCTGATGCAAGGCACTGGCGAGGGCGACCCAATTGTCCGGATCGCCAGGCCCGAGCTCTATCGCCCGCTCGGCCGCGCTCACGGCTGACTCGGGGTTCTGACCCGCCTCGATTGTAAAGGACAGCACGCGCCACGAGGTGGCACGCAGCGGGTCAAGCGCAATCGCGTGCTGGACGTCAGCGATCGCCTGCGGCAAGTCCTTACGACTGAGCCCAGGATCGTGATGGCCAAAGATCAGCATTTTCTTCACCAGTCCGAGGCCGGCCCAGGTGGGGGCGTAGTTCGGATCAAGGCGGACCGCCACTTCGAGTTCCTGCCGCGCCTGGCGGAGGCCCTCGGGACTCGGCGCCATGATCAACGCAATCGTGCGCAGCACGCGCGCGTGCACATCGAGCGAGGCTGGCGCGCGGCTCCGTAACGCAGCCCGGTCCGACTCGCGCACGGTTGCACCAAGTGAGGAGCTGATCCGTGAGATCAACGCTTCGGTAACGCCGGGCAGGTCTTGCGCCGTGGGCTCGAACCGACCGCTCCAGACGATGCGGCCGTTGCTGGAAGCGATCAGTTGCACGTGGAGCTGCAACCGGTCGCCGCGCCTCTCTGCGCTGCCATCCACAAGGTAGCGAGCATGGGTCATCGCAGCGATCTGCACCGGCGACAGGTTTTTACCGCCAAGCTCGCTGGTGGTGAGGGTCGAGACGATGTGCAGGTCGGGGTTGCGCGCAAGTTCGCTGGCGATCATGTAAGCTAATCCGTTGCCGTCCGGACTGCTTTCGTGAGAGGCGTTAAGCACGCGAAATGGCAGAATTGCAACATCGGCCGCCATCCCGTCGTGTGCCTTGGGACGCCCGGAGCCGGCGCTGAGGAGTGCGAGTTGCCAGACCAGCACGATCGCGACTGCCACCATCGCAAGGGCGGCGGCCAT
>CAWFMW010000078.1:0-45378 GCA_963816815.1 uncultured Alphaproteobacteria bacterium
TCGCAACCTGGAACAGGCGCTGCTGCAGCGAGCCCGCGACCGCATCGAGACGCATTCGCGGCAGATCGCGACCGACCTCGAATACTATGCGTCCAGTGCGACCGGCGACATTGCGGGGTTTCGTTCGGCGGTGGCGCTGCAAGGACTGATCCGCGCCCGTCAGGCGGGCGGCACCGATCCGATCGACAGCGTCTCCGAAAAGACCTGGCGCGACCGGATCGCGTCCCGACTTGCGGCCGAGCTCGAAGCCAAACCCAGCTATGCCATGTTGCAGGATCATCGGCGTCGAAGACGGGGGCCGCGAGTTGGTCCGCGTCGACCGCAATGGCCCGAACGGCACGGTTCGGATCGTCCCGGAAGAGAGCTTGCGGAAGCGAAGCGATCGCGACTACTTCCAGGAAGCGATCCGGCTCGGTCCCACACAAATCTACGTCTCGCCGCTCGACCTCGGTCACTTCAACGGACGGATCGAGGAAACCGCACCGGCCGACGGTCCGCGTCGCGACGCCGATCTTTGACGAGCGACGGAAAGCCGTTCGGCATTTTCATGGTCAATGTCGATATGCGGCGCGCGTTCGACCGCGTCCGGTCATCGGTGTGGCCGGGCGAGAGTATCTATGTCGTCAACCAGTCCGGCGACTATCTCATTCATCCGGATCGTTCGCGCGAATTCGGCGCGCTGCTCGGCAAGCCCAACGATTGGAAGGCCGACTTCCCGCATCTGGCGGCGCAGGTTGGGGCAAAGCAAGGCAGCGCAGACATCGTTCTGGACCAGGCCGCGCGAGCCGGCGGGATGCCTTCGCCCCTGCCCTTCTGGCCGGGGCCGAATGGGTTGGCGTCATCGAAACCACCCCTTACGCCGTGATCATGGCGCCGGCTGCGAGCATCAGAAACACTTCGCTTCTCGTCGGCGCGATCGCGGTGTTGTGCGCGGCGGTGCTGGCGCTGTTGATCGCGCGGTCGCTGACCCGGCCGATCGTCCGGCTGACCGAAGCCGTTCAGGGGGTGGTCCGCAACGGGAAGGTCGCCATTCCGGTCGATGCTCGCGGCGAGACCGGCGTGCTGGCGCGCGCGTTTGCGCAGGCGATCGAGGAGGTGAATGCGAAGACGGTCGCGCTTGAACGGGAGGTTCAGGAGCATCGCCGCACCGAAGCGGCGCGCGACCATCATGCCGAGCGCGAGCGGCTGTTCAGCGCGGCGGTCGAAATCCTCCAACGACGCCATCATCACGATGTCGCTCGACGGCACCATCACCGGCTGGAACTCGGCGGCGGAGCGGCTGTTCGGATACAGCGCGGCGGAAGCCGTGGGCGAGAACATCACGCTGCTCATGCCCGACGACCGGCTGCCGGAGATCCAGGACGCGTTGCGCCGGATCGGCTGGGGCGAAAGCATCGACAACAACGAAACGGTGCGCCTGCGAAAGGATGGCAGCCGGATCGAGGTCTCGCTCAGCATCTCCCCGATCAAGTCCCCCTCGGGTGCGACCATCGGCATCTCGAAGGTGGTGCGCGACATCACCGATACCAACAAGACCAGGCAGGTGCTGCGGCAGCAGACCGAGGAGCTTCGCCGGATCTTCGAGACCTCGCAGGATCTGATCATGGTGATGGATTCGCCGGGGATTTCTGGTTCAGATCAGCCCGAGCTGCGAAACCGTACTGGGCTATCGGCCGGAGGAAATGATCGGCCGCAGCGGCGTGGACTTCATTCATCCCGACCATCTCGAGAATTCCCGCCAGGAAATGCGCGCGGCGCGGCGCGGGCAGCGCCCGAAGATTTCCGATACGCGCTGCATTCACAAGAACGGGCGGGAGGTGTGGCTGTCATGGCTCGGGGACATGGTCCGAGCCGGCCAGGCGCTTCTTCTTCGTCGGCCGCGACATGACCGAGAGCCGGCTGGCGCAGGAGACGTTGCGCGAAAGCGAGCAGCTCGCGCGCGGCATCATCGACACCGCGCTCGACGCCTTCGTCCAGATCGACGAGCAGGGCTTCATCCGGGACTGGAACACGCAGGCCGAAAATATCTTCGGTTGGTCGACGCGATGAAGCGCTCGGCAAGAACGTGTTCGATCTGATGGGCCGGCCGGACGGGCAAGGCCCCCTCAAGAAAGCCCTGCAAGCCTTCCTGCTTTCCGGCGACGAGGTGGTCCGCCAGCCCCGCCGCGAACTCCAGGTCAGGCGGCGGGACGGCAAGGAGATCACCGCTGAACTGAGCATCGCCGCGCTGAGGACGCGCGAGGGCTTCGTGTTCAACGCATTCGTCCGCGACCTCACCGACAAGATCGCGGCCGAGGAGCAGGATCAGGCAGGCCGAGAAGATGGAGGCGATCGGCCAGCTCACCGGCGGCATCGCGCACGACTTCAACAATATCCTGACCGTGATCACGGGAACGATCGAAATCCTGGCCGACGCGGTCAAGGACGAACCGCAGCTTGCCGCCATCACGCGAATGATCGACGAGGCCGCGTCGCGCGGCGCCGACCTCACCCAGCATCTGCTCGCTTTCGCGCGCAAGCAGCCGCTCGAACCAAAGGTGACCGACGTCAACACGCTGATCATCGACACCGCGAAACTGCTGCAGCGTACGCTCGGCGAGCATGTCGAGATCGAATCCGTGTTCGAAGACGAGACCTGTCCGGCGATCGTCGATCCCAATCAACTCGCCACCGCGATCCTCAATCTGGCCCTCAACGCCCGCGACGCCATGCCTGATGGCGGCAAGCTGATCATCGAGACCGGGTTCGTCATGCTCGATGACAATATGCGAGGATGCACCCCGACGTCCGGCCCGGCCGCTACGCCATGATCGCGGTGAGCGATACCGGAACCGGCATCCCGGCCGCGATGCTCGACAAGGTATTCGATCCGTTCTTCACCTCGAAGGGCCCCGGCAAGGGCACCGGCCTCGGGCTGAGCATGGTGTACGGCTTCGTCAAGCAATCGGCCGGCCACATCATGATCTACAGCGAGGAGGGCCACGGCACGACGATCAAGATGTATCTGCCGCCGGCCACGGGCACCTTGCCGGCGGCCGAGCCGGCGCCGGCGCCGACCGTCGAGGGCGGCCACGAAACAATCCTGGTCGTGGAAGACGACACGCTGGTGCGCAACTATGTGCTGACACAACTGCACTCGCTCGGTTACGTCACGCTGGATGCGGCGAACGCGACCGAGGCACTGGCGCTCGCCCAGACCGGCCATCGGTTCGACCTGCTGTTCACCGACGTGATCATGCCCGGCATGAACGGCCGCCAGCTCGCCGACGAAATGGTGAAGGTCAGGCCCGGCCTAAGGGTGCTGTTCACTTCGGGCTATACCGAGAATGCCATCATTCATCACGGCCGGCTCGACGAAGGCGTGTTGCTGCTCGCCAAGCCCTATCGGAAATCGGATATGGCGATCATGATCCGCAAAGCGCTCGCCGATTGATCGCCGCCGCGGCGCCCGCACCCGGCTACCTGCGATCAGACCGATCAGTCAGACCACACAATCGGACCTGCAATCAATCAGGCTCGTCGTCAGGCCTGACGCTGCGTGGTCATCACGATCCGGACCAGGTCAGCCGCATTCCGCGCGCCGAGCTTCTTCATGATATTGGCGCGGTGATCCTCGATCGTGCGCGGGCTGATCCCGAGATGCCGTCCCGCTTCCTTGTTGGACGCGCCGGCGGTGAACTGCTCCAGCACCTCGCGTTCGCGCCGCGTGAGCGGCTCGCGTCCCGGAAAATGCAGGGTCGCAATGCGCGATGGCGCATTTTGCGCCTGCCGGCGCGCGTACGCCTCGATCGCCTCATCCAGCCTCGCCACGATTTCACTGCCGCGAAACGGCTTTTCGATGAAGTCGAGCGCGCCGTTCTTGATGGCGCTGACCGCCATGGCGATATCGCCCTGCCCCGAGATCATGAAGATCGGCGCAGGATAGTCCTCGCCATGAAGCTCTCTCAGAATATCGAGGCCGGACTTACCGGGGATATGCACATCGAGCAGGATGCAGGCTGGCGTCCGCGTTCGCGCAATCGCCAACAATGCGGCGCCGTCGGCGAAACAGATAACCTGATAGCCGCCTGCCGACAGGACCATCGAAAGCGTGTCGCGAACGGCAGGGTCGTCATCGACTACAAAGATCTCCCCACGGGAGGGGGCTTTCTCAGTCATGTTCCATCGTCCATGCGTGGTTGAATGTGACGCACACTCGGATAACGGTATCGAACGCCATACCGGAACGCCGTATTTGTACGGGACCACAGCTTAACGCACAAGTAGCAACGCACCCCCAAAAAAATAACTCAGGAGTGCATCCATGCAGAATGCAGCAGGCGACGGCGCCGCACAGCGCGCCGACGACCAGAATGCGCCTATCGCGCGGTGGTTTCGAACCTCGTCGGCCTGGTCGAGCACGTCCAGAACAGCCTGCGGCTGATCGAACAGACGATCGCAAGGGAAACTTCGCCGGAAACGTCGCCCGGCGGCCCCGAAAGTTCCACCAACGTCATCGTGCTCGACGACGTATCTCTCCGCTACATGAAGGCTACTACCGCACTGCAGGCCTGCGACGCCGGTCTTGGCATCGCCCTGCGCTTCGATCATCGGCGCGTAAGGCCGACGCGGCGCTGGCCCGCTGGAGCGCACGATGTTGCTCCACCGCCAATTTTCTCCCGAATGAAGAGCGAGGGCATGCTTCGCCGGAAAACGCGTCAGGTCGTCTACGCCGCGCCGGTGTCCGGCCCCGCGGCCGGATCGACCTCAGTGCATTGCCTCTTCTTTTTTTGGCGAGCCGCCCGACTTCTTCTTGGCGTGCTTGCCTCTCAGGAAGCGGATGTCCATTTCGGTGCCGTTGACGCGAACGAGTTCGCACCGGCGATAGGCGAGGCCGGTCGACGACAGCAGCAGGAAGAACTCCTTGAGATTGAGGCCTTGAATAGAACCTTCAACGGTCAGCGTGGCGTCGGTGTCCGAGATCGCGTTGAGCTGGCAGTCCCTGCGCCAGGTCCCGTCGATCGCCATGAGGCAGACGTCATAGCCCCGGCTGAACGTAACCCGCTCTACGCCTTTGCCGTCCTCTGTCATCGCTCACCGTCCCGCCATCGCGGCGATTTTTGGCATCGACCCTAGCGGAGACCCGGCACGCACGCCGCTCGGCCGATAGAGACCGCGCTTGTCCGGGAACGGCTTGAACACATCCGTCAGGCCGACGACCGTTTCCGCCGCACCCAGCACCAGGAAGCCATCGCCTTCCATTGCCTTGGCGAGACGGCCAAAGATATTGATCTTGGTGTCCTGATCGAAATAGATCAGGACGTTGCGGCAGAAGATGATGTCAAAGGCGCCAAGCTGGGAGAAATCGTGCAGCAGGTTCAGCTGCCGGTGCTGAACCATGGCGCGCAGCTCCGGGTTGATCTGCCAAAGCTCGCCGTTCTGCTTGAAATATTTGACGAGCAACTGAATCGGAAGGCCACGCTGGACCTCGAACTGGCTGTAGACGCCCGATTTCGATTTCTCGAGCACTTCCGTGGACAGGTCGGTCGCGACGATTTCGACGCGCCAGCCGGCAAGCGCCGCGCCCATTTCCTTCAGCGACATGGCAAGCGAATACGGCTCCTGGCCGGTCGAACCGGCAGCGCACCAGATCTTGATGCTCTTTCGGTTGGCGCGCGCCTTCAACATCTCCGGCATGATCGTATCGCGGAAGTGTTCGAACGGCACCTTGTCGCGGAAGAAGAAGGTCTCGTTGGTGGTCATGGCTTCGACCACCTGGGAGATGAGCGTTGACGATCCGCCCTTCATCTTCTGCACGAGTTCGCCAATGCCCGGCACACCGCATTTGCGCGACAGCGGAAGCAGGCGGCTTTCGATCAGATACTGCTTGTCTGCGGACAGGTCGAGACCGGAATGATCCTTCAGGAGCTTGCGCAGATACTCATAGTCTGTCGGGGTCACGGGGGGCCTCTCGATGGTAAGCAGAAAAGTTTCAAACGAGGCTCGGTTCCGCGAGCTCGATCAGGCCGACTTCCTGGAACTTCGCCGCGATGATGTCCTTGTCGAACGGCTTCATGATGTATTCGTTGGCGCCGCCGTCGATCGCGCGGCAGATATGATCGATGCCATTTTCGGTGGTGCAGAACACCACCTTGGGTTCATCGCCGCCAGGCATGCGGCGCAGATGACACAGGAAGTGGTAGCCGTCCATCACCGGCATGTTCCAGTCGAGCAAAATCGCCTCAGGCATCGCGCGCTTGCAAACCACTAAAGCGTCCACACCGTCTTCGGCTTCGACGACCTCAAAACCTAGTCCTTCGAGGATGCGGCGCGCCATTTTTCGAACAATGCTGGAATCCTCAACAATGAGGCACGTTTTCATATCCAGTATCCTTCTTTCTTGCGAGCGGCAGATGCCCACCGGGCTACGCTGCGAGGGTTGTTTTCGGCACGATTTCGAGAACACGATCGATGTCGAGGACGACCATGAGCTGGCCGTCGAGGCGATGAACACCGCCGGCGAGCTTGGCCATGCGAGGGTCGAGATTGACGGGGTTTTCCTCGCGGCCGTTATCCTGAAGTTTCAAGACTTCGCCGATCTGATCGATCAGCAGGCCGTAGGACTCGCCGCGCAGATCGACGCCGACCGCCATCGGCGGCTTGCCGTCGTCGTTGTTGGGCAGCCCGAGCCGCGCGCGCATGTCGACCACGGTGACGATGCGACCGCGCAGGTTGAGCACGCCGGCGATCTCGGCCGACGACAGCGGCACCCGCGTCAGCCGTTCCGGCATGAACACGTCCTGCACCCGCGAGATCGGCAGGCCGAACAATTGCCCGCCGATCACGGCGGTGACGTATTCGGCCACGGTGCCCTCGATGGTCTCGGTCTTGGTTGTCATGGTCTTGCTTCCTTATGCCCCGGCTAGTTGCTTAGGCCGCTCTGTTGGTCTCGGCGGTCTGTTCCTTCAGCGCCGCGATCAGGCCGGGACGGTCGAACTTGGCGACGAAATCATGGAA
This sequence comes from uncultured Alphaproteobacteria bacterium, assembly GCA_963816815.1. Classification (GTDB taxonomy): domain Bacteria; phylum Pseudomonadota; class Alphaproteobacteria; order Rhizobiales; family Xanthobacteraceae; genus Bradyrhizobium. The sequence goes on from CAWFMW010000078.1 coordinate 6,997, forward strand.
GCCGGCCTGCCGCCCGCGCTCGATCGCCGCCGGCGACGTCAGCGAGGACAGCGCGATGATCGGCATCGTGCTCAGATTGTTGTCGGCGCGGATGGTTTCGGCGAACTCGAAGCCGTTCATGTCCGGCATCTCGATGTCGGTCAGCACCACGTCGAAGGTGTGGCTCGAGCGCAGCGCGGCGAGGCCTTCCTGCGCGTTGACGGCGACCCGCACCTTGTAGCCGGCGGCTTTGAGAACCGGCGCCAGCATGTTGCGGAAGAACGCGGAGTCGTCGACCAGCAGCACCGATTGCGCCGTTGACGAGGTCCGCATCTCCTTGCGCGAGAACCAGTCGGCAAACGCCATCGGCAGGAAGTGGCCGACGTCGATCACTTCAGTCGCCTGGCCCTTGATCACGGCCGAACCGAGAATGCCCTCCTGCGCGCCTGCGACCTCGATGTGCAGCCGCTCCTCGACGATGTCGATGATCTCGTCGACCACCAGCCCCATCGAGCGGCCGTCGTCGGCGAACACCAGGATCGGCTGCGAGCCCTGGGTCTGGACGGTGACCCCGGCCATCTGCACCAGCGGCATCAGCTGCTCGCGGTACTGCACCATGTGGCGGCCGTTGCTGAGCTCGATCTTGTCGGTGGCGATCTCCTCCAGCCGGGTGACGAGGCCGAGCGGCACCGCCTTGGGCTGGCTCGAGCCGGCGCGGAACACCAGCAGCGAGGTGAGCTGTTCGCCGCCGATCGAATGCGCGGCGGACGCCTCGTCCGCCAGTTCATGGGCCGAGGAGCCGGAGGCGCCAAGCGCCTTGGCAATGCCGTTGGGGTCGATGATCATGATCACGGCGCCATCGCCCAAAATGGTGTTGCCGGAGAACATGTCGATGTGCCGCAGTTTTGTGGACATCGGCTTGACCACGATTTCCTCGGTGTGGAACACGCCGTCGACCACGATGCCGAAGGTCTGGCTGCCGACCTGGGTCACCACGATGAAGCCGTTCTCGGGATCGCTCGAGGAACCGTCGTCGATCTTCAACAGCTTCTTCAGGTGCATCAGCGGCAACAGCTTGTTGCGCAGCCTGAGCACAGCCGTGTCCTTGATGCGCTCGATGCGGTGTTCGGAGTTGGCGCGGGCGCGAACCAGTTCGACCACGGAGAGCTGCGGGATCGCAAAGCGGTCGCCGGCGGCTTCCACGATCAGGGCCGAGACGATCGCGAGCGTCAGCGGGATCTTGATGGTGACGGAAGAACCCTCGCCGGCCACCGACTTGATGTCGATGGTGCCGCCGATCTGGTCGATATTGGTGCGCACCACGTCCATGCCGACGCCGCGGCCGGAGACCGAGGTGACGGTGGCCGCCGTGGAGAAGCCCGGCGCGAAGATGAACTTGTGGATCTGGGCTTCCGTCATCTTCTCCATCTCGGCCTCGCTGACGAGACCGTTGGAGACTGCCTTGGCCTTGATCCGCTCGGTGTTGAGCCCGCGGCCATTGTCGGCGATGCAGATGATGATGTGGCCGCCCTCGTGATAGGCGGAGAGACGGATGGTGCCCTGCTCGCCCTTGCCGGCAGCGAGCCGCTCGGCCGGGGTCTCCAGGCCGTGGTCGGCGGAGTTGCGCACCATGTGCGTCAACGGATCCTTGATCAGGTCGAGCACCTGCCGATCGAGTTCGGTGTCGGCGCCGTGCATCTCGAGCTCGATCTGCTTGCCGAGTTCGCCGGAGAGGTCGCGGACGATGCGCGGCAGCTTCTGCCAGGCATTGCCGATCGGCTGCATCCGCGTCTTCATGACGCCTTCCTGCAGCTCGGCGGTGACGTTGGAGAGCCGCTGCAGCGGCACCTTGAACTCGGTGTCCTCGTTGCGGCGGGAGATTTCCAGCAGCTGGTTGCGGGTCAGCACCAGCTCGGAGACCATGGTCATCAGATGTTCCAGCGTGTCCACGTTGACGCGGATCGACTGGTTGGCGATTTTGTCGGCTTCCTGGACGTCGGGCTCGCCGGCGACAGCCGCCTTCCGGGCGGGTTTTGCCTTGGCTTCGGCTTTGACTTCCTTGGCCGCTGGCGGTGCAGGGGCGGCTTCCGGCGCGGCCGGCTTGGCGGCGGCGGGCGCAGGTGCGGTCTGCTTGACGACGGGGGCCGGCGCGGGTTTAGGCGCAGCTTCAGTCTCGGTCTCACGGAAGGCGCGTTCGAGATCGTCGAGCGAGACTTCGCCGGGACGCAGCGGGCGTTCCAGCACCTGATCGACCAGCGTGCCCTTGGCAACTTCCGGGGTGGCCGCCGGCTGCACCGGGGGTGCGGCGACGACGGGTGCGGCAACCGGCTCGGCCTCGGCATGGTGGCCGCCTTCGGCCATCTCATGCAGCTCCTCGATCAGATCCTCGTCGGTGCCCTCGGGCTCGGTCTCGGTGGCCTCAAGGCCGGCGAGAATCTCCTTGATGCGATCGATCGAGGACAGGATCAGCGACACGGCTTCGGCCTTGACCGGCATGCCGTCGCGGAATTTGCCCATCAGCGTCTCGCCGGCGTGGGCGAGGGCTTCCAGCCGCGGCAGCCCCAGGAAGCCGCAGGTGCCCTTGATGGTGTGGACCAGGCGGAAGATGTTATCCAGAATCTTCGCGTCGCTCGGGTCCTGCTCGAACCGCACCAACTGATTATCGACCGTATCCAGGCTCTCATTGGTCTCCGTCAGGAACTCCCGCAAAAGATCGTCCATATGAGCATGCCTTCCAAAAGAAAATCAGATATTGGCCTTCTGTAGAAATAACCCTTGGTGTTTCACGTCTGCGTTAATTTCAGTGTCCGTGCTAATACGGATATGGTGAATAATTTCGTTCCGCCATTCGTCGCGACGACTCGACGAAGCGATCGGGATTCGATCGAACGTGCAGTAAAGCTTCGACCGCGAGCGGCCGTTACCCCGAATGATGAATTGGGAGCGAGTGCGGGCGACGAGGTTCGAGCCGATCAGGCTGCGAGAAGCTCGTCTTCGCGCTTTACCAGCTTCCTGATTTCCTTGAGCGCCTTGTAGAGCGCGCCGGCAGCGACATGAGCGTTGGCGGCATCGATCGTGACGCGGGCGCCCGGATTGGCCTCGCGCAGTTCGCGCAGGAAGCCTTGGTAAGCGGTCCGGTAACGCGGAATGTCGTTCTTCAGATACATCGTCTGAAGGCAGAGATAGAGACGCTTGGCCGGCGTATTGGCGGTCTCGGTCGTGATGGTGTCGCGCTCGCGGAGGATCGGCGCATCGCCGTCGATCAGGAACGAGGTGCGCGTGCCGGAGTTGACGAGAACGGTTTCGCCGATCACGATCCGTTCGAATGGCTTCAGTTCAACACGTAGCGGCACAATCGTCCCCCGTTCGAAGACGTGCGCGAGCGCCCCATGGCCCGCGACGTTTGCGAAACATCGTTCGTGCAAATGAGCGGCAGATGTGCCGCCAGACTATACTTCAGGGATACTGGATCGATGGTGGCGGCGGGGTAACCCCCGCCGCCTTGATCGTTGACGTCGCCGTCGCGCTTAGCGGAGCAGCTGCAGCACGCTCTGCTGCGACTGGTTGGCCAGCGCCAGCGCGGACACCGCGATCGACTGGCGGGTCGACAGCGCCTGGCTGTTCGCCGCTTCCTCGTTGGTGTCGGCCAGCGTCAGGTTCGACGAGCCGGTCTGCAGCACGTTGATCAGGTTCTTCGAGAAGTCCTGACGGATCTGCACGATCGAGAGGTTCGAACCCAAGGCGGAAGCCTGCGTGCGCAGCAAGGTCGAGGCGTTGCTCAGGTTGGCCACAACCTTGTTGGTGGCGGAGTTGTCGATGAAGTCGAAGCCGCTCGTCAAGTTTGCAAGACCGAGACCAGCCGCGTTGAACGTCACGCCGGTGATGCTCAAGGTCGACTTGCCGGTTTCGTTGAACGTCAGCTTGAGCTGATCGCCGCCCAGCAGGTTGACGCCGTTGAACGACGCGTCCTGCGAGGTGGTGGTGATCTGGGTCAAGATGCCGTTGAACTGGCTCACCAGGTTGCTGCGAACCGCCTGCGCCGATGCGTCGACCACCGGGGCCGATGCGATCGTGAAGGTGACCGAGCTGGTCAGCGTACCGCCGATCGCGCCACCTGCCGTCGCCGAACCGAGGGTCGACGAAGCATAGTCGTTGGTGGTGGAGATCGTCAGCTTGCCGGTGGAGTCCACCGTCGAGGTCAGGTTGTTGGCCAGCAGCGCGGCATTGAGCTGGTCGAGGGTCTTGACCGTGCCGTTGGAACCGTCGCCGAAGGTGACGTTGACCGCCGCACCACCGTTGAAGGAGGTGAAGGACAAAGTCTTGCCGGAGAGGCTGCCGGCTGCCGCGCTGCGACCCGCCGTAAAGCTGGTGCCAGTTCCGGTGTTGCCGGTGAGGCCGAGCGCGGAGAGCGCATTGCCGGTGCCGGTGATCGCCAGATCTGCAGTCGTACCGGTGCTGATCTGCAGCGAGCCGCTGACGACCGACGATGCGACCTGGCCGGAGGCGACGGCCAGCGTTGCCGCGCCGCTTGCGATCGTTGCGGTCTGGACGCCGGTGGCAAGATCGACCGCCTTCAGCGTGTCGGCAATCGTCGCGCCCTGCAGGTAAACGGTCGAGTTGCCGTTGCCGTCGGTGACGAGGTTGCCGCTGACGCCTGAACCGGTAGGCACGTTCGCAGCCAGCGGAGGCGCGGCGTTCTTGAACGTGACGGTCTTGCCGTTGACGTTCAGGGTCGAGCCGTCCTGCACCAAGGTGCCGAGTGACGCAGCGGTGATCGTGCGCTGCTTGGTAACCGTCACGGGGCCGGAGCCGATCGAAGTCGTTAGACCGAGAGCGTTCAGAAGGTCGGCCTTGCCGGTGATGCTGAGGTCTGCGCCAGAGCCGGTCGTCAGCGTGAGAACGCCGGCAGCGATGGCGGCGTTGGTGCCCGACGAGTTGGAGAGCGTCGCAGCGCCTGCGGCGTTGACGGTCTTCTTGACACCGCTGGCGAGATCGATGGCGTTCGCGAGATCCTGAACCGTTGCCGTCGGGACCGTGGCGCCGAGGTAGACGGTGGAGTTGCCGTTACCGTCGGTGACGATGTTGCCGCTGACACCGGAGCCGGCCGGAACCGCTGCTGCCGCGGGAGCGTCGAGCGCCTTGAAGGTGATGGACTTGCCGTTGACGGTCAAAACGTCGCCGTCGGAAGGCGCGCCGTTGGCCTTGATGGTCGTAGCGCTTGCCGTACCGGCCAGGGTCAAGGTCAGGGCAAGGCTGGCTGCCGTGCCGGCACCGTCGGCGGCCGCGACGCCAACCAGCGAAGCGGAGGTGCCGCCGAGCGTGATCGCGCTGGTGATCGCCGTTGTACCGCCCGCGGTACCGTTGGTGATGACGTTGCTGGTCGCCGTGGCGCTGGTGTAGCTCGTGGTGCCGCGCAGGTCGTTTGAGGTCGCGCCGGTGATCGTGGCGGAGACGTTCGACTTGGTGGAGTAGCCGACCGCGCTCTGCAGCGCCTGGTTGGCCAGCGACTTCGCGGTGTCGACCAGCTTCTGCAGCGAGGTGATGCCGGTGTTGGCGGCCTGCAGCACCTGCACGCCGTTGCCGATACCGTCGAGGAGATTGTTGATGTCACCGGCGCGCGAATCGAGCGACTGCGCGGTGAAGAAGTTGGTGGGGTTATCGAGGGCCGTGTTGACCTTCTTGCCGGTGGCAAGGCGATTCTGCGTGGTGGCGAGCAGATCAGCGGTCGACTGCAGCGAGAGAAGGTTCTGGCGAACCGACGACGAGAGAACAATACCTGACATAACTCATATCCTTCTGGATGAACACAATTGACGCAACGCCACAACTTCGCTGGGCGTCTCTGCGACACTGATCCGACACTCGCTACCCAGAGGTTAACGCGCCCATCCGCGGGCAAGGGAACAGCCAACAAATGCTCGCCGATGTATTTTATGGTAAACACATTCTTACCGGGCCCGGCCGCGATCTCGACGCGACCGGATGGCGAGACGCCAATAGCGCCGCGCCGTCGAACGGCCGGCGCCGGTCGACAGAAGAGCATTCCGTCGCTAGTTCGACTGAACGACGTCGCTGAAACGCGACCGGGCTTCGGCAAGACATTCGTTAACGACCGCGAGCAGCGCTCCCGGCGTGAACGGCTTGCGCAAGCAGCGCGCGGCGCCGAGTTCGAGCGCCATGCGCAGGAAATCCGGCGCCGGCGAGTCGAGGTTGGCAAAGGCGTATCCCGACATCGCGACCAGCGGAACCGTCGGCGCATGGCCATAGGCCGATGGCAAAGCGCATGTGCCGGCCGTCATCGACCGCCAGGATGCGACGCATGGCTAGCTCCCTTGGAGTAGATTCGGCGTGGCGGCGGCCCGCCTAATAAAGAGACGGCCTTTCACTCAATCGCGCAGCGGGCTTTGCCTTGCGAATCAGCACATTACCGTATCCCTGCCGCAGATCGCCACGCTGTCTGCCCTCCACAGGGTATAGGCCCCACCCCCACGACCTGCCGCCATCAGCCCGGAGAATGTTTACTTAACTGGATACCACAAACCGCGCCTTCGCCGATGCGATACATTCAAGCTTCCGGCTTCGACACGAGCGGGGATCGCTCCTCCCCCGTTTGATTGCTGCGGATCTTGTGTTGCGAACCTTACGTTGGATGTCTTGGCGCAGCGGATTTCGCCACGCGTTTCCGACATCTCGAAACAGCATCAGTAGCGCTCGACGACAGACGGCGGCGCACCAATGCGAGTGGCAGCCGGTATGGCCGTTGAGGGGGCGAGCGAGGAGGGCATTCAAGGACTCGTGAACAGCATGAGCAGCCGCCCTCGGCAGCCCCGCGTGCAGCGCGTCTCACTTGGCCGAGTTGCGCTCGTCGCAGCCGTTGTTGCACGGGTGAGAATTGTCTGACAGCAAGGCATCCGAAAATCCGCCGCGGCTGCGACAGCCTGCGTCTAATTGCCATTTCATCTTGCCAACACAATGTGCAAGGATGCATCCTGCATTTCGGAACGCACGCATTACACGTCAGAGACCGGCTTGGCCCGTAAGGCAGGAGACTGCTTTGGATTCAGCCCCTCGTTCACAGAATGGATTTTTATCATCGCTGACCGCGGACGACTTCGAATTGATTCGTCCGCATCTGCGCGCCGCCGATCTCAGCTTGGACATGGTGCTGGTCGAAGTCGACGAAATGCTCAAGCGTGCGTATATGCCGCACAAGGGTGTCATCTCGCTGGTGGTCAAGCTCGCCCGCGGCGAGCATGTCCAGATCGCGATGATCGGCCGCGACAGCATTTTCGGCGCGTTCTACGCGCTCGGCGACGCGGCTGCGCTGAACACCGCCGTGGTGCTGGTGCCCGGCGCTGCCTCGACGATCGATCTCGATCAGCTTCGTAATGCCGCAGACCAGAGTGCCACGTTGCGGGCCGCGCTGACGCGGCACGGCCTCGCGGTCTATGCGCAAATCCAACAGACGGCGGGCTGCAACGCCTCGCACACGGTGGAGTCGCGGCTGGCGCGATGCCTGTTGCAAACGTGCGACCTCTCCGGCAGTGACAAGTTCGTCCTGACCCAGGAAGCGTTGGCCCAGATGATTGGCGCGCGCCGCAACAGCGTTTCGCTGGTGGCTAATACGCTGCAGCAGGCGGATTTCATTCATTACAGCCGCGGACATATCGAGATCACCAACCTGGAGGGCCTGACCAGGACGTCCTGCGAGTGCTACGCGACGGTCAAGTCGCAGTACACGCGGCTGCTGCATCCGCGCATCAGCTGCGTGGCCGCCTGACCGCTCGCCGCGACCGGCCGCAGCCCGATCTGTGATAAGCATTGCGCCGTCGTTGCGCGCGAGGATTGCGCAATCCCCGGAACCTTTCCGTATTATTACGACCCAGCAGGGCGTTTCCCGTGCTTCCGCCGCCGCCGAATTAACGCGCTGTTCAATGAGCCCTGATAGTTGTCACCGTGCCGACGGGTGCGGGTTCGAGAAAAGACAATCGAGATTCTTTTCGCGTGCAACTCGCATTCACCTGTGTTCGGCGGCTTGCTGTTTGCGCGGAGTTAAGACATGGCTTTTGACTTGTCGATGCCGATCCTGGTGGTCGATGACTACAGCACCATGATCCGTATCATCCGCAACCTGCTCAAGCAGCTCGGCTTCGAGAACGTCGACGACGCCAGCGACGGATCGGCTGCGCTGGCAAAGATGCAGACCAAGCGGTACGGCCTCGTGATCTCCGACTGGAACATGGAGCCGATGACCGGCTACGACCTGCTCAAGGAAGTCCGCGCCAGCCCGGAATTCTCCAAGACGCCCTTCATCATGATTACGGCTGAATCCAAGACCGAGAACGTCATTGCCGCGAAGAAGGCCGGCGTCAACAACTACATCGTCAAACCGTTCAATGCCGCAACGCTGAAGACCAAGATGGAAGCGGTGTTTCCCGAAGCCGTCGGTTGAGATCAGGCCGGAAGCGCGCCGTCGTCCTTCCGACCGCCACCGCATCCGGTCATCCTCGCCGCCGCCGAGGCAAACGGCATGCAATGCGGCGACCCTCGCAAGAAATTTGTTCCGACGAGAGTCTTTGCGGAAGCCAGGCGGTACTCCGCGCCGCAAACGCGCGATTAGCCGTACTTCTACGGTTGAAGATTTTCACCTCCGGATAACGTTGACTGAGGATAGTTACGGGGACCAATGGAGCCCCCTCATGTTTACGTTTGAATCGAGCGATCAGAAGGAAGTACGGCGTTTTCGTATCGCCCAGTTCAATGGCAGGACCGCAACCGTGCGTTCGGCCGGATCGGCAGTCACTGGCCACGTTCGATCGATCGTGGAAAACAAGTCGAGCGTGCCGGCAGCGTGGACCATCACGATCATCCCGGAAGAGCCCAAGCCGACGCTCGCATTGCGGCCCGCGCGCACGCGCTCCTTCATGGAAGAATTCCGCTGAACGGCAGAACGCGCGATCCAGAGCCTCCTCCGCTTCGAGGAAATCGAACCGGAGTTCTAAATTCTTGATTTGACGCGTCTCTCGATGCGGGCCGGTCTCCACCCACAGATCCGGTCCGAGGGCACGCTTCGCGTGAAATGTCCTGGCCGGCCTACCCGCTTCCGGCCCATCGACAGATCTTGGCTGCGCGCTCGAGCGGCGCATCGCAGCAATTTCGGGAAAAATCAGGCCGGCTGCAGCAGCGCCTTGCGAACCAGATCCGCGGTGTTGCGGGCGCCTAGCTTGCGCATCGCCTCGGCGCGATGGCTCTCGAATGTCCTTGGGCTGATATTCATGCGCAAGGCGCCCTGCTTGTTGGAACAGCCTTCGCTGATCAGGCTCAGCACCTCACGCTCACGCTTGGTCAGCGGCTTCCGGCCGGTCTCGGCGACGAACATCTGGCCCGGCCTGCGGACGCCATCCACAAGGCGGCGTGCCTGGGCCTCGCCTGCCTGCTTGCCGGCGGCATCGGAGGCCAGTGCCGTATGATTGTCCGCCATCTGCTTCACCAGGGCGCAGACGCGCTCGGTTTGCTGAAGCGCATTTTCCACCACCTGTTGCAGGTAGAGCCGATTGCCGGGCGCTTGCGAAAACTGGTGGCTGTGCTGCTTGATCTCATTCATGTAGAGCAACAGCGCCGTCAGGGGCCCGTTCAACTGCCGGGCAATCGCAGCGCTCGCCTCTTCCGCGGCACGCGAGCGCACGGCGGACAATTGGACGATCTCAGGATTCTCCTCGAGAGGTGTGATGCTTTCCATCCACTTCGTGACGTTCGAATCAGCGGCGCGATGGTCTTGTCCTGACATATAACTATTTTATCGATTCCACCCGCTATCATGGTTAATTTCTCAACCAGTAAGAATACGGGGAACTTGATCGATATGCCCCGCTGGCGAGCTGAAACGAACCAAAATCACTCAAAATCGGTCCCATTTTGTCAAAACCTGATGCCAAAATGGCAAATACCGTAACCGGTTACCCCTGCGTTTTCCGGTGGGAGCATTTACTTTGTTAATAGGCTTCAACCGTTTTGCTTCCGGCGTTCCAAACCGTTCGGCGGGGGTCCGCGCCTGCACTCTGACGCACCATCGCGCGCCATGGCATCGCCTGGAGGGAAAGATCGTCGGGCCTGAGGGATGAGGTCAGGATCCGGCTCGCGCGGCGATGGATCAGGGGCGTCGCAGCTTGAGGAACTTTTGAAGAAATCGTCCCGACACGACAAACCTGAACCACCAATAGGCCATCCGCCGCGCTTTCATCGATTCGATCCTTGCAGACTGAGGTGGCCGCGCGTCATCGCGGATTAGCGCAAGCTTCGCCACGTTCGTATGATTTGCTTCACAACCGGCCGCGAAAACCCGAGGCGGCAACGTCGGCATTTTTCCGTCGATTCCGATTTACAGTCCCCGGTAGCCTCGTAATGATCGAGGCCCAAAATCATCCCGCAACGAATCCAAAAAGGAGACCGCGATGTCGCAGGCAAAGGGATCATGGACGAGAATGGCGGTGCTGGCCGGCGTCCTGGCGTTCAGTTCGGCCGCGACGGCGCAAACCGCACCGCCACAGACCGCACCGGCACCGGCCGAGAACGCGGCGCCGACGGCCGACAATGCCGTGATGCTGACCGTGTTCCTGAAGCACGACCAGTCGCGGCCGCTGAGCGAGCTCAATGCGCAGCTCCAGCGCCAGGGATATTACAAGGCGTTCCCGCCTGATGGCGTCGAGGTCGTGAGCTGGTATGTGATGATGGGAATAGGCCAGGTGGTGACGCTACGGCTGCCGGCGTCGCGGTTGCGCGAAGTCAACCGCATCCTCGAGAACACCGCCTGGGGCAGCTACCGCACCGAGTTCTATCCGACCTATGATTACAAGGCGATCGGCATCGCGGCGCATGACAAGGCGCTGGCGCAGTAGGGCAGCGCTGAACAGTTCCGATGGGAATGAGGGAATACTCCCTCAGGAATCAGCCGAGCCGGGAAATCTGCTCCTCGGTCACGACGCGCTCGATGTTCTCGGTCTTGCTCTTGATACGGTAGCGCGGGCGGCCGTCGGCCTCGATCGGCAGGCAGGTAACGATGGTGTAGATGCTGCGTTCCTTCGCCGTGGCGCGGCCCTGCGGGCCCTGCTGCTGGTGATGAACGTCGTCATTGATCGCGAAGTTGTGGGCCATCGCCGGTCTTTCCGTTGGAAAAAAGGCTTGTAGACACAACGGCCTCGCAAGGCAACTAATCGTTAGGCGGATTTGACCCGGGACGATTACGGGTTCCACCCGTCAGGCCGACAACAGCGCCTTTCGCCTGGCCACCCGCGCGATCGATTTCTCTATGGCCGGACCGGACAAGGTCTTGTCGCGCAGGCTCTGTTCGACGTATTCGGCAATCGCCGCCATTTCCTGCTCCTGGTCGAACAGGTTGTTGCCGATGCAGAGCATGTCCATGCCTGCCTTCAGCGATTGCAGGCTGGCCTCCCTGGTGCCGAGCGCCTTCTGCAATCCCTGCATCTGCATGTCGTCGGTGATCAGCAGCGTGTCCGGAAGGCGCTTGCGCAAACGGCCGAGCCCCGCGGCGGACAGCGTCATCGGACGGTCCTTGTCCCATTGACTGACGATGGCATGGCTGACCAGCACGGCATCGCCGAACATTTTTGGCGCGAGCGAATAGAACAGCTCTTCCTGTTCATCCCGAAGTGCATCGGAGATATCCATGAACTCCTGATGCGAATCCACCACCGCGCCGCCGATGCCGGGAAAATGCTTCAGGCAAAGCCCGATCCGCTGCGCCCGCGCCACCTCGCTTGCCAGCAGCGCATTGGCTTCCACCTCGGCGATGTCGGCGGAAAAGGACCGCTTGATCCCGCCGATATTGGGGTTTTCAGGGTTGTAATCAACGTCGATCACCGGCGCGAAATCATAGTGGATGCCGAGCCGCCGCATCTCGGCAAAGCTCGCGGTGAGGACCGCGCGCTTGGCGTCCGGCGCGAGATGGTTGAATTCCTTTGCGCTCGGCAACGGAGCAAAGCCGCGGTTTTCCTTCAGCCGCCGCACCAGGCCGCCCTCCTGGTCGATGAACACCATCGGGCCTGACGGCAACGCGGCAATCTCCGCGCACAGGCGCTGCACCTGCTCAGGCAATTCAATGTTGTTGTCGTATTGCTGCGTCCGGCACGAATAGTCGAACAGGATCGCGCCGCCGAGGCCGTAGCGGGCGGCGAATTGCTGCAGCCATACCGGGACGGTCTTGCCGAAAAAGCCGAGAATAAAGAGTTCGCCGACGCGCATGGAATGGCCTTGAAGCATGGCGCTATGAGCCCGGACAGGCCCGGTTCAGCCAATCATCGCACCACGGCTGCGCAAGATATCTCACTCCCCCGGTCACACCAGTCGAGTGACCTGGCAATTGAGTGACCCCCGTCACATCGCACCGCGGCCCGCGCCCCTAGGGGTGGATCATCGCAGGGCGACCCTCGCTCTGCCCAAGAGGAGACATCCATGACGAAGATCAAGACGATCATTACCGCCGCGATTGCTGCTCTGGCGTTGACCACCGCCTCGCTGGCCATCCCCGGCCAGGCTTTCGCAGGCGGTCATGGCGGGCATGGCGGCCACGGGCACCACGGGATCGGCGGCGGTCATTTTGGCCCCGGCCTTTTTGGGGGTGGTCATCACCACCATCATCGCCATTTCTTCGCTTATAACAGCTGCTGGAAATGGAGCCCCTACGGCCCCGTGAATGTCTGCAACCGCTATTATTGATTTCGAGACCGCGAGAAGAAGACAAGCTCGTCCGGGCCGGGAGGCTCGGGCGAGTTTTTCGATTCCTGACGATCAGCGCGGTCGTCTGCCCGGGCCGCCAAAGCATTGGCGACCGAGATCGGATCAGGATCCGGCGGGCCTTCAAAGCGCCCGGTTCCACTGCGAGCTTGAGCCCCGATTTTTACTCCAAGCGCCGCGTCCTCTGAACGCATTTGCCCTGGATTCGCATTCGATCCGCGTCGAACGGAATGGCGAAAGAAAGCCCGAGTTTCGATGGCAGCAGGCCAGATGTGTGATGGGCCGCACATTTATCGGCGCGCAGCTGCGCTAGGGTTCAATCCACGAAAGGTGCTGGGGGGAAATTTCGCCCGCGTCAGCGCGGCTCAGACACCTTTCCTGCACGAACGATCAAAACCGAAAGCGTACAAACCATGTCGCGCATCTCACATTTCCGATCGATCGACCCCGTCGCGCACCGATCCTTGCGATCGGGATTTCGTTACGCGATTTCATCGGCGATGGCCCGGGCAGTTGTGGTTGCTGCTTGCTGCCTCGTCGCACCGATCAACCTCAGCCCTGCCCTGGCGGACTCCGCGTCCGACCGGGCAATGGCCACGCGCTACGAGCAGTCCGCGCAGGCCGGCGATGACGATGCCCAGTTCTATCTCGGGGCGCTCTATTCGGCCGGCGTCGGCCGCCCGCGCAGCGACCAGGAGGCCTTTCGCTGGTTCGCGCGCGCTACTGATCAGGGGCACGCCCACGCCATGCTGATCGTCGCCGGGCTCTATGCGAGCGGGCGCGGCGTAACGAAAGACAATATCAAAGCCTACACTTGGGCCTACATCGTCGCCTCGGCGAGCAAAGTCGACGAGGACCGCAACGGTGCTCGGCAATTGATGTCGCTGCTGATGAAGCGGATGACGAGTGACGAGATCGGCCGTGCCGTGGTGGCCGCAAGAGCGTGGCGCGCGGTTCGGACTGCCGGTGCCGGCAAGTCTCCAAATATCGAAAGAGCAGGAGACGCGGACCAACCCACGCAGGCTGCGCCGCCCCCGCCTCCGCCGCCCCCGCCTGCAGCCGCAGTCGTGCAGCAGGCGCCTGCGGTCGTGTCGTCACCTGCGGTCTCGCAGCCAGCGCAATCCACCGCTACTGTACAGCCGGCCTCCCCCAGGGTCACGTCGGCGCCGGCAGTGAAGAATGCAAAGAGAGACGATGCCCGCGATATAATCGACCAGGTCCCGCCGGGCCTGCGCAAGCGCTTCGGCTTCTGATTTAAGGGGACGCACCAATGAAATTACATTATCTCATCGCGACCGGGATTGTGGCGATCGCCGCAGCAGGCGCTGGCTATTATTCCTATTCCCGCTTCCTTTATCCGCCGCTGGTGACCACCAGCATCGCGAACGTCGCGCCGGTTTCCGAAGCGGTTTACGGAACAGGCACCGTCGAGCCCGAGCGCTGGGCCAAGGTGGTGCCGTTGCAGCGCCGCCGGCTGGTCGAGCTTTGCCGATGCGAGGGACAGGTGGTCAAGGCCGGCCAGATCCTCGGCCGCCAGGACGACGCCGAAGAGCGCAGCGCGCTGGATCAGATGGAAATCAATCGTGGCCAGCTCGAACGCGACCTGGTGCGCGCCGAGAAGGATCGCGACAAGAACGACGCTACGCGTACCGAGTACGAACAGCGCTGGACCAAGCTCGAGGAAGCAAAATCGCGGATCGCCGCGCAGAAGGTGCACCTCGACTCGCTGCTGCTGAAAGCCCCGCTGGACGGCATGGTGCTGCGACGCGACGGCGAAGTCGGCGAGATCGCCGGCCCCACCGATGTCCTGTTCTGGGTCGGACCGCCGGCTCCGATGCAGGTCGTTGCCGAGGTCAATGAGGAGGAGATCAACCGCATCGCTTCCGGCCAGAAGGCTTTTCTGCGCAGCGAGGCTTTCCCCGGCAGGGCACTGCGCGCCAACGTCTCCCAGATCACGCCCAAGGGCGACCCGACCCGCAAGACCTTCCGCGTCTATCTGCGGCTGCCGCAGGATACGCCGCTGCGAATCGGCATGTCGGTCGAGGTCAATATCATCTTCCGCGAGAAGCCGTCGGCTATCGTCGTACCGGCCGAGGCGATCGCAGGCGACTGGGTTCAGACGGTCGATGACGGCCAGGTCCGGCGTGTGCCCATTACCGTCGGTATCCGCGGCAACCGCAATACCGAGATCATCGGCGACGTATCGAAGGGCACGACTGTACTTTCGCCCGCACGCCGGGATCTTGCCGACGGCGCCCGGATTCGGATCGACAACAGCTTGACCAGGGCTGTGGAAGCCGTGGCCACAAGTGAGCCGACCGATCAGCCCATCGCAACGCCCGAAGCTGCCGTAGTCGCCGCGGCCACCACATCTACTCCCACGGATCCCGACGATGCGGTGATTTCGGCTGCCATGACCGCCCACATCGACTCCGTCGTCAACGACGCGCGTCGCAACATCATCAACCGGTAACCGCCGTGAAACTCATCTTCAACATCGCATGGACCCATGTCAGCTCCCGGGTGCGGCAGACCCTCGTCGGGATGGCCGGCGTGTCCATGGGGGTCGGCTTCACCATCATGATGGCGGGCCTGATGCAGGGTTCGCAGATCGACTTCCTGCGCCAGCTGGTCGACACCATGCCGCATATCACGATCGAGGATGAGCGGCGCTCCGTGCCGACGCAGCCCGCCGAGCAGGAATATGGCGCGGTCCAGATGTCCGACATCGCCAATGTCGGCAAACGTCCCGGCATCAAATATCCGGAATCGGTGATGAGCTCGCTGCGCTCCTGGATTCCCGGCGACGTCGCGCCCTCGGTGAAGACCACCGCGATCATCAATCACGGCGGCGCGCGCATTGGCATTACGCTAACCGGCATCGACCCCCGCCGCGAGCTTCAGGTCTCGAAACTCGCCGCGCAAATGCGCGAGGGAAAGCTCGACGACCTTTCTCGCGCGTCGAACGGCGTCATCATCGGCGAGGCGCTGGCCGAAAAGCTCGGGCTGAAAACCGGCAACACCGTCCTCCTGGTCGGCGGCCAGGGCGTCCAGCTGAATTCGACGGTGACCGGGCTGTTTCGCTCCGGCCTGAAGCGCGTCGACGAGAGCCAGATCTATTCGCTGATGGGACCGGCGCAGGTCATGATGGGACAAAGCGGCGTCGTCAACCAGCTGCGGCTGCGGCTGACCGATCCGATGATGGCGCAAAAGGTCGCGGCCCAGGTCGAAGCGCAGACCGGCTACAAGTCGGTGTCCTGGCAGGAAGCCAATGCCGACCTGCTGTCGACCTTCTCGGTCCGCGATTTCATCGTGCTGACCGTGATGGGCGCGATGCTGCTGACGTCTTCCTTCGCCACCTACAACATCATCTCGACCATCACCCATGAGAAGCGCGCGGACATCGCGATCATGAAGTCGCTCGGCATGCGCGAACATGCGGTGCGATGGATCTTCATCATCGAAGCCGCCATGATCGGCGTGGTCGGCATCCTGGCCGGATGGGTCCTTGGTTACCTGCTCTGCTACGGCTGGTCGAAGATCACGATCTTCAATCCGCTGACCGGCACCACCGTGCCGCTGCAGATCTACTACTCGCTGATGCACTATGTGGCCGCCGGCGGCATATCGCTGCTGTGCTGCGCAGGTGCGGCTTATTTCCCGGCGCGCAAGGCGACGCGGGTTCATCCGGTTGATATCATTCGGGGGGCGTCATGACCGAGGTTGCTTTGCAGGCGGTGGAGCTGGTTCGCCGCATCGAGGGGACCATTACGCACACCCTCGTCAACGGCATCGATCTGGCGGTGAACAAGGGTGAGTTCGTTGCCATCACCGGGCCGTCGGGATCGGGCAAATCGTCGCTGCTCTATTTGCTGGGCCTGCTCGATGCGCCCACCGAAGGCGAGGTCATGATCTGCGGCCAGCCGACCTCGAAACTGTCGGAATCCGACCGCGCCGATGTCCGCCTGACCAAATGCGGCTTCGTGTTCCAGTTCCATTTCCTGCTGCCGGAGTTCACCTCGCTCGACAACGTGCTGCTGCCGATGCGGGCCGCGGGCATCATGTCTGAACCCGAGATGCGCGAGCGCGGCCTTGCCCTGCTCGGCTCGCTCGGACTTGAAGAGCACGCGCACAAGCGTCCCAGCCAGCTCTCCGGCGGCCAGCGCCAGCGCGTCGCCATTGCGCGTGCGCTTTCCAACCGCCCCGAGATCATCATCGCCGACGAACCGACCGGCGCGCTGGATACCAAGTCGACGGAACAGGTTTTCTCGATCCTTCGCGATATCGCGGACCAGGGGCAGACGGTGATCGTGGTGACCCACGATCCTGCGCTGGCCGCCCGCGCCGACCGCCGCATCCACATCGTGGATGGCAAAATCGCGGAAATTACCGCTCAAGGCGGGGGCGAGGCGGTTTGTGAGGCGGCGGGTTAGCAGCCGCGATTGCCGGATGCAGAACCAAAATATCGAAAACAACCCCATGCAAAGTAGGATTGAGGCCGGTTCGCAGCCCTCGGGCCGCCCTGGGTTGCCGCCGCTGAGGTGCCCCGGACGCCGCATTGGTCAGGCAAAAACCGGCTCGCGATGAATGCGTTCCGCGGTCTCGGCGACCACTTCGATCGCCAGCGTGGACCTGACCGGCCGTTTCGAGGCAGCGAATATCCGCGGCCAGGTGCTTTGCAAAGGCAACGGCTTCCGACGCGCGTGAAAACTCGCGACCCACTTCGTCTTCGATTTGAAGCTTGTCCCGAATGTTGAAAAAGAAACGCATAGGCGGTGCAAAACTCGCAGCCTGGGAATATTCTGATCCGAAGAGGGTTTTGTGTGCAAGCGCATCAGGCCGTTCAGAAGCCGCGCAGCAAGCCCCAGGGGGAGAAAACCGAATGAAACGCATCGGATACGTCGTCGCCGCCGGACTGCTATTGTCGCTGCCTGCCGCGGCGCACTCGCCGCAACAACCGCCGCACCAATCCTACAGCGAAGGCGATCTCAAGCTCGAAAGCGGCGAGGTGATCAAGGATTTTTCGATTTCGTACGTCACCCACGGCCAACTCAATGACAAGAAATCCAACGCCATCCTGATGGTAACCGCGATCTCGGGCAATCACCACCGGCTCGACTTCATGATCGGCCCCGGCAAGGCGCTGGACACCGACAAATATTTCGTCGTCTGCACCGATGCGATCGCGAACGGTCTCTCGACCTCGCCGAGCAATTCGAAGGCGCAGCCGCGCATGCAATTCCCGAAATTCACCATCCGCGACATGGTGCAATCGCAGCACCGCCTGATGAAGGAGAAACTCGGCATCGATCACGTCGCCGCCGTGGTCGGTCCCTCGATGGGCGGCATGCAAGTGCTGCAATGGGGCGTCAGCCATCCCGATTACATGGACGCGCTGGTGGCGATGGTGCCGCTGGCCAAGACGCCGGCCTGGACAGTCGCGGTGCTGGAGGCCTCGCGCAAGGCGATCATGAACGACGCCGCCTGGAAGGACGGCAATTACGAGGCGCCACCGGAAAGGGGCATCCGCCTGTGGCGCGACATCCTCTCGTTGCTGTCGGCGCGCACGCCGGACATGTATTCCGCGCAGTTCAAGAACGGCATGGACGTGCTGCCTTGGATGGAAAGCCAGGAGACCGCGCTGATCAAGGCGTTCGACGCCAACGACTGGATCTACCAGACGTGGGCATATGAGCGGCACGACGTCGGCACCACGCCGGGCTTCAACGGCGACACCGCCAAAGCGCTCGCCTCGATCAAGGCGAAGACGTTGATCCTCACCGGCACCAAGGATCTGCTCAATCCCGAATTCGAACCGATCGAGGCCGGTAAGAACATCGCCGGCGCCAGGATGGTGACGATCAGCCCCGGCACCGTTACCGGCCATGCCGCGGCCGGTGGCGGGATTCCGGCGGATGTAGAATTCCTCAACAGAGAAACGAGTGCATTTCTCGATAGCGCGAAGAAGCGGGATTAGGGCGACATGCCGGGACTTTCAGCGAACCGGGAAGATGAAGCCGACCAGAAATGACGTTTCGAGGGCAACGATGCGTCTTCGGAAATGCCTGTCATTGGCTCCATCACAAATACGCGGTGTAGGAACTGATCCACACGAGGATCGACATCAGCAGCCCAATGACCCCTGCTTTCTCCGCAAAGACGGTTGCCGTCCCGGGCATGCCTACTTTCAACTCCGCCCTGTCAATCCCGTCCGGTATCGAGATCACGGCGGGATAGGCCTTGGCTCCGCCGATCGAGCCGACACGGGCAATTGTTCCGGAGACAGCTATCTGACCCTCACCTATCCCTCGGGGTATGCCGACAATTTTGGCGTGAAAAATCTGGCCAGGGTGATCGTCGAACACGATTTTGACAGCCGCATTGGGCCTGATCGTTTCAAAGCCATTCGGCGAAAACATTGCGATAAGCGTGATATCTCCCGTGACGACAAATGACAACGCCGAACGCGCCTGCAGAGCGCGGTCACCCACGGCCAATGCCAGAACCGTTACCACGCCGTCGCTTGGAGCGCGAACGGTCGTCTGCTCCAGCTCCCACCTCGCGTTTTCAAGTTGCGCCTCAATTTGCGCAACGGTCGTGTTTACGCCGCCAATTTCCGAATCCATCGCGAGTTTGGCGGTGACTTGAGCCGCCTTTGCTGACTGCAGCTGGTAATTCACCGTTTCATATTGAACCTGGGTGTCCTGCATCTTGAATACAGTTTGGGCCTCCTCTCCCGTCAGCTTCTCGATATCGGACATTCGCTTTCGATTGTACGCAAGCTGTGCCGCCAAACCCTCGACATTGGCGGTGGCCTGTTGGTAGTTCGAAACGAGTTGGCCTGTTGTTGGGCCTGGGCAAGGGACGCATCGAGCTGCCTCACCTTCGCCTGAAAAGGTGACTGGTCGATCTGCAAGAGAATAGTTCCGGCTTTTACTGGAACGTTGGCCTTGACCGGAATCGAGATGACCTGTCCGGAGACGTTGGGTGTGACCTCTACAACTCTGGAGATGACAGTCAGGCTGCCGGACGGGGTCAGATAGTTGAACAGTGCCAGGAAGACCGCGAGGATGAACGCCCCCACCAGCACGGTGACTGAGCCCGCGCCCCAGCCCCATTTGAGCAACTTGAGCTTCGAAAACACAAGCCAGACCAAAACCAAATAGAGGCATGCGATGATCACCATTTTCTTCGTCCTCTGTGATCGCGGTCGCACGCCCGCCCTGTGCGACGCGCGACGACCAACTCATGAGCGCGGTTCGTACCGCCTTCCCGCGACGTTCCGAGTCAATAGCGCGGTCAGGACCGCGTGAAGGACGACTGCCGGCCACAGAAGGACGCCGGTCAAGCCATCTGCAAAACCGAGCCAGGCAAGATACAGCGTTACCGCTGCGCTGTAGGTCAACATGCCGACGAGCGGCGGACCCGGCCAGCACGCGATCCCCAAGCCAATCAGTGCCATCCCGGCCACGCGCGCGACTGGTATCGCGACGCCCGTAAGCTGCTCACCCAGCAATAGCTGCCCAACCAGCGACGGGACAATCAGCAACCCCAAACCGGTAGCAGCTTCGGCAACAGCGACGAAAATCAAAGACCATTTCATCCTCAGCGTAACCTCTCATGACAAGAAGGAATCGCTTTGCCAAATTTCATCGGGCGTCAGATCGCAAATCCCGCCAGCCGCTCGATGAGCCAAAACCCGGCCATTGTTCCAATCGCATAGGTTGCGGCCGACTGGGCGTGGCGTTCAATGACCAGCGGGAAACCGATGCGCTTGGCGCAGGCCAACAGGCCGAGGACGGTGCCGATAAATATGAGCTGTCCCACCTCCACACCGACGTTGAAACTGAACAGCGCGAGCGGGACATCGCCCTGCGGCAGTCCGATATCTGTCAAGGCGCTGGCGAAGCCGAAGCCATGCAGCAGGCCAAAGGAGAATGCTACAACCCATGGCCACTGCGCAGTTAAGCTCCCCTGGCCGCGCCGCAGGCGGACGATCTCGCAGGCCAGCAGCAGGATACTGAGCGCGATAGTGGCTTCGACCGGCGGCCCCGGTACATGCACCACTCCCAGCGTGGCGAGGCTGAGCGTAATTGAATGGGCGACCGTGAAGGCGGTGATGGTCCAGAGCAGTACTCGACCATCGCGCACGATCAGGATGAGAGCGAGCACGAACAGCAGATGATCGAAGCCGAACAGAATGTGCTCGATTCCGTGCAAGGCGTAGGCGCCCGCCACTGCCAAAAATCCGGGTGCAGCCGCGACCTCAATCCATGGGCGGGCTGGCCGTACCAGGGTGGTCGAGACGGTGCCGTCGCGCATCTGCACCCGCACCAGCACGTCCGTGATTGTCAACTGCAAGCCTGCGAACTCGATGCGTTCTCCCGCCAGCCCATTCGGCCCCGCATCGATCCAGCGACGTTCGACGAGCGAGTCCGAAAGTTCGCTCACAATGGGCTCTTTCAGGTTCTTCACACGATCCGGAAGCTTGAGGACGATCGGCAGCCGCATGCCAGCGAGCACCGGCGTTCGCCACAGGACACTGAACTGTCCGGGCGCTGTCTCGTTGACCGATAGATAGGCCGGGCGCAACTCGTGCGCCGACGCCGCAAGCGGCACGAGCAGCAAGGCGAACAGTAACCCGGCGAGTTGCCACCCGAAGCAATCCTGGCAACGTTTCATGAGCCGCGCTCGCGTGATCGGGCGGGATTCTGCTTGCCGCGCGACGTATCGCCGTCTGCCGATGCGTTCTCGGCCGGGGCGGGCAGCAGCACCGTGTATTTCGCTCGTAGGTCCTGGTAGGTCTTCTGCCAAGCCCGCGTCTTCTGCTCCGCAAGCCAGGCAGTCTTCACGTCGGCCTCGACCTCTTCGAACGCGGGCACGCGGCCGGGAATCAGCGTGTCGACGAATACCAGATGCCAACCGAACCCGGACTCGACCGGACCTTGCCACGATCCCGGTGACATCTTCGCAACGGCCAGCGCGAAGGCAGGACCGAACTCCTTGCCCAGGAACTCCGGAGCGCGGTCACGGTAGTAGGCGGAAAGGGCACGGCCCCGACGTTCGTCGTGTGGGCGGTGAAGGACCCGACCTCGGCCAACCTCGACCGCATCCAGATCATCAAAGGCTGGACGCAGAACGGCCAGAGCTTCGAGAAGATCTACGACGTGGCTTGGTCCGGCGACCGCCAGCCCGACAAGTGGACGCGCCGGGTGCCAGCGATCCAGAGCAGCGTTGATATCGAGAAGGCGACCTACACGAACAGCGTCGGCTCGGTGGAACTCAAGGGCGTGTGGAGCGACCCGGAGTTCGATGCGAGCCTGCACGCGTTCTACTACGGGCGCGTGCTGGAGATTCCGACGCCGCGCTGGACGCTCATCCAGGCGGTGAAATCCGGACTGCCGCCGCCCGATGTGGTGCCGCTCACCGGTCAGGAACGCGCCTGGACCTCGCCGATCTGGTACACGCCGTCGGCGGAGGCCCGCAAGAACGCCCAGGCAAGCACGACCGTCGCCGACCTGAAGAAAAAAGGTGCCACGGCCCTGAGTGACGCGGAGCTGAAGGCCCTCATCGTCGGCAAGTCCCACTGGTTGCGGAACAACGTGACGGCAGAGCAATTCTGGCAGAGCTTCACGGCCGAGGGTAACACGAACCTGTACCGCATCGGAACGGATGCCTCCGTGCCGAGCGGGTACGGCAACGTCGAGCGCGACGGCTACCAAGGCACGACCAGCCCTTACAAGATCGAGGACGGCAAGCTTGTCACCTTCGTCTCGCAAGACCCGTACGCGCTCACATTCTACAAGCTCGGCGACACCTATTACGCCGCGCGCAGCAACGAGTTCGGTTTCGCCAACTACGAAATCATTCCAGACCCGAAATTCGCGATCAATCCGCTCACCGAGGTGGTCAACCAATTCGCGACCAACCTGGGGCTCACCGAGCAGCAACGGCAGCAGATCGTTCCGATCCTGAATGAGGAGCTCAAGCAGTTGGGGGCGTTGAAGAAGGACGCCTCGCTGAGCGCGGTGCGCAAGGTCGAGCCCAACAGCGCGTTGCAGCGGGTTAATTTACAGCCCGAGCGGACCATCTGATTGATCTAGGTCAAATAGCCTCCATTCAGCAGTGGTGCAGGGTGTCGTATTTTCTACTGAGCCCTCATTTCTACTGAGCCCTCAATTGACTCCATTCTTCGACCAATCGGTCAAGAAGACCGGCGTCGGTATTGTGGACGCCGCCGCAGAAGAGGCGATCGTCAATCAATTAAATGGAACAGCACCTTCAGGCGATTGTGGAGCGGGCGTTAGTCCTGCGAAGCGCGTAGCAGGTGGCGGAGAGGGAGTCCGCCTAACATTTATCCTACTAGGTCCGGCACGATCCAATTCGTCTCCAGGAAACGACTGTTTCTTAGCCTCTTCTAAAAACTGTCGTCCTCTGCGGTCTCTTGAAATCCAGCCCAATCCTCACCAGATTTGGGGACTGGATTGGGGACTGAAATGGGAATGCTTGAATGGCCGCTAATCTGACGGCGCGAAAGGTTGAAACAGCCAAAGCTGGCAAATATAGCGATGGCGGGAATCTGTATCTGATCGTCTCCCCGAGTGGATCACGCAAGTGGGTGCTGCGCTTTACATGGCGGGGCAGAGCCAAGGAAATGGGCCTGGGAAGTGCGACCGTCGTATCTCTCGCTGATGCCCGCGAGAGGGCGGCCGCGGCCCGGCGTAAGCTGGCCCAGGGCTTGAACCCTATCGATGACCGCAAGCGGGCCGATGGGATTCCCACATTTGGCGAAATGGCTGACAGCGTCCGTGAAGCCCTGTCAACTGGCTTTCGAAACGAGAAACACAAGGCGCAGTGGAAGAATACCCTTGCGACCTACGCAGCCTCCTTGCGTGATAAGCCGGTTGATATCGTCGGCACGGACGACGTACTGGCAGTTTTGACCCCGATTTGGACCAAAAAAGCCGAAACCGCTTCCCGCCTTAGGGGGCGCATCGAAAAAGTTCTGGATGCGGCGAAGGCTAAGGGATTGCGCGAGGGGGAGAACCCTGCCCGATGGCGCGGCCATTTGGATCACTTACTGCCGCGACAATCCAAGCTATCTCGTGGGCATCACGCAGCCATGCCCTACGAGGAAGTTGCCGGGTTCATCGCCGAACTGCGCAAACGAGAAGTCCCCGGCCGCCCTTGCCCTTGAGTTCTGCATCTTGACCGCCGCCCGTTCCGGAGAGGTGTTGGGTGCGAAGTGGTCGGAAATCGATTTGGAGAAAAGGGTTTGGACGGTGCCCGCCAATCGGATGAAAGCAGGACGCGAGCATAGGGTACCGCTGTCAAGCCGCGCAGTTTCGATCTTGAAGCGGCTGGCCGACCTGAATATGGGCGAGTTTGTTTTCCCAGGCCAGAAGCCAAAGAAGCCCTTGTCCAACATGGCTATGGAAATGGTCCTACGTCGAATGAAAATTGAGGAGGCGACCGTTCATGGTTTCCGTTCCAGCTTTCGCGACTGGGCTGGTAATGTCACCAACTTCCCTCGTGAAGTGACCGAGACCGCCTTAGCCCATGTCATTGGTGATAAGGCCGAACAAGCCTATCGCCGCGGCGATGCGCTAGATAAGCGGCGCAAATTGATGGACGCTTGGGCTGCCTATTGCGAACCAGGAAAAATAGCCAAGGCGGTACCGCTGGACCGCGCGCAATAAAGCGCAATCTTCATGCGACAGCGGCTCGGCGTTCATTTCGTCTCGAAATGATGCTGATTCCAACGTAGCGCGGCCTGTCCAAATCGTCATCGTTCGCCATTTCAGTGTCGAGCGGCCGTCTACCACAAGCGAATCGTCCGCTGCGCAACGGAGAGTGATATACCGTCAAATTCAGCTTCGGCTTGCTCAAGTTCCACGTTTGTAATAGCGGGCATACCGGGCCGATTGCGAATGACCATCTTGCTCGTCGACCAATTCAGCCTTGCCGCTTTGCACGCCACGATTAGCCCGTCCAGTTCAGCGGTTCTCATCAGCGGCGCGACGACCTCTACTTGCGCTCCAGCCAGAAACGTAAGCGCGGCCACGACGTTCAAGTAGTCGTTGTCAACCGCAAAGCGGTTGACACTACGGTCGTTAAGTCTCCCCTTGCGACTGAGTTCTGCCATCCTGGCCAGGGCGCCCGAATAGTCTGCTCGCGGCGCTGCACCCTCGACATGGTTCGCCGTCTCGGCAACCGCTGCCTGAATTTTTCTTTGCAGCGTCGGAGACACGGCCTGAAGACGACACATTTGAGCGTCATTGACCTTTGCGGCGAGTTCAATTCGAATTGCCCGCGGGACGTCGGATCGGCCGGCCAACTTTTCCGCAAACCCATTATCCTTCAGCGCCTCTGCGACCAGTGCAGCGTAGCCGGCTTCGGAGAACCTCGACCCCAGATTCTGAACGAGTGTGGTAAGCACGGCTTTCTCTCCACGCTTCACAAGCGTATCGCTCAGCGATACATCAACGGTTTGTCGGCCCGAGATTTGCACCAAATGTTCCCCGCCGCGCAAGTTGGCGACTTCGACAAGATCCTTGTCTAACAGACGACTCGAACTTTTCAGGACCGGCCCAGCTACCAACACGTCGTCGTGGAACGCGAGTAGGCGTATAGTCTTCCGCGGAGCGGTGCTTATCCCGGATAAATTGTTGCTAAGATGAGCTAAGTTCTGTGAGTTCACAGTCGCCATCAACCGAAGGAAGACGTCGTCAAATAGCGCGATCTGTTCTTCGTTGAAGCGATGGGCACTAGACAGAAATAACGTCGTCACCTGTCGCAATATTTTAGCCCAGCGCTCTGGCGATCGACTATCGCCGGCGCCTTCCAACTCCGCGATCAAAGCTGCCGATGCGCGTGCCGCCATTGTCAACACGGTCCTTAGGCTGCGCTCAAATGGCGTCGACGCTGTCTACTTACGGTTTAAAATACATCGTAGCCGCTAACGGTTTGTAAACCGACATCGAATGAGTCAAATTGTGTTTAAGGCGCCTGAAAATCTGCACCGATGACGACTGGGGGTGCAAGTAGGCACCTCCACTACGTCGGCTATTGTTTGGCGTTGAAGAGACTTGCAGGGGCCTCTGCATCCCAAGGGCGTTTGCGGAATGAGGCGACCCACAATCCCACAGTTCGGCCCCTGCTTCTCGGCAGCTCCCCAGGCGTGCCCGACTCTCGTCTCTGGCACGCCTGCCACGACGCAATGAACGGACCAGGGCCTCGACGGAGAGCATGACCACGGGAATGTTTTATGTCATGCCGTGTCTTGACGTGACGGGCCGCTCAGCCATTCATGTAATTTCGACCATCGCCTGCGCCCCGAGACATTCCGAACAGCGATAGCGACAGCCTTATTCTGACCGACAAGCACGACCAGCTTCTTGCCGCGGGTGACCCCGGTATAAAGCAGATTTCGTTGCAACATGGCGTAATGCTGGGTCATGACCGGAATTACAATGGCGGGATACTCTGAGCCCTGACTCTTGTGGATCGTCGCTGCGTAGGCGGGCACCAGTGTGTCGAGTTCGCCAAAGGCGTAAGTAACCGCGCGACCGTCAAAGCTGGCTGAAAGCTCACCGTCGTCGAGATCGACCTCGTCAATATAGCCGATGTCGCCATTGTAGACCTCCTTGTCGTAGTCGTTCTGAATTTGCATGACCTTGTCACCAGGCGCGAAGGTCCATCCAAAGCGTTCGACCTTTTTCTCGCCCGCTGGATTCAATGCCGCTTGCAGCTCAATGTTGAGCGAGCGAGCCCCCACACCGCCTCTATTCATTGGGCACAGGACCTGAATGTCACGGATGGAATCAAAACCGAAGCGCGCGGGGATCCGGGTCTTCACCAGCTCGACGATGCGCTGCACTGCGATTTCCGGCTCTTCCGCTTGGACGAAATAGAAATCGCTATCGCTTCCAGGCGGACTGAGATCGGGAATGATGCCTTGGTTGATGCGATGGGCGGTGGTGATGATGCGGCTTTGCGCGGCCTGCCGGAACACCTCGGTCAATCGCACCACTGGTATGGAGCCAGACGAGATTATGTCCGCCAGCACCTGGCCTGGCCCTACGGAGGGAAGTTGGTCAATATCGCCAACAATCAAGAGAGCTGCGGTGGCAGGCACAGCCTTCATGAGCGCCTGCATCAGCATGACATCCACCATGGAGGCTTCGTCGATCACCAGCAAGGTCGCAATCGAGAGGATTGTCATCACCACGCTTGAACCCGCCCGACTTTGGGTCGACTTCAAGCAACCGATGGATGGTTTTGGCTTCAAATCCGGTCGCCTCGGTCATGCGCTTGGCGGCGCGGCCGGTGGGCGCGCAGAGCAGGAGTTCCACGCCTTTCGCTGCGAGAATGCGCAAAATACCTTTGACAATGGTGGTCTTGCCGACGCCAGGACCTCCGGTCATCACGAGGGTCTTCGACATAAGCGCGAGCTTGATGGCAGCTACCTGGCTTTCGGCCAGAGCAAGCCCGATCCGTTCCTCGACCCACGGCAAAGCCTTGTCCGGATCAATGCTCGCCCAAGGAAGCTTACCGTTGGCAAGTTTAGCCAAGCGCTCTGCAATGACCCGCTCGGCCCGGTGCAGACCTGCCAGAAATATACAGCGCGTTTCGCCGACACTATCGGCAACGACCGTGCCCTCCGATGTTTCAAGATCAAGTGCCCTCCGAACGAGGTCTATCGGAACCTCGAGCAGCTTCTCGGCCAGCGGCATCAGGTCGTCCATCGGCAAGCCACAGTGTCCCTCGTCCATTGCCTCGGTCAGGGCGAACGAGATGCCAGCCCTAACCCGGATCATGGCTGTCTTCTCGATCCCGAGTTTCATGGCAATCGCATCCGCTGTCTTAAATCCTATGCCCCGAATATCCCGAGCTAGACGATAAGGGTTCTCGGACATGACCTGCACGGCATCGGCACCGCAGGTCTTGAAAATCCTCACCGCACGCGCCGTGCCAACGCCGTTACTGTGCAGGAAGACCATGATTTCGCGAATGATCTTCTGTTCGGCCCAGGCGGCGGTAATGCGGCTGGCTCGAACAGCGCCGATGCCCGTCACCTCACGCAGGCGCTGGGGCTCGGCTTCGATCGTGTCGAACACCTTTTCGCCGAAGGCACGCACCAGCTTCTTGGCGTAGACCGGTCCAACGCCTCGTATCATGCCAGATCCGAGGTATTTCTCGATGCCGTCAAGCGAGGTCGGCTCCGAAGTCTTCAGAAACTTGGCCCTAAATTGCTGGCCATGCGTGCGATCGTTGATCCATTTGCCAGATGCCGTAACCCACTCGCCAGCGGAGATGACTGCCGCATGCCCGATCACGGTGACCAGTTCGCGGTGCCCACGTGCTTTAATCCGGAGGACACATAAACCGCTTTCCTCGTTGTGAAACGTCACGCGCTCGACCGGGCCCGCCAGAACTTCCTGCGTCATTGGCTGAGGCTGAGGGTTCATCGAAAGTGCTTCACTGGCCCGGTGCTGCGATCGGTCGTAGCGCTATCACGACTGCAGTAAGCGATCCAAGGTGCATATGGTCAAGATCACCTCCTACGACGGTCCAACATCACCTGCACTTAACGACCATCATTAGGCTACCTCGCCGAGTTGAGTAGGGTCGGGGATGTCCCGGGTTCTGTTGAATTTCTGAAGAGGTCGGCGTTGCCCACCTTGAGCCGGTAGGCTCGGGGTGCTGATTCCACAAAGGAGAGCAACGCCATGACGAGAGATATCACACCGGCTGGTTCGCCGGCGACCGGGGCTGTGGACGAAGCGTTTGCAGAAGTGCGGGCGAGCTTCGATCGGTTCTGCCTTGCGGCAGGGATCGAGGCGCTCGGCACGATGATGGAGGCGGATGTCACGGCGGCCTGCGGGCCGCGCCACGGTCGCGACGCGGCGCGGCGGGCGCACCGTTGGGGCCGAACGCGGGGACGGATCGGCTTCCACGGCGGCAAGATCGAGGTCGAGCGCCCGCGGGTCCGGGGCGTGGACGGCCGCGAGGTCACGATCCCGAGCTGGGAAACGGCGGCGCAGGAGGACTGGCTCGGTCGCTGGGCGATGAACCTGATGCTGATCAATGTGTCGACGCGCCGGTTCGGCCGCGCTGTCCGGCTGCCCGAGGGTGACGTGCCGGCACCGCCCGGATCGGGGGTTTCGAAGTCGGCGGCCTCGCGGAGGTTCGTAGCGCTGTCGGCGGCGCGGCTGGCCGACTTCATGGCTGCCGATCTGTCCGCGCTCGACCTTCTGGTGGTCCAAATCGACGGGCTGCATCTCGGCGACGATCTCGTGCTGGTCGCCGCGATCGGGGTCGACGGCGAAGGCA
This sequence comes from uncultured Alphaproteobacteria bacterium, assembly GCA_963816815.1. GTDB lineage: Bacteria > Pseudomonadota > Alphaproteobacteria > Rhizobiales > Xanthobacteraceae > Bradyrhizobium. The sequence goes on from CAWFMW010000078.1 coordinate 36,061, forward strand.
ACAAGCATCCGCTGGCGCTGGTGGAAGGGGCGACCGAGAACGCCGCAACGGTTCAGGCCCTGCTGGACAACCTGGTCTCGCGCGGGCTCGACCCGACGGTGCCAAGACTGTTCATCGTCGACGGCGCGAAAGCGTTGTCGAAGGCGATCCGCCGCACCTTCGGTTCGGCCGCCGCGATCCAGCGCTGCCAGATCCACAAGGCGCGCAACATCATGGAACGCCTGCCGAAAGAGCATCATGCGGCCACCCGTCGGGTGCTGCGCCAGGCCTGGGAGCTCGATGATGCCGACAAGGCTGAAAAATTGATCCGCAATCTCGCGCGTCGACTCGACCAGCAATGGCCCGGCGTAGCGGCCAGCATCCTCGAAGGCCTCGACGAAATCCTGACTGTCGTCCGGTTGAAGCTGCCGAAGGAGCTTCGTCGATCGCTCGCCTGTACCAACATCGCCGAGAACATGATGGGCACCATTCGCCGCGTCACGCGCAACGTCAAACGCTGGCGGGATGCCGGCATGGCCTTGCGATGGGTCGCGGCCGGCATGATCGAGGCCAACAAGGGCTTCCGACGATTGAAGGCGCATAAGCAATTGTCGGTTCTGCGTGCGGCCCTTCAAGCTCACCACGATCGCATGACGATCAAGCCCGTTGCCCACGTCACGAGGGCCGCGTAACATTCATTCCGGCAACGTCGGCCCGACGTAGTTCAACAGCGATCGGGACATCTCCCGGCATATCCCCGCTCAAACACAACGCGATTTGCCTTGCGATTTTCCATCAGAAGCGATCATCAAAAAATGAGTCAAAAATAAAGAGGAAACCCGCCGGGTCGCAGCGGGTTTCCTTACGCAATACTCCAGCGGTAAAATTCGGACCGCCTTTGATGATGGTAAACGCCAGTGGTTAATACTTTTGTCAAAGCGCGTTAGCCGTCCAGGCGGCAATGCGTTTACCTCTCAGTATCGCTTTCCATTGGTGCTTGACGGGGGCTTGTAGGTGCTATTCGAAGTACTCGAGGTCCCGTAAGCCCGCTGCGTGGCGGCGGAAAGGCTCTTGTACTCACGATCCTGACGCGCAGATTGCGAATTGTACTGCCCCGCACTCGCGAGGGTGGTCGCTGCTATAGTCAAAGTGATGGTTGCAATAATCGTTTTCATTGGTCCCCCCTGGTCGTTATATTGCGACACTTAATTCAGTAAGATTCTTCGCATCACGTCAATCAAGCTTAGGTAGCGGACCAGCGCAAAGGGTTTAGCAGCGTGAAAAAACGGCCTGCTGGACCGATAACTATGCATTTTGGTCGTTGCCCCGATCCGCCAGACTATCCAGCCCAATTCGTTTAGCCGTAGCGTCGCCTGACGAGAGCTCAGAGAAATCGATCATTGTCTGGGAGGTAGTGGCACTACTCCGGTGCTACGCGCGGATTGTTTTCGATCGTATTCTGCCCGAGGGACGACGTCTTCAAACCAGGATCATTGTTGGAACTGAAGTGCACGTCCTCTAAAAGCGAGGATGATACCGACGGCATCTGTTCGCCATTAGTGGAGCGGAAGACGGCAATACGGGTCCTGTTGAAGACATCTTCAGCGCTAACCTGCTCCTTGACTTGGTTTAGCAACTCAGCAACGAGCACGCTGTGATCGCCCTTCGTGTCATCGGCGATCTTGCCAGGCGTATTAGGCGAGATGATCAGCGTGTTATTGGGCGCGTTGACGGGGGCAAGCCCGTGGAAGTAGGAGCGGAAACGGCGTTCATAGGGATTGCGTCTGGAGGCATCGAGGAGGGCCAGCGTGGCGCGAGCACCCCGCTCCTTGATTGCGTGGAGTACGGTTTCGACGGACATACCCTCGTGGCGCACATCACTTTCCTTCCAGATCACCGCATCGGTCGGGATCATGTAGGTTTCGTGGCAAGACTGCACCCCATAGCCGCCAAAAAAACAACATCACGACAGATCCGAGCTTGATCCTGGATTTTAGCCGCTCGACCGCGCGGGCCATATCTGCCTTGGTGGCGTCCTCCACCACATCGACATCGAATCCGTGGCGGCGCATTGCATACGCCAGACCGCTAGCGTCGTTGACGGGTTGACTTAGTGGCTCGGCGGCGTCCGGATAACTTCCATTGCCTATGATGCGCAAGCTGGATCGCGCTGACTGCTTCCTCGGTAGACACCACCTTTGTTGCTTCCGAGGTATGATGATCCAACGCTGCATTAGCGCCGATCGCCAGCAATGCCACTCCGATAAGACTGCAAACAGCGGTAAGCAAGTGGCGAACACTGTATTGCTGCCTCATTTTCATTTCATCCCCCAATCAATTGCGAGAACTCCCATCCTGCAAAATGTGTATCCGGCATAACCGAGCACTAATCACGGCCAGTCACCAGAACAGCCATTTCCCCGCCCGTCCCTCGAGGAGCATGGCGTGGAAATTCCTGAGCCCGCTTTAGGCGACGTGGTTTCTGGGGGTTTGTAGAGTTTGGTATATAAACTGCAGACCGCCACGAACAGCTATTGCGCTTCCGTCTGCTGCTGCTCGTCGCAAGGCTCGTTAAATTGTCCAGCAAGAGTTCAAGAACGGCTGGCAGGCAGCTGTTCAGAATTATCTACCGCTTGCCAACCATTCCGTTTGCCGTTCGTTTTGCAATTCCGGAGCGAAACGCTAAGTCCCGAATTACGGCAATCGAAGCAAAACAAAACCATGGAAGTATCTGCGGGCGCGCGTCAGCTAAGGTTTCGGGTCATTCTGAGGGCGCTGATTAATTCAGGTGGCCGCAGATAACAGGTCCTCGGAAGATGGATGGTACAGAAGCGCTGCCAAGGGCCCCCGATCCGCCGACCGCTAACAATCCACCCGTGCATCACTCCAGATTGAAGAGATCTATCACTAGCTGTCCCGAAATTATATTCGCGAATGATAATCTGTTAGGTGGTGCGTCCGTCGCGGTGCCACTCCTGGCGACCAACATCGTCGGTACCGCCCGTTGCGCTTTGGCTGCAACCTCGTTTAGCTCGATTCTTCTTGGCTTTGGGCTTCCTCTTTTTAGTGTCTGCAACTGGGTTACGAAACGTTGCTGAAGGGTGGGACTGAATTTGCTGAGGCGGCTCGTCTGTAGCTGCATCAGCAGACGGTGTCGCAGGAGGAACTATTGTTGGAAGGTTCGTGTCGATTACGATCCGCTCGGGCGGCTGTTGTATTGAAGCAATCCGGATTACTGGCCTGTTGATTTCATCACCTACTGGCTCCGCTAAAGATTGCGGTAGGAACCAATTTGTTGCGAACAGCAACGCGAGCAGCGCCGTCCCGACCCAGGCCATGTACCGTCCGATAGGCATAACCATCTCCGCCAGAGGACCTGACGGAAGCAAACGCCGTATGCCCTGACAGTCCGTAACTGAACGTGGTTACCGGGAGATGTCCCGATCGCTGTTGAACTACGTCGGGCCGACGTTGCCGGAATGAATGTTACGCGGCCCTCGTGACGTGGGCAACGGGCTTGATTGTCATGCGATCGTGGTGAGCCTGAAGGGCCGCACGCAGAACCGACAATTGCTTATGCGCCTTCAATCGCCGGAAGCCCTTGTTGGCTTCGATCATGCCGGCCGCGACCCATCGCAAGGCCATGCCGGCATCCCGCCAGCGTTTGACGTTGCGCGTGACGCGGCGAATGGTGCCCATCATGTTCTCGGCGATGTTGGTACAAGCGAGCGATCGACGCAGCTCCTTCGGCAGCTTCAACCGGACGACAGTCAGGATTTCGTCGAGGCCTTCGAGGATGCTGGCCGCTACGCCGGGCCATTGCTGGTCGAGTCGACGCGCGAGATTGCGGATCAATTTTTCAGCCTTGTCGGCATCATCGAGCTCCCAGGACTGGCGCAGCACCCGACGGGTGGCCGCATGATGCTCTTTCGGCAGGCGTTCCATGATGTTGCGCGCCTTGTGGATCTGGCAGCGCTGGATCGCGGCGGCCGAACCGAAGGTGCGGCGGATCGCCTTCGACAACGCTTTCGCGCCGTCGACGATGAACAGTCTTGGCACCGTCGGGGCGAGCCCGCGCGAGACCAGGTTGTCCAGCAGGGCCTGAACCGTTGCGGCGTTCTCGGTTGCCCCTTCCACCAGCGCCAGCGGATGCTTGTTGCCTTCACCGTCGACCCCGATCGCGGCGACCAGCACCAGATCGTCGCCGAGATGCATCCCGTCGATTTGGACCACCAGAAGGTCGAGCGCGGACAGATCGGCAGCCATGAAGTCGGCCAGTCGCGCCGCCGACAGCGCTACGAACCTCCGCGAGGCCGCCGACTTCGAAACCCCCGATCCGGGCGGTGCCGGCACATCACCCTCGGGCAGCCGGACAGCGCGGCCGAACCGGCGCGTCGACACATTGATCAGCATCAGGTTCATCGCCCAGCGACCGAGCCAGTCCTCCTCCGCCGCCGTTTCCCAGCTCGGGATCGTGACCTCGCGGCCGTCCACGCCCCGAACCCGCGGGCGCTCGACCTCGATCTTGCCACCGTGGAAGCCGATCCGTCCCCGCGTTCGGCCCCAACGGTGCGCCCGCCGCGTCGCGTCGCGACCGTGGCGCGGCCCGCAGGCCGCCGTGACATCCGCCTCCATCATCGTGCCGAGCGCCTCGATCCCTGCCGCAAGACAGAACCGATCGAAGCTCGCCCGCACTTCTGCAAACGCTTCGTCCACAGCCCCGGTCGCCGGCGAACCAGCCGGTGTGATATCTCTCGTCATGGCGTTGCTCTCCTTTGTGGAATCAGCACCCCGAGCCTACCGGCTCAAGGTGGGCAACGCCGACCTCTTCAGAAATTCAACAGAACCCGGGACATCCCCTGGTTACCGGGGAAATTGCTGTAGATCAGTTCGTTCCAAGCAGGTTTTCCCTTCGACTATAGCCGTGCAAGGTTCATTGCAATCTGGCAGCCCAGGGAACTGAATGCTTGCTACCGCTGAACCAGCATAAGCGCACGCTGCGATGACGAGCACCTTGATGATCTGCAACATTTGCCATCTCTTATTGCTTGTTGGTAGCAGCCTAGAATGGATTTGTTTCCGACCGTTTAGGGAAACTGGTTTTCACGCTATTGATTGACTTGGTAAACGGCTCTTTTGTTGGTCGCTTGCTGCGTTTGGAACGCAGTTAGCTATTAAAGCGTCTCCACACGAAGACGCCTTATGACGCTTACACAAACGATTGGTGCCTGAGAGGAGACTTCACTCGGCGATCAGGTGACAGTTAGTCCAATCTATGGAGTCGAACAGCGAACGCTTCTGCCGCTGCTTTAGTATGTAGTCGGTCCATCCAGCATCGGGCTGATCTTGGACGTCGACCTGGTGATAGCCGAAATCGGTCTTCCACCACTGTTCGCGAATGATCGCTGCGAACTCGGGAAATGGGTGACAGCACGGCCGATCGATCATGCAATGAAAGTGCAGGCGGTGGTCGACGCTCGTTTCGAGTGCCACTATCATCTGCAGTCGTGCTCCGTACCTCTTTGCCCGGTTACCGACCACTGTGTGATTGAGGCGATTGCGGAAGTGCCGAAAGTTCCGTGACGCAATGATCTGATCTGCTGACAGCCCGCCAGCGCGCTTTTTCATTGTCAAAGTGACGGCAGTTGGATTGTTGAACCTCGCTGACTTCAAGAATGCTTCCAACTCGTCGCTGCAGGTAATGATGCGATCTGTCATTAGTAGCAAATCGGTGGCCATCCGTTTCTGCGACGCAAGCGGCACAAAGTTCGAAGCAGAAAATGGCGAGCTTTGTTGCTGAGGATGGGCAGCGGCCCTGCTGGCCCGGTAAGCAATATTTTTTGCTCACCCATTGATGTGAGGCCGCCAAGTCGGATTTGATATTGGCCCTTCGTTCGCTTCCCATAAAGCGCCAAGCGCAGGTCCTTCAGATCCTCGTACGTGTCTGGCCCATTTTCTGACAGCCAGACCAGAATATCGGTCGGTAGCTGATTAGCGAACTGGCGCTTCTTCTTATGCTTGCGGGGTGGTGTCGATTCTTCCGGTATCGGATTTCCGAATAGAACGTGCGTCGTTGGCATTTTTTATCTCCGTTTCATATGAATGGGGATTGCTAGCCAGCATCGTCGATGACGGCTGCAACGGAGATATTTAGAGAAGTCGAGCTAACCGCCCCGGGATAACGAGGAAAAATTGTACCCACCCTTGCTGTTGCCCAGCCGCCCAAATCAAGGGACGGCCAGCCTCATCGTCAACCGATGGAGCATTCAGATGGCCAAGACTTCGATCTCACTCGTCTCCGTTCAGAAACCCACCGCGAACACGCCAATTCTTCAGCGGCGCAACATATTCACCGCCGGCATTGAGCAGCAGATCGTTAAGATTGGAGGGTTCAGAGAAGGAGCCCGGATCAGCCGGGAAGCTTTCTGGGTAGATAACGCCGGCGCGATCTTCTTTCAGCTTCGCTATGGAAAGCTGCCGTTGGAGCTGGAGAAGGGTAAGTCCACGCTGAAAGCAGCGACGTGGGACGATCTCGTTGCGCAGCTTGATGAGATCAAGACGATCACGGTTGCCGGCGGGCTTGATGACGCTCTCGCCGCCTGCGCCAACGCCGTGCGATCGAATTTCAAGGCTGCAAAGGACAAGAAATCAGGCAAAGGCTAGGTCTGCCGTTGCTCGTTGGAGTCTTCTGGTTTGACCCTCTCTTGTGAAACCAACGGAGGGTTTTTCCATTGATGAAGATATCCCGCCTGAGCTCAAGAGAGGTCTCCCTCCGGTGTGGGCCGCCTTGTTGGGTTAGGTCGATTGCGCTGTAACAGTCCTTATGGACTGTCCATAAGCACAGTACTCAGATTGAACGGTTAGAGGTCGTCGAGACGGGCCGGCGGCGGCGCTGGTCCGACGACGAGAAGCTTCGGATCGTGTTGGAGAGCTTGGAGACGCCGCGTGCGATCTCGTCGACAGCGAGGCGCCATGGCATTTCGCGCTCATTGTTGGTGACGTGGCGGCGCGCCTTCCGCGCCGAGCCGGAAGGCGCTGCGGGTACAGCAGACCGGCTTCGTGCGGGCGATGGTTGCTACCGCTGAGACGATGCCGCGGAATCCAGCGCGCCGACGAGCGGCCGCATGGTGATCGAGATCGGGAAGGATCGTCGCGTCATTGTCGATGCCGGCGTCGATGCGGCCGCGCTGGCGCGGGTGCTTGCCATTCTGGAGCGCCGATGATCCCGGTCGCGGCAGGTGTGCGGATCTGGATTGCCAGCGGCCACACCGACATGAGGAAAGGTATGAATGGCCTGGCGTTGCTGGTGCAGGAGGGCCTCGGCCGCGATCCGTTCGCGGGCGACGTCTTCGTGTTCCGCGGTCGCGCCGGTTCGTTGATTAAAGCCCTGTGGCATGACGGGATCGGACTGTCGCTCTACGCCAAGCGGCTCGACCGTGGACGGTTTGTCTGGCCGGCGACGGTGGATGGCGTGGTGGCGCTGAGCGCGGCACAGATGAGTTATCTGCTGGAGGCGATCGACTGGAGAAATCCGCAACACACCTGGCGACCGCAGAGCGCCGGCTAGGCTAAAAAATGTTCTGAGGTGCAGAAAAAAGTCGCCGCAAATCGCTGATTTTGTGATTCCATCAGCGTCATGGAACGCTGGCGTTGAACCTCTGCCCGATGATGTCGAAGCGCTGAAAGCGGCCTTGTATTGTCGCGGCACGGTCGCGGAGGCTGCCGCAGCCGTGCTCAAAGCAAGTCCGACGACCAGGCGCTGATCGCCCATCTGAAGCTGCAGATCGAGAAGCTGAACCGCGACCGTTATGGCCCGCGCTCGGAGCGCACCGCGCGGCTTTTGGATCAGCTCGAGTTGACGCTGGAGGAACTGGAGACCGCGGCGACCGAGGACGAACTTGCCGCCGAAATGGCCGCGGCCAAAGCCGCAACCACCAAGGTGGCGTCGTTCACGCGCAAGCGGCCGTCCCGCAAGCCGTTCCCGGATCATCTGCCCCGCGAACGCGTGATCGTGCCGGGACCTGTGGCCTGCGCCTGCTGTGGCGGCGCGCGGCTGTCCAGGCTCGGCGAGGACATCACCGAGACGCTGGAGGTCATCCCGAAATCCTGGAAGGTGATCCAGCACGTCCGGGAGAAGTTCATCCTGCCGGGACTGCGAGAAGATCAGCCAGGCGCCGGCGCCGTTCCACGTGATCGCCAGGGGCTGGGCCGGACCCAGCCTGCTGGCGATGGTGCTGTTCGAGAAGTTTGGCCAGCATCAGCCGCTCAACCGGCAGGCCGAGCGCTATGCCAAGGAGGGCGTGCCGATCAGTCTGTCGACCCTGGCCGACCAGGTCGGCGGCTGCACGGCGGCGCTGATGCCTTTGTTCAAGCGCCTCGAGGCCTACGTGCTGAGTGCCGAGCGATTGCATGGCGACGACACCAGGGTGCCGGTTCTGGCCAAGGGCAAGACCGACACCGGCCGGATCTGGGTCTATGTACGCGACGACAAGCCTTTTGGCGGGCCGGCGCCGCCGGGGGCGGTGTTTTATTACTCGCGCGACCGGGCCGGCAAGCATCCCCAGGCACACCTGGCCAACTACACCGGGATCTTCCAGGCTGACGCCTACGAAGGCTACGGCAAACTCTACGAGAGCGGCCGCACGCCTGGACCGATCCTGGAAGCCGCCTGTTGGGTCCATGCCCGGCGTCCGTTCTTCGTGATGGCGGATCTGGCCGAGAACGCCCGTCGCAAGGCGCAAGGCAAGAAGCCAGCGGTGATCTCGCCGCTGGCGCTGGAAGCGGTCCGCCGGATCGATGAGCTGTTCGAGATCGAGCGGGCGATCAACGGACAAAGCCCTGAAAGGCGCAGGGCCGTTCGACAGGAGCTCAGCGCGCCGCTGGTTGCCAATCTGGAGGCCTGGATGCGCGAGCAGCGCGCCAAGCTCTCGCGCGGCAACGACGTCGCCAAGGCCATGGACTACATGCTCAAGCGCTGGATCGCGTTCACGCGCTTCCTCGACGATGGCCGCATCTGCCTGTCCAACAATGCCGCCGAGCGTGGCGTGCGCGGTATCGCTTTGGGTCGGAAGTCCTGGTTGTTCTGCGGCTCCGATCGTGGCGGCGAGCGGGCCGCGGTGATGTACAGCCTGATCGTCACGGCCAAGATGAACGATATCGATCCGCAGGCCTGGCTCGCCGACGTTCTCGCTCGCATCGCCGAGCATCCCGTCCAAAAATTAGATGAGCTGCTGCCCTGGAATTGGCGCCAGCTCAACGTCAGGGACCGTCAGGCGGCCTGACACGTTACATCGTGCGAGCGATCCCGCTGCTGCGGTCTTCACCGGATGCTAACCAAGA
>CAWFMW010000079.1:0-20869 GCA_963816815.1 uncultured Alphaproteobacteria bacterium
CAATGCCTCATCGGCGTTGCCTTTCTTGCACAGGATCACAAGATCCGTCGGCGTAGGTTACGATCCGACTGCCGAGGCGTTGCTCCAGTCCGAGCTTCTTCCATCCCAGCACGAACCGGCGCATGTATATGTTCGCCAGCAGCGGTGAGATGGGTGAGCCCTGCGGAATGCCGCGCCGGCTATCTCGGGCTTCGGTTGTGCGCGTCTTCCTTCCTCGATCATCGGTTTCTTCAACGGGGCATTCCAGCCACATCTTGATCAGATGCAGCACGCGCCGATCAACGATCCGGCGCGCTACCGACTGTAATAGCTCGGCATGGGGGATGCTTCCGAAGTAGTCCGCGAGGTCGGCGTCAACGACTTCCGGGTGGCCACGGAACAGCAGCTCCTCCACCTTGACCGCCGCCTGTTGGGCATTGCGCCCGGGGCGGTACGCGTACTGTTCGGGTGGAAGGTCGGCTTCGAAGATCGGTTCCAGCACCAGCATCGCTGCTGTCATGCAGACCCGATCCCGCACGGTCGAGATGCCCAGCGGCCTGAGCTTGCCGTTGGCCTTCGGGATGAACACTCTTCTGATAGGATCCGGTTGGTAGCTCTCCTCCCGGAGCGCAAGCGCCAGTTCGCCAAGCCACCGCTCGACGCCATACGTCTCAATGTCCGCGAAGTCCTGACCGTCTACCCCCGGTGCGCCCTTGTTGGAGCGGCACTGGGCAAACGCATAGGCAAGGATGTCCTCACGGCTGATCTTGTCGTACAGCGCGTAGAAGCGATAGCCGGCTTCTGCCTTCGCTTTTGCGTGCAACGCCTTCTGCAGTTTCTGAACAGTTTTCGGAGTTGATAGGTTGCCCAATCTCCAAATCCCTCACCACTTGTTGCGTCTGTCTTGAACTGAGGTCCCTTCCCTCCACCGGCGTTACCCGGCTTCAGCGGTACTACGAACCTCTCCGCCACCCCAGGGCGCCCGACCTGTCCCTCGCGGGCGTCCGGTTGATCATCGCTGATCACGCCCTGGGGCTTCCCGTGTTGGGTACGCTTTCCTTGTGTACATGCCGCCGCCAATACCCCGGTGCAGCAGCTGGGCGTATTCTTCGCTCATCTCACCCAGCCATTTCAGCCTTCCCCGATATGGCAGTCGGGTCGGCCTGCACATCGTCCTTTTCGAGGCTTGCTCGGCGTTCACTCGCGTTGCGGCCTGCACACTCGCGCTGTCACCAATTCGTGACACGCTAATCGAAGGCTTCAGCCACTTCGTTACCTCCATGTGCCGCGCGACAATCAAGGTGAGACGGCAGCGTCAATCAGGATGAGACAGCGCCGTGGCGGGGCGAACGGAGCGAGGGCGTAGCCCGAGCGCAGTTCGTCCCGCCACGGCGGCGCGCTTTTCCCCGTGGGGGACGATGCGCTCTGGCGGTCGTGAGCGACCGGGTCAAGTGTCTGATTCGTCTCGAAATCGAGGGATCAGCGATTGCCCGGCCTTCACATCACCGACCACCAGATGAGGCTGTATATGACTTGCCGACATGACAAAGATGCCGCCGTTGCTGCCGCCAAATCCGGCTTCAGCCGGGCAACCGGCTACCGCATCGAGAATGATCCGCGGTTGCCCTCGCACAAGAAAGCGCCCCGCGGCCGGCGGCGGCCTGACCCATTGGCCGAGGTTTGGGACGACGAGATCGTGCCGATCCTGAAGTCGGCTCCCGGCATTCGGGCCATTGCGGTGCTCGACGAGATCCGGCGGCGCCATCCGCAGATCAGCGCCGGCATCCGCCGCACGCTGGAACGGCGAATGCGCGGCTGGCGAGCCCTGGCCGGCCCCGAGAAGGATGTGATCTTTCGTCAGGAGCACGAACCCGGCCGGCTTGGCCTGTCCGACTTCACCGACACCAGCGTCCTCGGCATCACCGTCGCCGGTGTCGTGCTGGGACATCGGCTCTACCACTTCCGGCTCGCCTTCTCGGGCTTCGAGCATGCCCATGTCGTGCTCGGCGGTGAGAGCTTTGTCGCGCTGGCCGAGGGTCTGCAGAATGCGCTGTGGGTGCTTGGAGGAGCGCCACGCGAGCATCGCAGCGATAGTCTCTCGGCGGCATTCCGCAACCTGGACAGCGATGCCAGGGCTGATCTCACGCTGCGATACCAGGCGCTGATGCAGCACTACGATATGACACCGAGCAGGAACAACCGCGGTGTGGCGCATGAGAACGGCTCCATCGAGAGTTCGCATGGGCATCTCAAGAAGGCGCTGCAGGACGCACTGCTGCTGCGCGGCAGCCGCGACTTCGATCAGCTGGATGGATATCGCCGCTTCGTCGACGAGATCGTCGGCCGGCGCAACGCCAACAGTCGCAAGCGCATCGAGTTGGAGCGGCCGATGCTCATTGCATTGCCCAAGCGCCGGACGGCCGATTACGAGGAGAAGATCGTCACCGTCACGTCGAGCGGCGGCTTCATCCTGCGCCGCGTCTTCTACACCGCGCCATCGCGGCTGATCGGTCATCGCCTGCGCGTTCACCTCTACGATGACCGGCTCGAGTGCTTCCTCGGCGCAACGCCGATGATGACGCTCCGGCGCGGACGACCGGTATCGGAGAGCAAGGGCGGTCACGTCGTCGATTATCACCATGTGATCCATGCGCTGCGCAAGAAGCCGATGGCGCTCAACAATCTGGTCTACCGCGACCAGTTGTTCCCGTGCCCGGCCTATGCACGGGCCTTCGAGGCGTTGCACCAAAGCGTGGGCGACAAGCGCGCCTGCAAGTCGACCGTCGAGTTGCTGACGCTGGCACATGATCGCGGCTGCGAAGCCGAGCTCGCAGAATTGATCGACGCCGGATTGGATGCGGGTCGATTACCGGATTTGGCGCTGCTGCGTGAACGGTTCGCTCCAAACCCGGCATCCGTGCCGATGATCAAGGTGGCGCTGGTCGCACTCAGCAGCTACGACGAACTCGCGGCTGTCCGCGTCGTCAGCCCGACCTCCAACCGGGAGGCCGTGGCATGACGACGACCAACCCTGTTGTCGATGCCGCCCGCGTCGAGCTCCTGTTGCATGAGCTGCGCCTGCCGAGCATCAGGCTGATGTGGAGCAAGCTTTGCTCCAAGAACGACTGCGCCGACACATAGAGCCGGTCGCTATAGAAAAAATCTACCGTTTGAAAAACTGTTTTAATCTCTCGCGCTCAAACGGTGATATTCACTAAGTCTTTGATTTGAATGGCGCGCCCGAAGAGATTCGAACTCCTGACCCCCAAATTCGTAGTTTACCGGTGAGACAGCGTAGCCGGCGCAGCAAGATCGTGAACGGCCGCGCGAGCCGTGATCTGACATGAGTTGCGGTGCTCGCCATCGACCTGCGATCACAATTGAGTCATCGCACGCCCCTCCGCCCTCGCCGATTTTACGCTGCGACTTTCCTCCTGCCGCTTCCACGGCGCTTCCACGAGCGAAATTTCCAGGCAGATTGGGAGCAGCAAAAATCCCCTGAAAACGATGCGTTCTCAAGGGCTTAAAACTTGGTTGCGGGGATAGGATTTGAACCTATGACCTTTAGGTTATGAGCCTGACGAGATGCTCATCGCTAATACCCGTCTCGGTATCGGCACCCTGATCGACCGGTTCGTAGCCGCCAACCTTGCAATTCGTCCGATTTGTACGCCACAGCTACCCAGCAGCCTTACCCGCGCTCTAGATTTCTTTCTTGCTGGAGACGTCCACGGTCTTATTGCCTCAGACCGATCATGGTTCGGGGCCAAGGCATGAGCGGCAAGGAAAAAAAGACTCGGATCAAGGCAATAGGGTCGCCAGGTAGTCGGAAAATGCCACGTGCCGCGAAGCGCCATCGCAAGAACCGTGGCATGCCGCCGCCCGCGACGTTCGATGTCGATACACTGCCGGGCAGCTCCAATTTGACGGCATTAGAGGCAGCCGCGGTCATCCGGCGTACGCCCGGAGCGCTGGAGCAGTGGCGGCGCAATCCGAACCACCTACTGAAATGGCGTTACGTCGATGGCCGCCCGCTCTATCGTGTCGATGCAGTGCGCGACTATCTAGCTGGATGCGATAAGACCTCTAAGCACTCTCAGCCGCATAATGCTCGCGGAGTCGGCCGAGCAGCTCAGCCTTGATGGGGTCGAGCGGATTCGTCCGCTGCAGGCGTACGACCTTGCCGACCCGTTTCGCGCCGACCAACTGCGCGATGTAGTCATGAGCCGCTTCGAACGCCATCTTGCGGATGATCCACTGTTCGTCGTGATTGTAGACCTGATCGATTCCGCGCGGCTTTTGCCCGACACACAGCCGCTGGATTTCGTTGTCGTAGCCGCAGCGTGACATGATGGTTCGCAAGCTGCGCCTTAAGTCATGCATGGTGAACTTGGCGACATCTGCTTCCTTGATCAGACGGTTGACCATCTTGGTAAAGCCCGACATCTGGCCGCCGGTCTTCGGTGATGGGAAGACATAGTCGGACGTCGCGCGCTGGAAATGTTTCGCTGCCGCGAGCACCTCGTCAACAAGGTGGGTGCGGGGTACGTCGTGGTGCAGGCCCATCTTGGTCCATGCTGCATCGAAGGTGACGCGGTCATCCATGATGTGCTTTCGCCACTCGATCATGGTCGGCTCGCTGCGCCGCGGGCCACCGAGTAGGCACATGCGTGCTAATTGCCCAAAAGCCCCGAGCTTACCGGATGCGTGCCAGACCTTGATGATCTCCTCATCGATCAGCGCGCGGCCCTTCGTTCGACGCCCGACCCTCTGCGCACGGGTTTCCTTGGGCGCGCGATAGCCGGCGAGCACGCTGTGCTCGACGTAACCTTCGCCGACGCACCATTCGAGGAAGGTGTGCGTGTGCTTGCGCAAGTCCTTGGCTGCGCCCCGCTTGCCAGTCTTGGCGATCCTGTCAACCGCCGCCATGATTTGCCGTCGCGTCAGCTCGCCGATGGCGAGATCGAAATGATCCTTGAGACCGCGTCGCAGTGCCGACATTGCCGGTTTCCAGTTGACTACCTGGCGTCCGGTCAGGGACGTTTCGTAGGGGCCGCATTCAATGATCAGGGTCGCCAGCGTGGTGCACTGCTTCTCGGCCAGCTGTTGCCGCTTTGCCTCGCGTTTGGCATCGTTCGGATCGACCCCAATGACTACCTCGCCGGCGGCGACGGTGGCGGCCTTGCGCGCGGCCTTCTCATTGAACTTAGGCCAAGCGCCCAGCGTCTTGCGTTGCGTGCCTCTCATCCCAGGCTTGGTGAACAGGAAGACCCAGGTCCGCCCACCAGTCGCGCGCATCCTGACGGCAAGCCCTGGCTGCTCTGTGTCGTGCAGATAGTGTTGCGATTTGCCTGGCGGCAGCGTGGCTGCACGTATCGCCGCGTCAGTGAGCCTCAGGTAGTTCGTCGTCACTTCGGCTCTGAGACCCTTCTCGCTATTTTCCATCGTTTGTGCCCTCACTTCTTGTGCCCTGGGACACGTCGAGGGAGACCCAAGAAGCGGATCACAAACCGTTCCCTCCACGTTCCCAGCTCTGTTGTGCCCCACGGGAAAATTGACGAAGGGCACAGCGCGGGCATACAAAACTTAGCAAGTCCAGCTATGGCTCACTATGGGCCGCTATGGCCACAAATCCCTGCGCTGCAAGGACTTTTACAACTTTACTATGGCTGGATTTGGTCGGCTGAGGTCTACGGATTGTGGTTCACACGGGAGAGGTCCAAGGTTCGATCCCTTGTGCGTCCACCATTCGTTGCCGCAGCGGCCCACGATCGCGACGCAAGACAAACCGCCAGGTCGCGGCAATGCTCGACAGTGCCATGCGCAGCGCCAGCACCACCAGCGTGATCTGAAGCCAGATCACGCCGCCTATTTCCCGGAAGACGAATTCCATCCGTGGACCCCACGGCGGAGGCACGGCGTCGCCGAGCGCTTCAATGCCGCGCTGCATCAGGCGTTGCGCACCCGTCAGCAGCTCCGGCTTCTGATAGAAGGCGGCGAAGACGAGCGCCCACGCCAGGATCACCGTGAGCGTTCGAAACGAATGGACTTTCAGATGATACCCAAATCCCGGGCGGTCGCGCTCGCGTAGATGCACCATCGGTGAAGCCGTTTTGCCCGCGGCAGGAGGGGATTCGTGAACGGCAACGTGTCGATGTGGTGGTAGTTCCACACGCTGAGGATTGCATCGGAACTCAACGTCATCAGCGGCATTGATTGAGCTTACCAGGAGAGATGTTATGGCTGAGAAAAATGCGCCGCTGAAGCCCGACGATTTCCCTGTTCATGCCGACAAGAACAAGATCCTGACGACCACCGGCCAACCTGTCGCCGTGGCCAAGGACGAAAAGACGGCTGACGAAGTTGCTAAGCGACTGAATGCTGATGAGAGTCGGGAGGAAGAAGACCGCTGGTCTGCCTGACGCGCGCTTCAGCAACGATGTTGCCTTCGGATACCTGACCACCGCTGCCACAAAGCAACGTGAAGTTTTCGTGAGAGGCGCGGATGCGTGAGTCGTGTTCGACCTGCCGATCAGACGCCGCGCAGAATTACGCTCGACCGGCGGCAAGCGGGTCATGCAGAGAAAAGCTTAAATCAAATTCCCAGCAGCCAGATCGCCACGATGGTGCCCAGAGTCGCAAGGCCGCTGATGGTCCATCCGGTTGCGTAGGAGATTTCGTCGTCGTCGGTGCCGCGCATCAAGTCGGCATCCGTGGTTGCTGAGCGCCACTGCATGGCACCGCTCCTCAAAGCCCTGCCTGCAACCACAACACCGACAGAGGCTGCCGGTTCCATCTCAAGGTCAGGGCTCTGCTACTGGCCGGCCTATCGCCGCCGGGAGCGGAGTATCACGCGTAAGCCAGCAACCGGCGATTGGCTTGAACCGGCGGAACCAACTCCGGCTCCGGATCGCTGACGATGATGGTGACTTCCCAGCCTTCGCTCGCCCACACCCGCGCCTTGGCGACCGCCATCAACGAACTGCTTCTGTCCATTCTGACGGTCTCGTTGCCGCGTTCCGCCACGATCCTGTACGCCATGCCACATCCCCTACGCACGTAGAACTACTCGGGAACGAGTTTCGGTTACTGCTTTGGCCGCAATGGGCCGACAATTTGTCCAATCGGGGGCATGGTTAACGGCGATTTACCGCGGACGGGGCCCGTTTGAGCCCTATTTGGCGGCTTTTCGCTCGACAAGCGCCGGTTTGGTCACGCCGTCCAGCCCGGTCAGGATCAGGACCGTCAACAGCGCGTTCTGCGGGCCGTACCAGGCGTTGACCGGCTTGTACCATTCGTTGCGCGAGTGCCAGTTGCCGCCCTCCCCGCCGCCGCCGATGGTGACGGCCGGAATGCCGAGCGACATCGCCATGTTGGAATCGGTCGAGGAGCCGGCAAAGGTCGGCCGCGGTCCGCGGGTGACGGCCGAGACCGCGCGCTGGGTCGCCAGCACGATCGGCGAATCCATCGCCACGATGCCCGCCGGCCTGTCGCCGATCAGTTTTGCCTCCACCGTCATCTTGTCCGATTTCCAGCGCGCGTTTTCATCCGCGACCGCCTCCTTGACCAGTTCGAGCAGCCGCGCCTCGAGCTTGAGCAACTCCTCGGTCGAGTTCGAGCGCATGTCGACGGCCATCCGCGCTTCTGCGGCAATCGCATTGACCGAGGTGCCGCCGGTCACGGTGCCGACGGTGAACGTGGTCCTGGGATCGGATGGCGGCTGCAGCTCGGAGATTTTCGCAATCGCGCGGCCCATCGCGTGGATCGCGCTCGGCAATCCGAACTCCTGGAACGAGTGGCCGCCGGGGCCTCTGAAGGTGAACTCGTAGCGATGGCTGCCGGTCGCCTGGTTGACGACACGGGTGATGCCGAGCCCGTCGATCGAGATGAAGCCGTCGATATCGGTGTGATCGCGGAACAGCGCCTTTACGCCGCGCAGATTGCCGAGTTCTTCCTCGCCGACCGTGCCGACGAACATGATGTCGCCGACGGTTGCGATCTCGTTTTCGTTCATCGCCTTGATCAGCGACAGCATCGCCGCAAGCCCGCGCGAATCGTCACCGATGCCTGGCGCAACGATGGCGCCGTCCTTCTCCTTGACCGTGACGTCGGTGCCTTCGGGAAACACCGTGTCGAGATGCGCCGACACCACGAGCCTGGGCCGGCCGCCGCCACTGCCCTTGCGCAGCGCGATCACGTTGCCTTCGGCGTCGATCGATGCGTCCTTGAAGCCGAGCTCCTGCATCCGCTTCTGATAATATTCGGCGCGAACTTTCTCCTTGAACGGCGGCGCCGGAATTTCGGTGATGCGCTTCTGTTCGGCAAAGGCTCGCTCGTCGTCGGCCTTGATGTCGTCGAGCGTCTTGACGATTTTGGCGTTCGGCGAGGATGGCTTCCAGGTCGGGCGCGGACGCCGCTTGCGCCAGCGCATGCTGCGCGATGGCAACGAATGCGATGGCCAGGATCGATCGCGTAAGTGTCATCAGAAATCTCCGTTCGCAGGCTTCATCCTGCGCTCAAGCCCGCGTCCTTCAGCCGTCCGGCGAACCAGCCGGACAGGGCCTGGTCGAGACACGCCGCTGGTATAGACTTCCGACATCGTGACCTGCTTCTTGCCCAGCGTCAGCAGCACGCCGATCCAGTAGGCGAACCACAGATGCGGATCGGTCAGCGCCCGCAGCTTGTGCTGGTCGTGTTCGAGCGGCTGATGATTGGCCGATTTCCGGACCTCGATCGCGAGCAGGTTGTTGGGAATCGCGCGCTGGTGCACGACGATGTCGGGATAGATCGATTTGCCGAGATGATCGTCGGTCGAGACGATCGTGCCGTGCGGCAGCCGCAGCGTGCGGTCGCCGAGCCGGTCGTAGTCGCAGTCGACCTCCCAGCCCGGGAACTGCTTTTCGAAATGCACCGCCAGCCGGTGCGTCAGCGTGCGCTCGCCGAGATCCTTCTCGAGCAGGAAGGCTTCACGCGCATAGAACTCGTGAAGTGCGGTGATGACCTTGTTCAGCTCGGTCTGCATGACGCCTCCCTGCGAAGGCGAGCGGTCGACGGCCGCCTTACATCTGCACTTCGATCAGCCGCGGTCCCGGCTCGGCGATGGCTTCCGCCAGCGCCTTGTCGAAATCGTCGACATTGGCGACCGCGCGGCCCGGCACGCCCATGCCCTTGGCGAGCGCGACGAAGTCGAGGTCCGGACGGTCGATCTTGAGCATGTCGAGCGCCCGCTGGCCCGGCTCGCCGGCGCCGACGCCGTCGAATTCGCCGCGCAGGATCTGGTAGATCCTATTGGCGAACACGATCGTGACGACGTTGAGGCCTTCGCGCGCCTGCGTCCACAGCGATTGCAGCGTGTACATCGCGCTGCCGTCGCCGACCATGCAGATCACCTTGCGGTCCGGGCAGGCCACCGCGGCGCCGGTCGCGACCGGCGTCGAGAAGCCGATCGAGCCGCCCATGTTCTGCAGCCAGTCGTGCGGGGCGGCGGCCGCCGTCGGCGGAAAGAAGCCGCGGCCGGTGGTGACGGATTCGTCGACCACGATGGCGTTTTCCGGGATCGCCATCGCAATCGCCTGCGCGATCGAGGCGTGGGTCAGCGCGCCGGTCGGCTTTGCGAGTTCGACCAGCTTCTGCGGCTGGCGGTCGGCCGGCCTGCGCGCTGCAGCGCGCCGGCCAGCGCTTCCAGCGCGGCGACGGAATTTTCGGCGCCCGAGGTCATGCGATGCACCTCGCAGCCCTGCGGCTTGAGCATGCTCGGCTTGTTCGGATAGGCGAAGAACGCCACGGGGTCGTTGGCCTCGACCAGCACGATGTTCTTGAAGTCCTTCAGGATCGGCAGCGCCTGCTCGATCACGTAAGGGATGCGGTCGATCGCGAAGCGGCCCCTGCCGCGCGCCATCCGCGGATTGTAGGTCTGGCCCATCACCTTGCAGCCGGTCTTGCCGGCGATCTGCGCCGCCAGCGCCAGCCCGTGCTCGGTGAGCGCGCTGCCGGTCATCAGCAGCAGCGTCGACGCGCCGCCGTTGCGCAGCACCTTGGCGGCATTGTCGACGGCCTGCGAGGAATAATTGGCGCGCTGGCTTTCCGCCGGAACCTGGGCGATGCCGTCGGCCTCGTTCCAGGCGGTATCGGCCGGCAGGATCAGGGTTGCGATCTGCGCCGGCGCGCTCTTGGCCGCGGCAATCGCGGCGGCGCCGTCGGCGGCAACCGATTTCGCATCCGGCGAGGTCCGCACCCAGGACGACATCGGCCGCGCCAGCCCTTCGATGTCCGAGGTCAGCGGGGCGTTGTAGCCGATGTGGTAGGTCGCGTGCTGGCCGACGATGTTGACGATGCCGGAATTGGCCTTCTTGGCGTTGTGCAGATTGGCGAGGCCGTTGGCGAGGCCGGGCCCGAGATGCAGCAGCGTCGAGGCCGGCGTGCCCTTCATGCGGTAATAGCCGTCGGCGGCGCCCGTCACCACGCCCTCGAACAGGCCGAGCACGCAGCGCATCCCCTCGACCCGGTCCAGTGCGGCGACGAAATGCATCTCCGAGGTGCCGGGATTGGTGAAGCAGACGTCGACGCCGCCTGCGACCAATGTCCGCACCAGACTTTCCGCACCGTTCATGGTCTCGCTCCCCTTCGCGATCGTTCTGTGAGCCGGCGACGATCAATCATTGTTCACGCGTTTCGTCAAAGGTTTAGCGGCACAATGCAGCCATCGCCTGAGGCATGTTGCCTTTTTTAACCGCGGCGTTCGAAAATGGCTGCAGTCACGGGCTCGTTGCTTGCGAAATCGCGGCAATTGTGGCCTGTCTCGACTGGCATATTCTGATTTTTTCACGAGGAAGAAAATGATCCGGGCTTTTGCTTTTCTGTTTGCGGCGGTGATGGTGCTGGCGGGAGCCGGCCAGGCGCAGGCCCAGGAACGTGCGACTTGCGCGACATCATGGGCGGCGGCCCCAATTTTCCGGGGCGGCGGCAGGCGGATCGAGCCCGATCCCGCGCACGCACCGTGAGCTTTACCGGCAATTACGCGCCCGGCACGATCTACATCAACACCGCCGAGCGCCGGCTCTATCTCGTGCTCGGCAACGGCCAGGCGCTGCGCTACGGCATCGGCGTCGGCCGCGACGGCTTCCGCTGGAGCGGAACCCACCGCATCACCGCGAAGAAGGAATGGCCGAGCTGGACGCCGCCGTCGCAGATGCTGGCGCGGCGGCCGGATCTGCCGCGCCACATGCCCGGCGGCATCGACAATCCGCTCGGCGCGCGCGCGATGTATCTGGGATCGACGCTCTACCGCATCCACGGCTCCAACGAGCCCGAGACGATCGGACAGGCGGTATCCTCCGGCTGCTTCCGCATGACCAATGAGGACGTGACCGATCTCTATAGCCGCGTCTCCGTCGGCACCACGGTCGTCGTGAAGAATTAGCCGCGATCCTGGAACTCGGTGCGCGCATGCGCGCATGCGCGTGATCGAGGCTTTCAACTCTTGCGCGCACGCGCCGATTGCTGCAGCGTCGTCTGAATGCGCACGCCCCGCCGATTCCCGCATCTTCGGACGCTCGCGGCGGCCCTCGGCGCCGTCGCGCTCGGCGAAATCCTGGTGCCGTGCACGGCAGTCGCCGACATTCCCGTCGATCGCGCAGCGCCAGCGCACCGAGAAGAAGAGTCTTCACCGACAGCGAGATCGTCGAAGGCTTTCTGAAGACCGCGTTCGGCGCCGAATATCATCTCGCCGGCCGCGTCGACCGCATCCGCAAATACGACGGCGCCGGTGCGGGTGTTTGCCGACGGCAACCGGGCCGACCGCAAGGCGCAGCTCGCGAAGATCGTCGCCGACATCGCCGCGCGCGTTCAGCACCTCGACATCGCCATGGCCGAAACCAACGAAGACGCCAATGTGCAGGTCAAGCTGGTGCGCGACCGCGATCTCAAGCGCACCATCGCGACCTTCTACGGCAGCGAACGGGCGCAAGAGATTCGCTCCTCGCTCGATCCGCAATGCCTGTCGCGGCTTTCGCAAGAACGAGAAGTTCGAGATCGAGCATTCCGACGTGATCCTCACCGTCGACAATGGCGACTTCGTCTTCTTCGACTGCGCCTATGAGGAATTGCTGCAGTCGCTGGGACCGATCAACGATACCTCGAGCGTGCCCTGGACCATGTTCAACGACAATGTGTCGATGGGCTATTTCGACGTCTACGACCAGTATCTCCTGAACCTGCTCTACGATCCCCGGATCAAGGCCGGCATGACCGTGCAGGAGGTCAAGGAGGTGCTGCCGGACGTGCTGGCCGACGTGCGCACGTGGGTGCGCAAGGTCAACAACCTGCCGTAGTGACGAACCGCAGGTCTCACCCCGTCATTGCGAGCGAAGCGAAGCAATCCATTCTTTCTTTGTGCCGCAAGATGGATTGCTTCGCGGAGCCTGTCATCGGGCGCGCATTTGCGCGACCCGTTGGCTCGCAATGACGCGGAGAATTCGGGCGAAGCAGCCCGGGCGAAACTGTTCGTCACCCAGCGAACAGCCCTCGTGCGGAGGTGGAACAACCGGCGTCCCTGCGCTATCCACCTTTTTCCAGGGACAACGCAAAGTTTTATTGACGAAAGATTGTGACTTCCGGAAGCAAATCCTGTCTAATGGAATTTATGGGCGCCCCCTATAAGTTTTCCAAATGAACGACCTGCCACGTACTCCAGGCCTTGCGCTGCTTCATCACCGTGGCCCGCGAAGGCACGGTTTCGCGCGCGGCCACCTTGCTGCATCTGACCCAGCCCGCCGTCAGCCTGCAGCTGAAGGGGCTGGAAGAGAGCACCGGCCTGCAGCTTTTCAACCGCACGCCGGGCGGCTTTACCCTGACCGAAGCGGGCGCCGCCTTGCTGCCGCTGGCGCACCGGACGGTATCGGCCTCGGCCGGATTTCAGGACGGCGGCCGATTCGTTGCGCGAATCGCTGCGGGCAACGCTGCGCGTCGGCACCATCCTGGATCCCGAGTTCGATCCGGCTTGGCCCGTTCGTGCGAAGCCTCGCCACGTCCGCGAAGAAGACCGAAGTCTTCCTCCGCTACGGCATGAGCGACGACGTGCTGGCCCAGATCGGCAAGGGCGAGCTCGACGTCGGATACTATATCGATGCCACGCCCTCCGAATCCCTTGCCTCGGGGACACTGCCCGAGCGCACCATCGAGGATGGCAAGTTCCGGCTCATGGCCGCTGATGCGCTACGACTACCGCGTGATCGCTCCGTGCGAATGGAGCGACAAGGTGCTCGGAAAGGACTGGGCCGACCTCATCGACCTGCCCTGGATCACGACGCCGCATGCAGTCGGCGCATCGGCGGCTGATCGACGACGTCTTCCGGCCAATCGGCATCATTGCCGAAGCGCGTCGCCTTCGCCGAACAGGAAGACGCCATGATCGAGTTCGTCGAAGCCGGCAACTGCCTCAGCCTCGCCCGCGACTGCGTGCTCGACCGCATCACGCGCAAACGGAATTTCGTGATTGCCGACAAGCTGGCGCTGACCTGCGACCTCAGTTTCGCCTGCCTGACGTCGCGGCGTCACGAGCCGATGATCTCGCAGGCCTTCGCGGCCATGCAGGCGGTGTGGGAATTGAACCCGGGCAGCGCAGCGCCTGCGCCGATCGAAGCGGCAAGATCGCGGAAAAGCGCCCGGCGGTAGAGCATGATCGAGCCGATTCCTCGCGCAAACCAGAACTTTTGCCGGGTCAGCTTTGTCCGACGGTCAGACTTGCCATCGCAGATCGATTTCAGCGATCGCCATTCCTCCGATGTCAGCAGCGGCGGCCCGCTGGCTGACCGGTCTTCCCGGCTCATCCGCGCCAGCCGGTCCTCGCTCAGGGGATGGGTGGAGATGATGGAGAGCCCCTTGCCTTCCTTCCCGGTGACCCGAAGCAGCAATTCCCCGGTCGGCTTCGCCGGCCGGCCCAGCCGGTGCATGACGTCGATGGCAAAGCCGTCGGCATTGGTCTCGGCCTCGCGCGAATGCGACGACGTCACCAGCGTGCGCGAACCGAAGATCAGCGCGCTGGAGCCGGTGATGTCGCCGAACAGCAGTCCGATCAGGAACGACGTGCTGCCGTCGCGGATCAGCCCGCGCATGCTGTCGCGATGCTTGAGGTGGCCGAGTTCATGGGCCAGCACGCCCGCGATCTCGTCGGCGTTGTCGGCCTTCGCCAGCAATCCATCGAACAGATAGACCCTGCCGCCCGGCAGCGCGAAGGCATTGGGAATCGGGCTCGACAGCACGCCCGACTGCACCGAGGTGTCGAGGCCGGCGGATTCGCGAATCGCAGTGACGAGCTTGACGAAGGCCTTCTGCCCGGCGGGGTTGTCGCAAGCCTTGGCATCGAACATCGTCTTGATCTGGCTGTCGGCGACGTCGCCGAGCCGCCGTTCGAACGCTTCGGGCACCAGCGGCGCAAGGCGATCGGCGATCAGCGGAAGTCCGAACAGAACCACGGCAACGATCGAAGCCGCGGCCGCGAACGACCAGCCGACAATGACGGCAACGCCGCGGCGGCCGGGCGTGTTTTCATCCAGCCTGGCGCAGCGCGAGACCAGCTCGGCCGCCAGCGCGTTGTCGCGAACCTCCAGCCGCGCCAGCGCAGGCGCGGTCAGGCAGCTCAGACGCAGCATCCCCGAAGGGCTGTCGGCGCGGCGGATGTCGGCATAGTCCCACACCGCAAGCGTCTGTTCATGGTCGCTGATTTCGAGCCGGTCGGAAAAATGGAGCGTAACCACGCGGCGCCGGCTCGACGCCCCGTCGAAATAGGTCGCCGCATTGGCCGGCGGCGTTTTCGGAATCTCCGGCGCGTCGCTATCCATGGTCATGCACGCTTTCGCTAGAACCCGCCGACATCGAGGCCATCCGCAAAACCTTCGCCAAGCGCATTGGCCATTTCGCCGCGCGCCGAAACCTCGGCGGCAGCCTCGAGGCCGATGATATTGACCGATCCCAGCACCCTCACCCAAAGGTCACGCATCAGATAGACCCGGATCACCACGTTGAACGCCAGCGCGAACGCCAGATAACCCACACCGGCAAACACCAGCAGCGGGATGCTCTTCATGATATCCTGCGACTTGAAGAACTCCGCGAACGGCTCGCCGCTCATGCTGGCGACCAGCATCCCGCAGAGGGCCAGATAGATCGAAAAGACGATCGAGAACACAAGCGCGAGCACGGCCGTCCAGCCGATCACTTTCCAGTACAGCCCGATCAATGCGCTCTTCGGCAACGACGATTCCACACGCACGCCGCCGAACCGGATGCCGGACAGCCACCAGCGCCACTCGATGGCCTTGAACGCGCCGTAGAGGAAGGGCGCGAGCGGCCACAAGACATAGACGATCGGCGCGAGCAGCCACAGCCACCAACCGCGCTTGAAGAACTCCGAGCCACGCCCTTCAAAGCTCCCCTGCAGGTCGCCGTAAAATGTATGACGCATCTTGTAGCGCTCGAGCGCCGCGGTCCGCCATGGCAGCGCCAGCCCCAGCGTGAACGCCGTCAGCAGACCCCACAGCGACGCCTGCAAGGCATAGATCCAGCCCGAGCCGCTCATCCAGAAGCGCACGCCGCGCCATACCGTACGCGTCAGGCGGTAGCGCCGGGCGCGATAGATCGCGAACTGCCCGAACAGATAGAAGAACGCAATCAGTGGAATGCTGGCGAACGCCCGAATGCGCTCGGCCTCGAGACCGATCAGAAAATAGCCGAGATAGACCGGCATCAGGATCGCGAGCGCGACCAGAAATCCGATCAGCAACTCCTTGCCGCGGCCGGTATATTCGGCGGCATCGCCATCGATCAGCGTGTTGGACCAGAGATGGCGGCGGATGTCGGTGAGCAGCCAGAACCGATAGAAGCCGAGGGTGACGAGTTCGAGCGCGGCGCCGCGCTTGGCCAGATCGAAGAATTCACCGCGGCTGCCGGAAAACGCCACCGGCATCGGCGGCGGTACGGGCATGGGCGGCGGCCCGGGCGGCACCTGCGGGGGCCAGCTCATCTCATTCATGGTTCAACTCCAGCGCGAACGGCGGTGGATCAAACCACAAATTCGCCGGCCGTTGTGTGACCGCGGTCCCACAGGACGCATCGAAACGCGCTGCAACCCCTGTTTGTATCGATAAAAACAAAGCGTTCACGTTCTCCAGACAAGTGCACCCGCGCCTCACGAAAAAAATGGAGGACCGGCATCGCCATAATAATACTTCAAGGTGAGCTCACTCCGTTCCCGGGTTTCCTGCCTCTTTAGAATCAGTCCGGTCTCAGGCGAAATCCAAAATTCAAGGAAATGGCGATCGGTCGCGCGGCCTCCGTTAGCCGCGTAGTAGTGCTCTACGACCTCGCCGTCCAACGCGACTCGGCCGACTCCACGACAATTCGCGTTCGTCGGAATTTCGCTGACATCTCCGAATTCCGTCGGGTCATGCGACCGGTCAACTACGTTTTTTCGAAATACGCCTGCGGTGACGCTGCACTGGCCCTGCGCATCCCATTCTCTCTTCGTCATGAGCACGCGCACGGGGGGGGCCGCTTGCTTCACCAGAGCGTCTGTTATCGGCTTGCACGCATCGGCCATGGCATGGGTCGACACAAGCGCAGCCAGCGCAACCAGGTACTTCACGGCTCCGCTTGGCGCGATTAGACCGGGTGAACAACCACTTTGGTACACCTCTCATTGACAAGAAAGCGTAGGACATAGACGTTTAGGAAACGTCATCCGACAACGATAAATTGAACGCATTAAGGCGCAAGCGCGACGGCTCCGGCTACTTGCGTGGGAGAGCCCCTCATCCCAACCTTCTCCCTGCAACAGCCAGGAGAAGGAGCGGAGGTTACGCCGTTTTTTCAAACAGCTCCCGGCCGATCAGCATGCGGCGGATTTCGCTGGTGCCGGCGCCGATCTCGTAGAGTTTGGCGTCGCGCAACAGCCGCCCGGTCGGGTAGTCGTTGATGTAGCCGTTGCCGCCCAAAAGCTGGATGGCGTCGAGCGCACATTGCGTCGCCTTCTCCGCCGCGTACAGGATCGCGCCGGCCGCGTCCTCGCGCGTGGTCTCGCCGCGGTCGCAGGCCTTGGCCACCGCATACACATAGGCGCGCGAGGCGTTCATGGTGGTGTACATGTCGGCGATCTTGCCCTGCACCAATTGGAAGGTGCCGATCGGCTCGCCGAACTGCTTGCGCTCGTGGACGTAGGGCAGCACCACGTCCATGCAGGCCTGCATGATGCCGATCGGGCCCGCCGCCAGCACCGCGCGCTCATAGTCGAGGCCCGACATCAACACGTTGACGCCGCGGCCGACCTCGCTGAGCACGTTCTCCTCCGGCACTTCGCAGTCCTCAAACAGCAGTTCGCAGGTGTCGGAGCCGCGCATGCCGAGCTTGTCGAGCTTTTGCGCGGTGGAAAATCCCTTCATGCCCTTTTCGATGATGAAGGCGGTCATGCCGCGCGGGCCGGCGTTGAGGTCGGTCTTGGCATAGACCACCAGCGTATCGGCGACGGGACCGTTGGTGATCCACATCTTGTTGCCGTTGAGCACAAAACGGTCGCCCTTCTTGTCGGCGCGGGTCTTCATCGACACCACGTCGCTTCCGGCGCCGGGCTCCGACATCGCCAGCGCACCGACATGCTCGCCGGAAATCAGTTTTGGCAGATATTTTCGCTTCTGTGTTTCATTGCCGTTGCGGCGGATCTGGTTGACGCAGAGATTGGAATGCGCGCCGTAGGACAGCCCGACCGCGGCCGAGGCCCGCGACATCTCCTCCACCGCGATGCAGTGCTCGAGATAACCGAGGCCGGTGCCGCCATACTCCTCCTCGACGGTAATGCCGTGCAGGCCGAGTGCGCCGATCTTGGGCCAGAGGTCGCGCGGAAACTGGTTGCTGCGATCGATTTCGGCGGCGCGCGGTGCGATTTCGTTCTGCGAAAACGCATTCACGGTTTCGCGGATCGCATCCGCGGTCTCGCCGAGATCGAAGTTGAACATCCGTTGCGCGTTGGGGATCATGGCCACCTCCCGGCGAAATAAACGTTGTTTCAAACAGCCTTAATCTCCGAGGATACGCTTGTCACGAGGCGAAATGCGCCTGTCAGGGCAAGGCCCGGCGGCGGTATCGACGCGGCCAAATGCATCAACTCACCCTTGCGCCGACGCGCGGCTCGGGATGTAATAGGGTAAAACATCACCCCGGCCTGCTTCGGTGCGGGAAACAGTCAGGGAGACCCGTTCATGCACGGAACCATCGATCTCGCCGCAGATTCCCATCAGCAGGCCGCGCGCGAACGCGCGCAGTCGATTCCGCTCGGCGATTTCGACGTCAGCAATCCCGAACTGTTCACGACCGACTCGTTCTGGCCGTATTTCGACCGGCTGCGCCGGGAAGACCCGGTGCATTACTGCAAGGACAGCATGTTCGGGCCGTATTGGTCGGTGACCAAATACAACGACATCATGGACATCGAGACCAACCACGCGGTGTTCTCGTCGGCCTCTTCGCTTGGCGGCATCACCATCCGCGACATCGCACCGAATCTACGCTCCGAGAGTTTCATTGCGATGGACCAGCCGCGCCACTCCGCGCAGCGCAAGACGGTGGCGCCGATGTTCACGCCCACCCATCTCGATCAGCTCGCGATCAACATCCGCAAGCGTTCCGCCGAATGCCTCGACAACCTTCCGAGAAACGGGGTGTTCGACTGGGTCGACAAGGTTTCGATCGAGCTCACCACGCAGATGCTCGCCGTGCTGTTTGATTTTCCCTGGGAAGACCGCCGCAAGCTGACGCGCTGGTCCGACGTCGCGACCACGATTCCAGGCCCCGACGGCCTTGTCGCCACGGAGGAAGAACGCCAGGCCGAGCTGATGGAATGCGCGACCTATTTCGCCCGCCTCTGGAAGGAGCGCATCAGTCAGCCGCCGAAGAGCGACCTGTTGTCGATGATGGCGCATAGCCCCGCCACCCGCGACATGGACCCGAAGAATTTCCTCGGCAATTTGATCCTGCTGATCGTCGGCGGCAACGACACCACGCGCAACACGCTGTCGGGCAGCATCTATGCGCTGAACAAGAATCCGGACCAGTACCGCAAGCTGCGCGACAACCCAGGTCTGATCGACAGTTTCGTGCCGGAGGTAATCCGCTGGCAGACGCCGCTGGCGCATATGCGCCGCACCGCGCTCGAAGACATCGAGTTCCGCGGCCGCCAGATCAAGAAGGGTGACAAGGTCGTGATGTGGTACGTCTCGGGCAACCGCGACGAAGACGTGATCGACAACCCCTACGAATTCATCATTGATCGCGCCCGGCCGCGCACTCACATCTCGTTCGGTTTCGGCATCCACCGCTGCGTCGGGATCCGGCTTGCAGAGCTGCAACTAAAGATCATCTGGGAAGAAATCCTCAAGCGGTACGATAATATTGAGGTGGTCGGCGAGCCGAAGCGGGTGTATTCCAGCTTCGTGAAGGGTTACGAGACCCTGCCGGTCCGCATCGCCGCCTAGCCGCGCAATTGAACCGATTCGGGATGATCGACCATGAACGTCCAGACAGCCATCAGAGCCGACAAGGAAGCGCTTCTGCGCGCCGCGCGTGAAGAGGCCTACGCGACGCCGCTGAAGGATTTTCATCCCGGGGCGCCAAGGCTGTTCCAGAACGACACGCTGTGGCCGTGGTTCGAGCGGCTGCGCAAGGAAGAGCCGGTGCACTACTGCACCAACGCGCCGATCGAACCCTATTGGTCGGTGACCAAATACAACGACATCATGCATGTCGACACCAACCACGGCATGTTCTCCTCCGACTCCACGCTCGGCGGCATCTCGATCCGCGACGTGCCGCCCGGCTATGACTATCCGAGCTTCATCGCGATGGATCAGCCGCGGCACTCTTCGCAGCGCAAGACGGTGTCGCCGATGTTCACGCCGACGCATCTGGATGAGCTGGCAAAGCTGATCCGCGAGCGCGCCATCAAGGTGCTCGACAATCTGCCGCGCAACGAGACCTTCAACTTCGTCGAGCGGGTCTCGATCGAACTCACGACGCAGATGCTGGCGACGCTGTTCGATTTTCCGTGGGAAGAACGCCGCAAGCTGACGCGCTGGTCCGACGTCTCGACCGCGCTGCCCAAGAGCGGCGTCGTCGAATCGCCGGAGCAGCGGCGCCAGGAGATGGACGAGTGCTACGCTTATTTCTCAAAGCTCTGGAACGAGCGCGTCAACGCGCCGCCGCGCAACGATTTGCTGTCGATGATGGCGCATAGCGACGCGACGCGGCACCTGGACCCCGACAATCTGATGGGCAACATCATCCTGTTGATCGTCGGCGGCAACGACACCACCCGCAACACCATGAGCGGCTCGGTGCTGGCGCTCAACGAACACCCCGACCAATACCAGAAGCTGCGCGAAAATCCCGCGCTGATCGATTCCATGGTGCCGGAGGTGATCCGCTGGCAGACGCCGCTGGCGCATATGCGCCGCACCGCCTTGGTCGACACCGAGATCGGCGGCAAGAAGATCAAGAAGGGTGACCGCGTCGTGATGTGGTACGTCTCTGGCAACCGCGACGAGGAAGGCATCGAGCGTCCCGACGAATTCATCATCGACCGCGCCCGCCCGCGCACCCATCTGTCGTTCGGCTTCGGCATCCACCGCTGCGTCGGCATGCGGCTCGCCGAACTGCAATTGAAGATCGTGTGGCAGGAAATGCTCAAGCGATTCGACCGCATCGAGGTGGTCGGCGAGCCGAAGCGGGTCTATTCCAGTTTCGTGCGCGGCATCGAGCAGTTGCCGGTTCGCATTCCCGGATGAGCGGCGAGCTCAATCCGCCCGATCTTGCGGAAGCGATCAATGCCAAAGGCTTCATGGGCGCGGCG
>CAWFMW010000080.1:0-264400 GCA_963816815.1 uncultured Alphaproteobacteria bacterium
CGAGCGCGGCATCGTCGTCTCCGACACCATGCAGACCTATGACGGGCAAATCTACGCCGTCGGTGAATGCGTGCAGCATCGCCGCCAGACCTATGGTCTCGTCGCTCCGCTGTTCGACCAGGCCAAGGTTTGCGCCAACCACCTCGCCATGAAAGGCTTCGCCACCTATGACGGTTCGGTGGTCTCGACCAAGCTAAAGGTGACCGGCATCGACCTGTTCTCCGCCGGCGACTTCGCGCCGGGCGCGGACAAGGAAGAGATCGTGATGCAGGACGCCGCGCGCGGCGTCTACAAGCGGATCATTCTGCGCGACAAGAAGATCATCGGCGCCGTGCTCTATGGCGATACCATCGACGGCCCGTGGTACTTCCAGCATCTGCGCGACGGCACCGACGTTTCGCAAATGCGCGAGCGGCTGGTGTTCGGCGCCGCCAATCTCGGCGATGGCGGCCATAGCGGCAAGAATTCGGTCGCCGCCATGAGCGATGATGCGGAAATCTGCGGATGCAACGGCGTCTGCAAGGGCACGATCGTCAAGGCGATCAGCGAAAAGAAGCTGTTCACGATCGATGACGTGCGGGCCCACACCAAGGCTTCGTCGTCCTGCGGTTCCTGCACCGGCCTGGTCGAGCAGGTGCTCGCCTTCACGCTCGGCGGCGACTATTCGGCAGCGCCGAAGGTCAAGCCGATGTGCGCATGCACCGATCACAGCCATGACGACGCGCGCCGCGTCATCATCGAGCAGGGATTGAAGACCATCCCCGACGTCATGAAGTTCATGGACTGGAAGACGGCCAATGGCTGCCACTCCTGCCGGCCGGCGCTGAACTACTATCTGCTCTCCACCTGGCCCGGCGAATACCGCGACAACTCGCAGTCGCGCTATATCAACGAGCGGGTCCATGCCAACATCCAGAAGGACGGGACCTATTCGGTGGTGCCGCGCATGTGGGGCGGCGTCACCACGCCGAACGAACTGCGCGCCATCGCCGACGTTGCCGACAAGTTCAAGATTCCGACCGTCAAGGTCACGGGCGGACAGCGCATCGACCTGCTCGGCGTGAAGAAGGAGGATTTGCCCGCTGTGTGGGCCGACCTCAACGATGCCGGCATGGTGTCCGGCCACGCCTACGCCAAGGGCTTGCGGACCGTGAAAACCTGCGTCGGTTCGGAATGGTGCCGGTTCGGAACCCAGGATTCGACCGGGCTCGGCATCAAGATCGAGAAGTTCATGTGGGGCTCGTGGACGCCGGCCAAGGTGAAGCTCGGCGTGTCCGGTTGTCCGCGTAATTGCGCGGAAGCGACCTGCAAGGACGTCGGCGTTATCTGCGTCGATTCCGGGTTCGAGATTCATTTCGCTGGCGCCGCCGGGCTTCACATCAAGGGCACCGAGTTTCTCGCCAAGGTCGCGACCGAGGAGGAGACGCTCGAAGTCATCGCCGCGCTGACTCAGCTCTATCGCGAGCAGGGCTGGTATCTGGAGCGCATGTACAAGTGGTGCGACCGGGTCGGTCTCGACGCGATCCGCAAGCTGGTGGTCGATGATCTCGCCAATCGCAAGGCGCTATACGACCGCTTCGCATACTCACAGCAATTCTCGCAAAGCGATCCCTGGGAAGCGCGTGCCCGGCGCGGCGTCGATCACAACGAATTCAAGCCGCTGGCAGAACTGGAACTTGCATGACCAAGTGGATCGAGATCGGAGCGCTGAGCGATATCCCGGTGCTTGGCTCGCGCGTCGTGCGAACGCCGTCCGGGGACATCGCGGTGTTCCGGACCGGCGACGACGAGGTGTTCGCGCTCGACGATCGCTGTCCGCACAAGGGCGGGCCGTTGTCGCAAGGCATCGTTCACAACAAGCGCGTCACCTGTCCGCTGCACAATTTCGTCATCGAGCTGAAGAGCGGTACGGCGGTCGCGCCTGACGAAGGATGTACGCGCGCGCACCCGACCAAGGTGGAGAATGACTCCGTCTGGCTGTGTATCCAGACGGCGACGGCTGTGGCCGCCGAGTGAAGTGATCGCCGGGCTTAATTCTTGATCGCGTAGAGCGGCGTTCGCAGCGTCAGCTGGTATGACGGCTTCGGCGTCCAGGCGATCTGCGCCGTGATGCCGAACAGCCGGTTGTCGTCGTCATCCATGCGGTCGAAGTCGAGCCGCACGATCGGCTGCGTGAATGCCGGAAAAGGCGACAGGTTCAGAAGCTGCGCGCCGCCGAAGTGTTGCACGCCGAAGCGGCCGGTGAGCTTCCAGTTGTTGTCCCACTGATAATAGCCGCCGACATAGCCCATGATGTCGGGGCTGACGCGGGCGAGCGGGGTATCGACCAGGACCCTGGTGTACTGCGCGCCGGCGAGCAGCCCTCGCGTTTCATCCGCGTTCAGCGCGTAGCCCGCCTCGAGGATGGTGTTGTAGGCCGTCGTGGCCAGTGGCGCGTCCGAAATCGATCGCGTCGCGTTCGACTGGATGGTGATGGTCGGAAACATTCCGCCGTTCTGCTGATAGATGTCGTCCTGGAATCCGACGGTAAAGGCGTAGATCGAGAAATTCGTCCAGGGATCGGCACTCGCCTTCGACGTGACTCCGCTGACACCGCCATAGACCGAGAGCTGATCATTGACATCGACGGTCAAGGGCAGGTCGACCGAGAGGCTTTGGCTGGACGGCGAGGTAAGGGTTCGGAGCGAGGAAAGGTTTACCAGGGTCGACAACAACGGAGGCGTACTGAATCCGATGGAGAGCGAACCGGCGGGCAGCGTCGAGTAGATGGTTCTCATATCGAGGTAGAAGTTCGGCAGGGCCGGGTTTGCCTTGGCCGGCTCCTCCCCACCGTCGCCATCGTCTTTTCCAAGCGCTGCGCCGGAAAGGCAGAACGACAGCAGGACGCCGAGAACCACGCTTCTGACGGATCGCGCTGGCGCGAACCTCAGACGCCGAGGTGCGGTGGACTTGGTAGGATTCGTGCTCAATCAATTCCGCCTTTGGCAGGCCAACATGACCATTGGGCAATGGAGAATACAAGCCGCGGCCCGCCGCGCTTGGGCTCGATCCAATGGCTGGTGTGGCGCGTTTGCGCCGCCGGAACAAATTGACCTAAGTCAAAGGATTCCCGCGATGGAGGCTTAGGAATACCAACAGAAGCTTAGGTATAAAGAATGCGCAAGAGCACCAAATATCTCGCGGCGGTCGCCGCAATCGCCATCGGGTCGGCATCTCCATTCATGGTTGCCGCCCAGACAACGCAAAAACCCCCGGCGCGGCTTGCCGACATCATGAGCGTGGTCCAGCTCAGGCATTCCAAGCTGTGGACCGCCGGCCAGCAGAAGAACTGGGAGCTCGCCGGCTACGAACTGGAGCTGGTGAAAACCAGCCTCAACGAGGCTATCGCGTTCTATACCGACATACCCGTAAACAATATCACGATGATCGATCCGCCTATCAAATCGATCGAGAGCGCGATCGCTGCCCGAAACGGCGCAGCATTCAGCAAAGCCTTTGGCGAGCTGACCGCGGGGTGCAATTCCTGTCATCAATCGACCGGCCGCGGCTTCATTGTCATGACGGTCCCCACGGCGTCGCCGTTCGGCAATCAATCGTTTGCGCCACGCCAGGGGCAAGCAAAGGACGTCTTGCGCAGGTGAGGGATCTTGCCGGGCGTTTTTCGTTATCGCGAAAGGGACGTTTCGTTCGACTTCTCAATGACGGAAAACATCAGCGCGGCGACGATGCCGGACAGCAGCGAAGCCATGAGAACGCCGAGCCGGACCTGCTTCAGCACCAACTCGTCGTCGAACGCCAGCGTGCCGATGAAGAGGCTCATGGTGAAGCCGATGCCGGTCAGGATGGCCATGGCATAGAGCTTGCTCACCGTCGTTCCTTCCGGCATCGCAGCCAGTCCCAGCCTGATCGCAAGCATCGAAGCGGCGAAGACCCCGATCTGCTTGCCGACGAAAAGCCCTGCAATGATCCCGAGCGGTATCGGCGCCACGAGGTTCGATAAGGTCAGTCCGTGAAGTGACACACCTGCATTGGCAAAGGCAAAGATCGGCACGATAGCGAAAATAACCCACGGCCTGAGCGCGTGTTCGGTATCCTCGAGCAGGCTGTGGCCGTCGTGGCGGGTCATCGGCATCGCGAGACCAACGGCGACGCCGGCCAGCGTCGCATGCACGCCGGATTTGAGCACGCAGACCCAGGTGAACAGGCCGGCGATGAGATAGAATGACGGTCTGCGCACATCGAGCAGGTTGAGAACCGCGAGCGCCGCGACGCCGAGCCCGCCGAGCGCTAGCGCCGTGACCGAAAGGCCTGCGGTATAGAAGATCGCGATGACGATGATGGCCATCAGGTCGTCGATGATCGCGAGCGCCATTAGAAAGATCTTCAGCGAAGCCGGCACCTTGCGTCCCAGCATGGCGCAGACACCGAGTGCAAAGGCGATGTCGGTCGCCGCCGGGATGGCCCAGCCGCGCAATGCGTGGGCGTCGCCCCAGTTCACAGCGGCAAAGATGACCGCTGGCGTGACAAAGCCGCCGAACGCGGCGATCACGGGCAATGCCGCCTGCTTTGCGCTCGACAGCGGGCCCTCGATCGCCTCGCGCTTGATCTCGAGCCCGACCAGCAGAAAAAACACCGCCATCAAGCCGTCATTGATCCAGTGATCGACGGTCTTGCTCAGTCCGATCGATCCGATCCGGACTTCGCCCGTCGTACGCAACAGCGCTTCGTAGTCCGGTCCGAGCGGCGAGTTTGCAACGATGAGGGCTGCTATAGCGGAGAGGCCGAGAACGACGCCGCCATAGAGGCCCGTGTTGTCGGATGCCGGAACCCTGGCCGTCACCGGCCTGCCTTGCCGGCCGCCTCGATCGCCACCGACAGCGCGAGTTTCGTTTCCTCGACGATGTCCTCGACCAGTTCTTCCCGGCTGACATGGGCGACCTGGCCGGTGAGCAATCCCTGTTCGGCGAGCATGACCACGCCGTGCAGCGAGGCCCAGACCTTCAAAGCGCTACGCTCGCGCAACAGCCCCACGGCGGGGGCCTCCAGCGCTTCCACCAGCAGTTCGAATGTTTCCATGGCCGCGCTGTGCAGCTCGCTGCCTTTCGCCGCGCATGCCATGGTTCGTGACGCGAACATCAGGCGATAGATGCCGTTGCGGCGCAGGCCGAAATCAAGCGTCAGCTGCGCGAAGCGCGACAGCTTCGATTGCTTCGACGGTTTTTCAATCGCCGTGCGCATCATCGCGCTGAACTGGCGGAACGCTTCGGCAGTCACCGCCGTCAGCAGCGTCTCGCGATCGGCAAAATGTTTGTAGGGCGCCGGCTGCGAGACGCCGAGCTTCTTGGCGAGCGCGCTGATGCTGATCGCCTCGGGGCCGCCGAGTTCGACTTCGTGCAACGCGGCCTGAACCAGGGCATCGCGGAGATCCCCATGGTGATAGGCATTCAGTGCTTTGCGTGCGGGTCGAGGTGGCATTCAATTTAAGGTCTATAACTTTTGACTTGACAGTACAACGTCGGCACGAATGTAATACGATATAACTTCGCGGTGCGCCGGCGGGTCCGTGCCGTTGTGCCGCCGGAGAGCCGCGCGAGACAAGCGCCACACAAAGGGAAAACGCTGCGATGGCTGGAAAGCTGAAAATCCGCGTCGACCAGGACAAATGTCAGGGCCACGCGCGCTGCAAATCACTGGCCCCCGAACTGTTCGACCTCGACGAGTTCGGCAATGCGCACGAAGTCGGCGACGGTTCCGTGCCCGCGGGCCTGGAAGACAAGGCCTGGCTCGCCCAGAGCAATTGTCCCGAGATCGCGATCGAAGTGACCGAGGAATAATCTGGTCCCGAGATCGACTTACCCCATCTGGATCTGAACGAACCAAACAGAGGATTTGCTCCGATGTCCGATTCCGCCAGCATCATGCCCGAACATCCGCCGGTCACCGACTGGGTCAACGATTTCGACCACACCGATCCGATTTGGACGGAAAACCCGTTTCCGATCTGGGAAGAATTGCGCGCGGCCTCGCCGGTCGTTCACACCGAGCGGTTCCTCGGCTGCTACATGCCGACCACCTACCAGGCGGTAAAGGAAATCTCCTACGATACGGATCATTTCTCGTCCCGCCGCGTCATCGTGCGCGACGTTCGCCCGGAAATCACGGCGCGGGCGCCGCCGATCACCTCCGATCCGCCCGAGCACAAGCCCGCCAAGCAGTTGCTGTTGCCGCCGTTCACGCCGGACGCGATGAAGAAGCTCGAACCGCGGGTGCGCGCGATCTGCAACGAACTGATCGACGAGTTCATCGCCGACGGCAAATGCGACGCCGCCGCGCGCTACACCAAGCATGTTCCGGTCCGCGCCATCGCGCACATGCTCGGAATTCCCGAGAAGGACGGCGATCTCTTCATCAAGTGGATCCACGAAATCCTCGAACTCGGGATCAAGGACGACAACGCGCTGATGGGCGCGGTGAGGGAGATGACCGGCTATTTCGCCGGCCACATCGAGCATCGCAAAACCAATCCGACCGACGACCTTATCTCGACGCTGATGAACGCGAGGGACAAGGACGGCAATCCGCTGGCGGACGAGCACGTGCTGGGTTCGCTGCGGCTGCTTCTGATCGCCGGCATCGACACCACCTGGAGCGCGATCGGCTCCTCGCTCTGGCATCTGGCGAAGACGCCGGCAGACCGCGAGCGCCTTGTGGCGGAGCCCGAACTGATGCCGCTGGCGGTTGAGGAACTGCTGCGCGCCTATTCGCCGGTGACGA
The DNA here is from genome assembly GCA_963816815.1 of uncultured Alphaproteobacteria bacterium. Taxonomy (GTDB): domain Bacteria; phylum Pseudomonadota; class Alphaproteobacteria; order Rhizobiales; family Xanthobacteraceae; genus Bradyrhizobium. The sequence goes on from CAWFMW010000080.1 coordinate 6,775, forward strand.
TGGCGCGCGAGGTGATGAAGGAGACCACCATCAGCGGCTGCCCGGTCAAGCCCGGCAACATGGTGCTGCTGTCGTTCCCGGCGGCCAACCGCGATCCGGCGATGTTCCCCGATGCCGACAAGGTGGTGATCGACCGCAAGGAAAATCGCCACGCCGCGTTCGGCCTCGGCATTCACCGCTGCGTCGGCTCCAATCTGGCGCGCATGGAAATGACCGTTGCAATCGAGGAATGGCTGAAGCGGATTCCGGATTTCAGGCTCGATCCGGCTGGCAAGGTCACGTGGTCGGAAGGCACCGTGCGCGGCCCACGCCAATTGCCCGTGCTGTTCGGCAAGGCGAAGTGAGGGCGATCTGGTTGTGACTTCGCCTCTCCCGCTTGCGGGGTCGAGACGAGCGAAGCTCGCTCTTAGGTCGGATCGCATCGGAGATGCGATCCGGGTGGGGGCTCTCTCCACACGGGCAGTGTGACTCGCGGAGGCACCCCCACCCCGGCCCTCCCCCGCAGGCGAGAGAGGGGGCGCAGTTCCGATGCGCGGGGAACGCGTCGCTACTTGATCTCGATCTTCGCGTCGCTGGCGACCTTCTTCCAGGCTTCGATGTCGCGCACGTTGATGTCGCGCTGCTGATCTCCGGCGATGAAATCCGCCGAGATGCCGAGCGCCAGCAGCTTCTCGACGATATCGGGCTCGGCCAGCGACGCCTTCAGCGCGCCGGAAATCTTTTGCGTAACGGAAGCCGGAACGCCGGCGGGCGCATACATCACCCAGGACAGGCTCCGTTCGAAATCGACGCCTTGGTCCTTGTAGCTCGCGACGTCAGGCAGGCTCGGAGATCTTCCCCCGCAGACCGCAAGTGCTTTCAACTTGCCATCCTTCACCAGCGGCGTCCCGGTCGCCATGTCGACCAGCCCCACCGAGATGTGCCCGCCCATCAGGTCGTTGGCGAGTTTCGCCGCGCCGCTGAACGGGACATGCTGCAGGCGGACACCTGCCTTCTGGGAGAGGATTTCGCCGCAGAAATGCCCGGTAGAGCCGACGCCCCAGCTTCCATACTGGATCGGGTCGCCCTTCTTCGACAGCTCGATCAGCCCCCGCAAATCGTCGGCGGCAAAATCCTTCGTTGCGATCAGGAGAATGGACGACGTTCCGATCCGTCCGATGGTCGTAAAGTCCTTGATCGGATCATAGGGCAGGTTCGGATAGACAGCCGGCGCGAGCACATGGGTGGTCATGCCGCCGATCGTGATGGTGTAGCCATCGGGCGGCGAGGTCGACGCCAGCTGCGCGCCGATGGTGCCTGCGGCGCCGGTGCGGTTTTCGACGTAGATGGTCTGCCCAAGGCGGTTGCCCATCCGGTCGGCAAGCAGCCGGCCGAGCACGTCACCGCCGCCACCGGCCCCGAATGGCAGCAGCATCTTGATCTTCTTGGAGGGGTAGTCGGTCGCGTCCTCGGCGCGGGCCGAACAAGCCACCGACGCAAGCGCCAGCAGCGAAAGCATTATCGCGCGTAACTTCATTTACTTTACTCCCTGGGTTTCCCGTTTATTTTTGTCGTTCGCCGCCAGCGTTGTTCGCCGGTCGTGGAGATCGGTAGCGCCGTCGCGCCATCAGGGCGCGCGAGGCTTGGCGCCGGAGTGCCGAAGGATGAAACGTGTCGGCAGGTAGACCGGCCGGATCTTGCGGGCGTCGTCGCCGCCGCGAATCCGGTCGAGCAGGATGTTGGCGGCTACCCGGCCCATTTGGTCCAGATCCCACGTCAATGCCGAGATGCCCGGTGTTGCATGCCGCGCGAGGTCGGTGTCGCCGATGCACACCAGCGACATGTCGTCGGGATAGCGCAGGCCATTGCTGGCAAGCGCGTCCATCACGCCGGCCAGCATGTGTGTGCCCAGGGTAATGATCGCGGTCGGACGGTCAGGACCTTGCAGCAATTGGCAGACGTCGCTGAACGCAATGCTGGAGCCTTGTGTTTGCGGGCGGATCAGGTCGGGGTCGACCTTGAGCTTCGCCTCGGCATGGGCCTGCCGGTAGCCGGCAAGGCGCTCCGAACTGGGCAGCAGCGCGGCGCGGCCGGTGAGCAGCGCAATGCGGCGATGGCCGAGCCCGATAAGATATCGCGTGATTTCGAGGCCCCCGCCGCGATGATCCGCGCGGACCGAGGGAACGCCCGGCACCTCGCGATCGATCGCCACGCAGGGCAGGTCCAGGTTTGCGAGCGCGCCGGTGAAGCCGGTATGGGCGTTGTCGCCGGCAAACAGCAGCAACCCGTCCATCCGCCGCCTTCGCACCGCGGATATGAATGCCGTCTCACGGTCCTGCTCGTGCCGGGTCGCGGCCAGCATCAGCACGTAACCGGCGCGCTGGAATTCCTCCTCGGCACCGTTGATCATCTCGCTGTAGAGCGGATTGGAGAGGTCGGAGACCATGCAGCCGATCGTCTTGCTCGCGCGCGAGCGCAATGCCTGCGCCGCCGAGTGCGGCTCGAAGCGCAGACGGTTCACCGCCCGCATGATGCGGGCGTGCAATTCCGGGCTGATATGCGGCTCGCCGTTCATGACGCGGCTGACGCTGCTGACCGATACGCCGGCCTGGGCTGCGACGTCGCGAATTGTGGCACGGGCAGGCTGCGCCTGGCGCAACGGCATTGCAGGGCTCCCTTGAGCATCGCCTCTTGGGCGTCAGCGGCGAAATCCTAGCGCAATCTGGAAACGATATACAAGCCAGAGGCCTTGAAAAACAGCCTTGAATGTCACTATGAGACAAAGTATGGAAACGTTTCCAAGAAAATGCCGGGAGCAGGGCGGCCACGCCGTCGCTCCCGCGACAACAAACCGGCCGAATGGCCGCAGGCAGGGAACGGGACCGAGGTATGACGCGGCGTGTCGAAGGAAAAGTCGCCTTGGTGACCGGCGCCGCCAACGGCATCGGACGAAGCGCGGCCCTGGTTCTGGCGCGCGAGGGCGCCAAGATCGTCGCCACCGATCTGCAGGACGAGAAGGGCGCGGGCCTGCTGCGCGAATTGCGCGCCATCGGATCCGAGTGTGAATACTACCACCACGACGTGACGCGCGAGGAGGATTGGCAGTCGGTCGTGGCCCAGACCCGGGCACGGTTCGGCAGGCTCGACGTTCTCGTCAACAATGCCGGAATCGGCCTCTCGTGCCCCGTCGTCGACATGGCGTTCGCCGACTGGAAGCGGCAGGTCGCCGTCAATCTCGATGGCGTCTTCCTCGGCGTGAAGCATTCGCTGCCCCTGATGCGCCAAGGCGGGGGCGGCAGCATCATCAACGTTTCCTCGATCGCGGGTATCAAGGCTTCGCCGAATGTCTCGGGCTATTGCGCGACCAAGGGCGGCGTGCGGCTGTTCACGAAGTCGGTCGCGCTGGAATGCGCCGCCGCCAAGGATGGCGTGCGCGTCAACTCGCTGCACCCGGGCATCACCGAGACCGCGATCTGGGATACGCTGATCGGCACCGTCGAGGACGGCTCGAATGGTGGACGGGAGCGCGGTCCGACGCTGGACAAGCTCACCGAACGCGCGGTCCCGCTCGGGTACAAGGCCGCACCTGAAGATATCGCCAACGGCATCCTGTGGCTCGCCAGCGACGAGAGCCGCTACGTCACCGGCACCGAACTCGTGATCGACGGCGGCCGGTCGATCGGCTGACGCTGGGGATCAAGAAGAATGAGGCGGGAAGGGTGTCCCGCCGGCAAGCAGACGGGAGGTCGTCATGAGTCGCATTTTTGGGGCAGTCTGCCAGAACGGATATGTCGTGCGGGATATCCGCGCCGCCATGGACCATTGGGTCAACGTGATGGGCGTCGGGCCCTGGTACTACATCGATCGGGTCAAGACCGATTACTTCCGCCACCGGGGTAAGGACTCCGCCATGGAGATGAGCGTAGCGCTGGCCAATTCCGGCGATCTCCAGATCGAACTGATCCAGCAGCGCAACGACGCGCCCTCGATGTACAAGGAGTTTCTCGACTCCGGCCGCGAAGGCTTGCAGCATATGTCGTACTGGAGCCGCGACTATCAGGGCCTCTACGACCGCGCGCTGTCGCTTGGCTACAAAGTCGGACATGAAGGCCAGATCGGCGGCGAAAAGGGCCGCTTCGCCTATTTCGATACAGAAGCCCATCCCGGCACCGTGGTGGAGATTTCAGACATCAGCGGCAGCAAGGGGAGTTTCTTCGAGCACATCCGCAAGGTCGCGGCCAACTTGGGACGGCTCCGAGCCCATCCGCGAAGTCGGCGGACGCTGAGCGATGCGCGTGGCATTTGTGATGTAATCTGCGGCAAGAGCGCGGAAGTCTCCGCATCAACGAGAAGCAGAAAACGAGGACAAGCGGATGGCAAGACTTCCCCTGATCGACCCGGCGGCAACCAGCGGCGACGTGCGCGCGTCCTTTGACAGGATGCCGGTCGTCCTGAACATTTTTCGAATGATGGCGCATGCCGAGGCCAATTTCATCCCGGCGATGCGGTTCGCCAATTCGATCCTGCACCGCCAGAAGCTCAGCCACATCAATCGCGAATTGCTGATCCTTGAGGTCGCGCAGCGGCAGCATGGCGTCTATGAGTGGCGCCAGCATGTTCCGATCGCGCTCGGCGTCGGCGTCACGCAAAAGCAGATCGACGGCATCGAACAAGGCAAATACGAGGACGCCGCGTTCAATCGCCGCCGAACAGGCACTGCTGGCGTTCGGCCGGGAAGTCATCGACAACGTCCGTGTCGCCGAGCCGGTGTTCGCTGCCATGCGGTCGCATTTCAGCGAGCAGGAGATCGTCGAATCGATCCTGGCGATCGGCTTCTACATGACGATGGCGCGCCTGACGGAGGCAACCGAGGTTGACCTCGACCCGGCCGCCGGCATGACCGTCTTCGAGGGCGGCAAGAAGCGATCGGGCTGACGCCGAAAGATTGACCACGCCGCCGGTTGCAGCGATCATCGACCGGTGTAAAGCAGCGATGGCGTGGAGTGCAGGTGATGACGGATAAGCCGGAGACGGGCGGTCCGCGACCGCTCAGCGAGATCGCGAGCTACCACGCCCATATCTATTACGATCCGGCGACGACGCGGGCCGAGGCCGAGCAGTTGCGCACCTGGATCGGTGAGCGCTTCTCGGTCACGCTCGGACGCTGGCACGACGTCAAGGTCGGCCCGCACGACCAGGCCATGTATCAGGTGGCCTTTGCCCGCGAGATATTCCCCGAACTGGTGCCCTGGCTGATGCTCAACCACGGCCAATTGAGCGTTTTGGTCCATCCAAACACGACCAACCCGCGCCGGGATCATGCGGCCGACCCGATCTGGATCGGCCCGGCGCTCGCCGTGCATGCCGACAAGCTGCCGGAGCACGCCGAGATGGAGGAGGCGCCCGCGCCGAATACCCACCCGGTGCTGCGGCCCTGAGCACCGCCTTGCCGGGGAATCCCGGCCCGATTTACCACCAGATGGCTTGAATCCACGGAATTGGCCGGTCATGATGGCACCGAGCGCGCTTGTCTCGATTATGCCTTACTTTGGATTGCATTATGGTGGGACTTATTCGGTGAATCCATTAGGAATCAGACGTGATTCCGAAGCGCCGAGCCGGGGATAGATGGATAAACGGACGACCAGCACAGCCGGGCTTGCGACGAGCCGCGGTATCCGATTGCTCCGCGACGCGGCCTTCGGAGGGGCGGCGCTTTTCATGGCGCTGGGGCTGGCCGTTTGGGTAACCGATTTCGATCTGTCCGCCTGGATCAATCCCGCATCCGCAAATGTCGGCAGCACGACCTCGTTCGACGAGCGATTCGGCCCGGGCTCGGTGCGCCGTTCGCTGTCCTTCAACTGGCGTCCGGCGCCACGTTCGAATTTCGATGCGGAATTCGGGCACATCGAAAGCCAGTTGGGCGGACCGCGCGAGGAGGAGCAGAGCGTTCAGGCCGCACTGCCCGCCCAGACGGTCGAGACCACGATCCCGCTGCCAAGAGCCCGGCCGGTTCTGGCCAATCTCCAATCCGGGAAGAACGATCCGGCGCCGGCTTCGTCGGATAACCGCACCATGTTCGAGAAGCTCGCCGATCTGGTGCCGATGCGCTTCTCGCTGGCGTCGCTGACGCCGGGGGACGGGCTGCTCGGCGAGCGCAAGGATCTGACGGCGCTGGGCTACGACGGTCAGACGGCCGTCTATGACATTTCGGCCCAAGCCGTTTACCTGCCGAACGGTTCCAAGCTCGAGGCACACTCCGGGCTCGGCGGCCTGATGGACAATCCGGCGTATGTCGATAAGCGCATGGTCGGCGCGACGCCGCCGAACGTCTATGATCTCAAGCCGCGTGAAAAGCTGTTTCACGGGGTCGCGGCGCTGCGCATGACGCCGGTGGGCGAAAACGAAATGCATGGCCGCAACGGCCTGCTGGTGCACAGCTATCTGCTCGGTCCCAACGGCAATTCCAACGGCTGCGTCTCGATCAGGGACTATGACCGGTTCCTCGCGGCGTACACCAACGGCGAGGTCAAGCGCCTTGTCGTGGTGCCGAGCCTCAAGGAAGGCCTCACTGCGTCACGGCGTTCACCATCGCCGTCATGAACGCTGTCGCCGGCGACGCCGCGGCGTCCGACACGCCGCTGCGAGCGGTCTTCAAGATCAACCTGAACGGCCAGACGGTGTCGATCGGCACCGTCGGCCAGGCCTATCGCTTCATCACCAATCTCAGTTCGATCGAGTGGATCGAATTTCGCGCGCTGCACGCCGATGCTGTCAGTGCACTGCAGCGCGCCGCCGGTAACGCGATGCTGACGGTGCAGGCGACCGACGCCCTGCGCGCGCTGTTCGTCCGCGCCAAGCTGTTGTGAAGGCGCCGATACGGCGCTTGGAAAAAGGGAAACGTTCGCATGCCCGGAACTCAGATTGAAGACGACCGCCTGATCCGGGAGTTGTTGCAGAACTGGGCGATCTGGCGCGATGCCGGCGACTGGGAGCGTTTTCGCACGGTCTGGCATCCGGACGGCCGCATGATGGCGACCTGGACCCAGGGTACCGGCGACGAGTTCATCGAGATCAGCAAGCAGGCCTGGGCCAAGGGCGTCAGCATCCTGCATTTCCTCGGCGGCATCTCGGTCGACCTCGCCGGAAACCGCGCCATCTCGCAGACCAAGATGACGATCTCGCAACGCGCCGAGGTCGAAGGCGTGCTGTGCGACGTGCTCTGCACCGGGCGGTTTTATGATTTCCTCGAAAAGCGCGAGGGGCGCTGGGGTATCGTGCTGCGCCAGCCGATCTACGAGAAGGACCGGATGGATCCCGTTACCCCCGGCGCTGTGCCCGTTCTCGACAGGGCAGTGCTTGAGCAATTCCCACCGGGCTACCGGCATCTCGCTTATTTGCAGACCCGCATCGGCTACACGGTGAAGCGCGACATGCCCGGCCTGAAGGGGCCCGAAGTCGAGGCTTTGTATGCGCGCGGTGCGGCCTGGTTGCAGGGCAAGCCGATTTAGAAGACGGCTTGCGTACTGCGACACCATCGCCCTGCACATTTGACACAGATCAAGGAATCCAGCCCGTGCGGGCGTGAGGATCAATGTCCACCCCAGGCAGGGGAGACGGCATGATCAACCAAACTGAGTTGAATTCACGGGCGGCACTTTGCAGGCAGCTCGCGCAGCGCGAACCGAACAGCAAGGTCTATTGGCTGGCGGAGGCCGAGACTTGGTTGCGTCGTTCTCGTGAACCGATCCATCGGGAACGAACGGGTGGTAGCGACGACCCATTCGAACAGTTTCTCGCTCTCATCGCCAAGCAGCCACGACTTTAGCTGAGTTCTTTGCGCACGGGGCCGCCGCGTCGCACATCGCCTTCAGTTTTCCGAACGCGACTTGGCGCGGCATGTACTTCATGCCGCAGTCGGGGGCGACGACAAGGCGATCCGCAGCGACGTGTTTCAGTCCGTTGCGGATCCGGTCCGCCACCACATCGGCGGATTCGATCTCGGGATTACCGAGGTCGAGCACGCCGAGCATGATCTTCTTCGACGACAGGTCCTTGAGTACGCCGAGGTCGAGCTTTGGCTGCGCCGCCTCGATCGAGATCTGTTCGGCCTTGGTATCGGCGAGTTCGGCGAGGAAGGAATAGCCGGCCGGCTTGGTCGAGCCGGGCACGACCGCGGCATAGCCGAAGCACAGATGCACGACGGTCGGCACGGTGATGCCTTCGAGCGCGCGGTTGATCGCCTTCACGGCATAGCGGCGGGCAAGGTCCGGGTTGTTGCGCACCCAGGGCTCGTCGAGCTGGATCACGTCGGCACCGGCCTTTTGCAGGTCAAGCGCTTCGGCATTGACGGCGGCGGCCAATGCCATCGCCAGTTCTTCGTCGTCTTTATAGTACTCGTTCTTGGCCTGCTGGCTCATCGTGAACGGGCCGGGCAGGGTGATCTTGGCCGCGCGGTCGGTGTTCTTACGCAGAAATTCCATGTCGTGCAGCTCGACCGCGCCGCGGCGCTTTACCGTGCCGACCACGCGCGGCACCGGCGTCTGGAGTCCACTGCGCGAGGTGATCATCGCCGGATTTTCGTCATCGATGCCTTCGAGCGCGGTGGCAAAACGGTTCGAGTAGCTCTCGCGGCGGATTTCGCCGTCGGTCACGATGTCGATCCCGGCGCGCTCCATGTCCCTGATCGCGACGATGGTGGCGTCGTCCTGTGCTTCCTCCAGATGTTCGGCCGGCAACCGCCACATCGCATGCAGGCGCGTGCGCGGCACCACCGTCGACAGCATCGCGCGATCGACCAGCCATTCCGGCTGCGGGTAGCTGCCGACGACGGTGGTCGGCAGCAGGTGCTTTGGCAGGTTCATGGATATCTCCTTGCTCTTGTTATTGCTTTCTTGGTTCTCAGGCGGCTCGCGTCGCTGTCGCCACGGCCTCGTCCTTGACCGGATTACGCAGCACGCCGATGCCGGAGACCTCGACCTCGACCACGTCGCCTTCCTTCATCCAGAGCGGCGGCGTGCGGTAGGCGCCGACGCCACCGGTGGTGCCGGTCACGATGACGTCGCCAGGGACCAGTTCAGTAAAGGTCGAGCAATAGGCGATCAGGGCGGGGACGTCGAATACGAGGTCCGAGATCGGCGCGGCCTGTACCTCGACGCCGTTGAGGCGGGTCGCAATCGTCTGCTTGCTGATGTCGGGCATTTCGTCCGTCGTGACCATCCACGGCCCGAACGCGCCGGTGCCGACGAAATTCTTGCCCGGCGCGAATTGCGAGGTGTGGCGCTGCCAGTCGCGGATGCTGCCGTCATTGTAGCAGGCATAGCCCGCGACATGCGCCAGCGCCGTCTCGCGCGAAATGCGACGGCCGGCCTTGCCGATGATGACGGCCATCTCGCCCTCATAGTCGAAGCGCTCCGACTCGAGGGGCCGGATCATCGGCTGGCCGCTGCCGACCTGGCTGTTGGCAAAACGGGTGAAGATCATCGGGTGCGGCGGCGTCGGATGGCCGCTTTCGGCGAGGTGCGTGGCGTAGTTGACGCCGATGCAGAAAATCTTGTCGGGATCGGGAACGGTCGGCAGCAGCTCGATTTCGGCGAACGCGTAGTCCGGCCGTTCGCCTTGCAGCGCCTTCAGCGCGTCAAGCGATCCGCTCGCTAGCAGTGCCTTCAGGGTCGGACAATCCTTCAGCCGCTTGCCGGCGTCGATGATGCCGGCATTCGTTACCAGGCCGTATGTCGCCGTCGGACCTGCCTTGAAACTCGCGATCTTCATTATTTGGCACCTTCTTCAATAGAGGACACATAGGGATCGATGGATCGTACGATTTTGCCCGAATGGATCGGAACGCATTCAGGCGGAAAATCCTGGCGGAAACGCGCGCCGGCTTTGGCGGCGCGGTCGATAAAGTCTTCGAGATGGTTCATCGCGCCACTCGGCAGGTCGTGCACGACCATCAGGCTCCACGGTTGCGACCGGCACTGTTCCAAGGCCCGATCGGCCCAGCCATCGGGATCGTCCCAGTCGCGCGGGATCGCGTTCCAGAGTACGCAGCTATGCTTGTTGCGCGTGAGATACTCGACCACGGAAGGTTTTAACAGCCGCTCGTCGAGATTGCCGCCGCCGCCGAACGGCCGAAACCAGAGATTCGGATGCGCGAGGTCACCGATCGCGGCCTGCGTCCGGCCGATCTCGTTTTGCGCCGTCTCGGTGTCGTGTTGCAGCCCGAGCGGTATCGTGTGCGTAAAAGTGTGATTGCCGATCCAGTGGCCTTCGCCGTGTGCGCGCGCTGCAAGCCCGCGGCGCTCGGGATCGCCAAGCTTCTCGCCGATCACGAAAAAGGTCGTCTTGATATCGCGTTCGCGCAGGATGTCGAGCACGCGCGGCGTCACACCGGGCTCGGGACCATTGTCGAATGTCAGGGTCAGATCGAACACGCGTACTCCGTCAGGTCGCAGGTTGGATGGCGCCGGCGGTGATCTCGTCGGCGGCGCGCTGGCCGGCGCGTGACCCCGTCTGCCAGATCGCGGCCTTGCGCTCGATCCATTTGATCGCGGCGTTGAAGGCAATCGCCATCGCCAGCACCAGCAGCACGCCGGCGAACACGTGCGGGCTGTCGAGAATGGTGCGGTAGCGCGAGATCAGATAGCCGATGCCGGCGGACGATATCAGCATTTCCGACACCACCACGCCGACGATCACCAGTGCGCCGCCGACGCGCAGTCCCGACAGCACGGTCGGGATCGCCGCGGGGATGATGACGCGAACCAGCCGCTGGCTCAGCGTCGCCCCCATGCTGCGCGCGGCGAGTAGCAGTTGCGGATCGATGGTCTGGATTCCGGCAGCGGTCGCGAGCATCGTCGGCAGGAAGCCATAGATCGAGGCGAACGCGATCTTGGATTCCGAACCGATGCCGAGCCAGACGGTGAAGACGGGATAGAGGATGACCAGCGGCACCGCATAGAGGCTCGATACCATCGGCATGATCAGGATGCGCGGCCGCGGCAGGCTGCCGACGAGGGCGCCGAGCAGGATGCCGCCGCCGCAGGCGAATGCCATCGAAATCGCGACTTCGTAAAGCGTCACCGCAAGCGCGTGGCCGTATTCGCCCGCCTCGTTCCAGCCGGCCGCAAGCGTCGAGGACAGCGGGGGCAGGAACAGCGTGGGGATGAGGCCGGCGCGCGGCAGGAATTCCCACAATGCAATCAGGCCGATGACGATCAATCTGCGAAGCGTTGCGGCGCTCATGTCAGCCTCACGCCGATTTGCGGATGTGCCGCCAGATGCGGTCGCGCAGGGTACTGAACGTTTCGCCGCTCAACATTTCATAGGTCCGCGGACGGGGCAGCGAGATCTGCAGATGGTCGACGATGCGGCCGGGGCGCGGCGACATCACGATCACCTCGTCGGCGAGATAGACCGCCTCCGTCAGGCTGTGGGTGACGAACACCACGGTCTTGCCGGTCGCCGCCCAGATCCGCAGCAGTTCGTCGCCCATGGTCATGCGGGTCTGTTCGTCGAGGGCGGCGAACGGCTCGTCCATCAGCAGCACCGGCGGATCCTGCACCAGGCCGCGTGCGATCGAGACGCGCTGCTTCATGCCGCCGGAGAGTTCGTGCGGATGGCGCTTGCCGAAACCGTCGAGGCCGACGAGTTTCAAGGCATCCTGCGCCTTGGCGCGGCGTTCGCTCTTCGGAACGCCGCGCAGCGCCAGCGGGAATTCGACGTTGTCTTCGGCGGTCAGCCAGGGAAACAGGCTCGCTTCCTGAAATACTACGCCGACCCGGTTCGGATCGGGCTTCGGGATCGGCGCGCCGCTGATCGTGATGGTGCCAGAGGTCTGCTCGCGCAGGCCTGCCATCATCATCAGCAGCGTGGACTTGCCGCAGCCGCTCGGGCCGACCAGCACGACGAAGCGGCCGGGTTTGACGTCGAGCGAAACGTCTTCCAGCGCCGTTACGTCCTGCGTCGTGGTCTTGAAGATCTGCCCGACATTGCGGACCTCGATCGCGCCGGCCGGCTTCAGCGGGGTTATGTTCGCCAATGGCTGCATCGTGTTTCCACCCATCTGACCAGTTCATTGAAGGCAATCGCGATCACGGCGATCATCACCACGCCGGCCAGCAACTGCTTCATCTGGAAGTTTTCGCCCCAGGTCGCGATCTGATGGCCGATGCCGTCGCGCGAGGCGTACATTTCGGCGAGGATGACGCCGGTGAGATTGAAGATCATCGAGATCCGCAGTGCCTCCAGCAGGACCGGAAGCATGCTCGGCAGATAGACGCGAAACGCCGTCTGCATCGGCGTCGCGCCGTAGGAGCGTGCCACGGTCAGATGCTCGACCTTGACCGACTCCACCGCCGTCGTCGTCGACATGATCACGATGAAGATGGTCGAGAAGAAGCCGAAGCCGACCTTTTGCGCAAAGCCGACGCCGAACATCAGGATGAACATCGGCAGGAAGATCGACTTCGGAATGCTGAAGGCAAAGAACAACAGCGGCTTTGCCACGTCGGAAAAATACTTGTTCTCCGCGATCAGGAAGCCGATCAGCGCGCCGACAGGAACGGCGAGCGCAAACGCGGTCACCACCTCGGTGGCGGTGACGGCGAGATCCTTGCGCACGCTCGCCCGCTGCAGCAGGTCGCCGAGCGTGGCGAGCGTATCGGAGGCGGAGGGAAGTAGACGCGGGTTGACGATGCCGGTCCGCGACAGCATTTCCCAGATTGCAAGCAATGCAACCACAATGCCGATCCGCGTCGCCTTTACGGCCAACCCGCTTTGCATCGCGCCTGCCTCAGAACTTGGTCGGCACAGGCTTGAACTGCTTCGAAATGATCTCTGCCGCCGGCCCGAGATCCTTCATGCCGCCGGCCTTGGCCATGTCGAGCGCGAGCTGGAGCTGCTCCGGAATTTTCGGTCCGTCCATGCTGCCGTCGGTTTCCAGCTTCAGGATCGTGTTCTCATATTCCAGCGCCGCGATGTCGGCGGGGATTTCATAGAGCTCGGAAATCAGCTTGACGGAGGCATCCTTGTTGGCGCGCATGATAGGCAAGGGCGCCGTAGAGCGCGTTCAGCGTCTTCTGCACCATCTGCGGCTTGTCCTGCGCGTATTTGTCGAGCGCGATCCAGCCCGCGGCAAGGTTCGGCGGCACTTCCTTGGAGTAGTCGAGGATGGTGCGCGCTTCGCCCGATTTGGAAATCTGGAAGCTGAGCGGTGAATAGACCACGGCCGCTTCGACGTTGCCGGCGAGCAGGTTCGGCACCAGGCCACCGCCGCCGACAGGCACGCGGGTGAATTCGATCTTCTTGTCCTGCTGGGTCCACAGCGCCAGCAGGTCCGAGCCGGAGCCGGCGGAGGTGATCGCGACCTTCTTGCCTTTCAGATCGCTGACGCCGATGCGTCGATTTCGCAAGCGTCATCAATTGCCAGCCGTAATAGCCCATGGCGGCATTGGCGACCACCTTGGAGTTCACGCCCTTCGTGCGTCCGGCCGATACCAGCGAGGTGGCATCGAGGATGACGTCGGCGGCGCCCGCCGCCATGGCTTCGAACGTCTCGGCGCCGCCGCGATAGATCGTCAGCTCGGCGGTGATACCTTCCTTCTCGAACAGTTTCTGGCGAACCGCGGTTTCGGCGATCGTGGTCGGCCAGTAGGTCTTGGTGGGAAGTCCGATGCGGACGGTGTCGGCGGCCTGCGCCATGGCCGATGCGCCGAGTACGGAGGCCGCGGCGATCGTTGCCAGGATGTGGCGTCGCGTGATGCTCATTGTGAGGTCCCTTTTTGCTTTTTGTTAAGGCTTGTTCTTCGAACGGAGGATCAGGTGGTGCCGCTACTTTCCCGATGTGTCGGGAGTAGCGAGCTCGACGAGCCGCATGGTCGTCATAAAGTGCTTCGAGAGTGCGGCGACCGCGGCATCGGCATCGCGTTTGAGCGTGGCTCGCACGATTGCGGCGTGCTCGGCCTCGACATTGCGGGCTTTCTTGGTGTTGCGCCGGATCGCGAGCCGTCGATAGCGCTCGCTCTGCTCGTGCAGCACATCGCGAAACCCGAGCAGCCATTGCGAGCCGCAGGCGTTCACCAATGTGCGGTGGAAGACGCGGTGCCGCACCACCCATTCCTCATAATGATGCGTCGGATCGTCGGGATAGGTGTGGGGAACGGCACAGAGTGCGATGAACGACCTCTCCACCGCGGCGAGCCATGCGGAGTCGCCGCGCTCGATCGAGCGGCGCAGCGCCAGTCCTTCGATATCGGTACGGGTTTGGGTCACGTCCCTGAGGTCGGCGGCAGATACCGGGCTGACACGAAAGCCGCGCTGGTCGGACGCCTGCACCAGTCCGTCCGCGACCAGGCGCGACAGCGCCTCGCGCACCGCGGCGAGGCTGACCGAGAACTGCTTGGCGAGGCCGGCGATATGCAGCTTCTGGCCGGGCAGCAGCCGGGTCGAGAGAATGTCGGCTCGGAGCCGTCCCTGAACGGCGGACGTCAGGCTTCGCGGCCGTTCGCCGGCAAGGTCGTCACCAAAACTCAACCCGATATTGCTCATTGCGCGCGCAGATTGGCGAGGGAGGGTGATGTCGTCAATCGAAAATCGATTTTTTCTTTAACCAGTTGCTCTTGTTACGATTTATGCCGATCAGATCGCTTGTAGTGACGGCCGGTTGCTGCTTGGCCGTGCATACCACCGAAAATCGCCGTGACAATCTGCCGGGAGTAGCATAGATAGTTCGCATGCGAACTAAATTATCGTCGGTATGAGCCAACGTCGCGAGCACCGGCTCGTGTTCCTGCTCAACGTCGCGCAGCGCCGGCTGCAGCGCTGGATGGCGGCGCGGACGCAAGCCAGCGGCGTTACCGCCGCGCAGTCCGGCTTGCTGTTCATTCTGGGCCAGCGCGACGGCGTGCTGATGGGCGAGGCGGGTGCAGCGCTTGATCTCGGGCCGCCCGGCATCAGCGGGCTGGTCGACCGTATGACGGCGGCAAACCTGATCAGGCGGCGCGCGGATCCGGACGACGGCCGGGCGTGGCGGCTGTGGCTGACGCCGGCCGGCCGCGCGGCGCTGGCGCAGTCGAAGGCGGGGCTCACTGAGGTCAATGCGCGCCTCACCGAGGGATTTACCGAGGCCGAGATCGACGTCGTCGCGCGTTGGCTCACGACCATGCAAACCAGATTTCCCAGAGGAGAAGACGAATGACCGAGCACATCAAGATCGAGAAGAGCGACGGGATTTTGAGCCTGACGATGGCCCGTCCCGACAAGAAGAATGCGCTGACCAATGCGATGTACGGCGCGCTGGCCGACGCAATCGAAGGCGCGGAGACCGATCCATCGGTTCGCGTCCTGTTGATCCGCGGCGAGGGCGACATGTTCACCGCCGGCAACGATGTCGGCGAGTTCGCCGCCATCGCGACAGGCGCGGTTCAGGGCGAGCGGCATGTCAGCCGCTTCCTGCAGTCGCTCGCGCAATCGAGCCGTCCGCTGGTCGCCGCCGTGCAGGGCCGCGCCGTCGGAGTCGGCACCACGATGCTGCTGCATTGCGATCTGGTCGTGCTGGCGGAGAACGCGCTGCTCTCGACGCCGTTCGTCAGTCTGGCGCTGGTTCCGGAAGCGTCCTCGAGCCTGTTGATGCCGCTCCGCATCGGCTATGCGCGCGCCTTCGAGATGTTCGCGCTCGGTGACTCCGTCGATGCCAAGTCTGCGTTCGCCTGGGGGCTCGCCAACCGCGTGGTGCCGCTCGACAAGCTCGACGTTGAAGCACGGGCGCTGGCATCCCGGCTGGCGAAACAGCCGGCCGGCGCGGTCAGCACGACTAAGCGGCTGATGCGCAATCCGGAAGTTCTCATGGCGCAGATCAAGGCGGAAAGCGAGCAGTTCGCCGCGCGCCTGCAAACCGCCGAGGCGCGCGAGGCCTTCACGGCGTTCGCCGAACGCCGGCCGCCGGATTTTTTGAAACTCGCAAAATAGCCGGCTTGACGCTTTTTCCCGCCCGCGACCGCGAGACAATTGACCGTCCGCGACGGCGCCGCTACCTGTTTCGGGTTGCGTGCGGGGAAACAAATGAACAAGAACAATGACGCTTCCGAATTCGACTACGTCATCGTCGGCGCCGGCTCGGCCGGATGCGTGCTCGCCAATCGCCTGAGCGCCGACGGCAAACATTCCGTGTTGCTGCTGGAGGCCGGACCCAAGGATAGCAATCTCTGGATCCACGTGCCGCTCGGCTACGGAAAACTGTTCAAGGAAAAATCCGTCAACTGGATGTACCAGACCGAGCCGGAGCCGGGATTGAACGGCCGGCAGGTGTTCCAGCCGCGCGGAAAAGTGCTCGGCGGTTCGAGTTCGATCAACGGCCTGCTGTATGTGCGCGGCCAGCACGAGGATTACGATCGCTGGCGTCAGCGCGGCAATGCCGGCTGGGGCTATGACGACGTGCTGCCCTATTTCAAGAAGGCCGAGAACCAGCAGCGCGGGCCAGACAAATATCACGGCAGCGGACGGGCCGCTGCCGGTGTCGGACTGGCGGCACCACGATCCGCTGTCGGAGGCCTTTGTGGTTGCCGCAGCCGAGACCGGCATCCCGACCAATCCCGATTTCAACGGCGCGACCCAGGAAGGCGCGGGATTCTTCCAGACCACGACCCGCCGCGGCCGTCGCGCCAGCACGGCATTCTCCTATCTGCGTCCGGCGAAAAGCCGCAGCAATCTGCATGTCGAGACCTCGGCGCTGGCGCAGCGCATCCTGTTCGAGGGGCGCCGCGCCAAAGCGGTCGAATACAAGCAGGAAGGCCGCGTGCGCACGGCGCGGGCGCGCAAGGAAATCCTGGTTTCCAGCGGCGCTTATAATTCGCCGCAATTGCTGCAGCTCTCCGGCGTGGGGCCTGCGGACCTCCTGAGGCAGCATGGCATCGAGATCGTGCTCGACGCGCCCGGTGTCGGCAACGATCTGCAGGACCACATGCAGGTTCGGCTGGTCACGCGCTGCGCGCAGAAGGTCACGCTCAACGACGTCGTCAACCATCCGATCCGCAAGATGATGGCAGGACTTCAGTACGCAGCCTTCCGCAAGGGACCGCTGACGATTGCCGCCGGCACTTCAGGCGCGTTCTTCAAGACCAGTCCGCGGCTGGCCTCGCCCGATATCCAGATTCACTTCCTGCCGTTCTCGACCGACAAGATGGGCGAGAAGCTCCACGCGCTTTCCGGCTTTAGCTCGTCGGTCTGCCAGTTGCGCCCGGAAAGCCGCGGCTCGCTGCGGATCAAGAGCGCAGACCCTTCCGTGCCTCCGGAAATCCGCATCAATTATCTCGCGACCGAAACCGATCGCCGCGCCTTCATCGATGGCATCCGGATTCTGCGCAAGATCCTCGCAGCCCCGGCACTGAAGGCTTACGCGGTCGCGGAGGTCGATCCCGGTCCGAAAGTGCAGAGCGACGACGAGTTGCTGGATTTCTGCCGCCGCACCGGCAGCACGGTCTATCACCCGACCTCGACCTGCCGCATGGGCAGCGATGCGCTTGCCGTCGTCGACCAGCGGCTGCGCGTGCGCGGCATCGAAGGCCTGCGCGTGGTCGATGCGTCGGTCATGCCGGATTTGATGTCGGGCAATACCAATGCGCCGACGATCATGATCGCGGAGAAGGCGTCGGACATGATTTTGGAGGATGCACGGTAGGACCAGGGCTATCGGCAACACTGCCGTCATCATCCGCGAAGGCGGATGATCCGGTACGCCGTGACATCTCGATTCAAACTGAGGCCGGCGACTACTGGATGCCCGCCTTCGCGGGCATGACGACGGCGTCCGTCGTCACCCCTTATACGCCCGCACCCGCTGCAGCATCTGCTCGACATGCGCGATCGGGGTTTCCGGCTGGATGCCGTGGCCGAGGTTGAAGATCAGCCGCCCCTGCGCGTAGTTCGCCAGCACGTCGTCGACGGCGCGATCGAGCGCTGCGCCACCTGCGATCAGCGCCAGCGGGTCGAGGTTGCCCTGCACCGCGACGCGGTTTTGCACGCGCTCGCGGATCAGTGACGGCTCGGCCGCCCAGTCGATGCTGACGGCGTTGACGCCGGTCGCTTCCACATAGGCCGGCAGCAGCGCGCCGGCGCCGCGGGGAAAGCCGATGATTTTCGCGTCGGGCACTTGCGCGCGGACGCCGGCGACGATGCGTTTCGCAGGCTCGATCGACCAGCGCTCGAATTCGCGCGGCGGCAATACGCCGGCCCAGGTATCGAAGATCTGCAGCGCGTCCGCGCCGGCCTTGAGCTGACCGAGCAGGTACTGGATCGAATTTTCTACCAGCACGTCGATGATTTCAGCAAAGGCATCGGGATGGCGATAGGCCATCATCCGCGCCGGCGCCTGGTCCGGCGTGCCCTGGCCCGCGACCATGTAGGTCGCGACCGTCCACGGCGCGCCGCAGAAACCGATCAGCGCGATCTCGGGTGCGAGTTCACGCTTCACGCGGCGCAGCGCTTCATAGACCGGCTCGAGCTTGCCGAAATCGGCGTGGCGCGCCAGCGTCGCGACCTGCTCCGGCGTATCCAGCGGATCGAGCCGCGGGCCTTCGCCGGCCTCGAAGCGCACGGAGCGGCCGAGCGCGTAGGGGATCACGAGAATGTCGGAGAAGATGATCGCGGCATCGAAATTGAAGCGGCGGATCGGCTGCAGCGTCACCTCGGCGGCGTATTCCGGCGTGAAGCAGAGATCGAGAAAGCCGCCGGCCTTGGCGCGCAGCTCGCGATACTCCGGCAGATAGCGGCCTGCCTGCCGCATCATCCATACCGGCGGCACCTTCTGCCTGCGGCCGGACAGCACTTCGACAAATGGTTTCACGGCGGATTTCTGGGACAATCGAAAGTTCCTGCGGCTGGCTGCGGATCTTTGCGCTCCTGATACACGCAGCTTTCGGCTTGGCCAAGAAAAGAAGTGGAACCCGCACGAATTCCAGGACGTTATCTGGGCCACGGAGGTACCCCATGGCTGAGAAATTCAACCCTGCACCGCATGACAAGCATGCCGCCGATCCCCACGAGGCGATGCTGGCCGACCGCGAAATGCACGAGAAGCTCGAGAAGGGTCTGGTCGGTTCCTTTCCGGCTTCGGATCCCGTAAGCGCGGCGCAACCGGCGCCGTCGAAGGCGGATGGCGATCGTCATAATGAGTCGTTGTGGGACAAGATCCGCGGCGTCTTTCGCTGACATAGCTCGACGGGCCAGGCAATGAAGACCGAATTCAACCACTCTGCCAACGACTCGCCTCGCAGCGGCAGCAGCAAGAAGGTCTCGCCGGTCGTGTGGGCAGTAATCGTTGCTGTGGCGGTGGCCGCGACTTTCTGGTTCACCATGCGTTGATGCAAGCGGCTGCCCCGCTGATGTTACAATGCAACAAAGCGGCCTCCGTCTGGAGGCCGCTTTCTTGTCGGCTGTTCAGTAGTGCGGAGGCGGTTCGTTCGATGGGCCGGCCGCATTGCTTTCGGCCTCCCGCACCCGCTCCTTCAGTTCGTTCAACTGCCGCCTCAATTTGTCGATTTCCGCCCACTGCGCGGTGATCGTCTGGTTCAGCGTCTCGATGGTCACATCCTGATAGGTCAGCCGCATTTCCAGCGCGTCGATGCGTTCGCTCAGGGCGTCGGCATCACTCATGGGGGCCATCGTCCGGTTGTCGCTGCCGCAGCCCGTGGCCAAGCGCCACGCGTTCGTCGAACACAAAACATTCGCCGCGCCAGCGGCTCTCTTGCTCCGGCACGCCTTCGAGATAGCGCAGGATGCCGCCCTTGAGGTGATAGACCTCGTCAAAGCCCTGCGCCAGCAGATAGGCGCTGGCCTTCTCGCAGCGGATGCCGCCGGTGCAGAACATCGCGATCTTGCGGTGTTTCGCCGGGTCGAGTTTCTCCGCGGCGAATTCCTTGAACTGTCCAAAGCTCCTGATGCCGGGATCGATCGCGCCCTCGAACGTGCCCATCGCCACCTCGAAAGCGTTGCGGGTGTCGATCACCAGCGTGTCGGGCGCCGATATCAGTTCGTTCCAGTCTGACGGCTCGACATAGGTGCCGACCCGCTGCGTCGGATCGACAGCGGTACCCCCGAGCGTGACGATTTCTTTCTTCAGCCGAATTTTCAGCCGCTGGAAAGGCATCTCAGCGGCGCTTGAAAACTTGAGTTCGAGATTGTCGAGCCGGCCACCGAAGAGCGAGCCATGCTGCAACTCCCGGACGAATGCGTCGATACAATCATCGCCGCCCGCAACCGTGCCGTTGATGCCCTCATGCGCCAGCAGCACGCTGCCCTTGATTTCGAGGCCGGCCGCCAGCGCGCGCAACGGCTCGCGCAGCTCCCGGAAATCCGGCAGCGCGGCGAATTGGTAGAAGGCTGCGACCTTGAGCGGCATGGCGACCGTTTATCAGGCAGGCCGGGCAGGGGAAAGCTACGTCGTACGGCCTGCTTTCGTTGGGGCGACGCAGATCATGGCTCCCCTGGCATGCCAGCCATTGCCCCGCAGGGGATGAATATGCCAAGAACCGTCTGCAAACCCGCCCGATGCTAAAGAAACGCTTGCAAGAAAGCTCTCGCGATGAGGAATTTCCATTTCGCCGGCCGCTCCACGGTCCATGCCCAGAACGCGATGGTGGCGACGTCGCACCCGGACGCCGCGGTTGTCGCCATCGACGTGATGCGGGCGGGAGGTACGGCGGCAGACGCCGCGGTCGCGGCCTGTGCGCTGCTCGGGGTGATCGAGCCGCAATCGACCGGCATCGGCGGCGATTGCTTTGCGCTGATCCAGCCGAAGGGCGAGGGCAAGATCGTCGCCTATAACGGTTCCGGCCGCGCGCCAATGGCGGCAACGGCCGAATGGTATCTCGAGCGCAAGATCCATTCGGTGCCGCTGACCTCGGCCCATGCTGTTAGTATTCCCGGCGCGATCGATGCGTGGGACACGATCCTGCGCGACCACGGCAAGATGGGGCTCGACACCCTGCTGCAACCCGCGATCAAGGCCGCTGAGGAAGGTTATATCGTCGCGCCGCGTATCGCCTTCGACTGGAAGAACCAGCTCGAGAAGCTGAAGAACGGCACCAACACCGAGCGCTATCTTTTGCCGCACGGCAAACCAGCGGTCGCCGGCGACGTGATCCATCAGCCTGAGCTGGGCAAGACGCTGCGCGCGATCGCCAAGAACGGCCGCGATGCGTTCTACAGCGGCGAGATCGCCTCCGACATGGTCGAAACCCTGCGCAGCATCGGCGGCCTGCACACGCTGGAAGATTTCGCCGCGCATTCGACCGAAACGACGTCGCCGATCGGAACGATGTACAAGGGGCATGACGTCTGGCAGTGCCCGCCGAACGGCCCCGGTATCACCATGCTGGTGATGCTCAACATTCTTTCCCGCTTCGACCTGACGAAGTTTCCCGCGCTCAGCGTCGAGCGTTTCCATCTGGAAGCCGAAGCCGCGCGCATCGCCTACATGATGCGCGAGCAGTATATCGGCGACCCCGCGCAGGTGCATGTCGATGTCGCCGGCATCCTCGCGAAGGAATTCGCCGAGGAGCACATCAAGAAGATCAGCATGGATAGATTGCTTGATCTGCCGAACGTGGCACCGCCGATGAACCCGTCCACGGTCTACATCACCGTGGTCGACAAAGACCGCAACGTCTGCTCGTTCATCAACTCGATCGCGCATTCGTTCGGCTCGGCGATCGTTTCCAACAACACCGGCATCCTGCTGCAGAACCGCGCCGGCGGTTTCCGGATCCAGCCCGGCCATCCCAATTGCATCGCGCCGGGCAAGCGGCCGTTGCATACGATCATTCCGTCACTCGCCACCAAAAACGGTCGCGCGGTGATGCCTTTCGGCGTGATGGGCGGCCAGTATCAGCCGGTCGGACAGACCCATGTGCTGACCAATATCCTCGATTATGGCTGCGACGTGCAGGAAGCCATCGATATGCCGCGCGGCCTGCATTATGAGGGCTTGTACCAGCTCGAGGACAGCGTGCCGGCCGAGATCGTCGAGGGCCTGAAGAAGATCGGCCACAAGACCACGACTGTGGTCGGTCCGCTCGGCGGCGGCCAGGCGATCTGGATCGACTGGGACAAGGGCACGCTGACCGGCGGCTCCGATCCCCGCAAGGACGGCTGCGCGCTGGGCTATTGAGAGCCCTTCGGCTCTCGTTACCTCTGGAACAACAGCCCGCCGCTTTCGTTACAGCATGAGCCGGGGCTGCTCGCATTGCCGCGGGCAGCCGCCTGTTGTCAGAGGTCAGCTATCACCATTCTCGATTCAGACGATACCGAACAGGCCGACCTGCGCGGCGGCCGTTCGCCTTGGTTTGCGACATCGTCCCATCCGCCCCGCCGCGACCTGGTCGAGAACCTCACATGCGATGCGCTGATTATCGGCGCCGGCATTACGGGATCGCTGGTCGCCGAACGTCTGACGCGGCAGGGGCTCGACATCATTATCGTCGATCGCGAGTTGCCGGGACGGGGCAGCACCGCCGCCTCCACATCCATGCTGCTGTGGGAAATCGACCGACCCTTGCGCGAACTGAGCGAGATCTATGGTTTTGAGCGCGCCTCACGCGCCTATCGCGCCAGCCGCGATGCCGTCGCCGGCCTCAAATCGCTGGTCTGGCGGCTCGGCATTGCCTGCGACCTGCGCGACAAGAATTCGCTGTACCTTGCGGCAGACGAAAGCAGCGCCGGCCTGATCGAAGAGCATCGCTGGCGGGCACGCGCAGGCTTGCCCGGCGATTTTCTCGACCATACCGTGCTGCTGGATCGCTTTGGCATCACGCGTGCCGGTGCGATCGTCTCGTCGGGCGCAGCCGATGCCGATCCCATGAAACTGGCAAATGGGTTGCTCAGGACGGCCCTCGCCGGCGGCGCGCGGTTGTTTGAGGCAGACGCGGTGGCGTTCGATGCAGCCGGGCGTGCGGTCAATGTTAGGATGGGCAACGATCGCGAAATCGAAGCGCGATCCGTGGTGCTCGCCACCGGCTATGTGATGCCCGACATCGTTAGCTCCACCGTGCATGCGGTGTCGTCGAGTTGGGCGATTGCGACCGTGCCGCAGCCGCAGAACCTCTGGAACGACGGCGCGCTGATCTGGGAGGATGCGGAGGATTATCTCTATGCGCGAACCACGCGGGCAGGACGCATCATCATCGGCGGCGAAGACAGCACGGAGATTGTCGAACCGGAAGCGCGCGACCGTCTGATCCCCGAGAAATCGCGGGCGCTGGTGCAGCGGCTCGCGGCACTCTGGCCGGCAGCGAGACCCGAGATCGAATTTCGCTGGTCGGGGACGTTCGATACGACGCATGATGGATTGCCGCTGATCGGCCCGGTCCCCGGCGCCAAGGGCGTCTATGCGGCCTATGGTTATGGTGGCAATGGCATCACCTTCAGTTTTCTGGCCGCGCGCCTGATCGGCGACCTGATCGCCGGCAAAACCTCGCCGCTGCTCTCAGATTTTGCGATCGATCGTGACGGCAGCAACAGCGGCTGAAACATGGCCGCCGGCCCACAACTGGCTCGAAAAATGGCTATGGAAATGGCCCGCTCTGGGCTAGAGACGTCGGTCTCCCGAACGAGGTGCATTGAGATGCGATCTTCCCGACGCACGATTATCCGGACCGCTCTCGCCGCCATGGCGGCCGCGGTTTCCACGCCGATCGCCACCCAGCTGGCATCGGCCCAGACCGCAGGAAAAAAGCCCATGACCACAGCTTCAGGTTTGCAGATCATCGACAGCAAGGAAGGCAACGGCGCCACGCCGAAGACCGGCCAGACCTGCGTCATGCATTACACGGGTTGGCTCTACGAGAACGGCCAGAAGGGCAAGAAGTTCGACTCTTCGGTCGACCGCAACGAGCCGTTCGAATTCAAGATCGGCATGCGGCAGGTGATCGGCGGCTGGGACGAGGGCGTCGGCTCGATGAAGGTCGGCGGCAAGCGCACGCTGATCATTCCGCCTGAACTCGGCTATGGCGCGCGCGGTGCTGGCGGCGTCATTCCGCCGAACGCCACGCTGATGTTCGACGTCGAATTGCTGGCCGTAAAGTAGACGCGCAACGGGGAGGCGCATCGTGAAGGTCTCGATCCTCGACGATTATTTCGACACGGTGCGCACCCTCGACTGCTTCCGCAAGCTCGCCGGACACGACGTCACCATCTGGAACGATCACGTTCAGGACGTCGATGTGCTGGCGGAGCGCCTGCGGGATACCGAGGCGCTGGTCCTGATCCGCGAGCGCACGCAGATCCGTACGCCGCTGCTGGAGCGGCTGCCGAAACTGAAGCTGATCAGCCAGCGCAGCGTCTTTCCGCATATCGATATCGATACCTGCACCCGGCTCGGCATCGTCGTGTCGTCAGGCCAGCATGCCGATACGCCGTCTTACGCGACCGCCGAATTCACCTGGGGCCTGGTCCTGGCGGCGATGCGCGGTATTCCGCAGCAGATGGCGGCGCTCAAGGCCGGCAAATGGCAGATCGGTGTCGGCCATACGCTGCGCGGCAAGACGCTCGGCATTTATGGCTATGGGCGGATCGGCGCCGTCGTCGCCGGCTACGGCAAGGCGTTCGGCATGAACGTGCTGGTATGGGCGCGGGAGCCGGCGCTCGCAAAGGCCCGCGCCGACGGCTACGAGGCCGCCGCCAGCAAAGCTGAATTCTTCGAACGCTGCGACGTGCTTTCGCTGCATATGCGCCTAGTCGATGCCACGCGCGGCATCGTCAAGGCGGATGACCTCGCGCGCATGAAACCAACGGCGCTTCTTGTGAACACCAGCCGGGCGCCGCTGATCGAGCCGCAAGCACTGGTCAATGCGCTGCGCGCCGGCAGGCCCGGCATGGCTGCGGTCGATGTCTATGAAAAGGAGCCGCTGCGCGACGTCAACGATCCGCTGCTGACCATGGACAATGTGGTCTGCACGCCGCATCTCGGCTACGTCTCGCGCGACGAATATCAAATCCAGTTCACGGATATTTTCGATCAGATCGTGGCTTATGCCGCGGGTGCGCCGATCAATGTGGTCAATCCGGATGTGACGGAACGAGGGCGGTAATAAACTCCCTCGCCCCGCGCTTGCGGGGAGAGGGTAGGGTGAGGGGCTCTCTCCGCCCGACGATATTTTTCGATAGACCTGTACCCCCTCACCCGAATTGCACTCCGTGCAATTCGACCTCTCCCCGCAAGCGGGGCGAGGTCAGACGAACCGGCACGAAAAAGGCCGGCCCAAAAGGGACCGGCCTTTCCATTCTCACCGATCGCGTCGCTTCGATCAGAGATTCTTGTTAGCCGCCGCGGCTGCCTTGTCCACGGCTTCCTTGGTGGCTTCCTTGGCATCGCCCATCGCCTTCTGGCCCTTGCCCTTCACTTCCTGGATCACGCCTTCGCCCTGAAGGCGGTCGGAACCGGTGGCTTCACCAATGCCCTGCTTGGCCTTGCCGATTGCTTCGTTGGCGGTGCCCTTGATCTTGTCTGCGGTCGAACCCATCGAAATACTCCTTCCAGATTGATTGCACGTCGCAAAAACAACCCGCGACCCGCCAGAAATGTTCCTCGATTTGGCTGGTTTGCGATCACGGTTTTATGTACCGTCCGCGAGCAACCATTCGGAAAGCGACAAGATGAGCGGCAACCACGATCACACCCATCCCCACGATCACGATCATTCGCACGGCGATACCGAGCGTTGGAAACATGACGGCGTCCGCGTCATTCCCGGCAATCAGCTCGATCCCAACGTGCCGTCGACCGCGGGCATGGACCGCAAGGCCGCGATCAATTTCGCCCGCGTCGGCGCGCAGAAATTATGGGCGGGCACCGTGACGATCAAGCCCGACGCCAAGACCGGCGCGCATCATCATGGTCATCTCGAAAGCATCATCTTTGTCGTCAAGGGCAAGGCGCGGATGCGCTGGGGCGAACAGCTGCAGTTCACCGCGGAAGCCGGCCCCGGCGATTTCATTTTCGTGCCGCCCTATGTGCCGCATCAGGAAATCAATGCCAGCCGTGACGAGGTGCTGGAATGCGTGCTGGTGCGCAGCGACGGCGAGGCGGTGGCGATCAACCTCGACATCGAGCCGGTGGAAAAGCCGGAGACCGTGCTGTGGGTCGATCCGGTGCACCGCGATCCCGCCGAGAAGAAGTAAAAAGCAACAAACGCCGCCGTTGCGCGGCTGTCGCGGGGGAATCCCATGAAACTTGTTCGTTACGAGAGCGCTGGCCACGTCGCCACCATCACCATGGATCGAGCCTCGTCACACAACGCGCTCAATAATGCGTTGTGTGACGAACTGCGCGAGGCCTGGCTCCGCTTTCATGAAAGCGACGATCGCGTCGCGGTGCTTGCGTCATCCGAAGAAAAGTATTTTTCGGTCGGCGCCGACGTCAGGGATCTTCCCGTCGAACATGTGGCACGCGGTGCCTGGACTGGGCGTCGAACTCGACAAGCCGGTCATTGCGGCGACATCCGGATGGGTCGTCGGCGGCGCCTTCGTGCTGGTGCAGATGGCGGACATGTGCGTGGCGTCGGAGACGACGCGCTTCATCTACCCCGAGGGCAAGATCGGCACCACCGCCGGCGGCATCTCCTCGGTGATGGCGCGGATGCCGCACAAGATCGCGATGGAGTTTCTGCTGGTCGGCGAGGAGATGTCGGCGGAGCGGGCCTACCAGATCGGCTTCGTCAACAAGGTCGCGCCGAAGGGGCAACATGTCGAACTCGCCCAGCAGATGGCGGCAAAGATCGCGGCTAATGCGCCGCTGGTGGTCCGGGCGCTGAAGAAGCTGGCCCGCGACGCCATGCCGAAGGGACCGCTGGAAGGGGTCGCCGAGGTGCGCCGGCTGCTCGATGTCATCAGGGACAGCGAAGACCTCAAGGAAGGCGTCAAGGCCTTCGCCGAAAAGCGCCAACCGAAGTTCAACGGCAAGTAGCGGATCGGATTGCGCACGGCCGGCTGATCGCGCGATAGTGTTCGCGTAGGGTGGCACACAGTTGCTTTCAGAACGGGTATCCGCTGCTACACTTCGCAGAAAATGTGACGTCGAATGTGATGCGGGGATGAAACGATGACGAATTCCGAAAATCAGTTGGCGCGGCGCACGGTTCTCAAAGGCCTCGGCCTTGGCGTGGCGGCGACCGCAGCGATGCCGGCGCAGGCCGCGACGACGGTTCCGTTCGAAGGTGGCGAAATCTGGAGCAACGAATACTGGACCAAGAAGGGCGACATTCCCTTGTGGATGTTTCGCAAGCGAATCGGTGCGCCCAAGCCCGGCGAGCCGGCACGGCCGGTGGTGTTCTTTGTCCACGGCTCTTCGGTGACGTCGCGGGTGTTCGATCTCGACGTGCCCGGCAAAGGCGAATATTCCGCGATGAACGAGTTCGCGCGCTACGGCTTCGACTGCTGGACCATGGACCACGAGAATTACGGCAAGTCCGGCCGCACCTCGGGCAATGCCGATATTGCCAGCGGCGCTGAGGATCTGAAGGTCGCGGTTGAACTGATTGTCCGCGAGACGGGTCAGCAGAAAGTGCACTTCGTCGGCGAATCCTCGGGCGCGCTGCGCGCCGGCGCCTATGCGATGGTCGTGCCCGATCGCGTCGACCGGCTGGTGTTTGCCGCCTTCACCTACAAGGGCGAGGGCTCGCCGACCCTGACCAAGCGGGCTGAGCAGCTTGCCTATTACCGCACCCACAACATGCGCAAGCGCGACCGCGACATGATCCGTTCGATCGCGACCCGCGACAAGCCGGGCACTTCCGATCCCGCCGTGATGGAGGCGCTGGCGGATGCCGAAATGCAGTTCGGCGACCAGATCCCGACCGGCACCTATCTCGACATGACCGCCAATCTGCCGGTCGTGCATCCGGAGAAGGTGCAGGCGCCCGTGCTGCTGGTGCGCGGCGAATATGACGGCATCGCGACCGTGGCCGATCTCGAGGAATTCTATAACAAGCTGCCGAACGGCGACCGCCAGTTCATTATCCTGCCCGGCACCGCCCATTCGGTGGCGCTGGCGATCAACAGGCAATTGTTCTGGCATGTGACGCGGGCGTTTCTGACCATGCCGGTCCCGATCGCGACGTAACGGGTCAGATCAATCCGGATGTGCCGTGGAGTTGGTCACGGCCGGACCATTCTGGCCACCGCACGTCCTATTGTTCCGATAGCAAAAAATCTCAAGCGGCGTGTCGGTTCGCTGCGCGTTCGTGCGTCCTTGGCTCGAACCCCGCCAAAAGGAGCCCATCATGGCCAAAATGATTTTCGTCAACCTGCCGGTCAGCGATCTGGTCCGATCCGGGTCAAAGGCGACATAGGTGGGTGATCAGAGGAGGCCTGCTTTGCCCCTGAGAACGGACATCGTCCTGCCGACCCGGCATGTCCGAAAAGTGCCAACAAGCGACATGCCGACCGCCCGAAAAGAGCTGGCAGTAGGCGTAACATTTCGGCAACAATTTCCAGAATAGTTGTTCGGAGCACCGATTCAACTTTTCCGCGATGTCATCCCGTGAAAGGTGATGGACAGCGGTTTTTTTCCAAGCTGGGGACTGGAAATGAATAGTTTTGCCTTCGTTGGGGCCGGACTACTTTCGATTGCTGGATTTGTCGGCGCGGCATCTGGCGCGGATCTTCCCGCGCGGACCTATACCAAGGTGCCCGCTATCGTCGCACCGGTCTACGACTGGAACGGCTTCTACCTCGGTCTCAATGGCGGCGGCGCATCGAGCCGTGAGTGCTATACCATCACCACCAACAACGGTATTGCGCTTTCGCCGACCCCGAGCGAAGGCTGTCACGACGCGACGGGTGGCTTGGTTGGCGGCCAGATCGGCTATCGCTGGCAGGCAGCCAATTGGGTGTTCGGCGTCGAAGCCCAGGGCGATTGGGCCAACCTGACGGGATCGAATGCTAGCTTGACGGTGCTGATCCCCGCCACCAACCGGACCAAGATCGACGCCATCGGCCTCTTCACCGGCCAGGTCGGCTACGCCTGGAACAACGCTCTCTTGTACGTGAAGGGCGGCGCCGCGGTCACCGACAACAAATACAGCACCTTCTTCACCGCAAGCGGCGTCGTGTATAATCAGGCAACCGACACCCGTTGGGGTGGCGTTGTGGGCACGGGAATTGAATTCGGCTTTGCGCCGAACTGGTCCGTTGGGGTCGAGTACGACCACCTGTTCATGGGCAACCCCAATGTTACGTTTCCGGCAACCAATATTGCTGTCTCGCGCGCCGACAATATTCGTCAGGGCGTGGACATGGGAACGGTCCGGGTAAACTACCGCTTTGGTGGCCCAGTCGTCGCGAAGTACTGATCTCATTGGTGCTTGTTGAACTCAAAAGCCCCGGCATCTCCGAGTTGGGTCCGAAGCAGGATTACGGCTTCATCTATGGCCGCAGCTTCGAAGATCCTGACGGGCATCATTGGGAGGTGATGTGGATGGATGTCGCCGCCGCACAATCCGCCATGGCTCAAGCCTGATCAGTGCAAATCTGTCATGTCGCGCGTCTGTGTCCACCCTGCACGCCATTCAATAACTGATCCGCATGCCCACGCCGCCGTGAAGCGTGTTGCCGACCGGCTGCGGCCCGGCGGTGCCGTTGAGGAAGAGGTCGGCGACCCAGCCCTTGGTGATGCGGAAGCCGAGCCGGCCGCCATATTCAAACCAGCCCTGGTTGCCGATCGTGGGCACGATCGTGCCGTCACCGGTCACGCTGGCGACGATGCCGGATCGCGTGCCGAACGATTGCACCCATCCGCCGTTGACATTGGCTTCGACGCTCGAGCCGAACAGATGCGTCCACTGTCCGCCGACCTTGACGAGGGTGGTGCGGTCGGTGCCCGTGGCTATCGAGGCGTCGAACGGATTGAAGGCGACGGTGGGGTCCATATAGCCCTTCACCCGCTGCCATAGCTGCCAGACTTCGACGGAGGCCGCCACCTCGTCGCGCGGTGACAGCCGGCTCATCCAGCCGGCGCGGCCGTAGACGGCGTAGTTCTCGCTCGTGGTCGAACTTTCGAGCGATACCGCGCCGAGGCTCGTCGTGTAGCTGCGCGCGTAGCGCACCTTCTGGAACGGCGACAGGATGGTGCCGATATCGAAGAACGGCCGCGACGATCCCCAGTCGACGAAATCGTAGCGCAGCGCGAACGCGCCGATCGGCGAACTGGTGACGTGGTATCCGCCTTCGCCGTACTGGGCATAGGCGATGCCGGCGAGCAGCGACAGATTGGGCGTCAGGTTCTTGCGGCCGTGAATGCCGGCCGAGAACGAACCCGCGGAGCCGAACGCGCTGATGCAATCGTTGCAATTGACCTGCTCGTTGACGCCCAGCAGCACGCTGCCGAGCACGCGGTTGGTGATCATCTGGTTGAAGCGCTGTCCGCCCAGGTCGTTGATCGAGCCGGCACTCGAAACGGCTCCGGTCACCGGTGGCGCGTTGGTGGACTGCTCGCTGGCGCGCGGCGTCGATGTCGGGCTTGGCGTCGGAGACGGCGAGGCCGACGGTGTTGGCGTGGGCGATGGGCTCGGTGTTGGCGTCGACGGATAGCACTCGACACATTCTTCCAATGGCGTCGGCGACGGCGAAGGTGATCGCGACTGCGCCCACACCGATTGCGTCGAAAGCAGTGCGATAAGGAGCGTTGCGGACAACAAGATGCTGCGGGTGAAATTTGCCACGGTCAGCGTCCGCACAACATGCCGGTGGGGTCACTGCCGTCGTCGACGATCACGGGCGTCGCATCCGCATATTGCGTCTTGCTGCAAAGCCCTGCCGTGGCGCTGCAGGTCGCGGCGAACGTCCAGGGCGGATTGTTGGTCTTCTTGATCGTCGATCTGCCACCGCCGCCCGAGGTGATGATGGCGGTGTCGCCGGGCCGGATGAGCTGGATGCATTCAAAGCTGACCGTGCAGACGGAGGCAGCACCGTCCTGCAGATTGACGATGGTCTGGCCGCGCTGCGACAGGATATCGAGCGTGGTGCCGCGCACGCCGATGGTCGCCAGCGGTGTCGTTATCTTGTAGGCGGCCTTGTCCGAATGGCCGGTGACGAAACGAAACGCGCCCGACGTCATGCGCACTGCGACTTCGCGGTAGTGATGCTCATCGTCGAAAACGGTTCGGTCGAGCTTGAGCGTCGCGTTGGGTCCGAGCGAGAGGTTGGTGCTGTCGGCCATCACCAGACGCGTTGCGCTATCGATACCGGTACGCACGGTCTCGTCACGTACCAGTCCATCGCCGACATTGATCTGGATGGGCGAAGGCCCGGCAACGCGAAGCACTTCATTCTTGACGACGGCCGCTTCGCCGACGCGCGTTTGCGCGTACGCGGGAGCAGCCAACGCGGTCATCAGGCCAATTGCAGATAGACAAATTGCTAATAGCGAACCAAAGCAGTTACTGAAATTCATTCCAAAACCGATCGACTTGCCCCGACATTATCGTACCGGATCGCGCGCGCGTGCGATGTAGCAGAATTATCACTCGCGTGGCCTACTCGCTCGTCGGTTAGTGATTGCGGAATCGAAATGCGTTCAATGCGATGGACATAAAAATATGGAGACGTCACACTCAATTTTGCCGCAATGTTGTCCCGTCCCTGATTTCGTGCCAGATCGTCCGTGAAGCCAGAAACCTCATCACATTCAGTTCTGCCCGATTCGATTCTCCGCACCTGCATTACCGCGGCTGTTCTTTTTGTTCTCGCGCATTTCGCGATGCTGATCGGCGTCACCACGCCCGAGAAATTCTATTTCGACGAAGTGCATTACGTGCCGGCGGCGCGGCAGATGCTCGAGCCGGTGATGCCGCAGCCGATGCTCAATCCGATGCATCCGCCGCTCGCCAAGCAGTTCATCGCGCTGTCGATCCATTCGTTCGGCGACGGGCCGCTGGGCTGGCGCTATCCGGGGGTCCTGTTCGGATCGCTCGCCGTCGTCGCGGTGTATCTGTGCGGCCTGGCGCTGTTCGCGGCGCAAGGACCGGCGGTTGCAGCGAGCCTGCTCGCTTTTTTCAACCAGATGCTGTTCGTGCAATCGCGGATCGCGATGCTGGATATTTTCGCGCTCACCTTCAGCCTGTTCGCGATCGCGGCATTCATCCATGGCTTTCGAAGAGAGCGGCCGCATCTGTGGTTCGCGCTTGCCGGGATCGGCTTCGGCCTGTCGATCGGCTGCAAATGGAGCGGGCTGTTCGGGCTCGCGGTCTGCATCGTCATCGTCGCCGTGATCCGCCTGATGCAAAGCTGGCGCACCGAATTCGCCGACGCCCGGCCCGAAGACTGGTACCGGCCCGACCTATGGCCCGATTTCAAATGGTGGCATTTCGCCATCTGCTTCGTGCTGATTCCGGCGGCCGTCTATCTCGCGACGTTCATTCCGCTCTACGGTTTTTCGTTTCCGGATATTCTGCAGGCGCAACGGCGCATCTTCAGCGATAACACCACGACCGCGATCGCGGGCCACACCTATATGAGTTCATGGCCGTCCTGGCCGTTCCTGGTGCGCCCGGTCTGGTATCTCTTCGACAAGATCGGCGATGACCGGATCGCCGCGGTGGTGTTCCTCGGCAATCCGCTGATCCTGTGGCCGGCGCTGATCGCGGTCGCGATCTGCCTGCGCGACTGGATCGTGACGCGGCGGGTCGATGCCTTCCTGGTGCTCGCGTTTTATCTCGGCCCATACCTCGCCTGGGCGCTGCTGCCGCGAACGCTCGGGTTCATCTACTACTACCTGCCGGCAGCGACCACCGCGAGCCTCGCGCTTGTCTATGCCCTGAGACGCGGCAGCATGCCCCGCTGGTTGCTGTGGGTGTATGTTGCAGTTGGTTTTGCCGGCTTTGCCGCGATGTTGCCGATATCGGCCGCGTTCATAGGCACTTCGATGGCGACGTTCAGCCGCCTGATGATCTTCCAGAACTGGATTTGAGCCGGCCATCGCATCGCGGCTGCGACAAATCAAAATCCGCCTGCCGCAAGCGGCAGGCGGACCTGGCCACCAAGACCTTACTTCGACGCGGTCTTGGTATCCATGTTGACGACCTGAACGCGGCGGTTGGCCGGGTCCATCGGCGCATTCGCATCCTTCGGCTTGGTCTTGCCGTAACCGACGGTCACGAGGTCGGAACCGGTGATGCCGTACTTCTCGGTCAGGTACTTCTTGATCGTGTCGGCGCGGCGCTCGGAAAGATCCTGGTTATACGCCTCGCCGCCGATCGCGTCGGTGTGGCCGGCAACCACGAAGGTCGAACCCTTCAGGCTCGCATCGGAGAGCGCTTTGCCGAGTTCCTGCACCGCGGTCACGGAATTCTTGCTGATGTCGGCCGAGTTGTATTCGAACTGGATTTCGAGATCGATCTTCGGCTTGGTCGCGGCAAGTTCCGCAATCTCCTGGCGCTCGCCGAGCGACAGCGAGCGCGTCTTGCGGTTACGCAGCGTGTTGACGAAGCCGGATTCCTTGGCCTGTACGGCGACGTCCACCGGCTGCTGCGGACCGGTCGAAAGGCCGCGGCTCACGCCTGGCTTCGGCTTCAGGGCGTTCAGGATCGTGTCAGCCGATACGGTCTCGCCTGCGGCGGCCATGCCCGCTGTCATCGACAGCGCGGCGCCGATAGTCACGATGGAAAGAAAACGGGTCATTGCCTTAATCCTCACTGTTAAACGCCTGCAAAGTGGCGTGCATGACGTTTTGATGCTCCGACGATAGGGCAGGTTCAAAGCGAGCAATGTGATTCAAGTCACATTGACGACGTCGGCTTTCCGCGAGGTCCGGCTTTGACCCGACATCCAAGGGTGTTTGAGGCCGTTCCGGCGTCATCTTGCCTGTCGGGGCGTCGTCGGTGGACCGATCGTCCAACATTGCTTGCGTGATCCGAATCACGATTTCGACCGGTGATCAGGATAGCTCGCTGATCTTCTCGGACAAAGCTACCCAGGTCGGAACCTGTCTCGGCCTCGACCGCAATTGGCGCCGCGACGTCGGCGTCGCCTGACTGACTTCAACTTCGGCATCAGGCTTTCGCCAAGTTTGATGGAAACTGCTCGCGCTACGCGACGATCCGAAGCACAGCGATCCACGGTACGGCGCATTGCAATGACAGGGACGGTGCGAGCAGGGCGGCATCCGGAGTCTTACGGGACAAGCGACCGTTGCTTCCTCAGCTGGCTTCAAAAAGAAAACTGTGGGCCGTCGCGTCATCGCCGATCTGTGGACAACAAATCGGCAAGATGCGCGCCTAGCGGATTCATTCACACAAAAAATCTGAAGAAGAATACGTTCGGGGCAACCAGACGGGCGGGCCGGGTGTTACAGTCAGTCAAGCGTCAGCGTGAGTACCAGGGCTATCGTGCCAACGCATCGGAGCCTGCTGGTTCCGGGAATTCCATGCCAACACTGATTGGCGCGGCGATGATCGCCGCTGCAATTTTGCTGTCGACGCTGATCAATGCGCTCGGCAGCCGCTACGTCGGGTTCGAAAGCCCGACGGAGGAGAGCGCGTGGCTGGTCGATCGCCTCACCGGCAACGTCTACAAATGTAATGCACCCCAGCCCGGCCGCGCCTCCTGCGAGGCCGATATCCCAACCGGCAGCGTGGGTGATCGGCAGAAGCGGCGGGGAGACCCGGGTCCGTAGAACATGATCCGGAAAAGTGGCCACCGGTTTTCCGAAAAGATCATGCTCAAACAAAGAGATGCGATCATGATGCGATTTCGTCAAATCGCATCATGATGTAGCGCTATATCCCCGAATCCGGGCTCGTCACGTCGGCGAATCCGATTACATTGCCGCGCGATGCCCCGCGCGACTGAACCCCGTCCCCTGACCAAGACAGAAGCCCGGCTACTCTGGCTGCGGGCCCAGCGGCTCGATACCAGCGAGCCGTTCGGCGCCGGACCGCAGGCGGTGGCGGCGGCGGTGGACCATCTCGGCTATGTGCAGATCGACACCATCCACGTCATCGAGCGCTGCCATCATCACATTCTCTATAGCCGTATTCCGGCCTATGCCCGCGCGGACCTGCGCCAGGCGCAGAGTATCGACAAGAGCGTGTTCGAATACTGGACCCATGCGCTGTCCTATGTGCCGGCCAAGGATTATCGCTTCTTCGTTCCGGCGATGCGGGAGCACCGGCGCGAGGGCCACCGGTGGTTTGCTTCCGTCAAGCCCGAGGACACCCGCAAGGTGATGCGGCTGTTGCGGCGCGACGGCGCGCTGACCATCCGCGACATCGAGGACGACGTTCTGACCGAGAAGGAACATCTGTGGCAGAGCCGCAAACCCTCGAAGCGGGCGCTGCAGCTTGCCTTCTATACCGGCGAGGTGACGATCTCCGAGCGCACCGGCATGCTCAAGACCTATGAGTTGATGACGCGGCATTTCGGCTGGGACAAGCCGCCCAAGCCGGCAACGTCGGCGGAGATTACCGCCTACTTGCTCGATCGCGCATTACGTTCGCAAGGCATCGTCAGCCTCGATTCCATCTGTCATCTCGACGCGCCGAGCAAGGCGGCGGTGCGGCGCCTGATCGAGGCGCGGGTGCGGCGCAAGGAACTGGCGCCGGTCGCGCTCGAAGGCGCCGGCAAGCAGGAGCACTGGGCCCAGCCGGAAGTGCTGGAGGCGAACGGGATCGCGCCGGGCGGCGAGAGCGACGGCCTGGTGCACATCCTGTCGCCGTTCGACCCGCTGATCATCCAGCGCAAGCGCACCGAACTGTTTTTCGACTACGGCCACCGCTTCGAGGCCTATGTGCCGAAGGAAAAGCGCCTGTTCGGCTATTTCGCGCTGCCGGTCCTGGTCGGCAGCGACATCGTCGCCGCCATCGACCTGAAGACCGACCGCCAGAACAAGAAATTGCTGATGCAGAAATGGAGCTGGGTCGGCAAGGGCGCTGCGCGGCCTGCGCGCAAGGACTACAAGCGCCGCATCGAGGAGGAGCTGCATCGTTTCGAGCGGTTTCAACTCGCGGAGTAGGGGTTTCGTTCAGGAGCCGCCACATCGGAACGAACTGCTGCGACCATTTCAAGCTGCCGCGCGGCCTGCCTTCCATAGCGCGAGCACACTCTTGGCGCGCGATGCCGCTTGTGTTGGTTTTGGCAATGATCAGTTAGGATGCGCCCCGCTGCAACCTAGGAGGGACCGATGTCGAAATCAGCAGCGGAAGTGGGAGCTCAGATCGAAGCGCAAGGATACGTGCTGGGCGCAGCCGGCGGCGAACATCTCGTTCACTACCGTAATCCTGGCAATATCATCATCAAGGTGGATCCTGTCAAAGGTTCCAGGAATGTGGCCTGCGGCACCCAGCAGGTACCCGTAGGTGCGGGCATTCCGATCCACAGACACCTCGAAGGTGACGAAGCTTTCTACATTTTAGACGGAAGTGGGACATTCATACTGAACGACGTACGTCATTCCTTCGAGAAGGGTGGGACAATATTCATTCCCAAGAACGCTTGGCACGGGTTCGCAAATCCCGATCACGAATTGCTGCTGCTCTGGATTGTCGCGCCTCCGGGTCTGGACAGTTTTTTCCGGGAAACCTGCAGTCCGCCCGGCGCGCCGCCAAAGCAGCTCACAAAGGACCAGGTCAACGAGATTGCTCGCAAATATGCGACGGAATATCGCTGATCGTGCCAGCACGCCGAGCTTCCGCTGCCCATCTGTGCAGATTGGGGCCTCGCTGCTCTTCCCCGACGTTCCACCTGACTTCCAGAGTCTGGGCCCAACTCGAACATCACCCTTCCGGCACCCCCGCCAAGCGCAGACCCTCATAGAAGCGTGCGCGGCCGGTGATATAAATCGGATTGTCGCTCGGTGAATGGCTGCGCGCGCGACGGACGGTGAAACCCGGATTGAGGACAAGTCCCGCCTGCGCCGCAATCTTCGCCTCGCACAACGCGCCGAGCCGCGCCAATGCAGCGGCGAGCCAAAAATGCGGAACCGGATGATTTCGATTGGCCTCAATGCTACGCCGCAGCCAAACCACCGCTTCTGCGTCAGCGTTGAGGTGAAACTTGGCAATGCCAACGATCAGTAACCAAACATAAAAGTGGGCATCGCGAGGGGACAGCCGAAGTGCCTCATGGACGTGGGCTTCGGTTTCAATTGCGCGACCGCTGTAGACCTTGGCAAGACCGACCCAGGCGTGCGCATGGGCTAGATTGCGATCCAACGCCAGCGCCCGCTCACATTCAGCAATGCCCTGCGCCGCGCGGTTCGTCAAAATCAGGACGACGCCCAATCGCAAGTGCGCCAAAGCATGCTGCGGAGCCAGCGAAAGAGCCCTGTTCGAGGCTGCCTCTGCCACGGCAAGGTATGAGGCGGGGTCGTCAGTTAGCGAGGCAATGGCAATTGCCTCATTGACGTTTGCTATGCCTACCAGCGCCTCGATACAATCGGGATCGAGCGCCAAAGCCCGTTCAAAAAAATCGCGCGCCGGTGTCAAATACTCTGCGGTAGTCCCCCTGTTCGCGAAAGCGATGCCTTGGAAATACATGTCCATTGCATCGGGATGGAGCGAACGTTCCGCCCGTCTTGCCTCGGCCTCAACGAGTTGGGCATCAAGTGTGTTGGCGAGCCGCGACACGATTTCGTCCTGCATGTCGAACAGATCGGTGATGGGCTTATCGAACCGTTCGGCCCAAAGGTGATTGCCGCTTTCGGTATCGACAAGTTGCACGTTGACCCGAAGCCGATTGCTGCTGCGCTGTACAGAGCCTTCGAGAACGTAGCGGATGTTTAGTTCGCGGCCGATCTGCTTGAGATCGACCGCCTTGCCTTTATAGGTGAATGCGGTGTGCCGACCGATGACGAATGAACCCCTGATCATTGACAAGTCTGTGGTCAGGCTTTCGGTTATGCCATCGGCGAAATACTCTTGCTCCGGATCGCCGCTGAGATTGGCGAAAGGCAGCACAACGATGGAAAGACGTGGCGGTGAAGGTGGGCTTTCCTGCGCGCGCCCACCGGCTGTAGCCAGGCTGTGCTCCTCCCCGACCACAGCGTAGGCGCGGACAGGGCGGGTAATGTTTTTGAAGTTCTGCTCGCCAAGATCGGCAAACACAACGCTGACCTTGTCTCGCATATGCTCGTGGGCAGATGACGAAATGCAGATGCCACCGGGTTCTGCAATGCTCTCGAGCCGTGCCGCAATATTTACGCCGTCGCCGAAAATATCGTGCGGCTCGACAATCACGTCGCCGACATTGATGCCGACACGAAAAGAGATCCGTCCGTCGTCCGGATCGGCGGCTGTAAGATCTCTGATGCGGGTTTGAAATAGCACGGCGGCGCGGATCGCCAAGACAGCGCTTGGAAACTCCGCCAGAAACCCGTCGCCGGTATTCTTGACGATGCGGCCGCCGTGTTCGGAGATCGCGGGCGCGACACCATCCGCAAGCAGTGTTGCCAGCTTGGCGTGCGTGGCCTCTTCGTCGTGGTGCATGAGTCGCGAATAGCCCGCAACGTCAGCGGCCAATATTGCCGCCAACCTGCGCTCAACCCGGACTGGCCGCTCTTCCACCATGGCATGCAATCCGACCTACGGCATACCGTACGCCGGATCAGAGGGGAGTGCCAAACGCGTTTTGACGGGATTCCTATCCGAGGTTAAGTCGGTTATTTGGGCACTTTTCGGACCTCACGCGATGTCCGACGTACGTCCGGAATGCGCGCCTAAGCGGATGTCCGGCGACCACTTTGACTTTATGAGTTTACGCCTCGTTCGCCCGACTCACCTGATACTGGCGGCGCATCGAGGCTCTCCACCGCGAGCCCTTCGCCGGCGGAATGCCCGATGTTGCTCCAGCGCGGGCATTCTGCATTGCAAGCGGTGACGACCCCCGCTAATCGTCGTCGGCAACAAGAAGCCTGAAGGGGGAAACCATGAACCAGCCAGCCACGCCAGCCAAGAGCGACATCGAAACCTCAACCATCCGAACGATCTCGTGGCGGCTGATCCCGTTTCTGGTGCTGGCCTATTTCTTTTCCTATCTCGACCGCGTCAATCTCAGCTTCGCTGCGCTGACCATGAACGCGGACCTGAAGTTCTCGCCACTGGTTTTCGCCTGGGGCGCCGGCATTTTCTTCATCGGCTATTTCATCTTCGAGGTGCCGAGCAATCTCGCGCTTGAAAAATTCGGCGCCAGCCGCTGGATCGCCCGCATCATGGTGACCTGGGGCATCATCTCGGCGCTGATGGCGACGGTCAGCGGCGAGATGAGCTTCTATATTCTGCGCTTCCTGCTCGGCGTCGCGGAAGCCGGCTTCTTCCCGGGCATCATTCTTTACCTGACCTATTGGTACCCCGCCGAATATCGCGCCCGGTTCCTTGCGGCTTTTGCCATTGCGGTTCCCGTTTCCACCGTGATCGGCGCGCCGATCTCGGGACTGCTGCTCGGTCTCGACGGCGCGATGGGCCTGAGGGGATGGCAGTGGCTGTTCATCATCGAGGGCATCCCCTCGGTGCTGCTCGGCATCGTCACCTGGTTCTATCTGACCGACCGGCCGGAGAAGGCCGACTGGCTCACCGCGGAACAGAAGGCCTGGCTTTCGGCAAAACTGCAGGCGGAGATCGCGACCAAGCAGGCGGCAAAACACCTGACGCTCGGCGAAGCGCTGTCGTCGCCAAAAGTGATCACGCTGAGCCTGATCTATTTCGGTTTCGTCGGCGCGCTCTATGGCATGCAGTTCTGGCTGCCGCAGATCGTGAAGGCGTTCGGCCTCACCAACGCGCAGACCGGCTTTGTCACGGCAATCCCCTATCTGTTCGGCACCATCGCGATGATCCTGTGGGCGCGGCACTCCGATGCCACGCGCGAGCGCGTCGCCCATGTCGGCGGGCCGCTGCTGTTGACGGCGGCGGCGCTCGCCGTTTCCAGCTACATTACCGATCCTACCATCACCATGGTCGTGCTGACGGTCGCCGCCATCGGCGTGTTCTGCACCTTTGCGGTGTTCTGGACGCTGCCGACGGCTTGGCTGTCCGGCACGGCCGCGGCCGGCGGCATCGCGCTGATCAATTCGATCGGCAATCTCGCGGGCTTCGGCGGTCCCTATCTGATCGGCTGGGTCAAGGACGCGACCGGCAACACCTCGACGGGATTGCTGGTGCTGTCGTTATTGCCGCTTGCGGCAGGGTTGCTGGTGTTTCTCGGCGGCCACGAGACGAAGACGGAGTTCGCCGGGGCGAAGTAGCCGACAGCCAGTGTCGTAGCCCGCATGAGCGCAGCGATATGCGGGTTCCATCGCACCCCCATATCGCTTCGCTCATCCGGGCTACAGGCTACGACGCGCCCGGCGTTGGCGGGAACAACAGTTTTTCGGAGAAAGCAATTACCTCTTAACTAAACTTTCCTTCACGAATTCATGATCACTGACGAATATTGACATTCGTCAGTCGCCAATCGATACTCTTCATCAGATGTTGCGATGGAGAGTCCGATGTTCGGTCGTTCGATTTTCTCTAGCTATTACAGGTTCTTGACGGGGGCGTCGCTGGCTTTTGCGGTATTTGCGCTGGCCGGCTGCAATGAAAAGGCCGCCGAAACGGCCGCTCCGGGACGCCCG
The DNA here is from genome assembly GCA_963816815.1 of uncultured Alphaproteobacteria bacterium. Taxonomy (GTDB): domain Bacteria; phylum Pseudomonadota; class Alphaproteobacteria; order Rhizobiales; family Xanthobacteraceae; genus Bradyrhizobium. The sequence goes on from CAWFMW010000080.1 coordinate 47,342, forward strand.
GTCCTCGTCGCTACCGTGCATTATGGGGCCGAGACCCCCGAGCGCAGCTTTGTCGGCACCATCCGGCCCCGGATCGAGACCGACATGGGTTTTCGCGTTCCCGGCAAGGTCGCAAAACGCCTGGTCGAAGTCGGCCAGACCGTCGATGTCGGCCAGCCGCTGGCCACCCTCGACGAGATCGACCTGAAGCTGCAGGCCGAGCAGGCCGAAGCCGAATTCCGTGCCGCCACCGGCGTGCTGGCGCAGGCGGGCGCTGCCGAGCAGCGCGCCAAGGATCTGCGCGCCAAGGGCTGGACCACCGATGCGCAACTGGATCAGAGCCACGCCGCCGCCGATGAAGCGCGGGCGCGCCTCAATCGCGCCGAGCGCTCGGTCGAACTCACCAAGAACTCGCTCTCTTATGCGACGCTGCTGGCCGATAGCCGCGGCGTCGTCACCGCGACCCTGATCGATCCCGGCCAGGTCGTGGCCTCCGGCCAGACCGCGATCCGCGTCGCGCGCTTTGCCGAAAAGGAAGCCGTGGTCGCGATCCCCGAAACGCTGGTCGGCCGCGCCAAGTCCGGCACCGCCAGCGTGACGCTGTGGTCGGACGCCGACAAGAAATATGCCGCGAAGCTGCGCGAGATCGCGCCCTCGGCCGATCCGGCGACCCGGACCTATCTTGCAAAATTCTCGCTGCCGGAAGCCGACGACAAGGTCTCGCTCGGCATGACCGCGACGCTGACGCTGGCCGATGCCGCCACCGAGCGCGTCGCCAAACTGCCGCTGTCGGCGCTGTTCAGCCAGGGCAGCAATCCCTCGCTCTACACCGTCGATGATGCCGGCGCAGTGAAGCTGCAGCCGGTCGATCGTGAAGTCCTATGAGAGCAATGCCGTCGTGATCTCAGGCGGCGTCAATGAAGGCGCCAAGGTGGTCGCGCTCGGCGTGCAGAAGATCGATCCGGCCCAGAAGGTCCGGGTGGTCTCGTCGTTGTCGTTTTAGTCCGTCATTGCGAGGCCTGTCTCGCCGTAGCTCGAAGAGCGAAGGCGGAAGCGAATTTCGAAGTTGGAGAGTGACATGAAGCGCTTCAATCTCTCGGGCTGGGCGGTGAGCCATCCGACCCTGATCCTGTTCCTGATGATCGTGCTGGGTGCCGCCGGTTTCTTCTCCTACCAGCGGCTCGGCCGCGCCGAGGATCCGTTCTTCACGGTGAAGGTGGTCAACGTTTCGGCGATCTGGCCGGGCGCCACCGCGCAGGAAATGCAGACCCAGGTCGCCGATCCCATCGAGAAGAAGCTGCAGGAACTGCCGTTCTTCGAGAAGGTGCAGACCTATTCAAAACCGTCGTTCACGGCGATGCAGGTCACGTTCAAGGATTCGACGCCGCCAAAGGACGTGCCCTATCTGTTTTACCTGCTGCGCAAGAAGCTCGCCGACGTGCAGGGCCAGTTGCCCGCGGGCCTGCTCGGGCCGACCGTCAACGACGAATTCTCCGACGTCGATTCCATTCTCTACATGATGACCGGCGACGGCGCCGACTATGCGCAGTTGAAGAAGGCCGCCGAAGGCATGCGCCAGCGGCTGCTGAAGGTGACCGGCGTCACCAAGGTCAATCTCTACGGCGCCCAGGACGAGCGCATCTTCGTCGAGTTTTCGCACGCCAAGCTGGCGACGCTCGGCATCACGCCGCAGGCGCTGTTCAACTCGCTGGCCAAGCAGAACAACGTCACGCCCGCCGGCACGGTGGAAACCTCCTCGCAGCGCGTGCCGCTGCGCGTCACCGGCGCGCTCGACGGCGCCAAGGCGGTGGCGGAAAGCCCGGTCGAAAGCAACGGCCGCGTGTTCCGGCTCGGCGATATCGCGACCGTGACCCACGGCTTCGTCGATCCGCCGACCTTCGTCGCCCGCCAGGAGGGCAAGCCCGCGCTCGGCATCGGCGTGGTCACCGCCAAGGGCGCCAACATTCTCGAACTCGGCAAGGAGGTCGAGAAGGCGACCAATGATTTCATGAAGGCCGTGCCGCAGGGCATCGAGGTCGAGCAGATCGCCGACCAGCCCAAGGTGGTCGAGCGCGCCGTCGGCGAGTTCGTGCATTCCTTCATCGAGGCGCTGGCGATCGTGCTGTTCGTCTCATTCGTGGCGCTCGGCTGGCGCACCGGCATCGTGGTCGCGATGTCGGTGCCGCTGGTGCTCGCCATCGTCTTCATCGTCATGAACGCGATGTCGATCGACCTGCACCGCATCACGCTCGGCGCGCTGATCATCGCGCTCGGCCTTCTGGTCGACGACGCCATCATCGCCGTGGAAATGATGGTGGTGAAAATGGAACAGGGCTGGGACCGCGTCCGCGCGGCGTCCTTTGCCTGGGAATCAACTGCGTTTCCGATGCTCACGGGGACGCTGGTCACGGCCGCTGGCTTCCTCCCCATCGGCTTTGCCAATTCGGCGGTCGGCGAATATGCCGGCGGCATTTTCTGGATCGTGGCGATCGCGCTGGTCGCGTCCTGGTTCGTGGCGGTGATCTTCACGCCCTATATCGGCGTCAAGCTGCTGCCGAACATCACGGTGCATCACAACCACGATCCGCACGCGATCTATGAGACGCGGATGTATCGCGGCTTGCGCGCTGTGGTGCAGTGGTGCGTCGACCACCGCGTCAAGGTGGTTCTGGCAACCGTCGGCGTGTTCGTGCTCTCGATCGTCGGCTTCGGTCACGTGCAGCAGCAGTTCTTCCCGCTGTCGGAGCGGCCGGAACTGTTCCTGCAGTTGCGCCTGCCGGAAGGCACCGCCTTCAACGTCACGGAGAAATCCGTGAAGAAGGCCGAAGCGCTGCTCAAGGACGACAAGGATATCGCGACCTATACTTCCTATGTCGGCCAGGGTTCGCCGCGCTTCTGGCTCGGCCTCAATCCGCAATTGCCGAACGAGGCCTTTGCCGAGATCGTGATCGTCTCCAAGGACGTCGAGGCCCGCGAGCGGATCAAGGCGCGGCTGGAGAAGGCGGTCGCCGGGGGCGATCTGTCCGAAGCCCGCGTGCGCGTCGACCGCTTCAATTTCGGCCCGCCGGTCGGCTTCCCGGTGCAGTTCCGCGTGATCGGCCCCGACGCCAACACCGTGCGCGACATCGCCTACAAGGTGCGCGACGTCATGCGGCAGAACAAGAACGTCGTGGAGCCGCAGCTCGACTGGAACGAACAGTCGCCTTACCTGAAGCTGGTGGTCGACCAGGACCGCGCCCGCGCGCTCGGCCTGACCCCGCAGGACGTCTCGCAGGCGCTCGCCATGCTGATCTCGGGCGCGCAGGTCACGACGATCCGCGACGGCATCGAGAAGGTCGGCGTCGTCGCCCGCGCGGTTCCGTCCGAACGGCTCGATCTCAAGAGCGTCGGTGACCTCACTGTGACGTCACGCAACGGCGTTGCCGTGCCGCTGCAGCAGATCGCCAAGATCGAGTATTCCCACGAGGAGCCGATCATGTGGCGGCGCAACCGCGACATGGCGATCACGGTGCGCACCGACGTCGTCGACGGCGTCCAGGCGCCCGATGTCACCGGCCAGATCTGGCCCAAACTGCAGGAAATCCGCGACCATCTCGAGCCGGCCTACCGGATCGAGCCGGGTGGCGCGTTCGAGGAATCCGCCAAGGGCAATGCCTCGATCTTCGTGCTGTTTCCGCTGATGGTCATGGTGATGCTGACGCTGCTGATGATCCAGTTGCAGAGCTTCTCGCGCCTGATCCTGGTCTTTCTCACCGCGCCGCTCGGCATCGTCGGCGCCTCGCTCGGCCTCAATGTCGCCAACCAGCCGTTCGGCTTCGTGGCGCTGCTCGGCCTGATCGCGCTGGCTGGTATGATCATGCGTAACGCCGTGATCCTGGTCGATCAGATCGAGGCGGACGTCTCTCAGGGACTGACGCGCAAGGAAGCCATCGTCGAGGCCACCGTTCGCCGTGCCCGCCCGGTGGTGCTGACGGCGCTGGCGGCGATTCTGGCCATGATTCCGCTGTCGCGCTCCGCCTTCTGGGGCCCGATGGCGATCACCATCATGGGCGGTTTGTTTGTTGCAACTTTCCTGACCTTGCTGTACCTGCCGGGTCTTTACGCCCTCTGGTTCAGGAAGAGCCTGGAGGAAAGCGGCCAGGCCGAGCAGCCTGATCTTGCGCCGCAACATCAGATCAAGGGTCCGCATGCAATTCCGCTTGCCGACGCCGCCGAATAATTGAACATTGAGAACTGACATGGCGCTGATTTCGGAACACGTCGAGACGGACACCCGGGAAAAGATTCTCGTGGTGGCGGAGCGTCTGTTCCGGCAGATCGGCTACCAGAAGACGACGGTCGCCGACATCGCCAAGGAACTGCGGATGAGCCCCGCCAACGTCTATCGCTTCTTCAATTCGAAGAAGTCGATCCACGAAAGCGTGGCGCGAACGCTGATGGGCGAGGTCGAGGTCGAGGCGCGGCGGATCGCGGCCGGGCCCGGTCCGGCGAAACCTCGTCTGCGCGAGCTGCTCAAGACCATCAATCGGATGAACACGGAGCGCTATGTCGGCGATTCCAAGCTGCACGAGATGGTCGAGATCGCGATGCAGGAGGACTGGGACGTCTGCGTCGTCCATATCGAATGCGTCACCGGCATCATCGGCCAGGTGATCGCACAGGGCGTGGCGTCCGGCGAGTTCGAGGCGCCTGACCTGCCTTTGGCGGCGCTCGCGCTTGCACCTGCACCGGCATGATCCGCTTCTTCCACCCGCAGATGATCGCGCAGGCCGTCAACAAGCCCAGCGCAACGATCGACCAGATGGTCGATTTCCTGTTCAAGGCCCTTGAGCCGCGCAAGGCGGGTTGAATTGTTCGCTACTTGACACCGCCGTCATTGCGAGCGAAGCGAAGCAATCCATTGGCTCCGCGCGACGCGGTCTGGATTGCTTCGTCGCTTCGCTCCTCGCAATGACGGAAGAGTCCCGCGTGACGATCAAAGACCTGCATTACTACGAGCCGAAGAACGGCCACGGCCTCAAGCACGACCCCTTCAACGCCATCATCGCCCCGCGCCCGATCGGGTGGATTTCATCGCGCGATGGCAAGGGCAACGTCAATCTGGCGCCTTACAGCTTCTTCAACGCCTTCTGCTATCACCCGCCGATCATCGGCTTCTCCTCGACGAACTGGAAGGACAGCGCGGGCAATATCCAGGATACCGGCGAATTCGTCTGGAATCTCGCCACCATGGATCTGGCGAAACAGATGAACGCGACCGCGGCCCACGTTGCCCGCGATGTCGATGAGTTCAAGATCGCTGGTCTCACGGCCGCGCCCTGCAAGCTCGTCAACGTGCCCCGCGTCGCTGAAAGCCCGGTCGCGTTCGAATGCAAGCTGACGCAGATCATCCAGTTGCAGGGGGCCAATGGCGACAAGGCGCAGGCCTGGCTGACGCTCGGCGAAGTCGTCGCCGTGCATATCGACAAGGCCTTCATCCAGGACGGCGTCTACCAGACCGGCCTGACGCACCCGATCGTCCGCGCCGGCCGCCGCGGCGATTACTTTGAAATCAAGCCGGAAAACATGTTCGAGATGATCCGGCCGGATTGATCGACCTAACGGAACTCCGACCCTTCCAAATCCTTATCAGACGTCGTTTCGGAGATTTCCCATGATCCGCTTGCTCGCCGGGCTGATGCTGCTCGCCTGCCTTGTCCCTCCGGCCTTCGCAGGCCTCGATGCGGCGGCGGTCAACAACGCGGAATTCAAGGGCAAGCCGCCGGCCGATGACAGGGTCGATCCTGTCGTCGTCAAGGCGCAGGTGCTGCTCGACCGCGCCAATTTCTCTCCCGGAGAGATCGACGGCAAGCTCGGCGAGAACGCCGAGAAGGCGTTGAAGGCGTTTGCCGAAGCCAAGGGCGTATTCGCAGGCAAGCAGCCGCTCACGCCTGAAATCTGGGCCGCTTTGTTGGCCACCGGTTCGGATCCCGTCATCGTCGACTACAAGATCACTGAGAAAGACGCGAAGGGACCGTTTCTGGAGAAACTCCCGGCCAAGATGGAAGATATGAAAGGGCTGAAGTCGCTGGACTACACCAGCCCGCGCGAGGCGATTGCCGAAAAATTTCACATGAGCGAGACGCTTCTCGAAGCCCTCAATCCCGGCAAGAAATTTGACCAGGCCGGGCAGACGATTTCGGTGGTGAACGTCGCGAAAAAGGAAGCCAAGCCGGTCGTTGCGCGCCTGGAGGTCGACAAGACCGCCCAGACCGTGAAAGCCCTTGGGAAAACCGGCGAACTGATCGCGTTCTTTCCGGCGAGCGTCGGAAGCGACGAGAAGCCGACGCCAAACGGCGTGCTCAAGGTGACCTCGATCGATGCGCGGCCGAACTACCGCTACAATCCCGACTACAAGTTCAAGGGCGTCAAATCCAGGGAAGCGTTCACGATCAAGCCCGGTCCCAACAACCCTGCCGGTTCGCACTGGATCGGGCTTTCATCGGAGAGCTACGGCATTCACGGCACGCCGAACCCTTCGAAGGTCAGCAAGTCGGAATCGCATGGCTGTGTGCGCCTCACCAATTGGGATGTCGACAGACTGGCGAAGCTGCTGAAGAAGGGCACCGAGGTCGCATTCGTCGAGCGCGAGGCGGCTAGCAAGAAGTAACGCCTACTAGTGACACGGGAGCAATAAACAAAGACCGCCCGGGGGCGGTCTTTGCATTCTCGATATTTGTCGATGTGCGTTGCTCGTTACTTGCCAATTTCCGTTTGGCAGGCGGCCGTGAAACGGCGTGTCGCGGCAATGGCCGTACGGCCCGCGCCAGTATCCGGGAGGGCAACCGTTATCGGCCGCCCGAAACTCGACCTGGTATCCGCCTCGCGGAAGCGGGCCGGTGTATGGCGTATCCCGGCAGTGACCCCATGGGCCGCGCCACGAGCCTCGGCCGCATCCGTCAGCCGCGCTTGCCGGTCCGATTGCAACCAACGACGACCCAACGACGAGGGCGCCCGCAAGAGCGAGTCCGATACCCGACTTCAACATTTTAAAACTTCCTTTTTTGTTTTTCATCGGATCTGACGGCAAGCATAAGATCGTGCGCCGCCGACATGTCCGGCGTGTGAATGTCGTACTTTGGGTCACCCACTATTACAAATACTCGTTCGATATGGCGCCATAGCTGCAACCGATACCTCGGGTTTGCAGGCTTCGGCATCGGTTCGACGAGGTGATGCCATCTTGCATTGCAAGACTTCGGCCGGGAACAAAATCGAAAGCAGTTCTCGCAACCGGACGCGGACCGGACTAACCTTGAGTGCCAGGCCGAGATCAACGGCCGGCAAACACATTGGGAGGTTGCGATGACACGGCAAGATCGGCCCGATCCAGAAACCACGATTTCACGACGAACGCTTGTCCATGGTCTGGCAGCAGTTGCCGGAGCCACCGTGGCGGGCGCCAGCGGCGCGCTGGCACAAGGCAGCCCTCAAGGCGGCCCGGTGGCGCCGCCGTCGACCATCACCAACCCGCCGCGCGATTTCAGTCCGCGCGGCGCGCCGACCACCTATTTCTGGGACCCCGACATCATCGCGGTCGACCCGTCCTTCAACGATCTCGCCCAGCCCAACACGGCGATCAAGCGTCTTTATACCGGAGTATTGTGGGCCGAAGGCCCGGCCTGGAGCGCGCAGGGCCGCTATCTCCTGTGGAGCGACATTCCCAACAACAGGCAGATGCGATATTCCGAGGACGATGGCCACGTCAGCGTCTTCCGGGCGCCCACCAACAACTCGAACGGCAACTCGTTCGACTTCCAGGGCCGTCAGCTCTCCTGCGAACATCTCACCCGCCGCGTGGTGCGCTATGAGCACGACGGCACCGCGACCGTGCTGGCCGACAATTTCGGCGGCAAGAAGCTCAATTCGCCCAACGACGTCGTCGCCCATCCGGACGGCAGCTACTGGTTCACCGATCCGCCCTATGGCGGGCAGCTCTATGAGGGTGAGCCTGACGTCGCGGGCGGCCCGACCAATTCCGGCGGCAAGCTCAATCCGAGGATCGGACAGCCGGCCGGCTTCGTGCCGGGCAAGCGCGAACTGCCGACCAATTGCTATCGCATCGATCCCTCCGGCCGCGTCGATCTCGTGGTGACCGAGGAGCAGGTGCCCGATCCCAACGGCCTCTGCTTCTCGCCCGACCACAAGAAGCTCTACGTTGCCTCCACCGGCAAGGGGCCGGGCGACACCGGGCCCGGCGGCAAGGGCGAGATCTTCGTGTTCGATGTCGGCGCCGACAACAAGCTCTCCAACCACAAGCGGTTCAGCGATTGCATGGTGGACGGCGTGAAGTGCGGACCCGACGGCCTGCGCTGCGATGTCAACGGCAATGTCTGGGCCTCCAGCAATGCCGGCCGTGCCGTTGGTTACAGCGGTGTGACGGTGTGGTCGCCGGAAGGCAAGCTGCTCGGCCGTATCCGGCTGCCTGAGGTCTGCGGCAACGTCGCCTTCGGCGGCCCCAAGCGCAACCGCCTGTTCATGGCCGCGAGCCAGTCGCTCTACGCCGTGTACACGGCAACGCAGGGTGCGGGTCCGGGCTGAGCCCATGGCGTCATTCCCCGGTGCGCAATTGCGCACTAGGAGCTGACTAATGAAGAACTCGTCATGCCCGGCCTTGTGCCGGGCATCCACGTCTTTGCATCAGGACAAGAAAGACGTGGATGGCCGGGACAAGCCCGGCCATGACGGAGGAGTTGCACATCAAAGCTCTCGCTTCGCGAGCCCCGGAATGACGCGGGGGAAAAATCAATTCATTAAAATTTGTCACGAATTCGAAACCTTCAACCAACCGCTCCGGCAAAAGCTGGGCGGCCTTAAACCTGACTTTTATGGCGAGCTGCGCACCCTCCTTTTCAATAAGGGGGAGGCTCGTCTTTCAATGCCCATTTCCAAATATTTTACCTACGCCGGATCGGCGCTGCTCGTATTGTTGTTTGTTTCAAACGCTTATCTCGCTGACGACGAAGCTGATTTGCGGTTCGACGGATCACTGTACGAGAGTGCCCTTTATGCGCCTCGACAGGAAGAAACCCGGGCGACGGCGGAGCTTCGCTTTACGCGCGATGTCACGCCTGCCATTCGCGTTAGGGAAGTATTCGCCGTGTTCGTTCCCAACGAACGACGTCGCGGCAAGCGGTATTCGTAAGCTCCTGCGCCTGCCGATGCGGACCGGCAGGCCGTTCGCCCTGCTTGCTTATGGGTAACCACACCGTTCTCTAAACGCCGGACAATGCAGAGCTTTTGGAACGGGTGCGAGCTCTCCGCCGTTATCTCCCGGTTTATCAATTTCGCTTCATTCCCGATGCGAACCGTCACCGAAACCCGTGCGTTTCAGCTAGGATGAGCCGTCGTTTGGCTCAGGTGCGGCGCGACGTCGCGCCGCAGATCAGGAGAGTTCGCCATGAGCTTCCGCCGCGATTTCATCAGCAAGCCGATTTTCTCCTGGGCACGCGGTGTGTTGCCGGCGATGTCCGACACCGAGCGCGAGGCGCTTGAAGCCGGTGACGTCTGGTGGGACGCCGATCTCTTCACCGGCAATCCCGACTGGTCGAAATTGCTGGCGGTCGCGCCGGCGACGCTGACCGACGAGGAGCGGGCCTTTCTCAACGGCCCCGTCGACGAGCTCTGCGCCATGCTCGACGAGTGGAAGATCAATTGGGAATGGCGCGACCTGCCGCCGGAGGCGTGGGCCTTCATCAAGCGCCACAAATTCTTCGGCATGATCATCCCCAAGGAATTTGGCGGGCTCGGTTTCTCGCCCTATGCGCATTCCGAGGTGGTGCGCAAACTTTCCTCGCGCTCGCTGACCGCCGCCGTCACCGTGATGGTGCCGAACTCGCTCGGGCCGGGCGAACTGCTGATGCGCTTCGGCACCAAGGAACAGCAGCAGCAGATGGCTGCCGCGGCTGGCCGAGGGCGCTGACATTCCCTGCTTCGGCCTGACCAGCCCGGAGGCCGGCTCCGATGCCGCCTCGATGGTCGACACCGGCATCATCTGCAAGGGCAATTTCGAAGGCCGCGAAGTGCTCGGCCTGCGGCTGAACTGGCACAAGCGCTACATCACGCTGGGACCGGTCGCGACGCTGCTCGGTCTCGCCTTCAAGGCCTATGATCCCGATCATCTCGTCGGGCCAGCAGGAAGACCTCGGCATCACGGTCGCGCTGATCCCGACCCATCTGCCCGGCGTCGAAATCGGCCGCCGCCATTTGCCGGCGATGCAGGTGTTCCAGAACGGCCCGAACTGGGGCCGCGATGTCTTTATCCCGATGGACTACATCATCGGCGGGCAAGAGCGGCTCGGGCAGGGCTGGAAGATGCTGATGACGGCGCTCGCCGCCGGCCGCGGCATCTCGCTGCCGTCGCTGTCGGCCGCGGGCGCCGCCTATGCGGCGCGCACGTCAGGCGCCTACGCCCGTATCCGCGAGCAGTTCGGCATCTCCATCGGCAAGTTCGAAGGCATCGAGGAGCCGCTGGCACGTATTGCCGGCACCGCCTATCTGCTCGACGCCGCGCGGCGGCTGACCTGCGCGGCGCTCAACCAGGGGCATCATCCCGCGGTCATTTCCGGCATCATGAAGCTGCACGCCACCGAACGGATGCGGATCGCGATCGACGACGCCATGGACATCCATGGCGGCAAGGCCGTGATCGACGGCCCGCAAAACTATCTCGGCAATCTCTATCGCTCGGTGCCGGTCGGCATCACCGTCGAGGGCGCCAATATCCTGACGCGCAATCTCATCGTGTTCGGCCAAGGCGCTATTCGCGCTCATCCTTTCCTGCTCGACGAAATGAATGCGCTGGGTGAAGCCGACCGTGCCAAGGGGCTCGATGCCTTCGACAAGGCGTTCTGGAATCATGTCGGCCATAGTTTCAAGACCATGTTCCGCGCCTGGGGCCGAAGCTGGAGCGGCGGGCTGTTTGCGCCGGCTCCCGATGCCGGCGAGGCGACGCAGTTCTACCGCCAGCTCTCGCGCTATTCTTCGGCGTTTGCGCTGTGCGCCGACATGGCGCTGCTGACGCTCGGCGGCGCGCTCAAGCGCAAGGAAATGCTTTCGGCCCGGTTCGGCGACATCCTGTCCGAATTCTATCTGCTGTCGGCGGCGCTGAAGCGCTGGCAGGACGAGGGGCGGCAGCAAGCCGATTTCGCCGCACTTGAATGGTGCATGGCAAGCGGTTTCCGCACCATCGAAAACCGCTTTGCCGAAATCCTCGCCAACCTGCCGAACCGGTTCGTGGCGGTGATCCTGAAATTCCTGATCCAGCCGTTCGGCGCAAGGGTGACCGGGCCGTCCGACCGCGTCGTGCATCAATGCGCGCAGCTCGTGCTGGAGCCGTCGGCGGCGCGCGACCGGCTGACGGCCGATCTGTCGCATGTCGATGACGATGGCGGCGTCGCGCGGCTGGAGAAGGCGTTTCTGCTGGTCACGGCGGCGGAGGATATTTCCAAACAGATGCACGCCGCGCGTCTGCATGACTGGAAAGAGGCGGTGAAGAAGGGCGTCATTACGCAGGCCGACGGCGAAAAGCTGCAGGCCGCGCATGAAGCCGTTGCCAAGGTGATCGAGGTCGACGATTTCGCACCCGAGGCGTTGTCGCCGATTTACAGGAAGGCTGCCGATGTGCATCAGTTCTTCCAGGAACTGGGTGAGCAGAGGGCGGCAAGCTGATGGCGAGACCGGTCTTTATCGTCGACGGCAGCCGGACGCCGTTCCTGAAAGCGCGCTCCGGTCCCGGGCCGTTCACCCCGGTCGATCTCGCCGTGCAATGCGGCCGGCCGCTGCTGGCGCGGCAGCCTTTTGCGCCCACAGCTTTCGATCAGGTCATCCTCGGCTGCGTCAACGTCATCGCCGACGAGATGAACCCGGCCCGGGTCGCCGCGCTGCGGCTCGGCATGGGCGAGAAGATGGTCGCCTTCACGGTGCAGATCAATTGCGGCTCCGGCATGCAGTCGATCGACACGGCTTACCGCTACATCCGCGAAGGCGTTTCCGACCTTATTCTGGCGGGTGGCGCCGAGGCGCTGAGCCACGCGCCGCTGGTGTGGCCGCAACAGGGCGTGCGCTGGTTTGCGGGCCTTGCCGGCGCGAAAGGCATCGGCGCAAAAATCATGGCGGCGCTGAAGGTGAGACCGAGCTATCTCAAGCCGATCATCGGGCTGGAGCGCGGGCTGACCGATCCCATCACCGAACTCAACATGGGCCAGACCGCCGAAGTGGTCGGGCATCTCTTCGGCGTCACCCGCGCGCAGTCGGACGCCTATGCCGCCGAAAGCCACAAGCGGCTGGCGAAGGCGCAATCGGAAGGCTGGCTCAAGGGCGAGGTCGAAACCGCGTTCGCCCGCGACGGAAAATTCTACGATCACGACGACGGCGTGCGGCCGGACTCGACGCCGGAGAGCCTGGCAAAACTGAAGCCGGTGTTCGAGCGTCCGTGGGGCAAGGTCACCGCCGGCAATTCCTCGCAGATCACCGACGGCGCGTCCTGGGTGATCCTCGCCTCCGAAGATGCCGTCGCCAAACATGGCCTGACGCCGAAGGCGGTCATTCTCGACAGCCAGTGGTCGGCGCTCGATCCCGGCATCATGGGCCTCGGGCCGGTGCTGTCGGCGACCGAGCTGTTGAAGCGCAACGAGCTGACATTGTCCGATATCGAGACCTGGGAATTGAACGAGGCGTTTGCGACGCAGGTGCTGGGCTGTCTCGCCGCCTGGAACGATGAAAAGTTCTGCAAGGAGATTCTCGGCCTCGACGGCGCGGCCGGCGAACTCGACCAGAGCAGACTGAACGTCGATGGCGGCGCGATCAGCCTCGGCCATCCCGTCGGCTGCAGCGGCAACCGTATCGTGCTGCACCTCGTCAACGCCATGAAGCGGCTGGGCACACGGCGCGGCATCGCCACCGAATGTATCGGCGGCGGGCAGGGCGGCGCGATGCTGATAGAGACGGTGTGATCATGGATAGCCAGATCATGAACGTTCTCGGCGATCGCGTGCTCGAACTCGGGCCGAAGCCCGATGCCGCCGGCCCCTACAAGAATTTCAAGCTGACCCGCGATGCCGACGGCGTCGCCTGGCTGCTGTTCGACCGCGAGGGCACCAGCGCCAATACGCTTTCGGCCGACCTGATCGAGGAACTCGACAAGGTGCTGGCGGAGCTGGAAGGCCAGCGGCCCACCGGCCTCGTCATCCGTTCGGCCAAGAAATCCGGCTTCATTGCCGGCGCCGACGTCAATGCGTTTCGCGGCGCGACCGATTCGAGCGCCGTCGAGACCGAGATCGGCCGCGCGCATGCGGTGATCGACCGGCTCGAGGCCTTGCGGGTTCCGAGCGTCGCCGTGATCCACGGCTTCTGCCTCGGCGGCGGCCTCGAGGTGGCGCTGGCCTGCCAGATGCGGATTGCGATCGAGGACGCGCGGTTTGGTTTCCCCGAGGTGATGCTCGGCCTGCATCCCGGCCTCGGCGGCACCGTGCGCTTCACGCAGCTGGTCAATCCGATGCAGGCGATGCCGCTGATGCTGACCGGCAAGACCATCGATGCGCGGAAGGCGAAATCGCTCGGGCTGGTCGACGCCGTGACGCAGGAGCGGCACGTGCTCAATGCGGTGAAGGATGCCGTGTCCGGCCGCCTGACGCGCGCGCGGCCCGGGCTGCTCAATAACGTTCTCAGCCTCGGTCCGGTCAGGAGCTTTCTCGCCGGACGGATGCGCAGCGAGGCCGCCAAGGCCGCGCCGGAAGTGCATTACCCGGCGCCTTACGCGCTGATCGATCTCTGGGAAAAGCACGGCGGCGACAAGCTGACGATGCTGAGCGCGGAGAAGGCATCGTTCGCCAGGCTGATGGTGACGCCGACCGCGCAGAATTTGATCCGCGTGTTCTTCCTGCGCGAGCAGATGAAGAAGCTCGCCGGCAGCGGCAACAAGATCGAGCACGTTCACGTCATCGGCGCGGGCGCGATGGGCGGCGACATCGCCGCCTGGTGCGCCGGCCAGGATATGCGGGTGACGCTCGCGGACATGAAGGCGGAGCCGATCGCTGGCGCCATCAAGCGCGCGGCCGATCTGTTCGGGAAAATCCTGCGCAAGCGCACGGCCGTGCGCGATGCGCTGGACCGGCTGATGCCGGACATGCAGGCCGAAGGCGTTCGCAACGCCGATCTCATCATCGAGGCGGTGCCGGAAAAGCTGGAACTGAAGCAGAAGGTCTATGCCGGCCTGGAGCCTGTCATGAAGCCCGGCGCGATCCTCGCGACCAACACGTCGAGTATTCCTCTGCAGGATCTGCGCACCACCCTGCAAAAACCCGAGCGTCTGCTCGGGCTGCATTTCTTCAATCCGGTATCGCGGCTGCAACTCGTCGAGGTCGTCAGCCATGACGGCACCGACGCGCAACTCCTGAAGGAGGCGCTGGCCTTCGTCGGCGCCATCGACCGCCTGCCGCTGCCGGTCAAATCCTCGCCGGGCTTCCTCGTCAACCGTGCGCTGACGCCCTACATGCTGGAAGCGATGGTGATGCTGGACGAGAAGATCGATAAGACGGTCATCGATGCCGCCGCGAAAAAGTTCGGCATGCCGATGGGGCCGATCGAACTGGCCGACCAGGTCGGCCTCGATATCTGCCTCGATGTCGGCGACATGCTGCGCTCGAAGTTCGGCGACATGCTGCCGCCGACGCCGGCCTGGCTGCGCGAAAAGGTCGCCAGGGGCGAACTCGGCCGCAAGACCGGCAAGGGCTTTTACACCTGGAGGGACGGCAAGGCCGACACCGGCGGCATGACCGCGATCTCGGAGCCGTCGGCAGAAATGATCGACCGGCTGATCCTGCCGATGTCGAATGTCTGCGTCGCCTGTTTGCGCGAGGGCATCGTCGACAATGCCGACGTGGTCGATGGCGCCGTCATCTTCGGCACCGGCTACGCGCCGTTCCGCGGCGGTCCGTTGAACTACGCGCGAACCCGCGGCGTGGAGAACGTGGTCTCGACGCTGGAGGCCCTGACCGACAAGTTCGGCGGCAGGTTTACGCCGGATGCCGGCTGGGAGACTTTCAAGTAGCAAACGCGGCTGTGGTTCGGTCAAGCCAGTCGTGCCTACCGATACCGTTGGGCACCGCCAGTCATGGCGTAAGCCTTCTGATTGTGCTATCTATCGCAACGAGCAGAGGTAGTATCTCCATATTGCGGAGACGCCATGCAAACGACGCCTGTATTCAAGGATGCAACGCCTCGCGAAGTCCGGACCATGCAATTCTGGATCGGCAGTAATATTGCCGTCATCCTGTTTTGCGCGTCCTGGCTCATCTACTACTTCAACGTTGCCGGATTGAGCTTGCCGTATCTGATGGCGGCATTGCTGGCCGGCTATTTTCTTGCGGATTTTTCTTCCGGCGCGGTGCATTGGGCGATGGACACCTGGTTCGACGAGCGAACCATGGGGCGGGCAATCGCGATCACCCGCGAGCACCATACCCATCCCGACCATGTCTATGGCTTTCTGGAAAATGCCTCGTTCGGCTCGGCGCCGAGCGCGGTGGTCTTCGGCTTTGCCGCGATCGTCACCGCATTGTGTCCGGTCTCGATCGTGACCTGGACGCTGATGCTGCTGTGGCTGATCAGTTCGGTCTGCCTGCTGTTCGGCATGCATTTTCACAATCTCGCGCACAAGCCGGCCCGCTCGGCGGTGATGCGACTGGCGCAGCGGCTGCATCTGGTTTGTCCGCCGGCGCATCACTGGGTCCACCATCACGATCACACCGTCCACTATTGCGTGGTCAACGGATGGGCCAACTATGTATGCGATGGGCTGGGCGTTTGGCGCGCGCTTGAGCGCGTGGTCGCGCCGATCACCGGAATCGTGCCGCGCGCCGACGACAGCGCCTGGCAGCGGAACTACCGGGAAACTGGCGTGTTATCGGCGCCGCGGCGTCGGGCTCAGTAACACTTAACACCGCGCTCAGGTCGTCTATGATCGGCGGCACCGTTCCGCAACGTCAGAGACCGACATGACCGAGACTCACGTGCAGGCGCCGCTTGCTACCGAAACCGAGCCGCGCGGTGATCTCTGCATCCGCACGCTGGCGATGCCGGCCGACACCAACGCCAATGGCGACATCTTCGGCGGCTGGCTGCTTAGCCAGATGGATATCGGCGGCGGCGTGTTCGCTTCCAAGATCGCGAAATCGCGCACGGTGACGGTGGCGATCGAGGCGATGAATTTCCGCAAGGCGGTCTATGTCGGCGATCTCGTTTCCGTCTACGCCAACCTGGTGCGGGTCGGACGCACCTCGATCACGGTTCATCTCGAAGCCTGGGCCGTGCGCAACAGGGAGATGCAGTCGATTTTGGTGACCGACGGCAACTTCACCTATGTCTCGATCGATGACGAAGGCCGTCCGCAACCAGTGAGGTCAGACGGCGTCATAAAGACGTGATCGTTACGGGCAGGGGCGCTCGTAACCGTCACGGCCGATGAAAGTGCCGCGGCGCGGATCGTAGCTCTGCGAGCGCATGCAGCGCGGCGTATCGTCATAGTAGCGGGGCGGCGGCGGCGCATATTGCGCCTGCGCTCCGCAATAGCGCGGCGAAACCGCGGCCCAGCCGCCGGGCTGTTCGACATAGCAGCCGCCTTGATACCAGCGATAACCGCCGGGCCGCGGCTCGCCCTGGGCGCCGATGGCCGCACCTGTGCCTGCGCCGACGATGGCGCCGATCGCGGCGCCACGGCCGCCACCCAGCGCGCCGCCGACAATGGCGCCTGCGGCGCCGCCGAACAGCGCGCCGCCAAGCGTGCTTTCCTGCGCCGCCGCCTCCTGGACAGGTCCGCAAGCCGCAACGGCAACCAGCATCGAGAGCACGAATTTCGACATCATGTCAGTTCTCCGGCCAATGGAACGAGTTGGTCGCTATTCTGTGACCAGCCTCGCTGTTCTGTGACCAGCTTTGACATAGGTTGGCCTTACGGCGCAACGGTGGGCCGGAACAATTCGCCACGCAACCCGTTGTTGGCCCGGAAGAAATCAGAGGCTGGGTTATGTCGGACACCTACATTATCGAAGTCAGCTCGCAGGCGGCGGGCATTGTTGTGCGCGCTCCCGGCGGCTATCGGTTCTTTGCCGCTTCGCACCGCTTCAACCGGCTGGAAGGGCAGATTTTCCGCAACGCACGCGAGGCCGAGCGCGCGGCCCGGCGTCTTGCCGGCGGGATGTCGCTGGCGGCCTGACCGCCAGCAACCGGTTTCCTGGCCGTCAGAGCTTGGTGGCCGCTCGCGAAAGCAGTTTCCAGTCCGAACCTTGCTTCTGCCAGTTCATCAGGATGTGCAGGTTCTGCGGCGTCTTCTTGCCGTCGTTGAACTCCTGCTCGCCGACGAAGGTGAAGCGCACGATGGCGGCCGGGCCGACGACGCGGATCGTGGGATCCTTGTATTCGAGCGAAGTCCATTTGTAGTTGGCCTTGGCGGTGCCGTCGAGAAGCGACGCCTTGGTGTCGACCTTGGCATTCGAGTGGCTGTAGCTCAGGTCATCCGCACAGAGCGAGGCGAGCGCCTCGGCATTGCCGGCGGCCTGCGCCACCCGGAAGGCTTCCACGTTTTTCGCAACGGCATCCTCGTCCGCGCCGGCGAAAGCCGGAACTACGCTTAACAGTCCGAGCGCGAGGGCAGGCAGCGCCAATTGACGTCGATCGATGTTCATTGTTTCCTCCATTTTTTGTTGTGGGGGCAGTCTTGCAGCCACACATTGCTTTGTCGAGCGCTGTAGCTGGTACGGCGCATATGGCTTCCAGTGCAGTCGCCTTAACCAGAATAATGGTTTCGACCGGCCGGTAGCCCTCGCGGCCGATCTGCCTCGTTGACCGCGGGCCTAATCAGCCGCACCATAACGGCAACTTTGTGCCCCAAGCCTATCTCAAGTCTGTTTCTCAAGGGTGCCGCCGTGGCCGGACTGTCTCACCGCCAGACCGAAATTCTCAACATCGCCCGCGCCTTTGGCCGGGTGATGGTGGAAGATCTCGCCAAGCGTTTCGAGGTATCGGCGCAGACCATCCGCAAGGACCTCAATGACCTCTGCGACCAGCGCTCGCTGACCCGCATCCACGGCGGCGCCATCATCGCTTCCGGCGTCGAGAACCTTGCCTATGAGGCGCGGCGCTTCGTGGCCGCGGAGGAAAAGCGGGCGATCGGCATCGCCGCGGCGTCGCGGATTCCGAACGGCTGCTCGCTGTTCATCAACATCGGCACCACCACGGAAGAGGTCGCCAGCGCGCTGACCTCGCATGAGGATCTGCTCGTCATCACCAATAACCTCAACGTCGCGATGCTCTTGTATCGCCATCCGCGCATCGAGGTGATCGTGGCGGGCGGCGCGGTGCGCCGTGCCGACGGCGCGGTGATCGGCTCGACCGCGATCAGTCTCATTGGCCAGTTCAAGGTCGATTACGCCATCATCGGCGCCTCCGCGATCGACGAGGAGGGTGCGCTGCTCGACTTCGACTATCGCGAGGTACAGGCGGCGCAGGCGATCATCGCCAATGCGCGCAGCGTCATGCTGGTCGCGGATGCCACAAAACTCCGCCGCAGCGCGCCGGTGCGCATCGCCCATCTCAGCCAGATCCAGACCTTCGTTACCGACGCGCCGCTGCCCGCGGGCCTCGCCAGCATCTGCAGCCATCGCGGCATTGAGGTGGTCGAGGCGATGGACAAGCCGGCGGCGGATATCGACGAGCCGGGCAGCGAGCCGGCGTCGTCGGTGGTGCGGTTGAAGTAGCGCGGCCAGATGGTTCGAGACGCCGCTGCGCGGCTCCTCACCATGAGAGTCCGGAGTGTCTCTGGCGAAGGAAAGGGTAAGAGACCTCATCCTGAGGAGGCGGGAAGCGCCGTCTCGAAGGATGAAAGCCCCGCTCTCGCTACACATAAACGCCCACAAACCCGATGGCCGTGCCCAATTGAGCCGAGTTCCCCGCTTTCGTCTTGCTTTCGTTTTTCTTTGTGATTAACTGCCATCCGAAAGTAAAATCGCCGAAGTGAACGGCGATCGCCGGGGAAGCGCTTCATTGGACAGGGTATTTGATCTCGCCATCATCGGAGGCGGCATCAACGGCTGCGGCATCGCGCGCGATGCGGCGGGCCGGGGCAACTCTGTTTTCCTCTGTGAAATGAATGATTTGGCCAGCGGAACGTCGTCCTGGTCGACCAAGCTGGTGCATGGCGGCCTGCGCTATCTCGAATATTACGAGTTCCGGCTGGTCCGCGAGGCGCTGATCGAGCGCGAAATCCTCTGGCAGATCGCGCCCCACATCATCAGGCCGTTGCGTTTCGTTTTGCCGCACCACGCCGGCTTGCGGCCGGCCTGGCTGCTCAGGCTGGGGCTGTTCCTGTACGACCATATCGGCGGCCGGCATCTGCTGCCGCCGACGCGCTCGGTCGATCTGGTCCATGACGAGGTGGGCAAGCCCCTGATCGCCAACCGCTACACCAGGGGTTTTGAATATTCCGATTGCTTCGTCGACGACGCGCGCCTCGTCGTGCTGACTGCGCGGGATGCCGCGGATCGCGGCGCCGAAATCCGCACCCGCTCGCGCGCGGTCGAGATCAATCAGGTCAACGGCATCTGGCAGGTCACTGTCGAGAATACGATCACCAATACGCGCACCACCATCCAGGCGCGCGCGCTGGTCAATGCCGGCGGCCCGTGGGTCGAGCAGGTGCTTTCGTCGGGCTCCGGCGTCAATGCGCGCGCAAAAGTGCGGCTGGTGCAGGGCTCGCACATCGTGGTGCGCAAGCTCTATGAGCACGACCGCGCCTACATGTTCCAGAACGCCGACGGCCGCATCATCTTCGTCATTCCCTATCAGAACGATTTCACGCTGATCGGCACCACCGATCGCGATTACGACGGCGATCCGGCCAAGGTGAAAGCTTCGCCGGAGGAGATTCAATATCTCTGCGACTCCGCCAGCGAGTACCTGAAAAAACCGGTGCTTCCGGCCGATGTGGTGTGGACCTATTCCGGTGTGCGCCCGCTCTATGACGACGGCGCCAGCGAGGCCAAGGCCGCAACCCGCGACTACGTGTTCGAGCTGGATACGCCCGGTGGCGCGCCGCTGCTGTCGATCTATGGCGGCAAGATCACGACCTACCGGCGCCTGGCCGAAGAGGCGCTGGAGCGGCTCGCGCCATATTTGCGCAGTGCAAAAGCGAAGGAGGGCTGGACCGGCAAGGCGCCGCTGCCGGGCGGCGACATGGATGTTTCGGCCGTCGCCGCGCTGACCGTCGAATTGACACGGAATTATCCGTTCCTCACTGCGGCGCATGCCGGCCGGCTGGCACATGCCTATGGCACGCGTGCGACAAAATTGCTTGGCAGCGCAAAATCTCTTGCCGATCTCGGCCAATCGTTCGGCGCTACGCTTACGGAAAGCGAAGTCAGGTATCTGATCGCGAACGAATGGGCGTATAGTGCCGAAGACATCGTGTGGCGAAGGTCCAAGCTCGGCCTGCGGCTGTCGGCAGACGAAATCACAGCGCTCGACGAATGGATCAAAGCTCACCGCGCCTCCGGTGATCGTCCCTTGCGTGAAGCCGGAGGGCGGACATGAGCGTTACGCTCGAACACGTCACGCGAACCGTGGATGGCATCCCGACCATCCGCGACGTCTCGCTGACGCTCGAGCGCGGCACGCTGAGCGTGCTGCTCGGGCCGACGCTGTCGGGCAAGACCTCGATCATGCGGCTGCTCGCCGGTCTCGACAAGCCGACCACCGGTCGCGTGCTGGTCGACGGCAAGGACGTCACGGGTTTTGACGTGCGGCAGCGCTCGGTCGCGATGGTCTATCAGCAGTTCATCAATTATCCCTCGCTGACGGTGTATGAGAATATCGCTTCGCCGTTGCGGGTGCAGGGCAGGCCGCGCGAGGAGATCGACCGGCGCGTCCAGGACGCCGCGAAACTGCTGCGGCTCGAGCCTTTTCTGAAACGCACGCCGCTGCAATTGTCCGGCGGCCAGCAGCAGCGCACCGCGATTGCGCGCGCGCTGGTCAAGGGCGCCGATCTGGTGCTGCTGGACGAGCCGCTGGCCAATCTCGACTACAAGCTCCGCGAGGAACTGCGCACCGAGCTGCCGCGCATTTTCGAAGCTTCGGGCGCGATCTTCGTCTACGCCACGACCGAACCTTCGGAGGCGCTGCTGCTCGGCGGCGACACCGTGTGCATGTGGGAAGGCGAGGTGCTTCAGGCCGGCAACACGTCGAAGGTCTATCGTCACCCCGGTACGCTGCGGGTGGCGCAGGTATTCTCCGATCCGCCTCTCAATATCGTCGGCATCGAGAAGAAGAACGGTTCTGTGCAGTATGCCGGCGGCATCGAGGCGCCGGCCACCGGTCTCTACAAGTCGCTGGCCGACGGCTCCTATCGCGTCGGCTTCCGCGCGCATCAGCTCGAAGTCGCCAACGGCATCGCCGGGCGCCACGCGTTCCACGCCACCGTGACGGTGACCGAGATCACCGGGTCCGAAAGTTTCGTGCATCTCAACCGCGACGCCTCCAACTGGGTGGCGGTGCTGCAGGGTGTGCATGAATACGAGCCCGGCCACGTACTCGATGCCGTGCTCGATCCCGACAACGTCTTCGTGTTCGACGCCGCCGACCGCCTGGTCGCCGCGCCGGGCTCCAATTGAGGGAGATGCGACATGGCACGCATTGACCTCGTCGATCTCGCGCACTCCTACGGCGGCAATGACGCGCCGGTCGAATCGTTTGCGCTGAAGCCGGTGACGATGACCTGGCGGCAGGGCGGCGCCTATGCGCTGCTCGGGCCTTCCGGCTGCGGCAAGACCACGCTTCTCAATCTCATTTCCGGCATCGTCACGCCGTCGCGCGGAAAAATCCTGTTCGACGGCGCCGACATCACACCGCTGTCAACCCAGAAGCGCAACATCGCGCAGGTGTTCCAGTTTCCGGTGATCTACGACACCATGACGGTCGGTGAGAACCTCGCATTCCCCCTGAAGAACCGCGGCGTGCCGAAGGCCGAGGTCGAGGCGCGGGTCAAGGAGATCGCCGACCTGCTCGATCTCACGCCCTGGCTTAACCGCAAGGCGACGCGGCTGACGGCCGACGCCAAGCAGAAGATTTCGCTCGGCCGCGGCCTCGTCCGTTCCGACGTCGCCGCGGTTCTGTTCGACGAGCCGCTGACGGTGATCGATCCCGAACTGAAATGGCAGTTGCGCTCGAAACTCAAGGCGCTGCATCGCGAGCTCGATCTCACGATGATCTATGTCACCCATGACCAGACCGAGGCGCTGACCTTTGCCGATACCGTCGTCGTCATGCATGACGGCCGCGTGGTGCAGAGCGGCACGCCGGCGGAACTGTTCGACAAGCCCGAGCATACCTTTGTCGGCTATTTCATCGGCTCGCCCGGCATGAACATCGTGCCGGCCGAGGTGAGCGGGCACGAGGCGCGGATCGACGGCCACGTCATCGGCCTGCATCGCAATTACGGCGTGCTGCCGGCGGGCGCGAACATCGAGATCGGCGTGCGGCCGGAATTCGTCCATGTCGCGGCTCCCGCGTCCGGCCTGTTGTCGGCCACGATCGAGCGCATCGACGATCTCGGCCGCGTCCGCTTCGCCCGCGTGCGCATCGGCGATGCCAAATTCGCCGCCCGCGTGCCGCCGGGATTTTCCGTCCCCGACAACTGACGTCGGACTGGTGTTCGATCCCGCGCATGTTCACGTCTATGCCGACAGCCGTCTGGTCGAGGGGGTTGCCTGATGGACAAGACCATCAACCAGAAGGCCTGGTTCCTGGTGCTGCCGGTGTTCCTGGTGGTCGCGTTCTCCGCGATCCTGCCGCTGATGACGGTCGTGAACTATTCGATGCAGGACACTTTCGGAAACAACCAGTTCTTCTGGAATGGCGTCGGCTGGTTCAAGGAGTTGCTCGATCCATCGACCGATCTCGGCGGGCGCTTCCTGGCGTCGCTCGGCCGCAATCTGCTGTTCTCGGCCATCATTCTTGCGATCGAGGTGCCGCTCGGCATCGTGGTGGCGCTGTCGATGCCGCGCCAGGGCTGGACGGTCGCCGCCTGTCTCGTGATCCTCGCGCTGCCGCTGTTGATTCCGTGGAACGTGGTCGGAACCATCTGGCAGATTTTTGGCCGGCCCGACATCGGCCTGCTCGGCTATACGCTGAACAGCCTCGGTATCGACTACAATTACGTCTCCAACGAGTTCGATGCCTGGGCCACCGTCATCGTGATGGACGTCTGGCACTGGACCAGCCTCGTTGCGCTGTTGTGCTACGCCGGGCTGAAGTCGATCCCCGACGCCTATTACCAGGCGGCGCAGATCGACGGCGCCTCGCGCTGGGCGGTGTTCAAGGCGATCCAGCTGCCGAAGATGAACCGCGTGCTGCTGATCGCGGTGCTGCTGCGCTTCATGGACAGCTTCATGATCTACACCGAGCCGTTCGTGGTGACCGGCGGCGGCCCCGGCAACTCGACCACCTTCGTCTCGATCGAGCTGGTCAAGATCGCGCTCGGGCAGTTCGACCTCGGCAAGGCCGCGGCCCTTTCGCTGGTCTACAACTCTGATCATCCTGATCGTGTGCTGGATCTTCTACACCGTGATGACCAACGCCGGGACCGAGCGTCCCGAAAAGCAGGGAGTCGCGTGATGAACACGATTCCCGGCCGCCGCATCATCATGGTGGTGTTCCTGATCTTCCTGCTGTTGCCGATCTACTGGCTCGTCAACATGAGCTTCAAGACCAATACCGAGATCGTCACCACCATGACGCTGTGGCCGCACCAGCCGACGCTGGAGAACTACAAGCGCATCTTCACCGACGAGAGCTGGTATTCCGGCTACATCAACTCGCTGACCTATGTGCTGATCAACACCGTGATCTCGATCTCGGTGGCGTTGCCGGCGGCCTACGCCTTCTCGCGCTATCGCTTCCTCGGCGACAAGCATCTGTTCTTCTGGCTGCTGTCGAACCGCATGGCGCCGGCGGCGGTGTTTGCGCTGCCGTTCTTCAATCTCTATTCGGCGATCAATCTGTTCGATACGCCCTGGGCGGTCGCGCTCGCGCATTGCATCTTCAATGTGCCGCTCGCGGTCTGGATCCTCGAAGGTTTCGTCTCCGGCGTGCCGCGCGAGATCGACGAGACCGCGTTCCTCGACGGCTATTCGTTCCCGCGCTTCTTCATCAAGATCCTGGTGCCGCTGATCGCGAGCGGCATCGGCGTCGCCGCGTTCTTCTGCTTCATGTTCTCCTGGGTCGAATTGCTGCTGGCGCGCACGTTGACGTCGGTCAACGCCAAGCCGATCTCGGCGATCATGACCCGCACGGTCTCGGCCTCCGGCATGGACTGGGGGCTGCTGGCTGCGGCCGGCGTGCTCACCATCATCCCCGGCGCGCTGGTGATCTGGTTCGTCCGCAACTACATCGCGCGCGGCTTCGCGCTCGGCAGGGTGTAGGAGGCGTACATGGAACACATCGCATGGATGGCCTGGACGCTGCCGACCGCGATCTTCTTCGTGATGCTGTCGCTGACGCTCGGTGTCATGACGTGGCTGGCAGTCGCCTATCCCGAAGCCGAGCGCGTCGGCGTGCTGCGCATTCCGACCACGCGCGGCGACCGCCTGTTCATTTCGCTGGTGCTTGCCGCCGTCATTCATCTGCTGTGGATCGCCTTTGTCGGCACCGACCCGCTTTTGACGCTACCGATCGGGGAGGGCGTTGAGATTTCGAGCCTGTGGCTCGCAACCGTGATTTCGCTTCTCTCGGCCGTTGCGATTTTCCGCACCGTCTGAGGAGCGAAAAAAGACAGATCCGGGATCAACCCGGACCTGGGTTTTGTTTGTCGCTGCAACCGGAGGACTCAACATGCGACGTTATAGAGGAAACAGTGGTTCCTTGACCAAGGAGGGCTTTCTGACGATGACCAGCGCGGTTGCGCTGATCGCGGCTACCGTTACGATCGCCGCGCCTGCTCGTGCGGACGACGCCGTCAATCAGAGGTGGATCGACAGCGAATTCCAGCCCTCGACGCTGTCGAAGGCCGACCAGTTGAAGGAGCTGCAGTGGTTCGAAAAGGCCGCAGCACCCTTCAAGGGAATGGAGATCAACGTCGTGTCGGAAACGATCACGACGCATGAGTATGAATCGCGGACGCTGGCGAAGGCCTTCACCGAGATCACCGGCATCAAGATCAAGCACGACTTGATCCAGGAAGGTGACGTCGTTGAAAAGCTGCAGACCCAGATGCAGTCCGGCAAGAACGTCTATGACGGCTGGATCAACGATTCCGACCTGATCGGAACGCACTTCCGCTACGGCCAGACCGTGATCCTGTCGGACTACATGACCGGCGAAGGCAAGGACGTCACCAACCCGCAGCTCGACGTCAACGACTTCATCGGCAAGTCCTTCACCACGGGCCCGGACGGCAAGCTCTATCAGCTTCCCGACCAGCAGTTCGCGAACCTCTATTGGTTCCGCTACGACTGGTTCTCCAATCCGGACTACAAGGCCAAGTTCAAGGCCAAGTACGGCTACGATCTCGGCGTTCCCGTGAACTGGTCGGCCTATGAAGACATCGCCGAGTTCTTCACCAACGACATCAAGGAGATCAACGGCGTCAAGGTCTATGGCCACATGGACTACGGCAAGAAGGATCCCTCGCTCGGCTGGCGTTTCACCGACGCCTGGCTGTCGATGGCCGGCAACGGCGACAAGGGCATCCCGAACGGCAAGCCGGTCGACGAATGGGGCATCCGCATGGAAGGCTGCCGTCCCGTCGGTTCGTCCGTCGAGCGCGGCGGCGACACCAACGGTCCGGCGGCGGTCTATTCGATCGTCAAATATCTCGAGTGGATGAAGAAGTATGCCCCGCCGCAGGCGCTGGGCATGACCTTCTCCGAATCGGGACCGGTGCCGGCACAAGGCGCGATCGCGCAGCAGATCTTCTGGTACACCGCCTTCACCGCCGACATGGTGAAGCCCGGTATCCCGGTCGTGAACGCGGACGGTACGCCGAAGTGGCGCATGGCGCCGTCGCCGCACGGCTCGTACTGGAAGGAGGGCATGAAGCTCGGCTACCAGGACGCCGGCTCGGCGACGCTCTTGAAGTCGACCCCGCCCGATCGCCGCAAGGCGGCCTGGCTCTATCTGCAGTTCATCAACTCCAAGACGGTGTCCTTGAAGAAGAGCCATGTCGGTCTCACCTTCGTTCGTGAATCCGACATCTGGGACAAGTCGTTCACCGAGCGTGCGCCCAAGCTCGGCGGCCTGATCGAGTTCTACCGCTCGCCGGCGCGCGTGCAGTGGACCCCGACCGGCAACAACGTGCCTGACTATCCGAAGCTCGCGCAATTGTGGTGGCAGAACATCGGCGATGCGTCGTCCGGTGCGAAGACCCCGCAGGCGGCGATGGATGCGCTGGCCGCAGCGCAGGACTCGGTGCTCGAACGTCTTGAGAAGTCCGGCGTGCAGAAGGAGTGCGGGCCGAAGCTGAACAAGAAGGAAACGGCCGAGTACTGGTTCGCCAAGTCCGCCAAGGACGGCAACATCGCTCCGCAGCGCAAGCTGGCGAACGAAAAGCCGAAGGGCGAGACCGTCGACTACGACACGCTGGTGAAGTCGTGGCCTGCGACCCCGCCCAAGCGGGCAGAAGCGAAGTAAACTTCGCACATCAAGAGTGATGCACAAACTGGAGGCCGGGAGCGATCCCGGCCTCTTTTCTTTCTTACTGTCGACTCCGCTCACTCTGTTGTCATCGTCCGCGCAGGCGGACGATCCAGTACGCCGCGGCTTCTCGGCTCTATCGCTGGCGCCGGCGATTACTGGATGCCCCGCCTTCGCGGGGCATGACGATACATTGTGATGGACCAAATTACTCCGCCGCCTGCGCCGCGCCGAGCGTCGGGTAATCCGTGTACCCCTTGGCGCCACCGCCGTAGAACGTGTTCTTGTCCCACTCGTTCAGCGGCGCGCCCTTCTTCAGCCGTTCGACCAGATCCGGATTCGAGATGAACGGCTTTCCGAACGCAATCAAATCGGCCGCGTTGGCATCGAGCACCTTGTTTGCGAGATCGACATCATAGCCGTTGTTGGCCATGTAGGCCTGCTTGAAGCGCTTGCGGAGGCTCGCATAGTCGAACGGCGCGTTGTCGCGCGGGCCGCCGGTGGCGCCTTCGACGACGTGGATATAGGTGAGCTTCAGCGTGTTGAGCCCATCCACGATGTAATCGAACAGCGGTTGCGGGTTGCTATCGGAGATGTCATTGGCCGGCGTCACCGGCGAGATGCGGATGCCGGTGTGCCCGGGGCCGGCGACGCCGGCCACCGCCTTGGAGACTTCCAGCATCAGTTTTGCGCGGTTCTCGATCGATCCGCCATAAGTATCCGTACGCTTGTTGGTGCCGTCCTTGGCGAACTGGTCCAGCAGATAGCCGTTGGCGCCGTGGATCTCGACGCCGTCGAAACCGGCCGCCAGCGCATTTTCGGTGCCGCGCTTGAAATCCTCGATGATCCCTGGAATCTCCGAAAGCTCCAGCGTACGCGGCTCGGAGATGTCGGTGAAGGTGCCGTTGACAAACGTCTTGCCCTTGGCGCGGATCGCTGACGGCGCCACCGGCTTGCCGCCGCCGGGTTGCAGTGAATCATGCGAGACGCGGCCGACATGCCAGATCTGGATGAAGATGCGCCCGCCCTTTTCATGCACGCGGTCAGTGACCTTGCGCCAGCCCGCGACCTGTTCCTTGGAATAGATACCGGGCGTGTCCTGATAGCCCTGGCCCTGCTGCGAGACCTGACTTGCCTCGGTAATGAGCAGTCCGGCGGAAGCGCGCTGCGCGTAATAGTCCACCGCCAGCGGGCTCGGCACCATGCCGGGAGGCACCGCGCGGTTGCGGGTCAGCGGCGCCATCACGAGGCGGTTCGGAAGCGTGATCGGGCCAAGCTTATAGGGCTCGAATAGTTTGGTCTGGCTCATGTCTGGAATGTCCGGATGAATGGCGATACGGGACAGTTGTGCATTGCGGCCGTTTTCGCAATGGCGGAAGCCATTCGGCTTGCGCAGACGAGCTGCGCACGCGTTCCTTTCGCGGGCTGATGCCGATGTAGGATGATCTGCCCGGAATCGGCTGCGGCGCAGCACGAGCAGCCTCTTGCGCGACGGTCCGGTGGCTGTGGCGCGATCACATTGCAGCGATCACGCTT
Source organism: uncultured Alphaproteobacteria bacterium (assembly GCA_963816815.1). Lineage (GTDB taxonomy): Bacteria > Pseudomonadota > Alphaproteobacteria > Rhizobiales > Xanthobacteraceae > Bradyrhizobium. The sequence continues at coordinate 75,572 of CAWFMW010000080.1, forward strand.
TTTCCGCCCACGCTCATGGGCGCCTGCGCCGCGACGCCGGCCCGCTTGGCGTCCAGCTCGATGGCGGGCCCGACGATATCCACCTGCATCAGCTCGAAGGTCAGGCATTCGCAGCCGATCGAGCGAAACACCTGGTTGGCCGCCTTCTGCACATTGTTGCCGAAGGTCTGGTGGTCGGTCTGGATTTCCAGCCGCGTCTTGCGGCTGCACATCGCCTTCACGACCGATTGCAGGCGCATGCAGATCTCGTCGCGGTAATTCTGCGTGCTTTCGAAGGTGGCCCTGGGATCCACGATCTGGGTCCGCACGACATAGGTGAGGTTGAGGGCAAAGCGGTCGGTCGAAACGGTGCCCTGGTTGAGCCTGAAGATTTCGGGACGGCGGTCGATCCGCGCGATCTGCCGGCTGCCGGCCCGGATGCGGTGCCGCCCGGGGGGCAGCGCCCTTTCGAAGCGTCCGTTCTTGTAGAGCAGCATGGTCTCGAACTGCTGGACGCAGACCCGGTCGAATCCGACCAGCGCCATGACGCCTCTCCTGAACAGTGTGGAAATCCAGGCCCATGTCCCGGCAATCACGGCGATGACGATCAAAGTGAAGGCTATCGAGCCAAGAAGTTCACCCACGCTATGTCTTCCCCATCACGGACTTTATCTTTTGTTCGACTCCGCGAATCCAGCCTATCTGTTGGTTCTTCGTGCGTCGAAAATAAGTCATCGCCATTGCGATCCCCGGTGGATCAACAAAAATAATTTACTGAATCTGGTACCGCGATTTGAGTTCCAAATGAGCATATCGTGATGCCGGATTGATCGTGCCTTTGCTCGATAAAGGTGACGCAACTGAAGATTGTATTACGTAAACGGTGTGTCGCGCAAGAAGCCGTCGTCGCCCGCGCAGACGGGGCATCCAGTATGCGACCATCTCTCCACGTCATTGCGAGCCAACGGGTCGCGCGAATGCGCGCCCGATGACAGGCTCCGCGAAGCAATCCATGGCACGGCAAGCGGAGAGGTGGATTGCGTCGCTGCGCTCGCAATGACGTGGATATAGTTTCGCGTTCTCGCGACATCTTTCGCCCGAGTTTTGCATCGTTGTCCCTCCTGAAAAGGGAGGGCGCAGGGAAGACCGGGTGCACGCTGCACCCGCGGTCTCGTGTGCAATTGCGCACAAGGAAAGCGCACACGAGCATACAGGTACAGGCGGAGCATCCCGGCCTTCCCTGCGCAATGGCTTTACGGCTTACTTCGTGCTCTCCCCGGAGAACGGCTCTTTTGCCTCCGTCGTCGGCGGGATACTTCCCGCCCACTTAACGCCAGCACCGCGGCGCCCGAACCACACGACTTCACCGTACGCATCCGGCGCGCACGTCTGTCGCGCCACCAGCGTCCACCGCATCCCACCGCGCGTTCGTGACGTTCGCGAGCGCCCCTCTCATCGGGTGAGACGCGCGGAGTTATGCGGCTGATTTGGGCAGCGTGTTAAGCGGAATATTTTTGCGCGGAGGGCTTGACGCGAGTTCTGAAAATCAGAAGTGATTTGCCCGTCGTGTTGATTTGTCGCGGACCTGTATGGAATCTGCGCTTGCGCGGTGAGCAAATCAGCCGGCAGTCCGGTAGGGTGGGCAAAGCGAAGCGTGCCCACCATCTTGCGGCTCGATCGGGGATAGATGGTGGGCACGTCGCTTCGCTCCTTTGCCCACCCTACGGCTGAACCTTGCCGGCGTCTGATGCCCCCACCATTGCCTCTCGCACGCGCCTGATTAGGATGCTGCAAAACATCGCGCGATGAGAGGTTCACGATGGCCATCAACAAGGACAAGCTCGACGATACGGCATTGGCGCTGCTCTATCTGACCCTGCACGACGGTTATCGGGCATGGAAGGGTTTCGACTGGGACGTGCTCGGCCGTCTGCACGAAAAGGGAATGATCGACAATCCCGTCGGCAAGGTGAAGTCGGTGGCTTTCACCGACGAGGGACTGGAGCGGGCGAAGAAACTGTTCAAAGAGAAGTTTGAGGAGTAGGGCGCCCGGAATGTCGTAGCTTGCATGAGCGCAGCGATATGCGGGATAGATTGAGCCCCGGATGTCGCCTCCGCCTTTGCTCGTAGAGCTACGGCGGACAAGCCGCTCATCCGGGCTACTTTTTAAACCACATCTTTTCGCCGGTGAGGGGATTGACGCGAAATTACGGCCCGTCGTCGGGGTCGTCGTCAACGTCAGGATATTGCGGCGGCGCCTCGCCATGCGTTGCGACAATGCGCGGGTAGCGAACCTTGGCGGCCTTCTTTCCGATGGCGTGCAGGGTGACCCGGAACAGCCAGTCGTCGCCATAGTCGAACAGAAACAGCATCGTGTGCCCAACTTCGTGAAACGCCTGCAACATGCTGGTCTTCTTCACGCTGAGCACCCCTGGATCGGCTTCGCCCATATCCGCGAACAACTCGTATTTGGGAAATGTCTTGTGCATCTTGGCGGGAGTGAGCCCGGAATAGAAGCCGAACGCATGATCGAAATCGAAATCGAACGAGGAGACGATGGCCTTGGCCAGCACGTACAGCGACTTTGCAGGGTCGAGCTCGATGTCCCGATAGATTGATGCGCTGCCCTGGAGCGCTGCCCGAAAGATGAAGGTCTCCGTTCCGGCCATCTCGAACCTCGCTTGCGCTTGCTGCTGCGCCGGAGAATAGGCGCGAAATCGAGTTTTGCTCAAGCGTAAGGATTCGTAGTCCGTAGGATGGATAAAGGCGCAAAGTGTCGTGCCCACCAACTCATGCTCATGATGGTGGGCACGCTTCCGCCTTCTCTTCGAGCTACGGCGAGACAGGTCCGTCTGGCCCACCTTGCACTCAGCCCGGCCTAGCTGTGCGCGGGAACGTCGACACCGTCAGTCCCATACTGCCGGATCTTGTTCCGCATCGTGCGCACTGAAAGTCCGAGCACGCGCGCGGCATGCGTGCGGTTGCCGTGGCAGCGCGCCAGCGTCTGCAGCACGAGCTCGCGCTCGATCGCTTCGATTGTGGAGCCGATCAGCATCGGCACGATTTGGTGGGGTGAAAGGTTCTGAGAATCCGACAGCGGAATCTCGGGCACGGGCACACAGTCTGCGCCAAGGTACACGTCACCAAGATACTCCTGGGGCATCAACACCTCCCGATCGACGCTTGCTCCGAAACGCGGAGCAGAAACATCAGGAATCACGGCCCCCTGCCGTAGATGGAGGGTGGGCTCGAATGGTTAATGAAAGGTTAAAGAAGCACGGGAGGGTTTTGGCGGCGATTTGATACATCTTTTAGTATATGTTCAACCGCAGGCAGATAAACGCGTCAGCGCGGGCCTCTCTCACTTCGGCCATGCAAGGCAGTCAGGACTAAGGCTTCCGTGATCGCTGCAGTGTCGGTGTATTCGCGAATCTGACGATGCAGCCGTCGCGCACCTCGTGACCCTGCACCCAGTCCGACCGCCCATTCCTCGTAAGTAGCCTTCACGAGGAAACGCTCGCTGCCGAACACGGAGCCGTATCGCCGTCGGCGATCATGCGCGCCACCTTGAATTCCTTGCCTCGACCGTCTCGCGTATCTGCTCGAAAAACTCCCCGCGCTATCGTCCCGTGAACGGGATCGCTCCCGTCCGAAAAATTCCGACAGCGCGTCGTCGTCGATGACGTCAAGCGCTGCATCCCGATCGCGCCGCGCCAGCCCGTCGTAGTGTGCTTCACCGTGTAGATTGCAGCATATCAGTCCTTGGTTCGCGGGAGGGTGAGGAAGCTCAGCGCCGTAGCGGGGCGACTTGAACCCGTATGTCGCTGCGCTCATCCGGGCTGCGCTTGCTTGCTACCTCATGGTAGCATTGAACGTCGAACCTTCTAAGATAGAGTAAGGCATGTTGCCGCGTTGCGCACATTAGGGTCTCTGTCGATCAGGATCGTGACATGCAAGACTTCGTTCGTTCAGTTGACCTGAAGCTAGCACGTGCACGCATGCAAGCGAAGACACTTGCGAATTCGGTATCTATTTGGGCTTCCGAAAATCCTATTGGTGGGAGATGCGAGTTACGAGAATCGCGATTGGGTTGTCGCCTGATAGTCGAAGATCTCAAGAAGCCGTCCATGGTTGACGAATGGGGTTTGTTGCTCGGTGAATGTATTCACAACTTGAGAAGCTCTCTTGACAATCTTGCTTTTGCTCTTGCGAGACTTCGCCGTGCCCCCCCAGAGAGACCCTCTAAAATTGCGTTCCCGATCTTTGAAACAAGGGCGGAGTTCGAAAGGCGTGGCCGCGCAAACATTGATCAATTGCCTGACCAAGCAGTGGCCCTCATCGAGTTGATCCAGCCTTTTCAACGTAATGGTTCTATAGAAAGAGATAGTCCCGATCTTGACGCCCTTGTTCATCTACAAAGGCTCAACAACACTGACAAGCACCGAATCCCTACCGTAGTTTTGATTGCGCCAACGAACGTCGCTCATTCAGTGCAGGTCGAGTTCAGCTCGGAAGAAGATGCGGTAGCGAACACGCCTCCCGACACGACACTATGGGCTGGGCCTCTTGAGCCCGGCGTGGTGCTTCTTGATTACAGGACAAACCGTCCAATTGTTTCGGTGAAAGGTCGATTTGATGGTCAGGCCGTTGTCGCTATCCAGACCCCGAAGGGGTTTGAGCAAGTGGATACATACGTTCCAGGCATCGCATATTACACAGGATTGGTCGTTGAGCAGTTCAGACCGTTCTTCGCATGATATGACGGCGCGAAACAATCGTGTCGCGCTTGGAAAGAGAAAAGCCGGGCTTTCGCCCGGCCTTTTGACTCTCTGATGGATGCCCGGGTCAACCTCGGGCATGACGAGCGGAAAGTGCCTCACAAAACCCGATTACTCTCCTTCACCTTCTCCGCATCCAGATACACGCTGCTGCCCATCTCCTTGAACTTGGCGCTCATCTGCGCCATGCCATCCTCGATCGTCCCACTCACCGACATTCCCACACTCGCCGGATCATTCAGCGTCGCCGCATAATCTCGCACGTCCTGCGTGATCTTCATCGAACAGAATTTCGGCCCGCACATCGAGCAGAAATGCGCGACCTTGTGGGCTTCCTTCGGCAGCGTTTCGTCGTGGAAGCTTTTTGCGGTTTCCGGATCGAGACCGAGGTTGAACTGGTCGGTCCAGCGGAAGTCGAACCTCGCGCGGGAGAGGGCGTCGTCGCGGAGTTGCGCGGCGGGGTGGCCCTTGGCGAGATCGCTGGCGTGGGCGGCGATCTTGTAGGTGATGACGCCGACCTTGACGTCGTTGCGGTCGGGCAGGCCGAGATGCTCCTTCGGCGTCACATAACAGAGCATGGCGCAGCCGAACCAGCCGATCATGGCCGCACCGATGCCTGACGTGATGTGGTCGTAGCCGGGCGCGATGTCGGTGGTCAGCGGGCCTAACGTGTAGAACGGGGCCTCGCCGCATTCCTTGAGCTGCTTGTCCATGTTGATCTTGATCTTGTGCATCGGCACGTGGCCGGGGCCTTCGATCATCACCTGGCAGCCTTTTTCCCATGCAATCTTGGTCAGCTCGCCGAGCGTCTCCAGTTCGGCGAACTGCGCGCGGTCGTTGGCGTCGGCAATCGAGCCGGGGCGCAGGCCGTCGCCGAGCGAGAACGAGACGTCATACTTGCGCATGAGGTCGCAGATCTCGTCGAAATGGGTGTAGAGGAAGCTTTCCTTGTGATGCGCCAGGCACCACTTCGCCATGATCGAGCCGCCGCGCGACACGATGCCGGTGACGCGGTTGGCGGTGAGGTGGATGTAGGGCAGGCGGACGCCGGCGTGGATCGTAAAATAGTCGACGCCCTGTTCGCACTGCTCGATCAGCGTGTCCTTGTAGAGCTCCCAGGTCAGTTTGACGGGATCGCCCTCGCACTTCTCCAGCGCCTGGTAAATCGGAACGGTGCCGATCGGGATCGGCGCGTTGCGCAGAATCCATTCGCGCGTGGTGTGGATGTTGCGGCCGGTGGAGAGGTCCATCACGGTGTCGGCGCCCCAGCGGATCGCCCACACCATCTTGTCGACTTCTTCCTCGACCGATGACGTCACGGCGGAGTTGCCGATATTGGCGTTGATCTTGGTCAGGAAGTTGCGGCCGATGATCATCGGTTCGAGTTCGGCGTGGTTGATGTTGCAGGGAATGATGGCGCGGCCGCGCGCGATCTCGCTGCGGACGAACTCCGGGGTGATGAAGGCGGGGACTTCCGCGCCAAAGCTTTCGCCGTCGGCGAGTGCTGCTTCCGCGCGTTCGAGCTGTTGCTTGCGGCCGAGGTTTTCGCGCTCGGCGACGTAGATCATCTCTTTGGTGATGATGCCGGCGCGTGCGAATTCGAGCTGGGTGATCTTGTGGCCGTCGAGGCCGCGCAGCGGCGTGTGGTGCGCGGTGAAGGCCTTGGCTGCATGCGAGGCGCCGACATTGCCGTTGTCCTCGGGCTTGATGTCGCGGCCCTGATATTCCTCGACGCCGCCGCGCTCCTTCACCCAGGCGAGGCGGTTGCGCGACAGGCCGGCGTTGACGTCGATGGTCACGGTCGGATCGGTGTAGGGGCCGGAGGTGTCGTACACAGGAAGGTTCGGCTCGCCGGCGCCGTCGCTGAGGATGATTTCGCGCAAGGGCACGCGCAGGTCGGGCGCGGCGTCGGGGGTGGCGAAGATCTTTCGGGACGAGGGCAGGGGGCCGGTGGTGACGGCGGGAAGGGTGGTGTCGGGATTGGAGCGGATGTTCATTATGTTATCCTCCTTGTTCTAATTCGTTGGCATCGCTGAGCAAGAAACGGCCACCGCTGTCATCCCCGCGAAGGCGGGGATCCAGTATTCCAGAGACTGTGCTGTGGGGCGGAGAGGCCGCGGCGTACTGGATCGCCCGGTCAAGCCGGGCGATGACGGCGGAATAAATGGCTCGGGTTTGCGAACAATGTACATCACGCCGCCTTCGACTGTTGCCCCAGCCACTGCCGCACCCTCGCATCCGGATCGGCGTTCTGGGTGACGTCGCTGACGACGGCGATGGAGTCCGCACCCGCTGCAAAAATCTCGGCGGCTTGTTCGAACTTGATGCCGCCGATCGCAACCAGCGGGATGTCACCTACGCGCTTCTTCCACTCGGTGATTTTTGCAATGCCCTGCGGCGCGAAGCGCATCGATTTCAGCGTGGTCGGAAAAATTGGACCGAGCGCGATGTAATCCGGCTTGGCGGCAAGCGCGGTCGCCAGTTCCGCATCGTCATGGGTGGAGATGCCGAGCGTCAATCCCGCTTTGCGGATTTCGCCGAGGTCGGCGTCGGCGAGGTCTTCCTGGCCGAGATGCAGATGTTTTGCGCCGGCGACGATCGCCGCGCGCCAGTAGTCGTTGACCACGAGTTTCGCGTCCGTGCCCTTGAGGGCCTCCAGTGCGTCGGTCACGATCTGCAGCGCTTCTGAATCATTGAGATCCTTGGCGCGCAACTGAATGGTGCCGGCGCCGAGCAGCGCCAGTCGCGTCACCCAGGCGACGTTGTGAACGACGGGGTAGAATTTATCAGGATACGGCATGCCAGAACGGTGTCCCGATCACAGGGGTTGAGGGCGAGGCGAAATCGCGGGCTTCCATCAGCCCGGCCTCGTAGGCGGTGCGGCCGGCTTCGACGCCGAGGCGGAATGCGTTGGCCATCGCGACGGGGTCGGCGGCTTTTGCGATCGCGGTGTTGAGCAGCACGGCGTCGTAGCCGAGTTCGAGGGCGTGGGCCGCATGCGAGGGCGCGCCGAGACCGGCATCGACCACCAGCGTGATGTCGGGCAGGCGCTCGCGCATCAGTTTCAGCGCATCGCGGTTGGTGATGCCTTTGGCGCTGCCGATCGGCGCGGCCCAGGGCATCACGACCTTGCAGCCGGCGTCGACCAGCCGCATCGCGACCGAAAGGTCTTCGGTGCAATAGGGGAATACTTCAAAGCCGTCCTTGACCAGGATGCCGGCGGCTTCGACCAGGCCGACCACGTCGGGCTGCAGCGTGTCGTTGTCGGCGATCACCTCCAGCTTGATCCAGGGCGTGGAGAACAATTCGCGCGCCAGCTTTGCGGTGGTCACCGCCTCGCGCACGCTGCGGCAGCCGGCGGTGTTCGGCAGCACCGTGACGTCGAGCTCGCGGATCAGCGACCAGAACGCATCCCCGGTCTTGCCGCCGGCGGCCTCGCGCCGCAGCGACACGGTGACGATGTTTGATCCCGACGCGCGGATGGCGTCCTGCATGATCGCGGGCGAGGGGTACAGCGCGGTGCCGATCAGGAGGCGGGAGGAGAAGGTTTTGCCGTAGAAGTTCAGCATGGTGTCGCTGTCTCCTCAAATGATCCCGTTGTATCAACATCACCATTCGTCATCCCCGCGAAGGCGGGGATCCAGTATTCCAGAGGCCTCTCGATCGAACCGATGGGCCGCGGCGTACCGGGTCGCCCGGTCAAGCCGGGCGATGACAGCGGAGTTTGTTGTGAGTGCACGCAACACCCGTCGTCCCTGCGAACGCAGGGACCCATACCGAGTGATCTCTCTTTTGGGCACAGTGGGAGACGCCTTCCTTCAAAACGACGGCCGGTGGCCATGGGTCCCTGCGTTCGCAGGGACGACGGGGGGAGAGTGCGCGTGCCCATCATCACCCTCCCTGCCGCGGCGTGATGATCTCGATCTCGTCGCCGTTCTTCAGCACCGTCTCGGCCCAGCGGCTTTTCGGCAGCACGTCGTAAGTTCACGGCGATCGCGAAATGCGTGCCCTCGTATTCGAGTTCGCTGAGCAGCGCGTCGACGCTGGCGGAGGTGATCTCGCGCTGCTCGCCGTTGACGGTCACACGCATCGCATCACCTCATTGTCGATGGCGCCGCGCTGCACATAGCCAAGCGTCAGTTCGGCCAGCGCGGGGGCCAGCAGAAAGCCGTGGCGGTAGAGCCCGTTCACGGCGATCTTGTCGTTGCCGACCGTGATGCGCGGCAGATTGTCGGGGAAGGCCGGGCGAAGCCCCGAGCCGAACTCGACGATGCGCGCCTCGGCAAAAGCCGGATGCACGGCGTAGGCCGCGCCCAAGAGCTCCAGCGCCGAGCGCACGCTGACGCCGGTGTCCTCGGCCTCGATCGAGGTCGCGCCCAGCATGAATTTGTTGTCGCCGCGCGGGATCACGTAGAGCGGCCAGCGCGGATGGATCAGCCGCACCGGGCGCGACAGTTCGACCTCGCTCGTCTCGACGATGATCATCTCGCCCTTGACGCCGCGCAGCTCCCGCTGCTCGTCGCGCGCGGACAGGCCGCGGCAGTCGATCACGAGGCCGTCGAGATCCCCGGCATCGGCATTGCAGTCGAACTTGACGGTGCCGCCGGCGGCCTCGATGCGGGCATGCAGTTCGGGCAGCACCTTTCGCGGCTCGACATGGCCCTCACCGGCATAGAACAGGCCATCGCGAAAACGGCCGTCCAGCGACGGTTCGAGCTCGCCTAACCCCTGCGCGTCGAGCCTGACATGGCCTGATGTCAGCTTCGCAAAGCGTTCGAAATCGGCGCGGTCGCGGGCGTGCGCCACCACCAGCGAACCGTTGAACGGGGTGTCGGGAAAATGCTCGCGCCAGAGGTCGAGCGAGCGGATGCCGAGCCGGCCGATCACCGGCTCCGAGGTCTCGGCCTCGCACCAGGGCGCCAGCATGCCGCCGGCCCAGTGGCTGGTGGAAAGCGTCATATCGGCGTCACTGCGCTCATACAGAGTGACGGCATGGCCGGCCTGCGCGAACAGCAGGGCTTGCCATGCGCCGGCAATGCCCGCGCCGATGATGGAAACGGGGGAATCCCCCCGCGGATCTGACTTCTGGTACATCCCTGTCCCTTCGCCGGCATGACCCGGATCAGGTTCAAAGGGTCACCGCGGTCTCAGACCTCTACTTTGAATAAGTAGAACTGCCCAAGCTTGCGGTATCTCAGCTCCTCATCGGAGCACCCCTCGGAACAGGTCTAATGTAGGCAGTTGGGCGGGGGTGTCAACGCGGCTTTGCGGGGAACTGCACTGCATTCGTGCCCCGGACGCAGCGCGGAGCGGTGCGCTGCTAAGCCGGGCCTATCGAGTGTGGCGGTATGGGTCCCGGTTCTGCGGAGCAGCGCACCGGACGATGCTTTGCATCGCCGGGACGCGCCGCGCCGCGCCCGGGACGCGATATGGTCGCTACTTGGCGGTCTGCAGCGCGTTCGCCTCAGCGGGCGTTTTCGTCCTCCCGACCGGCGCGGCGACGATTTTCGGCGCTGCATCGCTGGCGAGCACCGGCGCGACCTGCAGCGGCTTGTCCTGCCGCTGGCGCTTTGCGGCGTAGTAATAGCCGCTTGCATAATAGTGCACGGCGCGGCTGTGATCGCCATTGGCGGCGCGATAGGCGCCGGCGAGATATTTGACGCCCCAGGCCAGATTGGTATCGGGATCGCGCAGGCCTGCGGCATCGCCGGTGTAGCCGAGGCCGCGCGCAGTCGGCAGCTTGATCTGCATCAGCCCGATGGTGCCGCCGCGCCCGACCAGGCCAGGATGATATTTGCTCTCGCGCACGATCACGCGGTGCACCAGCGCTTCCGGCACGTTGTTGGCGCGCGCATGGCTTGCGACCATGCTTTCATATTGCGCGCGGCTCTGCGCCATCGCATCCGGGGAAATCAGCAGTGCCACCATCGCGGCGAATACAAACTTCGGGAAACTTTTCATAAAAACAATCTCTGCGAACAAGTGTTATAACGACTGGCGCTTTCGCTAGTTCCACTAGCCGGCACAGATGTGGCGAAAAGCCGGCGATATCGCGGCGAGATATCCACAGCCGGCGCGTTCGTTAACGGAGGCAGCGAGCATGACGCTCAAATTGTTGGTGCGATGCGTCGCGTCTGTTACGCGAATCTGCGTCACGCCGACGCGCATGATTGTCGTGCAAATGAATCAATGAAAGTGTACAAGCGTCGCCGCCAGAATGTTTAGTTTCGACAGCAATCCTGACTCATTCCACGACATAAGAAATCATCGTTCAAACAAAACGTCGTCAGCAAGACGTCAAAAGGGAGATGCGCCATGGCTCGACTTGATTCCAGCAATCTGCCTCGCGGCAATCCCTGTGCCCAATGCGGCAAGCCGATCCCGAGACCCGATTGGGTCGAGAGCAGTCCGGGCCGCACGTCCTTCCTCTGGTTCTGCCGCGCCTGCGACTATCGCTTCGAGGCGGTCGCCATCTATGAGGAAGCCGATCCCGACGCGCTCGCCGCCTGAGGCGATGATCTAAGCCGCGCAGCGCTCGCTCTGCTGGCGAACCGGCAATCGCATCCGAACCACCAGTCCCTGCGGTTGCCGGTCGTGCAGCGACAGCGTGCCGCCATGCGCGAGCACGATCGCATTCGTGATCGAAAGACCAAGGCCGAAGCCCGCCGCTTCGTCCATGTTGCGGGCGTCGTCGCCGCGCACGAACGGCTCCAGCATGTTCTGCTTCAGCGCATCGGAAATGCCGGGGCCGTCGTCCTCGACGTCGATGGTGAGTTGATCCGCCGCGACGCGCAGGCGGATCACCGCTTCGGCGCCGAACCTGACGGCATTCTCCACCAGATTGGTGACGGCGCGGTGCAGATCGTCGGGCCGCACCGTGGCCATGGCATGCGCGGGACCGTCATAGGCGACCTTGCGTCCCATGTCGGCGAACTGGTCGGTGATGAGCTGCAGCGTGCTGGCGACGTCGGCCAGCGTCATGGCCTCTAACCTGCGGCCGTTGCGCAGGAACGACAGCACCGACTCCAGCATCGCGCGCATCTGGTCGAGATCGTCGAGCATGCGGCTGCGATAGGTCTCGTCCTCGATGAATTCGGCGCGCAGCCGCATCCGCGTGATCGGCGTGCGCAGATCGTGGCTGATCGCGGCGAGCATTTTGGTGCGGTCGTCGATCAGGCCGGTGATGCGCTCGCGCATGCGGTTGAGCGCGCGCGCGACCGAGCGGATTTCCTCCGGCCCGCGTTCGGGCAGCGGCGCCGCCGCGCCGTTCAGGCTGAAATTCTCGGCGGCCCTGGCGAAGGACGACAATGGCGCGGTCAACGCCCGCGCCGCCCATAAGCCCAGCAACGTGACGCTGATGACGGCAAACAGCAGCGTCATCATCCAGGGCCCGCCGAGAAACGGCGGTCGCGGCCGGTCGGGCAGGATGTTGGCCGAAATCATCATGCCGTCAGGCAGGCCGATGCCGAGCTTGCGCGGCGCGCCATCGCCCGCGAGCGGAAAGATGCGATAGTCATGGCCGAGACGCCGCTGCAGGCCGTGTGGATTGAAACCGTCGGCATCGCCGCCGAAGGCGTTTGTCCCGGCGGCAAGATTTCGATGCCGAGCTGCGGAAAGGCGCGCGCGATGTCGGCGAACAGCCGCGGCCGTTCCGACGCGGGCGCTGCGCCGAGCAGCTGCACGGCCGCGACGAGCTGGCCATGGCCGCGATCGGGCGGCGGCTCCGCCTGGTCGGGCCGGTGCAGCAGGAAGCTCGCGGTGATGATCAGATGAAGCGCTACGATCGAGACGACGACGAGGGCCGCGATCTGGCCGCTGATGCCGCGCAGGTTGAAAAGGCCGACAGCTTCATGATCAGTGGCCGGCGGCGGTCACCGCCTCGACGCCGACGGGTTCAACGCGCGGCGTGAACATGTAGCCGCCGGAGCGCACCGTCTTGATCATGGTGGCATTCTGCGGATCGGGTTCGATCTTGCGGCGGATGCGGCTGACCAGCACGTCGATCGAGCGCTCGAACGAGCCGGCGTTGCGGCCTTGCGTGAGGTCGAGCAGGCTGTCGCGCGACAGCACGCGGCCGGGCCGCTCGCAGAAGGTCCGCAGCAGGTCGAACTCGGCGCTGGTCATCGCCACACGCGCGCCTTGCGGGATTGCGCAACTCGCGCAGCCGGAAATCGATCCGCCAGCCCGCGAACGCCAGCGCGGTCGCGCCCTCGCTGGCGCTGGCGGTGTAGGCCACGGCCTGCCGGCGCAGCACCGCGTTGATCCGGGCCAGCAATTCGCGCGGGTTGAACGGCTTTGCCAGATAGTCGTCGGCGCCCATCTCGAGGCCGAGGATGCGATCGACGTCCTCGCCGCGCGCGGTCAGCATGATGATCGGGGTCTGCGATTGCGCGCGCACCTTGCGGCACAGCGTGAGGCCGTCCTCGCCGGGCAGCATGACGTCGAGGATCAAAAGATCGACGCGGCGGTCGGTCATGGCGCGGGCCATCTCGCGGCCGTCGGCGGCGGTGGCCACGTTGCAGGCGTTGCTGCGCAGGTATTTTGCGATCAGCGACCGCGTCTCGCGATCGTCCTCAACGACGAGGATGTTGGGTATTGCCTGGGCCATACCGACCTTTTGTCGGTGATTCGGGCGGGCGCGCGAAGGATTTTTGTTTCCGGATGTTTCCGGATGACTCCGGGCAACACCGGGCAACAGGCCAGGGGGCGGGCGAAAAGACCTCGTTAACGTCATTAACCCTACGGTCACAGCGTCATTTACGAACGCGCGGAGCTATCATGACCTCGATCTCGGCGGCCTCGGGCCAGACCTACCAGTCGCCCCTCCAGAAGTTGCAGGATGAGTTGCTGTCCGAAGTGAAATCCGGCGCCATCAAGTCGTCCGACCAGGACGCGCTGTCGTCGGCGCTGACCGATATCGATTCGGCGATGCAGGCCAGCCGCGCCAGCGACCAGGCCAGCGGCACGCGGCCGTCGCACGCCGATCTGAAATCGAAGATCGACGACCTCATCGCCGGCGAAGTTTCCAGCGGCAAGCTGACCAGCGACCAGGCCACCGAACTGCAGGACGTCTTCAAGGCGGCGTTCGCCAACGGACCCGGCGGCGCCGGCGGCCCGCGCGGAGCCGGCGGTCCGCCTCCGGGCGGCCCGCCGCCTTCGGGCGATGCGTCCTCCAGCGACGACACATCGTCGTCGTCCTCGACATCGATCGACGACATCCTGAAGCAGTTCCTGCAATCATTGCAGGAGTCACTGTCGGCCTCGTCATCGACGTCCTACGGCGCGACCGGCACGACTTCGAGCAGCAGCAGCGCCTCGTTCTCGGCGCTGTTGATCGACTACCAGAGCTGACATTTTCCCAAGCCGCTTCCCAAAGCTGCGCCTCGCAACCATCCTTTCCCGATAGGAAAGGATGGTTGTCTTATTTCGTGGTGGCGGAACCGGTGACGCGGTGCAGCGTTGATTTCCATTCACGTGTGGGAGGGTGCAATGGCAAGCGACGTCATGACCAAGCCGCATCAGCTGGTCGCGAGCGACCGCGTCGAAGGGACTGCGGTGCGGCGGCCGAACGGCGACATGATCGGCCACATCGAACGGCTGATGATCGACAAGGTCACCGGTCAAGTATCCTATGCAATCCTGAGTTTCGGCGGCTTTCTCGGCATCGGCGCCAATCTGATTCCGTTGCCGTGGGGGCGGCTTCGCTACAACACGAAGTTCGAAGCCTACGAACTCGACGTCGACGATGAGGAGCTGAAGCGCGCGCCGTCGTTCCGTGCCGACAAGGATTTCGACTGGGGCGATCGCGCGAAGGAAGCCGAGCTGCATCGCTATTACGGCATGCCGCCTTACTGGGGCGGCTTTTGACCGCAGCGGGCGAAATTGTTCCATGCAAAATACGTGGAACGCTTGCTGACGAGACGGGTTTTCCCAGTGCGTTTCCGAACTGAGGAGAACCGATATGTTGAAGAAATATGCCGTTGCCGGTGTCGCGGCTTCCGCGCTGCTGGCGAGTGTCAGCGTTCGCGCAAAGTCCTTCGGCAACGACGGACTCGGCAACGACTGACCGCGCCACCACCGCCGCGCCTGCGGCCCCGTCCGATGCCTCGTCGCTCAGGGGTAGCTGGCGCACCTCGAAGCTGGTCGGGCTGAACGTGTACAACGACAGCAACGAAAGCCTCGGATCGATCAACGATCTCCTGACCGACAAGAGCGGCGATATCAAAGCCGTTGTCATCGGCGTCGGCGGCTTCCTTGGCGTCGGCGAGCATCTTGTTGCCGTGCCGCTCGACAAGGTGAAGTTCGTCGATGAACCGATCGCCTATACCGGCGCTGCGGGCGCGCCCGCTACCGGCGCAAGGCCTTCGAGCACGACGACGACAGGTGCTGCAACGACTGCGCCGGCTGCCGCGCCGAAGAAGAATCCCTGGTATCCGGATCACGCCGTGTTCAGCGCGACAAAGGATCAGCTGAAGGCGATGCCGGAGTTCAAGTACGCAGCCGAATAGGTCAGGCTTCGGCTGCCAGCTTCCTGAAATGGCCGGACGGCGTATTGCCGCCCGGCCATCTGCTTTTGTAGCCGCCGTTCGCGTAATGGTGCAGCGCATCCTATTCACGACGTGCGTCCCGATGTTAGGTTGTACCGCGGCAGGAGCACCCTGCATCCTGCCTTGTGCAAACCGTTGCACCAACGGGAGGACGACATGGCTGAGAGTGTCTACAAGGTCATCGAGCTGATCGGCACCAGCAAGGAATCGTGGCAAAAGGCTGCGGATGCTGCGATCACCCGCGCCAGAAAATCCTTGCGCGACCTTCGTGTCGCCGAGGTCGTCAAGCTCGATCTGCAACTGGACGCCAAGGGCGAGGTCGAAGCGTACCGCGCCAAGCTGAACGTCTCGTTCAAGTTCGAGGATTGATACGTCCTGGAGGCAAGTGCGTAGGGTGGGCAAGGGCGCGCATGCGCCGTGCCCACCTTCGTGGAATCAACTTGCGGACCGAGCATCGCGTTTGACCTGTGCTTGTTGGCGGTCAAGCACGAGGGCCAAAACACCCACAATGACATGGACCAGTGCGTCTGGTGTCGAAGGGCGTTCGTCCGGGTCGAA
Organism: uncultured Alphaproteobacteria bacterium; assembly: GCA_963816815.1. Taxonomy (GTDB): domain Bacteria; phylum Pseudomonadota; class Alphaproteobacteria; order Rhizobiales; family Xanthobacteraceae; genus Bradyrhizobium. The sequence goes on from CAWFMW010000080.1 coordinate 91,434, forward strand.
TGCGAGTCCGATGACGGCATTCTGGCCTTCTGCCGTTGCCACAGGCCAAAAGTCAAAGCGTGAAGCAAGATTCGGGTAAACGCCGCTGCGCATTGTCGTTCCTGTCGACAAGGACGATTGCGCCGCCTCCAAGTCGGTCTCCAGGAGTTCGACGTCGCCGACTTGCTCGAGGGAGACCACCTTGTCCTCCGCAACAAGCATCACGACGGCAGGGACCTGGAATAGCGCAGCAACAGCTCGGCAAGTGATCGAGGCAATCGCCCTTGTACTATCGGCCGCGACGACGTCACTGCTGTAGCCTTGCAGCACGCTCACCTGCCTCCTCAACAGCGCAGCCTCGATCGCCCTTCGGTGCGACGTGTAGGCAACGCCACTCGCGATGAGTCCAATGACAAACAGCAGCCCAATCGCCCAGATGTTTGCAGGGTCGTCAACGGCGAGCGAGTAGCGAGGCTCAGTAAGGAAGTAGTTGAAGGCCAAGGCGCCAAGGATCGCCGAACAGAGTGAGGGACCCAGGCCGAGGCTAACGCCCGCAACAATCACTGGCACAACAAATACGAGGGACAGGTTGGGGATAGTCACCTTGGTGTCGACGCCGACAGCCACGACGGTCGCGAAGGCCGTCATTGCAATCGCAGCAACGTAGCGCGCCACTTCTGATGTTACCGGGCCTAAAAGCGGATCGGCATTGGGCTCCGATGTATTGGGCTCCGCTATAAGGTCTTGCTGCAGCTTCGAATCAACACTGGGCACCGGCTCAACTCCTGTCTGATATTTTGGACGACTATTCTTTGGCTGAAGCGCAAGCAGCCAAAGCGCGATCGAAAGCCAACCGGGAACACATCAGCTTCATGGCGCGTGAGCAGCGTCAATCTTATATTCTGCGTCTCTACGCTGGTAGGCGCCTTCCGGACATAATTGGCCTGGTCCAAGACATTGGTTGATTGGTAAGCGGACGTGACCTAAGACGATGCAACAACCGAAATGCCGGAGCCCGGCATTTCGCATCACGGGTTATGGCCTGCTGCCGTCGACGAGGATTATCATCGCGTTGACCGCGATGCTAGCAGTCAGAAGGACGCCAAACAGCACCGCCAGGCGCATTGACTTTCTCGACATCCAATCCGCCAGAAGGGCGCGCCGTTTCTGTACAACAACCTGCGCATACATGGCTCATTCTCCATTTAGTCGATCGGGATTTTCGACTGCACGAGAGAGATTGCTCCGCCGCCATATAAAATCGAGGGTACAAGCCGGCCGGCATTATAGGAATGGCATAAGCGTCCGTGCGCGCCGTGCCCACCTTCCCGGGCCGAGCTGCCAATCCTCTGTTATGGCAAGGAGCCAAATGCGCGCCCGACGACAGGCTCCGCGACGAGGAAATCGATCCTTCCCCGCGGGGGATAGTTGGATTGCTTCGCTTCGTTCGCAATGACGGAGGAGAGAGTGTGCAACGCGACCGTCACAATGCCGGCAGCGCGCTCACATAAACATTGATCGCGCCTTCGGCCTCCGCGATCACGCGCAGCGTTTTGGAATCGAAGGCGATGTCGGCGAGCCGCAGCTTGCTGATCTCGGCGGAGACCCGCAGGCCTTCCTCGTTCTTCTGGAAATCGGCGATCACGGAGGCAATCTTTTTCTGCGCGTTGGCGGCGAACGGCTTGAGGTCGACGGTAGCTTTGTCCGCGAGCGTCTTCTGCAGATGCGGCATCGCCGCGCGCGCCGCGGCGCCGAGCAGTCCGAAGGCGGCTTCCGACTCGACGGCGAGCTCGATATCGGTCAGCCGCAGCGTCTGCTCAGCCTGATCGAGCACCGGCCTTCCCCAGATATGCACATTGGCCTCGCCGCCGAGTCCGAGGAAGCTCTGCTTCTCCCTGGCGCTCACCAATAGCGAAATCAGCAGGCGGTTGCCAGACGCGGCGACGCTGGCGCGCTTGACGGTGACGTCGACCGAGCCGGAACCATCCTCCGGAAAAGTTTTTCCGGCGAACTGCGCTTCCACGATTTTGTTGATCGCGGTGAAGGGCATGTCGATCGGCACGCCGATCGCGACCCGTCCCGGCGTCGGCGGCACGATGTCGATGGTGGCGGGGAACGGGCAGGACGGCTTGGTCTCGGCCGGCGTGATGCGGGTCTCCGCCTCGATGCCGAGCGTCAGCGTGAGGTTCGAGGCGTCGATACGCGGCTGCGCGGCAATCGCCCGTATCGGACGCAATTCCAGCCACAGCGTCGGCATCGTCGAACCGGCCGTGGTGCCCTGCAGCGGAATCGAGCGGCAAGCCTTGGCCCATTGCGCCCGCGCGTTCTGCTCGAAGGCCGGATCGTTGCGCATGCGCGCCTGCACCAGCGCGATCTGCTCGGCGACGTTCTTGTCGATCAACGGCTTACCTGCGCGGGCACGCTGACGCGGGCGCCGGCCACGCTGAGGCTGGAGTCGTTGAGATTGACCTGCGCGGTGAGGTTAGGCTCGATGCGCCAGTTCGCGGCGATCTTCGGCCGCGCCGTGATGACGACGTTGCCCTTGATGTCGGCGCTGGCGTTGAGGTTCTTGATGTTCACGCTGCCGATTTGTTTCGCGACGTTGCCGCCGAGCAGGCCGCCGAGCGCGTCGCCGACCGCGCCCGTTGCCTTCGCCGACAGCGAGCCGGTGACGTTGAGTGTGCCCGTCAGCGGCGTCGCCAGCGACAGCACGTCCTGGGCGCCGGTAGCTGCGATCGGCCCGCGCGAGGCGGTCCAGCCGATATCGCCATTCTGCAGGATCTGCGGGATCGGATTGTCGGCCTTGCCGCTGAAGTTGCGCGGTGCGCCGCGATCGGCGGCGTCGCGGATCGCCGACAGCGCAACCGCAATCGGCGCCATCACGGTGGATGCACGCGGCGCTGGCGGCAGCGGCGGCAATTCGGCGAGCACGGGCGCCCGGTTCGTGGCGCGTGGCGCAACGAGGTCCATCACCTTCAGGCTGGCCGCAAACGACACGATGACGACCGCGAGCGCGATCGAAACCGTCTTCAGATGCATCGGCAGACGCATCGTCCCCCCGGATCCCAATTGAATCGCCCCGGCGAGGTTTTACCGCGAAGGGGAGGGGTGCGCCAGAGCGGATGGTTCCGCGACGCTTGAGCGCGGCTTGGGCCTTGCGTCCAGGGCGGTCGTTTCGAGACGCGGCCTTCCACGAGGCGCAAGGAAGCAGCTTGGCCCGGTCAGGGAATAGTTGCATGATGAGAGGATATGCCGGAGCGCCGTGGTAACGGGGTTACGGGCCTCATTGTTTTAGTTCTTAGCCGGATTCTTCGTGAACACAGATTTGATCGACCGCATCTACGAATGTTCCGTTGTCCCTGATCTCTGGCCCGGTGTGCTGGATGATCTCGCCGAACTGGCGGACTCGCGCGGCGGCCTGCTGTTCTCGGCCCGCGACAGGGTCCTGAAATGGACCGCCTCGGCTAATTTGAAGGACATCTTCCGGTCCTACGTCGAGGATGGATGGTTTTCGCGCTGTCCGCGCCGGGTCTGCCTGTTCGGGCAGTCGATGCCGGGATTTTTCGTCGAACATGATTTCTGGACGGCGGACCAGCTCGAAAGCAAGGCGATCTATCGCGACTTCTTTCGTCCGCACGGGCTTGGATGGTCAGCCGGCACCGGCCTGCAGATGCCGACCGGAGATCACATCGTCTTCAGCATCGAGCGGGACCATAGCCGCGGCCCGATCGAAAAGGAGCGGGTCGAGGCGCTGAACGAATTGCGCTCCCATCTGGCGCGCAGCGCCTTCGTGTCGGCAAGGCTCGGCCTGCAACGCGCCAGGGGCGCCAACGACGCACTCACGTCGATGGGATTGCCGGCGCTGCTGTTGGACGAGAGCGGCACGGTGATCGAAGCCAATCGCCTGATCGAGGAGATGGGCGAACATGTGCACTGGCGGGCGCGAAACCGCGTCGCGCTGACGGATGGACGCGCCAACGAATTGTTGGGTGCGGCGCTGGCGGCGCTCGGCAAGCATCCCGACGCGGCCGTGCGCTCATTTCCGCTGCGCGATGCCGACGACAGGGCGTCGATGGTTGGTCACCTGCTTCCGGTCCGGCGTTCGGCCCACGATATCTTCACCGGCAGCTTCGCGCTGCTGGTGCTGACCCCGCTGGCGGCGCCGCCGGCCCCGCCCGTCGAATTGATGCGGTCGCTGTTCGACCTGACGCCGTCAGAGGCGCGGGTGGCGAGAGGGCTCGCGGTCGGCGAAACCCTGGAAGAGATCGCCTCCGCCGGTGGCGTTGCCATTACGACCGTGCGCTCGCAGCTGCGCCAGGTGCTGGAAAAGACCGGATGCACCCGCCAGGCGGAAGTGGTGTCGCTGCTCGCCAACGTCACGCTCGATCGAAGCGCAGCGAAAAACTAACGCCGAATCGACGCGACCTTCTTCATCGGCGTCTTCATCAATATGGAGGATGACGGCCCTCGCGACCGCCCGCAATGTCGCGCGTGACCAATCGTGTCACCGGCCGTCCGGGCACCGGAAGCCGTCAATCGTCAGCATCCGTGCCGCCCTTCGCGGCCGATGCAAAGAGGGAAAACCAGATGAAGCGCTTCGTTCTTCTTACGGCTCTGCTCACCTTCATTGCCGGTACCTTTGCCGCGATGGTTCCGGCCTCCGCCGACCCGCACGGCGACCGCTTTCGCCAGGATTGCAAGAGCGGCGCGCGCAAGTGCTGATTTCGAGTGCTGATTTCATGACGTATTGATGGATCAACCCGGTTGATGGATCAACCCGGCCCGCCGGCTGCAAAGCCCGGCGGGCTATTTTGTGCCGGTGATCGCTCCGAACGCAAAAACGGCCCCGGCGAATGCCGGGGCCGCTTTCGCTTCGAAATTCGGGATTGGCTTAGCGGATGGTACGGCCGAGATCGGCGCGGCGATCCGTCATCGGCCGCACGATCACCTTGGTGCCGACGTTGACCCGCGAATAGAGGTCGCTGACGTCTTCGTTGGTGAGGCGGAGGCAGCCCGAGGAAACGCGGGTGCCGATCGTCTCGGGATCGTTGGTGCCGTGGATGCGATAGATGGTGCCGCCGAGATACATCGCGCGGGCGCCGAGCGGGTTGCCGGGGCCGCCGGCCATGTGGCGCGGCAGATAGGGCTGGCGGGCGATCATTTCCGGGGGCGGGGTCCAGGCCGGCCATTCCGCCTTGCGGGTGATGGTCTGCGTGCCGGACCAGGTGAAGCCGTCGCGGCCGATGCCGATGCCGTAGCGCATCGCCTGGCCGTTGCCGAGCACGAGATAGAGATAGGTGTTTGGGGTATCGATGATGATCGTGCCGGGCGCCTCGCGGGTCGGGTAGCTCACGACCTGGCGGCGCAGGCGCGCCGGGATCTCGACCGAACGGTCTTCTTCGCCCGGGGCACAGCCTGCAACCGGCGGCGGCGCGGCTTCAAGCTGCGGCAGGAAAAACGGAAACAGCGGCAGCGGAGCCGCGGCGGCGGGTGCGGAAAATGCAGTAGCACCGATCGCCAGCGCACCAAAAGCGGCGGCAGCAAGGCGGGTGTTCAGCCTCAATGAATTAAACATTGGTCGTCCCCTGTTCTACGCCCAGTCGCACCGTTATTCGGCGCGTCGTTGGGGGGAGATGTACAGGTGAACCGTTTCAGGACATTTGCACGAAATCGCCAAAATGGTTTCGTCGCGTTAGGGAATTGTTTCATTAAGATTTCGTTGAGGGGGTGAGACCGGTCCCTCTCTCTTTGTGGGATAGGGTGGATCAATCGCGCAAAGCGCGATTAAGACGGGTGAGGGGTTCTCTCCGCGGAGACAGACCCCTCATCCGGCGCTTCGCGCCACCTTCTCCCACAAGGGGAGAAGGAAGAACCGATCAGGTCTACCCGGCGCGCATCCGCGGCATGCCGGCCCCGCCGGCGTTGAGCACGGTGCGGCGGTCGGCGACTGCGTGATGGAATTGCTCGAGCGCCAGCCCGATCACCGACAGGTCGCCGTCCTCGATGGCGCCGTCGTCGTAGCAGTCGAGCGCCTCGCGCAGCATGCCGTCGGCGGCGCCCTGCATTTCCGCCAGCTCTTCCGGCGTTTCGGCGCTGCGCACCCTGGAAATCAACGTCGAGCAATTGTCGCGATGCGCGATGTACTGCTCGCGCTCGTCCCTCTTCCAGTAGTGCTGCAGCCAGGCGCCGGCCGAGCCCAGGCCCGACAGGACCAGGATCACGAACCAGATGTAGTCGGTGTATTTTTCGAGGAACGTTCGCTCGTTGCCGTCGATATAGGCCGCCGCGCCCGCATGCGCCGGCAAGCGCCGCGTCCTTGTCGGTGTCCGGCTTTTCGATCTGCGAGGCGGTCGGCATTTCACGCGCGAGCTGCTTGCCGGTTCGTGAAGAGCTGTCGGGCGAAGGCGGCGACCGCCGTGTCCGACAACGATTTCGGCGCGATGATCAGGTGATTGACGCCGACGGTGTCGACCTTGTCTTCCGGCCGCTGCGGCGAGGAGCCGAAGATGCTGGCGGGAATTTCCTCGGATTCGTAGATCGGGTTCTTCTTCGCGATCGCCTCGGCAACGTCGATCGGCAGGAATTTCGGCTCGCCCCGGGCCGCCGCCGTCGCCGCGATCGCGTCCACGGTGATCTTGCTGTTGAGCGGGCCGACCGCCATGAACGCGTCGATCGTCTGATCGCGCGCCATCTCGCCGATCTGGTTGGTGGCGAACTGGCTGACCGTGACCTTGTCGGGATTGATGCCGGACTCGTTCAGGATCACGCGCAGCAGCGTGACGTTGGCCTGCGTCCGCCCGATCACGCCGACGCGGTGGCCGGCGAGTTCGTCGAGGCTCTTGATCTTGGGCGTCGACTGCTTCTTCGAGCCCTTGGCGGGCAAGGCCGGATGGCGCCCACAGCACGACGACATTCTTGCGCAGGATGGCGACCGACTCGGCATTCGTCGGCAGGTTCAGATCGCCGCGCGCGACCGCGAGATCGGCCTTGCCGGCGGTGAACAGCGCGATGCTCTCCGCCGTCCCTTCCGTCGTGATCGGCGACAGCCGCACCGCACTGTCTTCGCGCGCAAACGTCTGCGCCATCAACTGGACCAGTTTCTGGTCTTCGCTGCCGGCAGGCCCGACCGCGATCCGCAGCGTCGTCGGCCGCAGCACGTAATACAGCGTGCCGGCGGCGACGCCGAACGCGAGCATGCCGGCGGCGAGGATCAGGAGCGCATAGTTCCTTCGCTTCCGCCGCCGTCGGGATCGCGCATCATCGTCGGTTCTGGTCTGACATCATTCTGTCACGTTACACGAAAATGCGTGGAGACAGGGCTTAAAAAACAACCTTACAGATCGATGACGTCATACGCCTGAAATATCCATGTCCCAACGTCGGATTTGAGAATCATTAACCTCAGGCTCCGGACATGAAGATATTGATTGCGACCGACGCCTGGCATCCGCAGGTGAACGGTGTCGTCCGGACGCTGACGTCGCTGGCGCACAGCGCTTCAGCGCTTGACGCCGACATCAGCTTCCTCACCCCGGACGGGTTTCCCTCGATGGCGTTGCCGACCTATCCGGGCCTGCGCATCGCGCTGCCGAACCGGCGCGAGATCGCGCGGCGGATCGAGGAGGCGGCGCCGGATGCCATTCACATCGCGACCGAAGGGCCGATCGGCTGGGCGGTGCGCGCCTATTGCCGCCGCCGCAAGCTTGCGTTTACCACGTCCTACACGACGCGCTTTCCGGAATATGTCGCGGTCCGCACCGGCCTCCCGCTCAGCGTCGGCTATGCGGTGCTGCGGCATTTTCATGCCGCATCTTCCACGATCATGGTGGCAACCGCTTCGCTGCGGCAGGAACTTTCCGCGCGCGGCTTTCGCAAGCTCGGCTTCTGGACGCGCGGCGTCGACACCGAATTGTTCAATCCGGATAATCCCGCAACGCTCGATCTGCCGCGGCCGATCTTCATGACCATGGGCCGGGTCGCGGTGGAAAAGAATCTCGAAGCGTTTCTGTCGCTCGATCTGCCGGGAACGAAAGTGGTCGTCGGCGACGGACCGCAGCGAGCGCAGCTCGCAAGGAAATATCCCGATGCAATTTTTCTCGGCGAGAAGAAGGGCGCGGATCTGACCGCGCATCTCGCCGCTGCCGACGTCTTCGTGTTTCCGAGCCTCACCGACACTTTCGGCGTCGTGCAGCTCGAGGCGCTGGCCTGCGGCACGCCGGTCGCGGCGTTTCCGGTCACCGGGCCGAAGGATGTCATCGCCGATCATCCGATCGGCGCGATCGACAGCGATCTGCGCAGCGCGTGCCTGCGCGCGCTGACGATGTCGCGCGAGGCCTGCCGGAATTTTGCGCTGTCGCGTTCCTGGGAAAACAGCGCGCGGCAGTTCATCGGCAATCTGACGGCGCTGCAGCCGAGCCGCGCGCTGCGGCCGGTGCGTCGGGCGCCCGCCACAAGCGCCGTGCAGGGTTGAGTGTAACGACCATCAAACCAGTCATACGCGTGAGACGAGAAGGCAGAGACAATCATGGCAGACATCATCAAGCTTGACGGCACGAGGCAGCTCGATTTCGACCGCGAGATGGTCGAGCAGGCCTACGATCGCTGGGCGCCGGTTTACGACCTCGTGTTCGGCGGCGTGTTCTCCAAGGGCCGCAAGGCGGCGATCCAGGCCACCAACAAGATCGGCGGCCGCGTGCTCGAGGTCGGCGTCGGCACCGGCATCTCGTTGCCGCAATACGCGCCGCATCTGCGCATCTTCGGCACCGACATTTCGGAAGCGATGCTGGAGAAGGCGAAGAAGCGCGTCGACGAACTCGGCCTGAAGAACGTCGAGGGTCTCGCGGTGATGGACGCCGAAAACCTCGAATTCCCCGACAATTCCTTCGACGTCGTGATGGCGCAATATGTCGTCACCGCGGTGCCGAACCCGGAAAAGGCGCTCGACGAATTCGCCCGCGTGCTGCGGCCGGGCGGCGAACTCATCATCCTGACCCGCGTCAGCGCCGACGCCGGCATGCGCCGCTTCATCGAGCAGCGGCTGCAGCCGGTGGTGCGTCCGCTCGGCTTCCGCACCGCCGAGTTCGCCTGGTCGCGCTATGCGCAATGGCTGGCGGGCGCGCGCGGCATCGAACTGGCGGAGCGCCGCCTGGTGCCGCCGCTCGGCCATTTCTCGCTGGTGCGTTTCCGCAAAGTCGACGTCGCCGCGGCTGCGTAACGCGCGGCGATGACGCCCGCGTCATCGCGTCGCTGCGTTCGGTCACATGTCAACATGATGATGTCACATGCCGGACATCGAATCCCTGTAAACACAACCCGAAAGAATTTGGGGGAGAGAATGATCAAGAATTTCCTGCAGGAACTGCGAACCCAGCGCTGGGACGACCATCGCTACTATCACCACAGCCGCATCAACCAGTCGCTGCACTTCGTCAGCGCCGCGAGCTTCCTGTTCGCCTATGCGATGCTGTTCATCGATCCGATGGTGTCGGCGCTGGTCGGCTGGCTGGTCTCGATGACCTCGCGGCAGGCCGGTCACTTCTTCTTCGAGCCGAGGGGCTACGACCACGTCAACCAGGCGACCCATGAGCACAAGGAAGAGATCAAGGTCGGCTACAATCTGCAGCGCAAGGTCGTGCTGATGACGATCTGGGCGCTGTCGCCGCTGGTGCTGTATTTCGACCCGACCCTGTTCGGCCTGTTCACGCCCTGGACGTCGCCGGCGGACTTCATGCGCCAGGTGGCCAAGATCTGGCTCGCGGTCGGAGTCGGCGGGCTGTTGTTCCGCACCGTCCATCTGTTCTTCATCCGCGACGTCGAGACCGGCCTGGTCTGGATGACCAAAATCCTCACCGACCCCTTCAGCGACCTCAAGCTGTACTACAAGGCGCCGCTGTCTCTGATGAAGGGCGAACTGATCGATCCCGGTCTCGAGAAGCACGTCAAGCACGCGTGAGTGTTGTTGCGCAATCGAAGAGCTCCGTCATGCCCGGCCTTGTCCCGGGCATCCACGTCTTGAGCGTCAGCGATTTGCAATGTCAGCAGCAGGAAAGACGCGGATGGCCGGGACAAGCCCGGCCATGACGACAGCCAGTAGGGCCTTAGCGCCCAAGCCTCTTGCGAAGCATCTCTTTCAGAATCTGCCGCTTGATGTTCTTGTTGGTCAGCGAGGCATCGTGCCACCACCAGCCGTCGCGCTTCATCTTCTCGGTCGCCGCGACGAAGCGGTCGGCGACTTCGCTGAAATCCGCGTCGGTGTAGTTCAGGCTGAAGATCAGCCGGCCGGTGCCGACCCAGCTCAGCGCCAGCCCTTCGGCGCGCAGATAATATTGAAGCATCCAGTTGTAGCGGGACGGCTCGGTATATTGCACCATCCAGATCGAGGACAGATTGCTGACGCGGACCGGCAAGTCCTTCGCCGCCAGCCGCGTCGTTCAGCGCCTCGGCGCGGCCGTTCCAGGTCTCGTCGAGCCCGTGGTAGACCGCATTGAAGTTCGGGCTGGCGAGCCGGCTGAGGAATTCGTCCATCGCCGTCATCACGTAGGGATGCGAATTGAAGGTGCCGCGGGCGAAGCAGACGTCGGCGGGACGGTCATCGCGGAAGCGGCGCATCAGATCCTTGCGGCCGCAGACCACGCCGACCGGCAGTCCGCCGGCAAGGCTCTTGCCGTAGGTCACCATGTCGGCGCGGACGCCGAAATATTCCTGCGCGCCGCCGGCGGCGAGGCGGAAGCCGACGAAGATTTCGTCGAAGATCAGCACGATGCCGCGCTCGGTGCAGACCTCGCGCAGCTTCTTCAGCCAGTCGGCGTAGGCCGCGCGATCGAACGCGCCTTTCCGCGAACTGTCGACGAGCGCGGAATTGCCGGGCGCGTTGGCGTTGGGGTGCAGCGCCTGCAGCGGATTGACCAGCACGCAGGCGATGTCCTTGCGCGTGCGCAGCACGTGCAGCGTCCGCTCCGACATGTCGGCCAGCGTATAGGTCTCGTGCGGCGACACGGGATTGCCGACGCCGGGCTGCACGTCGCCCCACCAGCCGTGATAGGCGCCGGCGAAACGAACCAGATGCGTGCGCTTGGTGTGGTAGCGCGCCAGCCGCACCGCCTGCATGACCGCCTCGGTGCCGGACATGTGGAACGAGACTTCGTCGAGGCCGGAAATCTCGCACAGCCGCTGCACGTTGTCGGTGATGACGGGATGATAGGGGCCGAGCACGGGGCCGAGCGCGTGCGCGCGCTTCTCGGCTTCCGCGATGCACTCCTTGTAGAAATCGTTGCCGAAGATGTTGACGCCGTAGGAGCCGGTCAGGTCGTAGAACACATTGCCGTCGACATCGGTGACGGTGACGCCGGCCGAGGATTGCATGAAGGCGCCGGTGCCGAGATTTTCCCGCACCAGCCGGCTGTACTGGAACGGCACCCGGTAGGTTTCGGTGAATTGCAGGTCGGAGATGCGCTCCGCCGCCTCCGCCGTCATCTGCCGGCCCTTGGCGTAGCGCTCCTCGATAGAGGCCGGGCGAGCCGGAAGAAGGCGTCCTGGCGCTGCATGGCGACATCGGCGGGCGCGCCGTCGGAGCGGAAGAAATCGTCGATATCGAATTCGTAATGCGGCACCAGCCGCGCGACCATTTTGGACATCTTGGAATGTCCGGTCAGCGAGCGGTGCTTGGCGCGCGACAGCGCCAGCCGCGCCTGCAATTTGGGGAAGACTGCCGCGGCGCCAGCGACCGCAGCGGCGGACAGCGAAAGAATCGGAAGGGACGAATCCATGCCACAAGCGCTAGCCAATCCTGCTGACAGATTGATGACAATAAGGGGCCTGATCGCCCGCTTCACCCAGCAGGAGGACCTCAATTTCCTGCTGACCAACCGCATCCCGCGGGCGGCGCTGACGCGCTTCATGGGCTGGTTCAGCAAGATCGAGAACCCGCTGGTGCGCGATTTCTCGATCGCCTGCTGGCGGCTGTTTTCCGATCTCGATCTGTCGGAGGCGAAGAAGACCGAATTCAAAAGCCTGCACGATTGTTTTACGCGCGAGCTCCGTCCCGGCCTGCGCCCGGCCGATCCCGATCCATCCGTCGTCGCCAGCCCCTCCGACGGCATCATCGGCGCCTTCGGCAAGATCGCCGATACCGAGCTGTTCCAGATCAAGGGCGCGCCTTATTCGCTGCTCGATCTGCTCGGCGATCCCGCGCTGGTGGAGCAGCACCGCAACGGCCGCTTCCTCACGCTGCGGCTGACGTCGAGCATGTATCACCGCTTCCACGCGCCCTATGACGCCACGATCGAGCGGGTGACGTTCATCCATGGCGACGTCTGGAACGTCAATCCGATCGCGCTGAAGCGGGTGGAGCGTTTGTTCTGCAAGAACGAGCGCGCGGTGCTGCGCACGCGGCTTTCGACCGGCGAGGCGCTGACGCTGGTGCCGGTCGCCGCCATTCTTGTCGCCAGCATCCGCCTGCATTTCCTCGATGTCACGCTCAACGCGCAGAGCAGGGGACCGGTGGACTTCGCCTGCGATGCGCGGGTGCAAGAAAGGCGACGAACTCGGCTGGTTCGAGCACGGCTCGACCATCATCGTGCTGGCGCCGGAGAATTTCGAATTCGCCGACGGTGTCGTGGAGGGAGCACGCATTCGCGCCGGCGAGCCGTTGTTGCGGAAACCGCAGGTTTAAGCTCGATTCCCCGCGCCCATCCCTCTATATGCTCGCGGTCGCATTGGATTCGTGAGTCGCGATAACGCGGGAAGAGAGAGATGGCGCGAACGCCGTTCTGGCGGCGGGAGGCATTGTGCTGCGGCAGGCGGCAAACGCCGCTGGTCGCCGTCGTGCGCCTGCGCAAGCGCAATGAATGGGTGTTGCCCAAGGGCAAGCTCGACGACGGCGAGACGCCGCGCGCCGCCGCCGAGCGCGAGGTGATGGAAGAAACCGGGCACGATGTCGCCGTGCACGAATTTCTGGGCACGCTGGTCTATGAATCCCGCGGCGGCTCCAAGGTCGTGCACTACTGGCGCATGGAAGCGCGTGGCGGCGCGGTTCACGAACTGATGCGGGACGTCAAGGCGGTGGACTGGTTGCCGCTTGCGGACGCCGTCGACCGGCTGTCGCGCGATTACGAGCGCGCGTTTCTTGAAAATGTCGGGCCGATCGCGCTCTCCGCGGCCGCGCATGCTGCGACCACCCGGAGGGCTCGGGCCAAACAGCCGCCGGAGAAGCGCCGGACGCGGCGGCCTGACGTGACAGCACCGGCGGTCACTCTCGCGCCTGCTCCGTGCCCGCCTGATCAGCCCTCGCCGCAGATCGCGCAGCATGACGATGTGCCTGCCGTGATCGATGCGACCGCCGGCGCGTCCGTTGATCACGTTGACGAAGCGCAGCCGGCCGGCCCGCCGTCATTTGCGCTGGAGATAGAGCCGGTGGCCGTCGACACGGTGGAGAGTCGAACGCGAACCCAGCCGCGAAGCTTTATCCAAAAGCTGCGCGACTGGCTGCGACACGATACCTGACGCCATCTCTCGACTAGCGCAGCTCTTTCGGCGGCGGCTTGCCGCGCTGCGGCGCGGGCCGTCGCGGTGCGGCGGGGAGTCCCGGTCGTTGCACGGCGGGCGCTCCCTGAACGCCGGGCGCGCGCTGCAGTCCGGGCACGCGCTGCGGCCCGGGCACACCGAACCTGTTCGGCAGCCCCGGTTGTGTCGTCGGCGCGGCGGGCTGCGGCGGGAGATCGGATCGTGGCGGCTGGCCTGCGCGTGGCGGCAGGCCGGGCTGCGTTGGCAGATCGGATCGTGGCGGTTGCCCGGCACGCGGTGGCAGTCCGGGCTGTGCCGGCAAACCGGGGCGTGACGGTTGTCCAGTCCGCGCCGGCACGCCGGGTCGATTGAGCTGGCCGGGCTGCTGCTGTCCCTGGCGGTTCGGCACGGCCGGCAGTGGCGGTTGACCGGGTTGCCCGGGCAGGCCGTTCGGTCTCGGCTGGCCGGGCCGGTTCAACTGGCCCGGCTGCTGTTGTCCGGGCCTGTTCTGTCCGGGCAAGCCATTTGGCCGCTGCTGGCCGGGTTGAAGCTGCCGGATCGGACGGTTCGGATTGACGAAGGTGGGATTGGCGCGGCGGAATTCGCGCTGCTGGAACACCATTTGGCGTCCGACATTCTGCGTCGAGTGAAGCTGACGCACAAAGCCCTGGTCGCGCAGCATCACCGCTTGCGGAATCGCCAGCGGCACCGCGGCGAAGCGCGCGCCGCCCGCGCCGGGCCGGATGGTAAAGCCGCTCGCGCCTTGCGTGAGAAAGCCGAGCCGCGCGCCGGCGCGGTCGTTGACCTCGATGCGGCCGACACGGCCGTCGGCGTCCGGATAGAGCTTGATCGCGACGTTGTTCGGATTGTTGGCGGCGGCGCCTTCCGGCACTTCGACGAGGCCGGTGGTGCCGCGAATGCCGAGCGTCGCGGTCGGCGTCGTGATCTTCATGTCGCCGGTTTTGGCCACCGAGGCTGCAACGAAGGCGGCGGTGCCCTTGGCGACGTCGAAGATCGCCGCGTTGCTCTTGCCGCCGTCCTCATAGACGTAATTGTCGATGGTGATCTTCGTGCTCGCCTTGAGATTAAAGGTGGTGGCGTCGATGAAGGTGATGCCGAGCGCAGAGTTCGCTCCGGTCTGCACCACGTCGTTGAGATAGATGTCGTCCTTGACCTTGAGCGGCGTGGTCTTGTCGTTGCGGATCACGCTGGCGCTGCCGGTCACGGTCGCGACGTTGCCGATCGGCTCTTCGGGCGCGTCCGCGGCGGTTGCGTCAGGCGTGGCGGGATCTGTCGCGGTCGCCGCCGGCGCGGCGGGCTGTGTGGGCTCGGTTTGCGCCTGCGCCAGCTGCGTCGGCTCGGAAGGACTTCCGAAAACGTCCGTCGCGCCGATCATCGTGCCGCAGGCCAGCAGCGCTAGCGCGAAGGACAATTGGCGCGACATCGGGGAGATTTCCGTTCAGGGGGCAGGCAGAAGGCGGGCCTCGATTTCAGCGCGCTCAGGCTGAATGCGGGATGAACACCGCACTTGTTGTCAGGATGAGGGCAAACGATCAAGCGCCACACCCGGGGATACCGGGCATGGCGCTCTACACCGCGCTGGAAATTGGCTCAGCCGCGCTTTTGCGGGGTCAGGTTGAGCGGCTTGGAAGGTTTCGCCGCAGGCGCGTAGTTCACGGGCGTGGCGGCCGACGGCACGTATTGGAAGACGGCCTTGCAGCCGTCGCTGAGTTGCGCGCGCTTCTGGACCATGCAGGCGGTGACGCGATCCACATCGGGGATTTCCGACGAACACAACCGCATCGCGTCGCCGGTGCACATCTGCTGCTGCTCTGCCGTATAGGCCTGAGCCGCGGTGCCCAGCGCGGCCAGCGCAAAACTGGTCGCGATCAGCATCTTGCAGGCACGCACGGTCGAAGCGGTGAAAGTCATTAAGTGTCCCCCTTTTCCGGATGGTCTGGCAGCGGATGCTGCGCCCCGAGTCGCGCGCCGGAGTGGCGCCTCGTTGGGCAGAGAACTACGCGGCGATGGTTTCGGGAATTTGTCGTCGCAAGCGCAAAAGTGTTTCGTCGCAGGGAGATTTTGTTTCGTCGGGGGAGCGCGCTCCCCCCGCATGGTTGTCGGATGTCGGGTCGTTTCCACCGCTTTCCGCCGCGCCGCCCGAGGTTGGCAATGCCCCTTCAGCGAGAATCGGCTATTGCCTGATTCTGGCGCGGCCCATGCCTCCCCCCTCCGTCGGGAAAGCATCTTTCATGCGGGGCCATTGCGATCATCGAACCAACTGTTCGAGCACACGGCATAAGGAGGGGTTGCGATCATTGCTCGCAATAGGAGGTTCTTTCGATGAAGCTGTCTGCGCCCCTTTATTACCTGAAGCGTAAGGCCAAACTTCTATCCCGCGCGGAAAATATCCCGCTGCACGCGGCGCTCGATCGCATTGCCAGGCAAGAGGGTTTTGGCAGCTGGAGCTTGCTTGCGGCCAAAGTGACGGCAAGCGCGCCCGCTGAAAAACTGTTTGCCCGGCTGGCGCCCGGCGACCTGGTGCTGGTGGGGGCGCGCCCGGGCCAGGGCAAAACCCTGATGAGCCTCGAACTTGCCGTGCAAGCCATGAAGTCCGGCAGTCGAGGCGTGTTCTTCACGCTGGAGTACACCGAAAAGGACATGCTGGATCGTTTCCGTGCCATCGGCGTGGCGCCGGAGCAGTTTGCCGGCCTGTTTGAATTCGACAGCTCCGACGAGATAAGTTCGGACTACATCGTCAAGCGGCTGGCCACGGCGCCGCGCGGCACCCTGGTGGTCGTGGATTATCTGCAACTGCTCGACCAGAAGCGTGACAATCCGGAATTGATGGTTCAGGTCCGCACCCTGCAGTCGTTCGCCCGCGATCGCGGGCTGATCTTCGTCTTTATCTCCCAGATCGATCGTTCGTACGATCCGTTGAAGAAACCATGCCCCGATCTGGAAGATGTCAGGTTGCCCAATCCGCTGGATCTGAGCCTCTTCACCAAGACGTGTTTCCTGAACAATGGTGAAGTTCAGTTCCGGGCAGCAAGCTAGGCGCGACGGCGGGCATGGCACATGGGAGACAAAGTCCAATGGTACCAGCCCGCCGATGCCTCGGGTGATAACACGCGCAACCTGCAACCTGTTCGATTCGTTTCACCAGGCCCTCAGGGTATGTTCTCCGGCCGTGCAAACCAGTCATTGGAGGTCGCTTTTCTGTGCAGAGCGAAGGGATTGAATTGGTTGGCGAGGAAGATTTCGGAAAATCCCTGATCACACGTGCCAAATCCAACATTCGTGCATGGCGCCGGGTAGACCCGTAATCTGCCCGCACTCATATGGATCTGCCAATTGGCGGTCACGGCCTGCAAATTGCTCACGGTTACATCGGGTCCCGAAATGACCGGACTCGTTGCGCCGGCCTGGTCCGTCGCTTGGGCGCGGGTCGAGTAGGTCCCTCCCGGCAGTCCGCATTCCTGATATTTGAACCTATCTTGATTTAGCGCCGCGGGTTTTCGTCCGCGCGTCCCCAACCCGACTTCGACGTTGGCGAGCTGTCCCTCGGGATCGGATGCGGTGCCTGCTACCGTGATGCAGTCACCACTGGCGGAGGCGCTATTGATCGCGACGCTTGGGAGGGCATTCGGCGGCGGCGATCCCACGGTGATCTGATTCCCGGTTGTATTCGTTATGGCCCCGTCATTGTCTTTCGCGGTCGCGACCGGCACATAGATGGCATCCGTATGTAGATTGTCGAACGTGACGGCCCAATTACTGGTCCCCGACGCGGGTTTCGATGGTTGAGGAAAGCGGCCATCGAGCCGTACCGTTACGCTTGCAACCGCGCCCATGGGCGCGGATGCCGTCCCATTCACGCTAATTGAGTTTCCGGTGACCTGAGCCGCGCTAATTGAGATGGACGGTGGTTGATTCTCGCGGAATGGATGCGCCTTGAAGAAAGTCCATTGCAGCTCGCTGGCGCTCGGCCCGGTCGGATCGGCGAATTGTCCGCTGTTGTCGCCGACCCAATAGTGAGAACCGGTACCGATGAAATCGCCGCGTTTGCCTTCGTAAAAGACGGTCTCGACCACAGAGCGCTGCGGGCTCCCATACTTTGTCTGGGTGCAGGGCACGCCTTCAGCGCTGCAATCCAATGTCGCAATCGGGGAGGGGCTGAGTCCGTAACGGTGGATCCAGGCATCCCGTATGTTCTCAGAGCCCAATTTGCTGACGACGCAATCGTTGCGCGAGTGAATTGCCATGATCGGGATTGGACGCTGCTCCTCGGGTTGCTGCTGCTCCGTCTGCATCGCGACCACGTCGGCGGAGATTGGCTTGAAACTCCCCGGATTGGAGCAGACGAAACCCACCGCGGAGGAAGTCTCAGAGTAAGGCAAGCCCTCGACTGAACCGGCCGCGGCAAAATAGTCGCTGTGAGCGACAGCGAGCGCCACCGACATTCCGGCGCCGGACGAGAGGCCGGTCACATAGCGTCGATTGGCATCGATCTTTAACTCAGCCTCGATCTCGAGCGCGATCTGGTGCAGGTCCTCAACCTCGCCGGCACCCTTGTGAATATGTTGGTCGAGGAAAAAGCCCCAGCAATTCGTGGCCCGCATACCGTCATAGGAGGTGATGAAGGGGTAAACCACGATGAAGTTATCGCGCTCTGCCAGATCCTTGAATCGCGTCTCGTTGATCATGTTGGCTTCGGTCTGGCGGCAGCCGTGCAAGATCATTACCAACGGCACCGCGTCCTGCCCCGTGTAGGTGGATGGCACGAATACCTGATAGTGGCGGTCGCGCGAACCTGAGTACGACTTTGCCGTGAACACCTTTTGTCGCAATTCGCCGGCAGAAGCAGCTCCGCTGAGCAGCCAGCAAAGAGCAAGCGTCAGTACTCGCCATAGGATGGGAGACATTTGACCCTCCGATCTTCAACGACCTCCAGTGGTGCGACGCCGACTTTTGACACCCGGGGCAAAGTTTCGGTGCCAACAGATCGCTCCGCTTTCGGCGCGCAACGAAATGTCACGGGTTGCAGCAGCAACGACGGTCGCACCGCGGCGCCGACGGCCGTGTGATCCACACCACAGGTCCAGAGCATCTTTTTTGTGCAAGGCGACAGACATAAAGAAGGCCCTGTGGCGAACCACAGGGCCTCAAGTCTCGGGGAGAACTAATCAGCTCACGCGCTTCCAGGTCTGGCCGCCGCAGAACATGCCGCCGAAGGCGCAGCCCTGGACCTTGAGCGTATCGGTGCTCTTCAGCGCAATCGTCGAGTTGTAGTTGCGGCCGCTGTCGGGATCGTGGATCCGGCCGGTCCACTTGGCTCCCTGCGGCTTCATGTTGATCAGGATTCTTGCGCCGGTGCCGACGGCATAGCCGCACAGATTGCCGCCGCATTCCTCGATGCGCACGTTGCCCTTGTTCTCTTCCGTCGACCAGGTGCCGATCGGCGAGTTCGGGTCGGACGCGGCGGCGGCTGCCGGTAGCGGCGCAGGCGCGGCGGCGGCCGGCGGAGGCGGAGCGGGCGGCGCAGCTTCGCGTGCCGGTGTTGCCGTCGCGACGGTGGTTGGAGCAGGGGCGGGCGTCGCCGCTGCCGGAGCGGGAGCGGGGGGCGGCGGCGCGGTGGCCTGGGCCGGCGCGGGTGCCGGAGGTGCCGCGGGCGCTGAAGTCACGACGTCATCATCGTCGCTCTTTTTCTTGCCCATGCCCTTGAGATCGACATTGCCGATCGTGCCGGTATAGCCGGGCGAGATGACCTTGACGCAGGAAATGGCACCGCAATTGCGCGGCGCTTCGATGCGGACGCGTTCGCCGTTGATCTGGAAGGAAATCCCGCCGGCATGTGCCGAGGTGGTGGCCATCAACAATGCGGCGACGATGTAGAGCTTCTTCATGACTGGCTCCTGAGCGGCTTGTGAGCGCGTGGCGGTGAACATGGCCGGACCCTACGCGGCGCGACGGACACGTTCTGTGATGTATGTCACGGGGCGTCCGGAAGCGCCGCTCGCTGGCGGCGACGGTTTGGCGGGTCGGTGATTTAAATCACATTCAACCGGGCTTACACGCGGCTAATTTTCCGCCTCATCAGCGAGGAGGCTCCAATGAAGCGATTTTGTTTTCTCGCCGTGCTGATCGCGCTCACTTCTTCGGCCCATGCCGGCCGTTCGATCTCATTCAGCGTCGGCAGCCATCGGGTGCACATCGAATCCTCCAGACATTGCCGTTCGGTCTCGTGCACCGCGATGTCGATCTCCAAACGTTTCGGCTGGCGCCGCAAGCGTGACGGCTATAACGACGACCGCGACGCGGTAGTGCCGGCAAAGCCCGTGCCGTCCGTGCCGCAGACGGTTTCGCCACCCGCCCCGCCGGCGAACACGGCGCCGGCCAAGACCATCGTTACCGCGCCGCCGTCTCCGGTCTACACAACGGCCGCAGTGAGAAGCTACACCGTCGATGCGCCTGTGCCGGCCGCCCCGGCATCGGTTCAACAGGCTTCAATACCAGTGCCGCCGGCGCCATCGGTCGAACAACCGGTCGAGACCGCGCCGCCCACCGGACAGGTCGAACGTGTCACGCATCAGGCCGAGGAAGACGCGCCGTCGGATTCTCCGATCGGCGACTGGCAGACCGAAGGCAAGGGAACGGTGCGGATCGGAAAGTGCGGCGATGCGCTGTGCGGCTTCGTGCTCGGTTCATCGAACGAGAAGCGCGAAGCGATCCTGATCAACATGAAGCCGAAGACGGAAAGGCAATGGACCGGCGGCGTCTACAGCCAGGGCTCCGGCGAGACGTATTACGGCACGATGTCGATGAAGGGAATCAACACGCTTCGCGTCGAAGCCTGCGCAGTCGGCCGCTTCTATTGCTCCGGCAACAATTGGAGCCGCATCACGCGCCACGCCGACAGCCTGGCGACGTCGCGGCAGAATGTCATCCGACCGGCGCTCATAGAGCCTTTTTGTTTTGACGCGCTTTCTAGACGCGAACCGGGCGTCGCTTCGCTCGAAAACGCTATGTGCCCACGAAAACGCCCGGTGACGACGGTCACCGGGCGTTCAGGTCCATTTCTGGGACGGAGGTTTAGAACACGCCGAGCACAATCGCGGCGACGAAAGCGAATGCAACATACGCGGTTACAACGCCAAGTCTGCTGACGAGAGGACTTACGAAATCCATTGGGATAGCTCCCTGGTTCACGTCGTGCCCATGAATAACAATTAAGGCTAGCAAAGCGTTCCAGGCCTAAAAAGTCAGCGTTGCTGTCCATCCAGGGGCTCTCGACCGGCACCAGCCCCCGGCAACATGGTAAAAAATTAGTAAAATCAATATGTTGAATGATCCTTAAATAAATTCGTTGAACGTGCGGGCGATGACGCACGGAGTTCGTTTGTATCTCGTCGGCTCCCTCGTCCTTGTCTCGCTAGCGGGTTGTGGCCGCGGATTTTTTCAGTCCGCCGAGCGCGAACCATGGCGTGCCGAGGCCGAAGTCGCGTGTCTGAAGTCCGGCGCCGTCAAGGAGAGCGCGGAACTGGTCCGAATCGACCCGATCTCCGGGCCCGGCGTATGCGGCGCGGAATATCCGCTGAAAGTCGCGGCGCTCGGCGAAAACATCAGCAGTTTCGGATTTGCCGACGAAAGCCTTCGGCCGCCCGGCAATATCAGGAATCAGCCGCGCTGGCCGATTACGCCCGCGCCAGCGGCGGCTCCGCCGCAAGGGAATTATCAAGGCAGCTATTCCGGAAACTATCCGAATCCGGCGCCGCGCCAGCCGACCTACGCTGCGCCGTCGAACGGCCCGATCTCGCTGGCCGCGCCGGGCATCGCCCCGCAGGAGGATGACGTCGATCTGCCGCTCGAACGCGCGCCGGCATCGCGCGGCGGTTATGTGGCGGCACCATCCTATCCGCCGCGCGAGCGTTACCCGGCGCCGCCTTCTGCGCCGTATCCGCAGCCATCCTATTCGCCATCGCCGGCTGCGCCGCCGCTTGGACCGGCGCAAGGAAACTCCGTCAGCGCCTTCGGGCAGGTCTCGATGAAGCCCGCGGCGACGCTGGCGTGCCCGATCGTCTCGGCGCTCGACCGCTGGCTCAGCGATTCCGTGCAGCCGGCGGCGATGCGCTGGTTCGGCGTGCGCGTCGTCGAGATCAGGCAGATCTCGGCATATTCGTGCCGCGGCATGAACGGCAATCCGCACGCGCATATTTCCGAGCACGCCTTCGGCAACGCGCTCGATATCGCCGCCTTCACGCTCGCCGACGGGCGGCGCATCGCGGTCAAGACCGGCTGGCGCGGCATGCCGGAAGAGCAGGGCTTTCTGCGCGACGTGCAGGGCGCCGCCTGCCAGCAGTTCAACACCGTGCTGGCGCCGGGCTCGAACTCCCACCACGAGGATCACATCCACGTCGACCTGATGCGCCGGTCCTCCCGCCGCACCATCTGCGAGCCGGCCGCCGTCTCGGGCGAACAGGTCGCCGCGCGCGCGGGGCAGCGCAATCCTTCCGCGTCACGCGATCCGTATTCGACGGGATCGGCTCGGCAGCAAAAAGTCGGTGTCGCGCTGGTTCGGTGGCCGCAGCAAGGTCAACGAGGAAGACGAGTTCGAGGATCACTAGATCGCGTCGGATTCGTGGGATCGGTGAAGCGAAGCGATACCCATCAATCCCGTTGGTAAAGTGATGGGTTTCGCAAGGGCTCAACCCATCCTACAGCCTACGCGGCCAACTGCTCCAGCAAATCCCGCACGACGCCCTTCAGCAGATCGAGTTTGTATCCCGTCATCGGCAACGGCTTTGCGCCCGATGTCGCGCGTTCTGCGGCAACGGCAATCATCCCGATGTTGGCCGGCTTGCCCTGCAATGCGGCTTCCGCGGCGGCGAGACGTAGCGGCACCGGGGCGATGCCGCCGGCGGCGAGGCGGACGAACTGGAACGTGCCGTCCTTGATCACGACGCGGGCGCAGATTTCGACCAGCGGCCATTCGGCGTGGGTGCGGCTGATCGCGCGCTTGTACAGCGCGCGCTCGCCTTGCAGCGGAACGGGCAGCTCGACGCTCCTGATCATCTCGCCCGGCTGCAGCGCGTTGTCGGCGCTGCCGTTGGAGCCGTCGCCGAGGAGGTCGCCGATCGTCAGCGAGCTCCTGCGGTCGGTGGTCACCTTCGCTTCATAGGCGAGCAGCGCGGCGGCCATCGTCGAGGGATGCGGCGCGACGCAGGCGCCGAGGTCAAAGGCCACATGATAGAGATGATTGCCCGATCGCGCCGGACAATCCGACCCGCCTTTCTTCAGGCAGGCGATATGCGGATTTCGAAAATACCAGCAGCGTGAACGTTGCGCGAGATTGCCGCCAAGCGTCGCAAGGTAACGGATCTGCGGCGTCGCCAAACCCTGCGCGGACGCCGCAATGCCCGGATAGGCCGTGGCGAGGCGGGCGTCAGCGGCGATGGCGGCAATGCTGGTGAAGGCGCCGATGCGCAAAGCTCCATCGTCGCCCCAATGCATCCCGATCGTGTCGGGCGTGGCGGATATATCGATCAGCGGTCCCGTCGAGACCCCGCTGCGGCGACGCTCGGAGAGGTCGGTGCCGGCGGCGCGGAATTCGCCCGCTGGTGTGGCGGTCATGGCTGTCGGTGTCATGCGGCGGCCCTCCCTTTGAGCGCGGCGACCAGACGGTCGGGACGGATCGGCAGTTCGGTCAGCCGAACGCCGGTGGCGTTGTAAATCGCGTTGGCGATCGCGGGCGAGGTCGGCACGGTCGCGACCTCGCCGATGCCGACGCTGCCGCCGAGTACGTGCTCGAAGCCGCCCTCGTCGAAATGCACATCGATGACAGGCGTGTCCGCAATTCCGGGAATGCGATAGTCCTCCATGCCGCCGCTGAGTACATCGCCGGTTCGGGAATCGACTTCGCGCGCTTCGTAGAGCGCGTAGCCGACGCCCTGGATGACGGCGCCCGCCGCCTGGCTTCGCGCCAGCGCCGGCGCCGCGACCTTGCCGACCGCAATGCCGGTATGCGCATTGAGAACGCGCACGTGACCGAGCCAGGTGTCGACTTCGACTTCGATGATCTGCACGGAGCTCGGCACGCCGGCGCCGATCGCGAGGTTGGAGAAGCGCCGCATCATCCAGCCGAAGATCATCCCCATGAAGCCGGCCTGCTTGAGCGGTGACTGGACGCCCGGCGTTGTCGGCTTGGAATCCTCCGGCCGCACGCTGGAAACGCTGAGGTCGGGCGAGGCCACGAGCATTTCGCGCCATGGCGCGTTGGAGCCGGGGACCGGTCGCCGCTTTGCGTGCTGCTGGATCGACGCTTTCAACTGTTCGATCGCCAGCAGCATCGGCGGGATAATTGAAGCCGTGACCCGGCTGCCGCCCGAGCCCGGTCCTTCCGGCAGGTTTGAATCGCCGATCCTGACCTCGATCTCATGCGGCTCCAAGCCGAACTCCTGCGCCACCGTATTGGCGATCACGGTGCGGGTGCCGGTGCCGATATCCTGCGTCGCGGTGCTGGCGATCAGGCGTCCGCCCTTGACCGCCACTTCCACCTTCGAACCGGGCTGCCACAGATAAAGCCAATAGCCGGTGGCGACGCCGACGCCGCGGCGATAACGGCCGTTCTGTGCGGCGATCGGTTTTCGGTTGCGCCACACGTCCAGGCCCAGGGCCCAATCGTATAGCCGCTGGCGGTTGGGATCGGGATCCCAGCGTTTGCGCAGCGCGATCGGATCGACCTTCATGCGCAGCGCCGCCTCGTCGATCGCCTGCTCCAGCGCAAACGCCATCGGCGGCCCGCCCGGTCCGCGAAAGGGCGCACCGGCCGGCAAATTGCTGATGACATCGAAATCGGCGAGTTCTTTTGCTTCCGCTGGATAGATCAGGCGGGCCAGCGCCGCGATGGTCGAATTGGTCGCGGCGCCGGTGTCGGCATAGGCGGTGAGCGAAAGGGCTTTCAGTTCGCCCTGTTCGGATGGCAGCAACGCAATTTTCACTTCCGTGGCCGGCCGATAGCCTGTCACCGAAAGCTCCTCGTGCCGGTCGTAGGCTACTTTGACCGGAGCCTTGGCTTCGCGCGCCAGCTCGATCGCGGTGGTCGTCTCCACGCCCAGCGCCGCCTTCGAGCCAAATCCGCCACCGACATGATCGGCAATCACGCGCACCTTGTCATGACCGAGCTTGTAGCGCTTGGCGATCAGCTCCATCACATGGAATACCGCCTGCGTTGAGACATGCACGGTGAGCCGGTCACCGTCGAAGCGCGCTACGGCGGCATGCGGCTCGAGGCAGGCGTGCTGTTGCGTGCCGGTGCGGAAAGTGCCCTCGACCAGCAGCGGATTGTTCGCTGCGCGCGCGCCCTCGACCCAGCTCCGCACCTTCTTCGGCTTTTTGGAGAACGCCGCCGACGGTCCGCGGATGTTGCCCTTCCAGGGCGCCGGCGAACCGCCGCCCTCGGAGACGTTGCCGGCCTTCTTGCGCGCGGATTTTTCGAACACGACAGGTGCATCGGCCTTGCGCGCTTCGTCGAGCCCGATCGCCGATGGCAGGGGTTCGCTGCCGAGCTTGATCGCGGCGATGGCGGCCAGCGCGGTCTTGCGATCGCTGGCCGCGACGGCGGCGATCGGTTCGCCGACATAGCGGACGATGCGGTCGTCGCCGAGCAGCGAGATCGCGGCACTAACGCCCGGCATCGCGCGTGCCGCCGCCAGATCGAGTTCATTGATATGTGCATGGGCGAATGGCGAGCGCAGGATCACGCCTTCGAGCTGGCCGTCATGATGGATGTCGACGGTATATTTCGCCGATCCAGTCACCTTGTCGCGGGCTTCCATGCGCGGCGGCAGAACATCGTTGCCGTCGAAGCGGCCGGCGCAGGCATCCGCCACGGCGCGGAAAATGCCGTCATAGGCGCCGCAGCGGCAGAGATGGCCCGACAGCGCCGCGCCGATCTCCTCACGCGACGGCACCGCCGTTCCCTTGGCCGCGCGCCAACGATCATGAAACGCCGCCGCCTCGACGATGAAGCCCGGCGTGCAGAAGCCGCATTGCAGGGCGTCGTGCGCCATGAAGGCCTGCTGCACCGGATGCAGTTTCGCCGCGCCGATGCCTTCGACGGTGGTCACGTTGGTGTTCGCGGCCGATCGCGCCGGCATCAGGCAGCTCACGACAGGCTCGCCGTCGACCAGCACGGTGCAGGCGCCGCACACGCCGGCGCCGCAGACGAGTTTTGTGCCGGTGAGATCGAGCGCGTCGCGCACGACGTCGACCAGCAGCGCATCGGGATCGTCGGGGAGGGGAGCGAGCTTGCCGTTGATCGTCATGGTGCTCATCTGCGAACTCCAGTTTTACGGGCGGTGGATCGGGACACTTTCCTTGCTGGTCTCGGCGTGGCGGCGCGCGGCTTCGCTCCCGCGCGCACGGCGCCCGCGATCAGCGTGCGCAGCATGATTTCCAGATCCTTCAGGAAAGCATCGGCCGGCTGCAACGCCGGGTAGGCCGATTTCGTGCCGTTGACCGCCATCTCGACGCAGCGTGCAAGATCGCGCGGCGTCATGCCGGCATTGAGAACGAGGCCCTGTTTGCGGCAAACGCGCGCAATCGTCGCGGCAAGCAGCTCCGCATAGGCGGCGCTGTATTTCTGGTAGAGGTCGCGCGCCTGCAGCAGATGTTCAGAGAACAGTTCCTCGACATGGGGCGATCCGTCGAGCGAAGCGGCCAACTGTCCGAGCTTGGCGGCGACCGACGCGACGAGGATGTCGGCAAGGCTGCCGCCTTGTTTCTCCGCGGCACCGGCCGCCGCGATCTCGGCGGCGAGCGCGTCCTCATGCAGCCGTTCGATGACGGCGCGGAACAGCGCTTCCTTGGATTTGAAATGATGATAGAGCGCCTGCCGCGTCAGGCCGGCCGCCTCTGCGGCCTGCTCGATCGACGAGCGCCGGAAACCCTGCCGGCGGAACACCAGCATCGCGGCATCGAGAATGCGGGTACGCGGGCTCATTTGACGATTTTTACAAATTGGGACGAAATGTCAAATAACGGGATCGCGAGCAGCGATGGAGATAGTGCCGTGTGGCAATCGTGAGGTCCGATGTCACTGATCGAACGGCACTTTATCCGTCTGGCAGACGTAAGGCATGCTTCCATCGGCGCCCTCGATGTTCGCCTTGAAAAACCATCCCATCGAGGGAGCGCTCAGAAACGCATCGAGCGTGTCCTTTGGCAGATCGCAATATTGCTGGTAAACCGCGTGGCGCTGCACCAGCATACGGCGGCTATCGGTGTCGTAGCAGACCCGGCTGATGACGCTGCTGCGGGTGATGTCCTGACAATCGAACGGCTTGAGATCGACCGCTCCGCGATCCCTCACGTCAACGATCTCGGCGGCTTCCCAAGGTGCGGTGAAGAGTAGGGCGAGGATGAAAGCAAGACGGGACATGGCGTTTCGCACCGGCAAGGGCGCAAGGATGTTGCGCCTTCAGCGAGGCGCCATCAAGCAGCTGCGCCCGTTAAGCCATGCGAATTTGATCCCGATCACGCCGCCCTTTTCTGCCGCTTTCGTCGAGCGCGAGGCCACCACGTTTGCCTGACGACATCAGGCGATCATGCGGGATGAACGAAAAGCGCGATCAGAAGGATGATCGGCAGTGGAATGCCGACCAGCCAAAGTAGGGTGCTTGTTACAAATCTCATCGCGGCCTCCGGTCGAGGAGCAACCATCCATTGCAGGTTTGGTTCCTGACAGTGGCGTGTTCCGGCCTCTCTCGGTTCCAGCGCAGGTGCCACGCGGAGTTGTTTCGGTTGCAGCTTCATCGGTGGCGAGGTGAAAGCAACGGCATCCATCGTACTCGCGCGAAATCAAGCGTTACGTTCCGTCGCAGCCGTCGCGACGTTCACTTGGATCAATAATAATTCCAATTCTCGATTCGATGACGGCTGCGCAATCAATCTGGAGCATTACTAATTCTAAATGCGCGATTGACGCGTCGCTGTCTCCTTCACGCACTTCATCGCGATTGTCGCACTTGTTACTGGTCCCGCGCGCAAAGCGATGAGGACTGAAAATGAATGCATGCTTGAAGATCGCGGGATGGCTCGGCGCCGTGCTGCCGATACTCGCCGTGATGATCGATGTGACGACAGCGCTTGCGCAATCGCCCGTACGGGAATTGCCGGCCGTGGTCGTCGACCAGCCCTCACGTCCACCGGCCGCGCGCTCGCGTCCCGCACCGAAACGGCAAGCCGCGTCGGCAACGAGCCGCCGCAACGCCCAGCGCGGGCAGCCGACGCCGGATGCCGCGGCGGCCGCAGGCGCGCGCGCCGAGACCGCGACCGGCCCGGTGCGCGGCTATCTCGCCAACCAGAGCGGCACCGGCACCAAGACCGACACCCCGCTGCGCGAGACGCCGCAATCGATCACGGTGGTCACCGCCGACCGCGTCACCGATCAGGGTGCGCTCACCGTGCAGGAGGCGCTGCGCTATGTGCCCGGTGTGTTCGCCGATGCCTATGGCCTGGATTCGCGCGGCGACTATCCGCGCATTCGCGGCCAGGATCCGAACATCTATCTCGACGGCACCCGCGTGGTGAACACGTTCAACTCCAACGAATGGCGGCCCGATCCCTATACGCTGGAGCGCATCGAGGTGCTGCGCGGCCCGGCATCGGTACTGTATGGCGACACCTCGACGGCTGGCCTGTTGAACCTGGTCTCGAAGCGCCCGCAGGCGGAGGCCTTCAACGAGATCGGCGTGCAATTCGGCAGCTTCAATCGCAAGCAAGTGCAGATGGACGCGACCGGCAAGCTGACCAAGGACGGCGAATGGCTATATCGTTTCGTCGGAATCCTGCGCGACAGCGGCATGCAGACCGACTTCGTCCCGGATGACCGCATCGTGCTGGCGCCGTCGCTGACGTGGCGGCCGACCAACAACACGAACTGGACGGTGCTCGGCACCTATCAGAAGGACAAGACCGGCTCCTCCACCGCGTTCCTGCCGCATGAGGGGTCGCTGTATCCCGGCCCCAACGGGCTGATTCCCGTGAACCGGTTCACCAGCGATCCGGGCTTCGACAAATACCAGACCGAAACGGGCGCGATCTCCAGCCTGTTCGAGCACAGCTTCAACAATGCCGTGAAGGTTCGGCAGAACCTTCGCTTCACGCATGTCGAAGGCATCTACCGGTCGGCCTATCCGAACGTCTATTTCGATCCGTACAGTCCGCCAAATCCGCCAAATCCGAATTTTCCGTTTCTCGATCCGTCACGGCGCACCGTGGAGCGCTTTATCTGGAGCCGCGAAACCAGCAAGGACAGTTTCACCTCGGACAGCAACGCCGAGCTGAAATTCGACACCGGGCCGGTGCTCCACAAGACGGTGGTCGGCCTCGACTACCGCGGCCTCAAGGAGCGCGCGCGATCCGGCAACGGCTACGACACCACGCCGTTCGACCTCTACACGCCGGTCTATAGCGGCTTGACCGCGCCCGATCTCATCGCCGAACCGGAGCTGCGGCAGAGCCAGCTCGGGCTTTATGCGCAGGACCAGATGCGGCTTGGGCCGTGGCTGGCTGTCCTCGGCGTCCGTCAGGATTTCGTCAGCAGCAATGTGCAGGGATCGCCGGCCGAAAACACCAGGGCGACCACCGGCCGTGCCGGGCTGATGTACGAATTGCCGTTCGGCCTGACGCCCTATGTCACCTATGCGCAGTCCTTTACGCCGGTGTTCGGCGCCGGCATCTGCGTTGCGGGCATCTGCAAGGCCCAGCAGGGCGAGATGGTGGAACTCGGCTTCAAGTACAATCCGATGCCCGGCACGGCAATCAACGGCGCGATCTTCGACACGACAGAGAAGAACCGGCTGGCGAGCGATCCCGCAGGTTCTTTGCTCTCGGTGCAGACCGGACAGGTGCGAATTCGCGGCGCCGAGCTCGAGGTGATCACCCGCGTGACGCCGGACCTCGATCTGATCGGCGCCTACGCCTACGTCAACGCCATGGTGGAAAGCGGCGACAATGCCGGCAAGCGGGTCGAAACCGTTCCCGAACACCAGGCCTCGCTGTGGGCGAAATACCGTCTCACCGCGTTCGGTCTGCCAGGCGTCACGATCGGCGGCGGCGTGCGCTATATCGGCGAGTCCTGGGACGGCACCGACACCATCCGCACGCCCGACTACACGCTGTTCGACGCGATGATCCGGTATGAGACCGGCCCGTGGCGGTTCCAGGTCAACGCCAGCAACCTGGCCGACAAGCGGCACGTCACCACCTGTCTTGCCCGTGGCGACTGCTTCCTCGGTCTCGGCCGCACCGTGCTGGGGAGCGCGACGTACCGGTTCTAGCGCGCGATCAGGAACGGTCGGGGAGGGATCTACTTCGGTTTCGCCCGGTAGGTCTGCAGAAACAGCCGCGTCGCGCTGTCGACCACGCGCGCGATGCGCTCCGCCGATGGCGCCGGCTCTGCCTGAAACACGAAGGGCAGAAACAACGTCGCCTGGCACATCTGCATGAACTGCGCGGCTGCCAGCTGGCAGTCGTCGATCGACAGATCCTTCGGCCCGACATGGGCCTGCAGATAGTCGGCAAGACCGTTGATCGACTTTGCCAGCACGTTCTCGTAGAACCGGCGTCCGACCTCCGGCATCCGTTCGGCGATCGCCATCACCGTGCGGATCGACGATCCGCCGCCTGGCCGGCACATCCCGCCAATATAGGCCCGGCCGAACTCCCTCAGCGTGGTTTCGGCATCCCGTCCGGGATCGAGATTGTAGGCGGTCTTGGCCTTTTCGAGCACTTCGTCCTCGACCATGGCCTCGAAAAGCCGGTTCTTGTCGGCGAAGTAGACGTAGAGCGTGCCCTTGGAAACGCCGGCGGCGCGCGCGATCTCGTTCATGCTGGCACCATCAAAGCCCAGATCCATGAACATCTTTCGCGCGCCGTCCAAAATCTGCCGGCGCTTCGAACTGTCTTCCTCGCCAAAGGGATGTATCGTGTTTGGCGTTGATGCAACCATTGGTTTATCTTCTCGCGCGAGAATTCAACCCGCGATATGGCGGGAAGCATTTTTCGCGTTATGGTCCTAATGGCATCAATATAGCTTGACCGAACCGTTCGGTCAATGATACTTTTCAGCTTAAGCGCCACTGCGGCCGGTTTCCCCGGCCCACGCGCATCGTGACATTTCGAATGGGGAGGCCGGTAATGGCCGCAGCGAGAGATCAGGCCGCACGCATCATCCGCGGTGGATCTGAAACGGCACAGGATGAGGCTGCACCCGAGGTCAGCGCGCAGCTTGCGGACCAGTTGCGGACTCACGTCGCCGAAGAAGCCAGGCGTCGCCCCGCCGAGGCGCACGGCACGGAGCGGCCAGCCACGCCGGCCGCCGGCACCGCCGATGCGGCGGCGAAACCGGGCAAGCGCAAATTCATCATGATCGGTGTGTTCGGACTGCTCGCGCTGGCCGCGATCGGTTACGGCGCCTATTTCGTCCTGGTCGGGCGCTTCTATGTCTCGACGGACGATGCTTACGTTCGCGCCAACAGCACCACGCTGGGCGCCCGGGTATCGGGCCATGTCGCGGCGATCCTGCCCCGCGACAATGCGATCGTTCGCGCCGGCGACGTGATTTTCAAGATCGATGACGGCGACTATCGCATCGCGGTGGACGCCGCGCAGAGCAGGATCGCGACCCAGCAGGCCACGATCGATCGCATCGGCCGCCAGGTCACGGCGCTGGAAAGTGCTGCCGAGCAGGCCAAGGCGCAGCTCGCCTCCGCGGACGCAGCGCTGAAGCGCGCTGGCCTCGACTTCGATCGCCAGCAGACGCTGAGCACCAAGGGCTTTGCCTCGCGCGCCGCCTTTGAAGTTTCAGAGGCCAGCCGCGACCAGGGCATTGCGGCGGTCAAATCGGCGCAAGCGGCTTACGATGCCGCGCGCGACAATGTCGAGGTGACGAAGGCGCAGCAGGCCGAGGCCCGCGCGCAGCTTGTGGAATTGCAGAGCCAGCTTGCCAAGGCGGAGCGCGACCTTGCGTTTACCTCGGTGCGCGCGCCGGTCGACGGCACCTTCTCCAACCGCCTGGTCAATGCCGGCGATTTCATCCAGGCCGGGCAGCGGCTCGCCAATGTGGTGCCGCTCAACGACGTCTTCATCGACGCCAATTACAAGGAAACCCAGCTCAAGCGGATCCGTCCCGGCCAGCCCGTGAACATCTCGGTCGACGCCTATGGCCATCGCAAGTTCGCCGGAATCGTCGACAGCATTTCGCCTGCGGCGGGCTCGGTGTTCACGCTGCTGCCGCCGGACAACGCGACCGGCAATTTCACCAAGATCGTGCAGCGGCTGCCGGTTCGCATTCGCGTGCCGAAGGACGTCGCAAAGCAGAACCTGCTGCGCGCAGGCATGTCGGTCTATGTGACGGTCGATACCCGCGAGGGCGCGGCCGACGCCGACAGCGAGGCCGACCTCGATGCGCCCGGGACGGTTCAACCGAAGTAGTTGTTGTTAGGTCGCCGGGCGAAGGCCCGGCGCGCGTTCCGGATGCACCATGGCTGACGCCGATACCCCATCGCCTTCGACGACGAACACGGCGGCCGACCACATCCCGCCGCGCCGGCTGTTCACGTTTCTCATCATGGTGTTCGGGATGTTCATGTCGATCCTGGACATCCAGGTCGTCTCGGCGTCGCTGCAGCAGATTCAGGCCGGCCTTTCCGCCAGTTCCAGCGAAGTGTCATGGGTGCAGACCGCGTACCTGATCGCCGAGGTGATCGCGATCCCGCTGTCCGGATTCCTGTCGCGCGCGTTAGGCACGCGTTTGCTGTTTGCGATTTCCGCTTCCGGCTTCACGGTCGCGAGCTTCTTCTGCGGCTTTGCCTCGACCATCGAGCAAATGATCCTGTGGCGCGCGATCCAGGGATTTTTGGGCGCGGGCATGATCCCCACCGTGTTCGCCTCCGCCTACACGGTGTTCCCGCGTTCGAAATTCCATATCGTCGGTCCCATCATCGGCCTGGTCGCGACGCTGGCGCCGACGATCGGGCCGACGGTCGGCGGTTTCATTACCGACATGATGTCGTGGCACTGGCTGTTCTTCATCAACATCGTTCCCGGCATCGGCATCACCATCGGCGTGTGGTTGCTGTGCGATTTCGACAAGCCGAACTTCGCGCTGCTCGAGCATTTCGACTGGTGGGGCCTGGCGTTCATGGCCGGCTTCCTCGGCACGCTGGAATACGTGCTGGAGGAAGGCCCGCAGTCGCAATGGCTGGAAGACACCTCGGTCGCGGTCTGTGCGGCGGTCTGCGTGGTTTCGGCGATCGCTTTCTTCTGGCGCGTGTTCAGCGTGCGGGAGCCGATCGTCGACCTCAGAACCTTCACCGACCGCAATTTCGCTGTCGGCTGCCTGATATCGTTCTGTGTCGGCATCGGTCTTTACGGCCTCACCTACATGTATCCGCGTTACCTCGCCGAAGTGCGCGGCTATAGCCCGCTGATGATCGGCGAGACCATGTTCGTCTCTGGAGTCACGATGTTCCTCACCGCGCCGATCGTGGGGCGGCTGATGGCGAAATACGACATGCGTTATCTGATCGCGGTCGGTCTGGTGCTGTTCGCGCTCGGCTCCTACCAGATGACGTGGATCACCAAGGAATATGATTTCTACGAATTGATGCTGCCGCAGATCCTGCGCGGCGCCGGCATGATGCTGGCGATGGTGCCGACCAACACGATCGCACTCGGCACCCTGGCCCCGGAGCGGGTCAAGAACGCCTCGGGCCTGTTCAACCTGACGCGCAATCTCGGCGGCGCGGTGGGACTGGCCGTCATCAACCAGGTGCTGAACGAGCGCACCGACCTGCACATCTCGCGCCTGCATGACCGCATCAACTGGGGCAACGCCTCCGCGGTCGAGACGCTCAACATGTTCACCCAGAAAATGCAGGGCATGGGAGACGCCGCGCTGATGGCGATGAAGCAATTGTCGCAGATCGTGCACCGCCAGGCCGTGGTGATGGGCTATGGCGACGCCTTCTTCATGCTGACCGTATTCTATTTTGTCCTCAGCCTGCTCGTGATGGTGCTGAAAAAGCCGTCCGCCACGGTGCTCGGCGGCGACGCGCACTAGCGGGGATCGCATCTTTTGTAGCCGGCATGAGCGCAGCGACATGCGGGAAGCCTGGGGATGGCGCCAACCGAAATGGTCAACTATCGACGCAATTTCATTCCAGGTGGCACGTTCTTCTTCACGGTTACGCTCGCAGACCGACGCTCGAGACTCTTGGTGGACCACGTTGATCTCCTGCGCAGTGCGTTGCGTACGGCCCGTCGGGAACGTCCATTCGTCATCGACGCGGTCGTCATCCTCCCCGACCATTTGCATGCGATCTTTACGTTGGCACCGGACGATTCAGATTTTTCGGGACGCTGGCGGCGGATTAAGGGACATTTCAGCAGCGCGTTGATTGACACCTCGACAGAATTAAAGCGCCGACCGAACGGTAGTTTGGCGCTTTGGCAAAGGCGGTTCTGGGAACATACCATCCGCGACGAAGGAGATTTTGCGCGGCACGTCGATTACATTCATTTCAATCCAGTCAAGCATGCGATGGTGCAGCGCGTTCGTGATTGGCCGCATTCATCGTTTCATCGCTATGTACGAGACGGAATTTTGCCCGAGGACTGGGCAGGAGATGCAGGTGAGGGCGGAGGAAGTTTTGGAGAGCGCTCGTGATCGGATGGAGTGGTCCCGCATGTCGCTGCGCTCATGCGGGCTACGGGACTGTGGCTTGCAGCGGGGAAGGTGTCCCGATTACCCATCACGCCCTTGTCATGTTGCAAATCGCCGGTGATGCATTTATAAGCAGCGCATTGTCGCTCGAACCGGGGAGATTTGCATGATTTCGATGTATTCGCAGATTGCACCCTCGCGTCCGATGCTCGTGCGGGTTTTTCGGTCGCGTCACTGAACGCGATCGCCGCCGGCCCAGATCGGGTCTGACGCTCGATCTCCAAAGCTTCCCAACGACTTAACGGTATTTTTCAACGACGCTTGCGTTTGGCCCCCGGGGTCACTCGCGCGTCACTTCAGATGGAGCCGGTGTGTGCCTTAAGCGCAGCCGGATGACGCCATGACCGTTCAAAGAGATAAACGTCCCGCGGCAATACGCGTGGTGATTCCGTTCGTGTTCCGCCACTGGCTGCAGCAGCCCGGCCGTGCCGCCGTCGTTGCCGGCGGCCTGCTCGGTGCGACCGCGGCCGACCTGTTCATGCCGATCTTCTCCGGCCGGCTGGTCGATGCGCTGACGCTGGGTACGTCGGACGCGGCGGCGCGGCAGGCCGCGTTCGCAGCCTTCGGCGGAATCGTGGCGCTCGGCCTGATGTCGATGATCCTGCGGCTGACCGGCCTGCAGGCGATCGTGCCGTTCACGCTGAAGACCATGTCCGACGTCTCGCGCGACGCGTTCGCGCGGGTGCAGCGTTTCTCGACCGACTGGCACGCCAACTCATTTGCCGGCTCGACCGTGCGCAAGGTCACGCGCGGCATGTGGGCGCTCGACCTGCTCAACGACACCATTCTGATGGCGCTGGCGCCGTCGCTGCTGGTGCTGCTGGGCTCGATGATCCTGCTCGGGCTGCACTGGCCGGTGCTGGGCGCGGTCATCGCCGTCGGTACGGTGATCTATGTGTCGATGACGCTGGCGTTCTCGGTGAACTACATCGCGCCGGCCGCGCGCGTCTCCAACGCCTGGGACACCAAGGTCGGCGGCACGCTGGCCGATGCCTTGACCTGCAACGCGGTGGTGAAATCCTTTGGCGCGGAAGCGCGCGAGGACGCGCGGCTGGCCGGCGTCATCGGCCGGTGGCGGACGCGCGTGCGGCGGACATGGTATCGCTACAACTACACCTCGACGGCGCAGCTCGCGGTGCTGCTGTGCTTTCGCGGATCGGTGATCGGCGGCGCGATCCTGCTGTGGATCGCCGGCCGCGCCACGCCGGGTGACGTCACCTATGTGCTGACCAGCTATTACATCATCCACGCCTATCTGCGCGATGTCGGCATGCACATCAACAATCTGCAGCGTTCGGTCAACGACATGGAGGAGCTGGTCGCGATCCATGCCGAACCGATCGGTATTGCCGATGCGCCCGATGCCAGGCCGATCGACATCCAGGGCGGCCGTATCGTGTTCGACGCCGTGACGTTCCATTACGGCGGCCATCGCACGCCGCTATATGACGGCCTGTCGGTAGAGATCCGCGCCGGCGAACGCGTCGGGCTGGTCGGGCGTTCCGGTTCCGGCAAGACCACTTTCGTCAAGCTGGTACAGCGTCTGTACGACGTCAGCGGCGGCAAGATCCTGATCGACGGTCAGGACATCGCGTTAGCCACGCAGCATTCGCTGCGCAGCCAGATCGCGATCGTGCAGCAGGACCCGATCCTGTTTCACCGCACGCTGGCCGAGAACGTCGCCTACGGACGGCCGGGCGCCAGCATGGCGGCGGTCGAGCAGGCGGCGCGGCTCGCCAACGCGCATGACTTCATCCTGCGGCTGCCGAAAGGCTACGGCACGCTGGTCGGCGAACGCGGCGTCAAGCTGTCGGGCGGCGAGCGGCAGCGCGTCGCGCTGGCGCGCGCGTTCCTGGCCGACGCGCCGGTGCTGATCCTGGACGAGGCGACTTCGAGCCTCGATTCGGAATCGGAAGGCTTGATCCAGCAGGCGATGGAACGGCTGATGAAAGGGCGGACCTCGATCGTGATCGCGCACCGGCTGTCGACGGTGCGCAGCCTCGATCGTATCCTGGTGTTCGATCGCGGCGAGATCGTCGAGCAGGGCACCCACGCAGGCCTGACGGCGCGTCCAGGCGGCGTCTATCGCGGCCTGTTCGAACTGCAGGCCACCGAGTTCGGCCGCGTCTCGGCGGCGGAGTGAGGTGCATTCTTGCGGTCCTGCTCGGTGTCGGAATATGCTTCCGGCATCGAGAGGACTTGCGCAATGCGCTGGTTTAATAAGGAAAAACAGCCCGACGTCTGGGAAGTCGCCGACGATCAGCCGTTGGACGATATCGCTGCGGCCCACAGGATCCGCGATATTTGTGCGTCCGCGGGCGCCATCGCGGAAAAGCTGGTGGCGGCCGGCACGCGCGATGCCGAGAAGAAGCTCGCGGCCGATGCCGAGCGATACCAGGCTGCCATCAAGCGCGCGCTCGAAATAGCGATGCAAATTTCCGACAATTCGATGCGGGACGTTTCAGTAAGCCAGA
Organism: uncultured Alphaproteobacteria bacterium; assembly: GCA_963816815.1. Lineage (GTDB taxonomy): Bacteria > Pseudomonadota > Alphaproteobacteria > Rhizobiales > Xanthobacteraceae > Bradyrhizobium. The sequence continues at coordinate 128,175 of CAWFMW010000080.1, forward strand.
TTATCAGGTTGTCCGTAAAAGTGGATCACCTGAAAACCGCGAGGGTCCTGCTTCGCGCCATCCGGTCGGAAAAGACGAGGGCGGAACTGGTGGCTGACCACCCGAAACTGATCGATCAGGATGCCGCCAACTGAGGCGGTTCGCGATCGCGTTGCGGCGGTGACGGTGCGGTCTTGAACGGCGCGCTCTTGAGCAGCAAGGTCCTGGCGCGCGTGCGCGTCGAGATCGCGACCGTCGCCACGACGGCGGCGGCGAACAGCAGGATTTGCAGCGTGATGGTCTCGTCGTTGAACACCGCCGCAAGCGCAAAAGTGACGAAGGGTTGCAGCAACTGGATCTGCGATACCCGCGCGATGCCGCCGATCGCCAGCCCCGCATTCCATGCGAAGAACCCGATCCATTGCGAGAACAGCGCGACATAGAGCAGCCCGAGCCATGGCTTTAGCGCGATGTGGCTGATGTCGGCAGGCATGGTCAGTGCGGCCGCTGGAATCGAGAGCGGCAGTGCGATAACCAAGACCCAGCTGATCACTTCCCAGCCCGGCATCTGCGCCGTGAGCCGGCCGGAGAACGCATAACCGATCGCGGCGACGGCGACGGAGGCGAACAGAAACAGGTCGCCGGCCGCGAGCGCACCGCCGCCTTGACGCAAGGCAAACGTGATCACCAGCGCGGCGCCGGCGACGGAAGCGATCCAGAACAGCGGCCTCGGCCGCTCATGGGTGATGGCGACGGCGACCAGTGCGGTGGCGATCGGCAGCACGCCGAGCACCACGCCGCCATGCGAGGCGTCGACCCGCTGCATCCCGAGCGACATCAACAGCGGAAACAGGATGGCAACGCATATCATGGCGATCACGAGTTGCGGCCACAGCGCGCGCGGCGGCAGCTTGCGGCGCAGCACCAGGAGGAGCGCCGCCGAGCACATTCCGGCGATCACGGTGCGCAGCGAGGTCAGTGCAATCGGATCGATTTCCGCAACCGCGATTCGCGTCGCCGGCAGCGTGCCGCCGAAGATCGCCATGCCGACAAAACCCAGCATCAGACCGAGACGCTCGCGTGAAGCAGGGGAGGACATGATGCGACTGGTTAGCTGCTTTGCAGGCCAGCGTACAGCAATCTACTCGGAGCACATGGCGGCCATGCGCTGTTATCTCGGAGCAATGCTGCTCCACACCAATCCGAGCCCCGACAGAAACAGCAGCGCCAGCACGACGTCGTAGAAATTGCGGTCGTTGAGGGCGTGATAGGTCCGCATGCCGAGGCGGGCGCCGATCAGCGTGCCGGGCATCGCCAGCAGCGCGAGCAGCAGGACATTCAGCTTCACGAAACCGGTCGCGCTCTGCAGGATCAGCGCGGCGCCGAGCACGGTGCCGTTGAAGATCTGGAACACGCCGCGGCGCTGATCCTTGGTCCAGCCGCGGACGCTGGCCCACAGGGTCGGCAGTGGGCCCGACAGTCCGGCAAGGCCGCCGAGGATGCCGCCGGCAAATCCGACGCAGGCATCGGCGATGCGGCCGCCGAAACGAAAGGCCATCGGCTTGCGGATGAAAAACAGCGCGGTCGGAAACACCAGCAGCATCACGCCGACGCTGAGCTTGAAGGTTTGCGGGTCGGCGCGCGCGACCAGGAGCGCGCCGATCGGCATGCCGAGCAGTCCGCCGGCCACGAACGGCAACGCCAGCCTGAAATCGAGCAACTTCCACATCGACGGCAATGTCGAGAGCTGCGAACTGACAGAACAGATCAGCACCAGCGGCACGGCAACCGCCGGCGTCAGGATGTAAAGCCAGATCCCCAGCGCCATCAAGGCCGTGCCGAAACCGGCGAGACCTGAGACGAAGCCGCCGGCGAGCGCGCCGGCAATCAGGATCGCGTAGGTGGCGACGTCCAATGTATATTCTCCGTCATTCCGGGGCGATGCGTTAGCATCGAACTACGGTGCGCAATTGCGCACCTGAGAATCTCGAGATTCCGGGTCTGGTCCTTCGGACCATCCCGGAATGACGATGCTTGAAATTTGCGCCGACGTTTACACGACGCTTCGGACAGGTACTATCGCAATTCAAGCCTTCAACAATAACCCTGATGGAAACGGCCCAATGAGCACAACTCCCTCGAAAACCTTTCTTGTCTGTCACGGCGCCTGGTCCGCCGGCTGGGCGTGGAAGAAGATGCACCCGCTGATGCAGGCGGCGGGGCATCGTCTGGTCACCCCGACCTACACCGGGCTCGGCGAGCGCTCGCACCTGGCCCATCCAGGCATCGATCTCAATTCGCATATCGAGGACATGCTCAACGTCATCAAGTACGAAGATCTGCGCGACATCGTGCTGATCGGTCACAGCTATGGCGGCATGGTCGCGACCGGGGTCGCCGACCGCGCCCGCGACAAGGTCAGGCAGCTGATCTATATCGACGCCTTCGTGCCTGCGGACGGGCAATCGCTGCTCGATCTCAACGAGGTGGCGCGGCCGCGGATGCTGGAGCTTTCGAAGACCGGCGACGGCTGGCGCGTGCCGCCGAATCCGACGCCGCCGGATACGCCGGCCGCCGACCTCGAATGGCTGACGGCGCGTCGCGTCGACATGCCGATCAAATGCTTCGAGGCGAAACTCAAGTTGCAGGGCGGACGGTTGACGCTGCCGCGCAGCTATATCTACGCCACGCGGATCACGCCGGCCGATACGTTCGGGCCGTTCGCCGAGATGACGAAGGGCGATCCCGCCTGGAGCTACTACGAGATCGACGCCAGCCATTCGCCGAACGTCACCGCGCCGGAAGCGCTGATGGCGTTGCTGCAAAAGATCGTAACGTAGCCCCGTAGCCCGGATGAGCGGAGCGATATCCGGGGCCGCTCTCACCGATCGGCGCACTCGTGAGCACCACCCCGCATGTCGCTCCGCTCATCCGGGCTACCGGACCCCACAAATGGCGAGGGGTCCGGCGTGTTCGCGCCGAACCCCTCATTTCAGCAAGACGCGTTTTCCTTGAAAACGCTTTCGCAAAAATATCAGCCGGCCTGTAAGCCGGGTTCTGTAGGGCACCGCTCACTTGCGCAAGCGATACGTGACGGCCATTCCTCTGGGACCATGCTTGCACATGGCCTCGAGCAACCTACCCGGACGGCGAGCCTGACATCGCCCTGCGGTGTTATCGCTTTCGCGAACGGACCGCGTTGCCATCCCTATTCGGTTTTGCTCCCGGTGTGGTTTGCCATGCCGTTTCCGTTGCCGGATACGCGGTGCGCTCTTACCGCACCTTTTCACCCTTACTGCCCCCTCCCTTAATCCCTCCCCGCAAGCGGGGGGTAGGGTGGGGGAAGCGGTTCGTTCTCTGTGGCACTTTCCCTGGGGTTGCCCCCGCCGGACGTTATCCGGCACCGTATGTCGATGGAGCCCGGACTTTCCTCCCCCGCAGCCTTTCGACCATAGCGGGAGCGGCCGTCCGGCCGACTGACGGCTTACGCATGGGGATTTAATGCCGCTGCGTCAAGGCAATAGTCGGCTTGCAGGTATGGGTATTCGCCAGCTAGCCGTATTCTAGCGGATGACGGCGAAGTCGCCGGATGGCGTGAACTCGAAAAACGAGACGGCCAGGTCGGTTCGATCAAACCCGCCCCACGGACCGCCAATGCAGCCGGCAAGATCGCCCGGAGACGGTGAGGGCATCAGGCGATAAAGCAACGCCCGGCAGCCGAGGCGATTGGTCCAGTCCGTCCATTGCAGAGGGCCGCTCTGGAAATGCACGAGGAACAGGGAGCGCCCGGGCTTTTCCGGCTCGACCTGACACGGCCTTGCCGCAACCCGTGGCAAGATGCTCAGAACGATCGGGTCGCGCAGTCTTTGCGGGCTTGCGGGCTTGCACACATGCAAGTCAGGATCGGTTGCGGTGCCTGCTGCCACTGGCGGGTCAGGGATGTTCAACCATTCCGCGTCGAGCGTAATCTTGAACCAGGCCGCGTCCCTCTCGCTCTTGCCAATGCCGATTTCACCCTCGGCTTCGTATAACGCGCCGTTGGTAACGCTCCTGTTCTCCAAGGGCTTGTCCGATACGCCTATCCGCAAAGCGTCTCCGGATTCCACGGAAAAATACAGCTGATTACCCGACAAGCTTTTGCGGTCTTGATCGGGACAAGATCTCGGGCGGACGATTGCGCCGTCGCCCGCGTCATTTTCACGACGGAAGCATGCAACAGGCCTCTCGATTTTGCCGCGTTGCCAAATGTATTTATTTGAAGGGTCTTGCGTCATCCGACGAAATTCAATCGTTGGCGTCTGCCCTTTGGCAATCGCATGCACGTGGTCGGCCGTCAGTGCGACGCGAGCACCGATGACGTAGGCTGCGCCCAAAGTGGACACGGGCATGGCAAGGTATGACAGACCCAGCCATCCTATGATGCCCGCGACGACAACCGCGACACCCAAAACAGCGAAAGCGAGACGTTGCATCACGCAAGTATGCTCGCGGAGCGTTAAGACTTTGCGGCGATTTTCCAGCGCTTTGCGCCAAATGCTGCAAGGCGCCGCCATGGAAACGCGCGCGCTGCGTCAAGCGGGTGGGGATGGTTAATCGCGTTCCACAAGCGAAGTTTTGACATCCGCGACATCGGGGGGCATCTGATGATGGCTTCATCGATTTGAGGATGGCGAGCAGATGATGCCAGCGATGAACGTTCCTGCCGGTCTTGGTGACCGCTTCGAGGAGGTCAAGGAATTGAAGCGGCGGCTGGCCGGGGCTGGCGGGCAGTCTTGATCGCCAGCGCCGTGATTGCCGCACGGTCGGAAAAATAATTTCTCCGGCGATGTCGTCTTGCGAGGGGCCCGTTCGACTGGGTGTCGGCGATCCAGCCGATCAAGAGGAGTTTTCGAAATGCAGTATCTGTTGATGATCTATCGGAGCGAGGCCGAGCTTGGCAAAATGGACGCGGCGGCGCGCAAGGAAATGTCGGCGGAATACGGCGCGTTCACCCAGTCCATTATCCAGAGCGGCCATTTCAAGGCCGGCGACGGCTTGCAGCCGACGACAACGGCGACCACGGTGCGCGTCCGTGACGGCAAGACCCTGACGACGGACGGTCCGTTCGCGGAGACGCGCGAGCAGCTTGGCGGCTATTACCTGGTCGAGGCCAGGGATCTCGACACCGCGCTGGCGATCGCCGCGCGCATTCCCGGCGCCAAGACCGGTTCGATCGAGGTGCGGCCGGTCATGGTTTATGATTGACCACGCAGCCGTCATTCCGGGGCGATGCGAAGCATCGAACCCGGAATCTCGAGATTCCGGGTCTGGTCCTTCGGACCATCCCGGAATGACGTTCTAAAATTGTGCCCTCATGACACCCACCGACATCGAAAAAATATTTCGCGACGAGGCGGGCAGGGCGTTGGCGACCCTGATCCGCCTCGTCGGCGATTTCGATCTTGCCGAGGATGCGCTGCAGGACGCATTCGCGGTGGCGCTGGAGCGCTGGTCCAATGCCGGCCTGCCGTCCAATCCACGGGCATGGCTGGTCAATGTCGGGCGCAACAAGGCGATCGATCGTATTCGCCGCAGCGCCACGCTTCGCGGCAAGCAGCAGGAATTGACGCACGAGATCCTGCTCAACGTATCAGCGCCAAGCGAGGAAGCCGACAACGCGCTCGACGACGACATGCTGCGGCTGATCTTCACCTGCTGCCATCCGTCGTTTGCCGCTGAGGTGCAGGTCGCGCTCACGCTGCGCACCGTGTGCGGACTGACGACCGCACAGGTCGCGCGCGCCTTTCTCGTCAGCGAGGATGCGATGGCGCAGCGCCTGTTGCGCGCCAAGCAAAAAATCCGTCTCGCCGGCATTCCCTATGAGGTACCGGAGCGCGACGCGCTCGAGCCGCGGCTGCGCGGCGTGCTCGCCGTGATCTATCTCGTCTTCACCGAAGGCTATGTAGCGACGTCAGGCGACGACCTGATGCGGCCTGATCTGGCGCGCGAAGCGATCCGGCTGGCGCGGTTGCTCGATGCGCTGATGCCGGGACGCGGCGAGATCAAAGGGTTGCTGGCCCTGATGCTGCTGCACGATTCACGCCGGGCCGGCCGCGAGACCGCGGGCGGCGATATTGTGCTGCTGGAAGAGCAGGACCGGGCGCTGTGGGATCGCGGGCAGATATCGGAGGGGCTGCTTCTAGTCGAAGAGGCGCTGCGGATGCCGGGCCGGCCGCAATCCTATGCGGTGCAGGCAGCCATCGCCGCGCTGCATGCGCGCGCGGCCAACTATGAGGACACGGATTGGCGGCAGATCGCCGGCCTTTATGAGGTGCTGCTGCGCATCAGCCCGTCGCCGGTGATCGAACTCAACCATGCCGCCGCGGTGTCGATGGTCGACGGGCCGGCGCGGGCGCTCGACCTGATCGACACGCTGGAGGCCCGCGGCGGACTGAACGGGTATGAGCTGCTGCCCGCGGTGCGCGCGGATCTGTTGCGGCGTCTTGGCCGGCGCGACGCGGCACGGGAGGCGTATTTGAAGGCGACGGCGGCGACGCAACTGGAGCCGTTGCGGCGGTTTTATGCGCGGCGCATTGCGGAGCTCGATTAAACGGGACGAGCCCAAAAGTCTAGCGCGCCGCGACGGCCTCGTAGATGTCTTCTTCCTGGGCGGTGTGAAGCCGGACCAGGGTCTCGATCGCCTCGATCAGCCGCTGCGCGTCGCGAATGAGATAGCGGTCGACATTTTCCGATGGCAGCTCTTGTGCGACGCGCGCGAGCAGCCGGGCAAGATGCAGTATTTCGCGATGCGCCCGGCTCATCGCCGAAAGCCCGTGGGCTTCGCGCAGCACCTCGGCGAGTTGGGGATAGACATGGCCTTCGTCGTCGCGCTCATGCGCAACCACCTTGTCCTGCACCAGCCGGTTCGCCTCTTCGATCAGTGCGGCGGCGCGCTCGGGGATGGCATCATCGAGCGCGTCGACGATCGAACGCAGCCGGTCGAGACTGCGGAGCAGGGCGAGATGATTGTGATGCAGTTCGCGGCCCGCCTCGACGGTCATGGTTCGGCCGCTGCGCAGGCCTCCCGGCGTGAGTGCACGCAAGGCATTGAGGATCACGGCAACGTCGATCAATTCCTGAAGGATGGCGGCCGGCACCGGCATCAGCCAGCCGAGCGCCGCGGCCAGCATGGCCAGCATCGAAAGTCCCATGCCGACGACGATGCTCTGGATGGCGATGTGCCGAGCCCGCCGTGCGATCGCGATCGCCTCGCCGACGCGGTCGAGGCGGTCGGCGAGAATGACCACGTCGGCGGCTTCCGAGGATGCGCTGGCGCCGCGCGCGCCGAGGGCGATCCCGACATCGGCCGCCGCCAGCGCCGGCGCATCGTTGATGCCGTCGCCGACCATGATGGTTGGATGCAGCCGCTGCTCGGAGCGCACTGCGTCCACCTTGTCGGAGGGAACGCGTTCGGCGAGCACGCCATCGAGATCGAGCGCGGCGCCGATCGCCTGCGCGGCGGCGGCGCGGTCGCCGGTGACCATCAGGATGCGGGCGATGCCAGCTTCGCGCAGCAGGCGGATCGCCCGTGGCGTGTCGGAGCGGAGTTCGTCGGCCAGCAGCAGTGCGCCGGCCGGTCGTCCGTCGACCGCGATGAATACGACCAGGGCCGATCGCCATGAGGCGCGCCGGATCGCTCGAATTGCCCAATCGGCGACGCGCTCGCCGGTAAAGACCATTTCGCGCGCGCCGGCGGTCACATGGCGTCCCCCGATCATGCCCTCCAGCCCCGAGCCCATGGATTCCCTGACCCGTTCGGGCAGTTCGAGTTTCAAGCCGCGTTCGGCCGCGGCCTGAACGATGGCGTTGGCAATCACGTGATGTGACGCCTGCTCCAGCGAGGCGCCCAGCATCAATATCTCATCGGCGGTCTCGCCGGGCGCCACTTCGACGGAGAGCAACCGTGCCCCGCCGACCGTCAGCGTTCCAGTCTTGTCGAACAACACCGTATGGGCGCGCGCCAGTGCCTCCAGCGGCCCGCCGCCCTTGACGAGGATGCCGCGCCGGGCGGCCTGCGCCACGCCGGCGATGAAGGCGACCGGTGCCGCCAGGATCAGCGGGCAGGGTGTTGCCGCCACCAACACGGCGAGGCTGCGAAGCAGATCGCCAGAGATCAGCCAGGCAACGAGCGCGAGCGCCAGGGTGACAGGCAGGAAGATCAGCGCATAACGGTCGGCCAGCCGCACGAACGGCGCCTTGGCGGTCTGCGCCGCGGTCGCCAGCCGCACGATGCCGGCATAGGTGCTCTCGCCCGCGAGAGCGGACACCGACATCTCAAATGTCTCGCCGGCATTCAGCGAGCCGGAAAAGATGGCGGCGCCGCGCGCCCGGGCGACCGGAATCGGTTCGCCGGTGAGCGCCAATTCGTCGACCGCCGCAGCGTCCGAGTTGACGACACCGTCGACAGGCACGACCTCGCCCGCGTGCACCAGCAACCGGTCGCCGATGGCGACAGCGGATATCGGCACCTCCTCGACCCGGCCCTCGGCCAGGCGATGCGCCTCGCGCGGCGCGCGGTCGACCAGTGCGCGCAGATCACGCTCGGCGCGGGCAACCGCGATATCCTCGAGCACATTGCCGCCGGAATACATCAACGCCACGACGGCGCCGGCCAGCGGCTGCCCGAGCGCGACCGCAGCACTCATCGACACCAGCGCGATCGCATCGACGCCGAGCCGCCCGGCCAGCAGGTCGCGCGCAATGGAAACGGCCAGTCCCGCGATCACGGGTAACGTCGCAAGCGTCCAGGAGAGATCGGCGAGCGCGGGCCGTCCAGCCAGCGCAGCGGCAAGTCCGGCCGCCAGTCCGGTGATCGCGATTGAGACCAGTGCCCATCGCATGACGCGCTCAAATGACATCGGCCCCTTCCGTGCTCATGCCGTTCCCGGCTTGTCGCCGAAAATCCGTCATTCGCCATTGAGGGAAATCAACTGCCGTTCGGGCCGGTGCGCTGCTATCGGCGGCCAAAGAATATCCGGCTGGAACGAACTACGTCGCCGCGACCACCGTCGTCATCGCATCGGCCGGCAAACTCGCCAGCAGCGCATGCAGCGTGCTGATGGTCGAGTGATCGGCGATGCCGTCGACGCGCGCGGGGCGGAAGTGGCGCTGGAACGCGGTGACCACTTCCATGGTTGGGCCGTCAAACTTGCCGTGGGTCGGGATATTGTAGCCGTATTTGGCGAACGCCATCTGCAGCCCTGCGACGTCGTTGCTGATGCTGCCGAGCTTCAGCGTTTCGCCGCGCACGATCGGCGCCGGCTGCACCCAATGGCCAACGCCGGAATTGGCCAGCGAATGCCACGGAAATTTTTCGCCGGGATCTTTTTTGCGTGCGGGCGCGACATCGGAATGCGCAAGCACGCGATGCGAAAGTATCTTGCGGCGGAGCATGATGCCGCGGCACAGCGCGATCACGGCGGCGATCTGCCGCAGCGGGAAATCCGGATAGCCCCAGTCGTGGCCGCGATTGATGATCTCGATTCCGATCGAGCAGGAATTGATGTCTTCCTCGCCGGCCCAAGAGGATACCCCGGCGTGCCAGGCGCGCTTGGCTTCCGGCACGCATTGCACGATACGGCCGTCTTCCAGCACGATGTAATGCGCCGAAACGTCGGTGCCGGGGGTGCAGAGCTGGGCGATCGCGCCCTCCACATCCGGCATGCCGGTGTAGTGCAGCAGGATCATGTCTGCGACGCGGCCGTTGTTGCGGTCGCCATGGTTCGGCGACGGAATGACGTCGGATGCGATCGAGGAATCCGGAGTAAAGGTCTTCATGTCGGCGTTGGCCCTGGGCGCGGGAAGGGCGCGTTGACGCTTCGAATCAATACCAGCAGATGCGAACGAATCAGAAGTCATTTTTCAAACCCAAACCGGGCAGGAGAACGGCAATATCGTGTTCAGGCGATAATACCGTTTACTATTCGTTTACCTCGCGTCCCTGCAATGCGGCGGTCGGGTTCCAGCCCTCATTTTGATCGGGTGTGTGCAGCGCGCATCACCGGATTTCGGCGGGTAGAATACGCGCAAAACACCCAGCCGATCATCAACGCTTTCTTAACGCTAAGTGTCGTTACTAAGTGGTGAAGAGCCGAACCGGGTTGGGGACGGCCGAGGCCCTGTTTCGCGTTCGAAATGCCATGGCTACCCAGCAAATTCCGTCCGGAAATGATGGGGCGCGAGGCCGGGCCAGAGGCGGCAATCGTGCCTGTTCGCGGCTTTTTGGCCGGAAAAGCCCGGCGAAGCGCAGAGATTTGAGGCGCAATGGGCCCGTTCGCGTCCATCTTCCATTTTGCAGGCTGGGATACGCCAGGGGACGGCGCATGAGCCCGGCTGCGCCACGCCATATCTCCGTGCTCGGCCGTGAGGCGGTCGAGATGCTCGCTCCGCGTGACGGCGGCATCTATGTCGACGCGACCTTCGGCGCCGGCGGCTACAGCCGCGCGATCCTCAGCGTCGACGGAACCCGGGTCATCGGCATCGACCGCGACCGGTCAGCGGTTACCGGCGGCTTCGATCTGGTGGATCAGTCCGATGGCCGGCTGACCCTGGTCGAGGACCGGTTCTCCAACCTCGCGGACATCTGCGCGGCGCAAGGCGTGGCCGAAGTGGACGGCGTCGTGATGGACGTCGGCGTGTCCTCGATGCAGCTCGACCAGGCCGAGCGCGGCTTTTCGTTCCGGCTCGGCGGCCCGCTCGACATGCGGATGGGCCATGACGGGCCGACCGCGGCGGATGTCGTTGCAAAGGCCTCCGAAGCCGATCTCGCCAACATCATCTATATCTTCGGCGAAGAGCGCCATTCCCGCGCCGTGGCGCGCGCCATCGTGGCGGCGCGCAAGGAAGCGCCGATCACGACGACGCAGGCGCTGGCCGATATCGTCGGCAAGGTGGTGCGCAGCAAGCCGAACGAGATTCATCCGGCGACGCGCACGTTCCAGGGCTTGCGAATTTTCGTCAACGCCGAACTCGACGAACTGCATCTGGCGCTCGTGGCGGCCGAGCGCGTGCTGAAGCCCGGCGGCCGACTGGTGGTCGTCTCGTTCCATTCGCTGGAAGACCGCATCGTCAAGGATTTCTTCAACGCGCGCGGCAAGACCGGCGGCGGATCGCGGCACTTGCCTGAGGTCGCGCAGGCCGCGCCGAGTTTTCAGATTCTGACCAAGCGTCCGGTGACGCCTGGCGAAGCCGAAGTGGCGGCCAATCCGCGCGCGCGTTCCGCAAAGCTGCGCGCCGCCGAGCGCACCGCAGCGCCGGCGCACGCCGCCGGACCGCCTGCCGGCCTGGCCTGTCCTTGCCGACGTGATGAGGGGAGGCTGACCATGCGGATCATCCACCTCTTCGTCATCGGCGTGCTGGTGTTCGCGGCGGCCTATGTCTACCGGATCAAGATGGAATCGACCTCGCGCGTCGAGCGCGTGCTGCGGCTGAACGCCGAGATCCGCGAGCAGCGCGACGCCATCGCGGCGCTGCGCGCCGAATGGGCCAAGCTCGATGCGCCGCTGCGGCTGCAAGGGCTGGCCGAACGCCATCTCGGCCTGAAGCCGCTTAGCGCCACGCAATACGATCAGTTGAAGAATTTGCCGGAACGGCCGCCGGCCTTTGCAAGGCCCGGTGCGCCCGATCCGATCGGCGCGATGATCAACACCATCGAGGCCGCCGCCGATGCGCCGCCCACCACCGGATCGGTGCCCGCGCCGGGAGACCAGCGATGACCGGCCGGGCGCGCACCAACACCAAGCGGCCGGCAGAGCCGTGGCGGCAGCGGCTGATCCGCAGCCTGCTCTATGGGCGCAATGTCGACCGCGCCGAAAAAGCCCGGGCCCGGGTGGGATTGGCCATCCTGCTGTTCGCGGCGATCTATGCGGTGCTGGCCGGACGTCTTGTCATGTTCGCGGTCGGCGCCGACAGCCACGGCGCGCGCCGGACCGGCTCGCAGGACGCGATTGCGACCGCGCGGCCCGATATCGTCGACCGCAACGGCGAGGTGCTCGCCACCGACGTCAAGGCGCCGAGCCTGTTCGGCGAGCCAAGGCGCATCATCGACAAGGACGAGGCGATCGAACTCCTGACCGCGGCGCTGCCCGGACCTCGACGAAGCGGAGGCACGCACGCGTCTGTCGTCGCGCAAGGGTTTTGTGTGGCTGAAGCGCGAGATCACGCCAAAGCAGCAGCAGGACATCCACAAGCTCGGCGTTCCCGGCATCGGCTTCCTGCGCGAGAACAAGCGGGTCTATCCGACCGGCGCCGCGGTCGCGCATCTGATCGGCCTCGTCAACATCGACAACCAGGGCATCGCCGGGATGGAGAAGTGGCTGGACAATAACGGTCTGGCCGATCTGCACCGCGCCGGCTTCGCCACCGATCGCCTGCAGCGCCCGGTGGAATTGTCGATCGACCTGCGCGTCGAACACGCGCTGCGCGACGAGCTGTTGAAGGCGAAGGAAAAATACAAGGCCAAGGCGGCGTCCGGCCTCGTCTCCAACGTGCGGACCGGCGAGATCGTGGCGCTGGTGTCGCTGCCGGATTTCGATCCGAACAATCCGAAAGAGGCGCACGACCCCGAGCGCATCAACCGCCTGACCACCGGCGTGTTCGAAATGGGCTCGACCTTCAAGGCGCTGACGCTGGCGATGGCGCTGGATTCCGGCAAGGCCACCCTCAACACGCTGTATGACGCGCGTGGCGCGCTGCATTTCGGCAAGTTCGCCATTCACGATACTCATCCGCTCGGCCGCTCGATCACGTTGTCGGAAGTGTTCACCTTCTCATCGAATGTCGGCGCGGCCAGGATTGCGCTTGCGCAGGGCGTCGAGGCGCACAAGGCATTCCTGAAGAAGCTCGGCCAGATGGACCGGCTGCGCACCGAACTGCCCGAGAGCGCGTCGCCGATCGTGCCGAAGCGCTGGAGCGAACTCAACACCATCACGATCTCCTTCGGTCACGGCATCGCGGTGGCGCCGCTGCAGGCGGTGATGGGCATCAACGCCTGCATCAATGGCGGTCTCCTGATTCCCCCGACCTTCCTCAAGCGGTCGGAAGAGGAAGCCAGAGCCATCGCCAAGCGGGTGCTCCGAACCGAGACCTCCGACAAGATGCGCTATCTGATGCGGTTGAACGCCGAGATCGGAACCGCCAAGCAGGCCGACGTGAAGGGCTATTATATCGGCGGCAAGACCGGCACCTCGGAAAAGGTGGTCAACGGCCGCTATTCCAAGAAGCAGGTGCTCAACTCCTTCACCGCGATCATTCCGGCCGACAATCCGCAGTACCAGCTGCTGGTCATGCTGGACGAGCCGAAGGCGCTGCCGGAAACCCATGGCTTCATCACCTCGGGCTGGAATGCGGTGCCGACCGGCGGCAAGGTGATTGCCCGCATCGGGCCGCTGCTGGGCATCGAGCCGCGCTTCGATCTGCCGCCGTCCGACCGCCTTATTCTTGCGGCATCGAGGACAACCCAGTAAGGCGTATATCACCCGCGCCGAGCTGCGCAGGCCCGGACTGGAAGCACATGAAACTTCGCGACCTCTTCAGCGATGACGCTGCGATCGAACCGCGCGCGGAAGCTGTCGAAGTGAAAGGCCTTAGCGTCGACAGCCGCGCGGTGAAGCCGGGCGATCTGTTCTTTGCGCTCGCCGGCAGCAAGACCGATGGTTCTCGCTTTATCGATGCCGCCATCAGCTCGGGCGCGGTTGCGATAGCCGGTGACCATGCGCCGCCAAGCCTTCGCGTGCCCTTTGTCGTCACACGAAATCCGCGCCGCGCGCTGGCGCTGGCGGCGGCGCGATTTTATCCGCGCCAGCCGGCAACGATTGCGGCGGTGACCGGCACCAGCGGCAAGACGTCGGTTGCCGCGTTCGCGCGCCAGATCTGGGAACGGCTCGGCCACGCTTCCGCCAGCATCGGCACCATCGGGCTCGTTTCGCCGAAGCGCACGGTGTACGGCTCGCTGACGACGCCGGACCCGATCGCGCTTCACAAACAGCTCGACGAAATCACCGGCGACGGCGTCACGCATCTGGCCTTCGAGGCGTCCTCGCACGGGCTCGACCAGTTCAGGCTCGACGGCGTGCGCATCGCCGCCGGCGGCTTTACCAATCTCACGCGCGACCACATGGATTACCATCCGGATGAGGCGCATTACCTTGCCGCCAAGCTGCGGCTGTTCCGCGATCTCGTTGCACCTGATGGCGCTGCGGTGATTTCGGCCGATCATGATTGCTCGGCGCAAGTGATCGAGGCGGCGCGCGCGCGGGCCTTGCGGATCATCGCCGTCGGCCGCAACGGGGATGGGGCGGGCGAGGGCATTCGTCTCGTCGCAGCCGCGGTCGAAGGTTTTGCGCAGATGCTCACGCTCGAACATCGTGGGCGCACCCACATGATCAAGCTGCCGCTGGTCGGCGAATTCCAGATCGAGAACGCGCTGGTGGCCGCGGGGCTCGCGATCGGGACCGGCAGCGAACCGGCATCGGTGCTTGCCACGCTTGAACATCTCGAAGGCGCCAAGGGACGGCTGGAGCGGGTCGGCGAACATAACGGCGCGCCGATCTTTGTCGATTATGCGCACAAGCCGGACGCGCTGGCGAAGGCGCTGCAGGCGCTGCGGCCCTACGCGAAACGCAGGCTTGTCGTGATCTTCGGCGCCGGTGGCGACCGCGACGCCGGCAAGCGGCCGATCATGGGTGCGATTGCGGCCGGGAATGCCGATCATGTCATCGTCACCGACGACAATCCGCGCAGCGAGAATCCGGAAACAATCCGCGCTGCCATCCTGGCGACAGCGAAGGGCGCCAGCGATATCGGCGATCGCGCCGAGGCGATCAGAACAGGGATAGCGGCGCTGCAGCCCGGCGATGCGCTCCTGATCGCCGGCAAGGGGCACGAGACCGGCCAGATCATCGGCGACAAGATTTTGCCGTTCAGCGATCACGAGGCGGTGGCTGCCGCGCTCGCAGCGAGGGTGGCATGAGCGCGACGCCATTGTGGACCATTGCCGAAGTCGCGCGCGCGCTCGGACTATCGGGGGAATATCCGGATACGCGGATCGATTTCGTGACGCAGGACAGCCGGCTGGTGAAGTCGGGTTGCCTGTTCGTCGCGCTGAGCGGCACGCCGAGCGGCGGCTTCATCTCCAGTTTCGCCAGCGCGCGCGACGGCTGGGATTTTGCCGACAAGGCGGAAGCGGCCGGTGCGGTGGCGATGATCGTTCCGCATCGGATCGACGGCGTCAGCATTCCGCAGTTGATCGTCGAGGATACGCTGATCGATGGCCTGTGGACGTTGGCGCGCGCCGCGCGGGCGCGGTTCAAGGGTCCGATGATTGGTCTGACCGGCAGCGCCGGCAAGACCAGCACCAAGGAATTCCTCGCCGCCTATCCCGCCGCCTATGCCAGCCCGAGCAGTTTCAACAATTTCTGGGGCGTGCCGCTGACGCTGTGCAATGCCAGCCCGACTGCAAGTGTCTGGGTCGTCGAAATGGGCATGAACCAGACCGGCGAGATCGCGCGGCTCAGCGAACTGACAAAGCCTACGGTCGCTCTGGTCGTTAACGTGCAGCCGGTGCATCTGGAAAAGCTCGGCAGCCTGGAGGCGATCCGGCGCGAGAAGGTGAGCATCGCGCAAGGCCTGCCAAAGGACGGCGTGCTGGTGCTGCCTGATGATGTCGAGGCGCCGGAATGGAACGGCAAGGTGGTTCGCTTCGGCGCGGGATCTGCGGTGCGGGAGCTGCAGCATGCGGCCGAGGGTGAGAGCTGGAACGTCGCCGCACAGGTGAACGGCAAGCCAATCGAATTCCGCCTGACGCCCGGTGCGCCGCATCGCCTGCAGAATGCACTTGCCGCGCTGGCGTCCATCCATGCCGCCGGGCTCGACCCCGCGGCGCTGGCGAAAGAGCTCGATCATGTCGGCATCATGACCGGCCGCGGCGTTGAGCAGGCGGCCCACGGCGTGACCGTGATCGACGACAGTTTTAACGGCAATCCGGCCAGCATGGTGGCCGCGCTCGGCGGCCTGAAGGCGCGTCCGGTGAAGGCCGGCCGGCGCATCGCCATTCTCGGCGACATGCTGGAACTGGGCGCCGATGCGCCCGCCTATCACGAGAAACTCGCCGGCGACCTGCCGGGCATCGACGGCATCTACTGCGTCGGCCCGCTGATGCGCCATCTATACGATCTCGTGCCGGCGGAACGGGCGCTCGGCTGGCATGAAGACCCGGCCACGCTCGATCCCCAACGAATCGCCGCATTGCTGCGGGACGGGGATGTGGTGGTCGTCAAGGGCAGCAAAAAGATGTTCTGGGTGAACAAGTTTGTGCCGAGGCTGCTGGCCGCCTTGCAGGCAAAGGCGTAAACTGGCCGCACTTGACGGCTGTTGTTTCCGCCAGAGGCAATTCGTCAATACCCCATGCATGACCAAGATTTGCTTGGTTTGAGGATGAAAACGATTATCAAGGCGTTCCCGGAACGAAGGCGTTGCCGGAGCGCTTCCCGCCAAAGACGGCGCAACCAAGCCGCGTGATAGGGCCTATCTGAATGTTTTACTGGCTGATCGAGCTTTCCAACACCGTTCCCGGTTTTGGCATCTTCCGCGGCTTGTTCAACGTGTTTCGCTACATCACCTTCCGCACCGGCGGGGCGATGGTGACGGGCGCGCTGTTCGTGTTCCTGTTCGGGCCCTGGATCATCGATCATTTGCGGCTCCGGCAGGGCAAGGGCCAGCCGATCCGCACCGACGGCCCGCAATCGCATCTGATCTCCAAGAAGGGCACGCCGACGATGGGCGGCCTGATGATCCTGTCCGGCCTCGTGGTCTCGACGCTGCTGTGGGCCAATCCGCTCAATCCCTATGTCTGGATCGTGCTGGCGGTGACGCTCGGCTTCGGCTTCGTCGGTTTCTATGACGACTATCTGAAGGTGACGAAACAGAACCACAGCGGCTTTGCCGGCAAGCTGCGGCTGCTGATCGAGGCGGTGATTGCGCTGGTGGCCTGCTACGCACTGGTGCGGCTCGGCCGCGACGCGACCTCGACATCGCTCGCGATCCCCTTCCTGAAGGACATGGTGATCAATTTCGGCTGGTTCTTCGTGATCTTCGGCGCGTTCGTCATCGTCGGCGCCGGCAATGCGGTGAACCTGACCGATGGCCTCGACGGGCTTGCGATCGTGCCGGTCATGATCGCCGCCGCCAGCTTCGGCATGATCTCGTATCTGACCGGCAACGCGGTGTTCTCCGACTATCTGCAGATCAGATATGTCGCCGGCACCGGCGAACTCGCCGTGCTGTGCGGCGCGGTGCTCGGCGCCGGCCTCGGATTCCTCTGGTTCAACGCGCCGCCGGCCTCGATCTTCATGGGCGACACCGGCTCGCTCGCGCTCGGCGGCATGCTGGGCGCGATCGCGGTGGCCGTGAAGCACGAGATCGTGCTGGCCGTGATCGGCGGGTTGTTCGTGCTCGAAGCCGTCTCCGTGATCGTGCAGGTGGTCTCGTTCAAGATGACGGGCAAACGCGTGTTCCGGATGGCGCCGCTGCATCATCATTTCGAGCAGAAGGGCTGGACCGAGCCGCAGATCGTGATCCGGTTCTGGATCATCTCGGTGATGCTGGCGCTCGCCGGCCTCTCCACGCTGAAGCTGCGGTGATGGACTGTGCGAACCCGCTCCAGTCATTCCGGGGCGCGCGAAGCGCGAACCCGGAATCTCGAGATTCCGGATAACCGCTGCTGCGCATCGCCCCGGAATGACGGTGAGCCCAATCATGATCCCCGTCACCTCCTTCGCGGGCAAGACGGTCGCCGTCTTCGGCCTCGGCGGTTCCGGCCTTGCGAGTTGCCACGCCCTGAAGGCGGGCGGCGCGGAAGTGATCGCGGGCGACGACAGCATTGAGAATGTCGCCAAGGCGGCGCAGGCCGGTTTCACCACCGCCGATCTGCGCACGGTGTCGTGGTCGAATTTTGCGGCGCTGATCCTGACGCCCGGCGCGCCGCTGACGCATCCGGCGCCGCATTGGTCGGTGCTGATGGCGCGGCAGGCCGGCTGTGAGGTGATCGGCGACATCGAACTGTTCTGCCGCGAGCGCCGCCGCCACGCGCCGGACGCGCCGTTCGTCGCCATCACCGGCACCAACGGCAAGTCGACCACGACGGCGCTGATCGCGCATCTGATGAAGGTCGCCGGTTACGACACCCAGATGGGCGGCAATATCGGCACCGCGATCCTGTCGCTGGAGCCGCCGCGCATGGGCCGCGTGCATGTGGTCGAGATGTCGTCCTACCAGATCGATCTGGCGCCCTCGCTCGATCCGTCGGTCGGCATTCTGCTCAATGTCAGCGAAGACCATATCGACCGCCACGGCACGCTGGAGCATTACGCCGCCGTGAAGGCGCGGCTGGTCGCCGGCGTGCAGCCGCAGGGTACGTCCATTGTCGGCGTCGACGATGGCTGGTGCCGCAACATCGCCGACCGGCTCGATCAGTCGGGCAAGCGCGTGGTGCGGATCTCCGTGAAGAATCCGCTGCCCGACGGCATCTATGTCGAGCGCGAAACCATCGTGCAGGCTTCCGGCGGCGCGCGCCGCGAAATCGCCAGGTTAGGCGGCATCGGCTCGCTGCGCGGCCTGCACAATGCGCAGAACGCGGCCTGTGCGGCGGCTTGCGCGCTGGCGATGGATATCTCGGTCGATACGCTGCAAAACGGCCTGCGCAGCTTTCCCGGCCTCGCGCACCGCATGGAGCAGGTCGGCCGCCGCGGCAACGTGCTGTTCGTCAACGATTCCAAGGGCACCAATGCCGATGCGGCCGCGCATGCGCTGTCGTCCTTCGGCGATATCTTCTGGATCGCCGGCGGCAAACCGAAGCAGGGCGGCATCACCGGCCTCACCGAATATTTTCCGCGCATCCGAAAAGCCTATCTGATCGGCGAAGCCGCGCAGGAATTTTCCGGCACGCTGGGCGAGCGCGTGCCGCACGAGATTTCCGAAACGCTGGATGTCGCCGTCGCCAACGCCGCGCGCGACGCCGAAGCCTCAGGGATCGCCGATCCCGTGGTGCTGCTGTCGCCCGCCTGCGCCTCGTTCGACCAGTACCGCAATTTCGAAATCCGCGGCACCAAGTTCCGCGATCTGGTGACGGCGATCCCGGGTGTCAAGCCGGTGGTTTGATTGTAGGATGGGTAGAGCGCAGCGAAACCCATCGCTGCGGCACCGAATTGATGGGTTTCGCTTCGCTCTACCCATCCTACATCCGGCGCATTCGAGGGTGTCGTAAATGACAATTCATGCTCCCTCACGTATCGCTACGGTGCTCTCGGCGACCTTCGCGCTTCATGCCGTCGCAAGTACGGCTTCGCGGGCGTCCGACGGCGTGTCTCTCACCGAGTCGACGATCTCGTGGAGCACCGTCAAATACGCGACGGATGCGGAGAACGGATTCGTCAACGGTTCGCTCGACAAGAACACTATCGTCGATCGCACGTTCAAGACGCACGTGCTCGAGAATCGATATCTGAAGGTGACGCTCGTTCCCGAATTCGGCGGGCGCATTCTTTCCATCATCTACAAGCCGACCGGCCACGAACAACTTTATCGTACCGAAGTCGGCGTGCCCTACGGGATGACGGCCGGCAATTTTTATTACGACTGGCTGATGGTGTATGGCGGCATCTTCCCGACGTTCCCCGATGCCGAGCACGGCAAGGCGTGGCTGAAGCCGTGGGATTTCAAGGTCGTGAAGCAGAGCGCCGACGAAGTGACGGTGTCGATGTCGCTCAGGGATGATTTCGCGTATTCCGCGGCACCGAGCGCAGTTCCTCAAGGGTTCGACGGGCATCGAAGCGACTTACTACGTCACGCTGAAAGCCGATCGCGCCGCGCTCGATGCGCGCGTGGTGCTGAAAAATCCGCACGACAAGGCGATCGATTACGAGTACTGGACGTGCACGACGCTGGCGCCGGGATCGGACCCGAAAAATCCCAAGACGACCGGCGGCGCCGAAATCATCGCGCCGATCGAGGCCTACAGCACGCCCGCGCTGGTCGACCAATCTGTCCGACGGCGACGAGAGCGCAGGGCGCAGGCAGGAGCCGTTTCGAAAAACTGCGCTACTTCAGGAACTGGCCGACGATGGGCATCGCGTACGCGGCGCCCGATATGCAGGGCGGAAATTTCTGGGGTGTGATCAACCACGACAACGAAGAGGGGATCATCCGCATCGCCGACAATAAGGTCACGCCGGGTCTGAAGATGTGGACGTGGGGATTTCCGTCGTTCACCAACGAAACCGACGCGCGCAAGGACCCGAACGAAGCGCGACCTTACGTCGAATTATGGGCCGGCGTGTCGGACCAGTTTTTCCACCGCGCGCAGCTTCCCGCGCGGGGCGAAGTGTCGATCCCGGAGACCTACAGCCCGACCGTCGGCATGAGCAACGTGACGGCTGCGAACGAAAATATCCTGATCAATCTCTCGGCCGAAGCCTCCGGCGTGAACCTGCAGTTCTTCAGTATCGAGCCCGCCACGCCGTTGCGCGTCACGTTGAAGCGCGGCGATACGATATTGTTCAACGACGCCGTGACAGCCGACCCGAAAAACGGAAATCGCATTTCCGCGACGATTCCTGCCGCCGGCAGCGGCGAACAGGTGCGGCTAACGATCACGACCGCTGAAGGCAAAGAGCTAATCGCGGCCGAGACAAGGATAAAGTAGTTTGATTGTAGGATGGGTTTCGCTGCGCGAAACCCATCATCTTTCGCCAAACGCCAGTTGATGGGTATCGCTGCGCTCCACCCATCCTACATGCTAATCCTTCGCCTTGGCAGTACGGTTCGCGCGGCCCGGCTTGAACAGATCGAGATCGATCGCCTGGCCCATCGCCAGATAGCCGGTGCGGTTGGGGTGAAGCTTGTCGCCGGGGCCGCCGGTGGTGCTCTCGGGGACGAATTCCGGCTTGAGGCCGCCCGACTGCGGATCGAGCGCCGCCTTGTCGAAATCGATCACGCCGTCGAACGTGCCTGATGTGCGGATGAACTCGTTGAGCGCCTTCCGCTTGGCGTCCTGCTCCGGGAAACCGTGCGCGGCGCTGGAACTGCCGAGCGCGAGTCGTCACCGTGGCGCCGATGACGCGAAGCTGCGGCCATTTCTTGCGCAGCCGGTCGACGCCGTCCTTCATCGCCGCGATGACCTGATCGGTCGAGGCGTTGCCGTTCTTGCTGAAGTCGTTGATGCCCTCCAGCCAGATCAGGCTGGAAATGCCCGACAGCGCGAGCACGTCGCGATCGAGCCGTTGGCCCGAGGCGGGGCCGCCGGGAAACGGCTTGTCGGGACCGTACTCGGCGGGGCCGGCGATCTGGTTGCCGCCGATGCCGCCATTCACCACCGCGACCTTGTTGCCATGGAGCGCCTTCAGGCGGCGCGACAGCACGTCGGGCCAGCGATCGTCGCCGTTCATGGTCGAGGCGGTGCCGTCGGTGATGGAATCGCCGAACGCCATGATGGCGAAGGCATCAGTGGGCGCGGTCATCTCGACCGCATCGAGGAAGAACCAGGATGCGGTGGTGTAGGGGAATGCCGACTCGTCTTCCAGCGCACCTTTGGCGCCGGCGCCGGGCGCGGTGACGTAGGAGGTGGTGAGCGCCTTGGCGTGCCAGGTCATCGGGCCGCTGTCGCCGGCGACATGGAAGCTGACCGCGAGCCGGCGGCCGGCGAGTTCGTCAGGCTGTTTTACGAACGGCAGCGCGACCGGGTCGCTCCATGCCGAGCCTCCGGGCGGG
The DNA here is from genome assembly GCA_963816815.1 of uncultured Alphaproteobacteria bacterium. GTDB lineage: Bacteria > Pseudomonadota > Alphaproteobacteria > Rhizobiales > Xanthobacteraceae > Bradyrhizobium. The sequence goes on from CAWFMW010000080.1 coordinate 149,952, forward strand.
ACGGTGACGGAAGGCTTTCCGCCGAACGTCACCGGACGGTTGGATCCGCGCACCAGCGCCGCACTGCTCGATTGCAGGCCGACATGCACGCCGTCGAACGTCACGGGTTTGTTGCCGAACGCATTGCTGAGCCGGATGCGTGCCTGGCGGCCCCACAGATCGGGCCGCACCATCAGGCGAAAGGTCTGGTCCCGTGCGCCGGTCGCAGGGTCGGGGAAGGCGAATTTCTGATCGGGCTGGGCGGATGGGTTGCCGACGGGATAGGGGCCCTGGACCGAGCCGGTCCACGACACCACCCAGTTCTCGCCATCCCGGGCGGACGCGGCCTGCGGCAATGCGGCAAGCAGCGACGCGATGCATGAAGCGGACCAGCGAGCGCATGACGTTTCTCCCCGATTTTGTTGTTGTTGGCACCATCCTAGAGATTTCCGGCCGCTGCGCGCAACGTGGAGCGCGCGGCCGCTTCCCTCAAAACATCCCCAATTCATTAACCCCTTGGAAACCATCCTCCGCCACCAATGGGCGTTACCTCTGCCATTTGGGGACGCCCATGCTCCACCGTGACCAACGCACCCCGTTTTCGGACTGGTGGTGGACCGTGGATAAGCTGCTGCTCGGCGCGATCATGGCGCTGATGCTGGGCGGCGTCATCCTGTCGCTGGCGGCGAGCCCGCCGGTGGCGACGCGGATCGGGCTCGATCCCTTCCATTTCTTCGGCCGGCACGTGCTGTTCCTGCTGCCGTCCTTCATGGTGCTGATCGGGGTGTCGTTCCTGTCGCCCGAAGCAGATCCGCCGCCTCGCGCTGCTGGTGTTCGTGGTGAGCATTCTCCTGATCGTGGCGACGCTGGCGTTCGGCGCCGAGGTCAAGGGCTCGCGGCGCTGGATCACGCTGCTCGGCGTCAACATCCAGGCCTCCGAATCCGCCAAGCCCGCTTTCGTCGTGATGGCGGCGTGGCTGTTTGCGGAATCGACCAAGCGGCCGGAAATGCCGGCGACCTCGATGGCGATCGTGCTGTTGCTGACGCTGGTGTCGCTCCTGGTGATGGAACCGGATTTCGGCCAGACCATGCTGATCCTGATGGTGTGGGGCGCGCTGTTCTTCATCGCCGGCATGCGGATGATCTGGGTCGCCGGCCTTGCCGGCGCCGCGGGCCTCGGATTGTTCGGCGCCTATCTGCTGGTGCCGCACGTCGCAGGCCGCATCAAGCGCTTCATGAACCCGGCCTCGGGCGACACGTTCCAGGTCGATATGGCGATGGAGGCGTTCTGGAACGGCGGCTGGTTCGGCCTCGGACCCGGCGAGGGGATTGCAAAGCGCAGCCTGCCGGACAGCCATACCGATTTCGTGTTCGCGGTGGCCGCCGAAGAGTTCGGCATCATCCTGTGCCTGGCGCTGGTCTCGCTGTTCGCCTTCGTCGTGATCCGCACGCTGACGCGCGCCTATTCGAGCGAGGATATGTTCGCGCGCTTTGCGGCCTCGGGGCTCGCGATCCTGTTCGGCGTGCAGGCCGCGATCAACATGGCGGTCAATCTGCAGCTGATCCCCGCCAAGGGCATGACGCTGCCCTTCATCTCCTATGGCGGCTCGTCGATCATCTCGCTGGCCTATGGCGTCGGCATGATGCTGGCGCTGACCCGGCAGCGTCCGCGCACCGAGGTGGAATCGATGAACGCGGCCGGCGTCTCGCGCAGTTACGCTTAGAGAAGAACCTGTTGTCTCCGCGTCATTGCGAGCGAAGCGAAGCAATCCAGACTTTCTTTGCGGCACGATGGATTGCTTCGCTGCGCTCGCAATGACGGCGGATAGGCTGTAAAAGCCCTCTCATGACCGACAAGCCCCTCATTCTCCTCGCCGCCGGCGGTACCGGCGGCCATTTGTTTCCGGCCGAAGCGCTCGGCGTCGAGCTGATCAAGCGCGGCCTGCGCGTGCGTCTGGCAACCGACGCCCGCGCGCTGCAGCTACAGCGGCCTGTTCACCCGGGACAATATCGACGTGGTGCCGAGCGAGACCGTGCGCGGCCGCTCGCTGGTGGCGCTGGTGCGCACCGCTTACACGCTCGGTTACGGCACGCTGGTCGCCGCCAGGCTGGTGCGGCGGCTGAAACCTGCCGCCGTGGTCGGCTTCGGCGGCTATCCGACGCTGCCGCCGCTGATGGCGGCACGGCTGCTCGGCGTGCCCGGCATCATTCACGACGCCAACGCCGTGCTCGGCCGCGCCAACCGCTTTCTCTCCCGCCGCGTCAACGCCATTGCCACCTCGCTGCCGGGCGTGCTCGATCGCGATCCCGATCTCGCGGGCAAGACGGTGACCGTCGGCACGCCGATGCGGCCCGCGATCCTCACTGCCGCCGCCGTGCCGTTTGCGTCTCCCGAACCGAACGGGCCGCTGCGGCTGCTGGTGGTCGGCGGCAGCCAGGGCGCGCGGGTGATGAGCGATATCGTGCCGGGCGCCATCGAAAAGCTGGAGCCGATGCTGTGGAGCCGCCTGATCCTGACGCAGCAGGTGCGCAAGGAAGACATGGGGCGGGTGCGCTCGATCTATGAGCGGCGCCGGATCAATGCCGAACTCGCGCCGTTCTTCACCGACCTGCCGGCGCGGCTGGCGTCCAGCCATCTCGTGATCTCGCGCTCCGGCGCCGGCACGGTGGCGGAACTCGCCGCGATCGGCCGGCCCTCGATTCTGGTGCCGCTGCCCGGCGCGATCGACCAGGACCAGTTCGCCAATGCCGGCGTGCTGGCGAAGGTGGACGGCGCTTTGCGGATTCCGCAGGCCGAATTCACGCCCGACCGGCTGGCGGCGGAAATCTCCGCGCTTGCCGCCGAGCCGGCGCGGCTGACCGCGATGGCATCAGCGGCCCGCAAGGTCGGCCGGCTCGACGCCGCCGAACGGCTGGCCGATCTGGTGATGAAAATGGCCGGAATTTAGGCCGTTACGCGCAAAATTGCCCTTGTCATGCCCGCGAAAGCGGGGCATCCAGTACTCCGCGGTGCCTGATTTGAGCCTCGGCTTCGCGGAATACTGGATCGGCCCGCCCTGTGCGCAATTGCGCACAAGGCGGGCGATGACGACCGAGGAACACTCTATGAGACTGCCGCGCGAGATCGGACCCATTCACTTCGTCGGGATCGGCGGGATCGGCATGAGCGGCATCGCCGAGGTGCTGGTCAATCTCGGCTATACCGTGCAGGGCTCGGACGCCTCCGAGAGCGGCAATGTCGCGCGGCTGCGCGAGAAGGGCGTCAAGGTCTCGGTCGGCCACAAGGCCGAGAATGTCGACGGCGCCGATGTCGTCGTGGTCTCGACCGCGATCAAGCGCGACAATCCCGAATTGATGGCGGCCCGCGCCCAGCGCATCCCGGTGGTGCGCCGCGCCGAAATGCTCGCCGAACTGATGCGGCTGAAAAGCTGCGTCGCGATTGCAGGCACCCACGGCAAGACCACGACGACGACGATGGTTGCGACACTGCTCGATGCCGGCGGATTCGATCCGACCGTGATCAATGGCGGTATCATCAATGCCTACGGCTCCAACGCCCGGCTCGGCGCCGGCGACTGGATGGTGGTCGAGGCCGATGAGAGCGACGGCACGTTCCTGAAGCTGCCCTCCGATGTCGTGATCGTCACCAATATCGACCCCGAGCATCTCGATCACTTCAAGACTTTCGAGGCAATCCAGGACGCGTTCCGCAATTTCGTCGAGAACGTGCCGTTCTATGGCTTTGCCGTGATGTGCACCGATCATCCCGTGGTGCAGACCCTTGTCGGCAAGATCGAGGATCGCCGCATCATCACCTATGGTGAAAACCCGCAAGCCGATGTGCGGCTGGTCGACCTGACGCCAAACGGCGGCGGCTCCAACTTCAAGGTCGTGTTCCGCAACCGCAAGACCGACGCCATGCACGAGATAGCTGACATCACGCTGCCGATGCCGGGACGGCATAATGCCTCGAACGCGACCGCGGCGATTGCGGTGGCGCACGAACTCGGCATGCCCGACGATGCCATCCGCAAGGCGATCGCGGGTTTTGGCGGCGTCAAGCGGCGCTTCACCCGGACCGGCGAGTGGAACGGCGTCACCGTGATCGACGATTACGGCCATCACCCCGTTGAGATCGCGGCCGTCCTTAAAGCGGCGCGTGAATCCACCAACGGCAAGGTCGTCGCCGTGGTGCAGCCGCACCGCTTCACCCGGCTGCAATCGCTGTTCGAGGAATTCTGCACTTGTTTCAACGATGCCGACGCCGTTGTTGTTGCCGAGGTTTATCCGGCCGGTGAGGCGCCGATCGAAGGCATCGACCGCGATCATTTCGTGCTCGGGCTGCGCGCCCATGGCCATCGCGAGGTGATCCCACTGCCGAATTCAGGCGAGCTGGCAAAAGTCGTTCGCGGCATTGCGGGCCCCGGCGACATGGTCGTCTGCCTGGGCGCCGGCAACATCACGCAATGGGCCTACGCATTGCCGGATGAATTGAAGGCGTTGGGTTAGCCGTGACCTTCCCCGACATCACGCCGGATCTCAAAGCCGCCATGCCGGAGCTGCGCGGGCGGTTGCTGGCGAACCAGTCGCTGGCGGAGCTGACGTGGTTTCGCGTCGGCGGGCCGGCGCAGGTGCTGTTTACGCCGGCGGACGAGGACGGATCTCGCGTACTTCTTAAAGCTGCTTCCGAAGCAATTGCCGGTCTATGTCGTCGGCGTCGGCTCCAATTTGATCGTGCGCGACGGCGGCATGGCGGGGGTGGTGATCCGGCTGTCGCCACGGGCGTTCGGCGAGACGTCCGCTTCCGGCGATGTCGTCAGCGCCGGCACCGCCGCGCTCGACAAGCGTGTGGCCGAGACCGCGGCAGCTGCCAGCATTGGGGGCATGGAATTCTTCTTCGGCATTCCCGGCACCATCGGCGGCGCGCTGCGGATGAATGCCGGCGCCAATGGCAGCGAGACCAAGGACGTTCTGATCGAGGCTGTCGGCATCGGCCGCGACGGCAGCAGGCATGTCTTTGGCAATGCCGACATGAAGTTCGTCTATCGCAACAGTGGCGTCGACCCGTCGATCATCTTCACCTCGGCGCGTTTTCGCGGCGCGGTCACGGACGCCGAGACCATTCGCGCGCGGATGAACGAGGTGCAGACCCACCGCGAAACGGCTCAGCCGATTCGCGAAAAGACCGGAGGGTCGACCTTCAAGAATCCGCCCGGCGACAGCGCCTGGAAACTGATCGACGCCGCCGGCTGCCGGGGCTTGCGCGTGGGCGGGGCGCAGGTCTCGGAAATGCACTGCAATTTCCTCATCAATACCGGTAACGCCACCGGACATGATATTGAAACGCTGGGCGAAACCGTGCGCGAGCGGGTTAAAGCGAATTCTGGAATCGAGCTACACTGGGAAATCAAGCGGATCGGAATTGCCGCATAATCGTCATTCCGGGATGGTCCAAAGGACCAGACCTCAGGGGTGCAATCGCACCCCGGGGAATCTCGAGATTCCGGGTTCGATGCTTCGCATCGCCCCGGAATGACAGATGGATAGAGGCTGATGCGGATTACCATTCTCTTTGGCGGCACCAATAAAGAGCGCCTTGTCTCGGTCGCAAGCGCGCAGGCGCTGCATCGCGCCTTGCCCGAAGCCGATCTCTGGTTCTGGGACGTCGCCGATACCGTGCATGAGGTCGCATCGCAAAAGCTGCTCGAGCATTCGCGCCCGTTCGAGGATGAATTCAAACCCGGCAACCGCGGCCTGCCGCTCGAAGCCGCGCTCGACAAGGCGAAGGCCGAGGATCGCGTGCTGGTGCTCGGCCTGCATGGCGGCCGGGCCGAGAACGGCGAATTGCAGGCGATGTGCGAACTGCGCGGGATTGCCTTTACCGGCTCCGGTTCGGCGTCGTCGAATCTCGCCTTCGACAAGGCCGCGGCGAAACGGTTTGCGGCGATTGCGGGCGTCGCGGCGCCGGCCGGCGTCGCCCTGGAAAACCTTGACGCGGCGTTTGCCGAATACGGCAGGCTGATCGCAAAGCCGGCGCGGGACGGTTCGAGCTATGGCCTGATCTTCGTCAACGCCAAGCAGGACCTCGTCGCGGTCCGCAACGCCGCCAGGACCGAGGAATATCTGATCGAGCCGTTCGTCGCGGGCGTGGAAGCAACCTGCGGCGTGCTGGAGCAATCGGATGGCACGTTGATGTCGCTTCCGCCGGTCGAGATTGTCCCGGGGGAGGGCACCTTCGACTACGCGGCCAAATATCTGCTCAAATCGACTCAGGAAATCTGCCCGGGGCGCTTTTCTCCTGACATCACGGCGCAACTGAAGGATCAGGCGCTGCGGGCGCACAAAGCGTTGTCCTGCAGCGGCTACTCCCGGACCGACTTCATCGTCTCGGCGAAGGGGCTGGTTTACCTGGAAACCAACACGTTGCCGGGGCTGACTGCGGCGTCGCTCTACCCGAAGGCGCTGAAGGCGCAGGGGATCGAATTCCCGGATTTTCTGCGCGACCAGATTGCGCTGGCCGAACGGCGGAGCCGGGACCGGATCTGACCGGCCGGTCAGGCCATTAACAGCCCGTTAACCCGGGACTAACCTCGCCTCGAGAATTATTGCTAAAATCCTAAGAATTGTGGGGCAAACCCCTCAAAAGACGCCTCAAAGCGCGTCACGCCCGCCCCGAATTTACACTTTGTTTACCAGGAAGTCCGAAGGTTAACGCTGGCGGCGCATGTGGCGCTTGGCTGCCGGGCCGCGCTGTTCGACTTCAGGTCAGCACCAAGTTCCCGGCAAGCCCGAGAAGCTATCTGTGCCAGAACCCGCAAAAAACCTTGCGGGAACAACACTTGGACAGGCTCGTGCAATGGATGGTGCAGGACGCCCCACTCGGTCGGTGAGATCGCGGAGGCCCCAAGCTGACCTGAAGGCGGCCGCTATCGGAGCGGCCGTGCTGCTGCGCGAGTGGTTGAGCCGTCGTGCCCCTGTTCCCGCGAGGCCCGTGATCGATCGCGCGCCGCCGAATCGGCTGGTCCTTCTGGTCGAACGTTATCTTCCGAACCGCGCCGGCGTCGCCTTGACCGTGCTGATGCTGCTCGGCAGCGCGGGCCTTGGCATCGTCAAGGGCGGCCATGTCGACGACTTCATGGCGGCGCTCAGCGATACCCGCAATGCGCTGGCCAATTCGGCCGGCTTCCGCATCACCACGGTCGCCATCAACGGCCGCAAGCATTTGAGCCAGGACGAGGTGCTCGCGGTCGGCGGCGTCAATGGCCGCTCCTCGCTGCTGTTCCTCGACGCCGCCACCGTGCGCGACAAGCTCAAGGCCAATCCGTGGATCGCTGATGCGACCATCCTGAAGCTTTATCCCGGCCGGTTGCAGATCGACATCGTCGAGCGCACGGCGTTCGCGCTGTGGCAGCAGGACGGCCGGCTGTCCGTGATCTCGGATGACGGCGCGGTGCTGGAGCCCTACGTGTCGCGCCGCTTCGTGACGCTGCCGCTGGTGGTGGGAAAGGGCGCCGACGTCAAGGCCCGTGACTTCCTCGCGCTGCTCGATCGCTATCCGCAGGTTCGCGCCGCGACCAAGGCTGCGATCCTGGTCGGCGAACGGCGCTGGAATTTGCGGCTGAACGACGGCCTCGACATTCGCCTGCCGGAAAACGACGTCGGCAATGCGCTGGCCATGCTGAGCAAGCTCGACAAGGAGGACCGGCTGTTCTCGCGCGACATCGTCGCCGTCGACATGCGGCTGCCGGACCGGCTCACGGTGCAATTGTCGGAGGATGCGGCCAAGGCGCGCGAAGAACTGTTCAAGGACAAGAAGACCAAGAAGAAGCCGGTGACGCATGACCGGCCTCGATCGCAACCAGACCCCGAAGACGCGTCCCGTCGACCACAAGCGCACCGCGCTGGTGGCTTCGCTCGATGTCGGCACCAGCAAGATCGCCTGCATGATCGCGCGGCTGAAGCCGTCGCCGCCGAGCGAGGCGCTGCGCGGCCGCACCCATGCGGTGGAATTGATCGGCTACAGCCAGATCCAGTCGCGCGGCGTCAAGGCCGGCGCCGTGGTCGATCTCGCCGAATGCGAGCAGGCGGTGCGCCAGGCCGTGGCGCTGGCCGAGCGCATGGCCAAGGTCCGCGTTGAATCGGTTTTGCTGTCGGTTTCCGGCGGCCGGCTGCAGGGCCAGCTGGTCGAGGCCGCCGCCGATATCAGGGGCGGGGCGGTGACCGCCGATGACGTCACCCGGGTGACCTCCACCGGCATGCGCCACGCCACCGGCGAGGGCCGCACCGTGCTGCATGCGCTGCCGGTCGGCTATGCGCTCGATGGCGTCAAGGGCATCCGCGACCCCCGCGGCATGGTGGCCCGGCAGTTCGGCGTCGACATGAACGTGGTGACCGCGGACGCGACCGTGGCCCGCAACCTGATGCTGGTGGTCGAGCGCTGCCACCTCAATGTCGAGGCCATGGCGGCGAGTCCTTATGTCGCAGGCCTGTCCGTGCTGACCGACGACGAGGCCGATCTCGGCGCCGCCGTGGTCGAAATGGGCGCCGGTTCGACCACGATCGCGACCTATTCGGCCGGCCGCTTCGTTCATGCCAGCGGATTTGCGCTCGGCGGGCAGCACGTGACCATGGATCTTGCACGCGGCGTCGGCGCATGCATTGCGGATGCCGAGCGAATCAAGACTTTATACGGGACCGTGCTGACCGGCGGGTCTGACGCGCGCGAGCTGATGTCTGTTCCGACCGCAGGGGAGGAACACGATGCTCCGCAGATCGTCTCGCGCGCCACGATCGCGAACATCGTTCGGCATCGCGCCGAGGAGATTTTTGAAATGGTCCGGGACCGGCTCGCGGATTCCCCCTTTGCGGCAGAGCCGCGGGCGCGGGTTGTCTTGAGCGGTGGGGCCTCCCAGCTGACCGGCACGGTCGAACTCGCCACCCGCATTCTCAACCGCCCGGTCAGGATCGGCCGTCCGCTCGGCTTCGGCCGGCTGCCCAGCGAGGCCAAGAGCGCCTCGTTCGCGGTGCCGACCGGCCTGCTGGTCTATCCGCAATACGCTCATCTGGAACACGTCGAACCGCGGCATACGCGGCAGCTCAGGACAGGGACTGACGGCTATTTCGGAAAGGTCGGACGATGGCTTCGCGAGGGCTTCTGATGACCGGTCCAGTGACCAAACGATTTTCACCAAATCCCGCGGCCGTCGGCCGGGGCGAACCAAAGCGCGCGTCGTAACGAGAGGCAACCATGGCACTCAATCTGACCCCCCCTGACATCAGCGAGCTGAAACCGCGGATTACCGTCTTCGGCGTCGGTGGAGCAGGCGGCAATGCCGTCAATAACATGATCACTGCCGGGTTGCAGGGCGTCGATTTCGTCGTCGCCAACACCGACGCGCAGGCGCTGACCATGTCGAAGGCGCAGCGCATCGTGCAGATGGGCACGCAGGTGACGCAGGGCCTCGGCGCGGGGTCCCAGCCTGATGTCGGCGCGGCGGCGGCGCAGGAAGTCATCGACGAGCTTCGCGACCATCTCACCGGCGCCAACATGGTGTTCGTCACCGCCGGCATGGGCGGCGGCACCGGCACCGGCGCAGCCCCCGTGATCGCCAAGACCGCGCGCGAAATGGGCATCCTCACCGTCGGCGTCGTGACCAAGCCGTTCCACTTCGAGGGCATGCGCCGCATGCGCACCGCCGAGGCCGGCATTGCCGAACTGCACAAGGTGGTCGACACGCTGCTGATCATCCCGAACCAGAACCTGTTCCGGGTCGCCAACGAAAAGACCACCTTCGCCGACGCCTTCGCGATGGCCGACCAGGTGCTCTATTCGGGCGTCGCCTGCATCACCGATCTGATGGTCAAGGAAGGCCTGATCAACCTCGACTTCGCCGACGTCCGCGCCGTGATGCGCGAAATGGGCAAGGCGATGATGGGCACCGGCGAGGCCACCGGCGACAAGCGCGCGCTGACCGCGGCCGAAGCTGCGATCGCCAACCCGCTGATCGACGATTCATCGATGAAGGGCGCCCGCGGCCTGTTGATCTCGATCACCGGCGGCAAGGACCTGACCCTGTTCGAAGTCGACGAAGCCGCAACGCGGATTCGCGAGGAAGTCGACCAGGACGCCAACATCATCGTCGGCGCCACCTTCGACGAAAACCTCGACGGCATCATCCGCGTCTCCGTCGTCGCCACCGGCATCGAACAGGCGCAGATCGCGCGCAATGCCGCCGCCGCCCCGGCGGTCGCGACCACTGCGACCGCCCCGGCCACCACGCTCGCCCGACAACCGTCTGGCCGAACTGACCGCCCGTCTGCGCGCCGACAATGCGCGCCTGGCCGAACGCGCCCAGAAGCTCGAACCCGCGTCAGCGCCGCAGGCTGCGGCTCCCGCGCAGGCCTACGTCGCAGCCGGCGCAACGTTCGTCCAGCAACGTCGAGCGTGCGGCGCTCGCCGCGATCGCCGCGGCGGTCGCACCGGAACGCCGCAACAGGCGCCGATCCAGCCGGCGTCCTATGGCGACGTCACGGTTCGCCCGATCGCGCAGAAGCCGACCCTGTTCCCGGATCATAACGAGGCCGCCCGCGTCGAGCCCGAGCAGCCGGCGACGCCCGAAACCTTCATCCCGCAGGCGGCGGAACGTGCGCCGGCTCCGCGCCCCGCGGATGCCGAAGTTCGAGGATCTCCCGATGCCGGCGCAGGCCGAAATCCGGCAGGCCCGCGGCGACGCCGAGGAAGAGCATCCGCAGAAGTCCAAGCTGTCGCTGTTGCAGCGGCTCGCCAATGTCGGCCTCGGCCGCCGCGACGAAGAGACCGAGCCGCCGATCGCGGCCCGCGCCTCCGGGCCTGCGATGGCGCCGCTGTCCCGATCGCAAGCCGCAGCGTACCGTCGCCCAGCAAATGGCGAATCAGGATCCGGTATCCGAGTATGCAAAGCGCCCGGCGCCGCAGGGTTTGGACGTCCATGGCCGCCCGGCACCTGTTGCCGCCGGCGCCACAGGGCGACGACCATCTTGATATCCCGGCCTTCCTCCGGCGGCAGGCCAACTGAAGTTTTGTTACAATTCGACGACCCAAAAGGCCCCGGCTGGAACAGCCGGGGCCTTTTTCTTGTGCCGATGCCGAGTTCCGGTTGGCCATGCAACCAACTGATTTTAAATCATTAATTATTCATTTCGTGATCAGATATCACGGCTCGGAAACGGCGTCCGACCGTGCCGGAATTTGGTTAACCCTTGGCGCGAATGCGGCAGAGATAGGGTAACAATCGGTAAAAAAGCGTGAGTTGGCGCGCTTTGGGGCAGTGACTATGGTCTGCCGTGACTTGGGGATGCCTAGAACGCGAATCGGCGCGCAAGCGCGGTTCCTGTCTTTAGGTTAAGTCGGGTAGTGGGCAGTTATCGAATGAAATTCAGTCGTCAAACCACGCTTCGGTCGCAAGCCACCGTGACGGGCGTCGGCGTTCATTCCGGTTTACCTGTCAGCCTGACGCTTGGACCTGCACCTGTGGATGCGGGTTTTATTTTTGTCCGCACCGGCCTCGATGATGCCGATCGCGAAGTTCCCGCCATCGCGGAATCCGTCATCGCCACCGATCTCGCGACCGTTCTCGGCGACCGCGAAGGTCCGCTGGTTTCCACTGCGGAACACGTGCTCGCTGCCTTGCGCGGCATGGGTGTCGACAACGCCATCATCGAAGTCGACGGTCCCGAAGTTCCGATCATGGACGGCAGCGCGGCGGCCTTCGTCGCCGCCATCGATCAGGCCGGCATCGTCACCCAGTCCGCCGCCCGCCGCTTCATCCAGGTGCTGAAGCCGGTGCAGGTCGCGATCGGCGACAGCTTCGGCGAGTTGCGCCCGCATGCCGGCGGGTTCCGCGCCGAGGTCGAGATCGACTTCGCCAATCCCGTGATCGGCCGCCAGAACTTTTCGCTCGATCTCAACCCCGAAAGCTTCCGCCGCGAGATTTCCCGCGCCCGGACCTTTGGCTTCATGAACGACGTCGCGCGGCTCTGGAGCGCCGGCTTTGCGCTCGGCGCCTCGTTCGAGAATACGGTGGTGTTCGACGAAACCCGCCTGCTCAACACCGAAGGGCTGCGCTACGGCGACGAATGCGCCCGCCACAAGGTGCTCGATGCGGTCGGCGATCTCGCGCTGGCCGGTCTGCCGCTGCTCGGCGCCTACCGCTCGGTGCGCGGCGGCCACAAGCTCAACCACGCCGTGCTGACGGCCCTGCTGGCCGATCGCAGCGCCTGGCGGGTGGTCGAGGCCGAACCGGCACGCCGTCCCCGCGGCCATGTCGAGGCCGGCGCTGGCATGGTGGGCGGCATGATCGCCCCGGCCTACGGCCCGGACGTGTCCTGATTTCGTCTTCGAAATGCCCTGACTTTCGCTTGCGAATCGACCCTGACTTTTCAGGCTTTTTTCGCGTCGTGCAGGCGCGTTTTCCGTAGTAACCACAATCGGTAACGCCGCCGTCCTGCCGCCTTAATCCGGGCGAATTGGCTGCGTATTCGGTTGGTTAAGGACCATTTTTCGGCTACAGAGGCCCGCGGTTGCACTGACAGGGCAGCCACGGAGGCGGCACGGGGAATATGACGTCCATGACCGCGGTTCATGGACGGGCGGGCTCGGTCATCAACCGCATCAAAGGCGTCAGGTCTCAGATTCCATGTCGGCACAGCGTATGACGCTCGAACCACGCAAATCACTCAGGCCTTCCGGCCTCGCCAGGGCCGGACGGTCGCTGCGGCTGGCGGCGGGCCTGATTGCGCTCGCCATTCCCTTGAGCGGATGCGGCACCGGCGCGCTGTGGGACAAGTTCACCGCCAAGGACGACACCTTCAACGAGGAACCGGCGGACAAGCTCTACAATGAGGGCTTGTACCTGATGAACCAGCGCAAGGATAACAAGGCGGCGTCGAAGAAATTCGAGGAAGTCGACCGCCAGCATCCCTATTCCGACTGGGCGCGCAAATCGCTGCTGATGTCGGCCTATTCCTTCTACAATCCCGGCGACTATGACAGCTGCATTGGCGCGGCGACCCGTTACGTCACGCTGCATCCCGGCAGCCCGGATGCGGCCTACGCGCAATACCTGATCGCAGCCTCGCATTACGACCAGATCCCGGACATCTCGCGCGACCAGGGCCGCACCGAAAAGGCGATCGCGGCGCTGGAAGAGGTGATTCGCAAATATCCGACCTCGGAATATGCCGACCGCCGCCAAGGCCAAGCTCGAAGGCGCGCGCGACCAGCTCGCCGGCAAGGAAATGGATGTCGGCCGCTATTACATGGAAAAGCGCGACTACACCGCCGCCATCAATCGCTTCAAGACCGTGGTCACCCGCTATCAGACCACGCGCCATGTCGAGGAAGCGCTGGCGCGGCTCACCGAGGCCTATATGGCGATCGGCATCGTCGGCGAGGCGCAGACCGCGGCGGCCGTTCTTGGGCACAATTTTCCTGACAGCCGCTGGTACAAGGACGCCTATAATCTTGTAAAGTCCGGCGGTCTCGAGCCGAGCGAGAACAAGGGTTCCTATATTTCCAGGGCCTTCAAGAAGATGGGTCTCGGCTAGGAATTTACTTCGCATGCTGGCGCGTCTGTCGATCCGTGACATCGTCCTGATCGAACGGCTCGATATCGAATTCTCCCGTGGCCTCGCGGTGCTGACCGGCGAGACCGGCGCGGGCAAATCCATCCTGCTCGATGCCTTCGCGCTGGCGCTCGGCGGCCGCGGCGATGCGGGCCTGGTCCGCCATGGCGCGGAGCAGGGCCAGGTGACGGCCACCTTCGACGTCCCCAAGGGCCATCCGGCGGCGAAGATCCTGTCCGAGAACGGCCTCGACGATACCGGCGAGATGATTCTGCGCCGCGTGCAGCTCGCCGACGGCCGCACCCGCGCCTTCATCAACGACCAGTCGATCAGCGTGCAGACCCTGAAGGCGGTCGGCGCCGCGCTGGTCGAGATCCATGGCCAGCATGACGAGCGCGCGCTGGTCGATGCCTCGACGCACCGGCAGTTGCTCGACGCCTTCGCCGGGCTGGAGAAGGAAGTCGCGGCGCTGGAAGCGCTGTGGGAGGCGCGGCGCACCGCCAACAGCGCGCTCGACGAGCATCGCGCCAGCATGGAGCGCGCCGCCCGCGAGGCGGACTATCTGCGCCACGCCGCCGACGAACTGAAGACGCTGAAGCCGAAGGACGGCGAGGAGACGGCGCTCGCCGAACGCCGCACCACGATGATGCAGGGCGAGAAGATCGCCAGCGACCTGCGCGAGGCGCAGGAGGCGGTCGGCGGCACCCATTCGCCGGTGCCGGCGCTGGCCGCCGCGGTGCGCCGGCTGGAGCGCCGCGCCGCCAATTCGCCGGCGCTGGTCGAGCCGGCGGTGAAGGCGATCGATATCGCCATCAACGCGCTGGAAGAGGCCGACCAGCATCTCAGCGCCGCGCTGGTCGCGGCCGATTTCGATCCCGCCGAGCTGGAGCGGATCGAGGAGCGGCTGTTCGCGCTGCGCGCCGCCTCGCGCAAATATTCGACGCCGGTCGACGGGCTGGCGGCGCTGGCCGCCAAATTCGCCGCCGACGTCGCGCTGATCGATGCCGGCGCGGATCAGTTGAAGAAGCTGGAAGCCGCCGCCGCCGAGGCCGACCAGCGCTACGGCGCGGCGGCGGCGAAACTGTCCGCGGCGCGGACCAAGTCCGCCGAGAAGCTCAACAAGGCCGTCAACGCCGAACTGGCGCCGCTGAAGCTCGAACGCGCGAAATTCATGACGCAGGTCGAGACCGACGCGAAGTCGCCGGGGCCGCAGGGCATCGACCGCGTCGAGTTCTGGGTGCAGACCAATCCCGGCACCAAGGCCGGGCCCGCTGATGAAGGTCGCTTCCGGCGGCGAGCTGTCGCGCTTCCTGCTGGCGCTCAAGGTGGTGCTGTCCGACCGCGGTTCGGCGCCCACGCTGGTGTTCGACGAAATCGATACCGGCGTCGGCGGCGCGGTGGCGGACGCGATCGGCGCGCGGCTGGCGCGGCTGGCCGGCCAGGTCCAGGTGATGGCGGTGACGCACGCGCCGCAGGTCGCCGCCCGCGCCAACCAGCATCTGCTGATTTCCAAGGACGCGCTCGACAAGGGCAAGCGCGTCGCCACCCGCGTCAACGCGCTCGCCGCCGACCACCGCCGCGAGGAAATCGCCCGCATGCTGGCGGGCGCGGAGATCACGGCCGAGGCGCGGGCCGCGGCGGACCGGCTGCTGCGCGCGGCGACGGCGTAGCGTGGCGCGCGATCATGGCTGTGAAAGCAAAGAAGCCGCTGGTTGACGTCGCCAAGCTCACCAAGGCCCAGGCCAAGGTCGAGCACATGCGGCTGGCGCTCGAGATCGAGGCGCACAACGAGCGCTATTACCAGAAGGATGCGCCGACCGTTTCGGATGCCGCCTACGACGCGCTGCGCCAGCGGCTGGAGGCGATCGAGGCGAAATTTCCCGATCTCGTCACGACGGATTCGCCGACGCAAAAGGTCGGCGCCGCGCCCGCGCGCGGCTTTGCGAAGGTGCAGCATGCCGTGCCCATGCTGTCGCTCGGCAACGCCTTCAGCGATGAGGACGTCACCGAGTTCGTCGATCGCATCCGGCGCTTTCTCAAGCTCGATGCCGAGCATATTCCGGCGCTGGTCGCCGAACCGAAGATCGACGGCCTGTCGCTGTCGCTGCGCTACGAAAACGGCGAGCTGGTCCGCGCCGCGACCCGCGGCGACGGTTTTACCGGCGAGGACGTCACCGCCAATGTCCGCACCATCAAGGACATTCCGCACACGCTGAAGGGCCGCGATATTCCGGCGGCCTGCGAAATGCGCGGCGAAGTCTACATGCTCAAGAAGGATTTTCTCGAGCTGAACAAGAAGCAGGCCGAGGCCGACGACACCGTGTTCGCCAATCCGCGCAATTCGGCGGCGGGTTCGCTGCGCCAGAAGGACGTCTCGATCACCGCGTCGCGGCCGCTGAAATTCTTTGCCTATACCTGGGGCGAGATGAGCGAGCGTCCGGCCGATACCCAGCACGGCATGCTGGAGTGGATGGACAAGGCCGGCTTTGCCGTCAATCCGCGGACAACGCTCTGCAAGGATGTCGACGCCGTCCTGGAATTCTACAGCAAGATCGGCGAGGAGCGCGCCTCGCTCGGCTACGACATCGACGGCGTGGTCTACAAGGTCGACCGGCTCGACTGGCAGGATCGCCTTGGCTTCGTTTCGCGCAGCCCGCGCTGGGCGATCGCGCACAAATTCGCGGCCGAGCAGGCGACCACGATCCTCAACGGCATCGATATCCAGGTCGGCCGCACCGGCGCGCTGACGCCGGTGGCGCGGCTCGAGCCGGTCACCGTCGGCGGCGTCGTCGTGTCGAACGCGACGTTGCACAACGAGGATTACATCAAGGGCATCGGCAACGACGGCAATCCGATCCGCGACGGCGTCGATCTCCGCGTCGGCGACACCGTCGTCGTCCAGCGCGCCGGCGACGTGATTCCGCAGGTCGTCAGCGTCGTCATGGACAAGCGGCCGAAGAACGCCAAGCCGTACAAGTTTCCGGAGACGTGCCCGGTCTGCGGCAGCCATGCGGTCCGCGAGGAAGACGAGGCGGTGCGCCGCTGCACCGGCGCGCTGATCTGTCCGGCGCAGGCGATGGAGCGGCTGAAGCATTTCGTCTCGCGGCTGGCGTTCGATATCGACGGCCTCGGCGACAAGCAGATCCAGGAATTCTACGAGGACGGCCTCGTGATGTCGCCGGTCGACATCTTCACGCTGCAGAAGCGCGACGCGCGATCGACCAGCAAGCTGATGGCGCGCGAGGGTTATGGCGAGACCTCGGTGCGCAATCTGTTCACCGCGATCGACGCCCGCCGCAGCGATCGAGCTGCACCGCCTGATCTTCGCGCTCGGCATCCGCCACGTCGGCGAGGGCAATGCAAAACTGCTGGCGCGGCATTACGGCACGATCGAGAATTTTCGCGAGGCGATGCTGGCCGCCGCCAAGGGGACAAAGGACGAGGAGAACACGACCGAGGCCTATCAGGACCTCAACAATATCGGCGGCGTCGGCGAGATCGTCGCCGATGCGGTGGTGGAGTTCTTCGCCGAACCGCGCAATGTGAAGGCGCTCGGCGAACTGCTGCGCGAGATCGAGGTGAAGCCGGCCGAGCAGCCGCGCAAGAGCTCGCCGGTTTCCGACAAGACCGTGGTGTTCACGGGCTCGCTGACCAAGTTCACCCGCGACGAAGCCAAGGCGATGGCGGAGCGGCTCGGCGCCAAGGTCGCGGGCTCGGTGTCGAAGAAGACGGACTACGTCGTGGCGGGCGAGGATGCCGGGCTCGAAGCTGACCAAGGCGCGCGAGCTTGGGGTGGCGGTGCTGACCGAGGACGAGTGGCTGAAGCTGATCGGGGAGTGAGCGCAGTTCTCGCCGTCATTGCGAGCGCAGCGAAGCAATCCACGTCTCCACTCGCCGCGCTATGGATTGCTTCGCTGCGCTCGCAATGACGGTTGAGGCAACGATGGTCTCCTCACAGCATCCCGCTCTCTTCCTCCTCCGCCTTCTCGATCAGTTCCTCGCTGACCACCACGGTCCGTCGCGGCACGAGGAAGAACATCGTCGAGGCGCAGGCGATCGAGAGCGCGAAGATCGCGGCCGTCAGCGGCAGCGTGGTGGTGGAGTGGCCGCCGAGATAGGCGCCGAATTGCGAGACCAGCGCGCCGATGCCCTGCTGCAGAAAGCCCATCGCGCCCGCGGCGGTGCCGGCGGCTTCGGGGCGGACGCTGATGGCGCCGGCGGCGGCATTGTTCATCACGAAGGCGTTGGCGACCATCACGATCATCTGGGTGCCGAACAGCCAGAGCGGCGCCTGGTTGGTTCCGGTAATGCTCAAGATCGAGATTGAGCAGCGCGCCGCCGAACTGCAGCGCCAGCCCGAACCAGATCAGCTTCTCCAGCGAATGGCGCGGCGCGAAGCGGACGCAGAACAGGTTGCCGACCAGATAGGCAAATCCGGTGGTCGCGAACCAGGCGCCGTATTCGGCGGTGGTGCGGCCCATCTGCGTCACCACGATGTAAGGCCCGCCGCCGGCAAAGGTGAAGATGATCTGCGAGGCCAGCACCTGGCACAGCACGTAGCCGATGAAGGCGCGGTCGCGGATCAGCTTGCCGACGTCGCCGCGGAAGCTGCTGCTCGTCCCGCGGTCGCGGCGCGTCTCGGGCAGCGCAATGGCGATCAGGACCGCGACGCTGAGCGAGGCCGCGGTGATGAAATAGAAGATCGCGCGCCAGCCGAACGCGGTCTCCAGCAGGCCGCCGACCAGCGCGCTCAGCATCTGCGCCGTCATCATCACCCCGATGACGAGGCTGATCATGGAGCTGATGCGGTCGCGGCTGTAGAGGTCGCGGATGATGGCGCGGCTCACCACCATGCCGGTGGCGCCGCCGAGCGCCTGCAGGAAGCGCGCGGCGATCAGTTGCGGCAGCGTCTGCGCCAGCGAGCAGCCGATGCTGGCCGCCACCATCAGCGCGAGGCCCGCGAGCAGCACCGGGCGGCGGCCGAACTTGTCCGACAGCGGCCCCATGATGAGCTGCGAGCAGGCGATGCCGACCATGTAGAGCGACACCGTCATCTGCGCGACCGAAATGTCGCCGCCGAACGTCGTCGCCAGCACGGGCAGCGCCGGCACCAGCATGTAGAGCGAGATCGGCGCGACGCCGGTCATCGCGACCAGCATCAGCAGCATGATCTTCGAGGTCGCGACGGCGTTCGCCGCCGCGCCGGGCGGCTTGCCCACGACGCCGTGCATTCAGTCCGGATCCCTGCTGGTTGAAGATTCTGTTGGTTGAACCGGACTGTAGCGCGATGGCTCATGGCGAATACGGCCGTTTCGGCATGCGGCCATGCCGAATTCGGGAGGCGGGGGCTCGCGTTCCGTCGCGCGAAACAAGCTCCCCTGTCATCATCCGCGAAAGCGGATGATCCAGTATCCCGGAGCAGTCAGCGATTGAAACGAGCGAGCCCGGCGTACTGGGTCCCCCGCCTTCGCGGGGGGACGACAGCGGAGGATGACGATCAAAGCGGCAGCAGCGCCGCCGTCGCCTCATCGAGCCACAGCTTCGTGGCGTTGTCGTCGAGATGCGGGCGCACCTCGCGGTTGACGCGCTCGTGGTAGTCGTTCAGCCATTTCAGCTCTGTCGCGCTCAGCATGTTCACGTCGATCAGGCGGCGGTCGATCGGCGCCAGCGTCAGCGTCTCGAACGCATTCACCGGCTTCTCGGCGCCGGCGACGTCGGTGCCGATGACGAGTTCGAGGTTCTCGATCCGGATGCCGTAGGCGTCGGTCTTGTAGTAGCCGGGCTCGTTGGACAGGATCATGCCGCGCTTCAGCGGCGTGGTGCCGAGCTTGGAAATGCGCGCCGGGCCTTCATGCACCGAGAGATAGCTGCCGACGCCGTGGCCGGTGCCGTGCTCGAAATCGAGGCCGGCCTGCCAGAGATATTGCCGCGCAAAGCGAGTCGAGCTGCGCGCCGGTGGTGCCGTCGGGAAAGATCGCGCGCGCGATCGCGATGTGTCCGCGCAGCACGCGGGTGAAGCGGTCGCGCATTTCGTCCGGTCGGCGTCGCCGATCGCGATGGTGCGGGTGACGTCGGTGGTGCCGTCTTCGTATTGCGCGCCGGAATCGATCAGCAGCAGATCGCCGGGCGAAATCCGCCGGTTGCTCTTGCGGGTGACGCGGTAATGCACGATGGCGCCGTTCGGCCCGGTGCCGGCGATGGTCGGAAACGATACATCCTTCAGCGCGCAGGTCTGGCGCCGAAAGGTTTCCAGCGCCTCGACGGTGTCGATCTCCGTCAGCGCGCCGGACGGCGCCTCGCGGTCGATCCAGGCGAGGAAGCGCGTCAGCGCCACCGCGTCGCGCTGGTGCGCGGTCCGCGTGCCCTCGATCTCGGTGAGGTTCTTCACGGCCTTCAACAGGCTCACCGGATCGTTGCCGCGCACCGGCTTGCCGCCGGCGCCGGCGATCAGGCGGCTCAGCGCATCCGCCGCGGTGGCGCTGTCGAGCGCGATCGCGGCGCCGCTGCGCGCGAGCTCGGTCAGATCGGGCATCAGCGCATCGGGCTCCCGGACATCGGCGGATTGTTCGAGATGGTCGCGCGTCAGGTTGGAAAGCTTGCGGTGGTCGATGAAGACGGTGGGGCGGCCGTCCTTCGGCACCAGCGCATAGGACAACGGCAGCGGCGTGTGCGAGACGTCGGCGCCGCGGATGTTGAAGGTCCAGGCCACCGCGTGGCTGTCCGACAGCACCAGCGCATCGACGCCGAGCTTGTGCGATCTCCAGCCGGATCCGCTTGAGCTTTTCGGCCTCGATCTCGCCGGAAAACTGCGCGCCATGAACCGCGACCGGGCCGAGCGGCGGGGCCGGGCGCTCGGTCCACACCGCATCGAGCGGGTTGCTGTCGACCGCGATCAGCTCCGCGCCGGCCTTGGCGCAGGCGGCGGCCAGACGCTCGGCTGCCGCGGAAGTGTGCAGCCACGGGTCAAAACCTAGGCGGTCGCCGGCCACAAGATGCCTGGCCAGCCAGTGTTCCGGCGGCGGATCGGCCAGCGGCTCGATATGCCAGGCCTTGCGGTCGACCTGCTTGGCGGCCTGCAGCGTATAGCGGCCATCGACGAAAACGGCGGCCTCGCGCGTCAGGACGACGGCCATGCCGGCCGAGCCGGTGAAGCCGGTCAGCCAGGCCAGCCGCTCTTCGGAGGCCGCGACATACTCGTTTTGCTGCTGATCGGCGCGGGGAATCACGAATCCGGTCAGCTTCCGCCGCGCCAGTTCCTCGCGGAACGCGGCCAGCCGTGCGGTCAGCGCCACGCCGCTTTCGGGTTCTTCGAATGTCTGGAAATGAGCTTCGAACATCGCCTGGTCACTTTAGGGTTGGGCGGAGCGCTTCGCAATGCGCCACAATTTGGCATAATCCATGCTTCAATAAGACTGTCCGCGCCAGATCGGACGGAACGGTTTGCCACGCAGGCCGTTTGCTCAGGATACTGGAGGGCTCCAGGAGTGTTTCAACTCAACGAAGAGGGGATGCACGATGCCTGCTTTCACGTTTGAGAAGATTTCGCCGCCGGAGAACCCCGGCCCGATTCCGCCGGTCGCCAACAAGAAGCAGCGCGGCGTTGTCGTCAAGATGCTCGACAGGTTCGCGGAAGCACGCGTCAAGCGATCGTTGAAGAAGGGCGTGATCGCCCGCAATCCGGACCGGCCCATCGAATAAGATCCTCAATTTACCTTGCGCAGTAACAGGCTGCTCCAGCCTTCGATGCGCAGATGCCGCACCGGCACCAGGCCACGCGCGCGATAGGCGGCGATGACGCCGGTCGCCTGAGGCGTCAGCAGGCCCGACAGAATGACCAGCGCCGACGGCGCCAGATGCCGCGCCATCGGCGCTGCCAATTGCCGCAACGGATTGGCGAGAATATTCGCCAGCACCAGGTCGAACGGCGCGGCCGCAGCGAATTGCGGCGCCGCGAAGCCGGTGGCGCGGATCGCCTGCACCAGATGCCCTGACACGTTCAGCCGCGCGTTTTCGCGGGCGACCTGCACCGAGGGCGGATCGATATCGCTCGCCAGCACCTTCTCGTGCAGCGCCTTGGCCGCGGCGATCGCCAGCACGCCGGTGCCGGTGCCGAGATCGAGCACGCGGCGCGGGCGCCACGCTTTCAGGACATGATCGAGCAGCAGCAGGCAGCCGCGCGTGGTGCCGTGGTGGCCGGTGCCGAACGCCAGCGCCGCCTCGATTTCGATGCCGAGCTTGTTGGGCGCGATCCGCGCGCGGTCATGCTGGCCGTGGACGACGAAGCGTCCGGCCGGTACGGGAACGAGGTCTTCGAGGCTGGCCTTGACCCAGTCCTTGGCCTCGACCGTGTCGAAGACGATGCCCTCGGCGATATCAGCGCCGGCGGCATTGGCGACGAGTTCGCGCAGCAGCGGCTGATCGGGCGGCTCGGCGAAGTGCACCGTGACGTCCCATCGACCATCCGGCCGTTCGAACGCGGCGATCGCGGCCTGGCCCTCAAAAAAGAACTCGGTTAACACATCCACAACATCCTTGGCTGCGAGTTCGTCACCGACAGCAAAGCTGACACGGTATGTAGGGGCAATGGAAGTCATTGAAGAACCTGAAAAAAGCGGAAAGGCGGGATTCGAAGGCAGCGTTTCGTTCAAATTTGAGCGAATTTCATGTCGCACTATCCGGAAAAGTTGAGCGATAAGCGTTAGGACAACCTTAGATTCATCCCCGTAGGTTCCCGGACAGGAACTGCGGGGGGCACCCTGTGTTCCAAACAACATCAACCCAGGTCGGAACCAGCCATGAAATCGCTCATCAAGTCATTCTTTAAGGACGAATCCGGCGCCACGGCCATCGAGTATGGCCTGATCGCAGCAGGTATCTCGATTGCGATCATCACCGCCGTCAATGGTCTCGGCAGCAAGCTCAGCACGAACTTCGATACCATCAGCAGCTCGCTGAAGTAATCGCCCATTCAGGGGTGCATTTGGGACCGGGCGCGCAAGCGCCCGGTCTCTTTCGTTTTGGCCAGAGTTACCCGGCAAAATATCCACCTTTTGTCCACAGCCGGGCAGGGCATCACCGATCTATTTATCCACCGGTGCATACCGGCGCTTTCCACAGCCGTGGCGGGCGGTTTTCGACAGACCATCCACAGGCTTTTCCCGTCGATACCCACGCGGCTTTGCACAGCCTGTTCGCATACGGTCCCTATTCGTAGCCGAATGCGAGTGGCGGCGATCGTTAAGGTGTCGCTCACCACGCTGAATATACCCCCGATTCACCGCGCCCTCAGATAGTTCCCTGCAGCCGGTCAATGGAACTGCACATTAAGTAGGCCTGGCCTAAGAACGCAGCACGCTGAAAACAACTGAGTTCACAGGGGGATTCAACATGAAGAAAATTACTGCAGTTTGTGCCTTGATGTGCGCCTTGAGCGCGTATGTGAGCTATCCGTCGGCCACCGTGTCCCGCGGCGCGATGCCTTCGCCTTCGCTGGCGCTGTCGATGCAGGAATTGCGTTCGCTTCCGATCGAATCCTACGACGCCGTTTGATTTGACAATTTGATTGTTTCGCAAGGCGCGACGCCGGTCCCGGCGTGGCGCCTTGTGCGTTTCGTCATCCTACCCGAACAGCGCGCGGTGATCGCCCAGGATCGTCCGCGCGCGCGTTGTGGCCGGGGGCACCGGTGACGCCACCGCCGGGATGGGCGCCCGAGCCGCAATGGTAGAGGCCTTTCAGCGGCCCGCGATAATCGGCATGGCCCAGCATCGGCCGCGCCGAGAACAATTGATTGAGCGTCAGCGCGCCGTGAAAAATGTCGCCGCCGAGCAGGCCGAACTGCCGCTCGAGATCGAGCGGCGACAGCACCTGGCGGCCGATCACGCTGGTCGCAAAGCCCGGCGCGAATTTATCCACCGTCGCGATCATGAGGTCGGCGACCTCCTCGCGATGGTCGTCCCATGATTTTCCGTCCGGCAATTCCGGCGCGACATGCTGGCAGAACAGGCTCGCGACATGCTGGCCCTCCGGCGCAAGCGAATCGTCGAGCGTCGAGGGGATCAGCACTTCGACGACAGGTTCGCGGCTCCAGCCATGGCTGCGCGCGTCCTGCCAGGCGCGGTCCATGTAACCGAGGCTCGGCGCGAGGATGATGCCGGCGGTGAGATGGTCGCCGGCGCCGGGCAAGGCGGTGAAGGAGGGCAGGGCGTTCAGCGCGACGTTCATGCGAAAGGTGCCGGAGCCGTTGCGCCAGCGCGCGATGCGTTCGAGGAATTCCGGCGCCAGCGCGCCCGACGGCACCAGCCGCGTATACAGCAATTTCGGATTGACGCCGGAGACGACGTATTTCGCGCGGATGGTCGCGCCATTGTCGAGGATGACGCCCGCGGCGCGCCCGCCCTCGACGATCACCTCGCGCACGCCGGCTTCCGTTTCGATCTCGGCGCCATGCCCGCGCGCCGCGCGCGCCATCGCTTGCGTGATCGCGCCCATGCCGCCGATGGCGTGGCCCCACACGCCCTTCTTGCCGTTCACCTCGCCGAATGCATGGTGCAGCATCACGTAGGCCGAGCCCGCCGCGTAGGGGCTGGCGTAGTTGCCGACGATGGCGTCGAAGCCGAACAGCGCCTTCACCAGGTCGTTCTCGAAACGCTCGTCCAGCATCTCGCCGGCCGAGCGCGTGAACAGGTCGAGCAGGTTGCGCTGCTGTTCCAGCGAAAGCTTGCGCAGGATGCCGGCGGTGCCCACCGCGTTGAAGGCTTCGCGGATCGCGCCGATGCCAAATCCCTCGACGATGTTCGGCGGCGCGCGCAGCACGAATTGCCGCAGCACGTCGGCGATGGCCTCCAGCTCGCGCGAGAAGGCGTCGATGGTGGCCGCATCGCGCTCGCTGAGCTTTGCCACCGATTGCCTGGTGCGGCCCTCGCCGGTCAGGAGATAGCTGCCGTCGGGCGCGGGCAGGAAATTCTGCGCGCGGCGCTCGACGATGCGCAGGCCGTGTTCGGCGAGCTTCAGGTCGGCAGCGATCTGCGGATTGAGCAGGCTGACGGTGTAGGCGGCCACCGAGTTGCGAAAACCGGGATGGAATTCCTCGGTCACGGCGGCGCCGCCGACCACCTTGCGGCGCTCCACCACTTTCACGCGCAGGCCGGCCATCGCGAGATAGGCCGCGCAGGTGAGGCCGTTATGCCCCGCCCCGATGATGACAACGTCGGTCTCGTTCATGCCAGCTTCAGCTTCAAGAAGGTTTGATCGGGAATGGGCGCAACGCGCCCTATCCGTGCTTTCTTATCCCGCATTGCTCGCCGTGTCGCCCTATGCTCCATTGCGCCCCGCCGGTGGCCCTGCCGGAAATCCCGCCACCGGCGCCCGCCGGTTTCCAGCCGGAGTTTTGATGATTTCTCCCGATCCGTCCGCCTCCACGGACCTGCCTTCCGAAAGCCGGAACCGGCTGGTCCTGATCGTCTACACCGCCGCGATCTTCGTCAGTGCGCTGCTGCTGTTCTCGGTGCAGCCGCTGTTCACCAAGATGGTGCTGCCGCGGCTCGGCGGCTCGCCGGCGGTGTGGTCGGTGGCGATGGTGTTCTTCCAGTCGCTGCTGCTCGGCGGCTACGCCTATGCGCATTTTCTGATGCAGCTGCGCAACCGCGCGATCCCCGTGGCGATCCATCTGGTGCTGCTCGTGGTCGCGATGCTGACGCTGCCGCTGTCGATCTCGAGCGGCTGGGGCGATCCGCCGACCTCGGGCTATGCGTTCTGGCTGCTGGGGCTGTTTGCGGTGTCGATCGGGCTGCCGTTCTTCGCGCTCGCCGCCAACAATCCGCTGCTGCAGGCCTGGTTCGTCCGCACCGGCCACCCCAACGGTCCCGACCCGTACTTCCTCTACGCTTCCTCGAATATCGGCAGCTTCCTGGCGCTGCTGTCCTATCCGGTGCTGCTGGAGCCGATGTTCACGCTGCGCACGCAGAACCTGATCTGGACCGGCGGCTATGGCCTGCTGATCGTGCTGATCGCAAGCTGCGGCGTGTTGCTGCTGCGCTCGCCGGCGAAGGCGGCGGAGCTGAACATGCCGGCCGACGATCCCGATGCGCCGGCGCCGTCATGGATTTTGCGCGCCCGCTGGATATTCCTTGCCGCCGTACCGTCGGGGCTGCTGATCGCGGTCACCGCGCATATTTCCACCGACGTCGCCGCCGCGCCCCTGCTGTGGGTGCTGCCGCTGTCGCTCTATCTGTTGACCTGGGTGCTGGTGTTCCAGTCGCGGCCGCTGCTGCCGCACAAATGGATGCTGCTGGCGCAGCCATTGGCGATCGCCGGCGTCGTGGTGCTGCTGGCGGTCGGCGGCGAGCAGAATTTGCTGCTGACGCTCGGCGGGCATCAGCTCTGCTTCTTCGTGATCGCGATGGCCTGTCACGGCGAACTGGCGCGCACCCGTCCGGCGGCGAAATATCTCACCGGTTTCTATGTCGCGTTGTCGTTCGGCGGCATGGTCGGCGGTCTGTTCGCCGGCCTGATTGCGCCGTTCACCTTCTCATGGATCGCGGAATATCCGATCCTGCTGGCGCTGGCGGCGCTGTGCCGTCCGACCGGCGATGAACGGCTGCCGCGCTGGAGCGCATGGTACTGGCCGTTCCTTGCCGTACTGGCGGTCGCGCTGATCGCACCGACCTATACCACGGGAAAACTGTTCACCTGGCTCGACACCAACAGGGTCTGGGTGATCGGCGCGGTCGGCGTGCTCTCGGCGCTGCTGGCGCTCGGCCTCAACGCCAACCGCTGGAAGATCTTTGCGACCGTTGCGGTGGCGCTGGTGCTGCTGCGCGCTTACCCCTCCGACGACGGACGGGTGGAGACGGTGCGCAGCTTCTTCGGCGTCCACAAGATCGTGGTGACGCCGGACGGCCAGTATCACGTGCTGATGCACGGCACCACGATCCACGGCGCCGAGAAATTCAAGAACGACGACGGCACGCCGGTCACCGGCCAGCCGGAGCCGATCACCTATTATCACAAGGACGGCGGCATCGGTCAGGCGATCACGGCGATCCGCGAACGGAAGGGCGCGCCGCTGCGGGTTGCCGTGATCGGGCTCGGCTCCGGCACGCTGGTCTGCG
The DNA here is from genome assembly GCA_963816815.1 of uncultured Alphaproteobacteria bacterium. GTDB lineage: Bacteria > Pseudomonadota > Alphaproteobacteria > Rhizobiales > Xanthobacteraceae > Bradyrhizobium. The sequence continues at coordinate 176,643 of CAWFMW010000080.1, forward strand.
CCTCCGAGCCCGGCGAGGAGTGGAAGTTCTTCGAGATCGACCAGACGATGGTCGACACCGCGCGCGACCCGAAATACTTCACCTACATCCAGGTCTGCGAGCCGAACCTCGAACCGGTGATCGGCGATGCGCGGCTGACCTTCGCGCGCGAGCCTGACGGCGTCTACGATCTGATCATCGTCGACGCCTATTCGTCGGATGCGATCCCGATTCATCTGGCGACCGAAGAGGCGATGGAAATCTACAAGGCCAAGCTCGCGCCGCAGGGGGCGGTGGTGATGCACGTCTCCAACCGCCATCTGGAGCTTGCCAGCGTCGTGGTCGGCATCGCCGACGCCAACGACATGAAGAGCTGGGTCTACAGCGAGGATTCCAACCGCGACAATGAATACATCTTCTCGACCTCGGTCGTGGTCTCGGCGCGCGAAGAGACCGACGTCGGCAAGCTGGCGTCGTCGGATAAATGGGCGCTGACCGAAGCCGAGGATCACCAGCGGGTCTGGACCGACGATTATTCCAACGTGCTGGGCGCGGTGTGGCGGCGGCTCAAGAACGGCGAGGAATAGGCGGTGTGCGGGCTCCGAACGTCTGATCTCTAGGCTGGAACCTCGTCATTCGAGACGGATCTCTTCCTCATCGCGAACGGCGCCTGGTTTGTTCGATGGTTTCGCCGTCCCGGCTTCGAATTGCGTGAACGCTTCGAGCGCGTGGCTCGCATACATGACCGACGGACCTGCGCCCATATAGATCGCCATTCCCAGCGTCTCGCTGACTTCCTCCTTCGTGGCGCCCTGTTCCACGCAGGCCTTGACGTGGAAGGCGATGCAATCGTCGCATCGCACGGCCACCGCGATGCCGAGCGCGATCAGTTCCTTGGTCTTGGCATCCAGCGCCTTCGAAATCGTCGCCGCCTTCGCAATACCCGCGAACGCCTTCATGACGTCGGGGGCCGTTCCGCGAAGGCTACGCAGGAGAGTGCTCAAATCGGTGGTTTGTTGCGGCCAATTGGTCATCGATTTTGCCTTGTGGTTGCTGGCACAATATATCCAGTAGCTGGACTGGCCGGCATTGCGATGGATCAAGGCGGTCGCCATCGGACCATTGCGATCGGGCAAAGCACGCCTATGATCTGAGCGTGTTCATCGAACCCACGGAAATGTCATGGCCAATTTCACTCCCGTTTCGGCTGCGATCGGCGGCGCGCTGATCGGGCTTTCCGCCGTCCTGCTGATGTTGTCGACCGGCCGGATCGCCGGGATCAGCGGCATCTTCAGCGGCCTGTTGAATTTGCGCGGCGAAGACAAAGGCTGGCGCATCGCTTTCATCGCCGGGCTCATTCTGGCGCCGATCCTCGCCGGCCTGGCCGGTTACGGCATGGCGCAGCCCAGGCTGCCATCGAACTGGGTCGTCATTATCGCTGCAGGACTGCTGGTCGGGTTCGGCACCCGGCTCGGCGGCGGCTGCACCTCCGGTCATGGTATTTGCGGGATAGCACGGCTGTCGCCGCGCTCGATCGCCGCCACCATCGTCTTCATGATGACAGCGGTCATCACGGTGGCGGTCACCCACCATGTGTTGGGAGGTTGAGCCATGTGGATCGTCGCCCCCTTGTTGTGCGGCCTGATCTTCGGTGCGGGCCTGCTGATTTCAGGCATGGTGCAGCCGACCAAGGTTTTGGGATTTCTGGACATCTTCGGCGCGTGGGATCCGAGCCTTGCCGTGGTGATGGCTGCGGCGCTGGCGGTGTCGGTGCCGGGCTTCAGGCTGGCTGATCGCGGTGCGCGGCCGTGGTTTGCCGGGCAATATTTTCGGCCGGGGAAATCGGGAATCGATCTGCCGCTGGTCGCGGGCGCCGCGCTGTTCGGAATTGGATGGGGCCTCGTCGGCTTATGTCCGGGGCCGGCGCTGGAGAGCCTGGCGACGCTGTCGCCCGGGGTTGTCGTCTTTGTCGTCGCAATGGCGGCAGGGATGATCGCTCACGACGCCTGGCAACAATCGCGGCTGACGGCGCAACGCGAGAACCTGCTTGCCGGCGCGACGGACGGCTGAGACCCCGGCCGCAAAACACGCCGCGGCCGCTCCGAATTCATCCGTCTAGTCCTGGTAGGTGCGCTGCTGATAAGTCTGGCGCGGCTGATAGTAGTAGCCCTGTGGCGCCGGCCCATAGCCGCGGTTGCCGTAATTTTGCGGCTGCGGCGCCTGCTGCTGATAGGCCTGGGTGTCGTAGATGCGGCGGCCTGGGGCAGGATAGCGCGCTTCGTTGGAAGATCCGTCGGCGGGGTAGATATAGCCATCGTCGGCCCGCGCCACGGGAGCTACGCGCTGCGCCTGCGGCGCTATCACGACGGGATCGCCGGCGCCGTATTGCTGTTCATATTGCGGCAGCGGCGCGCGGCGGGCCACGGCGGTATTGCCCCGCGGTCGCGGATTGCGCGCCATAGCCACCTGCGACGAGCCGCTCAGAGTGACCGTGGTGTTGAGCACGCCTTGCTCCTTGACCAGCGCAAAGAGTTTTGCAGCGTTGTCGCGCGACAGCCGTACGCAGCCATGCGAAGCCGGCGAGCCGAGACGGTTGACGGAGTCCGTGCCGTGGATGGCGTGGCCGATCTTGGTGAAGAAGATCGCGTGCGGCATCGGCGCGTCGTCGAATTCCTTGGAGTAGTGGTCTTCTTCCATCCGGAAGGTGCGGAAGCTGCCGTTCGGCGTCTCGTAGGAGGGAAGGCCTGATGATACCGGCCACCGGTACGTCTCGACGCCGTCGACGGCGACGGTCATCTGCTGGTTGTCCTTGTCGACGGTGATGGCGACTTTGGCCTGGACGGCGCCCGAGGCGAACAGCGTCAGGGCGGTAACGGCAATGAGGAAGGAACGCATTTTACCTTTGGCCTCCAGGCCTTTGAACGACTGCCGGCTCTCTCCGTCCCCGGCATCCACTATGCCCGGAAACCGCTATTGGTTCCAGTGTTCCGCGCTCGCAATCGTTAATGCCCGCCGCGGCGCAAACAAGGCGGCAGGACGGCGCAATCGGCGGCAAAGTGCTGACATTTTCGCGAGTGGGAGATCCATCAGATCGTCATTCCGGGGCGTGCGAAGCACGAACCCGGAATCTCGAGATTCTCAGGTGCGCAATTGCGCACCATAGTTCGGCTCTGCGAGCCGCCCCGGAATGACGCTTGCGTCAGTTCTTCAGCCGGTATCCGGTGCGGAAAATCCACCACACCAGGGTCATGCAGATGGCGAGGAAACCGAGCGTCATGCCGACGCTCAAGGCCACGCTGACGTCGGCGATCTCGTAAAAGCTCCAGCGGAAGCCCGAGATCAGATACACCACCGGGTTGAGCATCGTGATGGTGCGCCAGCCCGAGGGCAGCATGTTGACCGAGTAGAAGCTGCCGCCGAGGAAGGTCAGCGGCGTCACGATTAGCATCGGGATCATCTGCAGCTTCTCGAAGCCGTCGGCCCAGATGCCGATGACGAAGCCGAACAGGCTGAAGGTCACCGCGGTCAGCACCAGGAAGGTCAGCATCCACCAGGGATGCAGGATGTGCAGCGGCACGAACAGCGCCGCGGTGGCCAGGATGATCAGGCCGAGAATGATCGATTTGGTCGCCGCCGCCCCGACATAGCCGATGACGATCTCGTAATAGGAAATCGGCGCCGATAATATTTCGTAGATGGTGCCGACGAATTTCGGGAAATAGATACCGAACGAGGCGTTGGCGATGCTCTGCGTCAACACCGACAGCATGACGAGCCCCGGCACGATGAAGGTGCCGTAGCTGACGCCCTCGACTTCCGTGATGCGCGAGCCGATCGCGGCGCCGAACACCACGAAATAGAGCGAGGTGGAGACCACCGGCGAGACGATGCTCTGCAGCAGCGTGCGCCAGGTGCGGGCCATTTCGAACAGATAGATGGCACGGATCGCACGGTAATTCATGGCGCCCTCACCAGGCTGACGAAGATGTCTTCGAGGGAGGATTGGCGGGTATCGAGGTCCGAGATGCGAATACCGGCATTGCGGAGGTCGTTGAGCAGGCTGGTGATGCCGGTGCGGTCGCCCTTGGTGTCGTAGTCGTAGATCACGGCGTGGCCGTCGTCGGACAGTTCGAGATTGTAGGCGGCGAGCGCGGCGGGGATCGCGTCGATCCTGCTCTGCAGATGCACCTTCAATTCCTTCTTGCCGAGCTTCTGTATCAGCCCGGCCTTGTCCTCGACCAGGATGATCTCGCCCTTGTTGATGACGCCGATGCGGTCGGCCATCTCCTCGGCTTCCTCGATGTAGTGCGTGGTCAGGATGATGGTGACGCCGGCGGCCTGCAGCTTGCGCACGACTTCCCACATGCCCTTGCGCAGCTCAACATCGACGCCCGCGGTCGGCTCGTCCAGGAACAGGATCTTCGGCTCGTGCGACAGCGCTTTTGCGATCATCACGCGGCGCTTCATGCCGCCGGACAGCGTGATGATTTTTGAATCCTTCTTGTCCCACAGCGACAGATCCTTCAGCACCTTTTCGATATGCGCAGGATTCTTGGGCTTGCCGAACAGGCCGCGGCTGAAGCTCACGGTCGCCCATACGGTTTCAAAGGAGTCGGTGTGTAGTTCCTGCGGCACCAGCCCGATCATCGAGCGCGCGGCGCGATAATCCCGGTTGATGTCGTGGCCGCCGACGGTAACGCTGCCCTCGCTCAGATTGGCGATGCCACAGACGATGCTGATCAGCGTCGTCTTGCCCGCGCCGTTCGGCCCGAGCAACGCGAAGATTTCACCGGACTTGATGTCCAGATTGATGTTGTTCAGCGCCTTGAACCCGGAGCCGTAGGTCTTTGAGAGATTCGAGACGGATATGATTGATGGCATCGCGAGCATGGCAGTCTGAAATGGAATGTGGCGCGTCGAGGCGGCGCTTCGGCCGGGTCGAGGCAAGGAAGGGATGGGAACCGGGAGATAGGGATGCGGAACGCGTTACGCAATGCGTCTCGCCGACGAAAAGTATCTGTTACGCAGCGTGAGCGCGCGCAGGCAGCTCGATCAATCGGACCTGCGTAACGCCAGCAATGTTCAAATCAGTTTTTTACGCCACCTCGTTTGCCTTCGCGAGCGCGCGACGAACCGCCTTGGGCTCATTCTTGATGACATTGATAAGCGTGCGGGCCGCGCCGGAAGGGCGGCGCGTGCCAAGCTCCCACTTCCGTACAGTTCCGACTCCCGTTCCAATCAAGGCGGCGAACTCGTCCTGTGACAGACCAAGCATCAGCCGCGCTTCGCGCGCTTCGGTTTCCTTTGGAGTGACACGATGCACAATTGCCTTTGTCGTCTTTCTCGAAGCATGATTGTGCGCCTCGCGTAAACTCGCGCGAATGTCGTCGGCAAGCCGGCTGCTCTTGCGGGTCATTTTTCTTTCCATTGCCTCACGATCTCCCTCATGGAGGCCGCAAATTCTCGCTTTTCAGCAATCGTCAGATCGGTTTTTTCATTTTTTGCATAAAGTGCCAGCAGCAGAATTGGAAAATTCTCATTGTAAAAATAGTAGACGACTCGCGTGCCGCCCCGCTCGTAAGCAACCAGGTCAATGACGGCGTCGCGCTGCCCGGCGGTCAACAGTTCGCTGGCACGGCGGCGATATCCTGCGAACTCGATCACCGAAACGGGGCGCTTGGCCATCTGACCATGATACCCCAATGGGGCTTAGGCCACAAGGGGTCAGCGCGCAGCCGTTACACCCGCTCCACGAAACTATCGACCACCTTCTTCTCGCCGGCCTTCTCGAACGCGATCGTCAGTTTGTTGCCGTCGATCTTCACCACGTTGCCGTAGCCGAATTTCTGGTGAAACACGCGGTCGTCGAGCGTGAATTCCGAAACGGTGCCGGTGGATTTAGCGACCAGTTCGCCTTCGATCACCATCGGGCCGCGTTTGTTGCGCGAGAAGCCGCCGCCTGAGAAGGTATCGCCGCGTGAGCCGGCATCGCCGCTTGAGCCTGAAAACGGCGATTGGCTCTCCTCGAAACCGCCGCGGGCCTGCCCGCGGCCGCCCTGGCCCCGATTGCGGTTGGCCTGCGCGCGCTGCCAGCCCGGCGTCGAATAGCTGGAGCCGAAGGATTCGACGTTGTCGAAGCGCGACGGGCCGTAGCCGCCGCTGCCGCCCCAGCCGGAGCTGCCTTTGGATTCCGTGATCTCGACATTGGCCGACGGCAGTTCATCGAGGAAGCGCGACGGGATCGTGGTCGTCCACGTGCCGTGGATGCGGCGGTTGGTGGCGAAATAGAGCTTTGCGCGGCGGCGTGCGCGCGTGAGGCCGACATGGGCGAGGCGGCGCTCTTCCTCGAGGCCGGCGCGGCCCTGTTCGTCGAGCGTGCGCTGGCTCGGAAACAGGCCTTCTTCCCAGCCGGGCAGGAACACGTTGTCGAATTCGAGCCCCTTGGCCGAATGCAGCGTCATCAGCGACACGGCCTCTTCCGCCGCGCCGCCGTCGCGGTCCATCACCAGCGAGATGTGTTCGAGAAAACCTTGCAGGTTCTCGAACTCCTCCATCGAGCGCACCAGTTCTTTCAGATTGTCGAGCCGGCCGGCGGCGTCGGCCGAGCGGTCTTTTTGCCACATCTCGGTATAGCCGCTTTCGTCGAGCACGATTTCGGCGAGCTCGGTGTGTGACGTCACCTCGCGCTGCGCGCGCCAGCGGTCGAAATGCAGGATGAGATCGCGCAACGACCCGCGCGCCTTCGGCTTCAGCTCGTCGGTCTCGACCACCGCGCGTGCCGCCTCAAACAGCGGAATGCGGCGCTTGCGGGCGTGGTCGTGCAGCATCTGCACGGTGGCGTCGCCGAGCCCGCGCTTCGGCACGTTGACGATGCGCTCGAAGGCGAGGTCGTCGGCAGGGGAATTGATCACGCGCAGGTAAGCCAGCGCATCGCGGATTTCGGCGCGCTCATAGAACCGCGGACCGCCGATCACGCGATAGGGCAGGCCGAGCGTCACAAAACGATCTTCGAACTCGCGCATCTGGAACGAGGCCCGCACCAGGATCGCGACCTCGTTGAGGTTCTCCTTCGCGCGCTGCAGTTCCTCAATCTCCTCGCCGATGGCGCGGGCTTCCTCTTCGGAATCCCAGGAGCCGGTAACGGTGACCTTTTCGCCGTCGACATCCTCGGTGCGCAGCGTCTTGCCGAGCCGGCCTTCATTATGCGCGATCAAATGCGAGGCGGCGGCGAGGATGTGGCCGGTGGAGCGGTAATTGCGTTCGAGGCGGATGACTTTTGCGCCGGGGAAATCGTGATCGAAGCGCAGGATGTTGTCGACCTCGGCGCCGCGCCAGCCATAGATCGACTGGTCGTCGTCGCCGACGCAGCAGATGTTCTTGAGGGGGGCTTGCGGCGCGACATTTCCGACGTCATTCCGGGGCGCACCGTCAGGTGCGAACCCGGAATCTGGAGATGAGTCCTCTTCACTTCTGGATTCCGGGTTCGCGTCTTCGACGCGCCCCGGAATGACGGGGGAGTCAAGTCGCCCCGGAATGATCGCCGACAGCGGCATGCCCGGCCGCGACGGCGCCTGCGACAACAGCCGCAGCCACAGATACTGCGCGACGTTGGTGTCCTGATATTCGTCGACCAGGATGAACTTGAACCGGTTCTGGTACTGCCGCAGCACGTCGGGATGCTCGCGGAACAGCCGGATGTTCTCCAGTAGCAGATCGCCGAAATCGGCGGCGTTGAGGATCTTCAGCCGCTCCTGATAGCTGGCGTAGAGCTTGCCACCCTTGCCGTTGCCGAACATCGCGGCTTCGCCCGCCGGCACCTGCGAAGGCGTCAGCCCGCGATTCTTCCAGCCGTCGATCAGTCCGGCCAGCATGCGCGCCGGCCAGCGCTTGTCGTCGATGTTCTCGGCCTGCAATAGCTGCTTGAGCAGCCGGACCTGATCGTCGACGTCGAGGACGGTGAAATTGGATTTGAGCTGCACCAGTTCGGCGTGGAAACGCAGGATGCGGCCGCCGATCGAGTGGAAAGTGCCGAGCCACGGCATGCCTTCCACGGCCTGGCCGAGCATCTGGCCGAGGCGCAGTTTCATTTCTCGCGCGGCCTTGTTGGTGAAGGTCACCGACAGGATTTCCTGCGGGCGCGCCCGGCCCTGGCTCAGGATGTGGGCGATCCGCGTGGTCAGCACGCGGGTCTTGCCGGTGCCGGCGCCGGCCAGCACCAGAACCGGTCCGTCCAGCGTCTCGACCGCGTCGCGCTGCTCCGGATTGAGCCCGTTCAGGTATTGCGGGCCCGCCGCGGCCCGCGCACGCGCGGCAATGCCGCCAGCTGCTGGCTGGTGCTCGGGGACGCCGCGGTGGGGCAGTTTGCTCGGCTCGGTCATGCTCGAATCGTCTTGGCCTCACGATGGCACCGTGAGGCGGTAAAGGGGAGCCTTCATAGCAGGGATTAAGGGCCATATAGGGCCCGTCCGGCCGTTTTGACAGGTTTATCCCGGCGCTTTCTGCACGCTGCATTTCGGGGCAAACCCGCGATTTTGTTCCGCCGGAATCGTGAAATTTCGGGGTTTCGCGCTCCGGAACCTTCGTTTTCGCACTGGATTGTTCTGTCAGTCGGTGCGGGACACTGCAGTCGCCGTCATCGCGAGAGCAACAGCCAATCGAGGTGGTGTCATGCTGAGCTGGGTCGTTACGTTTCTGGTCGTCGCGTTGATCGCGGGTATTCTGGGCTTCGGCGGCGTCGCCGGCGTCTCCATCGAAATCGCCAAGGCGATCTTCTTCATCGCCATCGTCCTGTTCCTGGTCTCGGCGGTCGTCGGGCTGGTGCGCGGGCGAGGCAACGTCTAGCTGATCGGCGCAATCCAAACACGCCGTGCGCTTGTGGGCGTACGGAAACGCGGCGGCGGTCCATCAGGGCCGTCGCCGTTTCGTTTTACTTCTTGGGCATCGCCACCGTGCGGCCGATGCCGTCGGGCCGCGGCACGGTGGCATGCGAAGCCACCACCGCCTGGATGCGCTCGCGAATATCCGGTGGGAACGGCACCACCTTCCGTGCCTTCATGTCCATGTGGAGCGTCATGTTTTCCGAGGTGGCGGAGAGCCAGCCTTCGGTCGCGTGGCGCAATTCCTCGAACGTATGCAGCCGCTTCTCGTCATGACCTAACAGATAAACCGAGATCTGAACGGGATCGCCGAGGTGAATCTCGCGCAAATAACGAACATGGGCTTCGGCGGTGAAGGTCGAACCGTGGCGCTGCTTCATGTAGGCCGGCCCGATCCCGAGATGCAGCCACATCTGGTCGATCGCGCGGTCCATCATCACGTTGTAATAGGCCATGTTGAGATGGCCGTTATAGTCGATCCATTGCGGTTCGATCTGCATCACCGAGGACAAAAACGGGACCGGCGGCAGCGGCATATCCTTCAAACTGTCGTTGTTTTCCTTGGCGGCGGCACCGGACGTCATCATCCATCCCTTTGTTTTTGCGGGTCTCTTGACCCCCCTTATATCCTTTGCCACGGTCCGCTCAAATCCGGGAGGAATTTGCCGTGGCGACGACGATATCGGGAAATTTGAAGCGGCCGGAGCCGCAGGCGCTGGCAAGCGCGGTCGAGGCGCTGGCGGCGCGATTCGGCAACCGGCTGATTACCTCTTTAGCGGTGCGCGAGCAGCACGCCCATACCACCACGTGGCTACCGACGCAGCCGCCGGACGCAGTGGTGATGGCGCAGGAAACGTCCGACATCCAGGACGTGGTGCGGATCTGCGCCAAACATTCCGTTCCCGTGATCGCCTTCGGCACCGGCACCTCACTGGAGGGCCAGGTCAACGCGCCGGCCGGCGGCGTCTGCATCGATTTGCGCGACATGAACCAAATTCTTGAAGTTCATGCCGAGGATCTGGACTGCGTGATCCAGCCCGGCGTCACCCGCAAGGCGCTGAACGAGCATCTGCGCGACCAGGGATTGTTCTTCCCGATCGATCCCGGCGCCGACGCTTCGCTCGGCGGCATGGCCTCGACGCGGGCGTCCGGCACCAACGCCGTGCGCTACGGCACTATGCGCGACAATGTGCTGGCGCTGAAAGTCGTGCGCGGCGACGGCGAGATCATCACCACCGGCACGCGAGCGAAGAAATCATCGGCCGGTTACGACCTGACGCATCTGTTCGTCGGCGCCGAGGGAACGCTCGGCATCATCTCCGAACTCACCATCAAGCTGCGCGGCATCCCCGAGACGATTGCCGCCGCCGCCTGTTCGTTCGAGACCGTGCGCGGCGCCTGTCAGGCCACGATCCTTGCCATGCAGACCGGCATACCGCTGGCGCGGATTGAACTGCTCAACGCCGAACAGGTCCGCGCCTGCAATGCCTATTCGAAGCTGACCTTGCCGGAGACGCCGCTGCTGCTGCTGGAGTTTCATGGCAGCGAGGTCGAGGTGGCCGAGCAATCCAAAAATTTCAGCGAGATCGCCAAGGAATGCGGCGGCGGCGATTTCACCTGGACCACCAAGCCCGAGGACCGCACAAAACTGTGGCAGGCCCGCCATGACGCCTATTGGTCGGTGAAGGCGCTGCGTCCCGGCGCGGGCGTGGTGGCGACCGACGTCTGCGTGCCGATTTCGCGGCTGGCGGATTGCGTCACCGAGACCGAAGAGGATTTGAAGCGGCTCAATCTGCTGTCGCCGATCGTCGGCCATGTCGGCGACGGCAATTTCCACTGCTCGCTGGTCTGCGACGTCGACAACAAGGAAGAAATGGCGCGCGGCGAGGACTTCATGCATCGCCTGGTCGAACGGGCTCAGGCGATGGGGGGCACCTGCACCGGCGAGCACGGCATCGGGCAGGGCAAGCAGAAATATCTCAGGGCCGAGCTCGGCCCCGAGGCGATCGACGCCATGCGCGCGCTGAAGCAGGCGCTCGACCCGCAGAACATTTTCAATCCGGGCAAGATCGTGCCGGTGGCGTAGGGGGCGCGCTTCAAGCCGACTAAAGGAAATTTAGCGGCGGCGATAACCAATGTCCGCTGTTCGAGGCAAGGCGGACCTCAAAGGTCGGGACCGGCATCTCTGTTAATGACCCCAAATGCGACATGGAACTCGTCCTGCCAACACGATAGACCTTGATCCATGTCAAGCCGATACAAGTATTTCCGTCCGGAGTGTAATTTTGCCCGCGACGCAATGGTCGGGGGAATCGGCGATGATGGGACGGCAGGACGGAGACCACCGGCATCTGTTTTCCCGGGAGGACGTCCATCGGGATCGCTCGTCGAGGCTAAACTCATACCTGCGGGAAAGTGCGAATGGCGGAACGCTTCGCTGGGTTTCCCCTGGTAGCGGACCCTTAAAACGGTCGGAGGGCGCGCGATGTCGATGTTCCCAAAGAACATGCTTTTCACCTCCGAGTCGGTAACCGAAGGTCATCCGGATAAATTCTGCGATCAGATTTCCGACGCCGTTCTGGACGAGTGTCTGAGACACGATCCGCAGGCGCGCGTCGCCTGCGAGTGCTACGTGACGATGGGCCTTCTGATCGTCGGGGGCGAGGTCACGACAACGGCGTTGTTCGACGTCGGGAAGGTGGTTCGTGACGTCGGTAACGCGATTGGATACACGTCACCGCTCTATGGTTTCGATGTGAACACTGCAGCGGTCCTGCGAACGTTCCATGCCCAGTCGCCGGATATCGATGTCGGTGTGACCAAAGAAGAGGGGCAGATTGGAGCCGGCGATCAGGGCATGATGTTCGGCTATGCTTGCAACCAGACCAAGGAGTTCATGCCGCTGCCAATTCAACTCGCACACCACCTGGCAAAACGGCTCGCCGGGGTGCGCAAGTCTGGGGACCTTCGGTATCTCGGGCCGGACGGCAAGACGCAGGTCACCGTGGAGTACCGCGACGGGAGGCCGGTTCGTGCGGATTACATCGTGATCGCCGCTTCACACACCCCCGACGTGGTCACGCGGGACGGGAGGTACACGACAGAAGAAGCGAAGCAGGAGATCATCGCAAAAGTCGTGCGACCGGTAATCATCGACCTAATCGATGAGAGGACAAAGATCGTGGTCAACGGGACCGGCAAGTTCCTGGTCAGCGGTCCGCAGTGCGATACTGGCCTGACCGGGCGCAAGATCATGGTCGACACCTATGGCGGATGGTCGCTTCATGGCGGTGGTGCATTCAGCGGCAAAGATCCGAGTAAGGTGGATCGCTCCGGAGGCTACATGGCACGATACGTCGCCAAGAATATCGTCGCGGCCGGCCTTGCGGAGGAATGTTTGGTGCAGCTGGGCTACTGCATAGGGCTGGTCGACCCGGTCTCGGTGATGGTCAACGGCTTCGGCACGTCCAAGATTCGGGAGGATGCCCTCCCGACGCTAGTCCGGAAGGTGTTTCCACTGTCCCCGAAGGGAATGATCGACCACTTGAAGCTTCGCCGGCCTATCTACCTGGACACCGCAGCATACGGTCATTTCGGACGTTCCGAGTTTTCCTGGGAACAGGTGGATATGATCGACGAATTGCTTGCGAAAGCGAGGAAACTGTAAGGGCAGAGAAGCGCTCTTAACGATCTTTGATCTTGCTCAGTATTGCGCGCGCAGAATGTGGTTTCGATCATTTGGCTTAGCCCCCCTTGACCATGCATTTGCCCCCAAGCCGCCGGCTTTCCCCAAGAGCTGGCGGCACTTTTTTGGTCGTCTGGGGTGAGACGAGCAGCGGCCTGCATCTCCTACGTACAACCACGTAGGAGGCGCAGAATTTACGTCAGATCAAATTGTTCATCCGAGACCTCGCTCGCGTTTGTTCCCTCATAGGAGTTCGACGATGCTGGTCAAGATCAACGCTACGAGCCACAATCCGCTCGACGGACACTTAGCTGCCCTTGTCGGCGAGCGGGTCTTCTGTAACGAATTCAAGTATCGCAGAGGGACGGAGGTCTTCGGCGAGGGAGGGCAAGCAGAGTATGTCTACCAAATTATCTCTGGAGCAGTGCGGACCCATAAGCTGCTCGCAGATGGTCGTCGCCAGATCAACTCCTTCCACCTGCCGGGAGATTAAGACTGCCCGATTTCAGCGAATCGCGAAATCAAACTGGACTCCGCCTCTTTACCCTCGCCAGTGGCGAGCCACTCCTTTAGCTCTTGATCCGAATTCGGTTGACGACCCTTCATGCCTTCGAAGGCATCACGCAGAATTTGGATTAGTGGAATTCCGCCACTGCTCTCATCGCCGTGAGCAGAAAGCCCCGTGGACTCAAACATCGTTGCCATTTTGCCCTCGTCCGTGGCGAGCCACTCTTTGAGTTCCGGATCTGACTTCGGCTGACGACCCTTCATGCCTTCAAAGGTATTACGCAGAATTTGCGCTTGGATTTTCTCCGATTTCGCTTTTTCGTTCATGATGATTACTCCTGCTAGGGACTGAGCCTTCGGCGAAGGCTAACCGCTATCCAACGCCTTGGATGATGATCCCCGTACCATCGCAGCGTTCGCAAGCGCTTTGCTTGCGGGTCACCTTGTCTACCAGCTTGCCGGTTCCTGCGCACTCGGGACACAGGTCCTCGGCGGTACCTGGCGTTCCGGGTTCTGGATCATCATCAGGGGTGTGCGGCCTAAAAGGATTTGACTTCATGGTCGGCATCCTCCCGCGTTTTTGGTTAGGAACCGATAACTAATAGGCTCGAAACAAAACAGCGGATTGATCTAACTCAAAGAGCGGAATGCAGTCCCCCCAATCATCTCAAAAGGTGCTCCGTATTCTAGACCACCGATGCTGCGATGCACGAGTTTCTTCTTGGCACTTAGCGGACAAGCCGACTCCCACTGACTGATGTCCGCTTTGGGGGGTAGCTCAGACGAGGCCGGATGCATCATCACCGGATTCGTGAGTGCGCACCCTGGCCGCCGATCCGCAAAACATTTTCAACCCTGGCAAGATCGGCCTGTGGGGTACCGGGACTCGGGCCGCGCAGCGAACGTTAACGGCGATGCATCTTCATTGAAGGGATGTTCTCTTCGCTTCCTTGACGACCCAGTCGGCAAACAGTGCGACGCGCCTGTCATTCGCGAGGGCAGCCGGCCAGCGGATGATATGCGACTTGCTGCAGGTCATATCCCAGTCCGGCGACACGACGCGGCAAAGCCGCTTTTCCACTAGTGCATCGTTAACAAGCAACGACCTCGCTAGAACGACGCCGCTGCCCTGCAAGGCGGCCGTGATTGCCGTGCCGAGATTGTCGAAGCGCAGCCCGGCCTGAACGGGAGCGGTGACGCCCAGCCGTTTGAACCACACCGGCCACGACCATTCCGCGCCGTCGTTCCGGCCAGCGAGGCCCTTGTGCAGTACCGGTAACGTGCCGAGCACGTTCGGCTCGCGCAGCGGGCGCCCACGCGGCAGCAGGGATGGAATCGCCACCGGGAAAACCATCTCGTCGAACAGCAAGCGCTGAGTCGATGTGGCGCGCGCGCCAGCTTTGGGAATCCACCGGATCTGTACGTCGAGATCGAGGGCGCGCGCCTGAACATCGCTTTCGATGATGCAAAGTTCGATCGCAATATCGGGATAGGCGGACGCAAACGCCGGCAGACGCCGCACCAGCCAGTAGTTCGCTAGCGCAGAGCCCAGTCCAATCTTGAGTGTCAGCGGCCGCACCGACGCACGCGAGCGGGCGCGCAGCTCTTCCATTTCGTCAAGCAGCCGCCCGAGTCCCTCGGCCAGGGTGACGCCGGCTGCGGTCGGCAACAGACCGCCCCCTGTACGATCGAGCAACCGCGCGCCGACAAAGCCTTCGAGCTTTTTCAGTCGATGGCTGATCGCGCTCTGTGTGAGTCCGAGCTCACCGGCCGCGAGCGTCATGCTGCGATGTCGCAGCGCTGCGTCGAACGCAATCAGGCCATCAAAAGGGGGAAGGGCACGCATGCCGCCACTATGAACGACATTCATGGCGATGTGAACAGTCGGCGTTGGTAGAAGCGGCAATCAAAGACACGAGTAACCATTAAGCGGATCAGCACTCGCACGATGACGCAACCAACAAGCATGTCCGACAGTGGCTCCGGTCGGGCTGCACAATCCATGATGCCGGCCCTGCTGTTAGGCATGGCGGGCTTCCTCACCAACTTTGATGTGACGGCGGTGGTCATCGCATTGCCGGCAGTTGCGCGAGAACTCGGGCTCGACATTGCCGGATATGCCTGGGTGATGGATGCCTACAGTTTGGCCTTCACGGCCTGCCTGTTGTTTGCGGGGGCGTTGGCGGATCGGTATGGGCGCCGGCGGGCGATACTTGTCGGCAACGGCATCTTTGCTCTCGCCTCTTTGGCGTGCGGGCTGGCATGGGACGGACCGACGCTATTGGCCGCTCGCGTACTGCAGGGAATCGGGGCTGCATTCATCGTGACCGGCGGCTTCGCGCTGATCGCCAGCGTCTATGTGCAGGCAAGGGCACGCACCGACGCGTTTGCCCTGGTTGGTGTCATGTCCGGCGTCGCCATGGCATTTGGTCCGACGATGGGCGGACTTGTCTCGTCGTCGATCGGCTGGCGCTGGATTTTCCTCATCAACTTGCCGGCCTGCGCTTTGGTCGCGTGGGGCGTACCGCGGCTGGTCGCGGAGGTGCGCGAGGCGGTGCCCCGGCCGCTCGACCCGCTGGGCGTCGTATTGTTTACATCAGCGCTTACTGCGCTTGTCGAGGCGCTGTTACATGGCCGCACGTCGACGTCACATCTGGTGGCGGGTCTCGCGCTAGGTGCGGTGTTTCTGGCCGCATTCGGCATGCAGCAGAGAAGCCGCGCCAACCCGATCCTCGATCCCGGCATATTCGTTCAGCCCGCCATGATCGGAATTGCGATCCTGCTGTGCGCGGTGTCGATCGGCTACTGGGCGATTCTCGTCTACTTGCCGCTGTTCTTTGCTGCGGCCTTCGACTGGTCCTCGGAAGTGGCTGGCCTCGCGCTGCTGACGGCCACGCTGCCGATGCTGTTCCTGCCGCCGTTGGGCGGCCGGCTTGTCGGTCGTCTGGGATGGCGGCTTCACTTCGCCTTGGCGCTCGCGATTCTGGCAGCCGGCAATGCCACCATTGCGATCGCGCTGATCTCGGATGGTTCAGCGCCAGCGCTAGTCCCGACTTTCTGCGGGATTGCCGCGATCGGGGTCGGCGTCGCTTTGGCTCACCCGCAACTGTCCGGCGCGGCCGTGTCGCTCGTGCCGCCGGATCTTGCAGGTCTGGCATCTGCCATGACAGTCGTCATGCGCCAGGGCGGCTTCGCGGTCGGCATCGCCGTTCTCGGCGCGGCGCTTCATGGCAAGGAATCTTCGATCAGCTACGTCTGGCTGTTCTTGGCGGCGGCAGTGGCATCAGCGGTGGGGCTGGTGGCGGCGCTCGTCTTGCTGCCCGCTCCAGCGAGCGCGTCAAAAAAGTAGCGGCGCCCAAACTGCGCCGCGGTCCGCCAACTCTGCGCTGAAACCGCTGGTGGTAGCCGAAGTCTCGCGACGGCGTCGTTCATCCTAAGGTTGTATATTGTGGCGGCCATCGCAGTTTCGTTCCAAACATTGCCTCGTTTCAACACGGCGCCGCCCGACTTAAACATCATCGCGCCCGAACTGCGCTCTTCTGCTTGCTGCCGCAACATGTGTTGCGTGTGCGTGCGTGAAGAGGTGCGTTGATGCGTTTTGCTTCCTGGGGGTTTGTTGCCGCTTGCGGCTTTTTACTGGCAGGTCCGGCGGCGAAGGCTGCCGAAATCCGTGTTCCGGACTTGCCGTCGCCTCAATACAACTGGACCGGGTTCTATGCGGGTGTTTACGGCGGCGGCGCGTATGCGGCGTGGGCCTCTGACTACTGCCGGAACGGGGCTTGCCGTCATGCGGAGGGGCAGGCGAGCGGCTTCGCCGTCGGCGTGTACGGCGGCTACAATCATCAGTTCGCCAATCGCTTTGTGATCGGCGGCGAACTCGAGTGGGGCAAATCCTCGTCGTCACGGGACGAACTCATCTTCGGCGACAGCGCGTTGCTGACGGACTTCGGCGCATTCGGAGCCGCGCGCCTGCGCGCGGGCTACGCGTTCGACCGCCTGCTGGCGTATGGTGCGGTCGGTGTCGGCTTCGCCAGCATCAGTAACGGCTACCGCTATACGATTCAGAAAGGATGCGACACGCTGCAGCAGGCGATCTGGGATGAGCAGGTCAAGGCCGGGCTGATCGTGGGCGGCGGCTTCGAATATGCCTTCACCAGGCATCTGGTCGGGCGCGGCGAATATCTCTACGCCGACTATGGCAGTGTCACGCTGACCGGCAAGGATCGAACGCGCGCCGAATTCCACAACGAGATGCATCTCGTGCGCGTCGGCGCCAGCTACCGGTTCTGATATTTTGCGCTGGATAATCCGGCAGCGACGGCTGCCGGATCATCGTCCTATTCCGCCATATTATGCGTGCGGCGCGGTGATCGCCTTGCGGATCGCTGCGAGCGGCGCGCTGTCGTCGAACTCGATATCCTCGCCAGTCCGCTTCAATCCGAGGTCGCGCCACAGCGCCGCAAGGTCCGGCGTCACCGGCTTTGGCCCCATCTCGTCGTGCAGCCGGGTCATCACGTCGACGCCGACGGCCTTGTCGGCGGTTGTAAGAATGCGCGCGATCGGCCAGTCCTGCTCATGATTGCCGCCGGCGGCGAGCACGCCGCGCATCGCGTCCTGCAGGCCGAGGCGATTATCCGTGCGTTTTCGGATTTCGATATCGGCCAGCAGGCAGAACATCGCGCCGCCCCAATATTTGCGCCCCCAGGTGGGCGTATTGTCGAGGCCCTGGTCGCCGGCCTGCGGCAGGCCTTTCGGCATGTCACGCATCATCGCCTGCCAGATTTCACGAGCGCTGAGGTCGCCGGCCTGCACCCGCGCGACCGGCTCGATATAGACGGCCAGTCCCTCCGAGAGCCAGGCGTAGCGATCGGGCATGTCGGGCAAAGCCGTATGCACCATCTCGTGCACCATCACCCAGTCGCGCTGCAGGACATCCTCGGTCGAATCGCGGCCGAGCGGAATGCGAATGGCGGCGCCGCGATAGCCCCACGTCGTGCCGCCGCGGATGCGCCCGCCATCGACGGGCACCAACAGCAGCCGCAGCGAGGCGACCGGAAACCGCCCGTAATAGGCCGTGACGGCCCGCGCCGACATCCTGATCCAGCCGAGCAGTTTTTCCCTGGGCAGCGTGAAGTCACCCGGCGCGAACGCGACATGGATGGTGCCGCCTGATACGTCGAGGTCGGTCCTGGGCAGCCGGTCGAACGCATCGTAGGGCATGCGGTCGCCGCGCATATATTCCGATTGCGCGTCGGCGCGGAACGACAGGACGCTTGCCAGCATCGCGATGAGCACGGCGGTGGCGACGGTCCAGCGAATGGCGCCGGCGGCTTTCACCTCAGTACGCTTTGGACCGCCGCTGGCCGGTGCTGGTCAGGGTCCTGCGCGATGAAGGCGGCGGACTGTTCGTGGAGATCGTCGAGCATCGCGGCGAGCAAGGCTTCGCCCTTGGCCGATGTCGCCCGCGTCGGATCGCCGTAGCTGCCGGAGCGGCTGTAGTTCGGCGAGTTCGGGTCCGACGGCGTCAACGCGCCCGGCGTCTCATGTTTCAGCGCGGGGCTGGCTTCAGCGCGCGTCATGTCGACCAGATGCGGCGCCAGCGCCAGCATCAGCGACGTTTCCAGTTCGTCGGCATGGCTGCCATGGCTCTGC
Organism: uncultured Alphaproteobacteria bacterium; assembly: GCA_963816815.1. Classification (GTDB taxonomy): domain Bacteria; phylum Pseudomonadota; class Alphaproteobacteria; order Rhizobiales; family Xanthobacteraceae; genus Bradyrhizobium. The sequence goes on from CAWFMW010000080.1 coordinate 195,342, forward strand.
TCGGCCAATTGCCTGGCCACGCGCGGATAGCGCGGACCTTCGTGGATCCACAAATGCCTGACCCGATCGCTCGCGAGCCGCATCAGGGCGCGGTCGACCGGCGCCAGCGTGCTGATCCCGGTATTGAGCACCAGCAGCTTTTTGCATCCGCTGCCGAGAATCTGCCCCGCCACCTCGCGCACCAGCGCCTCGAAGGTCGAAATCGACAGGCTGCTGCTGCCGGCATATTCGACGAAGGCAGGATAATGGCCGTAGGTCACCGTCGGCCAGATCAGCGCGTCGATTTTTTCCGCCATTCGGCCGGCGAGCCATTCGGCCTGAATGCGGTCGGTATTGAGGGGGAGGTGGAAGCCGTGCTGCTTGGCTGCGGCGCCGATCGGCAGGATAGCCACTGCGCCGTCACCGATGCGCCGCGCGACTTCGTTCCAACGCATGCACTCGATGAAATGGTCAGTGTCCGTTCCCATTCGCCGCGCGCCCCTTTATGAACCGACGGAAACATCCGTCAAAAGTCCCGCCGTGATCCAGCCGTGCAGATAGCCCGCGCCGCGGCCCGCCGCGCTGTCGGGATCGTCATAGGTCGCCAGCATTTCGCAGAGCACGCCGAACGGAATGCCGTTCGCGGCCTCGTCCCACATCATGGCTTCTTCCGCCAAAAGTTCGCGGAACATCGGCGTGACGTCCTGGCGCCAGATCAGGAGATGCGCGGGCTCATCCAGTGCGATCGCGTCCGGCGGCGCTTCGTCGTTCTTGAGCGCGAGCCAGATTGCCGCCGCGTTGGTCGCCAGCTCGAGCCTGGATGCGCTGGGATGCGGCCGGAACCGGAGGCCTGACCATGCTTCGGGCGCATAGGCCGCCATGTCGGCCAGTTCGACGACCTTGCCTTCCGCGGCGTCGAAGGCGTCGTTGAGCGCCTTTTCGAGCGCTGCGAGATCGGACAACACGGGATGCTCGGAGTAGGGCGCGGTCGATTTCAGGAACGCCGGCAGGCCCTGCGAGAACCAGCGCAGGTTCGGATGCCCTGACGGGCGCGCCTTGACGTAAGCGTGGCCCATCTCGTCGAACATCTCGTCGCCGAGATAGAGATGCAGCAGCTCGTGATCGTTGCGCATGGCCTCGACCAGCCGCGAACCATAGGCATAGCGATAGACGCCGAACAGCACGTCGCGCTTCTCGCGCGGGCTGTCGAGGATTTCAGCCAGCACCGTTTCGTCGCCATCGAGGATGCCGCGCTGAAATTCGGCCTGCTGTCGTGCGAAGTCACTCATGCCGCGGGCAAGACCTTCCCGGCCATCTCACGCGTCCTGGCAATTTCGAGCAGCAGTTCGTCGAGCGGCGGGATGTTGTCGTCGCGCTCGATCATGGTCGAGACCCGGCCGAAGCGCTTCAGGGCGGCGGCGTAGAGCTCCCAGACATCCTCGCACACCGGATGGTCATGGGTATCGATGATGTGGGTGCCCATGTGGCTGTGGCCGGCCATGTGAAACTGCACGACGCGATCCGCCGGAATTCCGTTCAGGAACGTCATCGGATCGTAGCCGTGGTTGAAGGCCGAGACATAGACGTTGTTGACGTCGAACAGCAGCCAGCATCCGGAGCGGCGCGACAGTTCGGACAGGAATTCCCATTCCGTCATTTCGGAATTGTTGAACTGGACGTAGGTCGAGACATTCTCGAGCACGATGGCGCGGCCGAGAAAATCCTGCACCAGTTGCACGCGGCTGACGACGTGATCGAGCGCTTCGCCGGTGTAGGGGATCGGCAGCAGATCATGCAGGTTCTTGCCGTGAACGCCGGTCCAGCACAGATGGTCCGACACCCATTTCGGCTCGACGCGCCTGGCGAGGTCCTTCAGGGCCTGCAGATATTCGAAATTCGGCGGCGCGGTGGAGGCGATCGACATCGACACGCCGTGCATCACCACGGGGTAGCGTTCGCAGATCCGGTCGAGCGTGCGCAGCGGCTGGCCGCCGGGCAGCATGTAGTTTTCGCTGATGACCTCGAACCAGTCGATCGGCGGATTGCCGTTCAGGATTTCGTCGTAATGCTGGTGGCGCAGGCCGAGACCGAAGCCGAGGAAGGGCGGCTTGGCCGACGCCGCCGCACGGTCTGCCAGCGGGGCCGCCGAAGTGCCTGGCAATCTGCTTGCGACGTTCATCTCGTCTCCGCTCGAACGGCACCGCCAACGAGGCGGCTTGCCAAATTGTCCCGCAACCTACCATGGATACGAGGCCCGGCCTACACCGGGCCTCGATCGGGCCGCGACTTAGGACGGCATATACTTGCCCTTGGCGGCGTCGCACTTCTCCTTGGTCATGGCCGAGAAGCCCTGACCCTTGCAGGCGTTCTGGCCCTTGCAGGCATTCGCCCCGCCCTTGCATGCGCTCTGGCCCTTGCAGGCATTGGCGCCGACGCACTTACCTTCGCCGGCGGCATAGGTCACGGTCGACATGGTGGCGCCCGCCAGGAACAGGGTGGCTGCGGCGGCGGCAATGGCGGCGCCGGACTTGGATGTCATCTTCATTTGTATCCTCCAAAAGAAAGAGTGAGGGTGCATCGCCCGCAAGCGGCGACAGTTCCAGCCGACAAACGGCACCCAGAACTAGCTACGCGGTGGGTCTGGCCCTGGTTACGCGCGGGGCCGAATTTATTTCGGCCGCCGGGTCGAAACAACGAGGGCCCGGCAGCGCCGGGCCCTCGCTCGCACCTGATCCGCCGATCAACCCTTGACGAACTTGGCGCCCATGGCGGCGCACGCCTTCTCGGAAGTCGCCGAGAAACCCTGGCCCTTGCAGGCGTTCTGGCCCTTGCAGGCGTTGGCCGAGCCCTTGCAGGCGCTCTGGCCCTTGCAGGCGTTGCCGGCCATGCACTTGCCCTGGGCGGCGTTCGCCGGCGTCGACACCGTCGACACGACAGACCCGGCGAGGAACAGGGTGGCAGCGGCAGCGGCAAGCGTCGCACCGGATTTGGAAGTCAACTTCATGACGATCTCCTCGATGATTGTTTGAGACAGGACGTGATGTCGTAAAGATCCGTCGACCGTCGGTCGCAGGTCCCACGACGCAGGGGCAGGGCGGATGTCCAATCAGATCGCGAAGGCCTGCCGGAGGAGGTCAGGTCGCCGTGATTTGAATGCTCATCCAGAACCAGCTACGGGGCAGGGGTCGATTTGGTTACAGAGTTTCGAAAGAAAATTTTCTTTTTTTCGGGTTGGGCATTCCGTCGATGTCTAACCCCGGCGGCTGAAGAGTATTTCGTTGCGCAGCGACGATCTCGCGTGGCTCGGAAAGCGCGGCTTCAATGGATTGGCAGGGATGCCGGGCCGTCGGTTGCAGTGCACAACGAAATTCCTGCTCTATCCGCGGACAGGTTTCAGTTTCGCCATCTGCGCCACCGTCGCCTTCAACTCCTCGGCATTGAAGGAGGGGAACGAACAGATGCGGTTGCTGCAGGCGAATGCGGCGGGTTCGCCGAGGTCGGGATATTCGACGTCGGGATTGGGCAGTTTGCCCTCGCGCAGATCCAGCCATTCCAGGCGCTTGTAGCGGGCCGGCAGCGCACGGGCCAACGCATGCAGGCTTTTCGCGCGGGCATCGTCCTTGTGTCCGACGATCGTCATGTGGGTGGGCTCGACCGCGAGCTCCTCGTCGGCAAGCAAAATTCCGGGCAGCGGCCGCATCATGCCGGCCGAGGCGCTGGCGAGATAGCGCATCGCGTGCGCGGCCTGCTCGCGATAGTTTTCGCTGCCGAAGTAGCGGTTGAGCAGGTTCGTGAACCTTGCGACCTGCACCTGGTCGTCGATCAGCTTGGCGGGTTTTGCCAGCACGCCGGTCTTGCCTTCCGCGGTCTTCGAGGTCACGAAGCCGCCGGCCTCATCGCGGAAGGTCGCGACGAAATCGCCGGCCTTGGCGGCTGAACTGAGCCAGTCGCGATTCCCCGTGGCGGAATAGAGATCGAGGAAGGCCTGGCCCATCGCGAGCGTGTCGCCCAGGAAGGGCCCGCCGCGATCCTTTTCGCCATGACGGAAACCGCCATCCGGCAGCGCGCGGTTGTCGATCACCCATTTCGCCGCGCGTTCGGCGATATCAAGCGCCTTGGCATCGCTGGTGACGTTGTAGTACGCGGCAAGTCCTGAAATGGCCCAGCCATTTTCGCGCGCATATAAATTCCTGTCGATGCGCGGCATGCCCAGCTTGCGGCGCTCGCCGTCCGACAGCGCGTAGTATGTGTGACCGTCGATGTCGTGGTTGAGATCGGCGTCCTGGCTGACATAGAACGCGCCGTCGGGGCTGGTCAGGAATTCCGCGAGATAGCGTTCGATGTTGCGCGCGGCGGTAAGATATTTCGGATCCTTCCACAGCGCATAGGCCTGGCTGTATTGCCGGAGATATTGCGCCTGGAACGACATGATCTTTTCGAAATGGGCTTTGGTCCAGGAGCCCGCTTCGGAATACTGGTAGACGCCGCCCCAGACCGGGTCGATCAGCGCAATGGCGGCATCCAGCGTCTGCCGGGCGCGCTTGATTGCGGTGGCGTCGCCGGCTTCGGCGCGCGTGATCGCCAGATCCATGCTGTCGGCGTCGATGAACTTCTGGTTCTCGCCCCAGCCGCCGAGTTTCTCATCGTAGGCTTCGTCGACATTCCTGGTCAGCGCCGCGCGCCGTTCCTTGTCGAGGAAGGCCGAGGTCGATGGCTTCACCTCAAAGGCTTCGCCGACCGATGGTCCCGGCGAGGGATCGTCGATGATGGCCTTGAGCAGCGCCTGCATCCGTTCCGGTTCGATATAGCCCCTGATCTTGGCGATCTCGGTGCCGTCGGGGCCGAACACGATGGTCGCCGGCCAGCCCCAGTCGCCGTAGCGGCTCGACAGATCGGGGTTGGCGTCCTGGTCGACCCGCACCGGAAGATATTTCGAGGCCAGCAATTCCCTGACCTCGGGATTGGCGTAGGTCGTCTTCTCCATGACGTGGCACCAGTGGCACCACACCGCCTCGAGATCGAGAATGACGAAGCGCTGCTCGGCCTGCGCGCGGGTAAACAGATCGTCGCTCCATTCACTCCATTTCGGGCCATCCGCGGCAAACGATGGAGACGCCGCAAGCGTGGCGAAGGAGAAGGCGACGATGCGGACGAGTTTCATGGTGGCTCCCGGAAGCGGTGGCGTTTCGACAGCTACGCGCGCGACAAAATCCGGGCTCAGCTTTTAAGCGATGTCACAGGATTGTGAGACCTCAGGTCGATTTCTCGCTGTGTCCGGTCGCGTTCACCAGCAGCCGGTCCAGCGACGCAGCGCCGGGACCTGCGATGGCGAGCCACATGAAGCCGGCGAAGTAGGCCGCCTCCTCGAAGCCGAGCAGCGTTTCCAGCGAATCGACGTCGCCCCATTTCGCCGACTTGATGGCGACGATCATGACCACCGCCAGCATCGCGGCCGGGATTCGCGTGAACAGGCCGAGGATCAGCATGGCGCCGCCGAAGCATTCGACGCTGGATACGAAGGGGGTGAGGATTTTCGGGAAAGGGATTCCCCAGCCGACAAAATTCTCGGTGATCTGCGCCAGGTGGGTCAGCTTGCCCCAGCCGGCCAGCATGAAGGTGTAACCGACGACGAGCCGCATGATCAGCGGGCCGGCCCAGGAAAAATACGATGCGATCTGCGCAGGCAACAGGATCAGAAGATTGATGATGAAATGCATGCGAACCCCCCTCTAAGTATTTGATGTAGCGCGACGCCGCGATCTGCGGTCTCCCAAATCAGGCGCGCTCGAAAAATGCCGCTGCCGGGATGGCAGTGGTCTGGATCCGACAGCATTTCGCAATGGACCGGCCCGCTTGTTACGGGGGCTAACCGAAATTTTGCAGTGCGGGGAAAGTCTCCAGCAGCCAGATGCTGATGCTGGAGACGGCGCCGGTCAGGAAGCCGATGCCGGTGATCACCATCAGGATGCCCATGGCATGCTCGACCTTGCTGAGATGCCGCTTCATCCGCGCGAACAGCGAGGAGAACTGCTCGATCATGAAGGCTGCCAGCAGGAACGGAATTCCGAGGCCTGCGGAATAGACCGCGAGCAGGCCGGCGCCCTTGGCGACGGTGGCCTCGGCCGCCGCGATCGACAGGATCGCCGCCAGAATCGGCCCGATGCAGGGGGTCCAGCCGAAGGCGAAGGCGAGCCCCATGGCATAGGCGCCCCAGAAGCCGACCGGCTTCGGCATCGGCATCCGGCCCTCGCGCATCAACAGGCCGATCCGGGTCAGGCCGAGGAAATGCAGGCCCATGATGATGATGACGATGCCGGCCACGATCGAGAGCTCGGCCGACCAGGCGCGGATCAGGCCGCCGACCAGGGAGGCGCTGGCGCCGAGCGCCACGAACACGGTGGAAAAGCCCAGCACGAACATCAGCGCCGAGGTCATCACCGCGCGCTTGGAGGTCTGCTCCGTCTCGTCATTGGCGACATGCTCGATGGTCGCGCCGGTGAGATAGATCAGATAGGGCGGCACCAGCGGCAGCACGCAGGGGGACAGGAAGCTGACGAGACCGGCAATCAGGGCCGCCGGGATGGAAACATCGTGCATTGCATGACCTTCGAGAATTGCCACAAGGCATAGCGCCGTCTTGGCTTATACGGAACAGCCAATCGATAAGTTTCGTCGGCATTGCGGCTCAAGTTCGGTCACAGAGCCGTGTCCGGGCCGCCGAAATGGCCTCGCTCGCGAAACAGACGCTGCTATGGTCGCGTAAAGCGGTAAGCGGCCCGCGAACCTGGACCCCTGCATGCGCCTCGGCATCCGCAGCGCCATTTCCGCCCTCGTGCTGACGTCCATCGTCGTCAGCGCCGTCGGCGTGCATTTGCTGTGGTGGCGCACCGCCCAACAGGTCAGCCAGACGCTGGCCAACACCATCAACGACCAGATCGTTTCGGCCGTCGGCGACGAATTGCAGTCGGTCACGACGGAGGCGCGCTCCTCCATGCTGGCGGTGCGAACGCTGCTGGCCGAAAAAGTGTTCGAGCCGCGCGACGCCAGGAAACGCGAAGTCGTTTTCCGGTCGCAATTGCTGTCGCAGCCGACCATCTCCTGGGTGGCGTTCGGATGGCCGGACGGATCGTTCTTTGCCGGGCACAAGCTCGGCAACAACATCATCGAAATGCTCGAGATCACGCCCGACCGCAACATGCGCATCAATCGCTACGAGTTCGTCGGCAACGATCTTCGGCTCAAGGCCAGCTGGTTCGAAGAAACCGACTATTCCGTGACGGAGCAGGAATGGTTTCGGGTCGCCAAAGAGAACAATGACGAATACTGGTCGACGCTGACGACGCATCCGCGTGGCGACGCGCTGGCGGCGGCCTTTTCGGCTCCGGTCGACATCGATGGGAAATCGGCAGGCGTTATTGCCATCATCATCGAACTGACGCGTGTCTCGAATTTCCTGTCGCAGCTCACGGTCGGAAAATCCGCCGGCGCCTTTATCCTCGAGCGGGACGGCAAGTTAGTGGCCTCACCCGATCCCGATGCCAGCGAGTTGATGGCGCTGAAGACCGATCATCCGCTGTTACCGGTCGCGGTCGAGGCGATCCGCAATGCCGGCAGCGCCTACGAACCCGGCGAGGGGCAGCCGTTCAATACGACAGTGACCAGGGACGGCAAGGCCTATCAGGCGGTCATCACGCCGATTTCGTTTCCGGGCTGGTCACTGGTGACGGTCGTGCCGGAATCGGAATTTCTCGGTCCGGTGCAGATGACGATCCGGAATCTGCTGATTGGTCTTGCGGTGTTGATCGTCATCGCCGGATTGCTGTCGGCATGGCTTGCCCAGCGCCTGATCGCAGCACCCCTGATCAAGGTGGTGAACGAGATCAGGCATGTCGAGCGGTTCGATCTCGACAAGGTGCAGCGGCATCCGTCGCGGCTGACCGAGATCGAAAATCTCTCCGGCGCGATCGGCGACATGGCGCAGGGGCTCGCCGCGTTCCGGAAATACATCCCGGCCGATCTGGTCAAGCGGCTGATCAGCGACGGCACCGGCGCGCGTCTCGGCGGCGCGATACGGCCGATGAGCGTGATGTTCATCGATCTCGCCGGCTTCACCGGCATGTCGGAGCGGCTCGGCGACCGCATCATTCCGCTGCTGTCGCGCTATTTCGACAGCGTCTCGGCGCAGATCCAAAACCAGAACGGCACCATCGACAAATTCATCGGCGATGCCGTGATGGCGTTCTGGGGCGCGCCGTCGCCCAACCCGGATCACGCCGTCGATTGCTGCCGCGCGGCCCTGGCATGCCGGCGCGCAATGGAGGAGGCCGGTCTCGTCGACGATCACGGCCAGCCGGTCAAGATTCGCATCGGCATCAATTCCGGCGACATGCTGGTCGGCAATATCGGATCGGAAGTGCGGCTGAACTACACCGTGATCGGCGACGCCGTGAATATCGCGAGCCGGCTGGAGAGCACCAACAAGGTGTACGGCTCCACGATCATCATCGGCCCCGAAACGCGCCGGCTGGCGGGGAAAAGCATCGTGGTTCGCGAACTCGACCGGCTGGCGGTCTATGGCCGCGCGGGCGGACTTGCAGATCTACGAACTGCTCGGCATGGCCGACGAGTTCGACGGCAAGCCCGACTGGGTGGCTTCCTATGAGGCCGGCCTGGCCGCGTTCCGCGCGCGCGATTTCAAGGCCGCGATCGCAGCGTTCGAGAACGTGCTGGAAATTCGCGACGATGCCGCGTCATCGGCGATGATCGAACGCTGCCGGCAGCAACTCGAAAATCCCGCCGGCGAGGATTGGGACGGCACGACGGTCGCTCGGACGAAGTAGGCCGGAGCGGCCATGTCGCCTTGCGCGCCGTAGCGGTTTGACCATAAATGCGCCGGCCGCGATGTTGCATGCCCTGTCGATCGATAAGGAAGCGCCCTGCATTGAAAGTGCTGCTGACCCACACGCCGCAGTCTCGTGTCCAGTATTACGGCGCGCGCAGCCTTGCGGGGCTGCAGGCCGTCGCGCGAGTGAAACTGCATGAATTAAATTGTGCATCCGCAGCGACGCGGTGCAACAACACACCGAAACGAGGCTTGAGCAACAAGCTTCGAAAAACAAACCTTGGGGAGAAAGCGCCATGAAGAGCGGGTCCATCAGCCGGCGCGTGCTGTTGAAATCGTCGACGGCGGTTGCCGCGGGGCTGGTGCTGTCGCCGGCGATCATCGGGCGGGCAGAAGCCGCGACGATGAAGATGAAGTGCTCATCGTCGCTTCCGAACGATCCCAAATACGCCAACGGCCGCGTCTACTACGACAATCTGGTCAAGCACCTGAAGGCGAACGGGCTCGGCGAGCAGATCGAGGTCACGTTCTTTCCCGACAACCAGCTCGGCCAGGAAATCGACGTCATCAATTCGGTCAAGCTCGGCGTGATCGACCTGATGGTGTCGGGCTCGTCGATCTCGGCCAATCTGGTGCCGCTGGTCGGAACCTTCGACCTCGGCTATCTCTTCTCGAGCTTCCCGCAGCAGACCAAGGCGTTCGACGCCGGCGCGGCCAAGCCGATCGAGGAGGCGCTGCTGAAGGGCGCCAACATCCGCATCATCTCCTGGGCTATAATTTCGGCTCGCGCAGCGTGCTGGCGAAGAAGCCGGTGAAAGGTCCGGAGGATCTGGCCGGGCTCAAGATCAGGACGCTGCCCAATCCGGTCATCACCGAATGTCTGCGCCTGATGGGCGCCGCGGCGACGCCGCTGGCGTTCGGCGAAATCTACACGGCGCTGCAGGCCGGCGTGCTCGACGGGCTCGAGCACGACCCGCCGACCATCCTCGCCAGCAAGTTCTACGAGACCTCGAAGCACTACGCGCTGACCCAGCACAATTTCTCGCCGCTCGCGACCTATTTCAGCGACGCGACGTTCAAGCGGATGGATCCGAAGCTGCGCGAGGGCTTTCTCGACGCGGCCAAGAAGGCGGCGCCGACACCCGCACGCACGGCCTCGAGATGGAGAAGGAAGCGCTGAAGAATCTGGCGGACAAGGGCGTCACCATCGTCGAATGCGACAAGGAAGCGTTCCGCAAGCGCGTGCTGCCGCAGACCGACAATTTCATCAAGGCCCGCCCCGAGGCGAAGCCGGTGGTCGACATGATCCGCGCGACGCAGGCTTGAGGTTATAGACCATGTCAGTCGCCGCGCCCTCGCTCGAAAGCGGCGGCCACCGGATCACGGCCTCGCTGCTTGCGTCTGAGCGACGCCGTCGCGGCGATCCTGCTCGCTCGCCGATCTCCTGGTCGTCTGCGTTTCGGTGCTGCTGCGCTTCCTGTTCAACGCGCCGGTCGAATGGGCCGACGACGTGGCGCGCGGCCTGATGGTCGGATCGAGCTTCTTCGGCGCCGCCAGCGCGCTGGCGCGCGCCGAAAATCTCGGCGTGGCGTTCTTCATCGACATGCTGCCGTCCAGGCCCGCGCCGCGTGGTCGATTCCATGGGCGCGCTGCTGGTGACGGTCATCGCCGTCTATGTCGCCTTCAACGCGATGAAGATGGGCTGGCTGACCACCGGGCAGACCTCCGGCTCCGGACTGCCGCTGGAATGGACGTTCTATCCGATGGGCGTCGGCGCGCTGTTCATGACGGTGTTCGCGCTGGAGATTTTTTGCGCGCGCCCGATCCGCGACATCGTCGCCGGAATTCTCGCGGTAGGCCTGATCGCCGGGCTCTATCTGGCGTGGGATTTTCTGGCGCCGGACACCGTGCCGTCGTCGGGCACGCTGATGCTGGTCGGGTTCTTCATCACGCTGTTCGGCGGATTGCCGATCGGGTTTGCGCTGGCGCTGGCGGCGCTGATCTTCATCTGGGTCGAGGGCACGCTGCCCGGCGTCATCTTCGCGCAGCAGATGGCGCGCGGCATCGACAATTTCGTGCTGCTGGCGATCCCGTTCTTCATCCTCGTCGGCTATCTGATGGAAGCCAACGGCATGTCGGTCCGCCTGATCGAGCTGCTGCAGCGGGCGGTCGGGCGGATGCGCGGCGGGCTCAACGTCGTCATGGTGATGTCGATGGTGCTGTTTTCGGGCATCTCCGGCTCCAAGATGGCCGACGTCGCGGCGGTCGGCTCGGTGCTGATCCCGGCGGCGCGCCGCTCGAAGCAGAACCCGGGCGGCGCGGTGGCGCTGCTGGCGGCATCCGCGGTGATGGCGGAAACCATTCCGCCCTGCATCAACCTGATCATCCTCGGCTTCGTCGCCAATCTGTCGATCGGCGGATTGTTCGTCGCAGGCCTGCTGCCGGCCGGGCTGATGGCGGCTGGCGCTGATCGTGCTGTCGCATCATCCTCGGAAAGCGGCCCGAGCCCGCCGCGGAAGCCGAGCCGCGCGCGGCCGTTTCGGGCCTGTGGAGCGGCGCGATCGCCTCGTTCGGGCTGATCTTCATGATCTTCTTCGGCTTCAAGAGCGGCTTTGCGACCGCCACCGAAATCTCGGCCTTCGCCGTGGTCTATGCCATCGTGGTCGGCAGCATCGTGTTCCGCGAACTCAGCTTCAAGACGGCGGCGCACAGTTTTGTGCAGTCGGCGACGCGAACGACGCGCTCGACGCCGCCGGCCTGATCAAGGCCGCTGATGATGTCGACATCATCGTCGCCGATCGTCTCACTGCCGGATCGGGCGAGATATTCCCGGCGCTGCCGAACTTGCGCGCCTTCGTTCGTTGCGCGGTCGATATCCGCAACATCGATGTCGATGCCGCGTCCGCGGCCGGCATCCTGGTCACACGGGCAGGGCCGGGCTTCGTGCAGTCGGTAGCCGAACTCGCGCTCGGCTTCATGGTCGATCTGTCGCGCGGCGTTTCGCGCGCAACCGCGGACTACCATGCCGCGCGCAAGCCCGAGATCATCATGGGACGGCAACTGGCCGGCAGCCGCCTCGGCATCATCGGCTACGGCAGCATTGGCCGTCACCTCGCGCAGGTCGCCAAGGTGTTAGGCATGGAAATTCTGATCGCCGATCCCTTTGCGACCGTCGGCGAACAGGATTTTCAGCATGTCTCGCTCGACGATCTGCTGTCCGGCGCCGACTACGTCGTCTGCCTCGCCATAGCCAACGAGCAAACCGAAAACCTGATCGGGCAGGCCGCGCTCGCGCGGATGCAGAAGCACGCCTTCTTCATCAACCTGTCGCGCGGCAATCTCGTCGACGAGGCCGCGCTATCGGCGGCGTTGCGCGAGAACCGCATCGCCGGCGCCGCGATGGATGTCGGCCGCGCGCCGGACCAGATGCCATCGCCGGAGCTGGCAAAACTGCCGAACGTCATCGCCACCCCGCATATCGGCGGACTGACGCCGCCGGCGATCGAGAGCCAGTCGCTGGAAACAGTGCGGCAGGTCGCGAAGATCATCGCGGGCGAAGCGCCGGTTGGCGCCGTCAACGCCGACCGCTGGACGCGTCGTCCATGAACAATGACCTGCCATGTTCTTATAACCGCTGGACAAGTTTGCTGCGTCAGGTTCAAAGTTGATTATTAAACCCCGCCCATGAGCCGGGGAGAACGGCACGGACGCCTGCAGCCAATGACGGGCGCCGCAAAGGGAACAGGAAGCGCATCACATGGCCATTTCACGTCGTGACGTATTGTTGGGCAGCGCCGGCGCTGCGGGCGCCGCAGCATTTTCGTTTCCAATGCCCGCCATTGCCCAGTCGGAACCGGTCAAGGTCGGCTGCCTCGCGGCGATGACCGGTCCGAGTTCGGCGCCGACCATCGGCTTCAACCGCGGCGTGACATTCGCCGTCGATGCGATCAATGCCGCGGGGGGTGTCAAGGGCCGCAAGCTCGAACTCTTCATGCGCGACACCCAGGGCGATCCGACCAAGGCCGTGAACGCCACGCAGGAACTGATCAGCCAGGCCAAGGTCCATGCCATCTGGGGCCCGCTCAATTCCGGCGAGGCGCTGGCGACCACGCCGATCATGGCGCGCGCCAAGATGCCGGATATTCATCCTTGCGTTGTCGAAACCCTGATCGACACCACCAAGTTTCCGAATGCCTTCCGCATGGCGCCGTCGAACAGCCAATGGGATGACGCCGTCCGGAATTATTGCCTCAACATCCTCAAGGTGAAAAAGATCGCCGTGATCGGCGATACCACCGGCTACGGCGTGACCGCGGTCGGCGCATCGGTCGCGGCATTCAAGAAGGACGGCGCCGAAGTGGTTTATCAGGCCAATGTCGACGCGACCCAGCCCGATATGACGCCGGACATGCTGCGCGCCAAAAACGCCGGCGCCGAAGTGATCGTGGTGTGGAGCGTTTCGACCGGCATGGAAGCGCGCATGTTCAACGTCCGCGCTGCGCTGAACTGGGATGTTGCGTTTGTCGGTCACCCCTCGATGGCGTCGGGCGAACTCGCCGGCCTGGTCGAAAAGCCCGCCAACTGGAAGAAAGTCTACGCCATCGGCTACAAGAGCTGCAGCTACGACGCGGCCGGAAAATTGCCGCCGAAGAGCGAGGACCTGGTCGCGCGTCTCACCAAGGCCAATGTGGTGCTCAGCGACACGCTGCTGTGGTGGGTCGCCGGCGGCATCGATGCGATCGAACTGATCGCCAAGGCCGTCGCGGAAAGCGGATCGACCGACAGCGCCGGGATCATCGCCTACTGGAACACGCTGTCGAAATATCCCGGCTATTTCGGCAATTACACCTTCTCGCCGACCCAGCATAATGGCTATCCGACCGAAGAGATCGTGATGTCGGAAGCCTCCACCGCCAAGAACGGCACGTTCGCGCTGGCGCCGGGATATTCGTGAGCGACGGAAGAGGGCGGTAGCACATGCTCGCCTCGATCCTCGCATCCGGACTGGCGGCGGGCGCGATCTACGCGCTCGTCGGCGTCACCTATAACACCATGTTCTCGACGTCGCGGGTGATGAGTTTTACCGCGGGCCAGCTTGCGATGCTGGGCGGCGTGTTCGGCTCGCTGTTCACGCTGAAAATGGGCATGCCCATCCTCGTCGGCTTCCTGCTGACGCTGCTCTGCTGCGCCATCATCGGCATCATCACCGAATTCGTCGCGGTGCGGCCGGTGCTGAAAAGCCTCGACCAGCACCTCTACGTGCTTTCGACGCTCGCGGTCGCGCTGATGATCCAGCAGGTCGCGGCGATCAAATGGGGCACCGAGCCGCAGCCGTTCCCACGGCTGTTCGGCATCGGCAGCGGTGTCTGGGACGAAAAGTTCTGGCTGCCCGTCGTAGCCTGCGCGATTACCATTGTTGCCCTCGAATATCTTTATCGCCGCACTTTGGTCGGCCGCGCCTTCGTCGCGATCGCGGAGGATAATTTCGCGGCGCGCGCGCTCGGCCTGCCCGAACGCAATCTGCGCGTCGCCAGCTACGCGCTGGCCGGCGTGATCGGCGGTGTCGCCGGATTTTCCGGCGGCGAGTTGCTGCTGGCGTTCTTCGCCAATGGCGCGCTGCTGAATTTCTACGGCTTCGTCCCGGTGGCGCTCGGCGGGCTCGGCAATAACAGAGGCGCCATTGTCGGCGGACTGGCGCTCGGCCTGTTCCAGCAGGCGGCGAATTTCCTGGTCGGCGGCATTTTCTCGTCGGTCGCCGTCTTCACGCTGTTCATCGTGGTCCTGCTGGCGGCGCCGCAGGGTCTGTTCGGCGGCTCCACGGCGCGGAGAGTGTGATGACATCGGTCACCGCCGTTCCCGCGCATAACGACTCCGGCACCCTTCGCGCGGCGTTGCCGCATATCGCGCCGTTCCTCGGCATCCTCGTGCTGGCGATCATTCTGCCCTTCGTCAGCAACGATTACTGGGTGCTGATCGGCACGCGGGCGGCGATCTATTGGGTGCTGGTCTCCGGCCTCAATCTGGTGGTCGGCTTTGCCGGGCATCTGGCGATCGGCTATGTCGCGCTGCTGACGCTCGGCGCCTACACCACGAGCGTGCTGGTCGCGGGCAATGTCATGCCACCGGTGCCGGTATTTGCCGCACTGCCGATTGCAGGCGCGGTCGGGGCAGTATTCGGCGTCATCGTCGGCCTGCCGGCGTTGCGGTTGCGCACCTTCTATTTCGCGATGTCGACGCTGGGCTTCGCCACCATCGTGACGCAGATCGCGCTGGCGTGGCAGAGCGTCACCGGCGGCGGCATCGGCATATCAGGACCGGAATTTCCGGCGCCGTTCAACACGGCGTGGGGCTTTTATGCGCTGTGCATCGCGATCGCGGCCCTCACCACCTGGTTGAGCGCCAATGTCGCCCGCAGCCGGTTCGGCCGCGCGCTGATTGCGGTGCGCGACGCCGAGGTGGCGGCCGAGGCCACCGGCATTTCCAAGCCGAAAATGCTGATCGCGATCTTCCTGTTCGCCGGCGCGCTTGCGGCCATCGCCGGCGGATTGTTCGCGACCCTGCAGACCTACATCACGCCGGACGCCTTCACCTTCGACCTGTCGGTGCTGTTCTTCATCGCGATCCTGATCGGCGGCCGCGGCTCGATCCTGGGGCCGATGCTCGGCACCATCATCCTGACGATCCTGCCGGAGATCGCGGCGCCATTGGCAGCGTGGTCGACATTTCTCTATGCGGTGCTGCTGTTGGTGATTGTCCTCGTCATGCCCGGCGGCATCGCCGCGCTGCTGGATTTCCGCAACCGCCGTCCGCTGGCCAGCAACCGCGCCATCGTGCCGCGACCGGCGGCACTGGCCGATATCGTGCGCAAGCGCACCGGCGGCAGCCGCTGACGCTGCGCGGCATCGCGCTGAGCTTCGGCAATGTGCGCGCGATCGATGGCCTCGACCTCGACGTCGCGCCGGGCCGGATCCACGGCCTGATCGGCCCCAACGGCAGCGGCAAGACCACGACGCTCAACGTGATCTCGGGCTACTACGCCGCCCAGGCCGGAAGCCATGACCCTCGGCGATGATGCGCTGCCGCCGGGCGAGCCGACGTTGCGCGCCTACCGCGGCATCGCGCGCACCTTTCAGACCCCGCGCGTGATCGGCGAGGCGTCGGTGCTGCAGAACGTCATGATCGGCGGCTCGATCGAGGGCAAAGCGAGTTTCGTCGAGTCGATGCTGGCGTTGCCGCGCAACGCGCAGGATGAGCGGATGCTGGCGGCTAAGGCGCGGGCCTTGCTCGGCGTCGTCGGGCTCGAATCGCTGGCGGAGGTGCGTGCTGACCGTCTGCAGCACAGCGAACTGCGCTTCATCGAGATCGCCCGCGCGCTGATGCTCGATCCGGATTTCCTGCTGCTGGACGAACCCGCCGCCGGCCTTTCCAACGACGAGATCGAACGGCTGGCCGGGCTGATCAAGGCGATCAGCGCCCGCGGCACCGGTGTGCTGCTGGTTGAGCACCATGCCGACCTGATCTTCGACATTTGTCATCAAGTCACCGTGCTCAATCTCGGGCGTACGCTTGCCGCCGGCACCCCGGCCGAGATTCGCATCCACAAGGAGGTGGTCAGTGCTTACCTCGGCGGCTGAACCCCTGCTTTCGGTGAAAGCGCTTGAATCAGGCTACGGCAAGATCCGCGTGCTGCATGGCATCGAGATCGAGATCGCAGCCGGCGAAGTGGTTGCCTTGCTCGGCCCCAACGGCGCTGGCAAGACGACGCTGTTGCGGGCGCTGTCGGGATTGCTGCCGGTCACTTCGGGGCATGTGCGCTTTGACGGCCGCGACATGACCAACGCGACGCCGCGCGAGGCGGGGCGCGCCGGCCTGGTGCATGTGATCGAGGGCCATCGCGTGTTCACGCAGATTTCCGTCACCGACAATCTTCTGATCGCCGGTTACGATCTGCCGCGCGGCGAACGCGCCGGCAGGGTCGAGGAAGCCTTGTCGTTTTTCCCGGAGATCGCGGAGAAGCGTCACGAGCGCGGCGGTGCGCTCAGCGGCGGGCAACAGCAGATGCTCACGGTCGCGCAGGGCCTGGTACGCCGCCCGCGGCTGTTGATGCTGGACGAACCCTCGGCCGGCCTGTCGCCGGTTCTGGTCGATCGCGTGCTCAACGTGATCGCCCAGTTGCGCCAGCAAGGCACCGCCGTGCTGCTGGTCGAACAATTGCTGGAGAAGGCGCTTGCCGCCGCCGATCGCGTTTATGCGCTGGTCCAGGGCAATATCGTGCTGGAAGCGCCGACCAGCGAGAACAATCTGCCGCAGCGGCTCGAGCGCGCCTATTTCGGGCACGAGAGCCATGCGTCGGTGACAGGTTAAAGACGTCGTTCCAGCGATGAGCTTGTCAGGTCTCAACCGAAACGATGTGCGCAACGAACCGGCTGGTAAATCTCCTGGCTGCTGTCTGCGCCGCGGTCGCGGTCGCGGAAGGAGTTCAGCTTGTCAACAAGTGTGGCAAACTGCGATCCGGTATGCATGGCGTCGCTGAAAGTCTCGAGCGCATGAAGGGTCGTGAACGACCAGAGTGTGCGGTACAGCCCACTGTGCTTTTCGCTGGTGGCTGAAACGGCATAGGTACCGCGGTAGCGGACCTCTTCCGGCTGATACTGTACGATTTTTGCTTCATTTTCGATCAGCCACGCTTTGAAATCTTCATGCAAGCCGAATGGAACGTCGTAGCCCCACTCAATCACAAGCGCGCCCAACAGGACGCTGTCCGCAACGAGCTGGCTAGTGTCCGCACCGGCACTATGCTTAAGGAGGTCGCAGAACGGAAAATAGCCGCCCGATCGCACCTCCGGTTCGATTGGCTTGACGGTCGGAGTAGTCAGCCGCTCACCGGCGATAAGGTTCGCAACGAGCTGTGTCGGATCGACGTTGCTCATTCAGTCCTCCTCTAATCAATCTGTTACCTTCAACTCAATCAAACCTTGGTCATGCAAATTCCTGATACCAATCTCGAGGTGGCGATCCGCCTCGCGTTCGGACATCTGATCCGCCACGCTTTTTCGATACCTTTGCGCAACGTGGTCGGGACTGCTGCCGTCGCACAGCTGAAATATCAGCCAGGCGTTGAGGTTCAGCATGAACATTTTCGGCGGCTTAGGCCGAAACACCACGCAACTCTTCATCTCTTCAACGGGGCGGACCCGGAGGTTTGGGGTGTGGCTGTAGCAGCCATTCGGGGAGGACACGCAAGTCGACTCCATGGTTGAGCGTTCGGTCGAATGGATCCGGCGCGTCCCACGCGCCGTGGAATGCGTAAGCAGTAGCGCGGCATCCACCGTGAGATCCTTGACTTGATGAGCAGCTCGGGCACGTCTCCTTGACCCGACCTGATCTCAACTCGCGGTACAGCGGATGTTCCCACGTCTCCATGAAGGAGACATTCTTGATATTTCCGTAGTCAACATATTCCCGAAGATAGGCGCATCCGATCGAGTCCCCGAATGCATTGACCGCGGCCATTTGCCAGCACGAGTTGCCATCATTTGGATGCCAGGATTGCATCAGTTTCAAGCCGGCAGGCAATCGCAGCGAGTCGAGCGCCGCATGCATTTCGTCGAGCGACAGCGAAAATTCATTCCAGCGATATTTGAAGCGACCAAGCGGATAGGGCCGCAAGACGCCGGCCGTCTTCACGCCGAGCCGGTGAGACATGTCGATGTAGCCTTGCAGGTCATCGACATTCTTGCGGTTAAGGATGGTGAGCAGCTGTGTTTCAATTCCTGCTTCGACCAAGTATGAAACTGCTTCGCAGGCGCGCGCATGGCTGCCGGGTGTGCCTGTAAAGTAGTCATGCACCTCGGCATGTGGGCTGAGAATATCGACCAGCACGATGCCGGCGCCGATCTCCTTGAGCTTGGCGGCGATATCGCGCGTTATGAGCGTGCCGTTGGTCCGAATCTCCGTGAAGAAACGGTCCGATGCGGAAGCGAGGAAAGGCAGGAAGTCCGGCCGATGAAAAGGCTCGCCGCCTTCAATGTAGAGATAGACGACGCCGAGCTCGGCAATTTCATCGAGAAAGCGAGCCCACTGCTCGCTATTGAGCTCAGCTGACGCTTTTTCACGCGAGCAGTCTGCATAGCAATGCTGGCAGGAGAGATTGCAGGTTTCCGTATAGCAAATCGAAAGCTTGAGCGGCTTCTCAAGCGAAAATGGATTTTGTATGGATGCCATGGTGGCTGACCATATCTTTCCAACGCGACCCGATCGTATCGCGGGCCTATCTCGCGCAAGCTCTGAGTGCTAAGCTGGCATAAGATATTTTGATTGGCAAGTCTGCAGTAACCACATGCAATGCTCTGGTTGCGGTTGTTCGAATCCAGAAATAGCGCGTTTTTGCCTGCGCTGCGGCGCGAGGCTGCATCTGGTCTGCGAGGGCTGCGGCTTCGAAAGCCCGGCCGGATCTCGTTTTTGTGGCGGGTGCGGTGCGCCGCTTTCCGATCTCTCAGCTGTTCAGCACCCGGATCACTCCGCTGCGACTGAGGCGGCTGGCGCGCCGAACCATGATCAGCGCCCCGAGCGACGTCAGGTTACTGTGCTTTTCATCGATATGATCGGATCTACCGATCTGTCGGTTCAACTCGACGAGGAAGATTTCAGAGATGTTATTTACAAATACCGCGACACGTGCGCCAACGCCGTTCGACGATTTGATGGGACCATTGTTCGCTATATAGGAGATGGGCTGCTTGTCTGTTTCGGCTTTCCAGTAGCGCACGAGGACGATCCGGTCAGGGCCGTGCGAGCAGCGCTGTCAGTTCTGGAGGACATGGGTCAGCTGAACAGCCGAGAATCTTCTTCGATGCCACCAATCCGCGTGCGTATGGGCATGCATACCGGCATTGTCATAGCAGGCGATCTGAGATCATCAGGAACATTTGAGACGATGGGTATCCTTGGGGAGACCCCCAATATCGCGTCTCGACTGCAGCAGATTGCGTCTCACGACAAACTGGTGATTTCGGAGGCGACTGCGCGGCTGGTCGGCAATTCGTTCGACCTGTGTGGCCTCGGTCCGCACGAAATCCGCGGCACACGTGGAGCGATGAACCTCTACGAGGTCGTCGCTGAACAGCCATATCTGGGCCGCGATGCGCTGCGGGTTGTGCATCAGATGGTCGGGCGCCGCCAGGAGCTTGCCCTCCTCCAGGATCGCTTCATTCAGACGAGCAATGGGGACGGGCAGCTTGTCCTCATTACGGCTGAGGCAGGTGCGGGCAAGACCCGGTTGGTGCGCGAGTTCAAGGATTCGCTTGTTGGTAAGAAGTTTTTCCCCGTCACCTGCTATTGCTCGGCGTACAGTCAGTCGAGCGCGCTTTATCCGATCATCGAGTTGATCCGGCGAGCGCTGAGCTTGGATAGTCTCGGCAGCGTGGAGGACAAGCTTGCGAGTATTGAGCGGGCGTTTGCCGGATTGGAGTCCGTTACCCCGGATGCGGTTCAGCTGATTGCCGAGCTTCTCGAACTACCGGTATTGTCATCGAAACAGGAGTTGGCGCCTTCGCAGCGCCGCGAACTCCTGCTTGATGTCCTCATACACTGGCTGCTCAAACAATCTGAACAACTGCCTGTTCTGCTTATTGTTGAAGATCTTCATTGGGCTGATGCCTCTACCAGCAGCCTGCTCGCTCGGCTCATTCAGCGAATTGCAGCACGGCAGGTGATGGCGATCTTTACGTTCCGACCGGAATTCAGGGCGGAATGGGTGCTGGAAGCGCAGGGGACGCGCCTCGGCCTTCGGCGACTCTCCCCGATCGAGGCTCGATCCCTGGTTGAGCAAATCGTCGGTGCCGCGACAATCCCGCCCGATGTGACAGAACTGATCATTGCGAAGACGGCTGGTATCCCGCTTTTTATCGAGGAGCTAACCAAGACGGTGCTTGAGGGCCATGTGTCCACAAGCGACCAGGGCGATTTGCGACTTGCATCCGCCGTTGACAGCATTCCCTCTACGCTGCGTGGGTCACTGGCTGCCCGGCTGGATCGTCTGAAAGTCGCTAAACCCCTGGCGCAAATCGCTGCAACACTGGGGAGTATTTTCGATGGAGCAGTTCTAAGTGCAGTCACCGGCGAGAGCCAGGCGGCACTTCGCGATCAGTTGGATGAACTTCTGCGCGACGACTTTCTGCAGCAGCACGGAATGCTCGCCAATGCCAAATATTCATTCCGGCACGCGCTCATTCAGGACGCCGCGTACGACTCGTTGCTGAAAAGCGAGCGCCAGGCATTGCATCGCAAGATTGCGGAGGTTCTGTCGAGCCAATTTCCGGCCGTGGTCGCGGCAACGCCCGAAGTGGTCGCTCAGCATTATGCGGCGGCGAACCTCATTGAACCCGCCATATTGCATTGGGAGGCGGCGGGGAAAAAGGCTGCGGAGCGCTCGGCGAACGTAGAAGCCGCCAGTCATTTTGCGAGCGCGCTGGCCACATTGCGGCGCCTGCCTGACACGGTCGAGCGCGCGCGGCGCGAGCTCGCGCTGGAGATTGACCGGGGATCGCAGCTTCTCGTCACAAAGGGTAATGCTGCGCCGGAAGTTGAAACGGTATTCTCCCGCGCTTGCGAATTGAGTGAGCGGCTAGGTGAGCATCACCTGCTTTTCAGAGCCCTTTACGGCCTCATGATGTTCTGTATCGTTCGAGGTCAGCTAGACAAGGCGAATGCGCTCGGCGTGCGTCTGGTTGAACGGGCAGAGCTGGCAGCTGACCGCGATCTCCTGCTGCAGGCAAAGCGGCCGCTCGGACTGACTCTTTTCTACCTCGGTGAATTCGCAGTTGCAAAGGCAACTCTTGACGAGGCGCTCCGGCTATATGATCCGGATCGGCACCATCATCACCGTTTTGAGTATGGTTCGGATCCTGCCGTTCTGGCCCAGACTAATCTCGCGTGGACCGAGTGGTTTATGGGCTTGGCCGATAGCGCCGTGACCGACAGCGCGCAGGCAATTGATAGAGCCGTTCAACTCGATCATCCCCACAGTCTTGGGTTTGCGTTGGCCTTCGAGGCTTCGATTCGGCAAGCGCGAGGCGAACCAGCCGAGACCCTCGAAGCTGCCGAACGAGCCATTAATGTCGGGCGCAAGTATCGCTTTCCATATTGGAGTGCGTGGGGCCAGATGCTGCGGGGCTGGGCTATCGGCAAGCTCGGCGATTCGCGAGAAGGCGTTGCGGAAATCGAACAGGGCCTTGCCGATTATCGCGCAACGGGTGCAGAACTCATGCGGCCTTATGGACTGATGTTGCTCGCGGAGACCGTTGCGGCAGCCGGCGATCCGCAGCATGCGCTACATGTGCTCGATGAGGTCGCCGCGACGATTTCGACCAATAAATTTTGTGAACCGGAATTATATAGACTCCGAGGCGAATTTCTTCTTGCCGGAAATTGCGGAAGTTCAACGGCTCTTGATCTTATCCGAAGGGCTGCCGACCTTGCGCACGAAATGGGGGCTCAGGCGCTGGAATTGCGAGCGATCCTTAGCTTGGCATCGGCTACACGGGGCGCTGAACGGGTGGCCGCCTTGGAGAAGCTCAGGCAGCTCCACGGCCAAATGACCGAAGGATTTGGCACGTCCGATCTGATCTCAGCTGCTCGTCTATTAGATTTGGCAGCTGGTCAGAAAACCAACGCTTGATCCGCTTCGGCCGAGGTGCCGGGCGATCTCGACCTCAGCACTTCAACCATGCTGCCCTGGTCTTGCTCAACCAAACAGGAAGTGCTTCACGTTTCAGGCGTTTCCTGACTTTCCGCGCGACCCAAATCGAACAGAACAGACCTTGGCGAAGCTAGCCGGCACTCAGAACCACACAAAAGGCCCGCTGATGCATCCCCCCTTCTTCTACGGCTGGCTGATCGTCGCGGTGACGTTTGTGACGATGGCGATCGGCGTCAATGCGAGGACGGCGTTCTCGCTGTTTTACCCGCCGATCATTTCCGAGTTCGGATGGGAGCGCGGCGTCACCGCTGGCGCGTTTTCCTTCGGTTTCGTCGCGTCGGCTGTCGCCAGTCCGCTGATCGGGCGCATGATGGATCGCTTCGGTCCGCGCGCGGTGATGGAACTCGGCGTCGCGCTGATGGGCGGCGGGTTATTGCTCGCGCCGCTGACGACGCAGCCCTGGCATCTCTATCTCACGATCGGCGTGCTGGTCGGCGCGGGCAGCGTCTGCCTCGGCTATTCCGGCCAATCGCTGTTTCTGCCGAACTGGTTTATTCGCCGCCGTGGCCTTGCCATGGGGCTCGCCTTTGCCGGCGTCGGCATCGGCTCGGTGACCTTGCTGCCATGGGTGCAGCACATGATCGAGCAGACCGGCTGGCGCACCGCCTGCACCGCGATGGGCATTCTGATTCTCGCCGTGCTGGCGCCGATCAATCTGCTGCTGCGCAGGCGCCCCGAGGATATCGGCTTGCTGCCGGATGGCGATGCCGCGCCGTCGGCGACATCGGCCGCACCACGCTCGAACGTCGTCGACCCCGTGTGGGCCAATACCGACTGGACGCTGCGCCGCGCGCTGCGCACCGCGCGGTTCTGGTGGATCTCGCTCGGCTATTTCTGTGGCCTCTACATCTGGTACGCGGTTCAGGTGCACCAGACCAAATTCCTGCTCGACGTCGGCTTTTCCGCCAATGTCGCGGTGTGGGCGCTCGGCGTCGTCAGCCTGCTCGGCATTCCCGGCCAGATCTGGTTCGGGCATCTCTCCGACCGGATCGGGCGCGAATGGATCTGGGCGATCAGTTGCTTGGGCTTTGCGATCTGTTTCGCCGCGCTGATCGCCCTGAAATTCGCGCCGGTGCTGCCGCTGGTCTACCTCATGATCTTCACCCAGGGCGCGCTCGGCTATGGCCTGACCTCGGTCATGGGCGCGGTGGTGCTGGAAATCTTTCAGGGCAGACAATACGGCAGCATCTTCGGCACCATCATGCTGGCGGCGCTGGCCGGCGGCGCGGCAGGTCCGTGGGCGACCGGGCTGCTGTACGATCTTTCTGGCAGCTACACCTCGGCCTTTGCGATCGGTATTGCCGTCAGCATCCTTTCGGCATTTGCGATCTGGCAGGCGTCGCCGCGCAAGGTGAGGGCGGTCGCGGGCCAGATGCACAAGGCGCATATCGGCAGCGGTGCGGGCTAGGGCGTTCCTCATAAAGCGAGAGATGTCCGCTTTTGAGGCTAAGGCAGACATGCGCTGGTTAACCCGGTATTTCTCCTTTTGACTCCGAACGGAAGTCCGAGCCAGCACTTCAACGCATCATCAACGGGCGGACCGCCCCAAGGGAAACACCAGCTGCATATGCTCTTTCGGGTCAGGGCCGTGCAATGCGGCTACTTTACCTTTTCCCACACCAGGGTGACGACGCTCATCTTGCCATCGCCTCCGTACGGGGCCGGCCTGCTGGTATAGATCGCTCGATCGCCTTCAATCTTGACGTCGCGAATGACTGTCGTGCCGGTCCATACTTCGTTCCAGGAGAGGTCGATATGATGCTCGACCTTTTTGCCATCGAACGTGAACGTTCCGCCGTAGGCGGTCATTGAGCGGTGCAGGTCCGCGCGCTGCAGATCGCTCATCGTACCGATTGATTCAGGTTTCGGTCGGCCGTCGTTTGTGACTAGCGCAAGAAAGTGCCCGTCTTCACCATACATAATCAGGCCTTTCGCATTCTTACCGAACGCGTCCACCTCCTGGCCAGTCTCAACAATCCGTCGCGAGCTGCTGATAAGTCTGTAGGTTCCGCAGAGCTCCATGGGTCGCTCCCGTACGTTGAAAACGACGATGCTAACCCACACGGGTCATGTCGCCTATTGGCACTTTTCGGACGTGCTGCGGCAGTCTTCCCATGTCCGCTGTTTGGGGGTCGAACAGACCTAAATCAGCCGCGCCCGAGTGTGTCGTCTTTTGACCCTCAGCAGACATCCGACGAGGCGAGAGGCAAGGCGGCCGGGTGTAGCCATCTATCCAGAAAGTACAACGGCACCATTCCGACCAAGTGAATTGCTGTGCCGGCCATCAGTGGAACAGCGCCATAGACCAGCCCCAAGTAAAAGGTGACCGGAGCGAGGGTAAACGTGAGCAGGGAGATGATAGTCAGAAGCGTCAGAAAGATGCAGATAGGAGCGCCGAGGAAGTAGCGGGCGAGCATCCATTTATCAATTGCGTTGCGCTTTCGTGTCACGCTCATTGCCTGGCCGAAAGCGAGGAAGAATGCGATGAATGGAGTCAGCGTCGGAAGCAACCCCAATGCGCCTAACCAAACGCCCACTAGGTCAGGATAGAGTGGCCGAATTGTCACCACAGCCAGATATGCCACGGTCGTGGTCCAGATCGTCAGGTAGGTGACAATGACTGCCTTCGTTCGAACGATCATGGCCCCTCCGCTCGTGCGCGCGCGATTTGCAAGTAGCCTGCATCGAGAGTGAGAACAGTCCCAATAGCATGAGTGCCCTTAACAATGACCCGCGCTCAAACGCGAGAGATTAGATCAAATTGGAAATGTACTCTTTCTGACGGGTAGTTGAGGTTGCGTTCGGCACAGTCAGCAATTGGCCCATAATTATGCCTCCGATGGGAGCGCGCATGTTATCCTTCCGCTTCTGGCACAAAGCAGACATCCTGAATGCCAGCCCGGATGTCCGCTTCCAAGGGCAATAAGGACAAGTCTATGGGCATTCCGGATTTATGAGTACACGCCCAATTTTCGTAACGCTCTCAACCACGGCTCATCGAGCGGGGGCTTCAACGTCGAACGTCTTCCGCAGCACTTCCGCTCCGTCTCTCATCACACGGTAGGTCGCGGCGTAGCGGCCGGCAGGCCACGCTGCCTCGGTGCGCTTCTTTCCGGCGATGACGAGGAATTGCGCCTTGTCGCGGTCGAGCGCGGGAAGGGTGTTAATCGAGACGGCAGCGCCGCTCGGGCCTTGCACCGAGAGCATTTGCTGGTCGCCGGCCTGCAGGCCGATGGCCCTGACATAGGCGACGAGCGCATCCGAACCCGGCGTGACGGGATGCTGGGCGATTTCGCCGGACTCGATCAACTCCATGGTCGGGGCGATACCGGCAAAACCATAATCGATGATCTCACCGGCCTTGTACTGCATCTGCTCGCCAAGGGAGGCAGCCCAGAGCGATCGGCCTCCGCCACAGGAGTTTTCAGGCGCTTCATAGGCAAAGGGGTCGACGATCTTTCCGTGGCGCCGCACCGTGAAATGAAGATGAAAGAATTCGGTGTCGCCGGACAGGCCGACCAGGCCGATCGGCTGCCCGGTCGTCATTTGATCGCCGACTTTGACCCGGACGCTACCCTTGGCCATGTGGCAATACTGCGTGCGCCAGCCGCCCTCATGCTCGAGCATCACGCCGTTGCCGCATTCCTTTCCCGCGATCGCGGCCTTGCCTGCGGTCTTGACCGAAATATCCTCCATGTCGTTTCGCCCCCCGATGACGCGTCCGGGCGCTGCGGCGAGCACTTCCACTCCCTGTCTCTGTATTTCCAGGTTTCGAATCCGGATGTCGGTGCCGTCGTGACCGTCATAGCTGCGTCCGCCGCAATGATAGTCGCGGGCCTTGTCCGAGTTGTCGTGATCGACATAGTTCTGAAAGAAGCAGGTCAGGCCCGGCTGGCACTTGATCGGCAGCGCCAGCGAGATCGCTTCCTCCGCCCCGGCGTCGATCGCGGCGACAAGACATAAGGAAATCAGCGCCAGGCTTTTCAGGCCCGACCATCGGAGCGCGTTGAAACGACGCATGCGTCGGTGCGCGGAATGTGTCGAATGCATGGATTCGGCGTTCGCTGCCATCCGTTCACGCTAGCGAGTTGTGATGACTTTCGCGAGGCGGATATGTCAGTCTCAGGCCGCCGAAATCCCCATCGCCCGCTGCAGGTCGCCGATGGCGCGAAAAAAACTGTCTGGCGGCGTGCTTTCGGGATCGATCAGGCGGTGCAGGCGAAAGCCGTCCTCCAGCGCCAGCACCAGCGCGCCGGCCCATGCCGGATTGAGAATGGTGGTCCGGCCGCTGTTCTTCGCCGTGGTCTCGATGATGTCCGCAACCAGCTTGCGCCGGGCGCGCAGTCGCTTGGCGAGTTCAGGCCGCCGCTTTTCGGCGCGCGCCACAAACAGGATCATTTCCATGTGCAAAAGGGGAGAGCGGCCGAGCGGATCCTGCTGGCTGCGGCCCATGGTCTTCAGCGCTTCGATGAAATCCGCAAGATTCTTGTGCCGCTCGAGCAGGTCGCGGATGCGCAAGATGGATTGCTCGACGTGATCCTCGAGCATGGCGATGATCAGTTCGTCCTTGCTCTTGAAGTTCGAATAAAACGCCCCGCGCGTAAAACCCGCCGCCGCCGCAATCGCCTCGATGCTGGCGCCGCCGATACCCTGGTCCTCGAACACGCGCGCCGACGCCTCGAACAGCTTTTCGCGGGTGTCGTCCCTTGTGGGCCTGGTTCGCACTCTTGACATCCGGCCAGTTTAGGCGAGAATGCAACTCAATACAACAATGTATCGAGTTTCGATCGATCGGCCCCGGGAGAAGACGCGCTGAACGGCGCACAGCCTGTAACCAGTTGAGGTCACCATGAACGAACATGTTCAGACTGCCGGAAGCGCGCCGCTGTTCAATCCGCTGTCTCCGGAATTCATCCGCAACCCCTATCCGCATTACGAGCGGATGCGCACCACCGACCCGGTGCACCTGACGCCGCTCGGCATGTACGTCGCCAGCCGCCACGCCGAGGTCAGCCTCGTGATGCGCGACAAGCGGTTCGGCAAGGATTACGTCGAGCGCACCATGCGCCGCTACGGCCCGAAGATCATGGACGAGCCGGTGTTCCGCAGCATGAGCCACTGGATGCTGCAGCAGGATCCGCCGGATCACACCCGCCTGCGCGGACTGGTGGTGAAGGCCTTCACTGCGCGCCGGGTCGAGGACATGCGCCCGCGCATCCAGCAGATCGTCGACGAGACGCTCGACCGCATCATCCCGCAGGGCAAGATGGACCTGATCGAGGATTTTGCGTTCCGCCTGCCGGTCACCATCATCTGCGACATGCTCGGAATTCCCGAGGAGCACCGCGAGGTGTTTTACACCAATTCGCGCGACGGCGGACGCCTGCTCGATCCGGTGCCGCTGACGCCGGACGAGATCAAGCAGGGCAATGCCGGCAACGCGATGGCGGCGATGTATTTCCAGCAGATGTTCGAACTGCGGCGCAAGACCCCCGGCGACGACCTGATCACGCAGCTGGTGCAGGCCGAGGAGGACGGCAGCAAGCTCTCCAACGAGGAACTGACCGCCAATATCATCCTGCTGTTCGGCGCCGGCCACGAGACCACCGTCAACCTGATCGGCAACGGCCTGCTGGCGCTGCATCGTAATCCCGACCAGCTCGCGCTGCTCAAGACCAGGCCCGAACTCATCACCAACGCCATCGAGGAATTCCTGCGCTACGACTTCATCGGTGCAGCTGACCGGCCGGGTGGCGCTGGAAGACATCGAAGACCTCGGCGGAAGGCGCATCCCGAAGGGCGAGAGCGTGCTGTGCCTGCTGGGCTCGGCCAACCACGACTCAGCGGTCTATCCCGACCACCCGGAACGGCTGGATATCACCCGGCCCAATGTCAGGCCGCTGTCCTTTGGCGGCGGCATCCATTTCTGTCTCGGCGCCCAGCTGGCGCGGATCGAGGCCGAGGTCGCGATTTCGACCCTGCTGCGGCGGATCCCGGACCTGCGGCTGGACGACGCGGTCAATCCGGAATGGCGGCCGACCTTCGTGCTGCGCGGCCTGAAGCGGCTGCCGGCGAGCTGGTGACGGCCCCAGTACTTCCGACTTTGCCCTTGGCCCCGGCAAGGCATGGCTGGCGCACATGACGGTCTCGCGCTTGTGAGCGCGGTGTTGCTGCATCGTCATGGCCGGGCTTGTCCCGGCCATCCACGTCTTTTTGACTGGAAACCAAGACGTGGATGCCCGGGACAAGCCCGGGCATGACGAGTTTGGGGATGTGCGAATCACGACAACGGCCGGATATGCGATAGTCTGCCCCGTTGATCGGAGCCGGGTGTGGAGCCTGTCAGTATGCCGCTGTGACTTCGCCGTACTTCTCTCTATATTCCGGGCAGCTCCGGGGCCGGATTCGGCGTGGCGCGGCTTGCGCGCCGGGGCGGTTCAAGGGGAGATACCGTGCAGACGACGCTGCTCGGCCTGGCCATCGCTTTCATCCTCGCGCTGATCGCCGCACTCGTCGGGCCGTATTTCATTGACTGGAACCAGTTCCGGCCGCAATTCGAGGCCGAGGCGACGCGGATCGTCGGCACGCCGGTCCGTGTCGGGGGCAAGCTCGATGCACGGTTGTTGCCGGCGCCGTCGCTGCAACTGCACTCGGTCGTGGTCGGCGGCCCCAACGATCTCGGCAAGGTTCGCGCCGACAAGCTCGCCGTGGAATTCAGCCTGGGCTCGCTGATGCGCGGCGAGGTGCGTGCCACCGAACTGACGATCAACGGCCTGTCGCTCGATCTCGGGCTCGATGGGAGGGGGCGTATCGATTGGCCGGCATCGACCGGGACGGTCAATCTGGGTTCGCTGGCGATCGACCGGGTCAACCTCACCGGCCGCATCGCCCTGCACGACGCGGCCAGCCGCTCTACGCTCGAACTGAACGATATCGCCTTCAGCGGCGACGTGCGTTCGCTGGCCGGCTCGGTCCGCGGCGACGGCAACTTCATGCTGAAGGGCACGCGCTATCCGTTTCGCATCTCCTCGGGGCAGGGCCCCGACGGCAACGGCACCCGCGTCCATCTCAACATCGACCCGGGCGAGCGCGCGCTGCTGGCGGATCTCGACGGTGTGCTGAACTTCGATTCCCGCAGCCCCCGCTTTGAAGGCGCGTTGACGCTCGTCGCCCCTCCCGGCCAGAAGGGGAAGGGCAATGATCCACCGTGGCGGATCGCGGCGAAGGTCAAAGCCGACTATTCGGTAGCGCGGCTCGAACAAATCGAGGCGAGCTTTGGCCCCGAGGAGCGCGCGCTGAAACTTTCAGGCAACGGCGACATCCGTTTCGGTGCGGCGCCGCTGTTGCGTGCTGCGCTGTCGGCACGCCAGCTCGATGCCGACAGGTTCTTCACCAAGGACAATGCCGCTGAGCCGGTTCGCGCGCTGCCGGCGTTGCGGGCGCTCGGCACGCTTGTTCCGCACTTGCCGATTCCGGCGCAGATCGAGCTGGCGTCTGAGCAGGTCATGCTGGGCGGACGCCCGTTGCAGGATATTTCTGCCGAGGTGCATGGCGACGATAAATCCTGGAGCCTGCGACGACTGGAGTTTCGCGCGCCCGGCGCAACCAGGGTTTCGCTCAGTGACGCCGGTGCGAAGAACGTGGCGCCGGATCGTTTCAAGGTCGCACTCAGCGTCGAATCGTCCGATCCCGAAGCAATGCTGACCTGGCTGCAGGGCCGCGGCGACACCGCCTATCGCAGCCAGAAGCCGCTTCGGCTTCGCGGCGATGTGACGGTCGCGCCCGAGGGCTTTGCCATCGACGCCATGAAGGCCGACATCGAAGGTGGCACGGTCGAGGGAAGGGTGGTGGTGTCGCACGCGCAAGCGCTTCATGGCTCCCGGGTCGAGGTGGAACTTAAGGCGGAGCGTCTCGATCTCGACGCCGCCACGGCTTTTGCGAAGTCGCTGGCGGGGCCGCAAGGCGATTGGCCGGATGAGGGAAAGCTCTCGCTCGATGTCGGCCGCGCCATCTCCGCCGGACAGGAGCTCAGTCCGCTGCTCGCCAGGCTGGCCTACTCGCCGGCAAAGCTATCGCTCGAGCAGTTGAAGATCGGCCAGCTTGAGAGCGTCACGTTGGACGGCGCGGGCAATTTCGATCGCGTCAACGCCACCGGCTGGTTCGCGCTCAATTCGAGCGCGGCTTCGTTCGGCCAGTTGACCAGCCTGATCGTGCCGCTTTCACCGGCATTGGCCGCGCGGCTCAATGCGATGGGGACAGGTCCAGGCCCGGCGCGCCTGAAACTGGCGCTCGATCTCACCGGGAATGCCGGGCAGTCCGATCGCGTCCAGGCGCGCGCCACGGTCGATCTCGACTCGGCGTTGCTCAAGGGCGTCACCACGATCACCGCAAAGCCCGCCGTCGCGGCCATCCAGGGCATCGATCTGTCCGCGCTCCGGAGCAGCGACATCGGGATCGAGTCGAAATTGTCGTCAGAGCAAGGCCGCGCGCTGCTTGTCCTGCTCGGCCTCGATCGCACGGTGGCGGCGGGCGACGGTCCGGGGCAGTTCGAAGGCAGCGCAACGGGCATATGGGGCGGGCCGTTGCGGCTGAAGGCAAAGATCTCGGCGGCAACACTCGTGGCCGAGGCGGAAGGCTCCGCCGAGCCATGGGGCCAGGAAGCCAAGGCCAATGTCTCGTTGAAAGTTCGCGGCGCCGATTTCGGGCCGCTGCTCGATCTCAAGCCGGCGGATACGCTGGCGCAGAACATCGGCCTGTCTTCGCGCGTGCAGCTCACCGGCAACAGGTTGGCTTTCGACGATCTCGACAGCAGTTTTGGCGGTTCGCGCCTGCGCGGCAGCGTGGCGGTGACACTCGGCGAGGAGAAGGAGATCGAGGGCGAAATCGGCGCCGAACAGCTCGCGCTGGCACCGGCCTTTGCGCTGGCGCTCGGCGCCGCCGGGCACGATGCCGCCGAGCCGCTTGGCACCGGCCTGGCCAAGGGCTGGCGCGGCAGGATCGCGTTTCAGGCGCTGCGCGGCCTGCTGCCGGGCGGAAGCGAATTGCAGCCGGTGAGCGGCGTGATCAAAAGCGACGGCCAGTCGCTGAGCTTCGACGCCATCAAAGGCAAGATCGGCGGCGGCGAGGTCACCGCCAATGTGGATGTAAGGCCCGGCGCGAACGGCATTGCACTGAACGCGAGCGTCCAGTTCTCCGGCGTCGACGGCACGGCGTTGCGCTACCGCAACCTCGCGATGCCTGCCGGCCGGGCGTCGATGCAGATGACGCTGACGAGCCAGGGCCGCAGCGCCGCGGCGCTGGCGGGCGCGCTTTCCGGCAGCGGAACGCTGACGCTGGAAGCGGCGAGGATTGTAGGTCTCGATCCGCGCGCCTTCGAGGTGGCGGTGCGCGCCAATGACAGCGGGCAGGCCAAGGACGACGTCCGCTTGAAGCAGATCGTCGAAGCCGCATTGCCGGTCGGCGCGCTTGCGGTTCCTTCCGCGCAAATTCCGTTCACTATCAGGGACGGCCGGCTTCGGGTCGGGGCCACGGCGCTGGACGGCAATGGCGTGCGGGCCACCGTCTCCGGCGGCTACGATATCGCCGCCGATCAGGCCGATATCCGCGCAGCACTTTCCCTGACGATGACCACCGGGCGTCCGGAGATTCAACTGCTCGCCGTCGGCACGCCGGACGCGCTGAGCCGCAGCGTCGACGTAGCGCCCTTGTCGTCGTGGCTGGCGGTGCGCGCGATCGATCACGAAACCCGACGGCTCGATGCGATCGAACGTGGCGAGCCGCCGCCGCCGCCGCCGGCGCCGATCGTGCTGCCCGCGGACGGACAAGCCCCGCTTCCGGAAGCCGCCGTGCCGAGCGCACCGGCGAAGAAGGGCGGCCGCGATCCGCGGCGGCCTCCCGCGAAGAAGGCGGCAGTGCCGCGCCCGCCGACAGCCCCCGTCGTCAATGCCCCGCCGGCGCCCGTCGCCGGCCAGCCGCAGGTCGCGCCGTTGCCGCCGCCGATCGACGTGCGGCCCGCGCCGGGCTCCGCCGCCAAGCCGAAGCCGCCGCCACCACGTCCACCGCTTGCGCTGACGCCGCAGGTCGCCAATCCGCCACCGCGCTCGAACTAGGGCGCGGACTCATCATTAGCGCGCAGCCATAGGCAGCCGGTCGCTTTGAGGTAAAGCAGACATCAAATGACAGGCAGCGCACGCAGAACTCGGTCGAAAGTGATCCGAATCGGTCATTGGCATTCCCTAGACAGACAGTCTCCCCTGGGGGATCATGCAGCGGTCGGCACAAGAGGGGCGCCGCCATGGACCTCGGAGGTTGGCTGCGGAAGCTTGGCCTCGAACACTATGAGGCAGCCTTCCGCGAGAATAAGATCGATGACACGGTCCTGCCGAGTTTGACGGCGGAGGACTTGAAGGATCTTGGTGTCGGATTTGTCGGGGATCGTCGCAAGCTGCTCGACGCCATCGTGGCCTTGCGCACTGAAGCAAGCGTCACCAACTCCGCTGTCCGACGCTGCTCTGCAAACCGACAAATCCGCCATGGACACCGCCGAGCGCCGCCAGGTCACCGTGATGTTCGCGGACCTTGTCGGTTCGACGGCGCTCTCCGCTCGTCTGGACCCGGAAGACCTTCGCGAGGTCATTTCGGCCTACCAGAGGTGCGTCGCCGAGACCGTGCGCCGCTTCGGGGGCTTCGTCGCCAGATATTTGGGCGATGGTGTGCTGATTTACTTCGGCTATCCGGCAGCGCATGAGGATGACGCCGAGCGTGCCGTTCGGTCCGGCCTCGCGCTGATCGATGCGGTGGCCATGCTGCCGGCTCCTGAGCCCCTACAAGTGCGGATAGGGGCTGCCACCGGGATGGTGGTGGTCGGGGATCTTGTGGGGTCCGGCGAAGCGCAGGAGCACGATATTGTCGGCGAGACGCCGAACCTCGCGGCACGCCTTCAAGCCATCGCCGAGCCGAACACGGTCATCATTGCCGAGGCCACGCGCAGGCTGCTGGGCAATCTCTTCGAGCTGCGAGACCTTGGGCCAAAGGACCTCAAGGGGATCGCCGGGCCGGTGAAGAGCTTTCGCAGTGCTGCGGGCAAGTTCCGTCGAGAGCCGCTTCGAGGCGATGCACCCCGGCGTCCTGACTGCACTGGTCGGGCGAGAAGAAGAGCTTGAACTGCTGTTGCGGCGCTGGGCGATAGCCAAGACCGGCGAAGGCCAGGTCGTGCTGCTGTCCGGTGAGGCCGGCATCGGCAAATCCAGGCTCGCCGCCGCGCTCATGGAGGCAATCGCGGCCGAACCACACACGCGGCTGCGTTATTTCTGCTCGCCACAGCACACGGACAGCGCCTTTTATCCGATTATCGGGCAGTTCGAACGTGCCGCCGGATTTGCGTATGGCGACACACCGCAAACAAAGCTCGACAAGCTCGATGCGCTGCTGGCGCAGACCGCGACGTCCAGGCAGGACGCGGCGCTTTTCGCCGAGCTGTTGTCGCTTCCAAACGACGGACGCTACCCCGCTCTGGAGCTTGCTCCCGAACAGCGCCGGCAGAAGACGCTGGAGGCACTCGACCTACAATTGGAAACCCTGGCGCGCTCCAGCCCCGTGCTGATGATCGTCGAGGATGCGCACTGGGGCGACCCCACGAGCCTGGAAGCGTTCGGTCGCACGGTGGACCAGATCGCGACCCTTCCGTGCTATTGATCGTGACGTTTCGGCCGGAGTTCGAGGCGCCCTGGGTCGGACAACCGCACGTAACTGCGCTTGCGCTCAACCGGCTGGGACATCGCGACGTCGGCAGCATGATCGACCGCGTCATCGGCAACAAGCTGCTGCCGGCGAACATCAGGCAAGGACATTATCGAGCGCACCGACGGCATCCCACTGTTCGTCGAGGAGATGACAAAGGCGGTGTTGGAGGCCGGCAGCGAGCCGGAAGCGATGCAGATTGCGGCCGCAGTTCCCTCTCCGGCGCTGGCGGTGCCCGCGAGCTTGCATGCTTCCCTGATGGCGCGGCTCGACCGGCTCGGCTCGGCCAAGGAGTTGGCACAGAGTCGGGGCGGCAATCGGTCGTGAGTTTTCTCATGCGCTGTTGGCCGCGGTGGTGCGCAAGCCAGAGGCGGAACTCCGCGCATCACTCGACCGTCTTATCGGAGCCGGTTTGCTGTTCCGCAAGGGCGTGCCGCCGCACGCGACCTATTTGTTCAAGCACGCCCTGGTGCAGGACGCGGCCTATGGCACGTTGCTGCGGAAGCCGAGACGCGCACTCCACGCTCGTATTGCAGACGCTTTCGAAAGGCAGTTTGCCGACATCGCCGAAGGCCAGCCGGACCAGCTGGCGCGGCATTGCACCGAGGCCGGGCTGATCGACAAGGCGGCGGCGTTGTGGGGCAAAGCAGGATTGCGGTCACTGAAGCGCTCGGCGTTGGTTGAGGCCATCGAGCAGCTTAGGCGGGCGCTCGGACTGATCGCGACTTTGCCCGGCACGCCGGCGCTCCGAGGCGAAGAAATCAGGTTTCAAGTTGCACTGCTGCCCCCACTCATGCACGTCAAAGGGCTCGCGGCGCCGGAAACCAAGGCTGCTACGGAGCGGGCACTTTTGCTGATCGAACAGGCTGAAGCGCTCGGGGAGCCCCCCAAGGATCCACTGCTTCTGTTTCGGGCTCTCCGCAGTATGTGGGTAACGAACACTACCGAATTCAACGGCGACCTGGCGCGCGAGAGTGCCGCGCAGATCTTGGCGCTTGCCGAGAAACAGGGAGATAAGGTCATGCTCATGGTGGCGCAGCGCTGCGTGGCCTTTGTCTTGGTGCTTACGGGCAACTTCGCGGAAGCCCTCGCACACTACGATCAGGCGATTGCGCTTTACGATCCTGTCGAACATCGGCTGCTGGCGACGCGGTTTGCCAACGATCTTCGGTCGCTGGCGCTGTGGTTCCTTGGCTATCCAGACGCTGGGCTCGCAAGCACAGAACAGGCGCTCAATGAGGCGCGTGAGACTGGCCATGCCGCCTCATTGATGCCCGTGATGGATCTAGCATGCGATTGCCAACTTATCAGCGCTAACTACGCGACAACGAAGGCATTATCGGATGAGCTTATCGCGTTGGCCGAGGAAAAAGGCGCCATTTACTGGAAGACCCAAGGATTGTTAAAGCGGGCCAGTCTTTTGGCCTCAACTGGCAACGCCTCGGACGCAGTCAGCATCTTCACCTCGACGCTGCCCGCATGCCGCTCAATCGGAACAACAATAAGGCTGCCGTGGCATCTATGCCATTTGGCAAGGGCTTGTGGGGAGCTCGGCCAGTTCGACGAGGCCTGGAGCCACATTGGCGAAGCAATCACGGCGGTCGAAACGACAAAGGAAAAATGGTGCGAGGCCGAGGTTCATCGCATCGCCGGCGAAATTGCCCTGATATCGCCAGAGCGGGATTTGACAAAAGCCGAAGCCTGTTTCGAACAGGCGCTCGCGGTCGCGCGTCAACAGCAGGCGAAATCCTGGGAGCTGCGCGCGGCTATCAGCATGGTGCGGCTGTGGCGCGAGCAAGGGAAGCGGGACGAAGCCCGAGAACTTCTCGCTCCGATCTACAGCTGGTTTACCGAGGGCTTTGACACGGTGAACCTGAAGCAGGCGAAGGCCTTGCTCGACGAGCTGGCGGCATGATGGCGCACATTCTTGTCATGGAATGTCGGCACGTGGCCCTTCGCGTCACATCGCTGCCGTGAGGTAACGGCGTCGCTCTAAGGGCAAAGCAGAAAGTTCTTCTGCACGTCACACCATCCGATTTTATAGGTGCACGGCCCAAACGAGCCCGATCTTCCGACTGATTCCGATTGCCCGCAAAAATGCCTCGTTGTGGCTGACAACGATCAATGCGCCGTC
This sequence comes from uncultured Alphaproteobacteria bacterium, assembly GCA_963816815.1. GTDB lineage: Bacteria > Pseudomonadota > Alphaproteobacteria > Rhizobiales > Xanthobacteraceae > Bradyrhizobium. The sequence continues at coordinate 231,795 of CAWFMW010000080.1, forward strand.
GAATCCCTTCAGCGCATTCTCCAGTTCCTCGATCGCGGCCAGATCGAGATGGTTGGTCGGCTCGTCCAGCAGCAGGAGGAACGGCGGCTGCGGACAGGCGAAGCTGCAGGCGGGCCCGCGCCGCGTTCCGCCGCCAAGCTGCGTCCGCCACTCGCGCTAACGCCGCAGGTTGCCAATCCGCCGCCGCGCTCGAACTAGCGCAGGACGAGATCAGGTTGGGCCGTGACGACGGACCATCCCGTACGCCGGACGCAAGCGGCCGGAGCGCTGCGGGCCGGGGTCCATTCTACTTTGCATGGGGTTGTTTTCGATATTTTGTGTTTCGGGGCCCAAGGCAGGTCCGCTCCAAGCTGAGCCCCGTCTTTCGAAACATTAATTTCCCCGCCAGCGTCCCGTAATGGCGGAGTTGGTAAACATGCGGCCGACCATCAAGGCGCGAGGTTTTGCCGTGGGCCATGCGTTGGAATACAACCTTACAACGCTGAGAGTTTCCCGAGCGTATGTCAGCCTGCTGTCGCGACCTGAGGGTGACGCGGCGGTGGTTTCTCTGGCGTGGCTCGGGGACTTTGAAATTCGCATGCACGCGGCGCCTCTGACCAGCGCCGTGAAGCAGCCGCTTTTCATCATCGATATCTTCGACCATGATGCGCAACTCTTCATCGACAGTCGCGCGTGTTACGCTGTCGCGGAAGGCGCCGTCGCGTTCGACGAATTCCTGGGTATGGCTGGGCCGGTGACAGGCGTGACGCACGAGAAGCCTCCTGTCTGATTGTTGCGCGCTAAAGCACTATTTCCCTTTCGGTCCCGATCGTCCGCAAGAACGTCTCGTCGTGGCTGATCACAATCAGTGCGCCGTCGAATCCCTTCAATGCATTTTCCAGTTCCTCGATGGACGCGAGATCGAGATGGTTGGTCGGCTCGTCCAGCAGCAGCAGGAACGGCGGCTGCGGGCGTGCGAACACGCAGGCAAGGCCCGCGCGCAGCCGCTCGCCGCCAGAGAGCGTGGCCGCGATCTGCAGCGCCGCCCGGTTTCGGAACGCAAACCGCGCCAGTGCCGCGTGGGCCTCGTTGGCCGTAAGCTCCGGATTCAGGCGGCGCAGATTGTCGAGAATGCTTGAGCCGGGATCGAGCAGGCCGATATGCTGATCCAGCACGGCAATGCGGTCGGTGCGACGGCCGATTTCGCCGCGCACAGGATTTAGTTCGCCGGTGAGCAGGCGGAACAGGGTGGTCTTGCCCGAACCGTTGGCGCCGCGGATGGCGATCCGCTCGGGTCCGCGAACGTCGAATGACAACGGTCCGAACAGTCGGCGCTCGCCGAAGGCTATCACCACGTCCTTTAACGCGATCAGTTCGCGCCCGCTGGGCAGGTGGGTGCGCGGCAGGTCGATCGAAAGCGGCGTCAGGATCTCGACTTGCGCGCGGGCCATTTCCAGCGCCTCGGCGCGCTCGCCGAGCAGGCGGCCGGCGAGCTGGCTTTCACGCGCGGCGCTGTTCTCGGCGCGCTCCTTCTCGCGGTCCATGAACATCTTGTCCTCGACGCCCTTGGCGCGCCAGGCGCGGCCGGCCTTGTCGCGGCGCGCCTTCTTTTCCCGCGCCTTTTGCAGCGCGCGCTCGGTATTGCGCAGGGCGTCCGAGGCGCGGTCGAGGTCGTCAGCGGCGCGGGCGCGGGCAGCCTCGCGCGCCTCAGTAAAGGCCGACCATCCACCGCCGAATATGCTGATGCCGATCGGCGTCAGTTCGACGATACGGTCGACGCGCTCCAGCAGCGCCCGGTCATGGCTGGCGACGAGGACGCCGCCCTGCCAGCGTTCGAGCAGCCGCGCCACGGCCTGCCGTCCGTCAGCGTCGAGATTGTCGGTGGGCTCGTCCAGCAGCAACAGGTCCGGCGCTTCGATCAGAAGGCGCGCCAGGGCGAGGCGCGTTCGCTCGCCGCCGCTCAGCGAGGCGATCGGGCGATGCAGCGATAGCGACGGCAGTCCGGCGTCAATCAGCGCCGCCTGCATCCTCGTTTCCAGCGTCCAGTCCGCTTCGGTGGCGTCATCAAGCGAGCCTTCGCCGCGTTCGAGCCGGCGCAGGCGGGCAAGATCGCCGGCGACGCCGAGCGCCTCGTCGACCGTCAGCCGTTCATCGGTTCGTTGCGCGAGCATGCCGATCGAGCCGATGCGCTGCAGCGATCCGCTGGCCGGTTCGATCTCGCCCGCGATCAGGCGAAGCAATGTGGATTTGCCGCAGCCGTTGCGGCCGACAAGGCCGGTGCGCTCGCGCCCCAGGGCGACCGTCAGTCCATCGAACAGCGGGCGTCCGTCAGGGGTGGCGAGGGAGATGGAATCCAGAACGAGAAAGGCAGGCATGGAGAGTTTCCGAAAATGGACTGATGTCGCGGGGCGCTGTCAGCTCTGCGATGTCCATTTCTCTCTCCAGGATCTCTCTGTGACTTCATCGGGTTCCGCCGGCCGCCTTGGCGGGGACCTGCAACCACCATAATTAGATACGCATTGCCGTCATTCGTCCAGCCTGCCGCGGCCGCCACACTTCCGTGCGGTCCGGCGGGAATACTTGCCGTTCCGGCGGGGTGTGTATCTGCGGCTGGACCGTGGATTCACTCACGCAGGAAAACCGGAGGTTTGCATGTTGAAATCAGCAATCAAGCTCGCAACGCTGACACTGTTCTCGGTGGCTCTGATCGCATCGCCGCCATCGGTGCCGGCCTTTGCCGCGGGAGGCGGCGGCGATCCGCCATCAGCCACCCCGCCGCCGCCGGACAAGTCCGCGCCCAAGTCGAGCTCAAAATCCAAGAAGAAGCCGACCAAACAGTCGAGCGCCGACGATGCCGCTTTCCGGCAGGGATACCGCGCCGCGCATGCGACCATCTATGAGCGCAACGACTATGCCGCCGCCATCGGGCAGCTCACGGCGCTCGGCCACGACGACAACGCCGGCGTCGCCAATTTGATCGGCTATTCCTACCGCAAGCTCGGCGATTACAAGCTGTCACAAGCCTGGTACGAGCGCGCGCTGAAGGCGGATCCGAACCACGTGCTGACCTGGCAGTATTACGGCCTGTGGCAGATCGAGCAGGGCAATCGCGACCAGGCGTCGTATCATCTCAGCCGGATCGCGGCGATCTGCGGCACCGGCTGCGATGAGTATCGGTCGCTGGCCGCGGCGCTCGAAAAGCCGCCCGGCACCGGACTGGTTTATTGAGCATTGCGATAGAGCAGGGCGGGCGCACTTGATGGTGCGCTCGCCTTGATCGAGCCCCTAAGCGTGCGGCCGCGCCGCTTCCGGCGCGGCAGCAGGCATGGCGCGGGTGCGGAAATAGTCCAGCACGAAGAGACGGATCGCCGAGGACAGATTGCCCTGCTGGCGATTGCCGTCGATCTCGCCGACCAGCTCGGACAAGGTCATGTTCCGCAGCCCCGAGATTTCCTTCATGCCGTTCCAGAAGGCCTCTTCGAGGCTGACGCTGGTCTTGTGGCCGGCGACCACGATCGAGCGCTTGACGACGGGTGACTTCATGATGCGTCTCCGTCATCGAGCTTGTGTTGGTCCAAGAGATCGCCGGCGCGATCCTTGCGACGTTCTTCGAGAGCACGTTCGGCCTTGGTGCGGCCGAACCGTGCGCGGTTGGCATCGGCCTGCTTCGCCGATTGTTCGCGCTCGCTGCGCTTCTTGAATCGCTTCAGGTTGATCACGTCTGCCATGTTCGCCTCCGTCATCCGGCGACTCGAAGGCATGATAATTCATTGGCTGTAAAAACGTCGTCGTATCGCACGCAGGCAAATTGGATGGTCATTCGGAATCCCCGTGTAGCATTTCTGATAGCATCAAAAAATATATTTCGCTCTGCGAAAACCGAATAATTGCTGCTCCTACCATGCGTCAACGCAATTGCGATAGATGATCAACCTCATTCTTTGCGTATGATCCATAACTATAATCACTCACCCGTAGTTTCCCGGGGGCGCGTCGCCGCGGCGGTCAGCCCGGGTGTGTCATTTTGTCCGGCTGCACCAGGCGTTCGAATTCGGCGGCGTTAACAAAGCCGAGCCGCACAGCCTCTTCCTTCAATGTTGTTCCGCGCGCGTGCGCCGATTTGGCGACCTTCGCGGCGTTGTCGTATCCGATCTTCGGAGCCAGCGCGGTGACCAGCATCAGCGAGCGTTCCATCAAATCGCGGATTCGCTTTTCGTCGGCGCGTATGCCCACCACGCAATGTTCGGTGAACGAGCGAGCCGCGTCCGACAGCAGTTGAATGGAATGTATCATACAATATGCCAGTACCGGCTTGTAAACATTCAATTCGAAATGTCCCTGGCTCCCGGCGACGGTGACGGTTGTCTGGTTACCGAACACCTGACAGCAGACCATGGTCATCGCTTCGCACTGGGTCGGGTTGACCTTGCCGGGCATGATCGACGAGCCCGGTTCGTTTTCCGGCAGGATCAATTCGCCGAGACCGGAACGCGGGCCCGAGCCCAGCAGGCGAATGTCGTTGGCGATCTTGAACAGGCCGGTGGCCACTGAATTGATCGCGCCGTGCACCATGACATAGGCGTCGTTGGAAGCCAGTGCCTCGAATTTGTTGGGCGCGCTGGTGAAGGGCAGTTTTGTGATTTTGGCGACGTGCCTGGCAAACAGTTTTGCAAATCGCGGTTTCGAGTTGAGGCCGGTGCCGACGGCCGTTCCGCCCTGCGCCAGCGGGAACAGATCTTTCACCGCGATTCGCAGCCGCGCGATGCCGCTCTCGACCTGCGCGGCGTAGCCCGAGAATTCCTGTCCCAGCGTCAGCGGCGTTGCATCCTGGGTGTGGGTTCGCCCGATCTTGACGATCCTTGCGAATGCCTTTTCCTTCTTGCGCAATTCGCGATGCAGTTCGGTGAGCGCCGGAATCAGGTCGGCGACGATGCGTCCCGCGGCGGCGATATGCATCGCCGTCGGAAATGCATCGTTCGACGACTGACTCATGTTGACGTGGTCGTTGGGATGAACCGGTTCCTTGGCGCCGAGTTTGCCGCCCAGCAACACGTTGGCGCGGTTGGCGATCACCTCGTTGAGGTTCATGTTGGTCTGGGTGCCGGAGCCGGTCTGCCAGACCACCAGCGGAAAGTGATCGTCGAGCTTGCCTTCGATCACCTCGCGTGCGGCGCGGATGATGGCGCCGGCGCGGCGCGCATCGAGCAGTCCGAGTTCCCGGTTGGTTTGGGCGGCGGCGAGTTTGACGATGCCGAGCGCATGGACGATCGCGATCGGCATGCGATCATGGCCGATCTTGAAATTCTGTCGTGAGCGTTCGGTCTGCGCGCCCCAATAGCGATCGGCGGGAACGTCGATCGGACCGAAGCTGTCGGTCTCACTGCGGGTGGATTTGTTTCCGGATGTTTCTGTGCGGGCCATGCGTAATGTCCGTTGCGCCGTGAAGTGGCGGAACGTTTACACTACAGCGTAGCTGATTTTCTCGCGCCCGGATTATTTCTTGCGGAAGCGATCCAGCCGCACCACTTCCGCGCCTTCGCTCGTCTTCGCCGGCTCGTCCTTGCTTTCCGCGGCGGGCTCCGGCTCGGCGACGGGCAGGGCGGATGGCGCGGGGGCAGCCGCCGGCAGCTTCGCTGCAGGTGCCTCGGCCACGGCTTCCGACGGTTCGAACTGCAGGCCGAACTGCACCGAAGGATCGAGAAAACTCTTGATCGCCGCGAACGGCACCACCAGCCGCTCGGGGATGCCGCCGAACGACAGGCCGACCTCGAAACGATCCTCCGTCACCACCAGGTCCCAGAACTGGTGCTGCAGGATGATCGTCATCTCTTCCGGATATTGCGCCAAAAGCCGCGGCGACAGTTTGACGCCGTCGGCGGTGGACAGGAAGGTGATGAAGAAATGATGCTCGCCCGGCAGGCCGTGTTCGGCGGCGTCGGTCAGCACGCGGCGCAGCACCCCGCGCAGCGCGTCGCGCGCCAGCACGTCATAACGGATATGATCGGTCGCCATGGTCGTCCTGTTACGTTGGATGGCCGCCGGTCGCCCGACTCGCCCCTCTGCCCCATGCTACCCCGGCGGGAGCCGCAGGTCAGCAGGCGTGACGGAGCGAATTTGCGGCAAAACGGCGTCGTTGGCCCGGAAATAGAAAGAATAAAGTGGAGGCTTCTGTTGCCAGGTGCCTCCGAACCCCGCCTAGCGGAGCTTAACCCACTAGGACTTTAGACTTGGTCTTTCAAACTGCGTTACGCAGCCTGAGCAACCGGAGCATAGTTGTCGTTTGCAACTATTGCATAGCCCGATAACGGCGGAACCATACCGAGAAAAAACTCGCCCTTTACGCCCTCGTCGATCCTGGTTCGCCCCCGCCGAAACCCATCCTGACGGGTTGGGCTTGGGTGGAGGCGCCGGGTACTGCCCCCGGGTCCGAATGGTTTATTGCGACGGTCATTTATTTCCATAGCCGGCGAACCGGCACCCCCAATATAGGGTGGAAATTTGGAGAAAAACAGGGCCGAAGGCTTTCAGCCGACTGGGGAATACGGCGAATTGGGTTGGCCTCCGGCCTGCCGCCGTTCTAGATTTGGACCATGCCTCCGGATTCCCCGCCCGCCGCCGTCCCGGCGCCGGATCTTCCCCCGTCCCAGCCGCCAACCCCGCCCGGTCTGCTCGAGCTGTTCGTGGCCTTTGCCAAAATGTCGCTGGCGGGCTTTGGCGGCGTTCTGGTCTGGGCCCGGCGCGGCATCGTCGACCAGCACCGCTGGATGACGGCGGAGGAATTCAACGAGACCTTCGCGCTGTGCCATTTCCTGCCGGGTCCGAACATCGTCAATTTGTCCGTCGTGTTCGGCTCGCGATTCCGCGGCGTTGCCGGCGGTATCGCCGCTTTTGCCGGGCTGGTCGGCCCACCGGCGGTGATCGCGATTATTCTTGCGGCGCTCTATGCCCGTTACGGTGAAATCGACGCACTGCGGCGGATCCTGGCCGGCGTGTCCTGCGCGGCGGTCGGGCTATTGATCGCGGTCGTTTTCAAAATGATGATGCCGCTGGTCAAAAAGCGTGAGGTCGTCGGGCTGATGATCCTGGTCGCCGTGTTCGTCGCGATCGGGGTGTTGCGGCTGCCGCTGCAGATGGTGCTGCTGGTGGCCATTCCGCTGAGCCTCGGGATCACTCTCTTCGTCCGGCGCCGGGGGAAAGCATGAATTCGGACGCCAATCCGGTTGCGACGCTCGTTTGGACTTTCGGGTTAATGTCGTTGTTTGCGGTTGGCGGCGCGAATTCGGCCATTCCCGAAATGCATCGGATTGCAGTCGACGTCCATCACTGGATGGACGACAAGCAATTCGCCGACGTCTTTGCCATTTCCCAGCTATCGCCCGGACCGAATGTTCTGATCGTGACCCTGATCGGCTATTCTGTCGCGGGTGTTGTCGGCGCGCTGGTCGCTACAGTTGCAATGTGCGGGCCGACCGCGGTGCTGGCTTATTATGTCAGCAGGCTATTGGCGCGCTCGCGCCATTCGCGCTGGCCCGCCATTATTCAGGCAGCACTGGTTCCGCTTTCGATCGGGCTGATGGGCGCCAGTGGCCTGATTTTGGCGCTAACTTCCGACCGCAGCTGGGTGGCCGGGCTGATTACGGTCTCCGCGGCGGCGCTGGCCTTTGCCACGCGGCTCAATCCGCTTTGGATGTTGCTGGCCGGAGGCGCTTTGGGTTTTGCTGGCCTTATCTGACGAAAATCGCTAGCAAGTCCTCCGGACGAGCGCAAAAGCTATCCAATCAGTCAGGAGTGCAGGCTAGAAGCCTTGGGGAGTGAGATCGATGAGTGATACGCCGAGCCATGGGCCGGTTAATTCCATCATGCCGAAATGGGTTCGTTGCCCGCAGGATTTTGTTGGCGGGCTTGCCCTTATGGCGATCGCAGCCTTCGCCCTCTGGGCGTCGAGCGACTTGCAGGGCATGCGCGGGTTTTCCTTCGGCGCCGGCACGGCGCCGCGCATGTTCGGGGTCTTGCTGCTGCTCCTTGGCGCAGGAATTTCGGTCATGGGTCTCATGTTCGAGGGCCCGCAGATTGCGAAATATCATTGGCGGGGGCCGTTTTTCGTTTCGCTGTCGATCCTTTGCTTCGCGGTGGCTATCCGTCCGCTGGGCCTCGTCGTCTCGGCATTCGTCGCCTTCCTGGTTGCGGGAATGGGAACGCCGGAGACGCGATGGAAGGAAACCATCATCGTCGGCATCTGCCTGACGATCGGCTGCAGCCTGCTTTTCCCCTATGCGCTCGGGCTGCCGCTGCAGCTCTTTCCGCGTTTCCTGATTCAGTGAGGGCGTAATGGCCGATCTCTTCTCCAACCTCGCCCTCGGTTTCGGCGTTGCTTTCACCCCGATCAATCTCTTGCTGTGCCTGATCGGTGCGCTCGTCGGCACGCTGGTCGGCGTGCTGCCGGGCATCGGAACCATCGCCACGGTGGCGATGCTGCTGCCGATCACCTTCGGCCTGCCGCCGGTCGGCGCGTTGATCATGCTCGCCGGCATCTATTATGGTGCGCAGTACGGCGGTTCGACCACCTCGATCCTGGTCAACATTCCCGGTGAGGCCGGGTCCGTGGTGACGGCGCTCGACGGCTTCCAGATGGCGAAACAGGGCCGCGCCGGTCCGGCGCTGGCGATCGCCGCGATCGGATCGTTCTTCGCCGGTTGCGTCGCGACCGTTCTGATTGCCGTGCTGGGCGCGCCGCTCACCAAGCTCGCGCTGGCATTCGGACCGGCCGAGTATTTCTCGCTGATGGTGCTCGGCCTGATCTTCGCAGTGGTGCTCGCCAAGGGGTCGGTGCTGAAGGCGATTGCAATGATCGTGTTCGGATTGTTGCTCTCGATGGTCGGCTCCGACATCGAAACCGGCGCCTCGCGCATGGCCTTCAACATTCCGGAACTTGCCGACGGTCTCGGCTTCGCCACAGTGGCGATGGGCCTGTTCGGCTTTGCCGAGATCATCCGCAATCTCGATGCCGGCAGTGAAAGCGATCGCGAGCTGGTGCAGCAAAAGGTCACGGGCCTGATGCCGACGGCAAAGGATCTGAGGGACTCGGCGCCCGCCATCCTGCGCGGCACCGTGCTTGGATCGATCCTCGGCATTTTGCCGGGTGGCGGCGCCGTGATCGCGTCGTTCGCGGCCTACACGCTCGAAAAGAAGATCGCCAAGGATCCGTCGCGGTTTGGCCGCGGCGCGATCGAAGGCGTTGCGGCACCCGAGAGCGCCAACAATGCCGCGGCGCAGACCTCGTTCATTCCGCTGCTGACGCTCGGCATTCCGCCGAACGCGGTGATGGCGCTGATGGTCGGTGCGATGACGATTCACGGCATCGTTCCGGGTCCACAGGTGATGCAGAAGCAGCCGGAACTGGTGTGGGGCATGATCGCCTCGATGTGGGTCGGCAATTTGATGCTGCTGATCATCAACCTGCCGCTGGTGGGCATCTGGGTGAGGCTGTTGCGCGTGCCGTATCGCCTGATGTTCCCGTGCATCGTGATCTTCTGTGCCATCGGCATCTATTCGGTGAACAACGCACCGGTCGATGTCGTCCTCGCAGGCGTGTTCGGCTTGGTCGGCTACTGGCTGATCAAGCACGATTTCGAGCCGGCGCCGTTGCTGCTCGGCATGGTGCTTGGCCCGCTGATGGAAGAAAACCTGCGCCGCGCACTGCTGATCTCGCGCGGCGACTGGTCAGTCTTCGTCACCCGTCCGCTATCGGCGGTACTGATGGCAACCGCGGCGTTTCTGCTCGTGCTTGCGATCTTGCCGTCACTGCGCAAGAAGCGCGACGAGGTGTTCGTCGAATCCGAGAACTGACCTGCCTGCGGCGGTGCGCCGCAGCCCAAAGCCTGTTCGGCCCCGGGTGAAATGCTAAAGAGCAAATGCCGGCTTGGGAGAGCCGGCATTTGTTAACGGGTCGGGAATTTCAACATGAACTGGTTTGGTCGCCCGGTTGCGGGCGGTTACCTGGCCGTGCTTGCCGGGCTGACATTGCTTTCTGCGCAAGCGCAGGCTCAGTCCTATCCGACGCGCAGTATCACCATGATCGTGCCGTTCGCGGCGGGCGGTCCGACCGATGTTATCGCGCGCATCGTCACCGGCCATATGACGCAGACGCTGGGGCAGGCCATCATCATCGAGAACGTGGTAGGCGCCGGTGGCACCACCGCCACCACGCGCGCGGCGCGCGCCGCCAATGACGGCTATACGCTGATTACAGGGCATATGGGCACGCATGCGGCCTCGGTGCCGCTTTATCCCAATCTCGCCTACCACCCCGAGAAGAGTTTCGAGCCGGTCGCGCTGCTCGCCGGCACGCCGATCCTGATCCTGGCGCGCAAGGATTTCCCGCCGAAGGACCTCAAGGAATTCGTCGCTTACGTGAAGGCGAACGAAACCAAGGTCAACGCGGCGCATGCCGGCGTCGGCTCGGTCTCGAACGTGTCATGCGAGTTGCTGAATTCGGTGCTCGGGGTCAAGCCGGTCGGCGTACCCTTCAACGGCACCGGTCCTGCGATGAACGCGCTGGTGGCGGGGCAGGTCGACTATATGTGCGACCAGATCGTCAACGCCGTGCCGCAGGTCAACGGCGGCACGATCAAGGCCTATGCGGTGGCAACGCCCGAGCGTAACCCGTCTTTGCCGAATGTTCCCACCACCACCGAGGCGGGCCTGCCGGCCTTCCAGGCCCAGGCCTGGAACGCGATCTTCGCGCCAAAGGGAACGCCGGCGGACGTCGTCGCCAAATTGAACGAAGCGGTCGGCAAGGCGCTCGACGACGAGGGCGTGCGCAAGCGCCTGCTCGATCTCGGGAGCGTCATCCCGGCCGCCGCCGACCGTACCCCGGCTGCGCTGGGAACCCTGGTGAAGAACGAAATCGCGAAGTGGACGCCGGTGCTCAAGCCGGTGAATTAATCCCCAATAATCAAGCGGATGGGCGAGGGGCGGGACGCAGGTTCCGCCCCTTGTCGTTTGTGCCGGGGATGATCATTTTTCCGGGTATAATCGGGGCGGGAAGCCGAATCGGCGTGTCGATCGGCGGTCCCGGCCGCTAAGTTCGCGCTCCCGAAAAGACCCGAAACGTCAGCCATGAACCAGTATCACGACCTGCTCGAACGAATCCTCAGCGATGGCGCGGAGAAGCACGACCGCACCGGCACCGGCACGCTGTCGATCTTTGGTCACCAGATGCGGTTCAACCTGTCGGCCGGGTTTCCGATGCTGACCACCAAGCGGTTGCCGCTGAAGGCGATCGTGCACGAATTGCTGTGGTTTCTCGCCGGCGACACCAACATCAAATATCTCAAGGACAATGGCGTTTCGATCTGGGATGAATGGGCGGATGCCAACGGCGATCTCGGCCCGGTCTACGGATCGCAGTGGCGCTCGTGGCCGGCGCCGGACGGACGCAGCATCGACCAGATTTCCAACGTCATCGACATGATCAGGCGCAACCCGGATTCGCGGCGGCTTATCGTGAGCGCGTGGAATCCGGCCGACGTCGACAAGATGGCGCTGCCGCCCTGTCACTGCCTGTTTCAGTTCTATGTCGCCAACGGCAAGCTGTCCTGCCAGCTTTATCAGCGCTCGGCCGACGTGTTCCTCGGTGTGCCCTTCAACATCGCGTCCTACTCGCTGCTGACCATGATGGTCGCGCAGGTGACCGGATTGAAGCCCGGCGACTTCGTGCATTCGTTTGGCGACGCACATCTCTATTCAAACCACCTCGAACAGGCGCGTCTGCAACTGACGCGGCCGACGCGGCAATTGCCGGTCATGAAGATCAATCCGGATGTGAAGGATATCTTCGCATTCCGTTACGAGGACTTTGCGCTCGAAGGCTACGATCCGCACCCGCACATCAAGGCCGCAGTTGCCGTATGAGCAGCCGCGGTGTGAGCATCTGATGTCCCTCACGATCCGCCGTGCGCAAAAGGGCGAAGCGGGGCTTGTGCTGTCCTTTGTGCGCGAACTCGCCGAATACGAAAAGCTGCTTCACGAAATGGAGGCGACGGAGGCCGACATCGATGCGGCGCTGTTCGACGCCAATCCGCGGTTGTTCTGCGAGATCGCCGAATGGGACGGCGCGCCGGCCGGCTTCGCGGTCTGGTTCATCAATTTCTCGACCTTCAGCGGCCGGTCCGGCATCTATCTCGAAGACCTGTTTGTCCGTCCGGCGCAGCGCGGCAGGGGGATCGGCAAGGCGCTGCTGGCGCATCTCGCCAGGCAATGCGTCCAGAAGGGCTGGTCCCGCTTGCAATGGTCGGTGCTGGACTGGAATACGCCGTCGATCGAATTCTACAAGTCGCTCGGCGCTGACCTGATGGACGAGTGGACGGTGTGCCGGGTGGGCGGTCCCGCGTTGACGGCGCTGGCGCAGGGGGCACGCTGATGGAGATCGTCCTCATTGTCGCGGTTGCCGAAAACGGCGTGATCGGCGCTGGCGGCACCATTCCGTGGCGGCTGAAATCCGACATGCAGCGGCTGAAGGCGATGACGATGGGAAAGCCGATCGTGATGGGCCGCAAGACCTTCGAATCGTTCCCGCGCGGACCGCTTCCAGGACGGACCAACATCGTGGTCACGCGCGATGTCGCCTATCGCGCCGCAGGCGCCGTGGTCACGACTTCCTTCGCGGACGCCAAGGCAATTGCCACCGGCGATGCGCTGCGGCGTTTCGTCACTGAGATCGCCGTGATTGGCGGTGCGGAAATCTATGCCCAGTGGATGGATAGCGCCGACCGCCTGGAGATCACCGAAGTGCACGCCCGGCCCGATGGCGACACGCGTTTCCCGGCGGTCGATCCGGCCGCATGGGAAGAGGTCGCGCGCGTGCGGAATCCGGCCGGTTCGCACGACAGTGCCGATTTCTCCTATGTGACATTTCGCCGGCGCAAACAGCGTTAACCTCGCTAACCAATGTTTGCATTGACAATTATGGCCTCAATCATAGCTGCTTGAGGCCGGAAGCTTGCGTTGTAAGGGACCTAGCGGTCCCCTATAAAGCCGGGCGGATATGCGAGGCTTGAGGCATCCTGCCTAAACAGGCGGATCCGGCCCCCCGCAGAGGAGAGTTTGTATGCCGTGGAAGAATCAAGGCGGAGGCCCCTGGGGCCAGGGTCCCAAGGGACCGTGGGGCGGGGGTCCGCAATCGGTCGGGCCAAGGCCCCCCGATCTGGAGGACCTTCTGCGGCGCGGCCAGGACAAGCTGCAGCAGCTTCTGCCGGGCGGACATTTCAGCGGCATGGGCATCGCGCTGGTGCTGGTCGGCGCGCTGGCGATCTGGGGATTGTCCGGATTCTTCCGCGTGCAGTCGGAAGAACTCGGCGTCGTGCTGCGCTTCGGCAAGCACGTGCGCACCGTTGACCCCGGCCTGAACTATCATCTGCCGTATCCGATCGAGAGCGTGCTGCTGCCGAAGGCGCTGCGCGTCTCCACCATCTCGATCGGCATGACGCTGATCGACGATCCGGCGCGGCGCGGCCGCACCATGCGGGACGTGCCGGAAGAAAGCCTGATGCTGACCGGCGACGAAAACATCGTTGACGTCGATTTCACGGTGTTGTGGCGGATCAAGCCCAACGGCGTCGGCAATTTCCTGTTCAACATCCAGAATCCCGAAGGCACCGTGAAGGCGGTGGCCGAGAGCGCGATGCGCGAGGTGATCGGCCGTTCCAACATCCAGCCGATCCTCACCGGCGCCCGCAACACGACGGAGCAGGGCGTCCAGGACCTGATGCAGAAGACGCTGGATAGCTACGGCTCCGGCGTTCAGATCACGCAGGTGCAGATGCAGAAGGTCGACCCGCCCACGCAGGTGATCGACGCGTTCCGCGACGTGCAGGCCGCGCGCGCCGACTTCGAGCGGCTGCAGAACGAGGCGCAGAGCTATGCCAACCGTGTCGTTCCCGACGCGCGCGGACGCGCTGCGCAGATCCTGCAGGTAGCCGAAGGTTACAAGGAACAGGCGGTCGCCGAGGCCAAGGGCCAAAGCTCCCGCTTCCAGAAGGTCTACGACGAATACAAGAAGGCGCCCGACGTGACGCGGCAACGAATTTATCTTGAGACGATGGAGAAGATCCTCGGCGGCTCCGAGAAGCTGATCTATGACGGCGGCAACTCGGCACAGAGCGTCGTGCCGTATCTGCCGCTCAGCGAATTGACCCCGCGCCGTCCGCCGCCCACCACTGGCCAGCAGCAGACGGGAGGCACCCGATGAGGTCTCCCGTTGCAGGTATTGTCGCCCTGGTCCTGCTGTTCTTCGCGGTGATCGTGGGCTACAGCTCGATCTTCACGGTGTCGCAGACCGAACAGGCGCTCGTGGTACGGCTCGGCCGGCCGGTCGACGTCGTGTCCGAGCCGGGCCTGAACTTCAAGGCGCCGTTCATCGACACCGTCATCAGCATCGACAAGCGCATCCTCGATCTGGAAAATCCGTCGCAGGAAGTCATCGCTTCCGACCAGAAGCGGCTCGTCGTCGACGCCTTCGCCCGCTACCGGATCAAGAACGCGTTGCGCTTCTACCAGAGCATCGGTTCGATCCAGGCCGCCAACATCCAGCTCACCACGCTCTTGAACGCGGCGCTGCGCCGCGTGCTGGGCGAGGTCACCTTCATCAATGTGGTGCGCGACGAACGCGAGGGCCTGATGACGCGCATCCGCGACCAACTCGACCGGGAGGCCGATCAGTACGGCATCCAGGTGGTCGATGTGCGTATCCGCCGCGCCGATCTGCCGGAGCAGAACAGCCTTGCGGTCTACAAGCGCATGCAGACCGAACGTGAGCGGGAGGCCCAGGAATTCCGCGCCCAGGGCGGCCAGAAGGCGCAGGAGATCCGTTCCAAGGCCGATCGCGAAGCGGTCGTCATCATCGCCGACGCCAATTCAACCGCCGAGCAGACCCGCGGCGTCGGCGACGCCGAACGCAACCGCTTGTTCGCCGAGGCCTATGGCCGGGATCCGGAGTTCTTCGCCTTCTATCGTTCGATGTCGGCCTATGAGACCGGGCTTCGTTCCGCCGACACCCGCTTCCTGCTGCGGCCGGATTCCGAGTTCTTCCGCTTCTTCGCCAATCCGTCCGGTCATCCGCCGGCGGCGGCCGCGGCGCCCAAGCCATAGACGTCCGGCAAATACACGCGTTACGGCGAAGCACAATGTGCTATTGCACATTGGGACCCGCTTCGCCGGCATAAAAACAAAAGGCGCTTCAATAGCGGGGGGTTGTTATCCGATGAGGTCCATAGCGTTCACCGACTTCCTCATCGGTGTGGGCATTCTCTTTGTGCTCGAAGGCCTGATGTTCGCCGCCAGCCCGGCCTGGATGCGCCGGGCGATGAAAAGCGCGCTGGCGACGCCGGACAATATCCTGCGAATCGTTGGCATTGTCTCGGCGGTCGTGGGTCTGGTGCTGATCTGGTTCGTGCGGCGGTAGGCATTCACCGTCATTTGCGAGCTGGTCAAGGAGCAGACGTCCGGTGTGCCGGTGCACACCGGGGAATCGAAAAATTCTTCGGTGTGCAACGGGACACGGCGGTTCGCTTCGCGCCCCGCAATCATGGCAATTAACGGCCGCAACTAGCTGTGGCGTCAACGCAATCGTGAGCCGCTTGGGGCCGGTTTTTCGCCGGAATATCCGGCGCAGATGCTTGCGCCTCGGACCCGTTCGGGCGCACTGTGGAGCTGAATTCGACCCTTTTGGAGACGAGCCGACATGACCGGTGCCAGACCCGCCTTGAGCCGCCGCCTGCGCCTGATGGGGATTGCGATCTCGCTCAGTGCCGCCAGCTTGCTGGCCGCGGTGCCGGCCAGCGCGCGCGGCCCGGACGGCATCGCCGACATCGCCGAGAAGGTGATCGATTCCGTCGTCAATATCTCGACATCGCAGACCGTGGAGGCCAAGGGCGGCGGTGGCAGGGAGGCGATGCCACAATTGCCGCCGGGGTCGCCATTCGAGGAGTTCTTCGACGACTTCTTCAAGAACCGCCG
This sequence comes from uncultured Alphaproteobacteria bacterium, assembly GCA_963816815.1. Classification (GTDB taxonomy): domain Bacteria; phylum Pseudomonadota; class Alphaproteobacteria; order Rhizobiales; family Xanthobacteraceae; genus Bradyrhizobium. The sequence goes on from CAWFMW010000080.1 coordinate 247,788, forward strand.
TGGCGGATCCCCCAAAGGCGGCGACAAGAGCGGTGAGATGCAGACGCCGCGCAAAACCAATTCGCTCGGCTCCGGCTTCATCATCGATGCCGCGGGCGTCGTCGTCACCAACAATCACGTCATCGCCGATGCCGACGAGATCAACGTCATCATGAACGACGGCACCAAGATCAAGGCCGAACTGGTCGGCGTCGACAAGAAGACCGACATTGCGGTGTTGAAGTTCAAGCCGGTGAAGCCGCTGGTCGCGGTGAAGTTCGGCGATTCCGACAAGCTGCGGCTCGGCGAATGGGTGATCGCGATCGGCAACCCGTTCAGCCTCGGCGGCTCGGTCACGGCCGGCATCGTATCGGCGCGCAACCGCGACATCAGCCAGGGACCGTACGATAACTACATCCAGACCGACGCCTCCATCAACCGCGGCAATTCCGGCGGACCGCTGTTCAATCTCGAAGGCGACGTCGTCGGTGTCAACACGCTGATCATTTCACCGACCGGCGGTTCGATCGGCCTCGGCTTTGCGGTGCCGTCGAAGACGGTGGCGGGCGTGGTCGATCAGCTCCGGCAGTTCGGCGAACTGCGCCGCGGCTGGCTTGGCGTGCGGATCCAGCAGGTCACCGACGAGATCGCCGAAAGCCTCAACATCAAGCCTGCCCGCGGCGCGCTGGTTGCCGGCGTCGACGACAAGGGGCCGGCCAAGCCCGCCGGCATCGAGCCCGGCGATGTCGTCGTCAAGTTCGACGGCAAGGACGTCAAGGACCCGAAGGACCTCTCGCGCGTCGTCGCCGACACTGCGGTCGGCAAGGAAGTCGATGTGATCATCATCCGCAAGGGCAAGGAGGAAAGCCACAAGGTCACGCTCGGCCGCCTTGAGGATAACGAAAAGGTGCAGCAGGCCGCCGCCAAGGCCAAGGAAGATCCCGCCGAGAAGCCGGTGACGCAAAAGGCGCTCGGCCTCGATCTCGCCGCGCTGAGCAAGGACCTGCGCACCAAGTACAAGATCAAGGAGAGCGTCAAGGGCGTGATCGTCACCGGTGTCGATGGCAACTCCGACGCGGCCGAAAAGCGGCTCTCCGCCGGCGACGTCATCGTCGAGGTCGCGCAAGAAGCCGTCACCAATGCGGCCGATATCAAGAAGCGTGTCGATCAGCTCAAGAAGGACGGCAAGAAGTCGGTGCTGCTGCTGGTCTCGAACGGCGAAGGCGAATTGCGCTTTGTGGCGCTGAGCGTGCAGTAGGGGAGATCAGGTCGCCGGGCGGCCCCGTAGCATCCCCGCGATACCTAGATCCTCGTCGATCTCAGGCCAGTGAATCCCCATCGCCATCAGCTCGAAGTTTCCGCGGGCTGCGGTGCTGGCATCGCGCAGCCGGGGGTACCATGCAAGCGGTGTCGTAATCTTCCGACCATCCGCCAGCGTCACCACCAGTTCATCGGCTGTGAAGGCAACCGAGACTGGCCTGATATCGCCGACGTCAATTTCCAAAGTGCTCATGCCATTTGCCTTCAAGGAGAGCGCGTTGCGTTCTCAGGTGACGGATAATAGCGCCGATTTCATGGGCGGGAAATCCCGCGTTGACGGCAACCGACAGGTCGTGCAGCCAGAATTTGGCTTCAAAATCGCCGGATCGGACATGAACGTGCGGCGGTTCGTTACGCTCGTTCGAATAGAAGAATGCGCGGTAGGGTCCCCAACGCAAGACGGTGGGCATTCGGTTTATCCCTCCACAAACTCGTCCCTTCGATACCCCTGCGCGTACAACAACGCGGTGAGGTCGCCGTAGTCGATCCGCGCGGCGGCAGCGGCGGCGACCGCAGGCTTGGCGTGATAGGCGACGCCGAGGCCCGCGGCCTGGATCATGCCGAGGTCGTTGGCCCCGTCACCGGCCACCAGCGTGTCGATGTCGTCGAGGTCGAAGCTTTCGGTAAGCTCGATCAGGGTGGAAAGTTTTGCGGCGCGGCCGACGATCGGCTCGATGACTTCGCCGGTCAGCTTGCCGTTCTCGATCCTGAGCTGGTTGGCGCGGTTTTCCTGGAAGCCGATCATGGCGGCGACCGCATGGGTGAACAGCGTGAAGCCGCCCGAGATCAGACAGGTGTAGGCGCCGTTGGCACGCATGGTCATGACCAGTTCGCGGCCTCCCGGCGTCGGCGTGATGCGTTTTGCCAGCACCTCGTCGACCACGCTGACCGGCAGATCCTTCAACAGCGCAACGCGCTCGCGCAGCGCCGGCTCGAATTCGATTTCGCCGCGCATGGCGCGTTCGGTGATCCCGGCGACATGCGCCCTCAGCCCGGCGAAGTCGGCCAGCTCGTCGATGCATTCCTGGCCGATCATGGTGGAATCCATGTCCGCCAGAAAAAGCTTCTTGCGCCGCGTCGCGACAGGCTGCACGACGATGTCGATCGGCAGGTCGCCGCGCGCCGCTTGCAGGCGGGTTTCGATCGCCTTGATGTCATCAGGGCTCTTGACCTGATAGTCGAAGGGAATGTCGACTGCGACCTCGTCGAACAGCCATTGCGCCGTTCCAGGCGAGGGGAGAACGGCCAGCGCGCCGTCGACGATGGTGGTGTCGAGCGCGGGATTGGCCGGGTTGCAGATCAGGGTGGCGACGAGGGACATGCAGGCGTTTCAGCTGAATTTGGGCAAGGCCGTGCTTATCGCAGGGCCGACCGCCAGCGGCAAGTCGGCCCTGGCGCTCGAATTGGCGCAACACACCGGCGGCGTCGTCATCAACACCGATTCCATGCAGGTCTATCGCGATCTGCGCATCATCACGGCGCGGCCGACAATGGAGGAGGAGGCGCGCGCGCCGCATCGGCTCTATGGTCATGTCGACGCGTCGGTCAATTTCTCGGCCGGCGCCTGGGTAGCGGACGCTGCCAAGGTCCTGGCGGAGGCGCGTGCAGAACACCGTCTGCCGATCTTCGTGGGCGGGTCCGGCCTGTACTTCAAGGCGTTGACGCGCGGGCTCTCTGCGGTGCCGCCGATCCCACCCGAGATCCGCGACGCCGTTCGCGCCCGGCTGGAACACGATGGCGTCGAAGCGTTGCACACTGAGCTGGCGCGGCGCGATCCCGTCTCCGCCGAACGGCTGAAGCCGCGCGACCGCACCCGGATCGCCCGTGCATTGGAGGTCGTCGAAGCCACCGGCCGTACGCTGCCCGACTGGCATCGCGAGGGCCTGCCGCCGCTGCTGCCGCCAGGCGAATTCAGCGCGCTGTTCCTCGCGCCAGAACGCGACCAGCTTTATGCGCGGATCGATGCGCGGTTCGACGCGATGCTGAACGCGGGCGCGCTGGAGGAAGTCGCCGCGCTCGCCGCGCGAAAGCTCGATCCGTTGCTGCCGGCGATGAAGGCCCATGGCGTGCCGGCCTTGATCCGCTACTTCAGCGGCGAAATCACCCGTGAGCAAGCCGCCGAAATCGGCCGCGCCGACACCCGCCATTACGCCAAGCGGCAGTTCACCTGGTTCCGGCACCAACTGTCGGAGTTCGAGTGGGTGAAGCCGGAAGTGGCGAGGGGGTGGGTGGAAGTGCGACTCCCGTAGCCCGGGCGAGCGAAGCGACCCCGGGGGCGGTGTCAGCCGAATAGATTAGCCGTCGGTTTTGTTACCGCTGTCCCCGGGGTCGCTTCGCTCGCCCGGGCTACGAAGGACGTCGGTCCACCCCCGCATGGCTCCACGCATAAAATTCCCACTCGCCGAACGGCCGGAACACAGTTACACTGCCGAAATCGCGCAAAAGGCGTCCTTCCCTTGACTTCCAGGGATCGGGCGGTATAACCGCGCAACCTTTGGGAAGTCTGAGCTGCCAAATGCGTAATATTATTACCAAACTCCTTATCGTAGTCGTACCCAGGCGCACCGCCGGGGGTGGCTGAGGCCATCCCAAATTCAGGCGGTGTGCATGGGGCCTCTGGGGCCCTTTTTTTATTCCCTTAAAACGACCGAAACCGAAGAAAGCCGCGCCAGCAGCGCATCCGGAGCAAGACCATGACCGACAACAGCCACGATCCGAACCAGATGACCGGCGCCGCGATGATCGTGCGCGCGCTCATCGATCATGGCGTCCAGCACCTGTTCGGCTATCCCGGCGGCGCGGTGCTTCCGATCTATGACGAGATTTTCCAGCAGAGCGACGTCGAGCACATCCTGGTACGCCACGAGCAGGGCGCCGGCCATGCGGCCGAAGGTTATGCGCGCTCGACCGGCAAGCCCGGCGTGGTGCTGGTGACGTCAGGTCCCGGCGCCACCAACATGGTGACGCCGCTGACGGATGCGCTGATGGATTCGATTCCGCTGGTCTGCATCACCGGGCAGGTGCCGACGCATCTGATCGGCAACGATGCGTTCCAGGAATGCGACACCGTCGGCATCACGCGTCCCTGCACCAAGCACAACTGGCTGGTGCGCGACGTCAACGATCTGGCAAAAGTGCTGCACGAGGCGTTTTACGTCGCGACCACCGGCCGTCCCGGACCCGTGCTGGTCGACGTGCCCAAGGACGTGCAGTTCGCGGTCGGCACTTACCATCCGCCGCGCAAGTCCGACGTGCATGTGTCGTACACGCCGCGGGTGAAGGGTGATGCCGCGCAGATCCGTAAAGCCGTGGCGCTGCTGGCTTCGGCCAAGCGGCCGGTGATCTATTCCGGCGGCGGCGTCATCAATGCCGGACCCGAGGCTTCCAAGATCTTGCGCGAACTGGTCGACGCCACCGGCTTCCCGATCACCTCGACGCTGATGGGCCTCGGCGCCTATCCGGCGAGCGGCAAGAACTGGCTCGGCATGCTGGGTATGCACGGCACCTACGAGGCCAACATGGCGATGCATGATTGCGACGTCATGCTGTGCATCGGCGCGCGCTTCGACGACCGCATCACCGGCCGCGTCGACGCGTTCTCGCCGGGCTCCAAGAAGATCCACATCGACATCGATCCGTCCTCGATCAACAAGAACATCCGCGTCGACGTGCCGATCATCGGCGACGCCGGCAATGTGATGGGCGACCTGCTGCAGGTGTTCAAAGCCGAAGCGAAAAAGCCCGACATCAAGGCGTGGTGGCAGGAAATCGCCAAGTGGCGCGCGCGCAATTCGCTCGCCTACAAGAAGAACAGCGATATCATCCTGCCGCAATACGCCATCGAACGGCTGTTCGCGGCGACGCGCGGGCGCGACACCTACATCACGACCGAGGTCGGCCAGCACCAGATGTGGGCGGCGCAGTTCTTCGGGTTCGAGGAGCCGCACCGCTGGATGACGTCGGGCGGTCTCGGCACCATGGGCTATGGGCTGCCGGCAGCGCTCGGCGTGCAGGTCGCGCATCCGGACAGCCTCGTGATCGACATCGCGGGCGACGCCTCGGTGCAGATGACGATGCAGGAGATGTCGACGGCCGTTCAATACGAACTGCCGATCAAGATCTTCATCCTGAACAACCAGTACATGGGCATGGTGCGGCAGTGGCAGCAGCTGCTGCACGGCAACCGGCTGTCGCATTCCTATTCGGAAGCGCTGCCGGATTTCGTCAAGCTGGCGGACGCGTTCGGCTGCGTCGGCCTGCAGGCGATCAAGCCCGGCGATCTCGACGGCGCGCTCAAGGAAATGATCAGCGTCAAGCGCCCGGTGCTGTTCGATTGCCGGGTCGCCGCGCTGGAAAACTGCTTCCCGATGATTCCGTCCGGCAAGGCGCACAACGAAATGCTGCTGCCGGCGGAAGCCACCGACGAAGCCACCGCTGCGGCGTTCGCCGGTGGCAAGGCGCTGGTGTGAGGTGAGGCAGCAAAATGTTTGACCTCAGGGAATTAGAGCGCGCGCACGAGATCGTGAGGCAGGCGGTGTCGCCGACGCCAGCGCATGCCTGGCCGCTGCTGGCGCAACGTCTCGGTACCACGATCGTTGTCAAACATGAGAACCACACGCCGACAAGCGCTTTCAAGGTGCGCGGCGGACTGGTCTACCTCGACCGCCTGAAGCGTGAACGGCCCAACACGCCCGGGCTCATTTCAGCGACGCGCGGCAATCATGGGCAGAGTCTCGCGTTTGCGGCAAGCCGTCACGGCGTGCCGGCGACGATCTATGTTCCGCACGGCAATTCGGTCGAGCAAAATCGCGCGATACGCGGATTTGGCGCGGAGCTTGTCGAGCACGGCGAGGATTTTCAGGCGGCACGCGAGGAAGCCTATCGGCGCGCGGAGACGAATGGGCTGGAAATCGTGCCGGCCTTCCATCCCGATCTCGTCCTGGGTGTCGCGACCTATGCGCTCGAACTATTGCGAAAGGCGCGGGATCTCGACGTTCTCTATGTTCCGATCGGGCAGGGCTCCGGCATTTGCGGCTGCATCCTGGCGCGTGATCTGCTTGGGCTCAGAACCGAAATCGTCGGCGTGCAGTCGACCGAGGCGCCCTCCTACGCGCTGTCATTCGCGGCCGGCGCCGTCGTAACGACCGAAACCAGCAACACGCGCGCCGACGGTGTGGCGACACGCATTCCCGATGGCGACGCGGTCGCGATCATCTGCAAGGGCGCTTCCCGCGTCGTGCAGGTGACAGACGACGAAATCGCCGCGGCGATGCGGGCTTACTGGACCGATACCCACAATCTTGCGGAAGGCGCCGGCGCGGCTGCGCTCGCGGCAGCCCTGCAGGAAAAGAAGAAACTTCAAGGCAGGCGCGTCGGCGTCGTCTTGAGCGGCGGCAATATCGATTTTGACCGGTTTCACCGCTGGGTCGGGCCGGATGCCATTGCCGCAGATCAACGGGCGATGGCGTGACAGCGAAAGAATCCAAGGGGACGACAATGAACCAGCCCGCATCCGCCTACTTCCTCGAAGAGCGTCACGATCCGATCGAGTCGCACACGCTGTCGGTTCTCGTGCAGAACGAGCCCGGCGTGCTCGCGCGCGTGATCGGGCTGTTCTCCGGCCGCGGCTACAACATCGAGAGCCTCACAGTTTCCGAAACCGAGAGCCAGAAACATCTTTCGCGCATCACCATCGTCACCACGGGGACGCCGATGGTGATCGAGCAGATCAAGCACCAGCTCGATCGCATGGTCCCGGTGTACCGCGTCGTCGACATGACGATCACCGGCCGCTCGATCGAGCGGGAACTCGCGATGGTGAAAGTGCGCGGCGGCGGCGACAACCGGGTCGAGGCGCTGCGGCTGGCGGACGCGTTCCGCGCCCGCGTCATCGACGCCACCACCGAAAGTTTTGTGTTCGAGATCACAGGCAATACTTCCAAGATCAATCAATTTATCGACCTGATGCGCCCGCTCGGCCTTGTCGAAGTGTCGCGCACCGGCGTTGCCGCGATCGGACGCGGGCCTGAGGGGATGTGAAACATGCTGGCGCGGGACTGGTACTACAATCAACGACGACAGATCGGCTTGGATTCCGCAGTCGCCTCGATCTATGACCGGCATGACGACAGCGACCTCCGCGCCCGCGCGGCGTTGACTATGCTCGGCGTGCAGAAGGGCTGGCGGCTGGCCGATATCGGCTGCGGCAACGGCGTGCTGGCCTGCGAGGCCGCGCTGATGGGCGCCGAGGTCGACGCGATCGACATCTCGCCGGCGATGCTGGCGCTCGCCAACATCCAGGCCAAAGACCGCAAGGTGGCGATCCGCACCCAGCCGGCCGGCATGCTGAGCTTCGCCTACCAGCCGAATTCCTATGACCTGATCGTCAGCGAATTCACGCTGCATCATTTGCCCGACTTCTGGAAGGCGGTGGCGCTGGCAAGAATTTATGCGGCGCTGAAGCCCGGCGCCAATTTCTATTTGCGCGACATCGTGTTCGTCAGCATGCCCGACGGCACCGAGCGCGATGTCGAGCAGTGGGCCGACTTCACCATCAAGAACCACGATTTCCAGCGCGAGGGCGTGGTCACCCATATGCGCGACGAATACTCGACCTTCGGCTGGGTGATCGAGCGCATGCTGACCGATATCGGCTTCACGCTGCAATCGGTCGACTATCACGCGCCGCTGCACGGCACCTACCTCCTGCGCAAACCGAAGCCGGACCAACAGAGCTAGAAAAATGAAACCGGCCGATGTCTGCATCGCCGTGCCGGTGGCGGTGATCACCGTTGTCGGCGGTGCTGCCGTCACCCTGCTGTCCAGGCGCTCTCAGGTCTCAAAAGAACAAGTTCTGCCAAAGATCGCGTGAGGCCCCATGTCGCATTCGCTGCTGATCGCCTTCGTCTTGTTCGCCACCGTGATGTTCTTCACGCCGGGGCCGAACAACATCATGCTGCTGTCGTCGGGGCTGACTTACGGCTTCCGTCCCACCATCCCGCACATCATGGGGATCACGATCGGCTTCGCCTTCATGATCGGCGCGGTGGGCCTCGGGCTCGGCACCATCTTCATCGCCTATCCGGTGCTGCAGACCATCCTGAAATATGCCGGGGTCGCCTACCTGGTTTACCTCGCCGTCCATATCGCGATGTCCGAGCCGCCTTCGGCAGAGCAGGACAACAGCCGCGGCCCGATGACATTCTGGGGCGCGGCCATGTTCCAGTGGGTCAACGCCAAGGGCTGGGTCATGGTGATCGGCACCATCACCGCCTATGCGGCGATCGCCGCCTACCCCTGGAATATCGTGATCCAGGTCGGCTTGAGCCTGCTTTTGGGAATTTTGTCCTGCACCGCCTGGGCGCTGTTCGGGTCCGCGCTGCGGCCGGTCCTGACCTCCCGGCGGGCGGTGCGGGCCTTCAACATCGTCATGGCGGTATTGCTGCTGGCTTCGCTCTATCCGGTCTTCATGGACGCATGATGCCGCACCGGGCCCTGCATAAACGGTTTCCCCTGAAGCGGAAAATGCTCTAGACAACGCCGGAAAATTCGCGGGCGACCGGCGGTCTCATCCACCCAAATGCCTGATTAACCGGCCGTTTTGGCCATCGATTGAGGAAACGACCCATGCGTGTTTATTACGATCGCGACGCCGACCTGAACCTGATCAAGGGCAAGAAGGTCGTCATCGTCGGCTATGGCAGCCAGGGCCACGCCCATGCGCTCAACCTGAAGGATTCCGGCGTCAAGGAAGTCGCCATTGCGCTCCGCAAGGGTTCGGCCTCGGCCAAGAAGGCGGAAGCCGCCGGCTTCAAGGTGATGGAAGTCGCCGAGGCCGCCAAATGGGCCGACCTCGTCATGATGCTCACCCCCGACGAATTGCAGGGCGACATCTACCGCGAGCACCTGCACGACAACATGAAGAAGGGGGCGGCGCTTGTTTTCGCCCACGGCCTCAACGTCCATTTCAACCTGCTCGACCCGCGCGCCGACCTCGACGTGCTGATGATCGCGCCGAAGGGCCCCGGCCACACCGTGCGCTCGGAATACCAGCGCGGCGGCGGCGTGCCCTGCCTGATCGCGATCGCCAAGGACATCTCGGGCAACGCTCATGACCTCGGACTGAGCTACGCTTCCGCCATCGGCGGCGGCCGGGCCGGCATCATCGAGACCTCGTTCAAGGAAGAGTGCGAGACCGACCTGTTCGGCGAGCAGGTGGTGCTCTGCGGCGGCCTGGTCGAGCTGATCAAGGCCGGCTACGAGACGCTGGTGGAAGCCGGCTACGCCCCCGAGATGGCCTATTTCGAGTGCCTGCACGAGGTGAAGCTGATCGTCGACCTGATCTATGAAGGCGGCATCGCCAACATGAACTACTCGATCTCCAACACCGCCGAGTACGGCGAATACGTCACCGGCCCGCGGATCGTCACCGCGGAGACCAAGGCCGAGATGAAGCGCGTCCTCGCCGACATCCAGGGCGGCAAGTTCGCCCGCGACTGGATGCTGGAGAACAAGGTCAACCAGACCTCGTTCAAGGCCACCCGCGCCAAGCTCGCCCAGCACCCGATCGAGGAAGTCGGCGCCAAGCTGCGCGACATGATGCCGTGGATCAAGAAGGGCGCGCTGGTCGACAAGAGCAAGAACTGAGGCTTGCTCGATCTGTGTAGGGTGGGCAAAGCGCAGCGTGCCCACCATTCAGGTAGCCCCGTGGATAGATGGTGGGCACAGCGCAAGAGCGCCTTTGCCCACCCTACAAGGCCTCACCCTTCGCGACGCGGTGAAGGTGCCGTGGCGGAATGTTAAATCTTAAGCCTTGATCGACATCATCCGGCGAGATCGCGAATGCGGTCTCGCCGTTTCTTCGAAGAATTGATGGCTCAGCCATGTTCTTCAACGCGCCCGGCCCAATGCGCCGCCCGCGCCGAAGCGAAAACTGACGCCTCATACACATTATTGGTGCGCAGCGATTCGCCGATACATTAGCGACAGAAAAGTCAGCCTTTACCGAGTCGAAGCGCGGTTGCTTCATCTGCATTCTCGTTCGCGAAAACGAGACGGACAGTCCTTGGTCCGCGGGACCGGCTCTCGGTCTTCGCGCTGCCGAACATCTCGTGTGCTGGATCCGCCGGACCCATAGTGATCGGTCCCTCTCTCAAGACCCGATCGAAAAGACGATCAACGCAATCGCACACCGTACGCTGGTCCGTGCAACGGGTGGAGCGAAAGCTCCGATGCGCCGCCGCCGCTTGACGATGAGCTGTCATTTTAATACCATTATAGGTAGAGTATAAGAGTGCTGTCTGAAGTCTTTTTCTAGGACCCCACTTCGGCTGCTTGTCAGCCACCGCACTTCCCATCCCCATCCGTTCCCAGCCGTGATCGCGCCGCGTCACGGCACGCATTTCCGCGCCCCATCCCAGGAGATTGACATGGCTATCATCAACGGCACCAATGGAAGCGACACGCTCAACGGCACGGCGGGCGATGATTTCATCTTCGGCCAGGGTGGCGCTGACGTTCTTGCCGGCCTTGGCGGCGCCGATTTTCTCGATGGCGGCGCAGGCGTCGATACGGCGACCTACGCGGCGTCGCTGGCCGCGGTGAATGTCAGCCTGGCGACGGGGCAGGGCAGCGGCGGCGATGCCGAGGGCGATACGTTTGCCAGTATCGAGAACCTGACGGGATCGGCGTTTGACGACACGCTCGAAGGCAGCAGCGGCAATAACGTGCTGGCGGGCGGCGACGGCACCGACACCGTGTCCTACACGCATGCCGCGGCCGGCGTTACCGTCAGTCTCGCGCGCACGACGGCACAGAATACCGGAGGCGCCGGCAGCGACACGCTGAGCGGATTCGAAAACCTGACCGGCTCGCATTTCGACAATACCCTGACCGGCTCATCGTCGGCGAATACGATTCTGAGCTTTGAGGGCAATGACGTCCTGGCCGGTCTCGGCGGCGCGGACATTCTGGACGGCGGCGCCGGCAACGATACCGCGAGCTATGCCGCCTCGCAGGCGGCGGTCGATGTCAGCCTGATGACCGGCATCGCCACCGGCGGCGACGCGGAAGGCGATACGCTTCTCAATATCGAGAACCTCACCGGCTCGGCGCACGACGACGTGCTGGAAGGTAATGGCGGCAACAATGTTCTCGCCGGGGGTGGCGGCAACGACACGGTATCCTACGAGCATGCGGCGGCCGGCGTCACGGTCAGCCTGGCGTTGACATCAGCGCAGGACACCATCGGCGCCGGCAGCGACACGCTGAGCGCGTTCGAAAATCTCACCGGTTCTCATTTTGATAACATCCTGACCGGCTCGTCCCAGGCTAACGTCATTGTCAGCTTCGAGGGCAACGACACGCTGGACGGCGGCGCGGGTGCGGACACGCTGATCGGCGGCGCGGGTAACGATACCTACACCGTCGACAACGCCGGCGATGAGGTGACGGAAGCCGCCGATGAGGGAACCGACACGGTTCGATCGTCGATCAGCTACACGCTCGGCGCCAATGTCGAGAACCTGACCCTGACCGGGGCCGGGAATCTCAGTGCAACCGGCAATGCCGCCGGCAACATCATCGTCGGCAACGGCGGCAACAACACGCTTGCAGGTCTTGGCGGGGCCGACGTCCTCGACGGCGACGCGGGAACCGACACCGCAACTTACGCCGCGTCGGCTGCGGGCGTGAATGTCAGCCTCGCGACGGGTCTGGGCAGCGGCGGCGATGCCGAGGGCGATACGCTGGTCAACATCGAGAACCTGACCGGGTCGACCCAGAACGACGCGCTGGAAGGCAACGGCGGCAACAATGTTCTTGCCGGCGGGTCGGGCAACGACACGGTCTCCTATGCGAATGCCGCGGCGGCCGTCACGGTCAGCCTGGCGCAGACGACGGCGCAGAACACGGTCGGCGCCGGTACCGATACGCTGACCGGGTTCGAGAACCTGACCGGATCCGCATTCGACGACACGCTCGCCGGAAATAGCGTCGCCAATGTCCTGACCGGCGGTCTCGGCAACGACACCATCAGCGCAAGCGGCGGCAGCGACCGGCTCGACGGCGGTGGCGGCAACGACACGCTGACCGGCGGCACCGCCGCGGATATTCTTGTTTACGCCTCCGGCGGCGGCGCTGACATCGTCACGGACTTCAGCCACGGTCAGGGCGACCGGATCGACGTGACTGACGTCGCCGGCATTTTCACCCTGGCTGATATCCGGTCGCGCGCCACCCAGCAGGGCGCCAATACGGTCATCGACTTCGGCAACGGCGATACCCTGACATTGCAGAATGTGACCCTGGCCGCGCTTGTCGCCGGCGACTTCATCTTCCCGAGCGCGATCGTCGGTACGCCCGCGCGGGATACGCTGATCGGGACCGGCCAGGCGGATGCGATCTTTGGTCTTGCCGAGAACGACCGGCTTCAGGGATTGGGCGGTAACGATCAGCTTGATGGCGGCACAGGCTTCGATCGGGCGATCTACACCGATGCCACCGGCGCCATCACCGTCAACCTTGCCGCCGGCTCGGTCTCCGGCGCCGGTGTCGGCACTGACACGCTGATTGCGATCGAGGGGATCGTCGGAAGCGACTTCGCCGATACGTTCAACGCGGTGGGATTCACCGGCTCCAGCGAAATCCCCGGCGTGCAAGTCGGTCTGAGCGAGTTCGAGGGGCGTGGCGGCGATGACGTGATCGTCGGCAACACGAATGTTCTGGGCTTGCGGCTGACGCGGGTGAGCTACCTCAGCGCGACGGACGCCGTGACCGTGGACATTGCCGCAGGCACGGCAGACGGCAATGCGTCCGTTGGGCACGATACGTTTTCGAATGTCTATGCCGCCTGGGGATCGGCCTTCAACGACACGCTGCGCGGCAGCGACAACGGGTTCGGGACATTCGAATTGTTCGAAGGACGGGCTGGCGACGATTTCATCGACGGTCGTGGCGGTTACGATCGGGCCGACTATACCAACGATCTCACGACGACGTCAGGCATCACGGTTCATCTGGCGGCGGGCACGGTAACAGGCGACGCCTCGGTCGGCACCGACACGCTGCGTGCCGTGGAGGCGATCCGTGGCACCAACTTCGATGATCTCTATGATGCGACCGGCTTCGGCAGCGCAGGTGCGCTCAACATCGGCTACAGCGGAACGTTCAACGATTTTGCAGGCGCGGGTGGCAACGATACGGTCATCGGCAACGGCAGCACCCGCCTTAACTACTCGCTCGCCGCGGGATCGGTCACTGCAGACCTCGAGACGAGCCCGATCGGTACAACCAATTCGATTACCGTTGCTGGCACCGCCACAGCAACGGGCGAAGGGACCGACACGTTTACCGGCGTGAACGCGGTGCAGGGCTCGGTGTTTGCCGACACGCTGCTCGGAAGCAGCTTCAGCAATACGTTTACCGGCCTTGGTGGCGATGACTACATCGATGGCCGGGGTGGCTTCGACACTGCCGCCTACAACAGCCTCAGCACCACCACGGGCGGTATCAACGTCAACCTTGCGGCGGGGACGGTGACGGGCGACGCCTCGATCGGCACGGACACGCTGCGTTCGATCGAAGGTATCCAGGGGACCGGCTACGCCGACAACTTAAATGCTGTCGGATACGGTCTTGCAGGAGCCGCCAACGTCAGCAACAGCAACGGAAACTTCAATCAGTTCGAGGGGCTCGGCGGCGACGACACGATCACCGGTAACGGCAACACGCGGCTGATCTTCGCCAATGCTACCGCAGGAGTCACAATCGATATCTCGGCCGGCACCGCAACCGGCGATGCCTCGGTTGGCACCGACACCTTCACCGGCGTCAATAGCGCCACAGGAAGCAACTTCGCCGATACCTACAATGCGACCGGCTTCGTCGGCTTCAATTCGTTCCAGGGCCAGGGTGGCAATGACACCATCACCGGCAACGGCAGCACGCAGATAATGTTCGCCAACGCCACGGCCGGCGTGGTGGTCGATCTCACTGCCGGAACGGCCAATGGCGACGTCTCGGTCGGCGCCGACACTTTCACTGGCGTCAATAATGCCTTCGGGTCGAATTTCAACGACGCGCTGCTCGGCAGCGGCGGCAATGACTTCCTGAATGGCGGCAACGGCAACGACACGCTCGCCGGCCGCGGTGGCAATGACAACCTGACCGGCGGCGCCGGGGCGGATATTTTCGTCTATGCGGCCGGCGGCGGTGCGGACTTCATCACCGACTTCAGCCATGCTCAGGGCGACAGGATCGACGTGACGGATGTCCCCGGCATCTTCGGCCTGGCGGATATCCAGTCGCACGCCACCCAGCAGGGCCCGAACACGGTCATCAATTTCGGCAACGGCGATATCATCACGTTGCAGAACGTGGTGCTGGCCAATCTCGTGGCCGGGGATTTCATATTCCCGAACAACATCACCGGCACGCCTGCTCCGGATGTGCTGATCGGAACCAGCCAGGCCGATGCCATTTTTGGCCTGGATCAGAACGACCGGCTTCAGGGCCTTGGCGGCAACGATCAGCTTGATGGTGGCCTCGGTTTCGACCGGGCGGTCTACACGGACGCCACCGGCGGCATCACGGCCAATCTCGGCGCCGGCACGGTCTCCGGCGACGGAGTCGGCAACGACATCCTGACTTCGATCGAAGGTGTCGTCGGCAGTAACTTCGCCGATAGTTTCACTGCGACAGGTTTTACCGGATGGAGTGCCATTCCCGGCGCGTCGGTGGGCTTGAGCGAATTCGAAGGTCGGGGCGGCGACGACGTGATCACGGGCTTAGTCAATGCGTCCGGGCAAATCCTGGGCCGCGTTTCCTATGTGAGCGCGACCGCCGGGGTTACGGTGGACCTGATCGCCGGTATCGCCGACGGCGATGCTTCCGTCGGTCACGATACCTTCTCCCTCATCAATGCCGTCGTTGGGTCGGGATCTGCCGACGTCATATTTGGCGGCAACAATCCGAACGGCACGTTCGAGCAGTTCGATGGCCGCGGCGGAAATGATTTCTTCGATGGCCGCGGCGGATTCGACTATGCCGTATACAATAACGATCCGCTCGTCGGCGCCGCCATCACCGTCAATCTCGCCTCCGGAACAGTGTCCGGCGATGCGAGCATCGGTACCGACACGTTACGCTCCATCGAGGCGGTGCGCGGCACCAGCTTCAACGATGTTTATGATGCGACCGGCTTTTCCGGTTCGAGCGTCAATGCCGGCTCCAATGGTACGTTCAACCAGTTCGAGGGAATGGCAGGCGACGACACCATCACCGGCAACGGCAATACGAGGTTGCAATATATCCTCGCGTTGGATGGCGTGACCGTCGACATCGCTGCCGGCACCGCGCATGGCACGGTGCTGGGCGACGTTGCAAATGTCGGTACCGACACGTTCACCGGCGTCAATTCCGTCATGGGCTCGACGTTCGGCGACACGCTGCTGGGCGGCAGCGGCAATGAACAGTTCCTCGGTCTTGCCGGCAATGATTACATCGATGGCCGCAGCGGCTTCGATTTTGCGCTGTACAGCAGCCTTACAAATACGACCAGCGGGGTCAGCATCGATATGGGCGCCGGCACCGTGACCGGCGATGCCTCGACCGGCACGGATACGCTGCGCTCGATCGAAGCCGTGCAGGGTACGATCTTCAACGATGTCTACGATGCAATGAGTTTCGGCAGCGTGGGCGCCCTGAACATCGGCAATAACGGCGTCTTCAACCAGTTCGACGGCTTGGCCGGCGACGACACCATCACCGGCAACGGCAGCACCCAGATCGTTTATGCCAACGCAACCGGCAGCGTTAGCGTCAATTTGTCGACCGGCGTCGCCACAGGCAACGCGTCGGTCGGCACCGATACCATTACCGGCGGCGTCAACAACGTGATTGGCTCGAACTTCGGCGACACGCTGACCGGTACCGGCGGCACCGAATTCCTCAACGGCAATGGCGGCAATGACACGATCAGCGGAGGCGGCGGCAACGATTTCCTGACCGGCGGCAGCGGTAACGACAACTTCGTCTTCGCATCAGGTTCGACCGCCGGCGCCACCATCACGGATTTTGCCGGCAACGGCCCTGCGGTGGGGGATACGCTCGAATTCCACGGCTTTGGCGCGGCCTCGGACGGCGCAACGCTGACGTGGCTTTCCGGCAATCAGTGGCAGGTCCATTCCGGCCTGGACGGTCATGACGAAATCATCACGATCAATGGAGCCACCGCCGGTAGCGTCCATGCCAATGATTATCAGTTCCTGACGTAGGCGCCATTCAGACGGAAACGCCGCTCGGCGTTTCCGTTTTTT